>JACPXC010000007.1 GCA_016196755.1 Elusimicrobiota bacterium
CTGGGTCTGCGCGGCCAACCCCATCGAGACAAACCGCTGGTACCACTACGCCGTCACCTACGACGCCGCCACCCTCGAGCTGCGCATCTTCATGAACGGCGCCTTGGAGCGCGTCGTACCGATGCCCAACGGCTTAAGCCTCGGCCGCCAGCTGCAGGTCGGCGGCGACCTCCACAGCGACAACTGGATCAATAGATTTGTCGACGCCGCCGCATTCAGAGTCCTTATCAAGGAGGGGACAACCGATAAGGAGGGCCCAGATTCCCTAGGCCCTTTTACGGGTAACTTACCCGTCCATAAAACTGGACTTGGCTGTTAGGCTTGTTTGAGGCGGGACGCAATTTGGATCGTGGTCGACTCGAAGCAAGAGAGGGCAAGGTGGGCTGGCGGAATCCCAGTTCAGGGTCTATAGTCCGGCTTGGTGGTCGTTTATCACCCTCCGTTAGGTCGCACGTTGCGCCGAGGAACGTGGTAGAAGCGGACTGCGTCGTCTCGCAGGTTCTCGCCAGACCGGAGCTTTCGGCTCCGCGCCTCGAGAGCCGCATCCCCGAGGGAAACGCGCCGGCCTCGCGGCCGAACTTTTCAACTCTTCAACAACTGACACGTTTCATGGAGGTGACCGGCCTCTGCCACCCGGCCCGCACTGAACGTTCGCCCAGGCGCTTTACGCCTTCGCAAGCCGCGCCGCCAAGCGCCGCGAACTGGCCAACCGGGGCGGCGTGAGGCCTGCTCATCGCCGCACGCATGCACTGCCGTTCAGGCCCGTCGTTGCTGGTCCGGCGATGGAGTTCCTTTGTGGCCCCCGAAAATCTTACGGAATTCAGCTCGCCGTTTTCGGCGCGCGTCGCCTACATGGCATGCGGACGCGCCGTGCGCCTCACGCCTCTGCGGCTGGCACTGATTCAAATGGAAATCCGTAATGAAACAACTCGCGACCCGGGTGCTTGCCGGCACTTTAGTGGCTCTCGCCGTGGCTGGCCTTTGGGCATATCGCTCATTCGGGGGTGTCCTTGCATCCTCTGATAGCCCTAACGTTGGAAGCGTCTACTATCGGCTCGTCGTTAGGCAGGTGCCGTTCACGGCCGATCCGACGGGTGCAGGTGGCACATACGAGGCGACCGTATTCTTCCGCGGAAAGGAACGCATGACGAGCAATTCGTTCCGATGGGACAGCGGTGGAGACAGCAACGTGCGGATAATTTGGAACTCCGCCGCGGACTTCACGATCTATTTTGGGGACACCCCTGTACATGGATGGTTCTTCCCTTGGCAAAGCGCTCACTGGGAGTATGGGAAGGAGAAATGACAACACGACGCCCGCTCCTTGCCGTCGCGCTCCTCCTCGCCGCCCCGGCCCGCGCGGCCGAGACCGCGCACCCTGGGCACGACGGCCTCGAGGCGGTGGAGCTCGAGCACGGCGGCCGGCCGCGGCGCGCCTGGCTCAAGGCCCCGCCCAAGCTCGGCAAGAGGCGCCCCATCGTCCTCCTGCTCACCGGCCGCCAGGGGATCGAGAGCCTGCGCAAGCTGACCCGGCGCCGCTTCGAGGAGCTGGGCCTGCGCGACGGGGCGCTGGTCGTCTATCCGGAGCCGACCTACAACATCTGGAACGACGGCCGCGGCGTGAAGACCTTCCAATCCCATATGGAGAAGGTCGACGACGTGGGCTACCTGCGGGCGCTCGTCAAGCGCTTGGCCGCGCGCCACGGCGGGGACCGGCGCCGCGTCTACGCGGTCGGCTGGTCCAACGGCGCCTTGATGAGCAAGCGCCTGGCCTGCGAGCCGGCCTTCGACGTCAAGGGCGTCGCCGCCGTCGGCGGGACCTTGGCCCTCAACCGGGCCTCGCGCTGCCGGCCCAAGGGCGCGCCCTCGCTCATGACCGTCACCGGCGACCTGGACCCCTATTTCTCCTGGAAGGAGGGGCTGGTGAGGATCGGCCCCTTCGAGTTCGGCCGCATCATCTCCCCCGAGAAAGACCTGGCGCTGTGGCGGGAGCTCTTGGGCTGCGGCAGGCTCGTCAGGAGCACCCTCCCGGACGCCGACCCCGACGACGGCACCACGGTAAGGCTCAGCTCGGCCAGGTGCCGCGACGGGGCCGCACTGCGCTTCTACGCCGTCAAGGGCGGGGGCCACACCTGGCCGGGCGGCGAGCCCTGGGAGCTGCCGACGCTCACCGGGCCCGGCAACGGCGACTTCGACGCCGCGGACGCGGCCTGGAAGCTGTTCTTCCCGCGCTAGGCCACGGCGATCCTGTGACGGCGTTGAGGTTGCCGGGAATCCCAAACAGCCTTGCGCGGCGGGGGCATGCCTGCTATAATATCGATAATTCGATATAATATCGATTAACCGATATATGATCGCCTTAACCCAGAGCCTTCGAGGCGCAATAGCCCAGCGCGCCCGCCGCCTGCGTCAAGAGCGCCGCTGGACGCAGGCGGCGCTAGCGGACCGCCTCGGCCTGTCCCAGAACCGACTCTCGGAGATCGAGCGCGGGCAGGGCTCGTTCACGGCGGAGCAGTTCCTGACCCTGCTCCGGACGTTCAACGTGCAGATCGACACCTTCGCCCCTCCCGCCCAAGCGGCCAGCGAGCTCCAGAACGCGCTGGCGCGCGCCGGCGCCACGCACCTGGCCGAGGCGCGGGATGTCCTGCCCACCGAGCGCCTGCGGGAGGCCCTGACCGTGATCCGCGAGGTCCTGGCTAGCGCGCAGTCGCCCCGCCAAGTGACGGCGCTGGCCCCTGTCCTGGTGAACAATATTGACGGCCTGAACTTCGCCAAGCTATACGCCGATGTCCACTCCGTCGGCTTGACCGGCCGGCTGGGCTGGGCAGTCGAGAACACCGTGAGGGCGCTGGCCGGCGAGCTGGCCAAGGAGCTGCCGCCGCGCTGGCGAATCCGCTACAGCCGTACCAAGGTCGCCCTGGAGCAGTCCTTGTCCGCCGTCGGCCGGCCCGGCGGGGGCCCAGCGGCAGTCGATGACATCCTCGACCCCGGCATCGCCAGCCTGGAGACCCTGTTGCTGATCAAGGCAGAGCGCTCGGCGATCTCCCGCCGCTGGCGGATCGCGACGCGCATCCAGCCGGAGGAGTTCCAGCAGGCCTTGGAGGCGGCGCGTGGGTCTCTTTGAGCCGCTGCTTGAGGAGATTGACCGGCGTTGGCAGCCGCCGGCCGGCAGGAAGATCCGGCTGCCAATCATCGGATCGGCCGCCCTGATGCTGCAGACCGAGTACGCACGCGCCACGAAAGACGCAGACGTCCTCGAGACGCTTGCCATCACGGCCGAGGTCAAGGACCAGCTGCTGGGCATGGCCGGAAAGGGGAAAGCCTTGCACGAGCGCTTCGGCCTGTACCTGGACGTCGTGCCCGGCGGCCTGCCGTTCCTGCCGCAGAAGGCGCTCTTCCATCCCGTCGCCGGGCTGGGGCGCCTGAAGAACTTCACGGCCGAGGCGCTGGACGTCACGGACGTCATCGTCAGCAAGCTCAGACGATTCAATTCGAGCGACGACGCGGACGCGCGATCGATAGCGGAGCTCGGGCTGCTCGAACACAAGCGGCTCGTGGCCCGCTTCGAGAAGGCGCTCGACAGCTTCCTCCTAGACGCCCGCGCAGCGGACCTGCCCAAGATAATCCGGAACCTCAACAAGGTTGAGCGCGACTACCTCGGGGCCCCGCCGTCGGCATTCGACCTGCCCGACTGGGTCTGACTCGTCTTCAACTCAAGCCGCCGCGATCTTGCTGACGGCGTTCAAGACGTCGTACTTGGTGACGATCTCCCAGCGCCCCTTGCCAACCGGGACGAGGACGGCCGGCGAGCCGCCCGAGATGTGGGCCATGACGGCGTCGAGGCGCTCCGACGGGGAGACTTCGGGCAGGGCGGCTCCCATCACCTCGCGGACGATGCGGCTCTTGAGGTCGTCTCCCTTGAGCAGCCGGCTCATCACGGAGTCCTCGAAGATGACGCCGGTCGGCCGCGCCTTCTCCATGACCGGGAGCTGGCTGATGTCGAGCTTGCGCATCTTGGACAAGGCGCCGAGCAGGGTGTCCGTCGGGCTGGCGGACACGAGCTTGCGCGCGCTCTTCTTTAAGCGCACGAGATCGCCCGCGGTCATGCGCACCGAGTCCTCGACGTACTGGTGCTCCTTCATCCACTCGTCGTTGTAGATCTTAGAGAGGTAGCGCATGCCGGTGTCGGGCAGGAGGATCACCATGAGGTCGGAGGTCTTGAGCTTCTTGGCGACCTCGAGCCCGGCCCAGAGCGCGGCGCCGCCGGAGCCGCCGGTGAAGATGCCCTCGACGCGGGCCAGCCTCCGGGTGGCCAGGAAGCAGTCCTTGTCCGGGACCTGGATGACGTCGTCGACGATCTTCAGGTCCATCGTGGACGGGAAGATGTCCTCGCCGATGCCCTCGACGACGTAGGCCTTGGCCGTCCCGACCCGGTTGAACTTGATCTTCTCATAATAGAGCGAGCCGACGGGGTCGACGCCGATGACCTTGACCTTGGGGTTCTTCTCCCTGAGGTACTTGGCCGCCCCGCTGATCGTCCCGCCGGTCCCCATCCCGGCCACGTAGTGGGTGATCTTCCCCTCGGTGTCGCGCCAGAGCTCGGGGCCGGTGGTGCGGTAATGGGCGGCGGGGTTCTCGGGGTTCTCGTACTGGTTCGGGTAGTAGGCGTTGGGGATCTCCTTGGCGAGCTTCGCCGCCACGGAGTAGTACGAGCGCGGGTCCGCGGGCTCCACGGCCGTCGGGCAGACGATGACCTCGGCGCCCAGGGCCTTGAGGAAGTTGATCTTCTCGCGCGACTGCTTGTCGGTGATCGTGAAGATCAGCTTGTAGCCGCGCTGGGCCGCGACGAGCGCCAAGCCGATGCCGGTGTTGCCCGAGGTCCCCTCGATGATGGTGCCGCCGGGCTTGAGCTTGCCGCGCTTCTCGGCGTCGGCGATCATCGAGATCGCGATGCGGTCCTTGACCGAGCCGCCGGGGTTGAAGAACTCCGCCTTCACGTAGATCTTGGGCTTGAGCCCATCGGCCATGCGGCCGAGCCGGATGAGCGGGGTGTTGCCGACGGTCTCCAGGATGTTCTCGTAGCGCATGTTATCGGCCTCCGCCGTAGTCGCGCCTGGCCTTCACGGCGCAGGACACGGTCTGTTCGTCGAGATAGTCGAGATGGCCGCCGAGCGGCACGCCCTGGGCGAGGCGCGTCAGGCGCACCGGGTAGGGCTTGAGCAGCTCGGCCAGCCATAGCGCGGTGGCCTCGCCCTCGGTGTCGGAGTCGGTGGCCAGGATGACTTCGGTCACGCCGCCGCCCTTGAGGCGGGCCTCGAGCTCGGGCGTGCGCAGGGCCTCGGGCCCCGCGCCGTGGAGCGGGGCCAGGCGCCCGTGCAGGACGTGGTAGAGGCCGCCGAAGCTGCGCGAGCGCTCGACCGCGGCGACGTCGGTGGGCTGCTCGACGACGCAGACCAGGCTCCGGTCGCGTCCGGGGTCCGAGCAGAGCCGGCAGGTGTCGCCCTCGGTGTAGTCGAGGCAGACCGAGCAGGCGCGCACCCGGGCCCGCGCCTCGCGCATCGCCGCGCCCAGGGTCTCGGTCTCGGAGGCCGGCGCGCGCAGGAGATGGAGGGCCAGGCGCTCGGCCTGCTTGGGGCCGATGCCGGGGAGGCGGCGCAGGCTGGACACGAGCCGTTCGAAGCTCTTCAAGGCTTCTTCTTGGGGGCCGGCCGCACCCGGCCGCCGAAGACGCCGAGCGTCTTCTGGACCGCCGGGTCCTCGGGCACGGGGCCCTCCGCGGGGTCGCGCCACGGCTCCTCCGCGGCTCCGCCCTCGGTCTCGAAGCTCAGCGCCACGGCCGCGCCGGCCGCGCCCAGGCGCTCCTCGAGCATGGCCTTCTCCTTGGCCGCGCGGTCGGCGTCGAAGGCCTTCTTGAACACGACCCGCCAGGCCCGGCCGTCGGCCACGAGCTTCGCGCCGCTGAGCGTGATCGCCAAGGCGGGGCGCTCGGTCTCGAGCGCGGCCAGCAGAGTCCCCCAGGCGCCGGCGGGCGCCGCGGCGGCAGCGGCGGCCGGAACAGGAGCGGGGGCGGGCTTAGGCGCCGGAGCGGGCGCGGGAGCCGCGTAGGTCGGCGCGGGCCGCGGCGCTGGGGCCTCGGCGAGCTTGGGCGCGGGGGCGCCGGCCAGCCGGCGCTCGAGCGCCTCGAGACGCTGGACCCAGGCGCGCAGGTCGTAGGCCGACTCGAGCATGCCATAGACGCCGAGCTCGAAGGCGGCCTGCGGCGAGTCCGAGGAGCGCAGGTCCTCCAGGACCTTGTTGAGGCGCTTGATGAGGAAGGCGTAGGTCTCAGGCGGCTCGCCGGCCAGCGCGGCCCAGCCGCCCTCGGGCTCCCCGCCTACGCCGAGCGAGCGGCGATAGAGCGCCTGCAGGCGCTCGCGGAGGTCGCGCAGGAGCTGGCCGGGGTCGAAGCCCTCGGCGTCCATGCGCGCCAGCGGGATCGATAGCGCCGCGGCGTCCTTGGCCAGGATGGCCTTGGCCGCCGCGAGCAGGAGGTCCTCCGGCAGAGCGCCCAGGAGCTCGGCCACCGTGGCGGCCGTGACCTTCCCGTCGGAGAACGCCAGGGCCTGGTCAAAGAGCGACAGGGCGTCGCGCAGGGCCCCTCCGGCCGCGCGCGAGATGAGGGCCAGGGCCTCGGGCTCGACCTTCACCTTCTCGGCCTTGGCGATGCGCTCGAGCGCCTGCACGGCGAGCTCGGACGGGACGGCGCGGAAGCGGAAGCGCTGGCAGCGCGAGACGATGGTCGGAGGGATCTTGGCCAGCTCGGTCGTGGCCAGGATGAAGACCACGTGGGCCGGCGGCTCCTCCAAGGTCTTTAAGAGCGCGTTGAAGGAGTGGTTCGAGAGCATGTGGACTTCGTCGATGATGAAGATCTTGCGCCGGTCGCGCGTGGGGGCCAAGGAGACCGTCTCGATGATCATCTCGCGGATCTTGTCGACCTGGGTGTGGCTGGCCGCGTCGATCTCGAGGACGTCGATGCCCGAACCGGCCGCCACCTCGACGCAGGAAGGGCACTTGCCGCAGGGGTCGGGCGTGGGCCCCTTCTCGCAGTTGAGCGCCTTGGCGAGCAGGCGGGCCGAGGTGGTCTTGCCGACCCCGCGCGGACCGTAGAAGAGGTAGGCGTGCGCCACCTGGCCGGAGGCCACCGCGTTCTTGAGCGTCGTCGACACGGCGTCCTGGCCGACGACGGCCTCGAACTCCTGGGGGCGGTATTTCCGGGCGAGCGCGAGATGCGGGGCGGGCTTCATGGGGTGTACGGCCAGTGTATCACCTTCCCCCCCGCCAGCGTCAACCGCCTATCCTGGTATACTGGGAATATGAAACCGCTCCTGGTCCTGCTCCTCTCGATGCCCTGCGCGGCCGCCCCGGCCGACGACGCCAAACAGCTCGTGGCACAAGGGCGCTTCGCCGATGCCGCTAGAAAGTTTCAAGAAGCCCTCGCCCAAGACCCGAAGAACGCCTCCCTGCACCTGAGCCTCGGGCTGGCCTACCAGTCCGCGAAGAGCTACCCGGAGGCCGCGGCTTCCCTAGAGAGAGCCGCCGAGCTGGCTCCCGGCAAGGCCCATGCCTTCTACTCCCTAGGCCTCCTTTATGAAGCGGCCGCCGGCGACCCCTCCCTCCTCGGCGAACAGAAAAGCGCCCAAGCGAAGTATTGGAGAAAGGCCCGCGAGGCCTGGCAGCGCGTGGTCGAGCTCGCCAAGGACCCCAAGCGCGTCGAAACCGCCAAGCAGCACCTGGCGCGCATCGCGGAAGCGCGATGAAGGGGTGGCGGGTCGTCGCCGCCGCGCTGCTCTTCGGCGCCTGCCGCACGACCGACGCGGTCAACAAGAGCTACGACTTGAGCAAGGTCAAGCGCATCGGCGTGCTCGCCTTCGACTACGGGTCGTATCCGCGCTTCGGCGCCGAGGACATCTTCGCCAAGCACCTGCTCGAGAAGGGCTACAGGCTCATCGAGCGCTCGCGCCTGGAGGCGGTCATGGGCGAGCTCAAGCTCGGCGCCGCGGGCGTCCTCTCGCCCGACGGCGCCAAGGCGGTCGGCAAGGTCCTCGGCGTCGACGCCGTCGTCATGGGGCAGATCACCGCCTACGAGCCCGAACGCAAGACCTTGGTCATGGTCGACTCGCATACCGCGCACGACGAGCCGATCTTCAAACAGTTCATGGAGAGAGGACCAAAGGGGAAGATGCGTGAGGTCACGCGCCAAGTGGGCGTCAACACGACCCGAGAGACCAAGCAGATCCCCTTCATGATGCCCGTCGAGGCCGCGGTAGGCCTGGCCGTCAAGCTGGTCGACATCGAGAGCGGCGAAGTCGTCTGGGCCGGCTCCGACACCAACGAGGGCGTCAACGGCCCCTTGGCCACCGAGGGCATCGCGGCGCGGCTCGTGAAGGGCTTGGCCAAGAAGTGGAAGCCCTAGCGCAAAGCAGCGTTCCCGTTTAGACTATCGGCGCCCATGAACTTCTCCGAGCAGGAGCTGGCCCTCGGCCGCAAGATCATCGAGACCTGCCTCCATCTCGAGCGCCGCGGCCTCAACCAAGGCACCTCCGGCAACGTCAGCGTGCGGCTGGGGCGCAACCCGAAGGACGGGTTCCTCATCACGCCCACCGCGGTGCCCTACGACGTGATGCAGCCCGAGGACCTGGTCCACATGCGCTTCGACGGCAAGCACACCGGCCGCCACGCCCCCTCGAGCGAGTGGCGCATCCACCTCGACATCCTGCGCTCTCGCCCCGAGGTCGGGGCGGTCATCCATACCCACAGCGGCTTCTCGACGACCCTGGCCTGCCTCGAGCGCAGGATCCCGGCCTTCCACTACATGATCGCCCTCTTCGGCGGCGACGACATCCGCTGTTCGGATTACGCCACCTTCGGGACCCAGGAGCTCTCCGACCGGGTGCTCAAGGCTTTGAAGGGCCGCAGCGCGGCGCTCATGGGCAACCACGGCCTCATCGTCCTGGCACCCAACCTCAAACGCGCCCTGGCGCTGACTGTCGAGGCCGAGATGCTGGCGATGATGTACTGGCGCGCGATCCAAGTCTCCGAGCCCCGGATACTCTCCGACGCCGAGGTCGCCCGCGTGCGGGCCAAGTTCTCCACCTACGGGAAATCCGCCCCGCCCAAGGGCTAGCATGCTCGCCTGGGCCCTGCTCTTCGCCCTGGCCGCCCCCGCCGCGGCCTCCGACAGCGAGGCTGTGGTGCTCTGGCAGGAGCGCTACCTGTGGGACGGTCTGCTCCAGGCCCGCGACCGCGCGGCCCGGGTCTCGGCCGATCCGCGGCTCGTCGAGGTGGTCAAGGCCATCGCCTACCAGGCCGCCCAGCAGACCGCCAACCTCGAGCAGATCCGCAACTACGCCAAGGCCCAGACCGACAACCTGCGCTACGCCTTCGCCCAGGAGGACCCCAACCCCAGCCTGGCCGTCATCCAGGGCAACTTCAAGACCCTGGCGGCGGGCTCCGAGCAGGTACGCAACAACCTCTACTACCTGACCGCCCGCCTGCGCCTGTGCCAGACCCAGGCCCTGCCCGACGCGAAGCTCACCGAGAACGCCATGCTCGTCATCGCCCAGATCCAGCAGATCCAGCTCCGCCTCAACGACCTCTACCTCGACACCTCCTCGGCCCACGCCCAGGTCAAGCGGGAGACCTGGGCCGGCGACGACTTCTTCCGCTTCTCCTCGGAGTACCTCCTGCGCGCCGTCGTCGAGGTGCAGGACTCCGTGTTCACGGTCTACAACGCCGCCTTCGAGCTCTACCAGCTCTCCCAGCCCGACCCCAACGCCCCCCCGCAAGCCGCTCCCGCCAACTAGCCGTCTTCGTCGGATTTCGTATAATGCCTCTCGCCCTTTAGACAGCTATCACGGAGACATACCCCATGGCCCTGGACATCGAAGGACTGCTCGGCGCGGACGCGAAGCCGCTGCTCGACCACAAGTGCGCCACCATCCCCAAGGAGATCCTGCACCTCCCGGGCCCCGACTACGTCGACCGCGTCTACGCGCTCTCCGACCGCCCGACCCCCGTCCTCAAGTCGATCCAGGCCCTGCTCGGCCACGGCCGCCTGGCCAACACCGGCTACGTCTCGATCCTCCCGGTCGACCAGGGCATCGAACACTCGGCCGGCGCCTCGTTTGCGCCGAACCCCGCCTACTTCGACCCCGAGAACATCGTGAAGCTGGCGCTCGAGGGCGGCACCAACGCCGTGGCGTCCACCCTGGGTGTGCTGGGCATGGTGGCGCGCAAATACGCGCACAAGGTCCCCTTCATCCTCAAGTTCAACCACAGCGAGCTGCTCTCCTACCCGAACAGCTTCGACCAGACGTTGTACGGCAGCATGAAGCAGGCCTACGACATGGGCTGCGTGGCCGTAGGGGCCACGGTGTATTTCGGCTCGGCCGAGTCGCGCCGCCAGATCTGGGAGGTCAGCCAGGCCTTCGCCCAGGCCCACGAGTTGGGCATGGCCACCATCCTGTGGTGCTACGTGCGCAACAACGCCTTCAAGACCAAGGAGAAGGACTACCACGTCTCCGCCGACCTGACCGGCCAGGCCAACCACCTGGGCGTGACGATCCAGGCCGACATCATCAAGCAGAAGCTGCCCGAGAACAACGGCGGCTACACCGCGGTCAACTTCGGCAAGACCCACAAGGCGGTCTACGAGAAGCTCTCCAGCGACAACCCGATCGACCTGACCCGCTACCAGGTTGCCAACTGCTACATGGGCCGCGCGGGCCTGATCAACTCGGGCGGCGCCTCTTCGGGCGCCGGCGACCTGGCCGAGGCCGTGAAGACCGCCGTCATCAACAAGCGCGCGGGCGGCATGGGCTTGATCTCGGGCCGCAAGGCCTTCCAGCGCCCGCTGGCCGACGGGGTCAAGCTGCTCAACGCCATCCAGGACGTCTACCTCGACAAGCGCGTCACCGTCGCCTAGCTAGCGCTTCGAGTAGGCGTAGAAATACGGGAAGCCGTCGCGGGCCAGGTTGCTGACGTTCTGTCCCGAGTCCAGGCCGCGCACGTTCTCGCGCGCGGCCGTGAACCTCACCGGCTCGTAGGTCGTCACGTGCGGGACGTCGGCCGCCGCCAGCCGCGTCACCTCGCGGTAGGCGGCCATCCTCTCGGGGCCCCAGCCCATCGTCGCCGCCACCGCGATCAGGCGGTCGATCTCCGTGTTGCGGTAGCGCTGGACGCTAGGGTAATAGCCCGAGCCGGCCAGCAAGCCGTAGGCGAAGGTGTGCGGGTCCGGGTAGTCGGCGTCGTAGCTGGCGATGAAGAGCGGCAGCTCATGGCGCTCGGCCGCGGCGTAGAGCGCCTGGCTGGAGAGCGTCTTCACCTTCACGACAAAGCGCGGGTTGACCTTGGCCAAGCCGACGCGCAGGAGCTCGGCGAGGACGGTGCGGTTCGCGTTGCTGGGGCTGTAGGCCAGGGTCAGCGTGAAGCCCCTGTTCCAGAGCTCGCCCCCGTAGGCTTTCTTCAGCGCCGCCGCGGCGCGGCCCAGGTCAAAGGCGCGCGCCGGCGCGTCGTCGAGGACCAGGCCCGGCGGGATGGGGCCGGAGCTCCGGCGGCCGCGCCCGGCGAGGCCGCGGCGGAGGTAGTCTTCGAAATCGAGCGCGAAGGCGAAGCCCTCGCGGACCGGCTTCTGCGCGAAGAAATCCGGCGGCACGCCCCGCCCATCGA
The DNA here is from genome assembly GCA_016196755.1 of Elusimicrobiota bacterium. Lineage (GTDB taxonomy): Bacteria > Elusimicrobiota > Elusimicrobia > UBA1565 > UBA1565 > SCTT01. The sequence continues at coordinate 11,707 of JACPXC010000007.1, forward strand.
GCTTCCCGCTGCCGAGGAAGGGAGAGCCCGGCTCGGTCCGGAAGGTGAAGAACACGATCTCGCCCGAGCCGCCGCCCGGCGGCGCCTCGACGATCTTGACTCCCTTCACGGCGCGGGCGTCGTCGTAGTCGCGCGCGTCGAAGAAGGAACTGTCGGCCGCGCCCGACTCGAGCATCTGCAGGCGCACGGCCTTGCTGGCCGCCACGCGCAGGAGAACCCGCCCGAGAACGGCGGGCCCGCGCCAGTAGCCGTCGTGGCGCTCGAGCGTCAGTTGGCGGCCGTCGGCCCCGGCCAGGCGATAGGGGCCGGTCCCGTTCATGCGCTTGGTCAGGTGCGAGGCCCCGGGCGGCCGGTTGTTGTAGCGCTTCCAAGCCCCCTCGGAGCCGTCCCATTCGCCATGCTCGACGGCCCAGTCTCGGCTGACGACGATCGGCAGGGAGGCCACGACCCTGAGGAAGGCGGCCGCCGGGCGCGGGAGGCGCACGACGACCTCCTCTCCTTCGACGCGCACGGCGGCCTCCGCCGCTTTGAAATCGAGGCTGACGGCGCCTTTCGCGTCGCGCGTCGAGCCCACGCCTAGGATGGGCTCGAGCAGCAGCGCCGAGGGGCCGCCGGCCTCGTCGGCCAGCATGAAGCGCAGGAAGGAATAGCGGACGTCCTCGGGCGTCAGCAGGCGGCCGTCGTGGAACTTCACGCCCTTGCGGACCGGGAAGCGGTAGGTGCGCAGGTCGGCGGAGAGCAGGCCGTTCTCGAGGGTGGGGACCTCGGCCGCCAGGAAGGGGATCAAGGAGTCCGGCTTCTTCACGTCGCCGAAGGTGATGAGCGGCTCGTAGACGTTGCCGGTGGCGATGATGCTGACCGGGTCGAAGGCCGCGGCCGGGTCGAAGGTGAACCAGGCGCGGGTCGTCAGATGGACGTAGGCGCCGGGGTCGCCCGCGGGCTGAGCCAGGGCGGAGGCGGCCAGCAGCGCGGCGAGGAAGGCTCTCATCCTGGGGAAGGGTAGGCCGTACTTCAACCTGGGTCAATAGCCCCTGGAATCCCGGCGACTCCGCGGTTAGCCTATCGGATGCCCGCGCGGGTAGCCCTCCTGCTCCTCTTATCAGCCGTCCTGCGCGCCGCGGAATTCTCCCTGCCTGGCGTCGACTTCGGCGCACTGCGCCGGCAGGCCGCCGCGGCCCCGGCCGTCCCGGGCGCCCCCCAGGCCGCCAAGCAGCAAGCCTTGGTCGTCATCACCCCGACCAACCTCACCCTCTCGGCCGCCTCCGACTGGGCCGACGTCCCCGAGGGCATGCGCCAGGCGCTCGTCACGGTCCGAGCCGCCGAGGGCGCCGCCGTCGACCTGCGCGAGGTCACGCTCGAGGTGGCCGAGGTCCGCAACGGCGGAGACTACGCCCCCGGCGAGGGGACTCTGGCCCTCTCCCGAAACGACGGCACGGAGTGGGCCTACACCCCCTTCACCGAGCATAAGAACGAGAAGCGGCCCCGGACCATCAGCGTCGTCATCGTCCCCAAGCTGGCCGGCCGCCCCGCCGGCGAGCCCGTCACCCTCGAGGTCCGCCCCTTCTTCCTGCACGTCACCGGCTTCCACTCCCACGGCCCGCGCGCGCGCGCGCATCCGCCGAACTCCGACGACTACACCCTGGCCTGGCGGTACGCGAAGTGGAAGTACGACGTCGACACCGGCGACTCCACGACGATCCGCTACGACCCCGCGCTGACGACGATGGGCGCCACCAACCCCGGGGCGTTCAACGTCGGCCGCAACGTCCGCCTGGGCCCCACCGCCTTCCTCTCGGAGAACCACGCCGCCAGCGTCCTCGGGCACGAGAACGTCCACGCCGGACAGAGCCTCTACACCCTGCTCTCCAGCGCCCGCGCCGAGCCGCCGGCCTACCAATGGGAGATCGACAACGCCGCGGCGCTCGGCACCGGCGACCGCTACGTGACCGAGTGCCGCGGCTACCAGGCCTACTACCGTGGCGAGGGTCCCCGGCCCGACTAGTACTCCTGCCACATCGTCGACTTCGAGTCGGTATGGCTGCAGTCCACCATGATGTCCCCGTACCCCGTGTCGGCGGGATCGGAATCAAAGATCCAGGCCCCCGCGTCGGTCAGCCCCGTGGACTCCGAGCCCAGGACGATGCTCGCGCCGGCCGCGTGGTAGGGCGGCGCATGCGCCTTCGGGATCTTGTTTAGATACTTGCCGTTGATGGTCAGCGAGGCGGGATCCGAGGGGAACATGCCCTCCATGTCGGCGTAGTAGATGGTCAGAGCGCTGCGGACGGCGCCGAGGTTGCCCTTGGTCGCCCCCTCGTTGGACTTGCGCACGAGCTCGGCGAACTTCGGGATGGCGATGGCCGCCAGTATGCCGATGATGGCGACCACGATCATGAGCTCGATGAGCGTGAAACCCTTGCGCGTCATGAAGCGATATCGTAGCTCATTTGTTACCATCCGAAAGTGACCGCCCCGTTCCTGTTCGGCTTCGAAGGCAAACGCGTCTCGCGCGCCACGGCGCGGCTGCTGCGCGACACCGAGGCCGCGGGCGTCCTGCTCCTCAACCGCAACATAGACACCCCGGCTCAGACCCGCTCCCTGGTCCATGCGCTGGAGGACGCCGTCGGGCGGCGCCTCATCGTGGCCATCGACCACGAGGGCGGCTGGGTCATGCGCTTCACGACCGGGGTCACCTTCCTTCCCGGCAACGCCGCCCTGGGCCGCGCCGGCGACCCCGCCCTGGCCGAGCGAGCCGGAGGGATAGCCGCCCGGGAACTCTCGGCACTCGGGATCAACTTCAACCTCGCTCCCGTCCTCGACGTCCTGGGAGCGGGCTACAACCCCGGTATCGGCATCCGCTCCTTTGGCCGGGACCCGTACCTTGTCGGAAAGCTCGGCGCGGCCTTCATCTGTGGCCAAGAAGGCCACGGCGTCGCCGCCTGCGTCAAGCACTTCCCGGGCAAGGGCGCGGCCATGGTGGACGCGCACGTCGACCTGCCGGTGGTCAAGATATCGGGAAGCGAGTTGCGGAACGTCCACCTCGCCCCGTTCAAAGCCGCCATTAAGAACGGCGTCGCGGCAGTCATGACCTCGCACGTCCTGATGCCCGCCCTCGACAGCAAGAACCCCGCCACCTTCTCGCGCAAAGTGGCCCACGGCTTACTCCGCAAACAGCTGGGGTTCAAGGGCCTCATCGTCTCCGACGACCTCTGCATGGGCGCCATCACCAAACGCCTGCCCGTGGGAAAGGCGGCCGCGGCGGCCTTGGCCGCCGGCCACGACCTGCTCATCGTCGCCCACGGAGAAAGCCTGATGCGCGAGGCCGCCGAGGCGGCCGGCCTGACCCTCGAAGGGCGGCCCGAGCGCGCGGCCATCGCGGCCCGCCTGGCCGCCTTCGCTCGGCGCTGGACGGGACGCAAGACAGGTCCCTCCCCCACCCCCGACGACGCGCTGGCCCGCCAGATCGCCCGGGCGGCGGTCGAGCACCTGCGCGTGGGCGGCGCCACCCTGCCGCTGCGCTGGCCGGCCTGGGAACGCCCGCGCATCCTGGCCGTCCTGCCCGACCTGACCGAGGTCCAAGACCGCTTCGCCTTCGAGGACGGTCCCCAGGGTCCGGCGAAGCGCCTCTCGGCCGCGCTCAAGCGCTGGCCGGCGAAGGTCTCCTTCACCAAGGCCGGCGTGCTCTCGGAAACCGTCCCTGTCGGACTCAAGGCCGCGGCCAAGCGCGCCGACCTCGTGCTGTTCTTCTGCTTCGAGGCCCGCCGCTTCCCCGGCCAGCGCGCCGCGCTCGAGACCCTGCGCGCCGCGGCCCGGACGAAACTGGTCGCCGTCCTTCTGCGCAGTCCCGCCGACCTAGACCTCCTGGGATCGGAGGATACGGCCCTGACCGCGCACGGCTACCGGCACAGCCAATTGGACGCTCTCCTGGGGGCGCTGCGATGAGGAGTCTAGGTTTTGTGGTCTTATTGGCCACACCCATATTCGCCCAACACCGCTACGAGGTGATCAACGCGGGGGAGTCCGTCGAGGTTCGCTCCGTCCCTGAGGCCCCGCCGCCCAGCCCGAAGGAGCTGGAAGCGCAGTCCTTCTTCAGCGACGTCCCCCCCCTGGTCATCGCCTCGACCTGGTCCGTGGCCGACTTGGCCCAAGCCTGGACTTTCGCGGCCCGGGAAGCGGACCGGGTCCGCCTGCTCGAACGCCTCGGGCAGACCAAAGCCAGGAGCGACTCCGACCTGCGCTGGCTCATGAACCTCTACGGCAGGGGCGACCCGGCCGCGCGTGCCAAGGTCGAAGCCTCGGTGGCCCTGCTCGGGCCGGCCGAAGCCGTGGCGGCCCCGTTCTTCGAGCTGCTCCTGGAGGACGAGGACCCCAAGCTCCAGGCCCTGGGGCTGGCGGGGGCCGCGCGCCTGCGCTCCCCCCGCTCCCTGAAGCTCATCCGCGCGCTGGCCGAGAAGCCCTTCTCGGTCCCGGAACCGACCCTGGCGATGTCGCCTATCGACGCCAACCGCTGGGGCCTGCAGTTCGCCGCCCTGGGCGTGCTGGCCGCCTGGCAAGGCCCCAAGGTCCTTCCCCTAATCCTCAAGCGCGCGCAGGAGAGCCCGATCGTCGCCGAGCTGGCCGCGGCGCATTTCTGGACCGAGGGCTTCGACCGCTATGTGGCCTGGTCGGAGTCCAAGAAGCCCGCCGACCAGGCCCGGGCCGCCCGAGCCTGGGCCGCCCCCGCCCCGCTCGAGGCCCTGCGCGCCACCAAGGGCAAGCTCTGGGCCCTGCTGTTCTCGAAGCGCCGGCCCGAGACTCGGCACCGCGCCGCGATCAAGCTGGGCCTGGTCTGCGATGACGTCGACCTCGACCGTCTGCTGGCCGAGCGGGCCAAAGCCGCCCCGAGCGAGCGTCCGCTCCTCGACACGGCCTTGTTCGCCTCCCGCAGCGCGAAAGCCGTCCCCATCCTCCTAAGCTACGCCAAGGAGGCCCCCGACCCGCTAGCCCGCGCCGGGGCCCTGTTCCAGCTCCGGAGCGCGCTGCCGCGCGAGGAGTATCGGGCCCTGCTCAAATGGGTGACGGAGCACGACGCCGACCGCGAGAACCGGGCCAACGCCGCGGCCGAGTTGGTGGTCCCCTAACTTTGTAGACTTCCGGCCATGCCCGCCGTCTGGGTCTTGGCCATCCTCTGCGCCGGCCTCGGCGCCGCCCTTTGGGCGGCCCTCTCCGCCCTGCAGGCCGCGCGCCGTGCCGCCCCTGACCCCGCCCTGGCCGGCGCCGGCGGTCGAGCCGCCCTGGGCCGCCTCGACGAGATGATCACGATGCTGCTGGCGCTCCACGAGTATGGGGCCGCCAAAGCCGGCACGGTCTCCCATCAGGAGCTCTGCACCCTGGCCCTGGACCAGGCCTGCCGCCTCATGGGCTCCGAGCGCGGCACGGCCATGCTCCACGACCCCGAGACCGACCTGCTCACCGTGGTGGCCGCGAAGACCGCGCCCTCCGATCCGCCGCCGGCCCTGTCGCTCAAGCCCGGGGAAGGCGTGGCCGGCCGGGCCTTCTCCCAAGGCAAGCCGCTGTGGGTCCCCTCCGAGCTGATGCTCTCGGTCCCCATGCTGCTGGGTGCTAAGGCGGTCGGGGTGCTAAACGTAGGCGCCGCCGGCGACGCCGCTCCCGACGAGGCCAAGCTGCGCTTTCTGTCCCTGTTGGCCGGCGAGACGGCGCTCGTCCTCCACGGCCAGCGGCTCTACGACGACCTGCAGATCTTCTTCCTCGAGATGGTCCAGATGCTGGCCCGCGCCGTCGACGCCAAGGACCTCTACAAGCAGGACCACGCCGAGCACGGCCGGCGGCTGGCCGCGGCCGCGGCGCGCGAGCTCGGCCTGCCCGACCAGATGGCCCGCTACGTCGAGTACGCGATGATGCTCCACGGCATCGGCAAGATGGGGATCGACCAGGCCCTGCTCGCCAAGCCCGGCAAGCTCACCCCCGAGGAGTTCGAGCAGGTCAAGAAGCACACCGCCATCGGCCACCGCATCCTCGCCCGCGTGCGCTTCCTGGGGCCGGTGGCGAAGATGGTCCTCTACCACCAAGAGTGGTTCAACGGCAAGGGCTACCCCGAGGGCCTGCGCGGCGAGGAGATCCCGCTCGGCTCGCGCATCGTGGCAGTCGTCAACGCCTGGGAGGCCATGCTCTCCGACCGGCCCTACCGCCGCGCGCTGACCCGCGAGGCCGCCACCGCCGAGCTCAACAAGGGCTCCGGCCAGCAGTTCGACCCCAAGGTCGTGGAAGCCTTCCTGAAGGCCGAGGGCAAGAACGGTTCGGCGGCGTGAGCCTGTTCCTGGTCGCCACGCCGCTGGGAAACCTGGAGGACCTCTCGGCGCGCGCCAAGCGGGTCTTGGGAGAGGTCAAGGCGGTCTACTGCGAGGACACCCGGCGCACGCGGGGCCTGCTGACCCATCTAGGACTCTCCACCTCCCTGCTCCGCTACGACGACCACGACGACCGGGAGCTCGACCGCATGCGCGAGCGGCTCAGGCGCGGCGACGACCTGGCCTTGGTGTCCGACGCGGGGACGCCGGTGCTGAGCGACCCGGGGCTCCGGATCGTGGCGGCGGCGAGAGCGGATAAGGTCCCCGTGATATCGGTGCCAGGGCCCTGCGCGGCCGCGGCAGCCGTCGCGGCGTCGGGGCTGCCGGGCGACTCGTTCGTTTTCATGGGCTTCCTGCCGCGGTCATCGGGCAAGCGCCGCAAGGCGTTGGGGGCGGCGGCCGTCCTCGAAAAGACCCTCGTGGTCTATGAGTCTCCGTTCCGGGTCGTTGAAATGCTCGAGGACGCGGTGGCGGCGTTGGGGCCTGATTGCCAAGCCGCCGTCTGCCGCGAGTTGACCAAGCTGCACGAAGAATGGCTGACCGGGACCGCCGACGAGGTGCGCGGCGTCTTGGCGGGGCGGGCCGAGATCCTGGGAGAGTTCGTCGTCGTCCTCCACCCGAGCACTAAGCCTTGATATTCTCCCACCCGTGACTTACACTATTCCTATCGACCAGATAGGAGTAAGACAATGACCCAGGTCACCATCTCCAGCAAATTCCAGGTCGTCATCCCGAAAGACATCCGCGGCCAGGCGCATCTCAAGAAGGGCGAGAAGCTGGTCGCGCTCTTCAAGGACGGCGTCATCACGCTCATCCCGGAGCGGCCTCTTAAATCTCTCCGAGGGACGTTTCGCGGGATGAACGCCGAAGGCGTCCGGGAAGAACGGGACCGCGCTTGATCCTGCTGGATTCTTCCGCCTGGATCGAATATTTCACAGGCGGCCCGAAGTCCGCGCGCCTGGAAAAGCTCTTGGACCGTCCACGTCAGGTTCTCACGCCGACGGTCGTCTTGTACGAAGTCTACAAGAAGCTCAAACGCGAACGTGGCGAGGAAGCCGCTCTGGCCGCGGTGGCCCAGCTGACCCAAACCATGGTCGTTCCCCTCGACGAAGCTACAGCCCTCTTGGCCGCGGATTTGAGCTTGAGCTACGCCATTCCGATGGCGGACGCGATGGTGGCAGCCGCGGCCAAGGGGCATGGAGCTAAAGTGCTGACCCTGGATGCGGATTTTGAAAAGATTCCCTGGGCCGAGATTCTCTAAGGCTGTCGCAAATCAACGGCCCGGCAGGCAGGCGGCGTCCTCGGGCTCTACCGAGGACAGCAGGGTTTTAAGGCGTTCCTTGTCCTCCGCGGACAAGCCCGGGTAGGAGAGCAGTTCCTTCCTCGCGGCCTCGGGCTGACGAGCCAGCAGGACGCCGATCTTGGCGGCCACCGAGAACGCCTTCGTGAACTTGCGGACCAGCGTCCCCTTGATGAAGGGCTTGAGGACCCTGACCATCGCCGAGACGAAGCCGCTGCGCATCCTGACGTAGACGTCGAAGGAGCTGACGACGTGCTGCCGGCAGCCGGGTTTCTGGACTGGGTCAATGGTCATGATGACGACCGCCGACGCGCGGATGTCCGGGAAGATACGGCTGACGTGCGTCCCCTCCGTGTAGTACGAACGCCGTCCGGGCTGGCGGTCGACCAGCTCGATGAACCCGCTGGTGCCCTCGCCGTCGTCGGCGCGGGAGCGCGTCGGCGTCTCCATCTCGATGACGTAGGGGGCTATCTTGCGCCGGCGCACGAACCAGGCGGCCAGGTCGGGATGGTCGAGCAGGAAGTCGGTGACCTCGAGCGACAAGGGACTCTCGATGGGGCCTACCAACTCGTGCACCGTGGCGCCCTTCATCGTCCGGTTCGCCTCGGGGGGCAGAGTGGAGAAGGCTCGCAGCGGCAGGACGGCTAGGAGGAGCAGGGCCCTCATGGGACGACCATTATAGAGGTTTGACCCGGGACTCCGAATATCGGAAAGTCGTGCCATGAAACTGTTTCTGACCCTGCTCTCTTTCCTCTATGCCGCGGCCTGGGCCGAAGCCCCCTCCGCGAAAGTCGTTTCCGTCCAGCTCCCCGGCAAGGCTGGGGCGGTGGAGCTTAGGCGCGGCCGCTGCGACGACGGGGACTGCTCCTTGGTCCTCATCCTGACCGAGGGCGGCAAGGAGCGCGACCGGATGGACCTGTCCTCCGATAGGAGTCTGGAGGTCTTCGACGGAGGCGTCTCCGTACTCGCGCGGGAGCAGTGGGAGGCTCCGGAGCCCCCGGGACAGAAGACGGTATCCGTGCAACCCCTCAAGGAGGACCCGGAGGAAGGCGGCGCGGTGATAGTCTCGGTCCAGCCCGTGGCTTGGGCGCCGGACGCCGCGGGCCTCCTGCTCGAGGTGACGAGCATGGTTTCGGCCGAGGGACTCCCGACGAGCCAGTTCGCGGGAGTGGCCGTCAGAGACAAGAAGCTTCTACCCCTTTGGCGCGGCAACTCATACGAGATGAGCGACGAGGAGTTCGAGACCTCGGTCTCCTTCAAGAGACGCAAGACCAAGGGCGGAGGCGAGGAGCTGGTCTTCGAGCTCGAGCGAGAAGACAAGACCGAGCTCCACGGGGTCCTGGCCTGGGACGCCAAGGCGGGAAAGCTGGCCTACAAAGCCAAGCCCCGCCCACCCAAGCCGACCTACGAGTAACGCCGTGCCCCCCGCAAGCGTCGTCTCTTGGAAGCCTGGCGACCCGGCTCCGGCCTCTTTCCCCGCCATTGCCGCCGCCGTCAAGCGGGGAAAACTGGTCGTTTTCCCCACCGACACCGTCTACGGCATCGGCACCAGCGCCCTCATTCCCGGCGCTTGCGAGCGAATCTTCGCCGCCAAGGGGCGGGACCCTGCCAAGCCCCTGCCGATTTTGGTACATTCGACGGAGGAAGCCCGCCGCTGGGTCGTCTTCACCCCGGCCGCGGAGCGCCTGGCCGCAGCGTTCTGGCCGGGCCCCCTGACCATGGTGCTCGAGCCCACGAAAGCGGGCGAAAAACTGACCACGATAGGAGCTACGACCCTGGCGATCCGAGTCCCGAACCACGACGTCCTGCTCGCCCTGCTCCAGGCCTCCGGAGTCCCCTGGGCCGCCACGAGCGCCAACCTCTCCGGCCGGCCCGCCGCCAAGGACGGCGCCGCGGCCGCCGCCGCCCTGGGCGAGAAGGCCGAGTGGGTCGTCGACGCCGGCCCGGCCGACGGGACCGAGTCCACCGTCGTCGACGCGCGCGCGCTGCCCTTGAGCATCCTCCGCGAAGGCGCCCTCTCGAAGGCCAGGCTCGAGGCGGCCCTGGCATGAAGGTCCTCTTCGTCTGCACCGGGAACACCTGCCGCAGCCTGATGGCCGAGCGCCTGCTCCTCAAGATGGCCGCCGACCGCAAGCTGGCCGGCTGGGACGCGCGCTCCGCGGGCGTCGCCGCCGAGCGCTACTTCGCCGTCCCCGACGGGGTCAAGAAGGCCCTGGCCGACCGCGGGACCTCCACTGAGGGCCACGTGCCCCAACTGACCGGCCGCGAGCTCCTGGCCTGGGCGGACCTCGTCGTCGCCATGACCAGCGGCCACCGCGAGGCCCTGCTCGACCAGTACCCGGAGTTCACCTCCAAGACCAAGCTTTTCTCCGAGCTCGCCGGCCGCGGCGAGGCGGACGTGGCCGACCCCATCGGGCAGCCCGACGCCGTCTACCGGCGCTGCCGCGACGAGATCGAGACCGGACTAGACGCCTTCCTGAGGAAACATGCATCTCAAGCACGTCCGTGAGCAGGACCCCGAGGTCTACAAGGCCGTCGTCGCCGAGACCCGCCGCCAGTCCGACAACCTCGAGTTGATCGCCTCCGAGAACTACGTCTCGGAAGCCGTCCTCGAGGCCCAGGGCTCGGTCCTCACCAACAAGTACGCCGAGGGCTATCCCGGCAAACGCTACTACGGCGGCTGCGAGCACGTCGATGTCGTGGAGGCCTTGGCCATCGAACGCGCCAAGAAGCTCTTCGGCGCCGAGCACGCCAACGTCCAGGCCCATTCCGGCACCCAGGCCAACATCGGGATGTACCTCTCGGTGCTCGAGCCCGGCGACACGGTCATGGGGCTCAACCTAGCCCACGGCGGCCACCTCTCGCACGGCCACCCGAAGAACTTCTCGGGCAAGTACTTCAACATCGTCCCGGTCAACGTGACGCGCGACACCGAGACCATCGACTACGACGAGGCCGAGAAGCTGGTCGCCGAGCACAAGCCCAAGATGCTCTTCATCGGCGCCTCGAACTACTCGCGGGTCATCGACTGGGCGCGCTTCTCGCGCATGGCGGCCTCGGTCGACGCCTACTTCTCGGCCGACGTGGCCCACTATGCGGGGCTCATCGCCGCCGGTGTGTACCCGTCGCCGGTACCGCTGGCCGACTTCACGACCACGACGACCCACAAGACCCTGCGCGGCCCGCGCGGCGGCATGGTCCTCTGCAAGGGGGAGCACGCCAAGGCGCTCGACTCGATCACGTTCCCGGGCACCCAGGGCGGGCCGCTGATGCACGTCATCGCCGCCAAGGCGGTCTGCTTCGGCGAGGCGCTCGAGCCCGGGTTCAAGGTCTACCAGGAGCGCGTGCTGGCCAACGCCCGGCGCCTGGCCAAGGCCCTGCAGGACCGGGGCTTCCGCATCGTGGCGGGCGGCACCGACTGCCACCTGTTCTCGGTCGACCTGCGCCCCAAGAAGGTCACCGGCCGCGACGCCGAGGTCGCGCTCGACGCGGCCGGCATCACGGTCAACAAGAACGCCATCCCCTACGACCCCGAGAAGCCGACGGTCTGCAGCGGCGTGCGCATCGGTACGCCCGCCGTGACCACGCGCGGCATGGGCGAGCGCGAGATGGACGAGGTCGCCGAGCTCATCGACGACGCGCTGGCGCGGCGCGCGGACCCGGCGGCCCTCAAGGCCATCGCCGAGCGGGTCCACAAGATGACCGCGCGCTTCCCGATCTACCCGGAGCGCCTCGCGGAGCTGCTCGCCGCGGCATGATCGCCGAGATCCTGGTCGCCGACGACGACGCGGACCTGCGCCTGGTGGTCCGGGAGTTCCTGGTCTCCCGGCATTTCATCGTGCGCGAGGCCACCGACGGCGCCCAGGCCTTCGCGATGGCCGCCGAGGACAAGCCGCACCTCATCCTCATGGACATCGTCATGGCCGGCGTCTACGGCTCCTCGGCCGCCCAGCGCCTCAAGGATCTCGACGAGACCAAGCACATCCCGATCATCCTGATGAGCGGGACGGCCGGCGAGGCGGCGCTGCGCGACATCCTCCAGCGCCCCAACGTCCGTTTCATGAAGAAGCCTTTCGAGCTCGACGTATTGGAAAAGAACATCCGCGAGCTGCTCCCCAAAGGAGGCTACACGCAATGAGCGCGCGCCCCAAGACCCCCGCCTGCCGCCTGGCCGTCATCGGCGGCTCCGGGCTCTACAAGATGTCGGGCGTCTCGCAGGTCCGCGAGGTCAAGGTCAAGACCCCCTTCGGCGCCCCCTCCGACGCCGTCATCACCGGTACCGTCGGCGGGGTCCGCGTCGCCTTCCTGCCCCGCCACGGCCGCGGCCACAAGCTCCTTCCCGGCGAGGTGCCGGCCCGGGCCAACATCTGGGCGCTCAAGTCGCTGGGCGTGGAGCGGATCGTCTCGGTCAGCGCGGTAGGGTCCCTGCGCGAGGAGCTCGCTCCCCGCCACTTCGTATTCCCAGACCAACTGGCCGACGAGACCAAGGGCCGCCCGTCCACCTTCTTCGGCAAGGGCGTGGTCGCCCACGTGGCGCTGGCGCACCCCTTCTGCGCGGACATGTCGAGCCTGCTCCACGGCGCCTCGCGCGGCCTGGGCGTCACCGCGCACAAGGGCGGGACCTACATCTGCATGGAAGGGCCGCTGTTCTCGACCAAGGCCGAGAGCCTCATGCACCGGCTGCTCGGCTACTCGGTGATCGGCATGACGGCCAGTCCGGAGGCCAAGCTCGCCCGCGAGGCCGAGATCTGCTACGCGCCGATGGCCCTGGTCACCGACTATGACTGCTGGAAGGAGGAGGACCATGTCTCGACGGCCAAGGTCATCGAGCACCTGCTGGCCAACGTCGAGAACGCCCAGCGCGTCCTGACCGACGCCCTGCCCAAGCTGGCCGCCCTGCCGCGCGGCTGCGCCTGCTCCTCGGCGCTCAAGGGCGCGGTCTTCACCGACCCCAAGGCCATGGACCCGAAGACCAAGAAGACCCTGTGGCCGCTGATCGGGAAGTACCTCTCATGAACAAGAAGACCGTCCGCGCCCTCATCGAGGCCGCCAAGCGGGCGCGCCTGAAGGCCTACTGCCCCTACTCGCGCTATCCGATCGGGGCGGCGGTGCTGACCGACTCAGGCCGCATCTTCCCGGGCGCCAACGTCGAGAACGCCTCCTACGGGCTGACCATCTGCGGCGAGCGCACCGCGGTCGCCAACGCGGTGACCCATGGCGAGAAGTCGCTCACCGCGGTCTGCGTGGTGGGCAAGAGCCCGCGCCCCTGCGGCGCCTGCCGGCAGTTCATGATCGAGTTCAGCACCAAGGACACCTGGCTCTACATCGTCGACCTGGGCGGCGACGGCCGGCGCGAGAGCGTCAACAGGACGCGCGTGTTCGCGATGCTGCCCGGCGCCTTCGACCCGCTCGAAGCGGGCCTGCTGCCCCGCAATCCGACCAACCTTCTCAAACGCCGGTCCCGCAAGGGCGCCAAGCGCCGCGCCCGCCCGGCACGGAGATAGCCATGGACAAGAGCACCCTCAACGCCGTCCTCGACTGGATGCGCACGACCGACCTGGCCGAGGTGGCCTTCCACCGCGCTGGGGAAGGCTTCGAACTGGCCTCCGACCAGGCCTCCGCGGCTCCCGTCGGCGGCTTCCCGGACGCGCGCGTGGTCCCGGTCCCCTCCCCCGAGGTAGGCGTGTTCCGCGCCGCGGCGCTAGGCAAGTCGCCCAAGGCCCAGCCCGGCGACGAGGTCGCCGAGGGCGCCGTGCTGGGCGTCATCGACACCGGCGCCGCCAAGGTGGACGTGAAGGCCCCGGCCGCGGGCAAGCTGATCCCGGCCGCCGCCGAGGACGGCAAGGCGGTCGAATACGGCCAGCCGCTCTTCTTCATCCAGCCGCGCTGATGAGCGAGAGCCTCCACCCGATCCGCTGCTCGAAGTGCAAGAAACCCGGGACCGCCGACCGGGCCGATTGCGCTTCCTGCGGCGCTCGCGTGGTGCGCATGTGCGGCGCCTGCGGCTTCACCAACGCCGCGGCCAAGAAGTACTGCGACGCCTGCGGCGAGAATTTCAGCAAGGCCCCGCCGCCGGCGCCGAAACCCGAGGCCAAGGCGCCCCCACCGGCGCCCAAACCAGCGCCGAAGCCCGAGCCCAAGCCGGCGCCCAAGCCCGAACCTAAACCGGAACCCAAGCCCGAGCCCAAGCCGGCGCCCAAGCCCGAGCCGCCTCCGGTGAAGCTGCCCAACATCGCCCCTTTGCCGGCCTCCGAGATGCCGACACCGATGCCGCGTAAGATAGAGCCGCCTCCGGCGGAATCCCTCGAGCTCAAGAAGCCCGATCCCGCGCCGTCCAAGGATTCCCGCGACGAGGCGATGGAGCGCTTCATCCCCAAGACCGTCATCTCGCGCCTGCCGGCCGCCGCCGACGCCGCCCGCGTGGTCCGCGACGATGAGCCGGTGCCGGACATGACTCCGGTGGAGAAGCCGAAGGCCCGCGCCTCGGAGCCGCCGCCGGCCAAGGAACCGCCGCCGAAGCCTCCCGCTCCGCCCCCCGCCGCCGGCGAGCCGCCGCCCAAAAAAGAGCGAGTCAAGATGCGCCTCGAGGGCGACCCGGGGACGCCGCTGCCCGTGAAGCTCCCCAAGCCGCCTCCGCCGCCCGAGCGCAAGGAGGAGCCCAAGCCCGAGCGGCGCCCCGAGGAGCTCGACCCGCGCCTGGCCAAGGGCTACGAGAAGAAGGAGCGGGAAAAGGCGCCCATCGCCTCCGCCCCGCCCAAGCGCGTCGAAGGGCCCTCCCAGACCTTCATCCAACGCCGGCCGCGCGCGGTGGCCTCGACGGTGACCGCCATCATTCTCCTCCTCACCGGCTTCGCGGTCTGGTCGATCAAGGTCCGCGAGAAGAAATCCCCCTCCGAGGCCCTGATCAAGGCCGCCGGCGACTACCTCTACGCGCTCAAGCAGAAGGACTGGGCTTCGGCCCACGGGATGCTGAGCGCGGCCTCGCGCAAGGCCGTCTCGGTCGAGGGCTTTAAGTCGCTCCAAGACGAGACGGTCTGGACCTTCGACGACATGCGCGTCGACATCGTGGCCCCAGACTGGGCACTGGTGCGCTACAAGCTGCTCGTGTCGGCCCAGCCGGTCGAGGAGGACTGGCTCGTCCTCCAGCTCGAGCAAGACCAGTGGCGGCGCGCCTACTGGTGGCCGCTCATGCACGAGCTCGAGAACGTGCTGTCGCGCTCCGACCACGCCGCGGCCGCCCGCCTGGCCCGCGAGGCCCAGGCCATCGACCCCATCGACCCGATGCCGGTGGCCTACTACTGCGAGGCGGCCTACCTGGCCGGCGACGCGAACGCCGCCAAGGAGGCCTGCGGCAAGGCGCTCCAGATGGCGCAGTCTTTGCCGTCGCGCCTGGGCCCGGAAGGCCTCTTCCGCATCAACCACATCCTGGCCGACATCGACCGCCGGGTCTTGAAGAAGCCCGCCGAGGCGGCGCGCGCCTACGGGATCCTGCTCGCCTACCCCAAGCTCGACGAAGCCCAGCGCTGCGACCTGACCTTGGCCAGGGCCGAGACCCAGCTCGAGCTCGCCCAGACCGGGCCGGCCCTCGAGGACTTCCGCGCCGCCCAGGCCTCCTGCCGCAACGAGGCGGACCAGGCCGTCGCCGCGCGCGCCACGGCCGTGCTCTCGGGGCAGGCCGGAGCCGAGGCTGTGGCCACCGTGCAAGGCCACCACATGCCGGGCGAGGACGCGACTTTGGCCGAATGGCGCAGCAAGACCCGGCAGGACATGGCCCGGCGGCTCAAGACCCGAACGCAGGACCTGCCGGCCGAGCAGTGGACGCCGTCGCACAAGGAAGGCTCGACCTACACGGTGTCGCTCAAGAGCGGCGCCGGCGAGGTCCTGTCGGCCGATGTGGACCTCTTCACCCACAAGGTCAAGGTGGACATGCATGTTCAATAAGATCCTCATCGCCAACCGCTCCGAGATCGCCGTGCGCGTCATCCGCGCCTGCCGCGAGCTCGGCATCAAGAGCGTCGCCGTCTACTCGGAGGCCGACCGCTCCTCGCGCCACGTGTCCTTGGCCGACGAGGCGGTCTGCATCGGGCCGGCCCCTTCGACCGAGAGCTACCTGCGCGTCGACCGCATCCTGGCGGCCGCCAAGTCCACCGGCGCCGACGCCATCCATCCCGGCTACGGCTTCCTCTCCGAGCGCGCGCACTTCGCCGACGCCTGCGCCGCGGCGGGCGTGACCTTCATCGGGCCCTCGGGCAAGGCCATCCGCGCCCTGGGCGACAAGCTCTCGGGCAAAGCCGTGGCCGAGAAGGCCGAGGTGCCCTGCGTTCCGGGCATGAAGCTCTCGGGCCCGATCGACGCGGCGTTCTTGAAGAAAGTGGAGGCCATCGGCTTCCCGGTCATGGTCAAAGCCTCGGCCGGCGGCGGCGGCAAGGGCCTGCGCGTGGTCCACGAGGCCGACAAGCTCAAGGGCGAGGTGGAGCGCGCGTCCACCGAGGCCAAGGCGGCCTTCGGCGACGGCACGGTCTTCATCGAGAAGTTCATCGAGAAGCCGCGCCACGTGGAGATCCAGCTGGCCGCCGACCGGTTCGGCAACGCCGTGGCCTGCGTGGAGCGCGACTGCACGGTCCAGCGCCGCCACCAGAAGCTCATCGAGGAGTCGCCGTCGCCGGCCGTGACGCCCGCCATCCGCAAGAAGATGCAGGACGCCGCGGTCAGATTGGCCAAGACCTGCGACTACCAGAACGTGGGGACCGTCGAGTTCCTGCTCGACAAGCACGGGAATTTCTACTTCATCGAGGTGAACACCCGGCTCCAGGTCGAGCACCCGGTCACCGAGACGGTGACGGGCTTGGACCTGGTGAAGACCCAGATATTGCTGGCCGCCGGCGAGAAGATGCCGTTCTCCCAGGCCCGGGCCTCGGAGATCCGCTGCCACGCCATAGAGCACCGCATCAACGCCGAGGACCCGACCAGAGGGTTCGCGCCGTGTCCGGGACTCGTCGAGTCGATCAACTGGCCGGGCGGGGCGGGGGTGAGGATCGACACCCACCTCTACGCCGGGTATACGGTGCCGTCCTATTACGACAGCCTGCTGGCCAAGCTCATCGTCTGGTCGGATGACCGCTCGTCGGCCATCCGCCGCTCGCTGAGGGCGCTGGGGGAGCTCGACATCCAGGGCATCGAGACCACGGCCAAGTTCCACGCGCGGGTGCTGTCCGACCCGCGGTTCGGCACGGGCGACTTCGACACCTCGTTTGCCGACCAGCTGCTCAAGGCGGACGCCGAGGCCAAAGCGAAGGTGACGGCGTGAACGCCGAGATCGTCTCCAAACTCGAAGAGTCGGCCAAGGTCCTGAAGGCCACCACGGCCCAGGCCGACCTCATCGCCAAGATGGCCGCGGAGTTGCTGGCGTGCTTTAAGCGCGGCAACAAGCTCATGAGCTTCGGCAACGGCGGCTCGGCCTGCGACGCGCAGAACTTCGCCGACGAGCTGACCGGCCGCTACGAGCGCAACCGCCCGGGCCTGCCGGCGGTGGCCCTGACGACCAACACCGGCGATTTGACCTCGATCGCCAACGACTTCGGCTTCGAGTTCGTCTTCGAGCGCCCCCTGCGCGCCCTGGCCAAGAAGGGCGATATCGCCGTGGCCATCTCGACGAGCGGCAACTCCGCGAACGTCCTCAAGGCCGCCCAGGCCGCAAAGGAACTCGGGGTTACCGTCCTCGGCTTCTCGGGCGAGACCGGCGGCAAGCTCAAGCCGCTCTGCGACCTCTGCCTCTGCGTGCCCTCCAAGAGCGTGGCGCGCATCCAGGAAGCCCACATCGCCGTCATCCAGATCCTCTGCGGGTTGATCGAAGACGGCATGTTCCCAGATGCCCCCAAAGCCCACTGACACCGCCGCCAAAGTCCTGCCCCTCGTCGCGGCTCGTCAGTGGCGCCGGCGAAATCGCCGAGTAGTATTCACCAACGGCGTCTTCGACATCCTCCACGCCGGGCATGTGTCCCTGCTGGAGCGCTGCCGGGCGTTGGGCGACGCGCTCATCGTAGGCGTCAACTCCGACGCCTCGGTGCGCCGCCTCGGCAAAGGGCCTGAGCGCCCCATCAACCCGCTCAAGGACCGGATGCGTGTCATCGCGGGCCTTGCCTGCGTCGACGCTGTCACGTCCTTCGGCGAGGACACCCCCGAGAAACTGCTTTCCCTCCTTAGGCCCGACATCCTAGTGAAGGGCGCCGACTACCGCAAGGACCAGGTGGCCGGCCGCCAGCATGCCGGCAAGGTCGTGCTGTTGTCCCTAGTGAAGGGACGCTCGACGACCGCCGTCGTCCGCAAACTGCGTCCCTAACCCTCCTGGCCGTCCCCAGTTCCGCAGGCTATACTTCGGTGTCAGTCATTGCGTTGCGTTTCGGTGCCAGTCATTGCGATCATGGTGCGCGCGCCGGAAAGGGCGAGACGATCTTCGAAACGCTGCTCGACATCATCTCCTATCACACCAAGGGCGGCGCCGAGAGCCAGGACGGCGTCGAGCTCGAGCTGTCGTGATCGTCACGTGGCTTAGCCGCCGGTCTTAAGGATGCTCGGTGATAGCGACGACGGTGAGGTGGGTTTTCCCACCCATGGCGGCACACCGGACACCGGGATATACTGCCGACGGTGGCCCTCTATTCCCTTTCCCTGATTGAAGCCGAGCGCAAGGCCGGCCGCTGGCGGCCTTCATCTAGAAGAGGATGAACAGCCTCCTGCTCGCTGTCGTCCTCGCGGCGGCGCCTTCGATGGCCGCCCCCACGACTCAGAAGCCCGTGGCCGGCGTGCTCTTATCCCTTCTAGGCGCACCGACCGTCACCTCGGCGGACGGCAAGGCGAAGAAGCTCAAGCGCCAGCAGTTCATCTGCGAATCCGACGTCATCAAGACCGGGGCCGGGGAGCGGGCGACGATCGCCTTGGTCGGCGGCGCCGAGCTGCGCATCAACGAGAACTCGGAGTTCATCGTGGATTCCGGAGGCGGGAAAGGACCGGCCGGCGTCTCTGCCAACTCCGGTCAGGCCTGGATCCACATCCTGCACGGCAAGTCGGGCATCGACGTAGCCGGTCCATCGGCCGTGGCGGCGATCCGCGGCGCGGAGGCCGACGTTGAGATCGGCAAAGGCATGATCGTGAAGGTCTATGAGGGCCGTGTCGACCTCCGGGGCCCGGCCGGCGCGCAGTCGCTGGAGGCCGGGATGATCGGCCAGGTCGGGGCCGCGCCGAGACGCATGGCGCCGAGCGACTACGGTACATGGCAGGACCCACCGAGGAAGGACCCTCCCAAGCAAGGCGTGCACATAAAAAATAAGCCCGCCCCGTCCAAGCAACCTTGATACCATGACCCGATGAGCGCCGCCCTCCTGCTCCTCAACGGCCCCCTGACCGACCCCGCGCTGGTCAAGCGCCGCGCCGCCGCCGCCGGGCTCGTCGTCTGCGCCGACGGCGGCGCCCGCCACGCCGTGAAGCTCGGCATTCAGCCCCGCGTCGTGGTCGGCGACTTCGACTCCCTTCCCAAACCCTTGCCGCGCTGGAAGGGCACCACCTACCTCTTCGACGACGACCCCGAGCTCTCCGACTTCGAGAAATCCCTGCGCTTTCTCAAAGGCGCCGGCGCTTCCCAGGTCTGGATCGCCGGCCTCTGGGGCGGGCGGCCCGACCATCAACTCGTCAACCTCGCCGTCTTCGAGTCCTGGTCCAAGAAGCTCCACCTCGGCGTCGTCGACCCGGGCTGGGCCAACGTGGCCGGGCCGGGCAAGCACCGCATTCCCTGCCCGGCAGGGGCGAACATAAGCATCGTCCCGGCCGGTACGACGGCCGTGGTGTCGACCAAGAACCTCAAGTACCCTCTAAAAAAAGCCCGCCTAACGCGCTCCAGCCGCGGCCTCTCCAACGTCGCTCTGCGTTCGCCCATCGAGGTGACGGTCCACTCCGGGCGGGTCTGGGTCGTCCTTCCCTAAGAGACAAAAGTCTCATCCCGGACGGTCTTGAAAGGAAGGGCCCCAAGGGCTACACTTGAGGCAATGAAAACACTTGCCCGTCCCCTCTTCGCGCTTGCCTTGGTCTCGACGCTGGCTCTGCCGTCTCGCGCCCTCTTCGGCTGGGGTGAGAAGCCCGCCGAGAGCGGCCCCCTCGGCGCCGTCCTCACAGAGGTCGCGGGCACGGTCACGCTTAAGCGCGCCTCCGGCGGCGACTACGCCCCCGCGGCCAGCCAGACGCCGATCGAGACCAACGACACCATCAAGGTGGGTAAGGACGGCCGGGCCGTCCTCATGTTCCTCGACGGCTCCAAGATGGAGCTCCGGTCCGAATCCGTCTTCGCCGTGCTGGCCCACACCCCCAAGAAGGTCGAGGTCAAGATCGACGTCGGCACCCTCAAATTCTGGATCAAGAAAGTCGCCCAGCGGCGCAGCTATAAGATGCGCACCCCCACCGCCGTGGCCTCCGTGCGCGGCACCGAAGGCCAGCTCGACGTCTCCCCCGACGGCGACACCACTCTCAAGCTCACCGAAGGCCGGGTGGACTTTGCCGACAACCGCGGCAACAACGTCACCGTCAACGCCAACGAGCAGATCACCTCGACCGACGATAAGGGTCTCGAGGGCGCCGCGAAGACGAGCCTCGAGGGCTCGACGGGCGGCACGGAGACCGAGACGGACGAGGCGAAGAAGGAAGAGACCGAAGAAGGCGGCGAGGGCGATACCTTGACCAACTTCAAAAGCGACAGCAGCAACAACCCGGCTCAGACGCAGGCCGTGAGCAACTCCACGCCGTAAGCCGAGAGACTCTTTAGAGATGTCGACGCCCGAAAGGCTGGCCCTTTCGGGCGTCGATTTTTTCCTTCTGGCCGCCTACCTGGCCGCCACCGTCTGGCTGGGCCTGCGCGCCGCGCGCTCCAGGGGCATGGCGGACTACGTCCTCGCCGGCCGGGGGCTCTCCCTCCCCGCCTTCGTCGCCACCCTCGTGCCGAGTTTCTTCGGCGGCACCCTGGGCGTGGGCGAGTACGCCTGGCGCAACGGCCTCTCGAACTGGCTGGTCCAGGGCGTCCCCTACTACGTCTTCGCGCTGGTCTACGCGTTCTGGCTGGCCCCGCGCGTGCGCGCCCGCGCGGGGCTCACCATCCCCGACCACCTCGAGGCCGCCTACGGCCGTCCCACGGCCGCGCTGGGGGCCTTGCTCGTGTTCCTGCTGGCCAGCCCGGCCGACGAGTTCCTGATGCTGGGCACCCTGGCGCGCTGGTCGACCGGCTGGAGCCTGGCCGTCTGCGTCGTCCTGACCGCCGCCGCCTCGACCGTGTTCCTCAGCCGGCGCGGCCTGCGCGCCGGCGTGGGCGCCAACCGCCTCGAGTTCCCGGTCATGTACCTGGGCTTCTTCGTCGTCCTGCCGTTCGCGTTCCGGGCCGTGGGCGGCTTCGGGGGCATGGCGGCGGCCCTCCCCACCGGCCATCTCGACTGGACCGGCGGCCAGAGCCCGGCGACGATCGGCGGCTGGTGGCTCATCGCCCTGTGGACCTTCGTCGACCCCGCCTTCCACCAGCGCGTGCTGGCCGCCAAGGACGAGCGCACCGCGCGGACCGGCATCGCGCTCTCGGCGGCCTGCTGGTTCGTCTTCGACGCGATGACGACCACGGCCGGGCTCCTGGCCCGCGCGCGCCTGCCGGACCTGGCCGAGCCGCTGGCGGCCTACCCCGCCCTGGCCGAGGCCGTCCTGCCCCCGCTGTTCAAAGGCCTCTTCATCGCGGGCGTGGCGTCGTCGACCTTGGCCGCCGCCGCCTCGACCACCCTGCTCTCGGCCATCAGCCTGGGCCGCGACGCCGCCGGGCGCTTCGGCCCCCCGGCCGACGAGGAGACCGTCCAGCGCCGCACCGGCGCGGCGCTCGTCGTCACCGCCGCGCTAGGCGCGGCCATGGCGCTGGCCCTGCCGTCGGTGGTGGCGCTGTGGTACACCGTGGGCTCCTGCCTCATCCCTGGGCTCCTGGTGCCCATGGCGGCGGCGTATTGGGAGCCGCTCAAGGTCGGCCCGCGCGCCGGCCTGGCCTGCTCCGCGGCCGGCGTGGGCGCGGCGACCCTGTCGTGGGCGGGCGGCGCCGAAGCGCCCTTCGTCTACGGGTTGGCGGCGTCGCTGACGGCTTGGGCGGCCGGACGGGCGCTCAAGCGCTGACGGCTATTCGGCGGCCTTGACGGTCTCGACAGCCGGCTGTTCCGCTGTTTTCGCGGGCTCGACCAGGGCCTTGGGCGGCTCGGCAGCGGCATTCGCGGCCTCCGGCTCGGGCGCCTTCTTGGCCTCGGCCGGGGCCTCGGCGGCGGCGGGAACCTTCCCTTCCATCTCGTCGAGCTTGGCGCGGGCGTCGGCCACATCCTCTTTGAAGGTGCTCTCGGGATGCGCCTTGCCGAAGGCGTCGAGCGCCGCGCGGGCGTCCGCGATCTTTCCATCGAGGATCAGCCCGACGTCCGCGGCCAACTCCTCGCGCTCCAGCTCGCGCTCTTTGTCGCGCTTCTCGGTCCAGCCGCCCTTCCAATACGGCTCGAACGGGTCCACGACGACCTGGCCCGAGCCGCGGACCGCGGCCACGGCGGTGCTGGTCCGCAGTTTCCTGTTGCGGCCCTCGATGACCGAGCGCTCCAAGACGTTCTTCCAATTCTTAAACCAGCTCATGAGACCGGGGGCCTCGGCCGCACAGGCTGGCAGCGCCGCCGCCATGGCCAGAGATATCGACAACAGGGTCTTCATGCGCATAGTATAGTCTCCGCGGAAGCGACGCTCCACGCGACTTCCGTCACGGCTCTACCGCCCCTTTCTTGGCGAAGAGATCGCTCTTGGTCTCCTTGAAGGTATTGTCGAGCGCCACGGCTTTTTCGGCCAGGGCCAAGGCCTGCATCTCGTCGCCCAGCTTGAGCGTAACGCGCGCCAGGTTCATGACGATCCCGGCGTCCTCGGGGTCCGCGACGGCCGCCCGCTTGATGTAATCGAGCGCCTCGCCGTAGCGCCCGGCTTGGAGGGCCAAGCCCCCCAGGTTATTGAGGGCCCCGGCATGGCCGCGGTCGAACTCGAGCACGCGCTTGAAGGCCTTCTCGGCGTCGCCCTTGCGCCCGTGCTGCGCCTCCACCATACCCACGAGGTTGAGGCGGGCGGACGTCTCGCCGTCGGCGTCGAGCTGGGCCTTGAGGATTGCGGACTGGCTCTTGTAGCGCGCGGCCACGAGCTCTTGGGCCGCGGAGTCGAAGCGGCGCTTCAGATCGCCCGCGTCCGGGTCCGGCACGACGGCGCGGTCCTCGTTTGGAAGCGTCGGCGGCTCGTAGACCTTGGCGGCCTCGCTCTGGTCTATGATGGAAGCCTTGCCGGCCGCGGACATCTCCTTATACGCGAAGGCGGCCTTTCGCACCGCATCCTCGAAGGGCTGGCCGACCATCGTCATCTCGATGGGCAGCCACATGGTCCCCTGGTAAGCCACCAGCCACTCCTCGGGCAAGCCGGCTTCGAAGGCGTCCCGGGCGCCGGTGTCGAACATCATCGCCATGTGGCCCGGATAGTCGAGCAGGACGCTCTTGACCGGGGCGTTCTCCAAGAGGGAGACCATCAGCACCGAGAGGTCGTCGCATTCCCCGGACTTGTATTCGAACGTGTCGCGCGGGAACTGGGAGTAGTCGACCGGGAAGGCCGGGTCCTCGGAAAGCTTCTCGTACGGGTTGTTGGCGCTGGCGAGGAAACGCATCCCCACGGCACCCAGCGCCGACCAAAGGCGCATCGCCTTGATGACGTTGACCGGCAGGAGCGCCGTCCCTTTGGGCGCGGGGAGCGGGTCGCGGAGCACGTCCGCGGCGAACTTCTTCACCGGCCGGTCGTTGACGGTCACGAAGTTGGCGATGCGCCGCGGGTCCTCCCACGTGATCGCGCGGTAGGAGTAGAGGCGCAGCGGCAAGGCCAGTGAGACGTCTCGCTTCTGGCCCTTCTCGAAGTAGGTCAGCGTGACCTCGGCCTGGATCGGCGTGTCCTCGCTGATATTGAGGATCTTGTTGTTTAGCGTCGCCACCAGCGGGAACTCGGCCTTCTCCTTGGCCGCGAGCCGCTCGACGGTCTTCTCGGTGGCGAAGTCCATGAAGTCCTTGAGGCGGAAAGAGATCTTGACCTTCTCGAACGCCACGTTGAGGTTGTTCTGGATGACCACCTTGCCGACCGGGTTCGACTGATACCACTTGTACTTCGAGGCGAAGATGTTGCCGAGCGTCACCGTCGAGATCTCGACCGGCGCCACGTTAAACGAGCCGGGCACGAAGACCTCGACCGAACGCGAGGCCGGGCCTACGTCGCCGTTGGCGGCCTCGACGGCGGCCTTGTACCAGTAGGACTTATAGGCTTCGACGGCCGCGTCCTTGAAGGTCGGCTTCGGGGAGACGCCCAGCGCCGCCCACGGGCCGCCGGGCTGGGTGGCGCGCAGGACGCGGTACTTGGAGGCCCAGGGGTCGGCCGAGGGCTCCCAATCGAGCACGATCTCGCCGTCGAAGGTCTTAGTCGAGATGGCCGGCGGCGGGGCCAGGCGGGGCTTCAAGGCGAACGCCGCGACGCGTTGGCGCCCGGGGTCGGAGATCATGAGCTCCGAGCCCGACACGGCCAGGTCCGTGGGCTCGCCGAGGCTGCGCTCGCCCTGGCCGCCCGAGAAGAAGTTGGTGACCCAGCGGCCTTCGCGATCGAACACCGCGACGCGCTTGCGGCCGCGGTCGAGGACGTAGAGCCAGCTGCGGCCGTCGTAAGCCAGGGAGACCGGCTCGTCGAACTGGGCGACCCCGTCGCCCTCCTCGCCCCAGGACTTGAGGTAGCCGCCCGAGGGCTCGCACTTGAGGACCTTCTTGAGGCCGGCGTCGAGCACGTAGATGAAGCCGGCCTCGTCCCAGGCCACGGCCACCGGCTTCTGCAGCTCGTAGGGGCCGACCATGGGCCCGAAGGAGGTCAGAAACGAGCCGTCGGGACCGAAAACGCTGACCCGACGGTTGCCGGTCTCGGCCACGTACACCGAACCCTTCTCATTGACCGCCATGCCGGCCGCGCCCTTCACGCGTCCTTCTTTCTTTTTGGAGGCGAAGAAGCCCTCGGCGGCCCCGAAGTTGGACTTGTGCATGCCGTCGAGGCCGAAGGAGAGGATCTTGTCGCCCGAGTCGTCGGACACGAACAGGCCCCACTTCGGGCTGACGACGATGCCGGCCGCCGAGCGGATCGAAGACTCGCCCTTGGACTCGGTCCCGCCGATGCGGCGCGTCTCTTGGCCGCCTTTGAACACGGCGACCTGACGCGACTTGGGGATCCAGGCGAAGAGCTCGCCGCCCGCGGAGGCCAGCGCGCCGGCGATGACCGGGATGACCCGCGTCGGCCCGGCCACCAGAAGCTTGGTCTCGACGTTCATGCGCACGCGCTCGGTCTTGAGCTTGTTCTGCAGCGCCACGCGCTGCAGGCGCTTGTTGCCGACGTCGGCGATGAGCAGCACGCCCCGATCGTCGACCCCGATCCCGCCCGCCTTGCGGAACTGGCCCTTCGCCTTGCCCTCGGTGCCGAAGCCGCCCAGGACGATGCCGTCCGGACCGACCTCCTTGACCTTGCCGCGGCCCGGATCGATCATATAGAGGAAGCCGTACTCATCGAGCGCGAAATCGGAGCCGTGGAGCTGGAAGTTCTTGACGTGCTTGGTGCGCGCGTCGAACTTCTGGACGCGCTCGTTGCCCTCGTCGAGCACGTAGACGTTGTCCATCGCGTCGACCGCGATGCGGCCCGGCTTCTTGAACTGGCCGTTCTCCTTGCCGGAGGCGCCGAAGCCGAACAGGAACACGCCCTCCGAGGTGAAGGCCTGGACGCGGTCGTTTCCGGTGTCGGAGACCCAGACCCGGCCGTCGAGGCCTACCGCCACCGAGCGGGGCTTGGAGAGGCGCCCTGGGTCGGAGCCCTTCTCGCCGATGACGCGCAGGAGCTTTCCGTCCTGCGCGAAGACCGCCACGCGCGAGTTGCCGGTGTCGGCCACGTAGACCTCGCCGGCGGGCCCGAGCGCCAAGCCCTGGGGGTTGGAGAGCTCGCCCTGCCCGATCGTCGTCAGAGGACGGCCGTCGGCGGCGAGGACCTGGAGCGCTCCCTTGCGGTCGTCGAGCCAATAGAGACGGTCGTCGGCGCCGGTCAGAGCGGCCCCGCCTTGGATGAACTCGAGGGTCAGGGGCTCGCGAAACTCGATGAAGTCGTAGGCGGCGGCGGGACGGGAGGCGAGGAGGACGGCGAGGGCTAAGAGGCTTCTCATGAGGCTAGCTTCTCCTTAATCAGTCTGTTGACCAGGGCCGGGTTGGCCTTGCCGCGGGAGAGCTTCATGACGGCGCCGACCAGGGAGCCGATGGCGGCCTCCTTGCCGGCGCGCACGTCGGCGGCCGCCTTGGGGTTGCCATCCAGGGCCGCGTCGACCCAGGCGCGCAGTTCGCCCTCGTCGGAAACCTGGGTGAGGCCGAGCTCGGCGACGAGCTCGGCGGGCTTCTTGCCGGTCTCCCAGGCCCGCGCGAAGACCTCCTTGCCGGCCTTGCCCGAGATCTTGCCGGAGACCACCATCGTCACGACCTCGGCCAGCATCTCGGGGGTGACGGGGACCGCGGCGAGGTCGGCCTTCTCGGCCTTGACCCGGGCCATGAAGTCGGACTGGACCCAGTTCGCCGCGGCCTTGGCCGCGGGGCGGCCGGCGACAGACACCACGCGCTCGAAATAGTCGGCCAGCGGCCGCTCGGCGGTCATCACACCAGAATCATAGTCGGATAGTCCGAACTCCGCCATGAAGCGCGCCTTGCGCGCGGCCGGCAGCTCGGGGAGGCCGGCGCGCAGGCGGGCTACCCATGCCTCCTCGGCGACCAACGGCACGAGGTCGGGCTCGGGGAAATAGCGGTAGTCGTGCGCTTCTTCCTTCGAGCGCATCGGCTCGGTCCGGTTGGCGGCTACGTCCCAGAGCCGGGTCTCCTGGACGACCGTCCCCCCTCCCTCGAGGACGCCGGCCTGGCGGGCGGCCTCGTGGACGATGGCGTCGCGGACGGCGCGAAAGGAGTTGAGGTTCTTGATCTCGACGCGCGTCCCGAAGGCGGCGTCCGGGCGGCGGATCGAGACGTTGGCGTCGCAGCGCAGTTCGCCCTTCTCCATGTCGCAGTGGGAGATCCCGCCGAACTGGAGCACGGCCTTGAGGTTGGTCAGGTAGTCGAAGGCCTCCTCGGCCGTCCGCATGTCGGCCTCGGAGACGATCTCGATGAGCGGGACCCCCGCGCGGTTGAAGTCGACGAGCGAGTAGGGCAGCTCCTCGGAGCCGATGGCGTGCAGGAGCTTCCCCGCGTCCTCCTCCATGTGGATGCGATGGATGCGCACGGTCTTGTCCGCGATGGCGAGCTTCCCGTCGCGCGAGAACGGCAGCTCGTACTGCGAGACCTGATAGCCCTTGGGCAGGTCGGGGTAGAAGTAGTTCTTGCGCGCGAACACCGAGCGCTCGGCCAGGCGGCACTCGAGAGCCATCGCGGCCTGGAAGGCCAGCTCGACGGCGGCCCGGTTGAGGACCGGCAGCACGCCCGGCTGGCCGGTGCAGACCGGGCAGATGAAGCGGTTGGCGGGCTGGCCGAAGGAGCCCGTGGGACAGCCGCAGAACAGCTTGGTGCGCGTGCCGAGCTGGCAGTGCACCTCGAGGCCGATGACGGTCTCCCAGCTCACGACAGGGCCCCCAGCGCGCGCATCTTCTCGATGAGGCGCAAGTCGGCCGGGTACTCGAGGAGCTTCTTGGCCCCGCCGTAGCCCAGCCAGCGCAGGCCGAAGATCTCGTCTTCGTCGGGACGGCCGACCTTGCGGACGGGCTCCATCCAATACCAGCGCACGCGCTTCTTGACCGGCCGTCCCTTGCGCGTGAAGGAGTAGCGCGCCAGGGCCAGGGGAGCCTTCACCCGGCACTCGAGGCCGGTCTCCTCGCGGACCTCGCGCAGGGCCGCGGCGCGCGGCGTCTCGCCCGGGTCGAGGTGCCCCTTGGGGAAGGTCCAGACCAGCTCGCCGGAGAGTTTCTTCATCCGGATGACGAGGACCTTGCCGCCCTTGGTGGTCACCCCGCCGGCGGAGTATTCGTGCTTCATAGCGCGGGCGCGCCCTTGAAGAGCCCCGCTTCCTCGACCGCGCGCGCGGCGCGCACGAGCAGGTGGTCCTCGCCGGACCGGGCCATGAACTGGACGCCCAGCGGCAGGCCCGAGGCGGAGAGCCCGGCCGGCACCGAGACGCCGCCCACCCCGGCCAGATTGCAGGGCAGGGTGAAGACGTCGGAGAGGTACATCTGGAGAGGATCGTCGGTCTTCTCGCCGAAGCGGAAGGCGGGGCCGGGGGTGGTCGGCGTGACGAGCAGGTCGACCTCGCCGAACGCGGCGTCGAAGTCAGCCTTGATGAGGGTGCGGACCTTCTGGGCCTTCAAGTAGTAGGCGTCGTAGTAGCCGGAGGACAGCGCGTAGGCGCCGAGCATGATGCGGCGCTTCACCTCGGGACCGAAGCCCGCCCCGCGGCTCTCCTCGTAGAGCTCGAGCAGGCTGCCGCCGGGCCCGGTCTTGCGCGGCCCGAAGCGCACCCCGTCGAAGCGCGAGAGGTTCGAGGAGGCCTCCGACGGCGCGATGATGTAGTAGACGCTCAGCGCGTAGCGCGTGTGGGGCATCCCCACATCGCGGACCACGGCGCCCCGGGCCTTGAGGGCGTCGAGCGAGGCGTCGAGGGCGCGGCGCATGTCGGGCTCGAGGCCGGATTCCAGGTATTCGCGCGGCAGGCCCAGGCGCAGGCCCTTCAAGTCCCCCGCGCTCTCGGCCAGGTAGTCGCGCGCCGGGCCGGGCAGCGAGGTCGAGTCCTTGGGGTCGTGGCCGCCGATGACCGAGAGCGCCAGCGCCGCGTCGTCGGCCGACCGGGCCAGCGGTCCGATCTGGTCGAGCGAGGAGGCGAAGGCCACGAGGCCATAGCGCGAGACCGCGCCGTAAGTAGGCTTGAGGCCGACGATACCGCAGAGCGCGCCGGGCTGGCGGATCGAGCCGCCGGTGTCCGAGCCCAGGGCCAAGGGGGCCATGCCGGCCGCCACGGCCGCCGCCGAGCCGCCCGAGGAGCCGCCGGGGACGCGCTCCAGGTCCCAGGGGTTGCGGGTCGGGAAGTAGGCCGAGTTCTCGGTAGAGGAGCCCATCGCGAACTCGTCCATGTTGGTCTTGCCGAGGATGACGGCGTCGGCGGCCTTGAGCCGCTCGGTCACCGTGGCGTCGTAAGGCGCGGCGTAGCCCTCGAGGATGCGCGAAGCGCAGCTCGTCTGGGCGCCGGTCAGGCAGATGTTGTCCTTGAGCGCCACCGGGACGCCGGCCAGGCTCCCTAGCGGCTTGCCCGCGGCGCGCTTGGCGTCGACGGCTTCCGCCGCGGCCATCGCCTCCGCGCCCAGCACCTTGAGGAAGGCCTGCACCTTGGGGTCGACCGCGGCGACGCGGGCGAGGTGGGCGTCGGCTACGGCCCGGGCGGTGAACTCGCCCTTACGGACGCCGTCGGCCAGCGCGCGGGCGGAGAGCTCGGTCAGCGCGCTCATTTGAGGAACATGAACTCACCCGGACCTGACGGGCTGTCGCCCTCGCCGGGCAGGATGTCGGGGCGCGGCTTGGCCGTCCGCCGGGACGCCTGGGCGGGCGACCGAGCGCTACCGCGAGGAAGTGCCGCCTCCGAGTCCGTGGGGGCGGCCTCGTCCGGCGGCGCGTCGGGCTCGTCCGACTTCTCACCGGCGTTGGAGACCGTGCCGACGACCGGCATGGCGTCGCGCGAGGAGGGCTTACCGCCCCGCGTCCGCAGCATGGACGTGCCCGCCGGGTCCGGCTCGTCCTCGGGCAGAGGCGGAGGCGCGGGGAGGTCGGGCTGGGCGGCGATGCCGGCGTCGTCGGCCAGCTCCCCGGCGGTCCTCCCCGAGAGGCCCTTGCCGGGGGTCCCGGTGATCTCGACGTCGGAGTCCACGGCCTGGCCGGGCTCGCTCGAGGCGATGCGGGCGATCTGGGAGTCGATCTGGGCCGCCTTCTCAGGGGCCAGCACTTTGGCGCGCTTAAGATCCGAGAGGGCCGAGCCCTTGTCGCCGAGCTCGGCCCGGGCCACGCCGCGGTTGGCCAGGGCCAGCGCGTTCTTGGGGTTGAGCTGGATGACACGCTCGAGGTCCTTGAGCGCGCCCTTGACGTCGCCGGCGCCGTAGAGGGCGTTGGAGCGGAAATAGAGCGCCTGCTCGAAGTCGGGGTGAAACTCGAGGAAGTTGGTCAGGTCGGGGATGGCCTTGCGCCACTCCTTGAGGTCCCGGTAGGCTCGGCCGCGGTAATAGAACGCCCAGCGGAACTCGGGGGCCAGCTTGATGGCCTTCGAGTAGTCGTCGACGGCCTTGCGGTGGTTCTTCATCTTCTCGAGCACCGTGCCGCGGACGATATAGATCGCCGCGGCGTCGGGCTTCAGGCGCGCGGCGATGTTGAGGTTGGTCAGAGCGTCCTTGAGGCGCTCCTGCGAGGATCGCACGCTGCCCATGCCGAAGTAGGCCAGGGACAGGCGATTCTCGCGCCGGGCCGCGGCCATGAAGTCCTGGGCGGCCGGCTCGAGTTCGCGGCGCACGAAGCGCGCGAAGCCGCGCGCCGCGAAGGACTCGGCGTCCTTTGGGGTCAGGGAGACCGCAAGCGCCGCGTCGCGCCGGGCGCCCGCCACGTCGCCGGTCGTCCAGAGGCAGATCGAGCGCAGGCCGGAGGCGGTCTTCCAACCGGGCGACTTTTCGAGCGCCTCGGTCAGCGCCTCGACGGCGTCGTCGAAGCGCGCCGACATGTAGGCGTCGAGGCCGCGGCGCAGGTCGTTGTGCGCGGCGGAGACGCCCTTCTGGGCGCGCGCCGGGGCCGCCGCGGCGAGCAAGAGCGCCAGCGCCAACCTCACTCGATCACCTTCGGCACCTTCACGTAGGGGCCTTCGCGCTCCGGGGCGTTGGCGAGAATGCGCTCGCGGTCCGTCTCCGGGGCCGGGACGTCGGGGCGCAGGACGTTGGTCAGGCCCAGGGCGTGCGCGGTGGGCTGGACTTTCTCGGTGTCGAGCGCGGCGAGGTCGGCCATGTGCTCGAGGACCCGGTCCATCTGGCCCGCGAAGCGGGTCAGCTCGGCGTCCGAGAGCTTGAGGCGCGCCAAGCGCGCGACCTTGCGCACCGCCTCGGCGCCGAGGCTCATGCGGGCAACAGCGGCGCGTAGCGCACGAGCAGCTTGCGCGCCGGCCCCTTGTCGAACTGGACGGTCACCCGCATGCTCTCGCCGGCGCCCGACGTCTCGACGACGCGGCCGGCGCCGAACTCGGGATGGCGCACGCGCATCCCGTTCTTGACCCGGGTCAGCGGCACGGGTGCGTTCGGCGCGAAAGGCTGGGAGGCCGGCCGCTCGGGAGCGACCTGGCGGCCCTCGTCGGCGGCGAACGGGTCGAAGGGGCGCGGCCCGGAGACCAGCTTGGCCTCCAGGATGAAGCGCGAGGGCAGGTTCGGCGTGTTCCGCCCGAAGAGCCGGCGGTTGGCCGCGTGGCCGAGGTAGAGGCGCTCCTTGGCGCGCGTCATCGCCACGTAGCAGAGCCGGCGCTCTTCTTCGAGGTTCTCGGGCGAGAAGTTGCCCGCGTTGATCGGGAACAGGCCCTCCTCGAGGCCGGTGACGAAGACGGCGGGGAACTCGAGGCCCTTGGCCAGGTGGACCGTCATGAGGGTCACCGAGGGGGCCGAGGCGTCGTAGCCGTCCGCGCCGCCTTGGAGGGCCACCTCCTCGAGGAAGGTCTCCAGGCGCGCGGGGACCTCGGGGGTGCCGCGCGTGCCGAATTCGGCCAGCGCGTTCATGAGCTCCTGAAGGTTGCCGAGCCGGCTGGCCGCCTCGGGGTCCGTGTCGACCTGGCCCTCGAGCCAGGACCAGTAGCCGGTGCGCTGGAGGACGGCGTTCATCCCTTCGTGCGGCGGCAGGGTACCGAGGTCGCGCTCGAGGAGGGTCAAGACGTGGTCGAGCTCGGCCAGCCCGCGGCGCGCCGCCGGCCCCAGGCCTGCGATCTGCCCCTGCTTGGCCACCGCCTGGCGCAGGGTCAGTTCGTGCTCCAAAGCGTAGTTCTTGAGGACTTCCTCGGCGGTCTTGCCCACGCCGCGGGCGGGGACGTTGAGGATGCGCTCCAGCGAGACCGAGTCGGCCGGGTTGAGCGCGGCGCGCGCGTAGCTCAGCGCGTCCTTGACCTCTTTTCTCTCGTAGAAGCGCACCGACCCGACCACCCGGTGCGGGATCGAGGCCAGGGTGAAGGCCTCTTCGAACTGGCGGCTCTGGGCGTTGGTGCGGTAGAAGACCGCCATGTCCTTGAAGGAGACGCCCTGTTCGGCCAGCTCGACGACCCGGCGCACCACCCACCGGGCCTCGGCCCGCTCGTCGGGAGCCTCCTCGACGACCACGGCGACGCCCTCGGCGTTCTCGGTCCACAGCGCCTTGTCGTGGCGGCGGCGGTTGTTGGCGATGACGGCTCCGGCGGCGGCCAGGATCTGCGGGGTCGAGCGGTAGTTCTGCTCGAGCTTGACCACCTTGGCATCCTTGAAGTCGGCCTCGAACTCGAGGATGTTGCGGATGTTCGCGCCGCGGAAGGCGTAGATCGACTGGTCGGCGTCGCCGACCACGCAGAGGTTGCGGTGCTTGGCCGAGAGGGTCTTGGTCAGGACGTACTGGGCGTGGTTGGTGTCCTGGTACTCGTCGACCAAGACATGGTCGAAGGCCTTCTGATAATGGTTGCGCAGGCCCTCGTCGTGCTTCATGGCCTCGCAGACCTTGAGCAGGAGGTCGCCGAAGTCCAGGCCGCCGGCCGCGGAGATCTTCTTCTGGTAGCGCTCGTAGACCTTGGCCACGTTCGAGCGGAAGGCGTCGCCCTGCGCCATGGCGTGGATGCCGTAGGACTGCCAGTCGAGCAAGTCGTCCTTGGCCCGCGAGATGACCGAGACGTAGAGCCCGGCCTTGGGACGCTCGTCGGCCATCCCGCACTCGGCCAGCGCCTCGGAGACCACGCGCTTGGAGTCCGAGGCGTCGAAGACGGTGAAGCGCGGCGGCAGGCCGAGGGCGACGGCGTGGCGGCGCAGGAGCTTGGCCGCGAAGGCGTGGTAGGTGTGGACCCAGACGCGCGCCCCGGCGCCCGGGACCAGGGCGTCGACCCGGTGGCGCATCTCCGTGGCGGCCTTGTTGGTGAACGTGACGGCCAGGATGCGCCCCGCCTCGACGCCTTCCCCGATGAGGGACGCCACGCGATGGACGATGACGCGGGTCTTGCCCGTGCCGGCGCCGGCGAGGATGAGCAGGGGGCCGCCCCGATAGACGGCGGCTTCATTCTGCTCCGGATTGAGCTTGGCTGGGGGCACCGACGACTATTCTATCAAACCCTACCGGCGGCGGGACTGACGGAGGTCGTTCCAGCGCGAGCGGGCGCCCTGCAGGATGGCGCCCCAGTCGTCCGGGCTGGTCTCCCGGCGGTTGAAGAGGTCGGGATCCTCGCCGGGGTGGCTGTTGACGAAGATGAAAGAGACGGGGAAGCCGTACTCGGCGCTGAGCCGGGCCTCGGAAGCCTTGAGATGCTCCATGAGTTCCTTTTGGCGGAGGTCT
Organism: Elusimicrobiota bacterium; assembly: GCA_016196755.1. GTDB lineage: Bacteria > Elusimicrobiota > Elusimicrobia > UBA1565 > UBA1565 > SCTT01. Next base: position 45,003 of record JACPXC010000007.1, read on the forward strand.
TGCCAGACCAGGAGCCCCATCTTGGCGGCCCGGCGGTCGCTCCCGCCCACGTCCACCGAGAAGGCCACCTTCAGCGGAGCTCCGCCCAAGCTCTTCTCGATGAGATCCCGGTTGTCGCGGTAGACCCGGAGCTTATAAAGGAAGGTCTCCTCCATCACCTTGTCGAGCGGCATCCAGACCCGCACCGACTTGTCTTCCCAGAGGACGACGTCGCGCTGGCTGAGCGGCTTCTTGGCGTCGGCCTGGGGCTCGGTGACGGCGTCGAACTCGGTCTTGTACTCCTGGACCACGCGCCCGTCGGGCAGGGTCTTGTCGCCGAAGAAGTCGCGGCCGGCCTGGGTGATCTTGAGGCCCATCTTGATGCGCTTCTTGTGGGAGTTGAGCTCGTGGCCGACGCCGACCTGGCGGCTGTAGGTAACGCCGTCGATGACGGCCGCCACGCCCTCGGGCTGGCTCCAGTACTTCTCGACGAGCCGGTTGTACTCGGCGCGGAGCTGGGCCGACGGCAGCCGGGGCTCGGTGATGGTGTTGAAGACGAAGCGGTCCCCATAGGCCTTGCGGAACTCGGCCTCGCGGCCGCGGATGTAGTCGGCTATCTCCGCGTAGCCGCGCGTGTCGAAGTTGAGCTCGACGTGGGCGAACTTGGTCTTGAGCTCGCGCTCGGCGCCGCCGCGGGGGCCGAAGTCCTCCTTGGCCTTGTCGAGGTACTTGCCGACCCGGCGGATGCCCTCGGAGATCTCGGAGGCGGGGTTGCCGGGCGCGGGGTGGAAATAGACGCGGTGCGTGTGCACGGCGATGCGGCTGCCGTCGGAGTCGGTCAGGATGCCGTCGACCCAGTTGCGCGTTCCCTCGATGTGGACGCTCGACTCGTCGAGCTGGCGCGTCTGCGCCGCTTTCTCGACGCTGGCCAGCTTGACGCGGCCCTCGTCGTAGGCGTCGTCCATGACGTTCATGACGTCGTCGAGGTCTATGCCGCGGGAGAGCTCGCCGTGCATGGCGTTGATCCAAAGCGCGTACTCGGCCGAGCGCCCGCCGACCCAGACCCCGTCGGCGTTCTTGAGGAAGCCTCGCGGGGTCCCTTTGGAGCGGCCGCCTCGGTCGGAGCCGCGGCCGCGCCGCGGGTCGGAGACGCCGTTTACGGCGGCCGACGGGCCGGAGAACATGGCCTGGAGCGCGCCGAAGACGGCCTGCGGCGCCGCGCCGGGGGCGGCGGCCTTCGCGATGCCTGCGGCGCGCTCGCTCAGCGCGCCGACGAGGGTCTTAGGGTCGGCGGGAGCGGCGACAGCCTCGGCAACGGAGGCGCCGACCGCGGAGCGGCCAGCCGCCACGGAAGGCATGGCGGTGGGGGCGACCGCCGCGGCGGCGGCCACAGGCGCCACGGCCATGGGCGCCGAAGGAGTCGGCAGGGCCAAGGACGGCGTCAGGGTGGGACTAAGGCTCGGCGCGGCCAGGCCCGAAGGCAGGATGCCGCCCAGGCGCGGGGAGCTCAGTCCCGCGCCGGCCACGCCCATCGGCGCTACGCCGACGGCTGGTGTCACGGGAGCCACGGGGGTCACGCGGAAAGTGGCCGCGGCAGGGGAGACGCACAACAGCAGGGCTAGGAGGGTTCTCACGTTAATAAGGTATAGGAATCGCGCGCGTGGAAGTTGGGCCGTCCGGGCCGACGAGTCCCCGGCATGCGGCCTAGGCCTGCCTGGGTCCCTGGCGCGGTGTCGCGATGCCGGCTATCCTGTGGCGATGGCCCCTCCCCGGGCTAGCCTGGCATTGGCCTTCCTCCTGCTCCTCGGCGCCCCCTCCGCGCGCTCCGAAGACCTGCGCTCCTGGAACCCGGATTACCAGCCCGGATCGCCCGAGGACCAGCCCGCAAGCCCCGTCCAAGTCCCCGCCCCGGCGGCGGCGCCGGCTCCGGCGGAACCCGAGGGAGAAGGGGATTTCCGCCGTCATCCACGCTCGCGCCGCCGCCGCGACCCGCCGAGGACCGACGACACCCCGCGCGACCCGGTCCGCTACGGCGACCCGCGCTACGCCGACGCCTACGTCGCCTTCTTCAACAGGCTCATGCGCCAGGCCTCCCGCGACCCCCGCCTGCGCGCACTGCTGGAAGGCTACGCCGCCCGCTACCGCAACGACCCCGACGCCTACGACCGCATCGGCAGCGACGCCTATGACGCGGGCGCCTACGGCCCCGCGTTGGCGGCCTATACCCAGGCGCTCGACGCCGGTGCCCGCACGCCCGACGTCTATTACGGACGTGCCTTGGCGGCCGACGCTCTGGGCGACCACGAGTTCGCCGTTCTCGACGCGAAGCAGGCCTACGCGCTCGACCCGGAGGACAAGCGGGCCTTCGCGTTCATCAAGCTCACCGACGGCCGCAGGTCGACCGCCCGGGTCGACGCGGCCAGCGGGGAGGCGCGCTCGACCTTAGGAGCAACGACCCCGGCCGCAGCCGCCGCGGCGTCTCCTGCCCCTCCGCCCGGCGCCGCGCCGACCTCCCCCGCGCTGGCCGCCGACGCGCGCCGACGCCTGAGCCTGGGAGACCCCGCCGGCGCCCTCAAGGCCGCCCTGGCGGCGGCCGCGGCCGACCCTAAGGACGCCGAGGCGCAGAACCTGCTCGCCACCGCATACGAGAAGAACGGGCGTCACGAGGAGGCCGAGGCCGCAGCCGACAGCGCGCTGGCCTTGGCCCCCGACAGCGTGCCGACCCTCAACACCCGTTCCTGGGCGCGCTCCGGCAGCCGCAAGTTCTCGGACGCGCTGGGCGACGCGCGGCGCATCCTCGAGCTCTCGCCCGGCAACGCCTTCGGGCTGGTCGCCGAGGCGCGCGCCCTGGGGGGCCTCGGCCGCCGCGACGAGATGATCGACGCCCTGTCCCAGGCCGCCGCGCGCGACGGCCGCTTCGGCGAGCTGCGCGGCCGCGCGGTGCGCCTGCCGCGCGAGGCCGACACCGAGCTGCTCTTCACCGGGGGCCCCGAGGCCGCGGCGCCGGCGGCGCCGCGGCGCTCGAACCGCCGCTTTCTGGTCATGCTGGCCTCCACCGTCTCCGGCGGCCTCCTGCTGGCGTTGGGCCTGCTCCATGTCTTCTCGCCGTCCTGGCGCGAGCGCGTCACCGGGCGGGTGCGCGGCGGAGCGCCGGCAGCTCGGGGCAAGCACGAGGAGCTGCCCAGGCTCGGCGCTCTAGAGGTCAAGCGGCTCATCGCTTCGGGCGGGATGGGCGTGGTCTACGAGGGCTGGGACGCCGGCCTGCGGCGCAAGGTCGCCCTCAAGCGCCTGCGCGGCGAGATCCGCGACGACGCCAAGGAGCGCGCGCGCTTTTTAGGCGAGGCGCGCGCCGTGGCCGCGCTCGAGCACCCCAACATCGTGCGCATCTATTCCGTGCTCGAGGAGGGCGGCGAGCTCTGCCTGGTCTTCGAGTACGCCGAAGGCCTGACGCTCCGCGACGCGGTGGCCAAGGAAGGCGCGCTGGCCCCCGAGCGCGCGCTGGCGCTGGCCGGCGAGCTCTGCGCCGGCCTCGGGCATGCCCACGCCGAGGGGCTCATCCACCGTGACCTCAAACCCGAGAACGTCATGGTCGGTCCCAAGGGGGCCAAGCTCATGGACTTCGGGCTGGCCCGCCCGCCGCGCGACGCGGCCTCGTCGACCACGGTCTGGGGCAGCCCTCCGTTCATGGCGCCCGAGGCCGAGGATGGGGAGGCCAACACGGCGGGGGATCTATATTCGCTGGGCGCCACTCTCTACTACGCTCTCGTCGGAAAGCCTCCCTTCCATGGGACGCCCGGCGCCTTGGCGCGGGCGAAAGGGAAGGGCGACTTCGTCCAGCCTTCCAAGGCACGCAAAGGACTACCAGCCAAGCTCGACGGCTTCATGGCGCGCGCTTTGAATCCCGACCCCGCCGAGCGTTTCTCAGACGCCCGCGAGTTCCACGCCGCCCTCGCAAAAGCCCTCGCCTGACTGTCCACATGGACAGTCATTGCGATACAATCCGGTCACCCCCCCATGACCGAGACCACCAAACCCGCCGACGCCGCCCCCTTCCGCTTCCACCTCCGCCCGCGCCGCGGCGCCTTTCACCGCGCCTCCGTCGAGCCGGCCGTCGACGCCGCGATGTTCGAGGCCCTCGACTCGGTCTACCGCTCGCTCTGCGCGACGACCTACAACTTCACCACCTCGGGCCATCCCGGCGGCAGCATCTCCTGCGGCAAGACCTTGGCCACCCTGCTCTTCGACACGATGGCCTACGACCTCTCCGACCCCTCGGCGCGCCACGCCGACGCCATCGTCTTCGCGGCCGGCCACAAGGCCACCGGACTCTACGCCATGTGGGCGCTGCGCGACGAGCTGGCGCGCATCGGCGATCCGTCGCTCCTTCCTTCCGACGTGGCCAAGCGCCTGCGCCTCGAGGACCTGCTGGGCTTCCGCCGCAACCCCACCCAGCCGACGCCGCTGTTTAAGGCTTTCAGATCCAAGCCGCTCGACGGCCACCCCGCGCCCTCGACTCCGTTTGTGCCGTTTGCCACCGGCGCCTCGGGCGTGGGCCTGGGCGGCGGCGTGGGCTACGCCATAGCGCTGGCGGACCACTTCGGCACGTCGACGCCCTTCCTGCATCTCATCGAGGGCGAGGGCGGCCTGACGCCGGGCCGCGTCTCCGAGGCGCTCTCCTGCGCCTCCACCGCCGGGCTCGACCGCCTGATCCTGCACGTCGACTGGAACCAGGCCTCGATCGACTCCGACCGCGTCTGCCCCGAGGACGGAAAGCCCGGCGACTACGTCCAGTGGAATCCGCTCGAGCTTTTGCGCCTGCACGACTTCAACGTGGTGTTCGTCGCCAACGGCCACGACGCCGGCCACGTGCAGGAGGGCATCCGCAAGGCGATGAGCATGTCCACCGGCGTGCCCACCGCCGTCGTCTACAAGACGGTCAAGGGCTGGCGCTACGGCGTGGAGGGCAAGAAGTCCCACGGCGGCGGCCACGGGATGTGCTCTCAGCCCTACTTCGACGCCGTGAAGCCCTTCGAAGACCATTTCGTCCAACTGCCGCGCGTATGCCCGGACGTCAAGGACCCCGTGGCGGTCGAGGCGGCGTACTGGGGAGTCCTGACGGCGATGCGCACGGCGCTCGAGCAGAAGCCCGAGCTGGCGCGCTGGGCCGCGGCGCGCCTGCGCGCCTCACAGGAGCGCCTGCGCGGGCTGGCCCGGCTCCCGCGCGCCGGCGCCTCGGACCTGGGCGCGCTCTACTCGGCCAAGCTCGACCCCGAGAAGGCGCCCGCCAAGCTTGCCGTCGAGCCCGGCAAGCCGATGTCGACGCGCGCCGCGCTGGGCGACGTGCTCGCTCATCTAAACGGGCTGACCAAGGGCGCCTTCATGGGCGCGGCCGCCGACTTGGCCGAGTCCACCAGTCTGGCCACCCTCGCCAAGGGGTTCCCCTCCGGACACTTCCATGCCGCGCTCAACCCCCAGTCGCGCCTGCTCCACGTGGGAGGCATCTGCGAGGACGGCATGGGCTGCGTGATGGCGGGCTACTCCTCGTTGGGGACCTCCATCGGCGTGGCAAGCTCGTACTCGGCCTTCATCGCCGCGCTCGAGCACGTACCGGCGCGCCTGCACTGCATCGGCCAGCACGCCCGCGCCCACGTCGACGGCCTGCCCTACCGCACCTTCGTCATGCTCAACGCCCACGCCGGCCCGATGACCGGCGAGGACGGCCCGACCCATGCCGACCCGCAGTCGCTCCAACTGCTCCAGGAGAACTTCGCGGCAGGGACCGCCATCACCCTGACGCCCTGGGACCCCCTGGAGCTCTGGCCGCTGTTTGTGGCGGGCATCAACGCCCGGCCGGCCCTGCTCGCGCCCTTCGTCACCCGGCCGGCCCTGCCCGTCGTCGACCGCAAGGCCCTGCGCCTGCCGCCGCCCTCCGCCGCGGCCAAGGGCGTCTACGCCCTGCGCCGCTCGCGGTCGAAGGCCGTCGTCGTCATCCAGGGCTGCGCCTCGGGCAGCGTCTTCGCCAAGGACGTCGTCGCCATGCTCGACAAGGAGAAGGTCGAGGCCAACGTCTTCTACGTGGCCAGCGTCGAGCTCTTCGACCTCCTGCCCAAGGCCGAGCGCGACGCTATCCTCCCTGAGGCACGGACCCATCACGCGATGGCCATCTCGGACTTCACGGTACCGACCTTCCGGCGCTGGGTGCGCTCGGACGCCGGCATCGAAGCCTCGCTGCACACCCTCAAGCGCCACGGCTACCTAGGCTCGGGCACCTGGGACGCCTGCGTCCGCGAGGCCGGCCTCGACGCCGGGCCCCAGTTCGAGGCCATCCGGTCCTGGGCCAAGCTGGCGGGTTGATGGCCAAACCGACCGACCCGAAGATCTGGACCGAAGTCGATCATTATCTCGAGGGCCTGTTCACGCCGGCCGATCCCGCGCTCGATGGGGCGCTGAAAGCGGCGTCCGCGGCCGGCCTGCCCGCGATCCAGGTGTCGGCTACCCAGGGGAAACTGCTCTATCTGCTGGCCAAGCTCTCCGGCGCGCGGAACATCCTCGAGATCGGCACTCTGGCGGGCTACAGCGCCATCTGGCTGGGTCGCGCGCTTTCCGCCGACGGCCGGCTGACCACGCTCGAGGTCGATCCCCGGCACGCCGCCGTGGCCAAGGCCAACCTGGAGCGCGCCGGCCTGGCGTCACGGACCGAGGTGCTCGTCGGGCCCGCGCTGGAGACCCTCTCCCGCCTCGCCGCCCCTTTCGACCTGGTCTTCATCGACGCCGACAAGGAGCGCTATCCCGCCTATCTCGACTGGGCGCTCAAGCTCACGCGCAAGGGAAGCCTCATCATCGCCGACAACGTCGTGCGCGGCGGAGCGGTAGCCGACCCGAAAAACGCCGACCCGCGGGTCCTAGGGGCGCGGCGCTACAACGCACTCGTCGCCGCGGAACCGCGCCTGAGCGCCACGGTGGTGCAGACTGTGGGCGCGAAAGGCTACGACGGACTGTCCTTCGCCGTCGTGACCCATTGACCGCGGGCGGTCCCGCGGCGGCCATCGCGCGCGTCATCCGGAACCCGGCTGGAGCGCCCCTCCTCGCCCTGGCCGCGGTGGCCGGGGCCGCCGCGGTCTGGAACCCCGCCCCGCCGCTCAACGACGACTGGATGTTCCGGCTCGCCGCGGACCGGCTCGCTTCAGAGGGCACCCTCCGCTTGGCGGGCTACGGCCCGGCGACGCAGGTCCTCCATATCGCCGGGGCGGCGCTCTGGAAATCGCTCACCGGCGGCTGGCCGTGGGGCCTCTATTCGTCGCTATGGGCGGCCGTCGCCGTATGGAACCTGTGCGCGTTCGTCGAGGAATCCGGCGGAGACCGCCGGACGGCCGCGTTGGCGGGGGTGTGCCTGGCGCTCTGCCCCGTGGCCGTGGCCTCCGTCCCCAGCCTCATGATGGAGATGCCTTACGCGGCGCTGGCGCTCCTGGCGCTCCGCGCCCTGGCGCGGGGGGCCGCCTCGGCGGACGTCGCGGCCCTCAGCGCAGCCGGGGCCTGGGCGGCGGCCGCGTTCCTCGTCCGACAATCCGCCGTCGGCCTGCCGTTAGGCGCGGCCTGGTGCCTATGGCGGGCCGGACGCCTGGACGCCCGCCGGCTCGCGGCGCTATGGGGACCGCTTTCCCTGGCCGCCGCCGGCTTCGCTCTTTGGAGCGCCGCGTCCGCCGACCCGTCTCCCGGCGGCCTCCACGTGAGCGCCAGGGTCGTCCCGTTCCTCATGGATCTCCCGGCCTCCCTTCCGGCGGTCTTCTCCCGGCTGCTGGCCTGCGTCCCGACCCTCGGCCTGTTCGCGCTGCCGCTGGCCGCCGCCCTGCCCTCTCGAGAACTGCTCCGCGCGCCCGCCGCCCGCGCTGCGGGCATGCTCGCCCTGCTCCTCTGCGTGCTCGCCGCGGCATGGCGCGGCCCGCTGCCGATGCTGGGCAACATCCTCTCGAGGACGGGGCTCGGGGCTCTCTCCCTCCCCGGCTTCGAGGCCAAGGCGGCCGGCCCCTTCGCCTGGCCCCTCCTTTGGTGGGCCCTGACGGCGGCGGCGGCCGCCGCCGCCGCCCTGCTCGCCGCCTCGGCGGCGCGCGGCGGCCCCTCCCCCGCCCGGGATACCGCCCTTGGCGCGGCGCTGGGACAGCTCCTCGTCCCTTTGCTCAACGACGTTTTCCTGGACCGATATCTGTTCCCCGCGCTTCCCGGCGTGGCCGCCGCGGCGGCCTTGGGAGCCTCGGGACTTCGGCTCAACGGCCTCCGCGGCTGGGCCGTCGCGGCGCTGGCCGGCGGCCTCTGGACCGCCGGCCTAGTCGACCACCTGGCCTGGAACAGGGCGCGCTGGCGGCTCGCCGGGGAAGGCGCGGCCCGTTCCGACGTCGGGGCCTGCGCGGTCAACGGCGGCTACGAATGGAACGCCTATTGGTGCTATGAACCGGCGATGGAGGAACTGCGGGCCACCAAGCCGGCCGCCGAGATAGCCCCGGAGAGCTGGCTCTCCGTCACGCCCCGCCGCGCCTTTCTCAGCTTCGCTCCCGGACTTGAATCGGCCCAGGTCTCGCGAGCGGGCGAGGCGGCCTATCCGACCCCGCTCTCCGCCGCGGGAGGCCGCCTTTACCTCTACGAGCTCAACGCGCCGACGCCTTGGCCAGCCCGTCCGCCGCGCCCGCGTGGCGATGGTCGAACTGAAGGGCGGTGAAGAACTCCTGGGCCGCGTCTTCCCGCCTTCCCGCGCGCAGCAGCGCGCGGCCGAGATTGACCCGCGCGCCCGTGTAGTCGGGCGCCAGCGCCAGCGCCGTCCTGAGGCGGGCTTCGGCCTCGCGCTCGCGCCCGAGGCGGAGCAGCATGGCGCCGGTCATCGCGTGGGCTTCGGCGTCCCTCGGCCTCAAGGCCGAGGCCGCCAAGAAGAGCGCCAGTGCCTCCTCGCCGCCTCCGCGCGCGGCCGCCTCGCGGCCGCGGGCCAGAGCCCTTCGACCGCGCGACGCCGGGGCCGCCGCCGCGGCCACGGCCAGGAGCACGGCGGCGCAGAGCGCGCGCTTCACGGCAGCCGCCAAACGGCTACGGTTCCCTCGTCGCGCCACGGCTCCCCCAGCGTGTCCATGAGCAGACGCTCGGTGTCTCTCGTCATCGCGGGAGGAAAGACGGGATCGTCCCGGTGCAGCGCCGCGAAACGCACGCCGGCGGAAGCCAGCGCGGCCGGGCCTCCGCTCTTAAGGTTCGCCAAACGGCCGGCCAGGGCGGGATCGGCATAGAGAGGCCCGATCAACACGGGATGGGTCAGCTCGTAAAGAAGGTTCGTCGATAATGCCGCCCGCAGCGCGGCGACGTCGTGACGCGGCGGCCTTCCTAGCGCCAGAGGACGATGATGCGCCGTCTGACGCAGCATCGGCGCCTGCGCGTTGACGCTGAGGTCCCCCTCAGGGCCGATCCCGACGGGAAGCTCCAGCAGGGAACCCGGAGCCGGGTCCTCCGCCATCGCTCTATAGGCAGGCCCGCCGTCGACGGGCAATGGACGCTCCCGCCAGCCCGGCAGCATCTCCGCGGCGTGCAGCGCTGCGACGGCAAGGGCCAATGCCCAGCCGCGCCGACCCGCGGGCGCGACCGCGGCGAAACCGAGCGCCGCCAGCGCCGCGATGCCGGCGGCAGCAGTCGACATCAAGCGCGCCGGCACCCGCATCGAGGAGACCAACGGCAGCGCCTCGACCAATGCGTAGGGAAGAGGGACGCCCGAGGAGGCGCTCCCGACCGTCAGCCGCGGCCCTAAGGCGAGGACCGCACCGGCCGCCGCCACCGCCGCCAGTGCCCCCGCCCCGGCTCGTCTCCCACCTACCACGGCCAGCGCGATGGCTCCGAGACCAAGCCACCCCATGCGGTTCTCCGGCATCGCAGCCGGCATCGGCGAAGACCAGGGATGCCACGCAGGGAGGTTGATAAAGGAAAGAGCCGCAAGCGAGTATCGGTCACTGCCGCCGCTCAAGCCGGGAAGCCGCTGAGCCAGCGGGGAATAGATGGCGGCCGCGGCCAGCGCCGCGGCCGCGAAGGCCAGGACCGTCCAGGTCCACGCGTCCCGGCCGCTGGGACGCCGCACGCAGCCCGCGGCGATGACGGCGACGGCCGCGGCGAACGCTAGATAGGGAGTCGTGGCCACCGCACACAAGAGGCCGAGGCCCAAGAGGACCGCACCCCGCCGCGCACGCCCGGCCGTGAGTTCGATGACGCCCCAGACGGCGACGGGAATGGCCGCGGCGAAGCTCTCCCCCAGGTGTCCCAGGCGCTGTTGGGTCAAAGCGTACTCCGAAAGCATGAATACCCACCCGGAAACGAAGGCCGCCGGCGCGGAGGAAGTCAGCCGCCATGCCAAGAGCCACATCGCTCCGCCGGACGTCACGAACGCGGCCGCGTGCAGGAGCACATGGGCCGTCACGGCCGGCATCAGCCGCGCCAGACTGGTCCCGACGGCCACCGCTAACGGAGCGTGGGGAACGAGCACGGTCCCGGCCGGGAAGAAGAGCGCCGTCGCCGCGTCGGGTCCGGCGGCTCCAAAGAGCCGCCAGCCCTCGGCGCGCCACCAGAACTCCCAGACGAAGACGGCTCCGGCCCGGCCGCCGGCGACCGCCGAGGTCCCGTGGGAGAGAAGCGCTTCGGCGTGGAGCCAGAAGGCGCAGGCGGCGTACGCCGCGAGGGCCGCCGCGAAGGGCGCGGCCGCCCGCCGCATCAGTAGATTCGCCTCAAAAGCGCCGCCGACTCCATGTGGTCGGTGTGGGGGAACAGGTCCACCCCCTCCACCGCGTGGATGTCGTAGAGGTCGGCCAGGCGCCGTAGGTCCTCGACCATGGCCTTGGGATTGCAGGAGACGTAGATGATCCAGGCCGGGGCCATCTCCTTGAGCGCCTTGGCCGCCGTCGGATGCAGGCCCGAGCGCGGCGGGTCGGTGATCACGGCGTCGACGTCGATCTTCTGGGCGGCCAGGCCGGGGAGGATGTCCTCGACCTTCGCGGTCATGAAATCGCAGTTGGTCACCTTGTTGAGCGCCGCGTTGTGACGGGCGTCGTCGATCGCCGACTCGACGAGCTCGACACCCATGACCCGCTCGCAGAGGTCGGCTACCGAGAGCGTGATGCCCCCGCCCCCGCAGTAGAGGTCGAGCAGGGTCTTGGCCTTGAGGGGCTCGATCCACTGGCGCAGGATCCCGTAGAGCAGCTCCGCGCCGCGGGTGTTGGTCTGGCAGAAGGAGTAGGGCGAGATGCGCAGGGTCTTGCCGAGGATCTGCTCGGTGATGTAGCCGGGGCCGTGCAGGACCTTGACGCCCTCGGAGACCGCCACGTCGGAGACCTCGCGATGGACGCCGTGGAGGATGGTCGTGGCCGGGACGGCCTTCTGGACCGCCGCGACAAACGACTTCTCGGGGAGCTTGCCCTCCGCGGTGAGCAGGTTGATCATCCACTGCCCGGTGTTCTTGCCCTGCCGGACGACCATGTGGCGCAGAAAGCCTTTCTGCTTGTGGAGGTTATAGGGCTCGAGCCCCTCCTTGCGCGCCCAGTCGTGGACCGATGCCAAGAGCGCCGGGACCTCGGGGGCCATGAGGTGGCACTCCTCCAGGTTCATGACCTTGTCCCAGCGGTTGCGCACCTTGAGGCCGAGGAGCAAAGGGTCCTCGCCGGCGGCCGGCACCGGGAAGACGTCCTGGAAGGAGAACTCCATCTTGTTGCGGTAGTACCACGGCTCCGGGGAGGGATGGAACGCGCGCGGGCCGGCGTGGGAGACCCGGGAGAGCAGCTCCTTTAAGCGGTCGCGCTTGAGGACCAGCTGGTCCTCGTAGGACTGGTCCTGGAGGCGGCAGCCGCCGCAGACGCCGAAATGCCGGCAGCGCGGGGTCACGGCCGTCTTGGCCCCGTCGGCCTCAGCTGGAGAATTTGAAGAAGCAGATGTCGCCATCTTTCATCACGTACTCTTTGCCTTCCGACCGGATGAGGCCCTTCTCGCGCAGGGCCGCCTCCGACCCCAGCCGGTCGAGGTCGGCGTAACCGTAGACCTCGGCCCGGATGAAGCCCTTCTCGAAATCGGTGTGGATGACGCCGGCGGCCTGCGGGGCCTTCCAACCCTTTTTCACGGTCCAGGCCTTCACCTCGTCGGGGCCGCCGGTAAAGAAGCTCTGCAGGCCCAAGAGCTCGTAGGCCGCGACGATGACGCGCTCGAGGCCGGTCTTGGTGACGCCGAGGTCGGCCAGGAACACCCCGCGGTCGGCCTCGGGCAGCTGGAGGATCTCGGCCTCGATCTTGCCGCAGAGCGCGATCGACTGGCCGCCGCGCGCCTTGACCGCCTCCTCGAAGGACTTGAGCACGGCCGGGTCGGGCTTCTCGTCGGTGTTGCCGCAATAGAGGACGGGCTTGGTGGTCAAGAGGCCGAAGTCGCGCACGTCCTTCTCGGGTAGGCCGAGCGTGCGCGCGGGCTTGCCCTCGCCGAGGCACTTCTGGAGCGGCTCGAGGACCTCGAGCTGCTTCTTGGAGTCCTTGTCGCCGGTGCGCGCCTTGCCGCTGACCTTCTCCCACTGCTTCTCGATGCTGGAGAGGTCGGCCAGCGCCAGCTCGGTCTCGATGACGTCCATGTCGCGCGCGGGGTCCACCCCCCCCATCGTGTGGACGACGTCGGGGTCGGCGAAGAGCCGGACCTGGTGCATGATGGCGTCCACCTCGCGGATGTGCGAGAGGAACTTGTTTCCCAGACCCTCGCCCGAAGAGGCGCCCTTGACCAGGCCGGCGATGTCGACGAAGCGCACCGCGGCGGGGACGGTCTTCTTGGGCTGGAAGATGGACGTCAGGCGCGGGAGGCGGTCGTCGGGGACCAGGACGATGCCGACGTTCGGCTCGATGGTGGTGAAGGGGTAGTTGGAGCTTGCGGCGTGGCCCGAGGTCAACGCGTTGAACAGCGTTGATTTACCGACATTGGGAAGGCCGACTATCCCTATCTCCATGTCTTCGGCGGCCTCCAGTCTATCAAATAGATATCATCGCGGGATGAAACACTCGGAAGGCTTCCTCAGGGTCGTCGAAGACGCCAAGACGCGCGTCAAGGAGCTCTCGATCGCCGAGTTCAAGAAGCGCTGGGACGGCGGCTGGCGCCCGACGCTCGTCGACGTCCGCGAGGAGTCGGAGTGGGCGAAGGGGCATATCCCGGGCGCCGTCCACCTCGGAAAGGGGGTCATCGAGCGCGACATCGAGGAGAAGTGCCCCGACCACGCGCGCGAGCTGGTCCTCTATTGCGGCGGGGGCTTTCGCTCCGCCCTGGCCGGCGACAGCCTCCAGAAGATGGGCTACACCGCCGTCTTGTCGCTCGACGGCGACTGGCGCGGCTGGACCGAGGCCGGACACAGCGTCGAGAAGTAGCCATGTACCGCCAGCTCGACCCCGAGAAGATCATCGAGACCGCCGAGCGCCTGCGCGCCCGGATCAGGGAGCGCTTCCCCGACTCCTCGCTCTCGCGCCTGGCCGCCGAACTCGTCGAGGTGGCCCGGAACGCCCGCGAGCGCTCCGCGGAGATCGGCCGCCCGCACTGGCCGCTGCGGGCCGGCGTCGGCCTCTTCGCCGCCGCCGTCCTCTCCGCGCTGGCCTACGGGCTCTCGCAGGTCGAGCTCGAGTGGCGCCTGCCGGACGTCATCACGCTGGTGCAGGCCGTCGAGGCGGGGACCAACGAGCTCGTCCTCGCCGGCGCCGCGGTCTACTTCCTCCTCAGCGTGGAGAAGCGGCTCAAGCGCGGCCGCGCGCTAGCCGCCCTGCACGAGCTGCGCTCGCTGGCCCACGTCGTGGACATGCACCAGCTGACCAAGGACCCCGAACGGCTGCTGCGTCCCGGGCCGGATACGGCCTCCTCCCCGAAGGTGTCGATGACGGCGTTCGAGCTGGCGCGCTACCTCGACTACTGCTCGGAGGTCCTCGCCGTGATCGGCAAGGTGGCGGCGGTCTACGCCCAGAACTTCGACGAGGAAGCCGCGCTGAGCGCGGTCGACGAGGTGGAGGACCTGACCACCGGCCTCTCGCGCAAGATCTGGCAGAAGCTGATGATCCTCGACGCCGACCTCAGGCGGGCCGACGCTACTTCGGCGCCTGCCCTTCCAGCTGCCTGAGCCGGCCGTAGCTGGCGCAGACGTCGGCCAGGGCGAAGGTCGCCGAGCGAGAGGTCGAGGTCAGCATCATCATGGTGTCGGCTGAGGTCCCCCTCAGCGAGTTGCCGGCGACCACGGCGTCCTCGGCGTTGCGCCGGGCGTCGGCCATGTTCCGGTCGAGCGTGTCGCGCGCCTCGGTCTCGGGATAGCCCAGGCGCCGCTGGGAGACCGTGACGCCGAGCTGGGTGATGCGGCTGTAGCCGTCCTGGATCGACTGTTGGAGTGTGCCCCGCGCCACGGTGGGCGGGCCGACGTTGTCGACGAGCTCGTCGGGCAGGAGCTGGGACACTCGGCCGAGGTCGTTTTTGATCCGCGCGGCGGCGGCCGAGAGGCGCGCCGCCTCGGTCGGCGTCCCCACCAGCGCCGCCACGCCGGACTCGAACTCGGGGTCGACCATCGATATCCCGACCCCCGCCTGGGTGCGCACGTTGGAGGCCCGTCGGGCCGAGCTCTCCATGAGGTCCTGCCCCTGGACGGCGTTGGCGAGGGAGGTCCCGCAGCTGCCGGGCACGGCCATGACCTGGAGCTTCCCGGCCTGCATGTCGGTCTGCGCCGACGCCAGACGGGACTTGAGCGAGTCGGGCCCCACCGCGATCAGCGCCCGGGAGCGGCCCAGCGCCGCCTTCGCGTCGGGGACGCCGGCAAAATGGGCTTGCTCGGTCTTGAGCTTCGCGTCCAAGGAGTTGATGATCGCCGAGGCCTGCGCGAGACGCCCCAGGATCTTGACCGAGTGGGACTTCTGGCGCGCGGCCAGCGGGAGCACGACGCTCGAGCGGTACGTGTTGGCCTCGTCGAGGTGCTTTTTGGCCTGGTCCTTGAGCTCGGTCTTCTTGGCCGCCGGGGCCGAGGACACCATCTCCGACGGGCCGGAGCCTCCGCTCGTGCCGCCGTCCGCCGAGGCCGGCTGCGCGCCGCGTCCGGAACCCAAGCTGCTGCTGCCGGAGCCGCCTCCCCGCGGACCGCCGCCGATCGAGGCTCCGTGGCCGGAGGCCTCGCCATAGGCGCCCGCCAAGGGGCCCGAACCGCCGGGGCCGCCGGAGACGGTGTCGGAGAAGCCCGGTCCGGCGCCGCCGCCGATCCCGCCGGCGAACCCGCCGCCGGGGTTGCCGCCGGCGAGGCCGCCCGCCGCGCCGCGGCGCTGGGACGCCCCGGCCGCCGCGGGCCCGGCACCGCCCGCGGTCTGGCCGCGCAGAAAAGGCCGCCCTCCGACCACCGACGAGCGCCCCGGACCGCCCACCGAAGCGCTGGCCAGGGCCCCGCCCTCCGCTATAGAAGGAAGCGCGACCGCCCCGGCCTCACCGAAGGGCGGCATCGGGCCGCCGGGAGCCGCGCTGGCCGACGCCGCGCTGCGGCTCGAGTTGCCGCGGTCCGGACCCGGAGCGAACCCGGCCTGACCGGCCGCCGCCCATTGCGTAGAATCGGGCGCCATCCCGGGCACGTGCCCGCTCTCCGTGCCTTCTATCGGGATAGGCGTCCTGCCGGCAGCGGCCGCGGCTTGTTTCGCATCGGCCTTCTTCTGGGAGGCGGCGATCTCCGCCATCGTGCCGCGCAGGAAGCCGTCCCCTTCGGGACTCGCCGAGCCGCCGGCGTCCTTGAGGCCTTCGGAGCCGGCCGCGGCCTTCGAACCGCCCTTGAGCTTGGCCACGCCGAGGCTGGAGCCCACCGACCGGACGGGGGCCTTGGCGGCCGCCCTCCCCGCCGGGGCGGCGGCGAAGGAAGCGCCCGCGTCCTCTTCCTTCTGGCTCGGCGCCCCCCCCACCATCCAGACCGTCACCACCACGGCGCCGAGCACGCCCAGCGCGCCGAACATGGCCATGGGATCGTTGAGCAGACGGTCCAACGACAGGCCCTTGGACTTCTGGATGATCGGCATGGCGGGTCGCCCCCTACCCCTCCAGAATAACAGGCCGGACCCCTGCGCGCCATAGCCTCTTACCTTCCTCTTACCCATCCCTAGGTCCTTTGTCCCATTCCCCGAGTCCCTGGTGGCCCAGGCGGCCTGACCGGGATTGGGCCATCATCGTGGGGTGACCGACAGGCTTCGCCGAGCCATGATCCTCGCCCTGGCCGCGCTCTCGGCTGTCTCCCCCGTTTCGGCCCAGGTCCGCATGGCCCCCGTGCCGGTGCGCACGCCGGGCGTGATCGGCGGGGCGGCGGCAGGCGCCGCGGCGGCCGCCGGCAGCGTCCACGCCGTGATGAACCCCTTCGTCTCTCCGTCCCTGACCCTGCCCGCCTCGATCCTGCCCGCCCCGGGGACCGTCGACGTCCTGGAAACCCTGCACCGCGCGGCCCTCACCGAAGCGGACCTCCAGTCGAGATTGCCGGGGGCCCGGGCCGCCGCCGCGACCCCAGAGGCCCGCGCGGCCTCGGCCCTCTCGCCCGGAGCGCTCACTCCAGAGGCGGCCCTGCCCTCGGGCGACGAGTCCCAGGGCGCCGCCCGCGCCCCGTCGCTCCTCGAGCGCGTCACAGCCGCATTCCGCGCGCCGTCCGAGGAGGCCAACGGGGTCAAGAAGACTGCCCGCGGACAGACCTTCGCCGAGATGCTCGCCTCGCTCGACTGGCGCCCCGGACCGGCCGCTCCCACGGCCTCGGAGGCGGCACTTCCTCGCGATAGCGCTCGGTCGGCCGCCGCCACGGCCTCGGAGGCGGCACTTCCTCGCGATAGCGCTCGGTCGGCCGCCCCCGCGGCCGCCCGTCCCGACAGTCCGCAGGCCGTCGCCCACTTCGACAAGCTCTTCGACGGCCGGACGCCGCGCGCCCCGGCCGCGGCCGCCGCGCTGACCCCCACCGTCTACCCGACGGCCTTCCCCGGCCAGTCCGGCACGGCCCTGCGCGAGGCCGTCAAGGCCGAGGCGCGCCGGAACCACCGCTCCCGCGGCTACGACGAGACGAGGTCGTTCCTCTTCACGGACGCCGACAGCGTCATGGTCGACGGCGAGCGCGGAGTCGTCGACGCCTACTCCGGGATCTTCGTGCCCGGCACCAGCGGCGACGGCGGCCGCTACGACGAGCGCGGAGACCAGGACGGGGACGGCTACCACGAGACCAAAGGCATGAACGTGGAGCACATCTGGCCGCAGTCCTACTTCGACAGAAAGCTGCCGATGCGCTCGGACCTCCATCATCTGATGACCACCTTCCAGCACCCCAACGGCATGCGCGGACGCCTGCCGTTCGGCGAGGTCCCCGACCGCGCCGTGGAGTACCAGAACTGCTGCGGCGCGCGCATGGGCGCCGGCGTCTTCGAGCCCCCGGACTCGGCCAAGGGCCGGGTGGCCCGGGCGATGCTCTACTTCATGGTGCGCTACGCGGGCACCAACATCATCCCCGGTTCGGTCGCCCACCACTTCTGGAACTCCCGCATCGAGACCTTCCTCGACTGGAACCGCCGCTTCCCGGCCGACCAGTTCGAGCGCGAGCGCAACGGCACCGTGGCGGAGTTCCAAGGCAACCGCAACCTCTTCGTCGACGACCCGACGCTGGCCGACCGCATCGGCGCGGAGGCCTTCGTGCTCAGCCGCGGCCAAGGCGTCACGTCGGCGCACGGCTACGGCGAGACGGCCCGGGGCTCGGACACGGCGGGACGCTCGCGCGGCTCCAGCCGCAAGCCCCGGCGCCGATAGCCCATAACGGCGTAGGCCCATTGGCGGCCGCCCCGAGCCCCGACCGGCCCGGGTACAACGGCGCCCAAAGCGGCATCCTCGAACTATGATCCGCCGGAGCCTCCAGTGGCTCAGCGTCCTGCTGTGCGCCGCCCCCGCGTTCGCTCAGATCCGTTCGGCTCACCTGCCCGCGCGCGTCCCCGCGACTCCCCTGGGCATGGCGGGGGCCGCCGCCGGTTTCCCGGGCACGCTCCCGACGCTCGCCGCCTCCCCCTCCTTGACCCTGCCGCTCCCGGTCCTGGCCGCTCCGAGGGCCGCGGCCGCCCCCAAGGCACTGGAGGCGGCACTTCCTCGCGATAACGCTCGGTCGGCCGCCGCCGCGCTCGCGGCACCGGCGGGCCCGGCCAACGGCGTCAAGAAACCCTGGCGCGCCCAGACCTTCGCGCAGATGCTGGCCGACCTCAAGCGGCGCGCCGCTCCCCCGGCCGCCGACCGCCCGCCGTCGGAGGCCTCCGGGCGCGCCAAAGAGCTCTTCGACGGGGCGGCTCCGGCGCCCGTCCCCGCCGCCCCCGCGGCGGGCCCCGCCTCCTACACGGGCATCTTCCCCGGCCGGACCGGGACGGACCTGCGCGACGCCCTGCGCGAGGAGCTGCGCGCCAGCCATCGCGGCCATGATTACGAGACCGCGCGGACCGCGCTGTTTAGCCGCGTCGACAACGTCACGGTCGACGGCAGGCGCGGGGTGCGGGACGTCTATTCCGGCGTCTTCGTCCCAGGCAGGAGCGGGGACGGCTGGCGCTACCGCGGCTCGCTCCGCTACGCGGGGCCCCGCGACGAGACGCTCCACCTCAGCGTGGAGCATGTCTGGCCGCAGTCGTTCTTCGGGCATCGGCTCCCGCTGCTCTCGGACCTCCACAACATGCTGCCCGCGTTCCACCGCCCCAACGAGCTGCGAGACCGCCTCCCGTTCGGCACGGTGCCCGACGCTTCCGTGAGCTACTACAACGCCTTCGGGGCGCGCATGGGCGCCGGCGTCTTCGAGCCTCCGGACTCGGCCAAAGGGAAGGTAGCCCGGGCTTTGCTCTACTTCCTGGTGCGCTATGGGGACGAGGGCATCCTGCCCGCGGGTCTCGCCCGCTATTTCTGGAACTCCCGCATCCAGACCTACTTGATCTGGAACCGGCGCTTCCCCCCCGACGCGTCCGAGCGCGAACGCAACGACGCCGTGGCGGCGCTGCAAGGCACCCGCAACCCATTCGTCGACGACCCGTCGCTGACCGAGCGCATCGGCGCCAAGGCCTTCGAGCTCACGCCCGTCCACCGATAGTCCCCTCCTCCCCCCTTGCCTTAACGCCGCAATCCCTTTAACATCCTGGAGGTCATGGACGTCCTGGTATTCGACGACGACCCGACGACGGTCGACATGCTCACCGAGATCCTGGTCCGGGAGAGCTTCACCGTCAAGTCGTTCCCCGGCGGCCACCGCGCCCTCGAGACGATCCGCGCGCTCAAGCCCAAACTGGTCCTGCTCGACATCATGATGCCCGGCGGGGACGGCCTCAGCATCCTCAAGTCGCTGCGCGCCGACCCCGAACTGCGGCGTCTGCGCGTCGTGGTCATCAGCGCCAAGCGCTCGGTGGGCGACGACACCCTGGCCGCCTCGCTGGGCGCCGACGCCGTCCTGCCTAAGCCGTTCGACATCGCGGAGCTGCGCTCCACGCTGCTGTTCTACCTGCGCGCCACCGACCGCCTGCCGGAGGTCCAGCAGGCCGTGCTGTGCGCCCGCGTCGCCGGCTGCTGGTCCGGCGGATCGGTTAACCGCCCTACGAGCTGCGTCCTCGTCTCGATGGGCCCCAACCGCGTCATCCTCGACGCCGGCACCGGCCTGGCCGCCGCCGACCTCGCCTTCACCTCGAATGCGACGGAGGTCTGGCTCCTGCTCACCCATTTCCACCCCGACCACCTCGACGGCCTGGCGGGTCTCATGCGCCTGCCGAACTGCCGCCTGAAGGTCGCGGGACCGCGAGACGTCAGCGCCGAACTCTCCGAGGTGGTGGGAGCCCGCCTCGGCTCGGGGGCTCGCGGCGGCCGCATCGACTACTTCCCGCTCGGGGAGGGCGAGTTCATGATCGCCCCGGGCCTGAGCTGCTCGACCCTCATGACCCGCCATCCCGGCACGACGCTGGCCTACCGGCTCTCCTGGCTCGGGCGCTCGATGATCTACTGTCCCGACAACGAGCTCGAGCCCGGCGGCGGACCGCGCTCGCATTTCAGCGAGAAGCTCGGCCGCTTCGTGCGCGGAGCGGACCTGCTCTTCCACGACGCCCGCTACCGGGCGGCGGAGCTGCCGTCCAAGCGGGGCCAGGGCCACTCCTCGGCCGTCGACGCGGCCGCGCTCGCCGCGGCAAACGGAGTGCGGCGTCTTGTCCTGTTCCACGCCGACCCCGCCTATTCCGACGAGGAGCTGGCCCTCGAGCGCCGCGACGCGCTCGCTGCCGTCGCGGCCGATCAGGCGGTCATCGACGTGTCCTGGGCCAAACCCGGGCTCGACATCATGGTCTAAAGAACGTGAAAAAAGAGCCGGGGCCGTCCCTATGCGAGGGGCGGCCCCGGACCGTTCCGGCGACGGGTGGCGCGTACGGGATTTGAACCCGTGATCTCCGCCTTGAGAGGGCGGCGTCCTAGGCCGCTAGACGAACGCGCCACTCGTCGCCGGACAGGGCGTCAGTATACCAAAAAGCTAGAATGTCGCCGTGGGAAGACTACTGCTCGCGGCGGCTCCGGCGGTCCTCTTCGGCTGTGCCGCCGCCTTCGCCCCCGCCCGGCCCGCCTGGCCGTCCCTCCCCGACGGCCACTTCATGCATGTCGGGGATTTCCTCCAGGTCACCGGCACGGGCCGCGCCGCCAAGCCATCCCGCAACGAGACTCAGGAAAGGTCCGAGGCCCGCGACGCCGCACTGCTCGACGCGTGGACGCGCCTCAAGAGCTACGTGGACGCCCTGCCGCTCGAGGGCGGAGGCAGCGTCTACGGGGCGGCGCGCAACGACGCGGCCCTGGCCAAGGGGATGGAGCGGCTGATCTACGCGGCCCAGATCGTCACGACGCGCTACGACGGCCCGGTGGCCGCCGTCGTGGTCCGCGTCGACAAGGTGGCGCTCAACCGCCTCCTCGGGACGGATTTCAAGTGAGCGGCCTCATCGAGCGCGAGCTGCTGTTCGGCAACCCGGTCAAAGCCGCGCCCAAGGTCTCCCCCGACGGCCGCCGTCTGGCCTTCCTGGCCCCCGACGAGGGCGTCCTCAATGTCTGGCTGGCGGACTCGACGGCCCCCGGCGCGCCCGCCCGGCCCGTCACCCGCGACCGCGGACGCGGGATCCGCGCCTACTTCTGGGCCTGCGACGGCAAGAGTCTCGTCTACGCCCAGGACAAGGACGGCGACGAGAACTGGCATCTGCACCAGACCGACAGCGAGACCGGGCGCACCCGCGACCTGACGCCCTTCGAGGGCGCCCAGGCCCACGCCTTGGCCACCGACCCCAAGTTCCCCCACGAGCTGCTGGTCACGGCCAACGCCCGCGACAAGCGCGTGCACGACGTCCTGCGCGTCGACCTTCGCGACGGTTCCTCACGGACGGTCTGCGAGAACCCCGGCGACGTCATCGGCTGGCTGGCCGACTCCGAGTTCCGGGTGCGGGCCGCCAAGGCCCAGCGGCCGGACGGGGGAACCGAGCTGCGCGTGCGCGACGCGGAGACCGGCCCGTGGCGGACGGTGGCCTCCTGGGGACCCGACGACCAGGGGGGCGCCATGGGATTTACGCCCGACGGCGCCTCGCTCTACGTCGAGACCAGCCTCGGCGCGGACACCACCCGGCTCGTGACCCTGCGCCTGTCCGACGGCGCCGAGACCCCGCTCTTCCATGACCCGCGCGTCGACCTCGGCGGAGCGCTGTTCCATCCGGTCGACCTCCGGCTCCAGGCCGTGGCCGTCGAGCCGGAGCGCCTGGAATGGACCGTCCTCGACCCGGAGATCGCCGAGGACTTCAAGGTCCTGCGCGCGGCATGCCCGGGCGATTTCGAGGTGGTCAGCCGCGACGACGCCGACCGGGTCTGGGTGGTTTTCTACAACAACGACTCCCGCCCCCCCTGCTACTTCCTTTATAAGAGGGACACCCGTACGGCCGAGCACCTGTTCTCGACCCGCCCGGCCCTCGAGGGCATCCCCCTCGGCCCCATGACCCCGGTCACCATCCCGGCGCGCGACGGGCTGAGCCTGCGGGGCTACCTGACCCTCCCGCCCGGTGTAGCACCCAAGCACATCCCCCTCGTCCTGCTCGTCCATGGCGGGCCCTGGGCCCGGGACCGGTGGGGTTGGAGCCCCGAAGCGCTTTGGCTGGCCGACCGCGGCATGGCGGTCCTGCGCGTCAACTTCCGCGGCTCGACCGGCTACGGGAAGTCCTTCCTGCACGCCGGCGACCGCGAATGGGGCGCTAAGATGCAGGACGACCTGACCGACGCGGTGCGCTGGGCCGTCAAGAGCGGCGTGGCCGACCCGGCCAAGGTCGCGGTCTACGGGGGCTCCTACGGCGGCTACGCCGCGCTGGCCGGCGCCGCCTTCACCCCCGAGGTCTACGCCTGCGCGGTGGACATCGTCGGGCCCTCGAACCTCGAGACGCTGATCCGCTCCATCCCCCCCTACTGGGAGCCCATGAAGCGCATCTTCGAGCTTCGGGTGGGCGACGTCGACAAGGAGCCCGAGTTCCTGCGCGCGCGCTCCCCCCTGCACGCAGCCGAGCGCATCGCGATCCCGCTCCTCATCGCCCAGGGCGCCAACGACCCGCGCGTCAAACAGGCCGAGAGCGAGCAGATCGTCTCGGTCCTGCGCGCCAAGGGCAAGCCCGTCGAGTACATGCTGTTTGCCGACGAGGGCCACGGCTTCGCGCGGCCCGAGAACCGGCTGAGGTTCTACGCCGCGGCCGAGGCCTTCCTGTCCAAACACCTCGGCACGCTGTCTACGAGCTAGGAGAGACCATGGAGCTAGTCGAGATCCTCAAGGCCGCCGTCGGGCAGGGCGCCAGCGACGTCCACCTCACCACCGGCAGCGTCCCGCTGGTGCGCGTCCACGGCGAGATCCAGGACCTGGCCGGCTTCTCCACCCTCAACGCCGACGACTGCCGGCGCATGATCTACTCGATCCTCTACGAGGAGCAGCGCGCCAAGTTCGAGGCCCACATGGAGCTCGACTGCTCGGTCCAGATCCCCAACATGGCGCGCTTCCGCGTCAACGTCCTGCGCCAGCGCGGCTCGGTGGAGGCCGTCCTGCGCGTCATCTCCTCGACCATCCCGACGCCCGAGCAGATCGGCCTGGGTCCCAAGGCGCTGTCGATGGCCGACCTCGGCAGCGGCCTGGTCTTGGTCACCGGTCCGACGGGCTCGGGCAAGTCCACCACCCTGGCCTGCCTCATCGACCGCATCAACCAGACCTCCAACAAGCACATCCTCACCGTCGAGGACCCCATCGAGTACCTCTACACCCGCTCCAAGTGCGTCATCCGCCAGCGCGAGGTGGGCTCCGACACCGAGTCGTTCCAGGCCGCCCTGCGCCACGCCCTGCGCCAGGACCCCGACGTCATCCTGGTCGGCGAACTCCGGGACTTGGAGACCATCCAGCTGGCCCTCACCGCCGCCGAGACCGGCCACCTCTGCCTGGCCACCCTGCACACCCGCGACGCGGCCTCCACCGTCGACCGCATCATCGACGTCTTCCCGGCCCACCAACAGCAGCAGATCCGTGTCCAGCTGGCCGGCTCGCTCAAGGGCGTCATCACCCAGCTCCTGGCCCCGCGCGCCGACGGCCAGGGCATGGTGGCCGTGCGCGAGATGATGTTCGCCACGCCCGCGCTGGCCAACCTCATCCGAGAGGGCAAGACCCACATGATCCGCAACGTCATCGAGACCAGCGGCAAGGATGGGATGTTCACGATGGACAAGAGCATCGAGGAGCTCGTGCAGCGCGGGACCATCACGCGCGAGGAAGCCGAGGCGATGGGGTTCACGGGGCAGAAGAAGCTCCGCTGACCGTTTCCGTTCTTACCTGGCTCTTACCTTTCGTAAACATCCCCGTGACCGCCGCCTGCCATCCTGGCGGCAAGGGCCATGCCGCGCCTTTCCTTGGCCGTCGTCGCCGCGTTCCTGCTCGCAGCCCCTTCCGGCGCCGCCGAGGGCAAAGCCTGCGCGGCCTTTAAAGCCCGCCTCGCCGCCTTCCATGCCGCCCAGAGCGCCGAGTTCACCGCCGCGGGCCGGCGCCGCCGCGACCTCGAGGCCTCGCTGAGCGCCGAGGCCGCCAACGCCCGGGCCCTGGCCGCCTCGCTCTTGCGCCAAGCCCGGCGCGCCCGGAGCGGCGCGCTGCGCCAGGTCCTAATCCAGCAGTCGCGCGCGGCGGGCGAGGCGGCGGCCTCCGCCAAGCGGCGGCTGGCGCAGGCGGTGGGTGAACGGCGCGCCGCCGAGGCGGGGTTCAAGGAATCCTACAAGGAGCAGGCCCGGGCGCTGCTGGGAGAGCGCCCACCCGGCTGCGCGCTCAGAGAGTAGGAGCCCGCCTTACCGCGGGCGGCCCTTGATGCGAACGGCGCGCTCGCCGTCGTCTTCGTCGGGGACGCTCTTGCGCGGCGGCTCCACGCGGTCGGCCGCGACGATCAGGCGCATCGAGTCGAGGCCGTACGGCTTGCCGTGGTAGTCGCCCCAGACGCCGTGGACGCGAAAGCCGCCGTCGGCGAGGAGGCGCCGCAGCTCGGTCAGCGCGTACACGCGCAGGGTCTCGCCGCCCTTGGGAGGCTTGCCGCCGCGCGAGGAGAAGCCGCGGCCGTCCAGGCGGCCGGTGACGAGGTCGAAGGCGCCGTCATGGGCGCCGAGGTTGCGCACCAGCCACTCGCGGTTGAGGAGGTCGAGGAGCAGGCGGCCGCCGGGCTTGAGCGAGCGGTGGACCGCCTGCAGACAGCGCAGGTCGTCGCGCTCGGAGGGCAGCGAGCCCAGCGGGTTGCGCACGATGATGACGGCGTTGAACTCGCCGTCGTAGGGGATGCGGTCGAGCCGGCTGGCGAGAAAATGCACCGTCAGGGCCTCGGACTTGGCGCGCTCGCGCCCGCCGGCCAGCGCCTCGGTCGTCGCTTCCATCCCCACCACGCGGTACTGGCGCCGGGCCAGCTCCAGGGTCTGGGCGCCGGCCCCGCAGCCGAGGTCCAGGACGCGC
This sequence comes from Elusimicrobiota bacterium, assembly GCA_016196755.1. Classification (GTDB taxonomy): domain Bacteria; phylum Elusimicrobiota; class Elusimicrobia; order UBA1565; family UBA1565; genus SCTT01. Next base: position 69,994 of record JACPXC010000007.1, read on the forward strand.
GAGCGGTGCTTGAGCTCGAGGAAGCGCTCGAGCCCGTCGACCTGGGAGCGTATCCGCGCCTCGGGGCGCAGGACGGACTCGGAGCCGAAGAGCTTGGTCTTCCAGTGCGGGGCGGGTGTCATCGCGTCCGATTATACATCGTGCTCGAGTCGGTCGAGGCGGGCCTCGACCTTGGCCAGGCGGCGGGCGAGGTCCGCGGGGTCGGCGGCCTTGAGCGCGCTAAAGAACAGGACGTAGGCGGCCAGGCCGCCGAGGGCCGCCGCGCCTACGGCGGTGAGAAGGAGGATCACTTGCGACGGGACGGCGCGGCTTTTTTCCGGCGGGCGGGAACCCGGACCTTGAGGTCGAGCGTCTCCCCTTTGCGCGCCCGGCCCGTCTCCAGGTAGACCTTGAGCTTGGCCAGGCAGTCTTCCCAATGCGTCCGCACCGAGCCGCGCAGCTCCGTCCCGCGCGCCGAGGCGGAGAAGCCGGCCTGCACCAAGGTCAGCTCGGACGCCCGGCCGCGCTTCTCGATGAAGAAGGTCGCTAGCGGGGGCAGGCCCTTGGGGAGCGTGCGGTCCTCCTCGAGCAGGGCCACCTTGCGGGCGGGCTCCAAGTCGACGAAGTAGCCGGCCGCCTCGCGCCGGCCGGCACGGGCGGCCACACCCCACTCCATGCGCCAGCGCCCCATGTTGCGCGCGTCGGTCTCGGCGCGGTCGAGCCACCAGACGCAGAGCTCGCGCGCCGAGGTCAGGGCGCGGTAGACCTCGGAGGGCTGGGCTTTGACGAGGACGGACAGGCGGATGTCGCGGGTGCGGCGGGGGCTCGGCACAGGGAGGATTGTAGTACACGCCCCGGAGAGCCGCTAGACCTAGACCTGACCTGACCTAGAGCCTCATTAGGGCCTGAAGCCGATACGTCGAGGCGGCGCAGGCGGGCGCGCCATGAGAGCACGGATGGCATCAAAAACGGTCTTGAATTGCATGTCGTAACGCTTTTCCAGCTCATCCAAGCGTCGAGCCAGGCTCTTGCTGTCCGCCAGCATTGCCCGCAGCAATACGAATGCCCGCACCACTTGTACGCTCGCCCTCACGGCAGCCGGACTGTTCAAGATACTCGCCAACATGATTACCCCGTTTTCCGTAAAGGCCATAGGCCGATGAGGGGAAAAGCGCAGGCGGGTAAGGTGGTCGCATTTTGCGACCACCTCCGATTTCTCTTCTAACGTCAGGCGAAACATGAAATCCGACGGGAATCGCCTCCGATTTCGGCTCACTTGCTCATTTAGCCGCTTCGTCGAAACTCCATAGACTTCTGCCAAGTCGGAATCAAGCATGACACGGCGGCCGCGGATCATCAAGATTCTCCGTTCGATAGGTAGAACCTCAACTCTTAGAATTCGCCCCATCCTTCTAGTACGCAAAATGACGAAAAAAGTTCCCTCTTCAAAAGCCTAAAGCCTGACGCCGGTCAATGAGCGGGGTCAAAACACGACCTGGGACTTCGGAGGACCTCCGACGGGCCGGGGGGCCTAGGCCTTCGATTCCCCCCTGGCCCTGGTGGGTCACCCGCCCATCAGGCATCCTTAATATACTGACCTTCTACAGACGCCTGACCGCCGCCGGCCTAGCCGCCGTCGTCACAGCCCTGGCCCCCGGTATGGAGCCCTACCGGCTTTTTGCCCAGATCAGAGCGGGCGCCATGGAGGTCCCCGTCACGATGGGGACCCCCGGGCTGAAAATGGGCGGCGCCTCGCCCGTTTCCGCCAACGTGTCGCTGGCCGCTCCCGCGGCATTGACCGGGCCCGCAGGGCTGGGGACCAGCCTCCCCAATCCTTCGCTGACCGGTCCTTCCGCCGCGCCTAGAGTCCAGGCAACGGCCGCCCCAACGACTGCGGCTCAAGCGGCTTCACCGAATCCGACCGTTGCAACCCCCGCCGCTCCGGCGATTCTAGCCGCCGCAGGCCCGCTGGCGGCCGTTCAACCTGCCGCCGCCGGCGCCCCGAAGCCCGCCCCGCTTTCCCGCATGTCCGCCGCTCCCGCCCCGGCCAAGGCCACCAAGCTCTCCCGCGCGGCGAGCGTGGACGCCACCCTCGACTCGGTAGCCAAAGGCGCCGACCCCCGCGCCGCCCTCGACACCCTCTACGCCGGCGGCCAAGGACGCGCCGCCTTGACCGACCCCGCCCAGGCCGGGACCCTCAACGCCGTCCGCCCCGCCCTGGCCCCCGCGTCCGAAGAACCGGCTCCCGACGCCGAGCCCGCCGTCACATTCCTGAAAAAGGATGCCCCTTCGGAAGAGCCCGCCCAGGGCTTCTTCGGCCGCCTCAAGTCCAAGCTCGCCGCCTTCGGCGACTTCAACCGCTCCGAGAAGGCCTACATCATCGGCCAGGCCGTGTTCCTGCTCGCCATCAGCATCTATCTGGCCAGCATGCCGCTGATGGTGCAAGCCCTGACCGGCGACGCCGCGATGACCGGCGTCGCGCGCATGGTCCACTACTGGACCTTCGCCGGAGCCTCGCTGTTTGCCGGCGGCATCGTCCAGCGCACGCCGATGAAGCGCATCCTGGTCGGCTCGGCGGTGACCCGCGCCCTCATCTTCGGCTCGATCGGCCTGCTGGCCCTGTCCGGGGGCCTGCCCTGGGCCGGCTTCCTGGCCCTGGTGGCCGTAAACGCCCTCATCGTCTCGATGAACCACCTAGTCGACATCGACACCGACGGGGCCCGCAAGGTCTTCACCAGCGACAAGAAGATCGAGCAGGGCGGCTACCTCTACGACCTCATCTACTACGGGATGATGCTGGTCGTGCCGCCCCTCATCGGTTTGCCGATCGACTGGCTCGACGCGACCTACGGCCCCGGCATCGGCGCCGCGGCGGGCTTTGCCGCCTTCTTCGCCGTGATGAGCGCGGCCGCCTTCATCTACGCGCGCTTCGTCACGGTCAACGGCGAGGCCAAACCCCTGCGCGAGCGCCTCGGCCCCCTCGGCCGCGTCCTCGACTTCCTGCAGGCCGGCTGGGAGATCGTGCGCGAGGCCCCGGCCCGCAACTGGAAGACCCTCAAGCTCATCTGGTCCAAGCCCAAGGTCCTCTGGCGCGCCATCCCGGCCACGGCCGAGAACTTCGTCGAGGACGCGGTCTTCGCCGTGGTCCTGCCGACCTTCGCCATCGACATCCTCAAGGCCGGCGCCTCGGGCAACGGTGTCCTGCTCTCGGCCGTGACCCTGGGCGGGCTCATCGCCTCGACCTTCCTCGTCAAGTTCGCCCGCAAGATCGAGGGCCGCATCGGCACCTACGCGTTCCTGACCTATCTGACCGTCGTGGCCTCGCTGGCCTTCGTGCCGTCGATCGCCTTGTGGACGGCGCCGTCGCTGCTGCTCGCCGTCCCGGCCGTCCTGGCGATGAAGATGATGTATCAGCCGCTGCGCTCGCGCATGCGCGCCCTGCTCCAGGTCGAGATCAAAAACGACCCCGAGGCCGCCAAGCGCGGCGAGGACATCAACGCCCTGATGACGGTCTTCGAGGTGCTCTCGGCCGGGGCCGGCGGCCTGGCCTTCGCCTGGCTCTTCAGCAACGGCGCCGCGCTCCAGAGCACGCTCGGAGACAACGCCGCGATGAAGGTCGTCACCGTGGCCCTGATGGGCATCGCGGCGTTCTACATCCTCGGCCTGAGGATGCTCAGGAGCTCGTTCTCGAGCTGGTCCTGGTTCTCTTCGCCCAAGGGCTCCGAGGCCAAGGAGCGCGAGAAGCTCGACAAGAACCTCGCCCGGCTGGGCTATCCGCCGGTCAAGACCGTGACCGTCTCCGAGCCGGTCTCCAAGGACCGGCCCACCGTCGCCATCCTCGCCCCGGCCTCCCCCTACAAGCTCTCGATCGTCCGCGAGGGCGGGCGCCAGGCCCCCGGCGACGTCCACCTGGTCTTCGACGCCTCGTGGCTGGTCCAGGAGACCCTGCCCGACGGCTCGACCCGCATCCTGATGACCAAGGGCCTGTTCTTCGACGACGCCGGTCAGCCCTGGCTGGCCGAGTACGACCAGCCGCGCCTGGTGCGCTACTTCGCCGACTACTTCACGCTGGGCTCCAACGACCGCGAGGACGGCGTCCCATTCGAGAAGGGCCTCGACACCCCGATGTCGAGCTCCGTCGAGCTCGAGTCGGTCACCAACGACAAGCTCTTCACCCGGGTGCTGATGGCCGGCAAGGGCGTGGCCGTCCCGGCCACTTTGGCCTTCCTTCTGGCCTCCCACCCGATGGGCGCCCAGGCGGGCTTCGAGCGGAACGGCGTCTCGCTCGAGAACCTGGCCGGCGGCAATGTCGCCGCGGTGCGCGCGCGCGTGGCGGCCTTCATCGCGGCCAACGCCGGGCGCCTCGGCGGCGAGGTGGTCGTGAAGCCCTCCGGCCCGCAGTGGCACTCCAGCCGAGGGGTCAAGTTCTTCAAGACCACCCAGGTGTCGGACATCGCGGCCCACGTCATCGCCCTCTCCAAGGACGGCATGATGACGCCCGACGGCGCCGTCCTCATCGACTCGCGCGTCACCCCGCCGCCCCTGCACTTCGCCGTCTCGGAAGGCGGGGCCCGCGCCCCGCCCGAGGGCGGGCACCAGGGCGCCGGCATCCGCCTCGGCCAGGACGTCACCCTCGACTTCTCGGCCGGCGCCCCCAAGCGCGACTGGAACATGCGCCTCTTCGCCCAGCGCACGCCCTGGGACGGCGCGGCCAACTCCGGCATCTTCGTGCGCGCCGGCCCCTGGGGCAAGCCCACCGTGGCCGAGCCGGGGGGACCCAGCGCCGACGAGAAGGCCGACCCCGAGTACGCCGCCGTCGTCATGCCCTTCGAGGACGTCATCGGCGCCCTGCGCGAGCAGCACGGCCTGCTCAAGACCGAGGAGGAGGTCCGCGAGTTCCGTTGGTCGCTCGAGGCCACCGCCCGCGGCGCGCTCGAGGCGCTCTGGGAGAACGAGGCCAAGCTCCGCGCCGAGGGCAAGATCCCGCGCCAGGCCTCCACCGACTTCGTCGGCCTCGACGTCATGCTGCACTGGGTGGGCGGCAAGCTCATCCCCACCGTCATCGAGATCAACGACCACGACTCGGGCGGCCAGATGCAGCTCGACCAGTTCTACCCCGAGCGCGCCGGCGAGCACTCCCGGGCCTGGGTGGCCACGATGCTCCAGCGCGCCCGCCGGGACTCCCTCAAGGGCAAGCGCATCCTGATCGTCGGCGGCGGCTACCACGGCAAGCGCTTCATCTTCGAGCGCGCCAAGGAACTCGGGGTCAAGGTCACTTTGCTCGACCGCCCGGGCTCGCTGATGGCCGACCTGGTCGACGAGTTCGTGCCCGTGGCCGACCTCGACGCCAAGGGCGCTCCGGCCGCCCTCGAGGCCCTTGAGGCGAAGGCCCGCAAGTTCGACGGCATCACCTCGTTCTGGGAGGACGACATCCCGCTGACCGCCGAGCTCGGCGAGAAGCTCGGGCTCAAGTTCCTGCCCCTCGACGGCGCCAAGGCCGCGCGCAACAAGCGCCGGACCCGCGAGGTCATGGCGGCGGCCGGCCTGCCCACGCCGCGCTTCGCCCCGGTCCGCTCCGACGCCGAGCTCGAGCAGGCCGTCAAGACCGTGGGATTTCCGGCCATCCTCAAGCCGGCTTCCGGCGCCGAGGCCAAATTCGTGAGGGAGGTCGCCAACGCCGCCGAGGCTCGCGCCGCCTGGAAGTCGCTTGCCGAGGAAGTGGCCAAGGAGGCCGGCCACGACGGTGCCTTCTCGGCCTCGGTGGGCCTGGTCATGGAGCAGTTCCTCGACGGCGAGGAGGTCGACGTCGACCTGGTCTTCCAGGACGGCAAGCCGGTATTCTCGTCGGTCGCCGACAACTGGCCGACCAAGCGCCCCTACTTCCTCGCCACCGGCTCGAGCCTGCCCAGCCACCTGTCCCGGGCCACCCAGGACGCCCTGACCGCTCTGGCCGTGAAGGCGGCCGAGGCCCTGAAGCTCGGCACCGGAGTCCTCCACATCGAGATGAAGATGACCTCCGAGGGCCCGCGGGTCATCGAGGTCAACGCGCGCATGGGCGGCGTCTACGTCCGCGACTGGGTGAAAGCGGTCTGGGGCGTGGACCTGGTCGAGGAAGGCCTGATGGCGGCGGTCGGCGTCCCGGGCAGACCCTACAAGTCGCCCGAGCCGCTGGCCCACCTCGAGGGCCGCTTCCTGATCCCGGAGGTCTCGGGGACGCTGACCGAGTTGGCGGTGCCCGCAGGCTTCGCGAAGGACCCCGCGCTCTACGAACTGCGCAAGATGATCAAGGTCGGCAGCGCGGTGCGCGTGCCGCCCAACGGCAACGACCGCGTCGGGATGATCACCGCCCAGGGCCGCAGCGCCGCGGAGGCAGAACGCGCCCTGATGCGGCTCGACGGGCAGGTGACGATGACGGTGGAGTCCGCGCCTTAGCGGATGGCCGGCCCGCCCGGGCCGTCCTTCAAGGTCCGGAAGGTGTTGACGAGCGTATTGAGGCGCTCTTTGTACTTGTCGAAGCCGGCCCGAGTGGCCGGATAGATCAGGACGTAGAAGCCCGAGTCCATCGGCAGCACGACGTAAGCGTGCTGGCGGACCACGAAGTTCTTGCCGGTCCCTCTCTCCTCCGAGAGCCCGAAGCGCAGGCCGGGCGGCGCGTCCATCGGGGCGACGACCACGAAGTGCGTGGCCTCCCAATTGCTGACCTCGACCCTCTGCGGCTCGACCTGGAAGACCCGCCCCGGGCCATAGACGTCGCGCAGGGTGCGGGCGATGAAGTCCTGAGGTGAGGCGTAGGCCTCGATCGTGCCGTCCGGCAAAGTACGCACGCGGTTCTTGCCGTACCAGCGCACCTGGAGCGTCGGCACGCCGCGGTGGAAATCGGCGTCGAACGGGCCGACGAAGGTGTAGTTGTAGTAGTCGTCGCCCTGCCGGTCGAGGTAGACGCTCCAGCCCCAGGGGACCTCGGCCGTGAAGTCGCCGGCCTCGGAGGAGTACTTGATGTACTTCGGAGGTTTGCAGGCGGTGGAGAGCGCCGCCGACGAGACGAGGAGGGCCGCCAGGAGTCGCCGCGCTCGCATGCCGATTGGGCCGATTATAACAGGGAATCCCGGGCCTGTCACGCCCGCCGCATCCGCGCGCGCAGGAAGAGGATCAGCGCGAAGGCGCCGGCGACGATGCCCAGCGACACGAAGGATTCCGCCTTGTTGAGGTTGCCGGCGAGCCCCTCGTAGGAGTCCCGGGTCATGTAGCCGAGGACCCCCAAGACCAGGCAGCGCGGGACGGAACCGAGGAACGTCCATATCGTGAACGGGGCCGCCGGGATGCGCAGGACGCCGGCCGCGGCCGAGATGAGCGAGAGCGGGACGATCGGCAAGGCGCGCAGAAAAAACAGCATCGGTCCGACCCGGCCTTCGAGGCGCTTCTCCATGCCTAGGATCTCGTCCCACGTAAATCCCAAGAAGGACGAGAAGCGGTCGATGACGGGCTTCCCCCCCCAGTAGGCGATGCCGTAGCCGATGAAGGCGCCCAAGGTGGACGCCACGGCCCCGGGCAGGACGATCTTGCCCAGGATGCCCGGCAGCGCCGCGCCAAGACCCAGGCCGGGCTCGATGAGGATGGCCCCCGCGCCCATGATGATGAGCGGCGACGGGATGGGGACGATCACCGACTCGATGATCACCCCGATGAAGACCGCGGCCGCGCCGTGGGTCTTTATGAGAGCCATGATCCACGCCGTCGCTTGGGTCATCATATCGTCATATTAACATTAGTAAAGTCTGCCCATGGAGACGGAGGAGGACCGACTCGTCGTCAAACGCGTGCTGGCCGGCGACCGCCAGGCGTTCGCCGTCTTAGTCGAGCGCCACCAGGGCCGGGTCCGCCAGGTCTGCCTCGGCATGCTCGGCAACCCCGCCGCGGCCGACGACGCCGCCCAGGAGGCTTTCCTCAAGGCCTATCGCTCCTTGGCCGCCTTCCGCGGCGACGCGGCCTTCTCGACCTGGCTGACCCGCCTGGCCACGAACCATTGCCTCGACGTCCTGCGGGCCGAAGCCCGCCGCCCGACCTCGTCCTGGGACGCCCTGCTCGAGGCCGACGGGGAGCGCGTCGAGCGCCTTCTCAAAGGAGACCCGGACCCGGCCGCCGCCGCAGAGGCCGCCGACCTGGCCGGCCGGCTCCTCGCCGTCCTGCCCGAGCAGCAGCGCGCCGCCCTCCTGCTGTGCGAGACCGAGGGCCTGAGCTACGAGGAGATCGCCGAGGCGCTCGCCTGCTCGGTCGACTCGGTCAAGGCCCGTTTGCGCCGGGCGCGACGGACCCTCGAGGAGAAGCTGCGACACTTTATGGACCAAAAAATCGTCTAAAGGATAGACCCCCATGGAAGAAGACCTCGACCCCGCCGCCCAGGAGCGCTGGAGCCGTCTCTCCAAGCGCCTCTTCGCCGCCCCCCCCGCCGACCCGGCCTTCACCGCCCGGATCATGGCCCGCATCGAGGCCGAGGCGCCCCGCGGTCTCCTCGAGCGCCTGTTCGACTCCCTTCAGCCCGCGCCGATGTTCGGACTGGCCGCCGTAGCGGCGGCTCTCATCATCATGCTGGCCGGCGGGGCCGAGACCGTCGGCGCCGAGGACCTTCTCCTGGCCGACGCCGGGGAAGGCGCGACCGCCTGGCTGGCGTCGCCTGCCGCCCCCGAGCCTGACGATCTGCTGGCCATGGCGTTGGAGCGCCGATGAGGATCGAATGGAAGCAGGTCGTCGCCGGCCTGGCCGTCGGTATGATCCTGGGCGCGGGGATGGGCGCCTGGCGCATCCGCCACCTGCACCGTGGGCTGGGCGCGGAGGGCCACCAGCGCCGCATGCTCGAGCGCTTCAGCAAGCGCCTCGAGCTCACCGACGACCAGCGCGCCAAGGTCTCGACGATACTCGACAACAAGCGCCGGCGCCTGGCGGCCATGCGCGCCGAGGCCGCCCCGAAATTCGAGGAGCTCCGGACCTCGACCCGCGGGGAGATCCGCGCTTTGCTCACCCCCGAACAGCTCCCCGCCTTCGATAAGCTCGCGGCCGAACCCGAGATGCGCCGAAAGAAGCGCGGCCGGCCGTGAACCTCCCCCTCCTGGCGGCCGCGCTTTTCTTGGCGCCCGCCTCCAATGCCGCGGAACCCACCCCGCGGCTCCTGAGCTGGCAGGAGTGCGTATCGCTGGCCGGCCGCCTCAACCCCGACCTGCTCTCCTCTCGCCTCTCGGTCGAAGCGGGCTCGCAGCGCTACTGGAGCAGCGTCAACGGCCTCCTGCCGCGGGTCTCGCTCTCCAACCGCGTCAGCGACTCGAACTCCGCCACCGGCGCCTCGCGCTGGACCGCCGACGGCACCGCCTCGCTAGACGTCTTCAACCTGGCGACCTACTCCCGGGTCAGCGCCTCCTCGGCCTCGCTGCGCCGCGCCGAGGCCGCCCTGCGCCTGCGCTCGGCCGAGATCCGCCAAGCTCTGCGCCGCGCCTTCGCCCAGATGATCTTCGCCCAGGAGCAGGTCGCCGTCGCCGACCGCATCCGCGACCTGCGCCGGCGGAACGCCGAGCTCGTGGGACTAAAATACGCCTCGGGCCGGGAGTCCAAGGGCAACAGACTGCGCTCCGAGGCCGGACTGACCGAGGCCGAGGTGGGCCGCGCCCAGGCCGCGCGCGCTCTGCGGGTCGCGCGCCGCGAGCTCTCGCGCCGGCTGGGCCTCGAGGCCGACGAGGTCCTGCTCGCCACCGGGACCCTGGCCATCGCCCCCGTGCCGCCGGCGCCCGACTCGGCCGCCCTGGCCGCCGTCCACCCGGCGGTCCAGCAGAGCGCGGCCTCCGAGGCCCTGGCCCGCGCGGCGCGGACCGAGGCTCGCGCCGGCTTCATCCCCTCCCTGTCGGTGAGCGCCTCGAAGGGCCTGAGCGGTCGCTCCTACTTCCCCGAAAAGCCGTCCTGGAGCGCGTCCGGGAGCCTGAGCCTGCCGCTCTTCGGCGGCGGCCCGACGGCGGCCTATCACGTCGCCTCGGCGGCGGGCCACGACGTCGCGCGCGCCGCCCAGGACCTGCGTTCCGCCCGCGAGTCGGCGCGTACCGCCATCGAGACCGCCTGGGCCGGCCTCGCCGACAACGCCGACCAGCTCAAGGTCCAGAGCGCCTTCCTCGAGGCCGCCCGCCAGCGCAACGAGGAGTCCTCGGTGCGCTACAGCTCGGGCCTCATGAGCTTCGAGAACTGGGAGCAGGTGGTCACCGACCTCGTCAACTTCGAGCGCAGTTGGGTCCGCGCCCGCCGCGACGCCTTCATCGCCGAGACGGACTGGGACAATTCCACGGGCAGGGCCTTGGGGGAATGAACATGAGACGATGGATCATCGCGGCGGTCCTGGCCGCGGGGCTGGGGGCCGCCTGGTTCCTGAGCCGCGGCGCGGGCGCCGACGCAGAATCCTCGCGCGGCGTCGCGGCGACCGTCGGCCGGGTCGAGGAGTCCGTCGAGACCACCGGCGAGGTCGTCCCCCTCAACCGCGTCGAGATGAAGCCCCCCATCTCCGGGCGCATCGAGAAGCTCCTGGTCGACGAGGGCAGCTTCGTGAAGGCCGGGCAGATCGTGGCCTGGCTCAGCTCCGCCGACCGCGCGGCCATCCTCGACGCCGCGCGGGCCAAGGGCCCGGAGGAGCTGGCGCGCTGGGAGGACACCTACAAGGCCACGCCGATCGTCGCCCCCATGTCGGGGACGATCATCCTGCGCAACGTCGTGGTCGGCCAGACCGTCGACGGCGGGACCGTCCTGTTCGCGCTGGCCGACAAGCTCATCGTCCTGGCCCGGGTCGACGAGACCGACATCGGCCGGGTCAAGCCCGACATGGCGGCGCGCATCATCCTCGACGCCTACCCGGATTCCCCGATCGAAGGGAAGGTTTCCACCCTGCTCTTCGAGGGCAAGAACGTCTCCAACGTCATCACCTACGGGGTCAAGGTGGAGCCGAAGGAGGTCCCGCCGTTCTTCCGCTCCCAGATGACGGCCAACATCAAGCTCCTCGTGCGCAGCCGCGAGGACGCCGTCCTGGTCCCCCTGGCCGCGATCAACGCCGGCCGGCGCGGCGGCAAGCGGGTGATGGTCCCCGGCCCCGACGGCAAGCCCGTTCCCCGGGAGGTCAAGACGGGCTCCGAGATGGGCGACAAGGTCGAGATCCTCGAGGGCCTGGAGGCGGGCGAGACCGTCCTCATCGTGCGCCGGCGCTACTCCCCCCAGCGCGCCAACTCGAGCCCCCTCGTCATGGGCGGGCGGCCGAAGGAGAAGGGCGGCGGGCAAGACTCCGGCCGCGGACGCCGCGGGGGCGGCGGAGGGAACTGAGCCCATGGCCCTCATCGAGCTCGACGGCATAACGCGCTCCTACTTGGTGGGCGGCGAGGAGCTCAAGGTCCTCAAGGGCATCTCGCTCCGCATCGAAGAAGGGGAGTTCGTCGCCGTCATGGGGCCCTCCGGCTCGGGAAAGTCCACGCTCACCCAGATCCTGGGCCTGCTCGACCGGCCGACCTCGGGAGCCTACCGCCTGCAGGGGCGCGACGTCTCGCGGCTCTCCGACGACGAGGGCGCGGCCCTGCGCTCGCGCACGATCGGCTTCATCTTCCAGATGTTCAACCTGCTGGCGCGCACCAGCACCTTAGACAACGTCGTCCTGCCGATGATCTACTCCGGCGCGCCCGACCGCGAGACGCGCGCCCAGGAGCTCCTCGCCGACGTGGGCCTCTCCGACCGGCTGGCCCACAAGCCCAACGAGCTCTCAGGCGGCCAGCAGCAGCGCGTGGCCATCGCGCGCGCCCTGGTCAACCGCCCGCGCATCATCTTCGCCGACGAACCCACCGGCAACCTGGCCTCCGACCAGGCGTCGGAGATCATGGCTCGCCTCAAGCTCCTCAACCGGGCCGGGATCACCATCATCATGGTGACCCACGAGCCCGAAGTGGCGGCCCACGCCGGGCGGATCATCCGCATCAAGGACGGCCTGGTGGTGGCCGACGAGCGAAACGAGGACCGCTCGGGCGGCGGGATCGCCGTCCTGACCGCTCCGGCGCGGCCCGCCCCGCCCGCCGAGGCCGTCCAAGTCGCCGCTCTGAGCGCCGCCGAGTTCCGCGAGTACGGCGCCTCGGCCCTGCGCGCCCTGGCCGCCAACAAGGTGCGCTCCGGCCTCTCGATGCTCGGCATCCTCATCGGCGTCGCCGCCGTCATCGCGATGCTGGCCGTCGGCCGCGGCGCGCAGAAGGCCATCGAGGCCCGGCTGGCCAGCTTGGGCTCGAACCTCCTCATGGTGCGCTCCGGCGCGCGCAACATGGGCGGGGTGCGAGGCGCCCGCGGGGCCGTGAGCCGTCTCACGCTCGACGACGTCAAAGAGCTGGCCAAGGCCCACCCCTCGATCAAGGCCATCGAAGGCAACGTCGGCGGCTCGGCCCAGGTCGTCTACGCCAACAAGAACGTCAACACCCAGGTCACGGGCGCCACCCCCCTCTTCGCCTCGATGCGCAACTCGGAGCCCGCCTTCGGACGCTTCTTCACCGAGGAGGAGGACGAGCTCCAGGCCCGCGTCGTCTTGATCGGCCAGACCGTGGCCAACAACCTCTTCGGGGAGGAGGACCCGGTCGGCAAGGAGGTCAAGCTCAACCGGGTCAACTTCCGCGTCATCGGCGTGCTCCCGCTCAAGGGCGCCAACACCTTCCGGGACCAAGACGACACCGTCCTCATCCCGCTGCAGACCGCGATGAAGCGGGCCTTGGGCAAGAGGTTCCTCGACACGATCGCCATAGAGTGCGAGACCCCCGAGTCGATCCCCGAGGTCATGGCCGACGTCACCGAAGTCATGCGCCGCCGCCACCGCCTGCCCGCCCAGCGCGAGGACGACTTCGAGATCCGCAACATGGCCGACATCCAGGCCGCCCTCTCCGGGACGACCCAGACCTTCTCCCTGCTCCTCGGCATCGTCGCCGCGATCTCGCTCTTGGTCGGCGGGATCGGCATCATGAACATCATGCTGGTGTCGGTCAGCGAGCGCACCCGCGAGATCGGCCTGCGCAAGGCCGTCGGCGCGACCCGGCGCGCCATCCTGTCCCAGTTCCTGCTCGAGGCCGCCGTGCTGTCGACCCTCGGCGGGATCCTCGGCATCCTGCTCGGGACCTCGGTCTCCTTCATCCTGTCCACCTTCTCGGGCTGGCTGGCGGTTGTGTCCCCGGGCTCCGTCGCGCTGGCCTTCGTCTTCTCGGCGGGCGTGGGGATCGTGTTCGGCTTCTGGCCCGCGCGCAAAGCCTCGCTGCTCTCGCCGATCGAAGCCCTGCGCTACGAGTAGTCAGTCGGCCCAGGGGTCGGCCGGCGGCATGCGGCCGCTGTGGACCGTCTTGGCCAGCTTCTCCACCGGATAGCCCTGGGCCTTCGCGCGCGCCACGACAGCGTCGTAGACCGCGGGCTCGAGGGTCGGTGTCCGGCTGATGACCCAGAGCCGGTCGCGCGCCGGGTTGCCCACCGCGGCCCAGCGGTACTCGGGGTCGAGGTCGATGACCCAGTAGTCCGAGCCGAAGAACAGGAAGAAGCGCGCGAAGAACTTGACCGTCGAGCCGGGCTCGGTAGGTTTGGCGACCCCGTTATAGGGTTTGTACTTGGCGCCTTTATAGCAGGTATTGAGCAGGTCGAAGCCGCCGCCGTCGCGCAGGCGATAATGGACGACGGTATCGGAACAACCCGCCTGGGGTGCGTTGGGCAGGACGGCGACCTCGTACCAGGTACCCATGTACTTGGCCAGGTCCATGCTCCCGACGGTCTTCGGCGGGGCGGAGGCGGCCCAGACGGCGGCGGCGAGCAGCAGAGCCTTCATGAGAACACCCCGGTGGCCGGCCCCGGCTTGAAGCCGGGGAAGACCCCGGCCGCCGCGCTCAGCCCCATGGGCCCGCGCAAAGCCTCGCTCAACACCTGACGGTAATCGGTCGTGACGGCTAGGTCGCGCCCTTCGAACAGGGCCTCGCGCTCCAGCCCCGGCCAGCGGCCGTGGACCCGGCCGCCGCGCAGGCCGGGGCCCATGAGCATCATGACCGAGCCGTGGCCATGGTCGGTGCCGCGGTTACCGTTCTCCTGGACTGCGCGGCCGAACTCGGTCATCACGAGGAGCAGGGTCTCGCCGGCCTTCTCGCCCAAGTCCGCGCGGAAGGCGGCCAGGCCAGGCCCCAGCTCCCCCAAGCGCTGGGCCAGGCGCCCGGCATGGGCGCCCTCGTCGGCGTGGTGGTCCCAGCCGCCGGCCTCGACGAAGGCCAGGCGCACGCCCACGTCGGCCTTGAGCAGACGCGCCAGCTCGAAGAGGTCGCGCCCGAGCGGCCCCTTCGGATAACCGGCGGCCTCTTGGTCGCCCTTGCCCTTTCCCGGCAAGCGGCTCAGCAGGCCCGAGGCCTCGCGCAGGTCGTGCGCCGCGCCGGCCAAGAGGGCATCCACCGCCTCGTCGTACATCGCCTCGAAGCCGCCGACCTTGAGCCCGCCCTGGCGTACCTGGTCGGCGTCCGAGAAAGCCATGGCCGGCGCGGCGCCGCGCAGGCTGCGCGGCAGGCGCGCGGCCACGGCCACCGCGGCCAGCGGCCCGGTCCGCCAGGACGGCGCGGCGGCCAGCGCGCGGTTCATCCAGCCGTCGGCCGCGGCGCGGCCGGTGACGCCGCACTCCATGTAGTCCTGGGCATCGAAGTGCGAGCGCGTGGGGTCCGGCGAGCCCGCGGCGTGGACGAACGCCAGGTCGCGCGAGCGGTAGAGCGGCAGGAGCGGGGCCAGCGACGGATGGAGCCCGAAGCGGCCGTCCAAGTCCAGACAGCCCCCGTCCGCGCCGGGGGCCGCCAGGGCGATGCTCGGGCGCAGACGCTTGTAGAGCGGGTCCTTCCAAGGCGCGAGGATGTTGAGCCCGTCGGCCGCGCCGCGCAGGAACAGGACGGCCAGCGTGCGCTTGGTCGCCGCCGCGGCCGACGCGGCGCGCGCCAGCCAGGCCGGCAGCCCGCCGAAGCCGGCGGCCAAGCCGCCGCCTAGAGCGAGGAAGGAGCGCCGCGTCATGGGGCGGCTCATCGGCGCTGGAACTCCGGCGAGCCCAGGACCAGGGCGGCCAGCAGGCGCTCGTCGGCGGGCCGCGGCGCGTCATCGAGCCGTCCCCGCCGGATCTCCGGGTCGTCGAGCCGGTCCTCGAGGGTCTTGCGGGTCCGTTCGGAGAGCTCGCCGCCGAGCAGCGCCGCCGCCAGCGCGTCGACCGACGCTCGGGCATCGGCCGCCCGAGGAGCCACGACAGCCGCATCGGCCGCCGCGGGGGCGTTGGGGCCGCCGCGGGTCACCGCGGCGGCCGCTCGCAAGCGCTCGAGCAGGCCGCCCGCGCTGATCCAGGCATCGGCGCGGTCGGGCCAGCCGGTGGGCGGTTCGCAGAGATAAGGGGGTTGGCCGAGCCGCACCAAGGCGCGCGCGGCCTGGAGCGGGTCGCGCAGCTCGGCCCGGGTGGCGCGCAGCAGGCTGACCGCGAACTCATAGGGGGTCTTCACCTTGGCCCGGAAGGCCGCCTCGGAACGGAACTCGGGCGAGGCGAACAGCGCGGCGAGCACGACGCGGACGTCCCCGTCGGCAGCGGTGAACTTGGCGGCCAGGCGCTCGACTAAGGCCGCCGGCGGCTCGTCGGACACGAAGCGGCGGCAGAGCTTGAGAGCGATGAAGCGCGCCGTGGCGGGGTGGCGGGCCAGCATGTCGAGCGCCAGTTCCCCCTCGCGCTGGCCGCCGTCCGGGCCGAAACGGCGCCCGAGCACGGTCTTCTCGCCGGCGTCGTGCATGCGCGGCCGGAACTGGAAGCCGACGACGCCCTTCTTGGCGTTGGGCCGGACCAGCGTCCAGCCGGTCAGCACGCGCGCCAGCTCGGTGACGTCGGTCTGGCTGTAGCCGCCTCCGACGCCCACCGTGTGCAGCTCGAGCAGCTCGCGGGCGTAGTTCTCGTTGAGGCCGAGCTTCGCGCGCTTGCCGCCTTTCTCGGCCATGCGCTCCTCCATGCGGCCGAGCGCGACCAAGTCCTCGCGGGGGGCGTAGCGGGCGTCCACCGTGCTCTGGGCGTTGTCGAGGTAGACCAGCATGGCGGGACTGTGGGCGACAGCACCCAGGAGGTCCCGGAAGCGCCCGAAGGCCCGGGGCCGGATCGTGTCGCGTTCGTAGGACGTGAAGAGCCACTTGAGCGGGCCTTTCCGGGCGTCGACGTTGAAATGGTTGAACCAGAAGTCCGTCATCACCTCGGCGAGCTGCGCCTGGCAGACCGCGGCGCGCTCGAGCTTGGCGGCGGCGGCCTCCTCGATGATGCGCTGGGGCTTGGCCTCGCGGTCGAACATCCCCAGGAGCCGGGCCTGCTTGGGCTGGGGATACTCCTCGAATAGCTCCGCCGGGCCCATCCCTTGCGAGGGATAGCGCGCCGTGACGGCCGCGCAGGCCGGGTCGACGATCGACTCGGGGGCGAGTTGGCGCGCGATCCAGGCGTCGACGCCTTCCCGAGCCAGCCGCTCGGCTTCGCCGGGCCGGGCGCCGTAGCCGAGGCGGCCGAGGACGTGGACGGCCAGGCGGCGGCCTTCCAACTCGGCGCAACTCCCTGGATAGGCGAGCAGGAGGACGAGCAGCGCCGCGACGCCCATCACGTCTTACGCACCCGCTTATAGTCCGCCAGAGATTTGCCTTTGCCCGCTAAAGACTCGGCTTCTGCGCGCTTGAGGCGGCGACCCCAATCCAAATGGGACATCTCTGCCCGCGTTGCCAGCATCCCTTCCTGGGCGGTAATTGCCATGCATCGGGATTATATATCGGAGCGCACTCGGAGTTTACGCTATCAACTGTCCACGGGGATCGTTCGATTCACGGATACGCAATTCGACTCTGCCTGGACGCAGTGCGATCGGATTCCTCCCTCTTGTCCAATCCGCTACAATGGCTTTCCCCGGGGGAACCATGGATTTCGAGCTGACCGACGAGCAGAAGACCATCCGCGAGACGGTGCGCAAGTTCGCGGAGACCAAGATCAAGCCGCTCGCCCACGACCTCGACGAGAAGGAAGAGTTCTCGCTCGAGCTCACCCGCGGCCTGGGCGAACTCGGCGTCTTCGGCATCATCGTCCCCGAGGAGTACGGCGGCCAGGGCCTCGACTACTCCTCCTACGTCATCGCGGTCGAGGAGTTGGCCCGAGTCGACGGCTCCCAGGCCGCTACCGTGGCCGCCGGGGTGTCGCTGGGCGTGGCCCCGATCCTCTATTTCGGCACCGAGGAGCAGAAGAAGAAGTGGCTGCCGCGCCTGGCCTCCGGCGAGGCCCTGTTCGCGTTCGGCCTGACCGAGCCCGAGGCGGGCTCCGACTCGCGGGGATCTAAGACCAAGGCGGTCGAGAACCCCGACGGGACCTGGACGATCGACGGGGCCAAGATCTTCATCACCAACGGCTCCACGCCGATGACGGCCGGAGCCATCGTCCAGGCGGTCAGCGCCAAGAACGAGAAGGGCGACCCCGAGTTCACCTGCTTCATCGTCGAGAAGGACGCGCCCGGCTTTACCGCGCGCACGATGCACAAGAAGCTCATGTGGCGGGCCTCGAACACCTCCGAGCTGTTCTTCTCGGGGGTCAAGGTCCAGGCCTCGGCCATGCTCGGCAAGCGCGGCGCCGGCTCCAAGCAGATGCTCAAGACCCTCGACTCGGGCCGGCTGTCGATCGCCGCGATGGGTCTGGGCTGCGCCCAGGGAGCCTACGAGGAGGCCCTGGCCTACGCCCAGGCCCGCCAGCAGTTCGGCAAGCCCATCGCGCGCTTCCAGGCCATCGCCTTCAAGCTGGCCGACATGGCGCTCAAGATCGAGCATGCCCGCTGGTTCCTCTATAGGGCCTGCTGGCTGCGCGACCAGGGCAAGCCGTTCGGAACCGAGTCGGCGATGGCCAAGCTCTACTGCTCCGAGGTGGCGCAGTGGGTAGCCAACGAGGCGGTCCAGATCCACGGCGGCTACGGCCTCATGAAGGAGTTCCCGGTAGAGCGCTTCTACCGCGACCAGCGCCTGCTGCAGATCGGCGAGGGCACCAGCGAGATCCAGCGCCTGGTCATCAGCCGCGCCATCGGCTGCTGAGCCCGGAATTTCCTAGGATACCCTCGATGACGGCCCCCAAGACCCTCTCGGAAGTCCGCGAGCTCTACGCCCGGCCGCTGCTCGACCTCGTGTTCGAGGCCGCGGGCGTCCACAGGAGCCACCACGACGCCTCCGAGGTCCAGCTCTGCACTTTGCTCTCGATCAAGACCGGGGGCTGCGCCGAGGACTGCGCCTACTGCCCGCAGTCGTCCCACCACAAGACCGCGGTCAAGGCCGAGCCCCTGCTGGAGACCGGCGCCGTGCTCGACGCCGCCCGCGCCGCGAAAGCCGCCGGCTCGACGCGCTTCTGCATGGGAGCGGCCTGGCGCGAGGCCGGCGACGGGCCGGAGTTCGAGCGCGTCCTCGACATGGTGCGCGGCGTCCGCGGACTCGGTCTCGAGGCCTGCTGCACGCTCGGCATGCTGACCGAGGACCAGGCGAGGCGGCTCGCCGAGGCCGGTCTCACAGCCTACAACCACAACCTCGACAGCTCGGAGTCGTTCTACGGAGAGATCATCGGCACCCGCACCTACAAGGACCGACTCGACACCATCAAGGGCGTGGCCAAGGCCGGCATCTCGCTGTGCTGCGGCGGCATCCTCGGGATGGGCGAGAGCGCGGAAGACCGCGTGGGCCTGCTCCATACCTTGGCCTCCCTCGACCCCCAGCCCGAGAGCGTGCCGATCAACGCCCTCGTGCCGATCGACGAGACCCCGCTGGCCGGCCGCGCGCCGCTCGATCCCTTCGACTTCGTGCGCACGATAGCCGCGGCGCGCATACTGCTGCCTAAGGCGATGGTTCGCCTTAGCGCCGGCCGCCTGAGTCTTAGCCCCGAGGCCCAGGCCCTGGCCTTCCTCGCCGGGGCGAACTCGATCTTCACCGGGGAGAAGCTTCTGACCACGTCCAACCCCGGCGCGGACCTCGACGCGGCCCTGCTGGGCTCCCTCGGGCTCAAGGGCCGGCCGCCGTGCAAAGACGATGAGCCCGCCCTTGCTGCACAGGCTTAGCCGAGAGCTCTCGGCTCTGCGCTCGACCTCGCGCCACCGCGCCCTCAAGCCCGCCGCCGGCGTCGACTTCACTTCAAACGACTATCTAGGCCTCGCCCGTCATCCCGCCCTGGCCGAGGCCGTCCGCGCCGCGCTCGACCGGACGGGAACGGTGGGCTCGGGCGGCTCGCGCCTCCTGCGCGGCAACCATCCGGAGCACGAGGCCCTGGAGGCGGCCGCCGCCAAGTTCTTCGGGTCCGAGAGCGCCCTCTACTGCGCCTCCGGCTTCGACGCGAACCTGGCCCTGTTCTCGACCCTGCCCTCGCGCCGCGGCGCCATCGTCCTAGACGAGCGCGTCCACGCCAGCGTCAAGGAAGGCGCCCGGGCGTCGTTTGCCAAGAAATACACGGCGCGCCACAACGACCTGGCCTCATTCGACGCGGCCCTGACCAAGGCCCGCGCCGCCGGGGTCCACGACGTCTTCATGGCCGTGGAGAGCGTCTACAGCATGGACGGCGACCGCGCTCCTCTGGCGGCGCTCTTGGCCCTGGCCGAGAGCCACGAGGCCACCTTGGTCGTCGACGAGGCGCATGCCACCGGGCTCTTCGGGCCGCACGGACGGGGCCTCTGCGAGGGCATGAAGAGCCCCCTGCTCGTCTGCGTCCACACGGCCTCGAAGGCGCTCGGCGCCTCCGGGGCGCTGGTCTCCGGCAGCCGGCTGGTCACCGAGTACCTCGTCAACGCGGCGCGCCCGTTCATCTATTCGACCGCCCCCTCCCCGCTCATCGCCGCGGCGGTGCGCCGGGCCCTCGCGCTCATCGACGAGGAACCCTGGCGGCGCGAGCGGGTCCACTCACTGGTCAAGGCGGCCCGCCGTCTGCTGCCCCCATCCCTGTCGCGCTGGACCCTCGGCGGCGAACTGACCCCGATCCTCCCGGTATTCATCGGTGCGGAGGACGCCGCCCTAAGCGCCGCGCGCTACGTGTCGGAGCGCGGCCTCGACGTCCGGGCCATCCGCCCGCCCACCGTGCCGGAAGGGACCAGCCGCCTGCGCCTCTCCCTCAACGCCGGCCTCGACGAGAGCGACCTCGTCCGCCTGGCAAAGGCCCTGAAGGCCGCGGAGGCCGATGGAGCATAAACGCATCGTCGTAGCCGGCACCGACACCGGCGTGGGCAAGACCATGGTCGCCGCGATGCTGACCCTGGGCCTCGACGCCTGCTACTTCAAGCCCCTGCAGTCCGGCACGCATGGCGGCACCGACACCGAGCGGGTGAAGGCGCTGACCGGCCTCTCCCCGGCGCACTTCCTGCCCGAGCGCTACGTCTTCAGCCGTCCGCTCTCCCCGCACCGGGCTTCCGAGCTCGACGGGGTGGAGATCAACCCCCGGGCGCTGACCCTGCCCCCGCCGGCCTCGCGGCCCTTGGTCGTCGAACTGGCCGGAGGGCTCCTCGTGCCGGTGACCCGCAGCCTGCTCCAGGTCGACGTCCTCGCCTCCTGGCGCGTCCCGGTCGTCTTGTGCGCGCGCACCAGCCTGGGGACGATCAACCACACCCTGCTTTCGACCGAGGCCCTGCACCAGCGCGGCATCGAGGTCCTGGGCGTGGCGTTCGTCGGCGAGGCCAATGAGGATTCCGAGCGGACCATCTGCTCGTTTGCGGCCGTGCGGCGGCTGGGACGCCTGCCCTGGATCAAGAAGCCGACCGCCGCGGCCCTGCGCAAGGTGTTCAAGGGCTTCACGCTGTGACCGTCGCAGACCCGATCTGGCGCCCCTACACCCAGCACGCCACGAGCGCGCCGCCCGTCTTCATCGAGCGGGCCGCGGGGGCGACGCTCCACGCCAAGGAGGGCCGGAAGATCTTCGACGCCATCTCCTCGTGGTGGGTGACGCTGCACGGCCATGCCCACCCCCGCATCGCCGCCGCCATCGCGCGCCAGGCCGCCAGCCTGGAGCAGGTCATCTTCGCCTCCTTCACCCACGAGCCCGCCGAGCGGCTCTCCGCCGCCCTGCTCGCCAAGGCGCCCAGGGGCCTGGACCGGGTGTTTTATTCCGACGACGGGTCCACCGCCGTCGAGGTGGCCGTCAAGATGGCGGTGGGCTACTGGAGCCGGCGCGGCGAGCGCCGTCCGCTCATCGTCGCCTTGGAGGATGCCTACCACGGCGACACCTTCGGGGCCATGTCGGTCAGCGCGCGCGGAGCTTTCACGGCGGACTACGGCTCGATGCTCTTCGAGGTCCGGCGGGTGCCGTGGAACGAGCCGGCGGCCCTGGAGGCTCTCCTCAAGGCGGAAGGGGAGCGGGTCGCCGCGATGATCGTCGAGCCGCTGGTGCTCGGCGCGGGCGGGATGCTCATGTATCCGCCCGCCGTCCTCGAGGCCTTCGCCGACGCCTGCGCGCGTCATGGGGTCTTGTTCATCGCCGACGAGGTCATGACCGGCTTCGGGCGCACGGGCACGCTGTTCGCCTGCGAGCAAGCCGGGGTGACACCCGACATCCTCTGCCTCTCCAAAGGCCTGACCGGGGGCTTTCTGCCGCTGGGCGCGACGCTGGCTAAGGAGGCCGTCTTCCAGGCCTTCCGCGACCAGGACCGCGCCAAGACCTTCTTCCACGGGCACTCCTATGCGGGGAACCCCATCGCCTGCGCGGCGGCGTTGGCCAGCCTGGCGGTCTTCGACGAGGAGCCGGTCTTCGAGCGAATCGCTAAGATAGCGGCCATCCACCAGAGGGAGCTCAAGCGCTTCGCGGGCCGCCCCCAGGTCGTCGAGACCCGACAGACCGGCACGATCGCCGCCGTCGAACTGCGCGTCGGCGACTCGGGTTATCTGAGCGGCCTGGGCCCCAAGTTGCTCGAGTTCTACCTCTCCAAGGACGTCCTCCTGCGCCCGCTGGGGAACGTCGTCTACCTTTTGCCGCCCTACTGCTCGAGCGAACGGGAGCTGGTCCATGCTTACGACGCGATCGAAGAATCCTTGGTACTCCTCCGAGACTGAGCCCCTGCGCGAGGAGGCCCGGGCCTTTCTGGCCGCGCTCTGCCGCCGGCCGGCGGACCACGCTCGCTTCCTCAACACCCTTTCGCTCATGGAGCACGTGGGCAGCCGCAAGATCATGCTCAGCCACGAGGGGCGCCCGCTGGCCGAGGATGCCCTGAAACACCTCTCCGAGGAGGCGCGCCACGCGCACTTCTTCCGCCGCGCAGCCGAGAAGGTGGCGGGGCGGAGCTTGGGGTACGGCGCCGGCGACGCCTTGGCCCCTTGGTCGGGGCGGATGTACATGGAGCGCCTCGACGCCGCTCTGACCAAGCGCCTAGGCGATGACCGCGCGCTGGCCTACCGCTACGTGACCTTGGCCGTCGAACTGCGCGCGCAGTGGTTCTACGAACTCTACCAGGAGGTCTTGAGCGCGGAGGAGATGTCACTGTCGCTCAAGAGCGTCCTGGCTGAGGAGGACGCCCACCTCAAGGAGATGCAGGAGGCCCTGGAGAAGGCCGACCCGCTCTACGAGCCGCGCTGCGCGGAATTCTCGACGCTGGAATCCGGCCTGTTCGAGAAGTGGTTCGCGGCTATGGGGCTGGCAGGCTAACGCGGGACTAAGGCAGTCGTACGGGGCAACGCACAGATGAGGCGCGCTATCGGCGGCAACAGGTTAGGAGTTCTTCATCGCCGTAGTCCTCATAATGCCGCTACCAATTCCTCCTTGCTCAGACGCGCCTGCCGGAGAATGGAGCGAAGGGTTTCCGGATTGAGGTCTCCAGAATGATGATTCGCTTGGGCTTAATCTGCGGGAGGCTAGGCACGCGCCTGGACAGCCAGGCCTACGCGCATGACGAACTCCTCAATGACGGAATCCGGGGACGTCTGGCGGGGGTCTTGGGCCTTAGGCACATGCCGCAGGTAGGGCAAATTGTTTTCGATGGCGGAATCCAGGTAGAATTCGACCGCCTCTTGAAGCATCCGCTTGGCCTTTGCGGCCGATAATCCCTCGGAAGCTACATCCAGGTCGAGGCAGAGGGCCGTAAATCCCTTCGGCTGACGGACAATAACGCAGGAGAGGGCCAAATCTGAGCGCGTCATAAGGATAACCCAAGTATAACAGGGTATCCCAGCGCGCGCAATTAGCGCGCAGACTTGTCCATCGCCTTCCTCGCCAGCCTGGCCGTCTTCGAGGATGAGCCCGCGCGGACCGCGCGCTGGCCTACCGCTACGTCACCTTGGCCGTCGAGCTGCGCGCGCAGTGGTTCTACGACCTCTACCAGGAGGTCTTGAGCCGAGAAGAGCTGACGCTGTCGCTTAAGAGCGGCCTCGCCGAGGAGGACGCTCACCTCGCGGAGATGCAGGAGACTCTGAAGAAGGCCGACCCGCTCTACGCGGTCCGTTGCGCGGAGTACGCCGACGTCGAGGCCGGCCTGTTCGAGAAGTGGTTCGCCGCGATCCGGCAACAGACTACGGTTGCACCTGCCTAGCCCTGGGCAGGTGAATAAGCGGCTGATTGTCAGCCGATCGCAGATCGTGCCTGGCTAGAAACTCATTGTATTGCCGCCAGAACACTGTATCCCGACCCATAGCCTCCAGTTGCCGTAAGCCGTTAGGGATATGGCCCTCAAAGGTTCGAATCTCCGCAAGACGGCTCCCGCTCAGCAGCATGATATGGGCAACGATCTGAGCGTCCGCCTCGCTGAACGCGCCGCCTCGATTGCGCCCGGCCGTCGAGCTTGCCGCGTTCCCGGCTTTGCCAGATCTCCGCAGTCGAGACGCCGCTCAAAGAGGTGAGGATGTCGATCCGCACCGGCGGCCGGCCGAGTTGGATGACATCGCCGCTCAGGATGTCCTCGGCCGAGACCCCGAGGCTCGAGAATCCGAAGTCGCCCAGCGCCGCCACGACTCTCTCGGCGTTTTCGGGGTCGGGATAGACCCAGACGTCCATGTCGCCCGTCGTGCGGACGAAGCCTTGGTGGATGACGGCAAAGGCGCCGACGAGGACGAACCGGACATCGCGCCCGATCAGAGCCTTTAGGAACTCGCGGAAGTCGAGCTCGATCGTCACCCGTGGCCGGGGACTATGCGGGCGGTGCGGGCCATCCGAGCCGGGAACTTCCGCCCGGAGGCGGCCCAGGCGAGCCGCGTCATGCGGGTCATCGCGGCGATCCGCTCCTCCGCTGGGCGGCTGCGCCAATAGCTCAGATCGCCCTGGGGCCCTGGATGGCCCTTCACGATAGCCACGACCCGCTTCATGGCTTTAGTTTAACAGGCGTCCGCGCGGCCTTCAAGCCAAGGGCCTCCGAAATGTCATATGAGCCGCTTGAGCAGCCCGTGCATGAACGCGGCGTCCCCTTGCGTCATACGCCAGCGCATGAGGCCCCTGCGGAACTTGAGCCGCCGCGTGCGCTCGGACATGTGCATGTTGACGTTGCCCTTGGCCATGGCCCGCATCGCCGTGTCGACGAGCTCCTCGACCTGGCGCCCCTCCATCATCGGCTCCTTGGGCTCGGAGGCCGAGCTCTCCAGCGAGGCGCGCGCGAGCTCGTAGGCCATCAAGGCCACGGCCTGCCCGAGGTTCATCGACGGGGCGTCGTCCTGGGTCGGGATGCGAACCAAGGCGTGGCAGTGGTCGAGCTCCTCGTTGGAGAGCCCGCTCTTCTCGGAGCCGAACAGGATGGCCACCCTCCCCCCGCCGGGCATGCGCCGGCGCAGCCAGGCGCGCAGGGCCGGCAGGGTGACCTGGGGCTGGCGGAAGCTGCGGTTGTGCGCCGAGGCGGTGCCGAGCACGAGGCGGCAGCCTTCGGCGGCCTGCGCCATACTGAGCACCGGAGCCGTCTTCAGAAGCTCGTCGCCGTAGATGGCCGAGGCCGAGGCCTCGCGCCAGCGCGGGTCGAAGGGCTCGACCGCGGCCAGGTCCTTGAAGCCGAAGTTGGTCATCGCCCGCGCGGCGGCGCCGATGTTGAGCGAGTTGCGGACCCGGACCAGGACGAAGCGCGGCTCGATGCGTCCGGCCATGAGACTCAGTACGCGCGCTCCCGGCGGATGTCTTCCTGGGCCAGGCCCCGGTAGACGCGGAGCAGCATGTCCCGGCTCACGGCCGGGACCAGCCGTCCCTCTTCCTCGACGACGACGTCGGCGTAGAGTTCGACGAGCTGGTCGGCGCGGCGCTTGGCGGCCAGCACGCCCTGCCAGCGCGAGAACCAGGACCCGCGGCCCTCGGACTCGTCGCGGAGCGCGTTGCCCTCGCGCATGCGTTTCATGTCGGCGGCGCTCATGTGCGCGCGGCCCGGGGCGTAGAGCTCGAACATGCGCTCGAACTCGACTAAGTCGATGTCGCCCGGCGTCAGGCCGCGCTTGTTGCCGGCCGGGGCGAAGATGCGGCTGTTCGAGTAGCCCTGGGCCTGGAACAGGTTCGGCAGATAGATGTCGAAGGGACGGAACAGGAGCCCCAAGTCCCAGCGCTCTTGCAGGGACAGTCCGCTCTGGGTCTTGGGGCCGAAGAGTAGGTGCGAGAGCAGGGCGGTCTTGAAGGCCTCGACGACCGAGAGCCCGTGCTCGCGCATCGCCAGGTAGGTCGAGTCGAGGCGGGCGATCGGGGCGCCCACGTCGGGGGCCTTGAGGAACCAATAGCGCTTCTGGAGCGAGGTCTTGCCCGGCAGGCTCGAGACGTCGGTCGCCACCGGGATGCCCTCGCGCAGACGCCCAAGCAGGGCGATCTTGAGCAGTTCGATTCCGTCGGCGAAAGCCGCCGTCCGGGACCGCGTCAGCAGCGCCGAGAGGCCCACGGCGGCGGTCAGGGCCGCGAGGACGGGGTTCGTCGCCGCCAGAGTCCAGGCGGCGTAGCCGGCGCCGATCAGGACGGCCTTCACGCCGAGGGAGCTCAGGGCGACGCCGAGACCGGCCTGTTCGACGCCTTTGAACAACGTCGGGAACATCAGGGTGCGGCGCTCGGTGGGGACGCCGTCCGAAACGGACCGCATCGAGCTCAAGGCGAGCATTCGGCCGTAAGCGGGCAAGAACGGGAGCGCCAGGCCCGCGACGAGCCCGGCGGCCGTCGTCCAGGCCGCGGCGCCGGTGATGACAGCCGCCGCGCCGACCGCGGCCCCCAGCCCCAGCGTGAGGACGTTCGACCAGAGGATGGCCGTGGAGGCCTTGTTCCCCTTCTCGAGCATGCGCCGCGGGAAATCCGCCGCGTCGGGCGC
Source organism: Elusimicrobiota bacterium (assembly GCA_016196755.1). Classification (GTDB taxonomy): domain Bacteria; phylum Elusimicrobiota; class Elusimicrobia; order UBA1565; family UBA1565; genus SCTT01. Next base: position 96,243 of record JACPXC010000007.1, read on the forward strand.
GGGAATCGGACGCCGCGCAGCCGCCGGCTTAAGACCGTTAGGCCCCGCTCTGGAGCCGGACACCGGGACAGGCTCGATCCCATTGGACGTGAAGGGGCGCGCGGCATCGAAGAAAACGCCGGAGGCGGCCCCTTTCGAGCCCAAGGCGGATCGTGGGGCCGGCTTCGCGATAGCGGCCAGGACGGGGTTCTCGGATAAGCGGACGGTCAGTTCGCGCGCAACGGCGGTCGGGCCGGCGGGCGCGGCGGCCTGGGCGGCGACCGCCGCCTGGGCTGCCGGAACAGCGACGGCGACCGGAACCGCGGCAACGGAGGCGGAGAGGACGGCGGCCGAAGGACGGGCCACGACGCCGGGCAGGGTGAGGGTCGGCATGAGACCGACCGAAGGGAGGCTGGGCATGGACGGTCGGAAGACCGGCGCCGCGCCGAGAGCGCCGGCCACCGGCGCCAAGCCCACGCCGACGGCGGGCGCGCGGACGGCGGCGACGCTCTGGGCGGCTGCGTCGACGGCCGCCCCGGGGACCGAGAGCAGGATGGCGCCGACGACGACGCTGGCGTTGAATTTCCGCATGCGTTCTCCAAGCAAGAGCAGGCCCTGATTCTAGCTTCGCCTGACGGAGGGTGGAAGGGCCCTTTGGACCCGCGGGTGGGGACCCAATCGCCCTGGGCGCCGCAGCTGGGAAAGCACGGGATTTCCGCGTTTAAAACGGGCCCTGGTTCTATGGCGCGACTCCTGCTATATTGCGTTCGATGCCGTCGCGTCGGACACTCTGAGACGCCCCCTGAGCCGAACATCCCCAAGAGAGAGGACACGAAAGCGCCCCGTCAGGAACCCGCCGTCCAAAAAAAAGACTCCTGCGCCATCGGCAGCGTCTATGAGATGCTCAACACCGCCGTCCCGCTGGCGAGGAAGCATCTCCGCGAGCCCCGGCTCTATTCCATCCAGAGAGCCGTCGACTCCAGCCTCCAGGCGATGATCAGCGACGACAAGGAGTTCCGCTGGGAGTTCGTGTTTTCCGACGCCGAGTCGGAAAAATATCTCCATTTCATCCATTCCAAAGCCCGGCCGGTGGAATATTTCGTCCTGACAAAGAACCCCAAGGCGTTTGGCAACGCCCTCATACACCGCGCGCCGTCATCCGGCGGCCCGTTTTACGACGTAGTCAAATGGTCCTTCGACCCGGCGGCAAAGTCCTGGTCCAAAAAGACGGGCGACGTGGTCACCATGGGCCGATCCCCGTGCGGACTGATCAACGTAAAGTTCGTCGATTCGCTGGACGTGGAATCCCTGCTGGCGCGGATCGGGGCTCCCATGTGCGACCCGGCTCAGCCGGAACGCTCCAAGGTCCAGGTCTCGCTCTTCCACCCCGTCCCGTCCGATAGTCCCGGCGCGATATGCAGGGGGCAATCCCTTTTCGGCTTCGCCGACGACGTGTGGGAGAACTACAGGCTGGCGCCCGCCCCCGGCAATCTCTGGGGAATCTATGCCGACAAGACCGTGACCTTCCTGGATGCCGCAAGCGGGAAAGTCCTCTACCGCGGACCTACGAAATGACGGAAAGGCCGCGGCAGGCGGCGACTAGGTCCGCGGCGCTAGGATAGCGGCGGCCGGTCTCGGGAGCCAGCGCCGTCGCGAATACCGCGTCGATCCCCGCCGGCAGGTCCGGCACCAGCCCGCTGGGCGCCGCCCACAGCGCCTCGCGCTTCTGGGCCAGGAAGTTCGGCCCCTTGAACGGCAGCTCCCCGGTCAGCATCTCGTAGAGGCAGACCGCCAGGGCGTAGACGTCGACGGCGGCCGAGACGCCCCCCAGCTCCTGCTCGGGCGCCATGTAGGGCGGCGTCCCCCAGGACGGGGCGCGGGTCAGGCGAGAGACCGACTTGGCGGCTTGGTAGGCGATGCCGAAGTCCATCACCTTGACCTCGCCGGTCGTCGACAGCATGATGTTGGCGGGCTTCAAGTCGCGATGGATCACCTTGCGTCCGTGGGCGTAGTCGACGGCGGCGCCGGCGCCTTCGAGCACGTGGAGGGAGTCGGCCCAGGCCAGGCGCCCCGAGCTACCCAGGCGCTCGGCGAGCGACCGGCCGTCCACGTACTCGAGGGCGAGGTAGACCTGGCCGCCGTCGCGCTCGACGCCGTAGATCGCCACCATGTTGGGATGCTTGAGCGCGGCCATGACCCGGGCCTCGTTAAGGAGGCGCTCGAGCTCCCGCGGGTCCTGGAGCAGCTCCGCGCGCAGCCGCTTGAGCGCCACGCGGCGATCGAGGGTCTTGTCCAAGGCCTCGTAGACCTCCCCCATGCTCCCGCGCCCGAGCGGGCGCACGAGCTCGAAGTTCGCCGCCACGACGCGCGCAGAGGCCGGCGCCGCCCCCGGGGCGGCGTCGGCGGACGGCCGGGCTCGCCGGACCAGTGCCGCGAATAGGAGTCCCGCCGCCGCGAGCAAACCGGCCGCCCCCGCCATGAACCTCCGGAAACTTGCCGTCTCCAGAGCGCGACCGGACTTCTCGCGCAGCGGGGTGAAGAGCGCGCCCTCGACTTTGTAGGCGTCGATGATGCGCTCCGCCCGCGACTTCATCCGCTCGAGTTCCTCCATGCGCCTGAGCAGGGCGCCGCCGTGCTTGGGGGGAACGAACTCCCCCCGCCTGGCCCGGCCGAGATCGCGGGTCAGCGCCAGGAGCTGGAGGGCGCGCACTCCCTTGTCGTGGTTGGTGCGCAGCTCCTGCTCCCATGCCCAGAACTCGCCGCACTCTCCGGCCAGGGTCTCCCAGCGCTTGCTCAGTTCCGGCTTCTGCTCGGAGCCCGGAAACGCGGCACGGATCTCCCTCATCTCGGCCAGGACGGCGTCCATGCGGTCGGCGCGCTTATGGAACTCCCTCTCGAGGACCTCGATGCCGCGCGGCGAGGCGGCGAGGTCGGAGGAGGACGCGGCTCCGGCCAGACACAGCGCCAGCCGCAGGACCAGCATGCGGTCCCTAGCCCCGCAGCAGGCGCTTCCAGGCCCCGCGCAGCGCGGCGCCGCGGCGCCCGTTCCAGCGCGCCTCCGCGGCCAAGCCGGAGGCCAGAGCGCGCAGCCCGGGGTTGCCCGGCGCGCCGAGGTAGGCGGGCAGATCCACGCGCCCCGCCGTCCTCTGCCCGTCCTGGCGAGCGGCCGCCGCCACCCGGCGGTAGGCCTCCCGGAACGGCAGCCCCTTCTTCACGAGGTCCAGCGCGCGCTGGGTCGCCAGCAGGTCCTGGGTCACCGCGGCGCGGCAGCGCGCCGCGTCGACCCGGACCGCGCCGGCTAGGCGAGCGGCCATATCCACCATCGCCGCGGCCGCATCGAGCGCCGCGAAGAGCGGGCGCTTCGAGAGCTGGAAGTCGCGGTGATAGCCCGAGGCGGCCGGGCCTGCGGACAGGGCCTGGAGGACCCAGCCCGGGAATTGCGCGGCCCGCGCGCGCAGGAGCTCGGCGACGTCGGGGTTGCGCTTCTGGGGCATGATGCTCGAGCCCGTCGTGAAGGCGGGGTCGAGCTTCATGAAGCCGAACTCGGCGGTGGCGAAGAGGCAGAGGTCCCCGGCCAAGACCCCCAGGTCCTTGGCCACGAGAGCCAGGGCTGAGATCACGGCCGCGTCGATGCGCGGGCGGGAGGTCTGCACGCGCAGGGTGTTCAGCTGAACGCGCGTGAAGCCCATGAGCCGCGCCGTAAACGCCCTGTCGAGCGGCAGCGGAGCCCCATAGCCTGCCGCGCTGCCCAGCGGCGAGGCGTCGGCCTCGTCGAAGGCCTGGCGAATCGAGCGGCAGCCGTCCAGGAGCGCCTCCACGTGCGAGGCCGCCCAATGGCCGGCCGTGGTCGGCATCGCGCGTTGAAGATGGGTATACCCAGGCATCAAGACCTTCGCGTGGCGCCCCGCGAAGGCCGACCAGGCGCCGGCCGCCGCGGCGGCGCCGGCATGGAGCTCGAGCAGGCGGTCCATCATGAAGAGCCGCAGGTCGGTCTGGACCTGGTCGTTGCGCGAGCGGCCCGCATGGATGCTCTTGCCAAGCTCGCCGAGGCGCTCGGTCAGGCGCTGCTCGACGGCGGTGTGGATGTCTTCCTGCTCCGGGAGTATGACGAAGGACTCGTCCTCCAGCAGGCGTCCGAGCTCCGTGCGGATCGCCCGCCATTCGCCGTCGGACAAGAGCCCCAGCTTGACTAGGCCCTTGGCGTGAGCCAGGGTCCCGGTGACCTCGTAGGGCAGCAGGCGCCGGTCGAGGACCGGGTCCTCGCCCACGGTGAAGCGCTGGACCGCTTCGTCCAAGGTCTGGCCCTCCACCTGCCACAGCTTGCTCACCGTCCCCCCATCAGCCCGAAATAGGCCCGGATCAGCCGCTCGTAGTAGGCCACGCCGGCCTCGAGCTCCGCTATCGTAAGGAATTCGTCGAGCGTATGCGAGCGCCGCGAGTCGCCGGGCCCCACCTTCACCGTCGGGATGCCCTTGAGGGCGACCCAGTCCGAGATCGTCGGCGAGCCGAAGCAGGCGCCGGCGCCGGCCGCCAGCGCGGCGCGCACCACGGGCTGGGCGGGGTCGGTGTCGACCGCGCCCAGGCGCGAGGAGCGCACCGTCACCGCGCCGCCCACCCGGCCCTGCACCATGGCGACGAGCTCCGACACCTCGTAGGCCGGCGTGGTGCGGATGTCGACGACAAGCTTGCAGCGGTCGGGGATGACGTTGTGGCGCTCACCGCCGTGGATCTGGGTGACGGCCAGGCTCGGGAGGCCTAAGGCCGGATGCGGCCGGTCAAAGCCCACGGCCTCCAGGGCCAGTACGTCGCGCGCGGCTTTCGTCACGGCGTTGTCCCCCCCGCCCCAGGCGGCGTGGGCCGCACGCCCCTCGGCCATGACCTCGAGGAGGAGAAGTCCCTTCTGGGCCACCGCCGGCGCCAGGCCGGTGGGCTCACCGACCACCGCGGCGTCGGGACGCGGCAGGAGGGGCAGGAGCTCCGCCATGCCGCGGTTGGTGGTCTCCTCCTCGCAGACGGCCGAGACGACGACGGTGCCGCGCGGCGCGTCATCCTCGAAGGCCGCCGCCGCGCCCAGGATCATCGCCGTGAGGCAGCCTTTGGCGTCGTTGGCGCCGCGCCCGTAGACGCGGCCGTCCTCGACGACGGCCTCGAGCGGCGGCTTGGTCCAGCCCGCGCCGACCGGCACGGTGTCCATGTGCGAGTTAAAGAGCAGGGTCGGCCCGCCCGAGCCGAGCACGGCGTGCAGGTTGCGCCCCGTCCGCCGCGGCTCCCAGCCGAGGTCCTTGAACGTCCCCTCGAGCAGGTCGGCCGCGGCGTCCTCGGCGCCGCTCTCCGAGGGCGTCTGGACCAGGCGGCGCAGCAGGGCGACGGCGTCGCGGCTCATGCGGCCACGGCGTCTTTGGCGAGCTCCTTCTGGTAGGCGTCGCGTTCGCGGCTCTCGACGATCATCGTCCCGCAGCCCGCGTTGGTGAACACCTCGGTGACCAGGGCCGAGCGGCGCATGCCGCCCAGGATGTGGGTGCGGCGCACGCCGCCCCGGAGCGCGGCCACGCAGGCCTGCACCTTCGGCAGCATCCCGCCGCGCACCCGGCCCTCGGAGCAGAGCTCGAGCACCTCGGCCGCGTCGGCGTGGCTGACCAGGGTCCGCGGGTCGGCCGCGTCGCGCAGGACACCGTCGATGTCGGTGAGAAGGAGCAGCTTCTCGGCCTTGAGGGCCTGGGCGATCGCCGACGACAGCGTGTCGGCGTTGAGGTTGAGGATCTGGCCCTGCGCGTCGGCCACCAGCGGGGCGATGACCGGCAGGAGCCCCTGGGACAGGAAGCCCTCGAGCAGGGCCCCGTCCACGGTCTCGACGTCGCCGACCAGGCCGTAGTCGACCTCGACCGGGTCCTCCCCCGGCGCGGGCGACACGCGCACCGGGCCCCTCTTGCGGGCCACGACCAGGCCCGCGTCCACACCCGATAGCCCCACGGCCCTCACGCCCTGCCCGCGCAGCGCGGCCACCAGGTCCATGTTGACGAGGCCGCCGCAGGTCATCTTCACGACCTCGAGGGTCTCGGCGTCGGTGACGCGGCGCCCGGCGACGAGCTTGGTCTCGAGGCCCAAGGCCTTCGACAGGCTCGTGGCCTGGGGACCGCCGCCATGGACCAGCACGACCCGGATGCCGAAATGGTGCAGGCAGGCGATGTCGGCGGCCAGCCCGGCGCGCAGCTCCTCGCGGGCGAGGACGGCGCCTCCGGCCTTGACGACGAATGTCTTCCCTTTATAGAGCCGCAGGTACGGCATGGCCTGGTACAGGGTCACGGGAGCGTCGGTCATTTAGAGTCCTCCGAGTAGTTTGAGAAGAAGGGCCTTCGCCGTATGGAGGCGGTTCTCGGCCTGGTCGATGACGACCGACGCCGGGCCGTCGAGCACGGCGTCGTCGACGACGAGGTTGCGGCGCACGGGCAGGCAATGCATGAACAGGCCGGCCTTGGTCTTCGCCATCTTGGCCGCCGTCATGCGCCAGCGGTCGCGGAACGCGGAATCTTGGGGCGGCGGGACCCCGTAGCTGGCCAGCGAGCCCCAGGCCTTGGCGTAGACCACGTGGGCGCCGTCGAAGGCGGTCTCGGGAGAGTCGGTGACCGTCACGCTGCGGCCCTGGCGCGCGGCCTCGGCGCGGCACCACTCCATGACGCCGGGGTCGAGGTCATAGCCCTCGGGCCGGCAGATGGTCAGGTCCATCCCCGCGATGACGGCGGCCTGGGCGGCCGAGTGCGGCACCGCCAGCGGCAGGGCCTTGATGTGCGGCGCCCAGGCCAGCACGAAGCGCTTGCCGACCGGGTCGGCCTTCTCGCGCAGGGTCATGAGGTCGGCCAGGCCTTGGCAGGGATGGCCCATCGCCGACTCGAGGCTGATGACGGGGACCCGCGAGGAGCTCCGGAAGGCGTTGAGCCACGGGTCCGCCTTGTCGTCGGCCCACGATGTGCCGGCCGGGAAGGCGCGCAGAGCCAAGACGTCGCAATAGCGCGCCAGCACCGGGACGGACTCCTTTAAGTGCTCGGAGGCCTGCCCGTCCATGACCGTGCCGTCGCGCCATTCCATGTTCCAGGTGCCATTGCCGAAGTGCAGGGTCACCGGATGCGCTCCCAAGGACGCCGACGCCACCTGGAACGAGGTCTGCGTGCGCAAAGACGGGTTCATGAAGCACAACCCCACCGAGCGGCCCTCGAGCGGCCGGCTGCGCGGCGGCCGGCGCTTGAGCTGGAGCGCCAGGTCGGCCAGGTCGATGGCCGCGCCCGCGCCCCAGTCGCGCAGGTCGACGAAGTCGCGCGACGGAGCCGCGGCTAGGGCGCTCACTTGTACTCCTTGAGCGCGGCGGCCAGGCGGTCCACCTCGGCCTCGCCGATGGTCAAAGGCGGCAGGAGGCGCAGGACGTTGGGGTCCTCTGCGAGCCCGGTCAGGATGCGGCGCTCGACTAAGTGGTCGCGCAGTTCGCGCGCCGGCCGGTCGAGGACGAGTCCCAAGAGCAGGCCCTTGCCGCGGATCTCCTTGAGCGCCGGGTGCTTGAGCTTGGCCCTGAAGCGCGCCTCGAGGGCCTTGGCCTTGCGCCACAGCCGGCCCTTGATGATGGTCCGGATCGTGGCCTCCACCGCCGCGCAGGCCAGCGGGCCGCCTCCGAAGGTCGAGCCCAGGGCCCCGGGCTGGAGCTTGTGCACGAGCTCGGGGGCGATGACGATGGCGCCGCAGGGGACCCCGGAGGCCAGGGCCTTGGCGAAGCTCTGCACGCCGGGCTTGACCCGGAAGGCCTGGGCGGCCGACGGGGCGCCGAGCCGGCCGAGGCCGGTCTGCACCTCGTCGAATATGAGCACGGCGCCGCTCTTGCGGCAGAGCTTCTCGAGGCCCTTGAGATAGCCCCTGGGCGGCATGACGATCCCGGACATACTCTGGATGGGCTCCAAGATGAACGCCGCCGCGTCGCGCCTCAGGGCGGCCTTGGCGGCCTTGAGGTCGCCGAAGCGGACATGGACCGTGTCGGACTCGGCACTCGTCATCGCATGCTTGTACTTGGCGATGCCGGTGGCGGCCAGCGAGCCCGCCGTGCGGCCGTGGAAGGAGCCGTAGGTGGCGACGACCTTGGGGCGTCCGGTGACCAGCCGCGCCACGCGCAGGGCGGCCTCGTTGGCCTCGGTGCCCGAGTTGCAGAAGAACACCTGGGCGTCCTTGGCGGCGCAGAGCTCGATGAGCGCCGCGGCCGCGCGGGTGCGGACCGACGAGTATACGAGGTTGGAGTAGAACAGGAGGACGTCGGCCTGCGCGCGCACGGCCGATACCACGGGCTCGGGGCAGTGGCCGAGCAGGGCGACGGCGTGGCCGCCGTAGAGGTCGAGGTACTCGACCCCCTTGTCGTCGCGCACGAAGTGCCCCTTTCCTCCCGCCACGACGAACGGAAAGCGCCCGTAGGTGGGCAGGACGTACTTGTCTTCCAGAAGCATGGCGTCGGTCTTCGTCACGGATAACTCCCCGGAAGGCGCAGGCCTTCCGATTCGTCGAGTCCCAGCATGAGGTTGAGGTTCTGCACGGCTTGGCCGGCGGCGCCCTTGATGAGGTTGTCGAGCGCGGCGAGCACCACGGCCTGCCCGCCTTCTACGCGCGCGTAGAGATCGCAGGAATTGGAGCCCGTGACGGCGTTGAGCTCGGGCGGCGCGTCGAGCAGGCGCAGGAACGGCTTGCCCTCGCAGAACGACGCGAAGGCCGCGGCCACGCGCGCCGCATCCCAGCCTGCGGCGAGCGGCACGGTAGCGATGGCGTAGATGCCGCGCACGTACGGGCCCGACACCGCGGTCAGCGCGACTTTGAGCCCGCCAAGCGCCTGCTCCACCTCGGGAGCGTGCTGATGCGCGAGCGGCTTGTAGGCGCGCACGTTGCCTTCCCGCGTCGGGTGGTGCGTGGTGGCCGACGGCTTGACTCCCGAGCCCGAGGAGCCGGTGATGGCCGTCACGGCGGCCGTCCCAGTCAGCCCCGTCTTGGCAAGCGGCGCAAGGGCGAGAACGACCGCGGTGGCGATGCAGCCGGGGTTGGCGACGCGCGAGGCGCCCTTGAGCGCGGCCCCTCCGAGTTCGGGCATCCCATAGACGAAGCTCGGCAAGAGCTGCGGCGAGCGGTGCTCGCGCCCGTACCACACGGGATAGAGCGCCGGATCCTTGAGGCGGAAATCGCCAGAGAGGTCGACGAGCTTGAGGCCAGGCGCGCGCTCGAGGAGGCCGGGTGCCTGCTCCATCGCTTCACCGTGGCCGCCAGCGAGGAACACCACGTCGAGCCCAGCCGGGTCCAGCGTCGGCGCAAAGCTCATGGTCGTATGGCCGCGCAGATTGGGATGGGCCTTGGCCACCGGTTGGCCGGCATGCGTCGCCGAAGAGGCGCGCACGAGCTCCACGCCGGGATGGCCCAAGAGCAGACGCAGGAGCTCGCCGCCGGTAAACCCCCCGGCGCCGGAAACGCCGACCTTCGGCTTGGTCACGCCGCCGCCGGCCAGAGCAGGTTCTCCACCGCCGCGCCCAAGGCCTCGGGGTCGAGCCGGGCGTTTAGGGCCGGCACGCCGATCTGCTTCTCGACGAAGTCCTTGCCCACCGAGTTGTCGGTAGCCGGCCCCGAGATGATGTGGACCGGCAGCTTGAAGCGGTTGCGGTAGAGCTCCGCGCAGCCCCAGGCCGCCACCGGGTCGGTGGCGCAGAGGACGTGCGCGGTGCCGGCCGCCATGAGCTCGGGGTCGGACAGGATGGCCTGGACCCCGTACTCGCCCATGATGCCGTCGCCGAGCTCGACGACCAGGCAGTCGGGCTTCTCCTTGTTAAGCGCGTTGATGAGCCCCTTGGAGACCCGGACCGCCACGGCCTCGGAGGTCGAGGCCATGCCGGCGTCGGTGAAGCTCAGGCTGAAGGCCGCGCCGCGGTCGGTCATCCCCAGGGTGTCGCGCAGGAGCGAGACCCCGGTCAGCTTCGCGGCCCCCACCCGGCGCCCGCGCCGCGAGAGCACGCGGATGATCTCGCAGCAGGCCGAGGTCTTGCCGGCCTGCATGCAGGAGCCCGCCACGTAGACGATCGGCGCCGAGGGCTCGAGCTTGTCGGCGCAGGGCACGGCGTTGTTCTTGATCGTGGCCGGCACGCCGGTGCGCTCGCCAAGGTACGGGAAGCTCAGGACGACGCCCAGGACCTCGGCCTTGAGGGGCGGGCCGAGCTCGGGGTTGCCGGCCGTGCACTTGCCGACGATGCCTCCGAGGTTCAAGATGTCGAGCTTGTCGCCCACGCGCACGCGGTCGGGGACGACGCCGGCGTAGCCGCGCAGGGCGCGGCGAGAGCCGAGCACGGCGGCCAGGATGTCGCCGTCGTTGAGCGGCGTCATGCGCCCGTGCAGGTCCTCGACCGAGTTGTAGACGCTCTTGGTGCCGATCACGCGCACGGCCACCACGATCCCGTCCTCCGCCGGCACCTCGGGCGATAGCAGGGACTCGCGGCTGATCTTCGCGTTCTTGGTGGTAGATGCGATCTTGTCGAATATGACCTTCATGAGGCCCTCCCGGACCGCAGCGCCAGAGCCATCGGCAGGGCGTGGAGCTTCGAGAAGCCCGCCGCCTCGGCGCCGTCCCAGAGCTTCGCGGTCTCTCCATAAGCCGCGGCCTGGACGTCCATCAGGCTCCAGGGGCTCTTGACCCCGGTCACCTCGTAGCGGCCCTTGCCTAAGCGCAGGCGCGCCTCGCCGCTGACCCGGGCCTGGCTCGACTCGATCATGGCCTCGAGGTCGCGCATGACCGGGTCGTAGTAGAGCCCTTCGTGCAGCATCTGGCCGTAGAAGTCGGCCAGGTGGTTCTTCCAGAAAGCCTGCCAGCGCGTGAGGACGAGCTTCTCGAGCTCCTGGTGCGCCGCGATGAGCATGAGCGGGGCCGGGGCCTCAAAGCCGATGCGGCCCTTGATGCCGAGGATGGTGTCGCCCAGGTGTACGCCGCGGCCCAGGCCGTAGGACCGGCCGACGGCGTGCAGGGCCGCCACGAGCTCGACGCCGCCGAGCTTCTTGCCGTCGAGCGAGACCGGCACGCCCTTCTCAAAGCCGATGACCAGCTCGCGCGCCGCGGTCTCCAGGCCCGAGGCCGGAGTCGGGAAGGCGGCGTCGGGGATGGCGGTCCAGGGGTCGTGGGTCTCGCGCCCGCCCACCGTCGTCCCCCACAGGCCGGTGTTGACCGAGTAGGCCACGGTCTTGGCCGGGACGCTGACGCCGCGCTCGGCCAGCCAGGCGGTCTCCTGCTCGCGCGACCAGCCCAGGGCGCGCACCGGGGTGTGGACGCCGAGGCCCGGGGCCAGGGCCCGGAAGGCCCCGTCGAAGCGGACCTGGTCGTTGCCGGCCCCGGTCGAGCCGTGGGCCACGCCCGCGGCGCCGAGCTTCTTGGCCAGGGTAGCGACGAGCTCAGCCTGCAGGACACGCTCGGCCGAGACCGAGAGCGGATATACCCGGCCGCGAAGGACGTTGCCCTTGATAAGGAAGGTCACGAAGCGCGCGAAGAGCTCGGCCTTGGCGTCTAAGGTGTGGTGGGCCTTGGCCCCCAAAGCCAAGGCGCGCGCCTCGATGGCCTTGAGCTCCCCGGGCTCAAAGCCCCCGGTGTCGACCGTGGCCGTGATCACCTCGGCGTTCAAGGTCTCTTGAAGCCACTTGAGGCAAAAGGTGGTGTCGAGGCCGCCGCTGTAGGCCAGCACCAGCAGGGGCTTCCCGGAGGGGGTTGACTGTTTATTCATATTCATGCATAATTATACATATGAGCACCGCGATGTCAAGAGCCCTCCCCGGCGCCTCCGATAAGCAGACGCGGCAGCGGGCGATCCTCGACGCGGTGGCCGACGGCGACCTGGCCACGCAGTCGGACATCGTTCGGACCTTGTCCAAGCGCGGCATCCACGCGGCCCAGGCCTCGGTGTCGCGCGACATCGTCGAGCTCGGGCTCGTGAAAGCCGGCGGGGTCTACCGGACCGCGCCCGCGGGGGTCGGGGTCGCCGACCCCGAGCTGCCGCTGCGCACCTGGGTGCGCGCCGTCGAGGCCGCCGGCCCCAACCTCGTGGTCGTGCGCTGCGACCCGGGCACCGCCCAGGGCGTGGCCCGCGCGCTCGACGTGGTCCGCCCGCGCGGCGTGGTCGGCACCGTGGCCGGCGACGACACTATCTTCGTCGCGATGCGCACGACCAAGGACGGCACGGCCTTGTCCGCCTACCTCGACGCCCGCATCTCGCGCCGGGAATAAGGCCCCGTTCCGCGCCATTGACAGCGCCGGAGCCCTGCCTTACTCTTGGCGTATGGACGGCGGCTATCCCCCGCGCGGCGACTGGCGCTTCGAGGCCGGGCCGCGCGGGCCGCAGATGCTCATCCCCGAGAGCCCCCGCTGGGGGCGGTTCGTCCTGGCCGCCCTATGGACCGCCGGCGCCGCCGCCGTCCTTTACAAGCAAGCCGGGTTCTCCGCGGAGGTCCTCTGGCGCGACGGCGACATGCTCTATCTGCGCGACGGCCCGCCGCTCTTCCAGCTGACGCGCGCGTTCCCCGTGAGCTGGGCGACGGCGACCTGGCCGACCGGGCCGAGGGCCTCAAGGCCGCGCGCCCCCCCGGCGACTGCGAGTCCATCCTCGCGGAGTTCTTCGGCCTCCACCCGGCCTTCAAAGCCGGCGGGTTCGACGCGCGCAAGCGGGATATCTTCAAGAAGCTCAGAGCGAACAACGTGGATTTTTCGAGGCTCGGGGGCCGCGCCGACGACTATAGGTCGCTGCGGGCCTACGTCTCGATCTCGGACCCCGGCGCGAAAGCCGACATCAGCGAGCTCTTCGACCATCGCTTCGAGGTCTACAGTATAGACGCCTATCCCCCAAATCACGTGTTCCCCGACGGGATGCTGAAGTTCGCCTTGGCTCTGCCGGGCGACGCGCCGCGGAACTAGAGTGACCACCGATTACATCCCGCGCGGCGACTGGCGCTTCGAGGACGGGCCGCAGGGGCCCCGCGTCGTCATCCCCACGCGCTGCTTCTGGCCGGTCATGCTCTTCATGGGCGCTTGGCTGGCCGCGTGGGCCGTCGGCGAGCTCTCGGCTATCAGGGGCCTTTTGGGTCCCAACCCGTGGTTCGCCAAGCTCTTCCTGCTCGTCTGGCTCTCAGGCTGGACCTTGAGCGGGGCGCTAGTCGGAGCGATCTTCATCGCCACCTCCGGCCTGTTCCGCGAGGTCCTCTGGCGCGACGGCCGGCAGTTCTTCCGGCGCTGGGAAGGCCTCGGCCTATATTGGACGCTGCGCCACGAGGTCTCGGCCATGGGCCCTATAGCGCCGGCCAAGGACGCGGGCGGCCTGCGATTCGATTATGCCGGCAAGGAGATCATCATCGGCCTGGGCCTCGATGAAGGCCAGACCGCGCGCCTGCTCGAGCTCCTGCGCGAACGCTTCCGCCTCAAGACCAAGAGCCGCGACTAGTCCGTCTCAGCCGCCGACCGCGGCCATCGCGCGCGCGGCCGCCGAGCGCACCACGGGGTCGGGGTCCTCGGCGGCCAGCAGGCGCAGGGCCGGGCCGAAGTCCTTGCGCCGGGGCTTGAGCGGGTCCTGAACCGCGAACAGCGCGGCCACCGCCGTCCCGCGCACCGCGGCCTCGGCGTCCTTGAACGCGCCGTCGAGGAGAGCCAGGCCCGCCGGGTCGGAGGACTGCGCGGCCGCCAAGGCGCCCAGCGCGCGCAGGGCCGGCTCCGGCGCGGCGAGGGCGCGCGCGATCTCGGACAGAGCTGCGACTCCCATCCGGCCCAGCCCGCCGGCCGCCGCCTCTCGCAGCATCGCCGACGGATCGCTCAAGCGGGCGGCGACGAGTCCGGCGTCCTCCGGCCGGCCGAGTTGGGCCAAGGCGGTGAGGGCGGCCTGGACGACCTCGGGCTCGGGGTCGTCGAGCAAGCGGCGCGCGGCCCCGGCGGCCGGCCCGACGAGAGCCTCCGCCTCCTCACCTTGCTTGGACAGCGCCTGACAGGCCGCGCGCGAGCGCCCGGCCAGGACGGCGGCGAACTCGCGCGCGGCATGATGCCCGATCGGCAGGCGGTCGAGCACCCGGCCCTCGGCGGCCCGGAAGACGCGGATGAAATCCTCGCGCGAGGAGTCCGGATCCGAGGCCAGGGTCTGGAGGTACGCCCCCAGCCTTTGCGAGCCCAGGCGGGCGAAGCTCTCCTCGGGGGCGGACTTCCCGCAGAGCCGCTCGGCCTCGGCCAGCAGGACGAGCCGTCCGGGCTCGTCGCCGGTTTCGCGGTCGAGGAGGATGCCCAGCGAGATAGCCGCCGCGCGGCGCACGCGCCAATCCGGGTCGGCGAGGGTCGCCAGAGCCGTCTCGGCCGCCCCGTTGCCGAATACCGAGAGCATGCCGGCCAGGACCGCCCGGCGCTGGCCCTTGGCGACGGAGAGCTCCACGGCCGTCGCCCGCGCCCCGCGCCGGCCGCCGGCCGAAAGCAGGAGGCGGGCCCAGACCAGTTCGTCGAAGCGCTCGACCGTCACTAAAGAGGGCAGGAGGCCCGGCGCGTCCGTGCCGTCCTGGAGGATGCGCTCGGCCACCGTCAGCGGTACATGGCTCTCGAGCCCCGCGTTGGCCATGGCCGAGAGCCAAGCCGCCAGGCGCTCGCGGGCCGGCAGGAGCTCGGCGGCCAGGACCCGCTTGAGGACCCGGCGCGCGTCGGCCTCGGCGAAGGGCTCGCGGTCCACGGTCGGCCACTCCGCGGGCGGCGCCGCCAGGGCGGCGTCGTGGGTGAAACCGCCGTCGGCCCCCCAAGGGTCCGGCTCGGGGGTCTTGAGGATGTTCCCGGTCCCGGTCGCCGCCGCGAACGCGTAGCTCGGAGCGTTGCGCCGCAGCGCGCCGGCGGCGGCCCCGGCCAGGGCCAGCCGGTTGCGCTCGCCGCGTACGGCGACGAAACCGTGCCCGTCGATGTCGCCGCGGCCGGAGGCCCATTCCGCGGCCAAGACGTTGTCGTCCCCGGCCACGTCGAGCCAACCGACGCCGTAGTCCCAGCCGAAGCCCGGCCCTACGCCCCAGGTCCGGGCCTCGTTGCGGCTGCCTTCGACGGCGAGGAGACCGACGGCGGTATGGACGCCGGCCCCTTGCGCGTAGCGCCGAGCCTGGAGGCGGTTGCCGTCGCCATGGATCAAGAGACGTCCGAGGCCGTGCCAGTAGCCCATGCCTTGAGCCATGTAGGACGCCCGCAGGGAATTGGACGAGCCCGAGACCAGGGCGGTACCGACCCCGCCCGCGGCGAAGGCTCGCGGGCCCAGGCCGACGCCCTGGCACAAGCTCAGCAGACCGAGGCTCTCGCGCGCGTCGGGCCGCCGTAGGCCGCATTCGGCTTTCCCGCCCGAGCCGCGCAGGACGAACAGGCCGGCGCCGCGCGTGGTACCGTAGCCTTGGGATGACAGGTCGGAGACGAGCCGCGAGCCGTCTCCCGCCGCGACCATGACGCCGACGCCGAAGGCTCCCGCCCCGAGCGAGAACCGGCCGGCGTCGACCGACAGCGGGCCGGCCAGCCAAGCGGCGCCGACCCCGAAGAGACCGGCGCCCAGGGAGAAGTCGCCCGCGCGCACCGTCTTGGTCCCCGGTTCCGGCGCGACGAAAAGCGCCACCCCGAGCGTCGCCGAGCCGGCCGCGCCGTTAGGGCGCTCCATGGTGAGCTCATGGCTCATGTCGACGACGACGCGCACCTGGCCGGGACCGGCCAAGGCCGGGGACGCCAGGTAGCGGCTGCGTCCGCCAAGGTCGACGAGGACGTCGACGCCTTCGAGGTCGACGTCGCTGAAGACGTCGTCCTGCTTGCCGGAGAGGAGGATGACCCCGCCCGGCGTCTCCCAGCGCAGGCGCCCCGTGAACACCGCGCCGAGGGCCGCCTCGCGCAGGGCCGGCAGGACCTCGTCGATCGTCCACGCCAGGTCATGAGCCGCGACGATGAGCGGCAGGGGGTCGAAAGCGCCTGCGGTCTCGAAAGCGGCCTCCGTCCCGCCCTCGGGGGGGTCATCGCCGAGCACCAGCGCCGTCATGGCGCCGAGGACCCGCTCGCGCAGGCCGGGCTTCAACGAGGCCAAGCCTGCGTCGACCTCACTTCGGGCGCGCTGCAGCGACCCCGCCAAGCGGCGCAAGGCCCGCCGCAGCCCCTCGTCTTTCACCGCGCGCGGCGGCTTCACCCCGGGGCCGACGTCGGCGAGCACGCGGTCCCAGGCGAAGCCCGCCGAGCCCGCCGCCGAGAGCAGCGCCTCGGAGAGGGTGCCCGTCGGGCCGGCGCGTCTGCGCCCCGCGGCCTCCGGGACGTCGAGCGGGGAGCGCAGCAAGGCCTCGACCGGCTCCAGAGTCGTCGGAGACTCCCAACGGTCGGCGCGGATGGCCAGGTCGGCCTCCGCGGCGCGCGCGCGACCCAGCAGCGGCCGGATGAGGTCCGCCGCGCCCACGGACTCGGATGCGGCCGCGGCGGCGGGAAGGGAGAGGAGCGCGGCGACGAGGATCTCAGGGACGCTCATCGCCGCGCTCCGACGCTCAGCCCGCCGTCACTCCTTCCAGGAGGCGGCGGGGACGTAACCGACCTTGGTCAGCGAGAGCTTCGCGGCGGCGGCGACGGGCATGGGGCCTCCTGGTCGTGCGGACCTAGGGGCATCGTACCACTAAAGCCGCTTGCGCTCCTTGAGGTCGTAGCGCGCCCCGTCCTCGAGCAGGCCGACCGAGAGCTTGAGCCGCCCCGAAGACTCCGCTGTCATGACGTAGGTCGGCCCGAAGGCCTGCGCCCAGCGCCCGTCGTCGACGACCAGAGCGCAGGGCTCGTCGACTCCCAGCCCAAGGGAGCCGGCGTTCTTGAGGACCAGGCCGAAGAGGCGATTCTCGCGCTGGCGCACGATGAAGTGCTGATCTAAGATCATCTCGGCGGGCAGCAAGCCTAGGCCGCGGCGGACACCCACGGTGCTGCCGTCGATGACCGAGAAGTCGCCTTCCCCGGTGAGCATCACTTCGGACATGATCGCCGTGCCCGCGCTGGTCCCTCCGAACACCACCCCCGCCGCGTAGCGCTCCTTGAAAGCCTCGCGCAGGCCTTGCACGCGGTCCAGGACCTCGGCGATGCGAGACTGGTCGCCCCCGGTGAAGAACACGGCGCTGGACCGGCCTAGCATGGCCAGGAACTCGGCCCGCTTCTCGCGGATCGTCGTCGTCGCAGGCGCGATATCCATGGCGGGGATCTTGTGCGGCGACAAATAGTCCTTGAACTCGTCGATCTCCTCGCGCGGCTCGCCGCTGGCCCAGGTGACAAACAGGATGCGCGCATCCTTGCCGCCGGCGCGCTCCATGAAGCGGTCCACCGCCGCCTCCGGAAAGCCTCCGCCGCCGAACAGCACCAGCCGCTGGCCGGCGTGCGCCGGCCCGATGGCGGCGACCCAGAGGCAAAGGACCGCGAAGAGGGTGTTCATGGTTTCCTCAAGAGAACTGTTAGAATCTGCCATGCATTCAATCCTTTTCTCGGCCATCCTGTCATTGGCCTGCCCCGCCGCGGCGACCTCGCGCCACCTCGTGCTCTTCGGCGGTGGCGAGGACCGGCCCCGCGAGGCCATGGAGCGCTTCGCCGAGCTGGCCGGGAAGTCCGAAGCGCGCATCCTGGTGGTGACCTGGGCCACCGAGTACACCGACGACGCCTTCAAGGGCTTTCAGGACAGCGTCCGCTTCTCCTCGCCGGCCGCCGTGGAGCTGGCCCAGTCCACGGCCGCCGTCGCGGCCGCCCCGGAAGCCTTCCTCTCCTCGCTCGCTAGCGCCACGGGCGTCTTCTTCACCGGCGGCGACCAGAACGTCGTCTCCTATTTCCTGAAGGAACAGCCGCGGATCTCCGAGGCCCTCAAGAAGAAGTACCGCTCCGGCTCGGTGTTCGGCGGCGCCAGCGCGGGCAGCGCCGTCATGTCCGAGGTGATGATCACCGGCGAGGGCGACTTCACCGTGATCGACGGTTCCCGGGTCGGCACCGACCAGGGGCTGGGGCTCCTGCCGGGGGTCATCATCGACCAGAAATTCCTCGCCCGCCAGAGGGAGAACCGCCTCTTCGGCCTGGTCTTGGAGCGGCCGCAGCTGGCGGGCGTCGGAATCGACGACGGCGCGGCGGCGGCCTTCGACGACGAGCGCGAGGTCCAGGCCTTCGGCCCCGGTCCGTTGACGATCGTCTTAGGCGAGAAAGGAGCCGCGCGCCTCACCCTCGAGCTGCTAAAGGCCGGCGAGCGCTTCGACCTCGAGAAGAAGAAGCGCCTCTAGCCCCAGGCCGGGCGCCCTCATAACCCCGGCGCACCAACGGGGCTCCGCCCCATTAGTCTCGCCGCACGCCGAGCGCCTTTCCCAGGGGCGTGAAGACCAGCAGGAAGATCAGGGCCCCCAGCGCGGCCATCCGCAGGAGCAGGGGGTTCCAGTTCCGGCGCTCATCCGGGTCGGCCAAAGCCTTGCGCAGGCGGCGGTGCGCCGCGCGCGCCTCCTTCTCCGTCGGCTCCGGCCGCGGCCCGATCGCGCCGCCTTGCTCCGCTGCGGGCGGACGTCCGGCCGCCGCCGCTGGGCCTTGCGCCGACTCCGCGACCGCCGACGGGTGCGGAGGCTCGCCGGCGGAGGACCTTCCGGGGGAGGGCGGGAGCGAAGCTGGACCCGAGGCCGGCGGCGCGCCGCCCAGCGAGGGCGACCTCGGGGGCGGCGGCGCCCCGAAGGAGAATCCGCCCGAGCCGCCGCCGACCGGCGGCCCGCCTTCTCCGCCGCCCGGGTCCTTGCGCGGCTCGGAGGCGGGAGCTGGAGCCGCCGCCGCCCCTACGGTCCGCTTCGGAGCCTGCTCGCCGCGCGCCAGCCGGCTCCCGCCGCGGGCCGGGTCGAACGCCCGGCCGTGGCCGGGCATATCGACGGCCGGCACCGAGTAGGCCACCACCGGCGCGGCCCCTCCTCCGGCGGACGGGATGCCGCGCTTGTCGCGCTGGTCGAAGTCCGGAACCACGGCCTTCACGTCGGTGGGGATGACCGACGCCCCCGCGCCGCCGGGGCTCAAGGCCGAGGCTCCCCCGCCGCTCGAGCCTCCACCGCCCCCTCCGCTGCCGCCTCCCCCGCTGCCGCCGCCGCTGCCTCCTCCTCCGCCTCCGCCCTTGGGCGCGCCGCCCGGCGGCGGGGGAGGCGGCGCCTGGCCCAGCTTCTCGACGGTCTTCTTCGCCGTCGAGGTATCCAGGCCCTGGGCCGGGCCCTCGCCGCCGAAGTCGCCCGGCGCGACGTCGGCGTCGCCCTGCACACTCTGGCACTGGGAGTCTCCGGGCCGCGGGCGATTGATGATGACCGGGTACTGGGAGACGGCGCAGCGCGCGTAGGTGGCGAAGATGGCGCCGTCGCCGTCGGTGCGGCTCACGCAGGCCCGGTCTCCCATCTCCGGCCGGTTGGTGACGACGGCTCGCTGCCCGACCGGGCAGGAGACCGTCTCGCGCTGGGCGTCGGCCGTCTCCCAGAGACGCGGGGTGCTCCCCGGCGGCAGGCAGGTCCCATCGCCCGGCATCGGCGAGTGCGTCGTGACCGCTTTCTGCCCGGGCGGACAGAGCTTCAGGAACTTGTACTTCCCGCCCTCTCGCGCGATCGTGCGCGGCGGGGTGCGCCGGCAGGCGATGATCCGGCCGGAGGCGTCGCGGACTTCTTTATATTCCCACGCCTTGAGGCAGAAGGAATGGCCCCGTTCGACGACCACCTCGATGAAGTCAAACGACAGTCCCGCGCCGCGCGCCGACGGCGCGGCCATCGCGGAGAAGGCCGCGATGACGGCCAACGACGCGGACTTTGCCTGACGCATGAGACCCCAGAATATCAGGCAAGCCGCCGGAAGGCAAGGCGCGGGAGTCCCCCGCATTCTTGTCAAGCCCCCCTTTTCCTTAATATATCTAGGGCGTTGACAAGTTCGCAGGGGGGGCCCATCCTTAATAGCGAAGTCCATGCCCCCCGTGTCAGCCTGGCGCCGAGCCTTGCTTTCCGCCCTCCTCGTGGGCGCCGCCATGCTCCTTTCCCGCCCGGCCCAGGCCCAACAGCCCGGCCTTACCGGCACCCCGGGCGCGGTGTTCTTCTCGACCTCCGACGTGACCTGGACCTGGAGTCCCGCCACGGGCGCCACGAGCTACAAGATCGTCCTGGCCACCGAGACCGCCACGCAGATCGGCACCGTATCGGGGACGACGTTCACGCACGCCGGCCTCGACTTCAACGTCCTCTCGGCCGTCTCCGTCCAGGGCAGCAACGGGTCCGGGGACGGCCCGCTGACCAACTCGCCGAGCCGCTTCTCTCTGGCCAACGCGCCCGACGGCCTGGGGGTCACCAACGTCACGGCCACCGACGCCCGCCTGAGCTGGAACGGGAACGGCAACCCCGGCGGCACGACCTTCGAGATCCAGAAGTCGACCGACGACGTCTTCTTCGCCCCGCACTCGACCACCACCGCGCCCAACTTCGACCTCACCGGCCTGACGCCGCTGACGACCTATTACTTCAAGGTCCGGGCCTACAACAACGACGTCACGCCGACCGCGTTCACCGCGGTCCTCTCGACGCGCACGACCGCCGTCCTGCCCGGCCTCCCAGGCACGCCCTCGGGCGTGACCTTGTCGACCGCCGAGGTCTCCTGGTCGTGGACGGCGGCCTCCAACGCCACGGGCTACAACGTCTACTACTCCACCGACCCCTCCCAACTGCTCGCCGCGGTCGGACCGGCCGCCTTTTTCCACGGCAACCTGCCGGCCAACGCCTTCTCGGGGATCATCGTGGCCGGCACCAGCCCGGCCGGCGAAGGCCCCGGATCGAACCCCGCGGGAAAGCACACCTTCGCCCGGGACCCCGCCGCCCTTCAGATCGACAACATCACCTCGATCTACGCCGCGCTCTCCTGGAGCGCCAACGGCAACTCGGCCGGCACGACCTACGACGTCCAGCGCTCCACCGACGACGCCCTTTTCGTGACGTTCTCGACGTTCTCGATCGCCAAGGCCACCGTGACCGGTCTCTCGCCGTCGACCTCGTACTACTTCCGCGTCCGCGCCTTCAGCAACGACAGCATCCCCACCGCCTACACCGCCTCGCTCTCCACCCTGACCAACCTCACCGGCGGCGTCCCCCCGCCCGGCGGGACCGGGAACCCGAACCCGACCGTCCTGTCGACGGCCGACGTCTCCTGGTCCTGGAACGCCGCCAGCGACGCGGAGTACTACGAGATCTACTTGGCCGAGAGCCCCGAGGTGGTCTTCACGACCCAGACGGCGACCACCTACGTGCAGGGCGGCCTGCCGTCGAACTCGCAGGCGGGCATCGCGGTCCGCCCCGTCAACGCCACCTCGAACGGGCCCAAGAGCTCGGTCGTGACCGTCTACACCTTCGCGCGGATCCCGGACAACGTCGCCGCCGTCGAGGTCCATCTGGCTTCGGCCAGCTTGACCTGGGGCGCCAACGGGAACCTCGACGGCACCACCTATGAGCTGGCGCACTCCACCGACGACTCCATCTACAGGAGCTTCTCGACCTACACCGTGCTGGCCGCCGACGTCGACAACCTGGCCGTGGGGACCACCTATTACTTCCGCGTGAGGGCGCGCAACGTCGATTACGTGCCCACCGAGTTCTCGGCGGCGCTGGCCACGCGCACCCTAGTGGTCGAGCCGGGTATGCCCGGCACCCCGTCGGCTCTGACGCTCTCGACGGCCGCCGTGGCCTGGTCCTGGAGCACCGGGACCTTCGCGACGGGCTACAAGGTCACCCTGGCCACCAAGCCCGCCGAGCTCCTGGCCCTGGTCTCGACGCCGGCCTTCGTCCACGCCGAACTCCTGCCCAACGGCCTCTCGGGCATCGTCGTGCGCAGCGTCAACGGGGCCGGGGAGTCGGCGCTCTCGGCCGACGCCCTCAAGCACACCTTCGCCATGCCCGCCGCGGCGCTGACGGTCCGAAACGTCACCTCGATCTACGCGGCGCTCACCTGGGACGCCAACGGCAACTCCCCGGGCACGCCATTCGAGGTCCAGAAATCCTCGGACGACGTCCTCTACACGAGCCACGACGTCTATTCGGTGACCGTAGCCACGATCTCGGGCCTTATGCCGCTGACGACCTATTACTTCAAGGTCCGGTCCTTCAACAACGACTTCGTGCCCACCGCCTTCACCGCCGCGGCCTCCACCGTGACCGACGCCTCGGGCGGCGTCCCCCCGCCCGGCGTCCCCGGGACCCCCGCCCCGACCGTGCTGTCGACGGGCGGCGTCTCGTGGACCTGGTCGGCCGCCGCCGACGCCACGAGCTACCTCCTCTACCGCGCCTCGCAGACGGGCGAGCTCCTCGCCTCCACGCCGACCGCCGCGGTGACGTTCACCGACCTCGAGGGCAACGCCCTGTCGGGACTCGTCGTGCGCGGCCTCAACGACACCGACCTCGGCCCGGTGTCGCCGTCGGCCACCGCCTTCACGCTGGCCGGCGTACCCGGGGCGCTCAGCGACGTGGACCTCACGACCGGCTCCGTCACCGTCTCTTGGGGGTCGGGAGGCAACCGTTCCGGCACGCGCTTCGAGCTCCAGACCTCCACCGACGGGACCGCGTTCACCTCCTATTCGACCTACACGGTGACCGTCGCCACGGTCTCCGGCCTGAACCCCGGGACCTCGTATTACTTCAAGGTCCGCGCCCGCAACGACGACGCGATTGACTCCGCCTTCACGGCCGTCCTGTCCACCAAGTCGAGCGACCTGGCCCCCGGCGCTCCCGGGACCCCGTCGCCCACGGTCCTCTCCAGCGTCTCTCTGAGCTGGTCCTGGAGCCCGGCGGTCAACGCCGCGAGCTACGAGGTCTTCCTGGCCTCGAAGACCTCCGAGCTCCTGGCCGCGCCGGGAAGCCCCGCGCTCACCCTCTCGGGCCTGCGTCCAAACGGGCTCTCCGCCATCGTGGTGCGCGGCGTCAACGGCGGCGGCACGGGGCCGCTCTCGGCCTCGGCCACCGCGTTCACCTTCGCCGCCGTCCCCTCGACGCCGGCGGTCGACAACATCACGTCGATCTTCGCCGCCCTCTCCTGGAGCGCCAACTCCAACACCGCGGGCACATCCTTCACCCTGCAGCGCTCCACCGACGGGTCCTTGTTCGCCACCTACTCCACCTACACCGTGACGGTGGCCACGGCCACCGGCCTCTCGCCGTCGACCAGCTATTACTTCCGGGTGCGCGCGGCCAACGGCGACGGAGTCGACTCCGCGTTCTCGGGTGTCCTGTCCACGCTGACCGCCGCTTCGGGCGGCATACCGCCGCCCGGCGTCCCGGGGACCCCGACCACGACCTTCCTCTCCACCGCCGACGTCAGCTGGACCTGGACCGCGGCCTCCGACGCCTCGAGCTACGAGGTCTTCCTGGCCTCCAAGACCGGCGAGCTCATCGCCGCTCCGGTCGGCACCGCCTTCAACCGCTCGGGATTGAGCGCCAACGCCCCCTCGGGGATCGTCGTGCGCGGCGTCAACGCCACCGACAACGGCCCGCTCTCCCCGCCGGCCACCGCCTACACGCTCGCCCAGGTGCCCGGCACGCCCGGTGTGCTGGGGGTCAGTTCAGCCTCGGTGAGCCTGGTCTGGGGCGCCAACGGCAACCCGGCCCTGACCACCTACGAACTTCACAAATCGACCGACGGCGCGGGCTTCATCGTCTATTCGACCTACACCTTGACCTCCGCCCTGGTCTCCGGCCTGGCGGCGTCGACGAGCCAGTACTTCAAGCTCAAGGCCCGCAACGAGGACGCGGCCCTCACCTCCTTCTCCGTGACGGCCTCGACCTTGACCAATCCCGCCGCGCCGGGCCAGCCCGGCCCGCCGGCGGCCGTCGCGCTCTCCACCGGCGACGTACGCTGGACCTGGGCCGGCGGCACCGACTCGACGAGCTACGAGCTCTTCCTCGCCTCGAGTACCTCCGAGCTGCGCGCCGTGGCGGCCACCAACACCGTGACCCTCTCGGGCTTCGACCCCAACACGCCCTCGGGGGTCGTCGTCCGCGGGCTCAACGTCACGGGCGCGGGCGCCCTCTCGGCCCCGGCCACCGCCTATTCGCTGGCGCTGGCCCCGGCGACCCTGAGCGTTCCGGGCGTCAGCTCCGCCTCGGCCTCGCTGGCCTGGAGCGCCAACGGCAACCCGGCCGGGACTTTCTTCGAGGTCTTCCAGTCGACCGACGACGCCCAGTACACGGCCTACTCCACCTACACCGCCGTCGCCGCGACGGTCGACGGCCTGGCCGCCGCCGCCAGCCACTACTTCAAGGTCCGTTCGCTCAACGGAGACCTGGTCGCCGCCGGGTTCTCGAACACCGCCTCGACCCTGACGTTCCCGCCGCCGCCGGGCGCGCCCGGGACTCCCGCGGCGCTGGCGCTCTCCACGGCCGACGTCTCCTGGTCTTGGAACCCCGCGGTCCACGCCGTGAGCTACGAGGTCTACCTGGCCTCGAAGACCTCGGAGCTCCTCGCCGCGCCGTCGACCAACGCGGTGACGCTCCAAGGCCTGACGCCCAACGGCCTGACCGGCATCGTCGTGCGCGCGGTCAACGCCAGCGGACCGGGACCGCTCTCGGCTTCGGCGACGAGCTACAGCCTGGCGATGGAGCCCGCCTCGCTGGCCGTGGTGGCGGTCAGCTCCAGCGTCATCGACCTCTCCTGGAGCGCCAACGGGAACTCAGCCGGCACGACCTTCCGGCTCGAGAAGTCCACCGACGGGGTCCTGTTCGCGGCGTTCTCGACCTACACGGCCGTCTCGGCCTCCGCGGCGGGCCTGCCGCCCGACGCCACCCAACACTTCCGGCTCCTGGCCCTCAACGGCGACGCCATCGCCTCGGGCTTCTCGAACACGGCGTCGACGCGGACCCTGGCGCCTCTGCCGGGTACGCCCGGAACGCCGGTCGGCACCGCGCTCTCCACCAGCCAGATCTCATGGTCCTGGTCCGCCGCTACTTTCGCGGTCAGCTACCAGGTCTACCTCGCCTCCGATACCTCCGAGCTGATCGCCGTGCCCTCCACCGAGACGTTCGTCCTCGCGGGGCTGAGCACGAACAGCCTGGCCGGCATCGTGGTCCGGGGCGTCAACGCGAACGGCGCCGGCCCGCTCTCCCCCTCGGCCACGGCCTACACCCTGGCGCAGCCGCCGGCCTCGCTGGCCGTGGTTAGCGTCGGCTCCGCGGCGCTCAGCCTCTCCTGGAGCGCGAACACCGACCCCGCCGGGACAGTCTTCGCGCTGGAACGCGGGATCGACGGCGGGGCCTTCTCCGCTTACTCGACCTACACCGCGGTCTCGGCCGTGGTGCCCCACCTGCAGGCCTCGACGACCTACGACTTCCAAGTGCGCGCCTTCAACGGCGACGGCGTGCCGACCGCCTACACGACCACCGTCACCACGCGAACCCATCCCCCGCTCCCTGGCATCCCGGGGACTCCGGGCGCCGTCGTCCTCTCCACCGCCGATGTGTCCTGGTCGTGGACCGGCGCCTCGGACGCCTCGAGCTACGAGGTCTATCTCGCCACCGAGCCCGGCGAGCTGCGTGCCGCCACGACGACCAACGCGGCGGCGTTCGGCGGCCTGACCCCGAACGCGCCCTCGGCCATCCTGGTCCGCGCGCTCAACGTCACCGGCGCCGGCCCGCTGTCGGGGGCGGCCACCGCCTACACCTTCGCGATGCCGCCGGCCGCCTCGGCGGTCACCGCGGTCAGCTCGACCTCGGCCTCGCTGGCCTGGAGCGCCAACGGCAGCCCGGGGGGCACCGTCTTCGAGCTGCAGAAGTCGAGCGACGACGCGCTCTTCACCGCCTACTCGACCTATACGGCGACGAGCGCCTCGGTCGACGGCCTAGCCGCCGACACGAGCTTCTACTTCCGCGTCCGCGCCCGCAACCAGGACCTCGTCGACACCGCCTTCGACGCCACGGTCTCCACCCTGACCAATCCGCCCCTGCCCGGCCTCCCCGGGACCCCCATCGGGACGGCGCTCTCCACCGCCGACGTGTCCTGGTCGTGGACCGCGGCGCCGGACGCCCAGAGCTACCAGGTCACTCTTGCGTCAGAGACTTCCGAACTGCTGGCGTCGCCGCTGACGAACTCCTTCACGCTCTCGGGGCTCGGGCCCAACGGCCTGGCCGGGATCGTCGTTCGCGCCTTCAACCCGACCGGCGCCGGACCGCTGTCGGGCTCGGCCACCGCCTACTCCCTGGCCATGCCCCCGGCCTCGCTTGTCACAGCCGCCGTCACCGCCACCTCGGCCGATGTCGCCTGGGCCTCGGCCGGCAACCCCGCGGGAACCACCTACCAGGTCCAGAAGGCCTCCGACGGCGTCACCTTCTCGCACGTCTCGAACACGCTCTCCTTGGCGGCAACGGTCCTGGGACTCTCCTCGTCGACGGCCTACGACTTCAAGGTGCGCGCGCTCAACGGCGACGCCGTCGCCTCGGCGTTCTCCAACACCAGCTCGACGGCGACCAACGGCGACGGCGGTCTCCCCCTGCCGGGCACCCCGGGGACCCCGGTCCTCACCGCGCTGTCGACCGGCTCGATCGTCTGGACCTGGAGCGCGGCCGCCGGCGCGACGGGCTACCGGGTCTTCCCGGCCTCGAGCCCGACGACGGTGCTGGCCTCCCCCGCCACCGAGCGCTTCAGCTTGGCTGGCTTGGGACCCAACACCCCGTCCGCCATCGTCGTCCTCGGAGCTAACGGCGTCGGCTACGGCCCTCTGTCGGGCTCGGCCACCGCCTATTCGTTGGCCCTGCCTCCGACGACCCTGGGCGTCGTCTCGGTCGACTCGACCTCGGCCGTGCTGTCCTGGAACGCAAACTCCAACCCGGCCGGCACCGTCTTCGAGCTCCAGAAGGCCACCGACGGGGCCTCGTTTACCGCGGTGGCGACGACTACCCTGGCCTCGCTGAACGCCCCCGGGCTCTCCACCGCCACCGCCTACGACTTCCGCGTCCGGGCCAGAAACGCCGACGATGTCGCCACCGTCTTCTCGAACACGGCCTCGACGGCCACGCCGACGTCCTTGCCCGGCATCCCCGGGTCCCCCGCTCCCCTGGTCCTCTCCTCCGGCGCAGTCTCCTGGTCGTGGACCGCGGCCGCGCGGGCGACGAGCTACCAGGTCTATCTCGCTTCCAAGACCTCCGAGCTCCTGGCCTCCCCGGCCGCCAACTCGGTCACCCTCAACGGCTTCTCGCCCAACGCCCTCTCCGGCATCGTCGTGCGCGGCGTCAATGCCGACGGCGCCGGCCCGCTCTCCGCCTCCGCCACCGCCTACACCTTCGCCATGCCGCCCTCCGGCCTGGCCACGGTCTCGGTCACCGCCACCTCGGCCGACATCGCATGGACGGCCAACGGCAACCCGGCGGGCACGGATTACCAGGTCCAGAAGTCCACCGACGGCGTCACGTTCTCGCCGGTCTCGAACACCGGCGCGCTCTCGGCCAGCGTCTCGGGCCTCTCCTCGGCCACGGCCTACGACTTCCGCGTCCGGGCCCAGAACGGCGACCTGGTCTTGACCGCCTTCTCGAACACTACCTCCACCCAGACCAACGGCACCGGCGGTCAGCCCCTGCCCGGCGTCCCGGGCACGCCGGCTCTGAGCTCGCTGTCGACCGGCTCGGTGGTCTGGACCTGGACCCCGGCCGCGAATGCCGCGAGCTACAAAGTCGTCCCGGCCTCGAGCCCCACCACGGTCCTCGCCGCGCCGACCACCGAACGCTTCGGCCTGTCCGCGCTGGGCCCCAACACCCCCTCGGCCATCGCCGTGCTGGGCGTCAACGCCGTCGGCGACGGCCCGCTCTCGGGCTCGGCCACCGTCTATTCCCTGGCCCTGCCCCCCACGGGCCTCGCCGTGACGGGAGTGAGCTCGGGCTCCGCCTCGGTGTCGTGGGATGACAACGGGAATCCCGCCGGCACGGTCTACGAAGTCCAGAAGGCGACCGACGGGACGGCCTTCACGACGCTGACGACGACCACGGCCTTGGGCGCCTCGGCCTCCGGCCTTACCACCGGCACGAGCCAATACTTCAAGGTACGCGCGGCCAACGGCGACGCCGTCGACACCGCGTTCTCGGCCACGGTCTCGACATTGACCCACCCGCCCCTGCCCGGAACCCCGGGCACGCCGGTCGGCGTGGCGCTTTCGACCGGCGACGTCTCCTGGTCGTGGACGGCCGCGTCGGACGCCCAGGGCTACCAGGTCTATCGCGCCTCCAAAACCGCCGAGCTGCTGGCGTCACCGCCGACGAACTCCTTCACGCTCGCGGGGCTCGACCCCAACGGCCTCTCCGGCATCGTCGTGCGCGCCTTCAACCCCACCGGCGCCGGCCCGCTGTCGGCCGCGGCCACCGCCTACTCGCTGGCCCTTCCCCCGGCGGCCCTGGTCACCGTCTCGGTCACCGCCACCTCCGCCGACATCGCTTGGGGCGCCAACGGAAACGCCGCCGAAACCGTCTACGAGATCGAGAAGGCGACCGACGGCGTCTCGTTTGACCCCGTGGGCAACACCACCTCCCTGGGCGCCAGCGTCTCGGCGCTGTCCTCCTCGACCGCCTACGACTTCCGAGTCCGCGCCCGCAACGGCGACGACGTCGCCAGCGCCTTCTCGAACACGGCCTCCACCCAGACCAACGGCGTGGGCGGCAGCCCGCTGCCGGGCATGCCCGGCACCCCGGCCCTGACCGCGGTCTCCACCGGCTCGCTCGTCTGGACCTGGAGCGCGGCCTCCGACGCGACGAGCTACAAGGTCTTCCCGGCCTCGAGCCCGACCACGGTCCTGGCGGCGCCGGCCACCGAGCGCTTCAGCCTTGCGGGCCTGGGACCCAACACGCCCTCCGGCCTCGTCGTCTCGGGCCTCAACGCCGTCGGCGACGGCCCACTGTCGGGCCCGGCCACGGCCTACTCGTTGGCCGCGGCTCCCTCGGGGCTGGCGGTCGTCTCCGTGACCTCGGCCTCCGCCGCGCTGGCCTGGAGCGCGAACGGCAACCCCGCGGGGACCATCTTCGAGCTCCAGCGCTCCGACGACGACGTCCTCTTCACGACCTACTCGACCTACACCGCCGCCAACGCCGCCGTGGGCGGCCTGAGCGCGGGGACCACCCAGTACTTCCGGGTCCGGGCCCGCAACGGCGACGCCGTCGCGACGGCCTTCGACCTCACCGCATCGACGATGACGCACCCGGCGCTGCCCGGCGTCCCCGGCACCCCGGCCGGCGTCGCGCAGTCGACCGCCGACGTCTCCTGGTCTTGGGCCTCCGCCGCCGACGCCCAGGGCTATGAGGTCTATCGGGCCTCGAAGACCTCCGAGCTCCTGGCCGCGCCGCTGACCAACGCCGTCGTGCTCTCCGGCCTCGGACCCAACGGCCTCTCGGGCATCGTCGTGCGCGCCTTCAACCAGACCGGAGCCGGGTCGCTCTCGGCCGCGGCCACGACCTACTCGCTGGCCCTGCCTCCGTCCGCCCTGGCCTTCACGTCGGTCAGCTCCGGAACGGCCTCGCTAGCCTGGAGCGCGGCCGGCAACCCCGCCGGCACGGTCTTCGAGCTCCAGAAGTCCACCGACAACGTCCTCTTCGCCGCGCACTCGACCTTCACCGCCGCCGCCGCGGCTCTGAGCGGCCTGGCGCCGACGACGACCTACTACGCGCGGGTCCGCGCCTTCAACGCCGACGCGTTCGCCACGGCTTTCTCGGCCACGGCCGCCACCATCACGCTGCCCGGGCCGCCGCTAACACCCGGCACCCCCATCGGCACCGCGCTGTCGTCCGGGGACGTCTCCTGGTCATGGACTCCCGCCGGCGGCGCGGCGAGCTACGAGGTCTTCCTCGCTTCCAAGGCCTCCGAGCTCATCGCCTCCCCCGCGGCGGCCTCGTTTACGCGCTCGGGCCTGCTCCCCAACGGGCTCTCGGGCCTCGTCGTTCGCGGCGTCAACGTCACCGGCCCCGGACCGCTCTCGGCCTCCGCCACGGCCTACACCCTGGCCCTGGCCCCGGCCTCGCTCGTCACCGTCGCGGTGACGGCCACCTCGGCGGACCTGTCCTGGTCAGGCTCCGGCAACTCGGCCGGAACCGTCTACCAGATCCAGAAGGCCACGAGCGGCGGAGCCTTCGCCCATGTCTCGAACACGACGGCCCTGGAGGCGACCGTCCTCGCGCTCTCGTCCTCGACGGCATACGACTTCCGCGTGCTCGCCCTCAACGGCGACGCCCTGGCCACGGGCTTCTCGAACCTCAGCTCGACGGCGACTAACGGCGACGGAGGCCTGCCGCTGCCCGGCGTCCCGGGCGCTCCCGCCCTGACCGAGCTCTCGACCGGCTCGATCGTCTGGACCTGGAGCGCGGCCTCCGACGCCGCGAGCTACCGGGTCTTCCCGGCCTCGAGCCCCACGACCGTCCTGGCCTCCCCCGCCACCGAGCGCTTCAGCCTCTCCGGCCTCGGGCCCAACACCCCCTCGGGGATCGTCGTCCTGGGCGCCAACGGCGTCGGCTACGGACCGCTGTCGGGCTCGGCCACCGCCTACTCGCTGGCCGCCGCCCCGGCCGTGCTGGCCGTGGTCTCGGTCGACACCACCTCGGCCGCGCTGTCCTGGAGCGCCAACGCCAACCCGGACGGCACGGTCTTCGAGCTCGAGAAAGCCACCGACGGCGTCTCCTTCGCGGCCGTGGCGACGACCACGGCGCTGTCGCTGAGCGCCCCCGGCCTCTCGACCTCCACGGCCTACGGCTTCCGCGTCCGCGCCCGCAACGGCGACGACGTCGCCAGCGCGTTCTCGAACACGGCGGCGACGACGACCCTGACCTCCCTGCCCGGCGTCCCCGGGACGCCGGCGCCGAGCGTGCTCTCCACCGGCGCCGTCTCTTGGACCTGGACCGCCGGCTCTCTGAGCGCTAGCTACCAGGTCTTCCTGGCCTCCGATACCGCCGAGCTCCTGGCCGCGCCGGCCGCCAACTCGGTGACGCTCAACGGCTTCTCGCCCAACGCCCTCTCGGGCATCGTCGTGCGCGGGGTCAACCCCGACGGCGTCGGGCCGCTCTCTCCCTCGGCCACCGCCTACACCTTCGCCATGCCTCCCGCGGCCCTGTCCTTCGTGACGGTCAGCTCCGACGCGGCCGTGCTGTCGTGGGCCGCGGCCGGAAACCCGGCCGGGACGGTCTTCGAGCTCCAGCAGTCCACCGACGGCGGCACGTTCAACGCCCACTCCACGACCACCGCCGTCGGGGCGACGTTCGGGGGGCTTCTGCCCACCACGAGCTACTACGCGCAAGTCCGAGCGCTCAACGGGGATTCCGTCGCCAGCGCTTTCTCGGCCTCGGCCTCGACCTTTACGCGGCCGGGGCCTCCGACCCTGCCCGGCCAGCCCTCGGCCGTGGTCTTGTCGACCGGCGACATCGCCTGGACTTGGACCGGGGCGACGGCCGCGGCGAGCTACCAGGTCTTTTTGGCGTCGAAGACCTCCGAACTCATCGCCTCCCCCTCGACCAACACGGTCACGCTCTCGGGATTGACCCCCAACGGGCTCTCGGCCATCGTGGTGCGCGGCGTCAACGTCACCGGCAACGGCCCGCTCTCGGCCTCGGCCACCGCCTACACCTTCGCCGCCGCGCCGGCGGCGCTGGCGTTCACGGCCGTCAGCTCGGGCTCGGCGTCCTTGTCGTGGAACGCGTCGGGCAACCCGGCCGGGACGGTCTTCGAGCTGCAGAAGTCCACCGATAACTCCGTCTTCACGACGCATTCCACCTACACGGCCGTCAGCGCCGCGCTGTCGGACCTCGTGCCGACCACGACCTACTACACGCGGGTCCGGGCCGCCAACGCCGCCGCCGTCGACACCGCCTTCTCGAACACCGCCTCGACGATCACCCTGCCCGGGCCGCCGACGACCCCCGGCGTGCCCGCCGCCGTGCCGCAATCGACCGGGGACGTCTCCTGGTCCTGGACCCCGGCCGGCAGCGCGACGAGCTACGAGGTCTTCCTGGGGTCGAAGACCTCCGAGCTGTTGGCCGCGCCCACGGCGGCCTCGGTGACGCTCTCGGGCTACGCCCCCAACGGCCTCTCGGGGATCGTCGTACGCGGAGTCAACGTCACGGGCGCGGGCGCGCTCTCGGCCTCCGCCACCGCCTACACCCTGGCCGCCGTCCCGGCGTCGCTGGTGACGGTATCGGTCACCGCCACCTCAATCGACCTCTCCTGGGGCTCCGACGGCAACTCGGCGGGGACGGTCTATCAGCTCCAGAAGGCCACCGACGGCGTGAGCTTCGCGCCGATCTCGAACACGGTGTCCCTCAACGCCAGCGTCTCGGCCCTGTCCTCGTCTACCGCCTACGACTTCCGGGTCCGAGCCCAGAACGGCGGCCTGCTGTTCTCGGCGTTCTCTAACGTCAGCTCCACGCAGACCAACGGCGTGGGCGGCACGCCCTTGCCCGGCGCCGCGGGAACGCCCAGCCCGAGCGTCGTCTCCTCGACGACGGTCGACTGGTCCTGGTCGGCCGCCCCCGACGCCGCGTCATATAAGGTGTACCTGACCACGAGCCCGACGACCGTCATCGCCGCGCCGGCCGGGACCTCGATAAGCCTGTCCGGCTACGGGCCGAACACGCCCTCGAGCATCTTCGTGGCCGGCACCAACGCCGTGGGCGACGGCCCGCTCTCGGCGGCCGCCACCGCCTACACCTTCGCCCAGGCTCCGACGGCGCTAGTCGACACGGCGATCGACTCGGGCTCGGTGTCGATGGCCTGGAGCATCGACGCCAACGACCCCTCGACCCTCTACGCCATCGACTACTCCCCCGGCGACACCATCCTCTTTAGCGCGTTGAGCACCACGACCGGGAGCGCCTTCGCGGCCGGCGGCCTCTCCAGCGCCGCCGCCTACGGCTTTCGCGTCTACGCGCTCAACGGCAACTTGGTCGCCACCGCCTACTCGAACACGCTCTCGACGCGGACCCTGGGCTCGCTGCCCCCGGCTCCTAACGCGCCGTCGGCCGTCGTCCTCTCCACCGCCGACGTCCGCTGGTCCTGGAACACCGTCCCGCTGGCGACCAGCTACAAGGTCTCCCCGGCCTCGAACCCGGCTATCATCCTCGCCATCGTCTCGACGACGAACGTCACCCTGACCGGCAACACCCCCAACGCCATATCCGCCATCGCGGTCCGCGGCTCCAACGGCCTGGGCGACGGGCCGCTGTCGCAGGCCGCCACGGCCTACACGCTCGCGATGGCTCCGAGCGCCCTGAGCCTCATGAGCGTGACCTCCTCGGTCATCTACGCGACCTGGAGCGCCAACGGCAGCCCGGTCGGCACGGTCTTCGAACTGCAGAAGGCGACCGACGGCGTCTCCTTCGCCGCCCATTCGACGTTCACCGTCACGTCGGCCAGCGCCTCCGGCCTGAGCCCTTCGACCGCCTACGACTTCCGCGTCCGCGCGAGAAACGCCGACGGCGCCGTCACGGCGTTTGCCAACACCATCTCGACGACGACGCGTCCGCCGGTCCCCGGCGTCCCGGGGACCCCGCTGGCCGTGGTGCTCTCGACGGCCGACCTCACCTGGTCCTGGACCCCCGCCGGCGACGCCACCTCCTACGAGGTCTACCTCGCCACCAAGACCTCCGAGCTCTTGCGCGCGCTGGCTACCGACAACTTCACGCTTTCGGGCCTGGGAGTCAACGAGCCTTCGGCCATCGTCGTGCGCGGCGTCAATCCGACCGCCGCCGGCGCCCTCTCCCCCCCGGCCACCGCCTACACCTTCGCCATGCCTCCGCTCACCCTGGCGCTGGTCAGCGTCTCCTCGTCCGACGTCTCGCTGAGCTGGAGCGCGAACGGGAACCCGCCCGGAACGGTCTTCGAGCTCCAGAAGGCCACCGACGGCGTCCTCTTCACGGCGCATGCCGCCACTACCGCGGCCGCCGCCATAGCCTCAGGCCTCATCCCTTCCACCACGTACGACTTCCGCATCCGCGCGCTCAACGGCGACGCCGTCGCCACCGGCTTCGCCAACACGGTCTCCACCGCGACCCGGCCGCCGCCGACGGGCGTCCCCGGAACGCCGGCCGCCGTCGTCCTCTCCACGGCCGACGTCTCCTGGTCCTGGGCCGCCGCGCCCAGCGCCACGGCCTACGAGGTCTATCTCGCCACCAAGACCTCCGAGTTGCTGCGCGCGCTCGCTACGAACTTCTTCACTCTGTCGGGCCTGGGGATCAACGAGCCCTCGGCGATCGTCGTGCGCGGCGTCAATCCGACGGGAGCCGGAGCGCTCTCGCCGGCGGCCACCGCCTACACCTTCGCGATGCCTCCGGCGACCCTGGCGCTGGTGAGCGTCTCCTCCTCCGACATCTCGCTGAGCTGGAACGCGAGCGGGAACCCCTCCGGCACGGTCTTCGAGCTCCAGAAAGCCACCGACGGCGTCCTCTTCGCGGCCCACTCGACCTTCACCGCCGCGGCCGCCGCGGTAGCCGAGCTGTTCGCCTCCGCCTCCTACGACTTCCGCGTCCGCGCCCGCAACGAGGACGGCGTCGTCACGGCCTTCACCAGCGTCGTCTCGACGACGACCCGGCCGCCGGCTCCCGGGGTCCCGGGGACTCCGGCCGCCGTCGTCCTTTCGACGGCCGAGGTCTCATGGTCGTGGACGGCCGCCGCCAGCGCCACCGGCTACGAGGTCTATCTCGCCACCGCTACCTCCGAGCTCCTGATCGTCCTCGACACCAATACCTTCACCCACGCGGGGCTGGTACCCAACGAGCGCTCGGCCATCGTCGTGCGCGGGGTCAACCCCACCGGCGCGGGCTCGCTCTCCCCGTCGGCCACGGCCTACACCTTCGCCATGCCTCCGGCGGCCCTGGCCCTCATCAGCGTCTCCTCCTCGGCCGTCGGCCTCTCGTGGAGCGCCAACGGCAGCCCGGCCGGCACCGTCTTCGAGCTCCAGAAGGCCACCGACGGCGTGCTCTTCACGACCCACTCCACCTATACCCTGACCGTAGCCACCGTCTCGGGGCTCGGCGCGTCCTCGGCCTACGACTTCCGGGTCAGGGCCGCCAACGGCGACGCACTGGTCACCGCCTTCGCCAACGTCGTCTCGACGACGACCCGGCCGCCGGCCGCGGGGACCCCGGGGACGCCGGCCGCCGTCGTCCTCTCCACCTCCGACGTCTCCTGGTCGTGGACCGCCGCCTTGAGCGCCACCGGCTACGAGGTCTACCTGGCCACGAAGACCTCCGAGCTGCTCCTCGTCCTCGGCACCAACACCTTCATCCATGCGGGCCTGGGGCCCAACGAGCCCTCGGCCATCGTCGTGCGCGGGGTCAACCCCACCGGCGCGGGCTCGCTCTCCCCGTCGGCCACCGCCTACACCTTCGCCATGCCCCCGGCGACCCTGACCCTCATCAGCGTCTCCTCCGCCGCCGTCGGCCTCTCGTGGAGCGCCAACGGCAGTCCCGCCGGCACGGTCTTCGAGCTCCAGAAGGCCACCGACGGCGTGCTCTTCACGACGCACTCGACCTATACCCTAACCGTAGCCACCGCCTCGGATCTGGCCGCCGCCTCGGCCTACGACTTCCGCGTCCGGGCCCTCAACGGCGACGCCGTCGCCACAACCTTCGCCAACGTCGTCTCGACCACGACCCGCCCCCCCGCACCCGGCGCCCCCGCCGCGCCGTCGGGCTTCGCCCTGGGCGTCTCATCGGTGCAATGGACCCTGAGCGCGGCCGTCGACGCTACGTCCTACGAGGTCTATCCGGCCTCGGCCCCGGGGACCGTCATCGCCCTCACCGCCGTCCTTTCGTTCACCCAGACCGGCCTGTCGCCCAACACGACGGCCAGCATCCTGACCGCCGGGGTCAATCCCACCGGCGCGGGCGCCCAGTCGAGCTCGGCGACGCCGGTCTACACCCTGGCCCAAGTCCCGACCGGCACCGCGGTCGCGGCCGTCTACGCCACGAGCGCCACGCTGAGCTGGGGCCTCAACGGGAACCCGGCCGGGACGCAGGCCGAGCTCCAGAAGTCCTCCGACACCGTGCTCTTCAGCCAGGTCGCCCTGACGACCGGCGTCAGCCGCACGGCCACCGGGCTCCTCGTCTGCAGCAGCTACACCTTCCGAGTCCGGAACTTCAACGGCGACGGCTTCGCCACCGGCTTCGACGCCGACATCGACCTCCTGACTTTGGCCTCCACCCCCTCGGCGCCCGGCAGCCTGCGCGCCGAGCCGCTGGCCGGCAACCGCATCGCCCTGTCCTGGGACCCCTCGCCCTCGGAGAGCGTCACCGCGTACCGCCTGTACTGGGACGCGGGCTCCAGCTCGACGTCCTACGCGGCCCCCTTGGCGGTCGTCCCGGCCAGCGTGACGGCTTTCACGACGGGCGTGCTGGCCTCGAGCGCCGCCTACCGCTTCGCCCTGCGCGCCTTCAACCGCTGCGGCATCGAGGAGGCCAACACCGGCGTCGCGGCCTCGGCCCCCTCGCTGGCCAGCCTGACCGGGGTCCGGGCCGCCGTCGCCGTCCCGCAGGCCGGCAAGCGGATCAAGGGCAACCGCGTCACCATCGTCGCCGAGCTGACCCTCGGGGACGCGGCCCAGACCCGCAGCGTGCTCTTCCAATACAGGCCCTCGAGCGCCGCGGCCTGGCTCGACCTCCCCGCGGCCAACCCCGAGAACCCGAACCCGGACCTGAGCGCCCCGTTCTTCGTGCATTGGGACGTCGACGCCCTCGGGCTGGCCGCCGACCAAGCCTTCGACCTGCGCGCGGTGGCCAGCGACCTCCAGTCGAGCAGCGACGCGGCCCCCAGCGCGTCGGGCATCACCGTCGTCCCCGCGGGCTCCCTGGCCTACGACATCGCCGAGGGCTTAGTCGGCGGGAAGGTGCAGAAGGCCCAGACCGTCGACAACGCGGTGACCAACACCCTCGAGACCGGCGGCGGGGCCACCGGTCTCGTCACACGCGTCCAGCTCCCGGCGGGGGCGCTGTCCGACGACAACGCCACGCTCACCGTCGTCAGCGACCCCGCGGGCGCCCCGGCGCCCCCGGCCGGCGCCGAGGGCATCGGCGTGGTCAGCGAGGTGACGCTCTCCAATGCGCAGACCCTGCTCTCCAACGGCCGTACCGCCGCCCTGACCCTGGGCTACGCGGACGCAGACGGCAACGGGATCATCGACGGCACGACGATCCGCGCTGACCGCCTGGTCATGTACTCCGCCCAGACCGGGGCCGGCCCCTGGGTCCGCGACTTCGCCTCCAGCGTCGACACCGTCAACCGCACCGTCACCGGCAACACCCCGCACTTCAGCTTCTTCGCGCTCTTTGCGGCGGCCACCTCGAACCTCGACACCGTCCGCGTCTACCCCGTGCCGTACATGCCCAACGGCGGCAACCCGGACGAGGGCGCGCCCTACTCGCCGGCCAACCCCAACTCGGGGATCATCTTCGACAACCTCCCGGTCTCGGTGACGATCAAGATCTACACGGTCACCGGCCAGCGCGTCGCCCAGTTCGGCACCGACGCCGGGACCGGCAAGATCCAGTGGGACGTCAAGAACGACCGGGGCCAGGACGTGGCCTCCGGAGGCTACGTCGCCGTCATCACGAGCCCGACGGGCAATCCCGTGGTCAAGAGGATCCTCATCATCCGATGAAGACCTTGGCCCTGGCCCTCTCGCTCCTCCTGACCCTGGCGCCCGCGGCGCGCGCCGCGGGGGCCGGGGCCGACCCGTTCAACTTCCTCTTCCTCGACGCAAACGCCCGCCCCGTGGCCCTGGGCGGGGCCTACACCGCGCTGGCCGACGACGCCAACTCCCTCCTTTATAACCCGGCCGGCCTCGGCGCCCTGCGCGGCCACGAGGCCACCTTCATGCACGACCAGCACTTCCTCGGCATCACCCAGGAGTACGCCGCCTACGCCTCGCCGAAGGGCTGGAGCGTCAACGTGAACTCGCTGGACTTCGGCGAGACGACCAAGACGACCTACGCCAACCCGTCCGGGGCCGGGTTCGGCGCCGTGGGCCTGACCGACCTGGCGGCCGGCGCCGGCTACGGGCGCCAGTTCTTCGAACGCCTCCGCCTGGGAGCCGGGTTCAAGTACATCCGCGAGTCCATCGCCGACCTCACGGCCACCGGCTACGCGTTCGACCTGGGCGTCCAGCACGACCCCGCCCTCCTGCGCGGCCTGACCCTGGGCGCGGCCATCCAAAACCTCGGGCCGTCGGTGCGCTTCCAGCGCGCCTCGGAGCGCCTGCCGCTCAACATGCGCCTCGGCGCCGCCTACCGCTTCGAGGCGCTCGGCCAGCGCAGCGCCGTCGCCCTCGACGTGACCAAGGCCCGCTCCGAGACTCCACTCGTGGGCTTCGGCGTGGAGAGCGTCGTCGGCGGCGTCCTGCCGCTGCGGCTGGGATTTACCACGCGCAACCAGGCCGGCCTCGGCATCACCTTCGGCCTGGGCTGGCTGCACCCGCGCTTCGGCGTCGACTACGCCTTCGTCCCTTACGGCGAGCTGGGCTCGTCGCACCGCATGAGCGTCACCGTGCGCTGGGGCGGGGAGCGCGCGAAGGACGCCCGCGCCGAGGAGCGCGCCCAGGACAGCGTGCGCAGCCGGCTCAACCCCAACGCACGCTTCGCGGCCGCCGACCAGGCCGTCGCCCGCGGGGACACCGACGCCGCGCGCCGCGAGCTCGCCACCGCCCGGCGCATGCTGGCGATCGACGACCGGCGCATCGTCCTCTACTACACCAAAGCCGGCGAGCTGGCCTACGACGAGGGCGACACCGAGGAGGCCCGCGAGCTCTTCAGCGAGGGGATCAAGGCCGCCCACCGCATCGGCACCACCGGACCGGCGGTGTCCGGGAGCTACCTGGGGCTGGCGCGCTGCCTGGCCGACTCCCGCGACATGGGCGGCGCGCGCCTGGCCCTGCGCCGGGCGCTTGAGGCCGACCCGAGCGAGCGCCAGCGCGCCGAGATCGACGCCCTGCTCAAGAAGCTGCCGCGGGCGCCGCGCTGAGAAATCCTAGCCCCTACCCGGAATCGAACCGAGGTCGGCGGTTTACAAAACCGCTGCTTTACCACTAAGCTATGGGGGCGTACGGGTGAGTTTATCAGACTTCATCGGACCTTGACCCGGCCGCCATGGCGCCGGCCCCCGCCGCGGGTCTATCATCCCCGGCATGGCACGAAAGACCCTCTACGCCGCGCTGGCCGCCCTCATCCTGCTCCGCCTCGCCCTTCCCCAGATCGTCAAGGCCCAGATCAATCGCAAGCTCTCCAGCCTCTCCGGCGGCTACGAAGGCGAGGTGCAAGGCGTCCATCTCGGCCTGCTCCGGGGCATCGTGAAGCTCAAAGGCCTGCATCTGCGCGGGAAGGGCGAGTACCTCAAGCTCGACATGCGCGAGCTGGCCGTCGACCTCGACTGGGGTCCGCTGCTGTCGCGCCGCATGCTGGTCGCCGCCCTCGAGCTCGACAGGCCGTCCTTGCGCATGAAGCTCAAGCCCGCCAAGAAGGCGGTCAAGGCGGGAGAGAAGGCCGTGGCCGAGAAGGCCAAGGAGCTCAAGGCCGACCAGGGTGAGCGGCAAGACGGACGCCCCCTGCCGGCCATGCTCGAGGAGCTCCTGCCGTTCCGAGTCGACCGGCTGACCATCTCGGAGGGCGAGGTCTTCTTCCGCGAGGCCGGCGACCTCGCCGAGGCGCGCGTCGGCGGGATAAACGCCACCGTCGAGAACCTGACCAACGCCCCCAAGCAGGCGCCGCGCCCAAAGGCCAGCGGCCACGCGCATATGAAGGTGCTCGGCAGCGGCACGGTCGATATCGGCCTCGTGCTCGACCCCATGGCGCGCCAGCCGGACTTCCGCCTGACCCTCCGCGTCGACAAGCTGGCGCTCAAGGACGTGAACCCCCTCCTGCGCTCCGAGTTCGGCGTCGACGTCGAGAAGGGCGCCTTCGACCTCGTGGCGGAAGCCGAGGCCAAGGACGGGGGCTTCAAAGGCTACGTGAAGCCCTTCGTGACCGGCCTCGAGCTCCACGGCCCGGAGGACAAGAAGCCCCTCAAGCGCCTCAAGGAGGCCGTCGCGGGGGCCGCGGCGAAGCTGCTCAAGAACGAGGACAGCCGGGCCGTGGCCGCCAAGGCCCCGATCGAAGGCCGCTTCGAAGACCCCGAGGTCGGCGTCTGGGAGGCCGTCGTCTCGGTGCTGCGCAACGCCTTCGTCAAAGCGCTGGGACCTTCCTTCGATAAGCTCTAAGACGCGGCGGCGCGCCGCGCGCGCGCGTAGGCCGCGGTGAACTCCGCGCCGAAGTAGAGGATCTGGGCGCAATAGTAGGTCCACACCACAAAGGCCACGAGCGCTCCCGCCGCCCCGTAGGCGCTGGCGGGACCGGCCTTCCCGAGGTAGAGCCCCAGCGCCAGACTGCCGAGCGTGAACATGACACTCGTGAAGGCCCCGCCCGCGGCCGCCTCCCGCCACGCGACCCGCGCGTCTGGCAGAAGACGGAACATCGCCGTAAACAGCAGAGCGTTGACGAGCATGGCTGCGCCCTCGTTGAAGGCGTGCAGGGGAGCCTCGCCCAGCCCCAGCGCCCCCCCGAAGAACTTCCCCGCCGCGGCGGCGCCCGCGCCGAGGACCAGCGAGACCAGCAGGACGAAGCCCAGGCTCAGCACGAAGGCCATCGAGATCAGGCGGCCGCGGAGCGCGGGCACGAGCCCCGAGGCGGGCGGAGGCGCGTCGAAGACGCGGTTGAGCGAGGCCTTGAGCTCCCCCGCGATGGCCGAGGCCCCCCACAGCACGCTCAAGAAGCCGATAGGCCCCGCGTAGCGTCCGGCCTCCGGCCGCGAGGCGGACTCGGCCAACTGCTCGATGAGTCCGGCCCGCTCGGGCCCCACGAAGTCCCCGAGGCGCTCCCCGATCAGGCCCCGCGCCGCCTCCTCGCCGAACAAGGTCGAGAGGACCGCCAGCGTCAGCAGGACCAGCGGGGTCAGCGAGAAGACCGTATAGAAGGAGAGCGCGGCGGCCAGGCGCGCGGCCTCGTCGCGCCTCCACTTGCGCGCGGCGGCGGCCAACACGGTTCCCCACCCCTGCTCCATGATGCCAGCTTAGCGCACCGCGCCTTGCGCCCGGGCGACGCCGGCGCAACGCTTTCCCGACGGTCACAACCGGTCAACGCACCTAGACAATGTGTTGACCGGGCCCGCCTCCCGGCCGGGCCTATACTGTGGCTATGAGAACCCGGGCGCTCCTAGCCGTCCTGCTGGCCGCCGCGGCCGCCTGCTCCGGTCCGGACACGAGGATCAAGCGTCGCCAGGCCGCGTTCGACGCCTATCCGCCCGCCGTCCAGGAGACGATCCGCGCCGGCAAGGTGGAGATAGGCTTCACCCGCGAGCAGGCCGAACTGGCGCTCGGCAAGCCGGACCGCAGGTACACCCGCAAGACCGCCGCCGGCGAGCAGGACGTCTGGGCGTACGGCGGCGGGGGCTCGGCCAGGCCGCGGCTCGGCCTGGGGATCGGCGTGGGTTCCTACGGGGGCGGGGGCGCCTACTCGGGCGGCGTCGGGATCGGACGGGGCGAGAGCGGCGAGGACCGTCTGCGCGTCGTCTTCCAAGGCGACGCCGTGACCGGCATCGAGGAGCGCTCGAGATGAGATCCGGATCAAAGGAGAAACACTTATGAATATGAACATAGCCTCGCTGACGCGCACTATGGCGATCGGCGCCTGCCTGTCGGCCGCGGCCTTCGCGGCGGCCGAGAACTATCCGGCCATCCCCGAGGAGTATCCCGGCGTCCCCGCCGACTCGACCACCTCGACCGGGACGGCCGTCGGCCGAGAGCCGCGGAGGACTCCCGCCGCGGCGCCCTACGAGCCTCCTACGCTCTCCACCGCCGCGCTCGACGAGCAGCCCGCCCCGTCGGGCTGGCAGCCGCTCAAGGGCGATGAACTCCTCGAGCGGGACGCCGTCAACGAGCCCCGGCCGCAGGGCCGGGTCACCATGGAGCAGGCCGCCTCTCAGGACGTCTCGGACCGCGAGCTGACCCGCCGGGTCCGGCGCGCCCTCGTGACGGACAAGTCGCTGTCCACCTCGGCCCACAACGTCAAGGTCACGGCCAAGGGCGGGAAGGTCACCCTCAAGGGCCGGGTCGTCAGCGAGGATGAGAAGGCCGTGGTCGAGGCCAGAGCGGCCGAGATCGCCGGCGCCGAATGGGTCGAAAACGGATTGACGGTCAAGGACGCTAGATAGCTCCCGAGCGAGGCAACGCCATGAAAACCAAGAACATGTCCGCATTCGGCATATACACGACGAGGACTCTGGTCGAAGGCGCGATCGAGCGCCTGCGCTCCGACGGCTTCGACAACGCGTCGATCTCGGTGCTCTTCCCCGAGAACCTGGGCACCCGGGACCTGGCGCTCGAAAAGCATACCAAGGCCCCGGAGGGGACGGCGGCGGGAGCCGGGTCGGGCGCCATCATCGGCGGGACCCTGGGCTGGCTGGCCGGGATCGGCGTGCTGTCGCTGCCGGGCTTCGGGCCGCTGATCGCGGCCGGCCCCATCATGGCCGCCCTGGCCGGCCTCGGCGTCGGCGGGGGAGTCGGCGGCGTCCTAGGAGCCTTGGCAGGGATGGGCATCCCGGAGTACGAGGCCAAGCGCTTCACGGGCCGCATCCGAGAGGGCGGCATCCTGCTCTCGGTGCACTGCGGGGACTCGCACGACGTCGCGCGCGCCAAGGACATGCTCCGCCTGACCGGCGCGCAGGACATCGCGGTCTCGCGCGAGGCGACGGCTCGCCACGAGCGCCCTGAGGCCGAGAGGACCGTCCTGCGCTAATAGAGCTAGGATGCCGCATGCCTCCGGGCATCGCGCCGCCCCTGCTGCTCTCCCAGGTCGAGAACACGGCCCCCTTCCTCTTCGCCGAGGAGGGCGGGCCGCCGTACGCCCGCGTCCTCCGGGCCTGGAAGGCCGCCGCACCGGACCCCGAGCCGGCGCTGTTGCCCTACTTCGAGCTCTGCATGGCGGCGCATTGGGCCACGGCCGGCGCCTACGTGCCGACCAACGTCGACAGCGCGATCCGCCTCAAGCTCTGGAACGAAGCCTGCCCCGAGGGCACCCTCGAGGCCATGGCCGACGTCGTCCTCGACTCGGCCTCCTGGGACTACGTCCCGTTCACGGCCCGCCGCGCCGCCCTGCCCGACGGCTCGGTCCTGGCCACCCACGAGGGGACCTGGTTCTCGGTGGCCGCCGGCGCCTACGCGGCGATGCGCTCCCGCGACCCCGAGCGCGCCGGACGCCTGTCGGACGCCGTCGCCGCCGAGGTCCGGCGCGAAGCGCGGGGCCTCGCAGCCCTGCTCGAGGCCGGCGACGGCCTGGGGTTTCTCAAGGCCGCCGCGCTGGTCTGCCATAACCTCGGCGACCTCGACCGCGTCGTCGACATGTGGGAGCTTCCCGAGGACGACCCCCTGCGGCGGCGCGTCTACGCCGCGGGCCTCCCCGGCTCCGCCGAGCACCATCCGCTCTTCGCGCGCGCGGCGGAGGTCAACAGCGCGCGCCTGGCCCCCGAGAACCACCGCCACCTCGCCCTGCGCGCCGCGCGCTGCCTGAGGCGGCGCCGCGAGTTCCTGCTGCCCGTGGGTCCGTTCTTCGACGACTGGGGCGCCTTCCTGGGCGACCGGCCGCGCAGCGGCTTGAGCGGGCCCGAACTCGGGGAGGTGGTCTGCGCCCTGCTCGACGGGATGAGCCGCGGGGTCTCCGGCGAGGGCTACCCTCGCGCGCTGGCCGGCATCCTCGACACCGTCCCCGGCGGCTTCGGAGACCTGTCCAAGTGCATGCCTTCGAGCGCGGCGCGGGCGCTCATGAGCGGGGCCCTGCGCCAGGCGATCTCCCTGCCGCGCGCGCGCTTCGAGGCGCGCTGGGCGAAGCTGGCCCGCGGCGTTTTGTAGCATGTCGGCATGGGCGCTCTCCTAGCCTTCCTCCTCCTCGCCTCGCGGCCCGCCGCCGCCCAGGTCGAGCCGACCACGAGCGTGCGCGTCGAGGTCTCCACCGCGCAGATCCTGGGCCTCGACTGCAGCCGCCGCCCCTTCGCCTGGGAGAACACCAAGGCCACCGGACGCTGGTACCGCTACATCGCCGGCCAGGCGGTCACCGAGGGCCTCGACCCGCGGCCGATGCTCATGAGCGTGGTCTCCGCCGTCATCCTGACGCCCGTGTACATCGCCTCGATGCCGGCC
The DNA here is from genome assembly GCA_016196755.1 of Elusimicrobiota bacterium. Taxonomy (GTDB): domain Bacteria; phylum Elusimicrobiota; class Elusimicrobia; order UBA1565; family UBA1565; genus SCTT01. The sequence continues at coordinate 140,414 of JACPXC010000007.1, forward strand.
GACCTGCTGGCGGCGCCGTTCCGCAAGGACTGCTCGTTTACCCTCAAGCTCGAGGGCAAGCTGGCGGAATGGGCCGGCATGTCGGCGGGGGCCCTGCCGCTCGAGGCCGAGGCCGTCACCCTCTTGAGCGCCGAGGTCCCCGGCGTCAAGAAGGCCGAATATGCGGTCTTCAAGTCCTCGACGACCTCCGCGGCCGACGGGCGCTACTCGATCGCTATCCCCGCCGCGTTCTCGCGGGTGCAGACGCTGGCGGTGAAGTGGCGCGTGAAAGGCATGCCGGGCGGCCAACTGCAGCTCGACAAGAAGGGCCGGCGCTTCATCCTCAGCGAGCCCGACCCGGGCTTCGGCGTCGGGGGCTCCGAGATGGAGCCCCTCGTCATCGAGCCAAGCGAGAACAAATAAACGGCTACGGATGAATTTACGCGCCTCGGGCGCGTGGATCGAAGAATCGCGAACGGCCGCGATTCTTCGATCTCGAACGGAGAACGGCGGGAAGAAAGGGCACGTCTGCGTGCACGCTTCGCGCACGGTCCAAACAATCGTCCGCCAATTGCGTTTCCAGCAATTCAACTATCCACGTGGATAGTCCTGGGGATAGAATTTCTCGCGCCGTGCGCGAAGCGTGCACGCAGCCGGGCCAATCCTACTTTGGCCGTTCATTGCTCCAGATCGAAGGATTGCGGCCGTATCGCAATCCTTCGATCCACGCGCCCAAAGCGCGTAAACAGCTCCGTTCAGGAGCTCTTAAGCACCGCGTCGACCTCGGCCAGCCACCGCCGCTTCTCCGCCTCGGGCAGGAAGCTGGCCTCGAAGGAGTTGCGCGCCAGCGTCGCCAACTCGCCCTGAGTCAGCTCCAGCGCTTCCGCCGTCGCCGCGTAATTCTCGCCGACGTAGCCGCCGAAGTACGCCGGGTCGTCGGAGTTGATCGTGACGAGCAGCCCCGCGGCCATGAGGCGCTTGAGGTTATGGTCGGCCAAGCGCGCAAAGACCTTGAGCTTGACGTTGGAGAGCGGACATACCGTCAATGGCACGCGCTCGGCGGCCAGGCGGGCGGTCACCGCCGCGTCCTCCAGGCAGCGCACCCCGTGGTCGATCCGCCGTACCTTGAGGAGATCCAGCGCTTCGCTGATGTAGGCGGGAGGTCCTTCCTCGCCGGCGTGGGCCACGGTCAGGAACCCCTCTTTTCGCGCTCGGTCGAAGACGGCCCGAAACTTGGACGGCGGATGGCCGGCCTCCGACGAGTCCAGGCCGACGGCGGCGATGCGGTCCCTGAACGCCAGCGCCTGCTCCAAGGTCTTCATCCCGTCGTCGGCGGAGAGGTGGCGGAGAAAGCACAGGATGAGACGGAAGGAGAGCCCTGACTCGGAAAATCCGGCCCAGAGGCCGCCTAGCGCGGTCGCCAACGCCACCCCTCGCGCGGCATGCGTCTGCGGGTCGAAGAACACCTCGGCGTGGCGCACCCCGTCGGCCGCCGCGCGCGCGGCGTAGGCCCGGGCGAGGTCCGCGAAGTCGCGCTCCTTAAGAAGGACCCGCGCCCCCTCGTAATAGATGTCGAGGAAGGACTGCAGGTCGCCGAACTCATAGGCCGCGCGCACCTCCGCCACGGTCTTAAATCGCAGCACGACGCCGTTGCGCCGAGCCAGCTCGAACATCAGCTCGGGCTCGAGGGTCCCCTCGATGTGGAGGTGGAGCTCCGCCTTGGGCAGACGGCGGGCGAACTCCCTCACCCGAGCTTTCCGTGCTCGAGGACGACCAGGCCGGCCGAAAGGGCAGCCAGGCCCCATAGCGCGGGCTTCACCTCGCGCCCCCGGCCGGCCAGCGCGTAGAGGACGGCCTGGGAGATGAACCCCCACAAGAGGCCCTGCGTGATCGAGAAGGTCAGCGGGATGAGCACGACGGTCAAGAACGCCGGCAGGGCGTCCTCGATGGACCCGAGCTCGAGCTCGCGCACGCTCCGGAACATGAGCGCCCCGACGATGACGAGGACCGGGGCCGTGGCCTGCGGCGGGACCATGCCGGCCAGCGGCGCCAGGAACAGGCAGGGCAAAAAGCACAGCGCGGTGACGACCGACGCGCGGCCGGTGCGCCCCCCGGCCTCGATGCCGGCCGCGCTCTCGATGTAGGCCGTCCCCGGCGAGGTCCCCAGGAGCCCTCCCCCGAGCGTCGCCAACGCGTCGACCAGGAGCCCCTCGCGCAGGCGCCGCGGGCGTCCCTGCTCGTCGAGCAGCCCGGCGGCCTGGGACACGCCGACGAAGGTCGAGATCGAGTCGAACAGGTCCGTGAACAGGATGGAGATGACCACTCCCCACAGGACCGGCTTGAGGGCCGGCCAGGGATCGAACGCGAGGAGGAGGCCGAAGTCAGGCGCCGCCAGCCACGTCTCCGGGGCGCGCACCCAGCCCGCGGCCCAGGAGAGTCCGGTCACCGCGGCGATCCCGGACAAGAAAGCGAACGGGCTGCGCCGGCGCATCAGCCAGACCGTCAAGCCCAAGCCGCCGAGCGAGGCCGCCGCCTTGGCGTCGAGCTCGCCGAAGCGCACGAACGTCGCCGGGTCGGCGACGACGAAGCCGCCGTTCTTGAGCCCGATGAAGGCCAGAAAGACCCCGATCCCCGCGGCGGCCGCAAGGCGCAGATTGCGGGGAATAGCCTCGGCCACGCGCTCGCGCAGGGGCGTGAGCGAGACCGCCGTAAAGAGCACCCCGGCCCAGAACACCGCGCCCAGCGCCGCCGGCCACGGCACGCCGCGGCCGATCACCACCGAGAAGGCGAAGTAGGCGTTGAGCCCCATGCCGGGCGCTACCGCGAAGGGCAGCTTCGCGTAGAGTCCCATGAGCAGGGTCATGAGGAAGCACAGGAGGACGGTGGCGGTCATGACGCCGGAGAACGGCATCCCGGTGCCCGGAGACGAGAGTATCGCCGGGTTGACCACGACGATGTAGGCCATCGTGAAGAAGGTCGTGAGTCCGCCCACGGCCTCGATGCGCCAGGAGGGACGCTCGCTCATCGGCTACGGATAGCGGGCCCGGAGCCAGCGCGAGAAGGCCGCCCGGGCCCGGGTCTCGAACTCGGCGCCGGAGGCCATGAGCTCGAGGGACTGCGCCAGGGCGCGCTTGGCGGTGGGCTCCATGTTGGCGGGCTCCGCGAAGAACGCCTCGGCCTCGGCGCGGATCGCCGCGTCGTGGACCCCCCCCAGGCCCTCGATGATGGCCGCCGCGCCCCGCGGACCGGACTTGGCGCGCACCTCGCGCCAATGCTCCTTCAGGAAATCCCAGGCCGGCCGGCGCGAGGGCACCCCGCGCAGCAGGAAGAGCCAGGGCTTCCAGAGGTCCTGGGCGCGCACCGCGTCGCCCAAGGTAAGCGCCAGGGTCTCGCGCGCCAGGGCCGGGTCCGCGAACGAGGACAGCCCCTTGAGGTACTGGTCGCGCTGTTCCGGCGTGGCGGTCTCGGACAGCTTCGCCTTGAAGGCCTCGTGCAGTTCTCGGCCGCCGCGCCGGGCCGCCAGCGTCAAGAGCGGCGAGACCAAGGCGGCCTCGACCGCGGCGGGGTCGGCCATGACCGCGGCCGCCCGGTCGTCGATCTGGGCCTCGAGCTCCGCGTCCCCGGCGCCGCGGCCGTAGGCGGCCAGCACCGCCGCGCGGGCGAGCCTTGATTCGTCGTCGCCGGGCCCGTCCCAGCCCAGCCGGCGCCAGCGTCCGCCCAGGACCTCGCGCGAGAAGCGCGCGAAGGCCCCGGCGTCCTCGGGCGAGAGCAGGCCGTCCTGCAGCTCGATTACGGCCTCGGCGGTCCGCTCGCTCATCGGCCGGCCTTGGTCCTCCTTCCAACAGAGCAGGGCGTCGAGGAAGCGCTCCACCGGTGCCGTGCCGGCCCGGGCCTCGGCCCACAGGTGGGAGAGCAGGCCCGTCCGTTCCACGCCGGAGAAGGCCTCGAGCGGAGCGCGCTGGAGCGCGCCGAGCAGGCGCTCGTCGAGGCTGACCCGGAAAAAGCCCTTCTCGCCGTGGTTCGGATAGACCCAGTCGGCGGGACCGTCGAGCTCGACCTCGAGCTCCGGGCCGTCGAGCAGCAGCGCGCGCCGCTTGGACCCCCCGCCCGCGCCGTAGGCGAGGACGAGCGGCACCGCCCAGCGTCCGGCCGCGCCCACGGCCTCGCGCCGGCCGTCGGCCGTAAAACGCGTCTGGCTCAGGCGCAGGCGCCGGTTGTCGGACGAGAGCGACTCCACCATGACCAGCGGATAGCCCGGCTGGGTCAGCCAATCGCGCGCGATGCGCCCGACCGGCTCCCCCGAGGCCTCCTCGAGCGCGGCCCAGAGGTCGTCGGCCTCGGTGTTGCCGTAGGCGTGGCGGCGCATGTAGAGCCGTACGCCCTCGGTGAAGGCGTCCTCCCCTATGTGGGCCTCGATCATGCGCAAGATCGTGCCGCCCTTGGCGTAGGTCAGGCCGTCGAACATGGCGCGGATCTCCGCCGAGGAGACCGCCTCGGCGCGCACCGGGCGCGTCGAGGAGAGCGCGTCCACGGCCAAGGGCCCCTGGCGCCGGGCGTCGAAGGCCAGCCAGCTGTCCCACTCCGGCCGCCAGCCGTCGACGACCTTGTAGGCCAGCCAGGTGGCGAAGGCCTCGTTGAGCCAGAGGTCGTTCCACCAGCGCATCGTGACGAGGTTGCCGAACCATTGGTGGACGAGCTCGTGGGCCACCACCTCGGCCACGCGGCGCTGGGCGCGGGTCGAGGAGAGCGCGGGGTCGATGAGCAGCGCCGAATCGCGGAAGAATACCACGCCCCAGTTCTCCATGGCCCCGGCCGCGAAATCGGGCACCGCCACGAGGTCGAGCTTGGGCAGCCCGTAGGGGAAAGCGAAGTAGGCGTTGAGGCGCCGGAGCGCGACCTCGGCCACGTCCAAGGCGAAGCCGGCCTGTCCGGCCTGCGCGGGACCGGTCCAGACCGTCACCGGGACGCCGTCCACGTCGCGGGAGCGCGCGAGGAGCCGCCCGGCCGCCATGGCCAGCAGGTAGGTCGACATCCGGGGCGTCTCGGCGAAGTCCGTCGTCTTGCGGCCGCCCTCGCGGCGCTCGGAGACGGCCGGCATATTGGAGAGGACGGTGAGCCCCTCGGGTGCTGTCACCGTCAGCCGGAAGACCGCCTTGAACGCCGGCTCGTCGAAGCAGGGGAACATCCGGCGCGCGTCGGTGGGCTCGAAGTGGGTGAACGCGTAATGCTCCGTCCTGCCCTCGTGCTCGCCCGTGGAGAGATAGAGGCCCTTCATGTGCCGGCCCAGCTCGCCGGTCCAGGAGAGCTCGAGGACGTGGCCGCCGGGAGCCAGGGGCTCGTCCAAGGTCAGCGACACGGTCTCGGAGGCGGCGTCGAGTGCCAGAGCGCTCGGCGCGATGGAACGCCCGTCGAGGACGACGGTCTTGAACTCGAGGCCCAGCGCGTGCAGGCTGAGCGCGGGGAGCGCGGCGTCGGCCCTCAGCGCGATGCGGACCGTCCCCGAGAAGCGTCCGGCCTCGGGCTCCACGACGATCGCCAGGTCGTAGCGCTCCGGACGCGCCTCGGCGCCCAGACGGCCGGAGGCTTTCTCGGGACGGACGAACAACGGCATCGCCGCGGCGCCGATCCAGTGCCGATGGGTCCGATACCAGCGCACGGCGACCGGTCCCAGAAACGCCGCGCCGCCGACCGTCAGGAGGCCCGCGCCGAGCCAGAAGACCGCGCCCGCCGCCGACGAGGCCGCCAGCGCCAGGATCACGGCCAGCGGCCCGCGGGCGGGGACAGCGGGCTCCGGGACCGCCGCGCCGGCCTCCGGCTCCTGTCCCGCGCCGGCTGGACGCAGCAGGGTCTGGCGCGGCACGAACCGCGGCAGGGCGGATTCCGAGGAACCCCCGGCCGCCAGGGCCGCCCGACGCGGCGCGGCGTCGTAGAGCCGGTCCAGGTCGCGGGGGGTCTGGGTCGACGCCGAGACGACGCCCGTCAAAACGGCCGCCAAGACGGCGGCCAGCAGGACTCTCATCTCGCCATGATACTTGCCAGTGAGGCCCCGGAGATGGGACAGCGGACCCCCACCGGCGGCGGCGAAAGGCCCAGGCCAATCGTGTATCATGGACCCATGCGCGAGAAGATAACGCCCGAATTCATAAGGAGAATCCCGAAATCGGACCTCCACCTCCATCTGGACGGCTCGCTGCGCCTGCCGACCCTCATCGGTCTGGCCAAGAAGGAGGACGTCACCCTGCCGTCCCAGACCGAGGAAGGCCTGCGCAAGCTGATCTTCAAGCCTACCTACGCCAGCCTGGGCGAGTACCTGCACGGCTTCGCCTACACCTGCGCCGTGCTCCAGAACGCCGAGAACCTCGAGCGGGTGGCCTGCGAGCTGGCCGAGGACAACATCGCCGAGGGGGTGCGCTACATCGAGGTGCGCTTCGCGCCCCAGCTCTCGACCTCGGCCGACCTGTCGACCGCGGAGGTCATCCGCGCGGTAAACCGCGGTCTCGATCGCGCCGCCCGGGCCCACAACCGCTCCTCCGAGGTGAAGGCCGGCAAGGACCTGCCGTTCCACTTCGGCCTCATCGTCTGCGCCATGCGGCGCTTCGCGAAGGGCTTCTCGCCCTACTACGCGGACCTCCTGCGCCTCATGGCCCACGCCCGCGCGGAGGAGGTCTACGCCACGGCCTCCCTGGAGCTGGCCCGCACCGCGGCCGAGCTCATCCGCGAGGAACGCCTGCCCATCGTCGGCTTCGACCTGGCCGGTGAGGAGGCGGGCTTCCCGGCCGAGATCCACCAGGCCGCCTACCAGTTCGCCCACGACCACTTCATCAAGAAGACCGTCCACGCCGGCGAGGCCTACGGCCCGGAGTCCATCTTCCAGGCCATCACGCGCTGCCACGCCAACCGCATCGGCCACGGCACCTTCCTGTTCGCCGACGACATGATCCGCGATCCCGCCATCAAGGACCGCAAGCGCTACGTCACCGACCTGGCCAACTACATCGCCAGCCAGCGCATCGGCATCGAGGTCTGCCCCACGAGCAACCTGCAGACCACGCCCTCGATCAAGACCATCGCCGACCATCCCGTCAAGCAGATGATCGCCCACGGCCTCTCGGTGAGCATCTGTACCGACAACCGGCTCATGTCGAACACCACGGTCTCGCGCGAGCTCCAACTCGTCGTCGAGGAGGCCCGCCTGACGCGCCACGAGCTGCGCAACCTCGTCGTGGCCGGCTTCAAGGGCTCGTTCTTCCCGGGCTCGCACGTCGAGAAGCGCGCCTTCGTCGACACCGTCATCGCGCGCTACGAGGCGCTCGAGGCCGAGCTGCTCAAGCCGCTCAACTGATGCTGGGCTGGCTCAAGTCCCTCTTCGGACCGGAGGCCCCTCCGCCCGAGCCGCCGCCCGCCCGCCCGATTTCCCCGCTCGAGCGCTTCCGCAGCGCCGGGCGGCCGGCCGAGCAGGTAACGGCCCTCGAGGCGCTGGCCAAGGCCGGCGGACCCGAAGCGCTGGGCGAGCTCGTCCGGGTCATCAAGGACCTTTCGTCGATTCATGCCCAGATCGCCGCCGCGCGCCTCTTGGGCGAGCTCGGCGGCCCCGAGGCCCGCGCCGCGCTCGAGAGGGTGGCCGGCGACGACTTCTGGCGCGAGAGCCGGGGGCGACGGCTGCAGGGCGGCGGCGGCATGGGCATGTCCGCCGCCGAAGGCCGGCGCTTCGCCGAGCAGGACGAGAAGATGGTGCGCCAGGCCTGCCGCAACGCCCTCGAGAAGCTTAAGCCCTAAAGTCTGGCGGCCTTCCCGGCCCGCCGCTACACTACGACGGTGGGGAAGGATCACCCTCATCTAAGCGGCGGGGCGCCGCGCGGCGAGACCTTGCGCCGCCACGTGGCCCGGCATGGCCCGCTCTCGCCGGCGGAGCTCTCGCGCCTCGGCGGCGAGCTGGCGCGGGCCCTTTCCTACCTGCACGCCGCGGGCAAGCGCCACGCCGCCCTGACGCCGGACGCCGTGGGTTTGCGCCCCGACAAAGGCGCCGTCCTCTTCCTTGACGCTCCCGAGCCGTCCAAGCAGCAGGGCTGGGTGCCCTTCGAGGCCGGGTCGGGCAAGACCGTCCCCGCCTCCGACCTCTACCAACTCGGCGCCACCTTGCTCTTTGCCGCCACGGGACGCGAGCCCTGCGACTCGGGCCTGCCGACGGCCTGGAACGGCAACGCCGGCCTCCGAGGCTCGCTCGGCCGCCTCATCGCCAGGCTGGTCGACCCGCGCTGGGACCGGCGCCCCGCCGCGGCGACCGAGGTCGCGCGCGAGCTCGAGGACCTGGCGGCCGGGCGCCTGCCGCCTTTCGAGCGCCGACGGCGGATGAAGCTCGGCGTTGGCCTGACGGCCGCCTTTCTCACAGGGCTGATGGTTTGGGCGCCGTGGAAGCAGCCGATGCCGCAGGCTGCTCGGCATATCGCCGGGCCCGTCGTTGCTCCGGTCCGCTCCCGGCCGGCGCCCGTCGCCTCCGGCTGGTCCGCCGTCCCCGGCATCCATGGCGACGTCATGGGACTCCAGCGCGGCCAAGACCAAGGCCTATGGGTCTTCACGAAATACGAGGCCGCCTTCATGCCCGACGGCGCGCCGTCTCAAGGCCGCAAGACGCTGCACGAAGGTCCGTCGAAGGCCGCGTATGCCGCGGGGGTCGGCGCGGGTGAGCAGGCCTTCACCGGCGGCTGGGAGGGCATGGTACTGCGCGGCAGCCTTTCCGGTGCGGCTCTCCCCCAGCCGCCGCCGCTCGGCGAGCGCGGCCGAGTGGATGCCATGGCTTGGTCGGACAGCACGCTCTATGCCGCTTGGAACCGCAGGCTTTGGACCTGGCGCGAGGGTGACTCCGCTTGGACCCAGCCCGGCCGCCATCCTCCCACCGGAGTCAACAGCATCCTGCTCACGCGGGAAGGCGCGTCTTACATCGGGGCCTCCACCGGACTGTGGCTGCGTGAGGGTGGGGGCTGGCGGCGCCTTTGGGAAAGCGCCGGCTCCGGCGACCTGGCGGGAGCGCTGGCCGAGGACGCCCAGGGGCGCGTGCTGGTCGGCACGCCGGACGGCCTCTTCACCGTGACGCGGGAAGGCCGGATCACGGAACGGGAACTTCGCGGACACAAGGTGACCGCCTTCGCCGAAGGAGGCGACGGCCGCCTGTGGGCCGGCACCTGGGACGCCGGACTTTTCGTGCGCGAGGGCGGAACCTGGCGCCCCTTCGGCTACGCCTATGGCCTGCCCTCCGACCAAGTGGCCGGCGTCGTCGTCGACCGCCACGGAATGCTCTGGGTCGGCCTCTACGGCTCAGGCGTCCACATCCGCGACGAGGCCGGGGCCGCCGCGGCCGCCCGCGCGGCCAAGCCGCCGCAGCGTCTGGCCGGCGAGGCCTTCGACTCCCCGCAGGACGCGGCGCGACGCCACCTGGCGGAGGGCCGGACGAGCGGAGCCGTATCCCGCCTCGTCATAGGCGGGCGCGACTTCGTCTTCTTCGACGGCCGCCAGGTCGCGCCGACGGGACCCGGAAGCCTGTCCGCGGACGGCACTTCGGCGCGCTTGGAGGAAGGGCGCTGGATCCTGAGGCGTCCGGACGGCGGGGAGACCGTCCTGCCCGCGGCCGGCTCCGGTCACGTCTCGCGCAGCCTCATCGACCGCAAAGGCCGGCTGCACCTGGGCTTCGGGGACGGCCTCCGGGTCTACGACTCCGGCGTTTGGCGCACCGTCAGCCGGGAGGCCGGGCTCGACGGCAACCCAGTCCAGGACCTGGCCGAGGACGGCGCGGGCAACATATGGGCGGCGACCAGCCCGCCATTCGACCGCGTCCAAAGAAAATATCTGCGCAAGAACCTGCACCGCTTCGACGGGAGAGCGTGGACCTCTTGGTCGCCCGACGACGGCCTGGGCTATTGGTCCTCTTTCTCGGTCCGGGCATTGCCGGACGGGTCCGTGGCCGCTACGACCAACGGCGGCCTGTCCATCGTCCATGCCCAAGGCGTGCGCAACTACGGCCGCGATGACGGCCTGGAAGACGCCGCCTGGTCGTGGCTCTCCGCCGATCCTTCCGGACGCATCCTCCTGGCGGGCTTCTCCAAAGGGCTGGCCGTCTGCGACGACTACAAGTTCAGCCGCATCACCACCCGCCAGGGGCTGTTCTCCGACGACTTGATCGCCGCAGCCTTCGACGGCGACGGCCGCGTCTGGCTGGTAGGCCGGGACGGGAAAGCCTTCATCGCATCCTACGCCTCGCTCCGCGCGGCGGCCCGATGAGCGACGACGGCGCCGTCCTCAAGGGCTCCGGCTCCTTCCGGGTCGACCGCGAGCGGGCGCTCGAGAAGCTCGCGCTCTTCGCGATGGAGCGCGGCGAGTACTTCCTGCAAGCGCTGGGTCGCGTCGCCGTCGCTTCGGGCGCCAAGACCCTCCACGTGATGCGGCACAAAGGCCTTGAGGTGCGCTTCGACGGGGAGCCGTTCGGCGCCGAGGAGCTTAAGGACCCCTACGCGGCGCTTTTCGCCGAAAGGACCAAGCCCCGAAACCGCCATCTAGCCGTTGGCCTTTTGACCTGCCTGCGCACCAGACCCACGCTCATCAGCCTCGAGTCCGGGGAAGGCGGCGCGCGTCGGCGCCTCGAGCTGCGCTCGCTGAGCGCGGAGACCGTGGGACCGGCGACGACTCCGGGCGGCGACACCATTTTGCGCGTGAAATGGCCGTTCTGGAAATCGTGGTCCAACGGCTCGGCGGCCATCAAGGCGGCCGAGCCGGTGATGGCGCTCGTCCCGCCCGGCTTCTTCATCGAAGGTCGCGCGGCCCTGCCGCCCTTTCCCCAGGGCCCGGAGCGCCGCGAGTTCGCCGCCGACGGCCGCCGTGGACGGGTCACTCTTCCGGAGAACCCCACCGCCGGCAGCGTCGTCACCTTCTGCGTCGACGGCGTGGCGGTCCAGACCGTCGAGACCTGGCTGCCATGGGCGCAGGTGCGCGCCTGGGTCGACGACCCCGGCCTCTCGCTCAACGCCTCGCAGTCGGCCGTGGTCGAGGATGAGCGCCGGCGCGCCGCGCTCGACGCCGTGGCCGCCGCCGGGCGCGACCTGCTGGTCGGCGCGGCCCAGCTCCTCTCGATGCAGCGCCCCGACGGCTCCGTCGTGGGCAAGGACTGGGGCCTCTTCGCCCCGCTCCTGCCCTGGCTGCGCGAGGCCTGCCTGAGCCTGCTCAAGTTCCCCGACACCACCGGGGAAGCGCTGACCAGCGAGTTGCGCAAGACGCCGATCCTGCTCGACGTCTGCTACGGCGCGCTGTCCTTGGGGGCGCTCGAGGCCGCGCGCGCCGCCGACGGCCACGTCGCCTTCTCGCGCAGCCCCTGCCCGGGGGTCCATCCGCCCCAGCGCGTGGCCTGGGCGCCCGACCAGGAGACCAAGGACGTCCTCAACCGCCGCTTCGGGGCCGACCTCAAGGACGTGACGCCCTTGATCGAGTCCCTGGCCCGCCTCCCATAAGATGTTGCGTTCGGGGTCAGACCTTCATGTTGCGCTTCTGAGAAGCGCAACATGAAGGTCTGACCCCGAACGCAACAATCAGCGCTTGAAGAAGTCGTTGCCCTTGTCGTCGACTAGGATGAAGGCCGGGAAGTCGACGACGTCGATCGCATAAACGGCCTCCATCCCGAGCTCGGGGAAGGCCACCACCGACACCTTCTTGATCGAGTTCTGAGCCAGGATGGCGGCGGGGCCGCCGATCGAGCCCAGGTAGAAGCCGCCGTGCTTCTTGCAGGCGTCGGTGACCTGCTGGGAGCGGTTGCCCTTGGCCAGCATGACCAAGGAGCCCCCGGCGGCCTGGAACTGGTCGACATAGGAGTCCATGCGCCCCGCCGTGGTCGGGCCGAAGGAGCCCGAGGGCTTGTCCTTCGGGGTCTTGGCCGGGCCGGCGTAGTAGACCGGGTGCTTTTTGAGGTAGTCGGGCAGGCCTCGGCCGGCGTCGAGACCTTCCTTGAGCTTGGCGTGGGCGATGTCGCGCGCGACGATGAGCCGACCGGTCAGCGAGAGCTGGGTCGAGACCTTGTGCTTGGAGAGCTCAGCCAGGATCTCCTTCATCGGACGGTCGAGGTCGAGGGGCACCGCGAAGCTGTGGCGCCTTCCTTTGTACTCCTTCGGGATCAAGCTCTCGGGATCCCGCTCCATCTGCTCGAGCCAAAGCCCCTCGGCCGTGATCTTGGCCAGGATGTTCCGATCGGCCGAGCAGGACACCCCCATACCGACCGGGCAGGAGGCGCCGTGGCGCGGCAGGCGCACGACCCGGACGTCGTGGGCGAAGTACTTGCCGCCGAATTGGGCGCCGATGCCGCATTTCTGCGCCTCGGCCAGGAGCTCGGCCTCGAGGGCGGCGTCGCGGAAGGCCCGTCCGCCGGGGCTGCCGGTAGAGGGCAGGGTGTCGAGATAGCCGGTGGAGGCCAGCTTGACGGTCTTGAGAGTGGCCTCGGCCGAAGTCCCGCCGATGACGAAGACCAGGTGGTAAGGCGGGCAGGCCGCGGTGCCGAGCGTGCGCATCTTCTCGACTAAGTACTTCTTGAGCGAGGCGGGGTTGAGCAGGGCCTTGGTCTCCTGGAAGAGGTAGCTCTTGTTGGCCGAGCCGCCGCCCTTGGCGATGAAGAGGAACTTGTACTCCATCCCGGGCACGGCGTAGACCTCGACCTGGGCGGGGAGGTTGTTGCCGGAGTTCTTCTCCTCGTACATCGAAAGCGCGACGGTCTGGGAGTAGCGCAGGTTCTCCTCGACGTAGGTCTTCCAGACGCCGCGCGAGATCCACTCCCCATCGTCGGCCCCGGTCCAGACCTGCTGGCCCTTCTTCGCCATGACGGTGGCGGTGCCGGTGTCCTGGCAGAACGGCAGCTCGAACTTGGCCGAGACCGCGGCGTTCTCGAGCAAAGTCAGGGCCACGAACTTGTCGTTGTCGGAGGCCTCGGGATCGGAGAGGATGGCCGCCACCTGGCGCTGGTGCTTGGGGCGCAGGAGGAAGGAGACGTCGCGCATCGCCTCGTTGGAGAGCCGGGCCAGGGCCTCGGGCTCGACGACCAGGACCTTCTCGCCGCCGAAGTGCGACACGCGCACGCCCTCCTTGGAGACCAGGCGGTACTCGGTCTCGTCGGGGCCCAGCGGGAAGGGGTCCTCGTACTTGAACTCGGGCGCCGAGGCGGGTGCGGGCATGCGGCTATTATAGGATAGCGCCCGGGCGGCCGACCCGGGATCGCGCAGAGGCAGGAGGTGGCGCCGACGTCCCGGCAATGCCGCCGTCCGACGCCTCTTCAGGCCGGGGCCTAGGATTGACGTAGGATAGACAACCCAGCCGGGTGCCGCCCGTTCGCCTCTATTTGTCGAGTGGCGTTCCCCGCTAGCATCGATTGGTAGGTGCCGCATCGGGAGGTGACGGTCCATGTTGAATAACGTCAGGAGGGCATGCTGGGGCGGTCTGTTAGGGGTCCTTCTGACCCTTTTTCGAGCGACGGAAACCAAAGCGCAGAGCCCGGAGGCCGCGTTCGACAAGCTCAGGAGCGCAGATGCGGCCTCCGAGATTCTCACCGACTTGCGCCGCGCGCCTAGCGTTCCCCTGGAGAATCTGACGCAACAGGTCCCGCAGACTCCGGCCTTCCAAGTGTCGCTTGACACGGCGACCGGCATGCGCTGGAGCTATTCGACTTTTAAGATGATCTGGCCGTCCGCCCAAACGTTCTGCCAAGCTCGAGGCGCGAGAGTCCCTGATCTCGCAGAGTTGGGGACGGCGCGCGTCAACAATCTTGTCCCCCAGCCGATGGTTCGCGACTCCCATGTGTTCTGGACCCGGGAAGAGGTCATGGAAAATTTAACCCCTCCCTACACCCGGGCCAAAATTTTCAATACGCTGACCGCCGAAGGGAATTGGACCTTCAAGAGAGACCAGGTGGGAGTAGCCTGCCTTCATCCCCAGGAAGGCTCGGGCCCCGAGGCCGATTTCGAGCCATCGCTTGACGCCCAGACCGGCATGAGCTGGAGCTTCTCCACTTACCCCATGTTCTGGGCGTCCGCTCAGGTGTTCTGCCGGGCCAGGGGCGCGCGCTGGCCTAGCGTCGCCGAACTGGGGACTGTGCGCATCCGAAATCTTGACCCCCGGCCGAGGGAGCTATATCGATTCCACACCTATTATTGGCACTGGACCCAGGAAGATGTCGATGACACTTCCGGCTCCGCCCGCTCCAAAGCCATAGCCGTCAGTGTCGACTCCGGCGCGCCGACGGAGTTACACAAGGGAACGAACCATTCGGCGGCGGCCTGCCTGCATCCCGGGACGAGATGAACAGTACGGGGGCTTCCCCCACCTCGTCAACGGGCGGTCCTTCGTCGTCCTGACGGCCTGCTAATCCCGAGCCTCGAGGCGGCGCGCCGTCCGTACGGTCCACCACAGGACGGCCAGCGAGAGACCGATCCAGAGCCCTCCCCACATGAGGCGCGGCCCGAAGAACTCGTTGGCCAGCATCTTGGCGTCCGAGTTGCACGAGCGCGTCACCACGTCGGACCAGATGTCCGGGATCGCGTAGAGGCAGGAGGTGGCGCCGACGACCTTGAGGATGGCGTCGTTGGTCGCGTCGGAGAGTCGCTTCGAGGCCATATAGAGCCCGTAGGCCGCGGCCAGACCGAAGACGAAGCCGAAGGGACTGCGCACGTAGAAGAGGGTCATGCCGGCGAGGAACGCGCCCAAGAGCGCCGTGAGCTGGCGGTCGCGGTTGGTGCGGGCGGCGGCCAGCATGAGCGCCGAGCCCCAGAGGATGCTGCCCAGGTAGCCCGCGTTGAGGATGAGGAACCGGCTGCCGCCGGAGGATGAGGCCAGGCCGCCCTCGTTGGACTCGAGCAGGATGCGGCCCATCGTCCCGCCGGTGAGCAGGGCCGCCAGGTTGTGGCTGATCTCGTGGAAGAAGACGGTGAGGATCTTGAGCGGCCAGATGAGCCAGGTGTCCCACAGCAGCGTGGCGACCGCGGCCGCCAGCAGCAGGCCGGGGAGCGAGCCCGCGCGGCGCGGGAGGTCGAAGTCCTTGAGGCTCACCCGCCCAGTATAGGCGGACTCCACCGGCACGGCAATGGCGCGCGCATCAACCGCGCGTCCCCGGCCGCCGGCTATTGGTGGATCACCAGCGGGACGCCGGTAAGACCGAGATGCCGGTCGGTGGACCAGCAGCTCCGGATGCGGCGCTCCCGCATCAGATGAAGGCCGATCGCGTCGGCAAGCGTCATATCTTGGTCGGCGAAGCGCCGCAGGATCGCCGCGGCCGCCTGCTGCTCGCGCGCTCCGACCGCACTGACGGCCAGGGGCTCGAGCTCGTCTATCAGACCGAGGAACTGGAGGGCTCTTGAGGAGTCATAGCGCCGCAGGAACCAGCCGTGTCCCTCGGCGACCACTAGAGGCGTGGTGATCAACCTGGGAGGATCGGCGAACAAGCGCCGAAACAGCGGATGGAAGGTATCGGACTTATCGGTGAAGGCGATGAGCGCGGAAGTATCGACGTAGGCCTCAACCCTTGAAGCCATAGACCACTTCGTCGAGGTGTTGGCTGGAGTCCGGCTTCCCGGTTTCGATCATTCCCGCGTAGCGCATCCAAGGCTTCGATGGGTCGGCCGGCAGGAGGCCGCGCAAGGAGCGCCGCAGCATCTCGGCCAGGGAGATGCCGAGCCTCCGCGCCTCACGCTTGGCCGCCGCGTATTCCTTCTCGGTCAAGCTGATCTGCGTCCTAAGCATGATAACAGTATAGTCGGAAATGTTATCAAATACAAGCCCTAGAACTTCCTTAGAACTTCGCCGTCAGGCCGACCTGGCTTATGCTGACGCGGCCCGAGTTCGCGTTGTCGATCTTGTCCACCCAATCCTGGATGGAATAGCTGACGCGGGCCGTAAGGCTGTCGTAGGACAACGGCGTGTAGTCCACGGCCATCGTGCCCCGGGCGATGCGGATGTCATAGGGCGTGTAGTCGTCGATGGTATAGCCCAGCGCCGCGTTCCGGTAGGTCATCGGCGTGCTGACGTCCGACCAGGTATACGACCCGTTGCCCGAGACGACGAAGCCCTTGGGCAGGTTCGCCCGCGCATGCAGCCCCGCCGTGGTGTTCGTCTGGCGGTTGTTCATGCCCGCCTCCCGGTAGTTGTTGGTCGGGAACGCGGCGGCCGGGGAGGCGAAGCCGACGTCCGCGAAGTAGCGGACGTTGTCCCAGGCGCCGTCGGCCCCGAAGAACACCTTGTTGAAGAGCGCGCCGTCGAGCCCCGCCCGGTAGGTGTTGCGCAGCGAGCTGTAGTTGCGGTCGAAGCTGTGGGTCTTGTTGCGCTCCTGTATGTAGTTGGCGAGCAAGGACAGCGTCAGGTCGGCCGGCAGAGGCACCGTCAGCCCGGCGCTGGCGTCGTCTTGCTGGTTGGGCTGGTTGACGAACGCCGGCCGGTTCGCCTGCAGGCGCTTGAGCGTCGCCTCCGCCTCGATGCCCAGCGGCAGCGCCGCCTTCGCCTGCCCCGTCAGGACGTGCCGGGTCTCCTGCCCGGCCACCTCGCTGCGCCAGGCGTTCATCGGGAAGAAGGTCCCGTCGAAGAAGAAGCCGCTGCCGATGGTGTAGGTGCGCGGGTCGCGCCGGTTGATGAGTTCCAGCCGGTACGAGCCCTTGACCGTGACGCGCTGCGTCGCCCGATAGGTCGCCGACAGGTCGGTGCGCAGGTGGTTCTTGTCGATCTGGTGGCGGTTGGGCGGATTGGCTTCCGCCAGCGACCTCTTGATGCCCTGCGTCTCCCGCACCTGGTTGCCGCGGAAGTAGACCTTACCGAGCACGCTCAGCTTCTTCGAAGGACGGTAGGCGGCGTTGACGGTCGCCACCGCGAAGTCGTTGGACATGTCGTTTTGGACCGCGTGGCGCCGGCGGCCCGTAAAGGCTCCGGAGACCGCCAGGTTGTCCCGGACGTCGGTCCTGAAGCGCAGTTCGGCCGCGGTCATCTCGGAGTCCGAGTAGTGCGGCTTGAGGAGCCCCCCCAGCGCGCTGGTCGCGGCCGTGCCGGTCTCCCGGGCTACGACCGCGGCGCGGTCGGTGAACTCGTTGCGCACGAGGTCGACGGTGACCTGAGAGTCCGCGCCCGCCCCGACGCCGACGCTGACCGTGACGTCCTCCGTGGTGTTGTCGATGTTGATCCGCCCGATCATGATGTTCGAGCCGCCCCGCGGCCCCGCGCTGAAGGCCGAGCTGCCGTACTTGTCGGCGCGCCAGTATTGAACGGCGAGCCGATGGCGCGGGTCGACCAGCGAGGTCTTCGAGACGTTGAGCTCCGACTCGGTGCGGCGCATCACCAGCTCGTCGGCCGGCGTGATGGTCGCCAGCGTGGACCCCGTCGGCCCGAAGTACTGGCCGTTGCTGATGACGCCCGCCTGGATGAGGTTGAGGCGGTGGTGCATGGTCTCCCACTTGCCCGATACCTTGAACCCGTTGCTGCGGTCAAAGCGGACGTTGACCGCCTCCTCGGTGCTGCCCAGGTCCTTGGCCGAGAAGTCGAAGAGCCCGAAGGACCCCGCGTTCCAGAACCCGAGGTCCCCGTGCACGCCCTTGTAGTATTTCCCGTCGTATTCCTGCACCTGGCCCCGAGTGCCCCGCACGTCCAGGTCGACGGCGCGGACGCCGGCCAGCCAGCCGTATTGGTACGCCTGGGCCGGCACGGCCCCGCCGAGGAGGACGGCGGCGGCAGCGAGCGCCGCCCCTTTGCGCATGGTCTCGATGAGTTTCATGGTCCTCTCCCCCTCTATTTCCGGAACCGGCGCGCGCGGTCCGAGCCGTGGACCTCGCGGTGGCAGTCGGTGCAGCGGTCGCGCTGCACCCAGGTGGCCTGGGTCGTGGTGTTGGTGGTAAACGAGGCGTGCTCCTTGTTGTGGCAGCTCACGCAGAGGAACTGGATGGGCATCTTGAGCATGCGCTCGTTGGTGGAGCCGTGGGGCAGGTGGCAGTTCTGACAGCCGTCGGCCACCGGCGGGTGCTCGTGCATGAACGGGCCCATCTTGTCGGTGTGGCACTTGGCGCAGGTCTCCGCGAGGGAGTCGGCCTTGAGGTTCCCCTCGATGCCGCCGTGCGGGTTGTGGCAGGAAGCGCAGGTCATCTTGCCTTCGAGCACGGGGTGGTGGGAGGCCAGACGCATGTCCGCCTTCTGCTTCTTGTGGCACTTGAGGCAGGTGTCGGTGGCGCCGGCGGTCAGCGACTTGTTGCCCGAGCCCTTGTGGACGCTGTGGCAGGTCGTGCAGCTCACGTCCGAGTTGGCGTGGGAGCCGGTCTTCCACAGCATCAGGTTCTTGTCCTTATGGCAGCTCAGGCAGGTGTCCGTGACCGCTTGGGGGGACATCTTCTTCGGGTTGAGTATCTTCGTTATGTCCCCGCCGCCGTCGGCGTGCGCGGACCCGGGACCGTGGCAGGACTCGCACATGTTGGCGAGCTTGGGGTTCGACTGGGCCTTGCGGCCGTGGAACGTCTTGTCGAAGGTCTCGTGGACCTCCGCGTGACAACTTGCGCACGCCTCGCGCCCGACGAACTTGGGCGCCTCCGTGCCGGCCGCGTCCGCGCCCCGCGCCTGGGCCCCAAGGGACGCCGACAGCGCCAAGGCCGCCGCCAGCATCCAGGCTCCTTTGAGAATCCGTTCCATCGCTCCTCCAGGCTTCATACTCCCCGCGTCCTGACCGACGTCAAGCAACAATCCGTCCTCCGCCTACTTCTTGTGGCACTTCATGCAGCCGGCCTTGGCGGCGAACACCTTCTTGCCGTCGACCTCCTTCTTGCCGTCGTGGCAGGCGCCGCAGGTCCCGCCCTTGTACATGTCGGCCATCTTGAGGGCCTCGCCGGTGACCTTCTTTTGGAACAGCGGCTTCTCGCCCTCGTGGCACTCCGCGCAGCTCTTGAGCCTGTCGGCGTGCGCCTTGTGCGCGAACTTGACCGGGGCCATCTTCGCGGTCTGCTTGAACACGATCGTCTCCGGAGCCTCGCCGGGCTCGGCCTTGGGCGCAGCGGCCGGGTCGTCCTTCCCCGTGCCCTTCGGCTCCGCCTTGACCTCGCCGGCCGCCTCGACCTTGGCCGGGGCCTTCTCGGCCTCGGCCTCCTCCGCCGAGCATACGAGCGCCAAGGCGCCGCCCAGCCCCGCCGCCAGCGCCAACGCCGTGAAGATCCTCATCGTGTTCCCCCTCCGGGCTTGTCGCCCATGTAATCCGGCGCCTGACGGGCCGCCTGTCTGCCTTCCTCGAGCTGCAGGCGGGTCCGCTCCGCCTTGACCTCCTCGAGCAACGCGGCGAGCCGCGCCGTCTCGAGCGCGAACTCTTCCTTGCCTTCGAGCTTGCGGACCTTGGAGTCGTGGGCCAAGAAGTCGAGTATGAGGTCCGCGTCGTCTTTTCCGAACCGGGTCCACCAGGTATTGACGAGCGTTTTGTCGTGCATCCGCCGGATGTGCATCGCCCATTCCTCGCGCGTCGCCTCCGGAGCCCAGAGGGCGCGCGCCGGGCTGTGGCACTGGGAGCAGACCTCGGTGAAGACGGCATAGCCGTCCTGGGCCTTGGCCGGGTAGGCCGAGACGTCGACGGTCTCCGCGCCGAGGTCGGCCGAAAAGCGCGCCGAGAGCTGCGGCAGCGAGAACTTGGGCTTGACCTCAGGCGGCGGCGCCGGCCTGCAGGCCGCGGCCGCGGCGGCCGCCAACGCCAACACCGACGCGACGATGGTTCTTGCGCTCATGACACCCTCCCGGCCGGCGCCGGGCGCTCGATGCGGTCCCAGGCGTCGTCCGCCGCCTCTTCGGCCAGGGCGTCGGCGCGCGCGACGGCTTCGCGGCGCGACTCCTGGTCTCTCTGCACGATCCGCTTGAGGTCGTCGATGTCGTAGAGATAGACGTCGGAAACCTCGGACGCCGCCGGATCGACGTTCCGCGGGACCCCCAGGTCGATCAAGAACAGGGGACGGCCGCGACGCCGTCCGGCCGCCTCTAGGACGCCGCCGCGGCCGACCACGTAGTCGGACGACGCGGTAGAGAAGATGGCGATGTCCGCCTCGTGAAGGGAGGCCAGGGCCTCGTCGTAGCGCGCCGCCGTCCCGCCCAGGGCCTCGGCGAGCTCGACGGCCTTTTCGTAGGTGCGGTTGGCCACGGTCACGTCCTTGACGCCCTTGGCCCTCAGATGCTCGGCGGCCGTGCGGGCCATCTGTCCGGCCCCGACGATGAGGACCCGGCGCGCCCCGGAGTCGCCGAAGAGCTTGCGGGCGAGTATGGCCGCCGCCCCGCCCACCGAGCGGATGCCCTCGGCGATCTTGGTGGCGTTGCGCACGGTCTTGGCGCCGGCCAGGCCTTTCTGGAACAGGATGTTGAGGACCCGGCCCGCGGTCCCGGCGTCGCGCGCGCCCTGATAGGCGGCCTTGACCTGCCCGATGATCTCGGTCTCGCCGACGATCCAAGACTCCAAACCCGAGGCGACGCGCAGGAGGTGGCGCGCCGTGGCGGAGCCTTCGTGGAGGTATAGGTAGGCCCCGACGGGGACTCCGGCTCGGGCCTCGAGCCAGGCCTGTACCCGCTCGCCGGCCGCCGCGGGGTCCTCGGCGACGGCGTAGACCTCGAAGCGCGAGCAGGTCGAGAGGAGGACCGTCTCGCCGAGGCCGCAGGCCTGGCGCAGGGCCGCCGTGTCGGCCGCCAGCGCCCCGGGCCTTAGGCTCAGGCGCTCGCGCACGGCCACCGGCGCGGACAGATGGCTCATCCCCACGACGAAGAGTCCGCTCATCACAGCCTCCCCAGCATGGCTTCGACCCGGCGCAGAGCGCCCAAGGCCGCGATCTGCGCGCCCCGGGCGGCGGTGGGCCGCCGGAAGCGGCCCTGCTCGTGGCTGAGATGCTCGCGCAGGGCCTTGGCGAGCATGAAAGCCAAAGCACCCACGTGCTCGGGCCGGTATCGGGCGCCGCCCGAGGCGAGCACGCGCATGTCCTTGACCAACGAGGAGATCTGATCGCGCTGCAGGTCGGCCGCGGCCTGGGCCTGGCGCCACTCCGGCGGACGCGCCGCGCGCTGGGACCAGACCGCCGCCTGGATGCAGCGCTGGGCGGCCAAGGCCGGCTCGACGACGTCGAGGGCGGCCAGGACCTGGCGCCGCATGTCCGTCGACTCGCGCAGCCGTGAGCGGTCGAACTCGTCGGCGAGGCGCTCGAAGACCCGGCGGCTCTTCTCGAGGATGTCGACGACGGCGGTCTTTTGCGCGCTCATGACACTGTCCAACCGGTTATTTAGCAACGCTCTTGCCAAAGCTCGCCGGCTCGTAGCCGCAGGCCGGGTCCGAGGCCAGCGGGTCGCCGGTCAAGGCGAAGGCGCGCGCCCGCGAGCCCGCGCAGACCGCGCGGTACTCGCAGGCGCCGCACTTGCCGCTTAAGAGCGCCGGCGCGCGCAGCGACTTAAGGAGAGGAGCCTCGCGATAGATCTCCCCCAGCGGGGTCTTGCGGACGTCGCCCACCGCCACGGGCAGGAAGCCCGAGGGATACACCTCGCCCTTGAAGTCGACGAAGAGGAAGCCCTTTCCGGCGTTGACCGCCGGGGCCGAGGCACCCATCGCCCGCGGGCGCTCATCCGGCGGGCGCTGGAGCAGATAGCGCCGGTAGTGCTGGGCCTCGGTGAGCTTGACGACAAATCCCGCCTCGCGCGAGAGCGCGTGCAGCTTGGCGAAGGCTTCCTCGAACTGCTCCGGGCGCACGCCGTCCATCGCCGAGCCTCGGCCGGTGGGGACGAGGAAGAAGACCTCCCAGAACACGATCCCCAGGCCGCGGACCAGTTCGATCATCGCGTCGAGGCGCGCGAAGTTCCAGGCCGCGAAGCAGGTGTTGATCTGCACCGGCAGCCCCAGCTCGCGCGCCCAGCCCAGGGCCGCCATGACCTTCTCGAAGGACCCGGCGACGCCGCGGAAGCCGTCATGCTCCTCGGCCGAGGGCGCGTCGAGGCTGAAGGCGACCTGGTCGACGCCCGCCCGCGCCAGCGCGGCCAGCCGCTCGCGCGTGAGCCGCTCGGTGGCGGCCGGGATCGTCCCCATGCGCAGGCCGCGGCTCTTCCCATGGGCGAGCAGGGCCTCGAGGTCGTCGCGCTGGAGCGGGTCGCCGCCCGACACGATGAAGATCGGCGTGCCCATGGCGGCCGTCTCGTCGAGGAGCTTGAAGCCCTCCGCGGTGCCCAGCTCGCGCGGGTCGCGCCCCATGATGGCCGAGGCGCGGCAGTGCTTGCAGACCAAAGCACAGGAGCGGGTCGACTCCCAGATCACCAGGAGCGGGGCTCGGTCGTAGTCGAGGCCCGCGAAGGCCGCGCCTTGAGAGCGCGAGCGGCGCGCCGCCTCATGAAAGCTCTCCGCCGCGCCGATGGGCCCTCCGCTCACGGCGCGGCCGCCAGCGCGGCCGCCAACCGGCCGAGCAGCAGCTTCTCCTCGCGCTGCTCGTGGTGCTCGAGCAAGGCCTTGAGGCGCGCCTCGCGCTCGATGAGGCTGACGACCCCGGCCCGGGAGGTCGAGCCCACGCTCAGGCCGCGGGCGCTGGCGAGGAGCTCCTCGACGCGTTCCTGGATCTGGGCGTGCTCCTCGAGGAAGAAGCGCACGGCGCCGCCGCGCGGCGGCTGGCCCAGCTCCGCGTAGGCCGGCAGCAGGACGTCCTCCTCGAGGCGGATGTGGCGGCGCAGCCGCCGAGAGAACTCCTCGAGCTCGCCCAAGGCGCTGCCGAACTCGAAGCCGACCAGAGCCTCCTGGTGGCGGCGCAGCAGGTCCTCGAGGACCCGGTGCTCCTCGCGCACCAGCGCGAGGTCGGCGGCCGTCGCGGGGCGCCGCGGGGAGCTCACGCCTCCTCCGGGACCGGGGCGCGCGCGCCGGCGGCCATCACCGCCAACTGCAGGACGATGAAGGCCGCCAGCCAGGCCGCCGCCTTATCCATGAAGCCGTAGGAGTGCAGGCCGACGCCCAGCATGTTCACGCCGAACCAGGCCAGGGCCGTCACGACGTTGCCGAAGACGGCCATCACCATGATGCCGCGCTCGCGCACGAAGCCCCCCCAGCGCGCGTGGAGGATGACCACCATCCAGAGCACGAGCAAGAGGGCGCCGTTCTCCTTGGGGTCCCAGCCCCAGAACCGGCCCCAGGACTGGTCGGCCCAGATGCCGCCCAGCACGGTGCCGACGAAGCTCAGCACCAGCGCGAAACAGACGGTCCCGTAGGTCATCTGCGCCAGCGAGCGCGCCGTCTCGCGGCCGAGGCGGCCCGCGCTGGCGCCGACGATCCAGGCCGTGGCTAGGGTGCCGGCCAGAAACGCCGCGCTGTAGCCTAGCGTGATGGTGACCACGTGGGTGGCCAGCCAGAAGTTCGAGTCGAGGACCGCCTGCATCATCTCCAGGGTGTCGCCGCTCATGGCGAGGTGGTGGGCGACGAGCAAGGTGCAGAAGCCCACCGCCGCGCCCATCGCGGCGGCCAGTCCGCGCCGGTGAGCCCACTCCAGGCCCAGGGCGAGCAGGACGGCTCCCCAGCCGACGAAGACGGCCGAGGAGTAGAGGTTCGTCACCGGCGGACGGCCCTGGATGACCATCCGGCCGAGGACCCCGGCGCTGTGCAGCAGGAACGCCGTCCCCAAGCTCCAGACCGCCGCGCGCCGCAGGCGCTCCGAGCCGGTCAGCCAAGAGGCGCAGGCCAGCACGAAGGCGAGGATATAGAGCGCCATCCCCTTACCGAAGGGCGCCAGCCGGTTGAAGGCCAGCTCGCGCGCCGCCTGGGCCGACTCGCGCGGACGGCCGTCTCCGTAAAGGGACCTAAGGGCCGCCGCGCCGGAGGCGAAGCCGGCCTTGTCGCCGGCGCGCCAGGCGTCGAGGACCGCCGCGTAACCCTTGAGCTCGGCCGCCAAAGGGGCGCGCGAGAGCATCGGCTCGAGGATGCCCTCGCCCGGAGTCTTCCAGGCCTCCGGCGCCGCGCCGGGCGGCGGCGGCAGGGGACGGTAGTAGGCGGCGTCGGCCGCGCCGCGGAAGCGCTCTAGGATGGCCGCCAGCCGCGGCACCCCGGCCTTGCCCTCGGCCATGGCGGCCTCGAGGGCGGCGAGCTCGGCCGTCAGCCCCTGGGTATCCTCCGGGGCGAGGGTGTTCCGGAGCCGGAGGTAGAGCTCCGCCTTCTCGCGAAGCTCGAGCGCCGCGCGCTCAAAGCGCGTGCGCTGGCGGGGATCGAGCGCCGCGGCGCGCTGGGCCTGGGCGTCGAGCTCGGCGAGCCTCGGGGTCAGGACCTCGAAGGCGTAGACGCGCCCGTCGCCGCCGCGCTGGCCCAAGAGGCCCAGCAGGTCGGGGTCGTCGATGCGGAACACCTTCATGCGGTCGGCCTCGCGCGGCCGGGCCGAGAGCTCGAGCAGCCACTCGGCGGCGCTCAGCCTGCGGCCCTCGTGGGAGAGGGTCTGCTTGCCGTGCAGGACCAAGAGGGAGCTGCGCGCGACGGAATCGAGCGGCTTGATCCGTCCGTTGTGGAGGACCGGAAGGCGCGCGAAGTCGGCCAAGCCCGCCGGGTCCTTGGCGCGGGCGGGCAGCGCGGCCAAGACCAGCAGCGCGACGGCGGCCGCGGCCGCGGCCGACCTAGCGCTATCGCGCGGGAGTGCGGCATCCCGGGCCTTGGGGGCGGCCGGCTTGAAGGCCAGCAGAGCGAGGATGAAGTGGAGCAGGAGCCCGGCGGCCATCATGACGAAGGAGACGTAGGGCAGGAGCCAGCCGGGGTTCTCGACCACCTGGAGGATCGAGAGGGTGTCGGCCTGCCCGAAGCTGGCCTGATAGAAGGTGCGCCCGAGGTAGCGCAGCGGGTTGTTCATCCAGATGAGGACGTCGCGCTCCTCGCCCGTCTGCGCGTTGACGAGGCGCACGAGGCTCGAGAAGTTGCGCGGGATCTCGGTGCCGGGGTAGAGGTCGTGGCGGAAGTCGACGAGCGTCAGCGAGAACGGCAGCATGCGCCGCGCCGGCCGCAGCCCGAACGCGAAGTCCCGGCCGCCCGCGCTGAAGACCTGCTCGCGTCCCAGAGCCGAGGCCAGGAGCCAGGTGCCGAGCTCCCGGCCGCCCTCCCGGACGGCCACGAACGCCGCGGCCTGGTCGCGCCCTTCGTCGCCGGCGGGCGGGTCGGCGCGCAGCACGAGGTCTTTGCCGAGCCCCTGGTCGGCCAAGGACGGCGGCAGGCCGGAGGCCTCCGGCCGGGGGCCGAGCCGCGCGTTGCGGTGGGTCTCGCGGACCGCCAGCGTGAAGGGCCAGCCGGCGTGAGAGAGCTCGCGGCCCGGCCGCGCCATCGACAGCGGGACCGCGTAGACGGTCTCGACGTCCGGCTGCGAGAGCTCCACGACGTAGAGCTCATCGAGGCGCGGGCTCTCGGTGTAGTTGACGGTCTCGCCCTCGAAGATGGGCATCCGCGTCTCCACCGCCAGCATGCCGGTGACGAACTCGCCGAGGACCAAGGTGACCAAGCCCAGATGCGACAGCCAGAGCCCGGCCTTGCGCCAGGTCCACTGGAAGCGCGAGGCCATCGACGCGCCGAGGTTCACGAGCAAGGCCGCTCCCACCGCCCCGCCGGCCGGGAACCACGGCAGCGGCCAGCCCGCGACCTGCCGATATAGGAAAGCGCTGCGGAAATACTTGTCGACGGCGGGAAAGATGCCCAGCGAGCCCTGCTCCAGCGTGCAGGCCGTCGTGAGCAGCATGAGAAGCACCAGGCAAGCCAGCGCGACCTGGAGGGAGCCCAAAGCCTGGAGGAGGCGGGTTAGACGGTCGTTTGCTCGTGGCATAGTTGCCCTAAGTATTAGCAACAGAATTGCCAAACCGGCCAAGATGGCCAGCCCGTTGCCTTTCAGGAGTCATGACCTCACCCTTCCCCCACCGCTACGGGACCGAGCTGCGCTGGGTCAGCGGCCGCCTGGCCGTGCTGAGCTCCCCGCAGGCTCCCCCCATCGACGGCGGGCCGCCGCCGGAGTTCGACGGCCCGGCGGGGCGCTGGAGCCCGGAGGCCCTGCTGCTCTCGGCGGCGGAGCTCTGCCTCATGACCACCTTCCTCGCCGTCGCCGAGCACGCCGGGCTGGCCGTGGCCGACTACCAGAGCCGCTCCGAGGGCGTGCTCGACCGCACCGTCGACGGCCCCGCGTTCACGCGGGTCGTCCTGCGCGTGCGGCTCTCGGTCTACGCCGACGACGCGGAGAAGGCCCGGACGCTGATGGAGAAGGCCAAGAAGCGCTGCATCGTCTCACGCACCCTGCGGATCCCCCCCGAGCTCGAGGTCGAGGTCGTCCCGGCTTGAGTCAGGCCTCGCCGTAGGAGTACGGCGTCTCGGAGACCTCCGGCTCGCGCGCGAAGTTCTCGGGCGGGGGCGGCGAGGAGACGGTCCATTCCAGCGTCTTGGCCTGCCAGGGGTCGGCCGCGGCGGCCGGGCCGGAGCGCGCCGAGCGCCAGATGTTGACGAAGAAGGCGAGGACCCCAAAGGCCGCCGCGAAGGCCCCCACCGAGGCGACCAACTGCGGGACCGCGAACTCCGGCGGATAGTCCGCGGTATGGCGCGGGACGCCGCGAGCACCCACGTAGAAGAGCGGCAGGAAGACGGCGTTGAAGCCCAGCGCGAACAGCCAGAAGTGCGCCTTGGCCAGCCCCTCCCCCAGCATGCGGCCCGAGATCTTCGGGAACCAGTAGTAGAATCCCGCGAAGAAGGCGAAGATGGTCCCGCCGACGATCGTGAAGTGGAAATGGGCGGTCACGAACAGGGTGTTGTGGAGGTGGATGTCGGTCGGGACGTCGGCCAGGAAGATGCCCGTGAGCCCGCCGACCAGGAAATGCACGAGGAAGCCCAGCGTCCAGAGCATCGGCGCGCGCAGGCGGAGCTTGCCCGCCCACATCGTCCCCAGCGCGCAGAGAAACACCACGCCGGTGGGGATCGAGATCAGCTCGGTCAGGATCATGAACGGGATCTTGAGGAAATCCCACATACCGCTCGTGAAGATGTGGTGGGCCCAGACCAGGAAGCTCAGGACGACGATGCCGAGGAAGGACCCCGCGGCCAAGCCGTAGCCGAACAGCGGCTTGCGGGAGAACACCGGCAGGATCTCCAGGATCACGCCGAAGGCGGGGAGGATCATGATGTAGACCGCCGGATGCGAGTAGAACCAAAACAGGTGCTGGTAGAGCAGCGCCGTCCCGCCCCCCGCCGCGTCGAAGAACGCCGTGCCCAGCGCGCGGTCGGAGACGGTCATGATCAGCGAGGCGGCGACCACCGACGTCGCCATGACCATGATGATCCCGGCCGCGAGCATCGACCAGGCGAAGATCGGCATGCGCCGGAGGGTCATGCCCTTGGCCCGCATGGTCCAGACCGTCGTCAGCGTGTTGACGCCGCCGAAGATCGACGAGAACCCCGCGGTGATGAAGGCCAATAGGAAGAGGAGCTTCCCCCAGTCGCCGCGCACCGCCAGCGGGGGATAGGCGCGCCAGCCGGTGTCCATGGAGCCGTTGGCCAAGGCGGCCAAGAGCAGGAGCACGGCCGGCGGCAGGATCCAGAAGCTCAAGGCGTTTAGCCGGGGGAAGGCCATGTCGCGGGCCCCGATCGTCAGGGGAACGACATAATTGCCCAAGCCGCCGACGATAGCGGTGAGCGCCACCACGATCATGCCGATCCCGTGCATGGTCATGACGGAGTTGTAGCGGTCGTGGCTGAGGAACTGCAGGCCCGGCGCCGCCAGCTCGGCGCGCATGATGAGGGCCATCAGTCCCGCCACGACGAGGACGACCATGCTCACGGCGAGGTACTGGACCCCGATCACCTTATGGTCGAGCGTGAAGCGGACGAAACGCGTCCAGTCGGCGGCGGCGTGCTCGGTATGCGCCCCGTCCACCCAGTCGAGCATGGCCCGGCCGCCGCCCGCCAGCCACAGGAAGGCCAAGAGGCCCGCGAGATAGGCCGAGGTGATGCCGGCCTCGAGCGGCACCAGGAACCCCAGCGCCCAGCCGCCGCCCGCGGTGAGGACGGCGAAGGCGGCCAACGCACGCAGCAAGTCGCTCATTGTCTCTCCCCCTACCAGGTATCGCCCTTGAGCCTGGCCTCGAACTCCTCGGGCTCGACCACCTCCACCGTGGAGCTCATCGCGGTATGGTCGAGCCCGCAGAGCTCGGCGCAGACGATCTCGTAGCGGCCCACGAGCAGGGGCGTCACGTAGAGCGTGGTGACCCTGCCGGGCAGGGCGTCCTGCTTGAGGCGGAAGGCAGGGATCGACAGCGCGTGCAGGACGTCGTCGGAGCTCAGCGAGATGCGCGCGCGCTTGCCCCTGGGCAGGATCATGGTCGCCGGCGTCGCGCCGTAGGCCGGGTAGCTGAAGTCCCAGGACCACTGCACGGCCTTGACCTGGACGTCCACGTCGGCCCTGCGGTCTCCGCGCAGAGCCAGGAACTCCTCGGAGCCGTAGGCGGCCAGGCCGAAGGTCAGCACGCAGCTGAAGGCCAGCCAGACCGTCTCGACGAGCCGGCCTGGGCTGTGCGTAAAGCGCGCGCCCTCCCCGGAGTCCGCTCGGAAGAACGCCACGATGTAGACCAGCGCGGCGATGACCACCGAGAAGACGAGGACGTCGATGCGCAGGACGGCCGCGAAGGCGGAGTCGACGATGGCGGCCTCGCGCGAAGCCACGGCCAGCGGCATCAGATGGACCGCCTCCAGGAGGCGGTTGAGGAGGAAGGTCAAGACCGCGGCCAGAGCCCCGATCGTCGGCACGGCGCGCTTCCAGTCAGACATCGGGCCTCCTTGCGCCCGTCGGAGACAGGAGCGCGCGCGCGTCGCGCTCGAGCGCCCGCAGGCCGGCCTCGGTGAGACCGTCGTAGTAGCCGCGCACCGTGCCGAGCCCGTCGAGCAGGACGAGCTTCGTCGTGTGAATGACCCGGCTGCCGCGCGGGGCTTTCGGGTCGACGTAGATCGGCAGCCGGAAGCCGGCGTTGACGAGCTCGAAGAGGGGCCCCGCCTCGAGGCGGGCGAAGAACCAGCGCCCCGGCTCCGCGCCGAAGCGCAAGGCGTAGTCCGCCAGGGCCTGGGCGTCGTCGTGGTCCGGGTCGACCGTAAAGCTCACCAGGCGCACCTCGGCCGGGAGGCGCTTCTGCAGCCGCGCCATGTTGGCGCTCAGCATGGGGCAGGGGCCCGTGCAGCTCGTGAACACGAAGTCCGCCACCCAGGGCCGCCCGCGCAGCGCCGCGGAGCCCACCTGCGGGGAGGAGAAGTCGACGGGTCCGGCCAGGCGCGGCGGCGGACGGCGCGACGAGTACGCCGCCAGCGCCGCGAAGAGGACGGCGCCCGCGGCGACGAGCTTGGCCCGAGTCCCCGTCATCATAGGCGGAGGGCGATGTCCGGCAGGATGCCGAGGGCCAGGGCGAGGACGGCGAGCACCCCGGCGGCCGCGATGCCCACGATCAGCGAGCGCTCCTCACCTAGGTGCATGAAGTAGTAGCCGATCAGGCCGGCCTTCATCCCGGCCACCGAGAGGGCGGCGGTCACGCCGAGGATGGGCGCGAAGCCCGCCGCCGAGCAGGCCACCGTAAGGACGGTCAGGCCCACCAGGGCCAGGTAGACGCTTAAGTAGAGGTTCTCGCGCGGCTCGGTCTTAGGGTTCATATGAGATAGAAGAGCGGGAACAGGAACACCCAGACGACGTCGACGAAATGCCAATAGAGCGCCGCGTACTCCACCTTCCGGGCGAAGCGTTCGGGGGAGGCGTCGCGCGAGCCCAGCAGGAGCGCGTTCCAAGCCAGCCCGACCGCCACATGGAGGCCGTGCAGACCGGTCATGAGGAAATAGAACGAGAAGAAGACCCTGAAACCCGGATTGGCCAGCGCGAACTCGCCGCCGGGCGTCAAGCCGTGATGGAACTTCAAGGCGTACTCGAAACCCTTGACCGCCAAGAAGCAGACGCCCAGCGCGACGGTGACGCCCATCTCGCGACGGAACCCGGCCCGGTCGCCGCGCTGGGCGGCGCAGAGCGCGCGCACCACCGTATAGGAGCTCGTGATGAGCACGAGCGTGTTGAGAAGGGCCGGATAAAGGGCGGACCGCGCGGCGCCCTCCGGCCAGGCCGGGGCTCCCAGCGCGCAGACCGGGCTCCCCCAGCGGGTCATGACGTAGGCCGCGAAGAAACCGCCGAAGAGCAGGACCTCGGAGAGCAGGAAGAGCCAGATCCCAAGCTTGCCGGGGTCCTCGCGCTCCTCGGGGAGACCCAGCGCGGCCGCGGTGACGACGCTCACGCCGGACGCCCGTACACGTGCTTTTCCTCCAACTCGAGGTGCGCTTGCAGGACCACGCGAAAACGCCCCGCGAGCCCGGAGAGGTGATCGAGCGAATAGAGCTCGGGGTGTCCCATGACGATCTGGATGTCCTTGACGAGCGCGAGCAAGGACACGTGCTCGTTCTCCATCGCCTGGAGCGTGCGCTCGCCGGCCTTGGAGCCCTTGAGGCGGGCGCGCAGGAAAGCGCTCTCGGCCTCCTCATGTTGGAACAGCACCGCTATCAGGCCCGCCAGGGCCTCGGCCACCGGCCCGCGCTCGAGCGGCGACCGGGCCAGCGCCTTCCCGAGACGGTCCGAGAGGCCGCGCAGGTCCTCGTGCTGGCGTTCGAGCGCCGCGCGCTCCTCATCGGGCATGCGCAATCCTAATGCAACGCTTCAGCCAGCGGCGCGGACCCCGGCCAGGAACGTCTTGAAGGCCGGCCGCGCCGCGCCCACCGTCTGGTCGGGCCCCACCAGCTTGAAGAACCAGGTCTCACCGCCGCGCGTCGTCATCGCCGCCAGCATGCGCTGAGCGGGCCCGGCGAGGTCGACCACGATGAAACGGCCGGCCGGCGAGGCCACGGTCTCGGCCGCCTTTTTGAACGCGGCCTCGTCCCAGGGACCTAGACCCACCTGCGCGCGCCAGCGATTGACGTTGGCCAGTTCCCCGCCGGCGTCGCCGGGAAGGGAGATGATGGAGAGATCGGCCGCGCCGGCCCCCCCGGGGACGGCGAAGGTGGCCCGGCGCATCCCCGCGGCCGCTTTCTCGGTCCAGCCTGCCGGCGCCTTCCAGGCCAGCGCGGCGGGGCCCTCCGTGGCCGGCGCGACCAGCTCCGGCGGCAGAGCGCCCATCCCGGCTCCGATCGGCGGGTGCCCGTCGGGCAGTGCCGCGGCGGTTGGAGCGGCGCCGGGCGCCGCGGGGGGCGCCGGCACGGGTCGGGTCGGTCGGGCCAGCGAATAGACCTGCACCTCCTCTTTCTTGCAGGCGGCCAGGGCGAACAAACAAGCGGCTAGGGCGATTCTCATGCGCTCTCCTCGAGTCGCGGCATACTCGTATTCTACTTAAGCAACAGGATTGCCAGGTTGGCGACCCCGTTGCATGCTGATGGGCGCCCCAAGGAGGCCCCATGGCCCGACATACGAAGGAAGCCCCAGCCAAGTCCCGCCGCGCGCTCAGCGTCCGCTCGGTCCGCATCGAGTTCCCGCACGAGAACGAGGTGCTCTCCGGACGCCACTATACGCTGTCGATCGCCGCCCCCGCCGCCTGCCTCGACGTCTCGGTCTGCATCGACCAGGGCGAGTGGCGCGCCTGCCGGGAGTCGCTCGGCCTGTGGTGGTTCGACTGGGAGGGCTTCGACGCCGGCGAGCACTCGGCCGTCGCTCGAGTCCGGATGGCGGAAGGCACGGTCCTGCTCTCCGAGACCCGGATCTTCTTCGCCTCTACAGGTGATAGCCGCGCAGGGTCTTGACGTAGTTCGCGCGCTCGAAGGCTGACGGGTCGGCGCCGAAGAGCTGGCTCATCGAGCCTTTCATCTGGGCGAGCGACTCGTACTCGTGCTCGCTCATCCAGCGCCGCATCCCGTCGAGCACCGCGCTCAGATGTCCCGGGCCGCGGCGCAGCAGCTCGGCCGCCATCATGACGGCGTCGGCGCCCACCATGACCATCTTAAGGGCGTCCTCGGCGGTCTGGACCCCTCCGGTGGCGGCCAGGCTGGCCGAGCCGAGACGCCCATGGAGCAGGGCCACCCAGGTCATAGGCAGGCGCTGGGCCTGGGGCCCGCTCAAGAGCAGCTTGGGGCGCGTCTCCAGCGCCTCGAGGTCGACGTCGGGCTGCAGGAAGCGGTTGAAGAGCACCAGCCCGTCGGCGCCGGCCCCCACGAGCCGCGAGGCCATGTTCCCCAGGGCGCTGTAGTAGGGCCCGAGCTTGACCGCCAGGGGGAGCGACACCCGCCCGCGGACGTCGCGCACGACCGCCAGAGCTTCCTCCTCGACCACGGCGCCCGAGACCGCGATGTCGGCGGCCACGCGGTAGATGTTCAGCTCGAGGGCGTCGGCTCCGGCAGCCTCCAGCCGCTCGGCGTAGGCCGTCCAGCCGCCCGGCGTGGAGCCGTTGAGGCTGGCGATGACCGGGATGCGCAGCGCCTCCTTGGCGCGCCGCACCCGCTCCAAGTGCTCCTCGGGGACCAGGCCGTAGTCCGCGGGCTCGGGAAGGTAGGAGAGCGACTCCGCGTAGGACTCGGCACCCCGGCGCAGGAAGTGCTCGAGCGTGCGCTCCTCGGAGCGGATCTGCTCTTCGAAGAGCGAGGGCAGGACCACCGCGCCCGCCCCCGCGTCCTCGAGGCGCTTGAGCGAGTCGAGGCTCTCGGTGGCCGGCGAGGCCGACGGCACGAGGGGACTTGCCAAGCTCAACCCGAGGTAGCGCGCGCTAAGATCCATGACCCTCTCCCTCGGCCGCTTCCTTGAGGCGGCGCCAGCGGCGCGACACGTCGTCCTGGGCGAGCTTGAGCAGGCTCTCGGCGCCCCGCGGATCGGCCGCGGCGAGCATGCGGTAGCGTGTCTCGCGGTAGGCGTAGTCCTTGAAGGGGAGCTTGGGCTCGCGGCTGTCGAGCTGCAGCGGGTTCTGGCCGCGCGCCTCGCGGCGCGGGTCGTAGCGCATCAGCGGCCAATAGCCGCAGTCGACCGCTCCCTTCTGCTGGGCCAGGCCCTGGCGCATGTCGAAGCCGTGGGCGATGCAGGGCGAGTAGGCGATGACGAGCGCCGGCCCCGGATAGGACTCCGCCTCGAGCAAGGCCTTGACGGTCTGGGTGTCGTCGGCGCCGAAGGCGACGCGCGCGACGTAGACCGAGCCGTAGGTCATGGCCAGGGCGGCCAGGTCCTTGCGCGCGGTGGCTTTGCCCGAGGCGGCGAACTTGGCCACCGCGGCGCGCGGCGTGGCCTTGGAAGCCTGGCCGCCGGTGTTCGAGTAGACCTCGGTGTCGAGGACCAGGACATTGACCTTGCGTCCCGCCGCGAGCACGTGGTCGAGGCCGCCGTAGCCGATGTCGTAGGCCCAGCCGTCCCCGCCGACCACCCAGACGCTCTTTTCGACCAGCCTGTCGGCCAGGGCCAGCAGGTCCCGGAGCTCGGGGTCCGCGGACTCCCCGAGGGCGGCGCGCAGCCGCGCCACGCCGGCGCGCTGAGCCTCGGGGTCCGCGGCGGCCAAGAGCGCCGTCGCCGCCACCCCGAGCTCGCCGGCGCGGCGCCCGAGGATGGCGCGCGCGTAGGCGCGCTGCTTGTCGTAGGAGAGGCGGTAGCCGAGGCCGAACTCGGCGGCGTCCTCGAAGAGCGAGTTCGACCAGGCCGGCCCGCGGCCGTCGGGCCGGACCGTCCACGGCGTGGTCGGGAGGTTGCCGCCATAGATCGACGAGCAGCCCGTGGCGTTGGCCACCGCCAGGCGGTCGCCGAAGAGGTGGGTGAGGAGCTTGAGGTAGGGCGTCTCCCCGCAGCCCGCGCAGGCGCCCGAGAACTCGAAGAGCGGCGTGCGCAGCTGCGAGCCTTTGACGCTCGATGCGGGCACCCCCTCCAGAGGGGCGTCGGCCAGGGCCTCGAAGAAGGCGAAGTTGGCGCGCGCGCTCTCGCGCAGCGGCGCGGCGTCGGCCATGTTGAGGGCCTTGAACCGCGTCTCCTCCTTGTTCTTGGCGGGACAGACCTCGACGCAGAGGCCGCAGCCGGTGCAGTCCTCGGGCGCCACCTGGACGGAGTAGCGCGTCCCCTCGGGCAGGTCGCGGCCCTTCCAGGGCACGGCCTTGAAGGCGGCCGGCGCGCCGGAGAGCCCCGCCGCGGGGAAGGCCTTCACGCGCACCGCCGCATGGGGGCAGACGAACGCGCACTTGTTGCACTGGATGCACCAGCGCTCGTCCCAGACCGGGAGCTCGGCGGCGATGGCGCGCTTCTCCCAGCGCGCGGTGGCCGTCGGGAAGGTGCCGTCGGGGCTCAGCGCGCTGACCGGCAGTTCGTCGCCCCGGCCCGCCATGACCGCCGCGACGACCGTGCGGACATAGCCCGGCGCCCCGTCCGGCACCGCCGGCGGGCGGCCCGCGCCGCCGCCCGCCTCGGCCGGGACGGCTACCTCGTGGAGCCGGGACAGCGCCGCGTCTACCGCGGCGAAGTTGCGGCGCACCACCTCCTCGGACTTGCGTCCGTAGCTCTTCTGGATGTGGCGCTTGATCGCCGCGACCGGCTCGGCGACCACGCCGGTCAGCGCGAAGAAGGCCGCCTGCATCGGCGTGTTGATGCGCCCGTCCAGACCCGCCTCGCGGGCCACGGCGGCCGCGTCGATGACGAAGAAGCGCAGGCGCAGGCGCACGATGTCCTCGCGGACCTCGCGCGGCAGGCGCGCCCAGGCCTCGCCGGGTCCGGCCGGGGTGTTGAGGAGGAAGGTGCCGCCTTCGGCGGCGCGCGCCAGCACGTCCATCCTGCGCAGGAGCGTCTCCTGGTGGCAGGCGGTGAACTGGGCGCGCTCGACCAGGTAGGAGGAGCGGATCGGCTCGGGCCCGAAGCGCAGATGGGAGACCGTCGTCGAGCCGGACTTCTTGGAGTCGTAGACGAAATAGGCCTGGACGCGGAGGCCGGTCTCCTCCGCGATGATCTTGACCGAGTTCTTGTTGGCCCCCACGGTCCCGTCCGAGCCCAGGCCGTAGAACACCGCGCGCGTGGTCCGCGGGTCCTCGGGCCAGGCGGGGCCGGGCTCGAGCGAGAGGCGCGTGAGGTCGTCCTTGATCCCGACCGTGAAGCGCCGGGGCGGCGCGGGCTTGTCGAGCGCGGCGAGGACGGCGGCCGCCATGGCCGGCGTGAATTCCTTGGAGGAGAGCCCGTAGCGCCCGCCGATGAGAAGCGGCCGGCTCGGGCGCTCCTCGAGCGCCGCGCAGACGTCGAGAAAGAGCGGCTCACCGACCGACCCCGGCTCCTTGGTGCGGTCGAGGACGGCGACCCGCCGGACGCTCTCCGGAAGGGCGCGCAGGAAGGCGCCGACGTCGAAGGGGCGATAGAGCCGGACCGTGACGAGGCCCACCCGCTCCCCTCGGGCGGCCAGCGCCTCCACCGCCTCGGCCGCCGCGCCCGCCCCCGAGCCCATCAGGACGAGGACGCGCTCGGCTTCGGGATGCCCGGTATAGTCGAAGAGCCCGTAGCGCCGCCCGGTCCTGCGCTCGAGCCGCTCGAAGGCCTCGCGGACCGCCTCGGGGCAGCGGTCATAGAACGGGTTGACGGCCTCGCGGGCCTGGAAGAAGGTGTCCGGGTTCATCGCCGTACCGCGCAGGACGGGGTGCTCCGGGTCGAGCCCGCGCGCCCGGTGCGCGCGCGCGTCGGGCCCGTCGAGCATGGCGCGCAGGTCGTCGTCGGAGAGCAGGCTCACCCTCTGGATCTCGTGCGAGGTGCGGAAGCCGTCGAAGAAATGTAGGAAGGGGATCCGCGAGCGCAGCGTGGCGGCGTGGGCGACGGCGGCGAAGTCGTGCGCCTGCTGGACGTCGGCGGCGGCCAGCATGGCCCAGCCGGTCTGCCGGGCGGCCATGACGTCCGAATGGTCCCCGAAGATCGACAGCGCCGAGGTGGCCAGCGACCGGGCGGCCACGTGGAACACCGCCGGCGTCAGCTCCCCGGCGATCTTGTACATGTTGGGGATCATCAGGAGCAGGCCCTGGCTGGCGGTGAAGGTCGTCGTCAGGGCACCCGTGGTCAGCGCGCCATGGGCCGAGCCGGCGGCCCCGGCCTCGCTCTGCATCTCGACGACGTCGGGGACCTCGCCCCAGAGGTTCTTCCTGCCGGCGGCCGCCCAGGCGTCGCAGGACTCCCCCATCGCCGAGGACGGCGTTATGGGATAAAGGACGACGACCTCGCTGGCGGCGTACGCCACGCGCGCCGCCGCCTCGTTGCCGTCAAGCGCCTCGCTGCGGACTCCGGTCATCATCCACTGTACAGCAACGATCTTGCCGGAGGGTCGGGCGCCTACATCGTGGTCGGCACGGCGTCGACGGCCGAGCGGGCGGCGCTAGCCTCCGACACCGCGGGCCCGGCGTCGGTCACCGAGGCCTGGACCGGGGCTACGGGCTTTGCCGCGGCCGCCTTGATAGCCTTGTTCTGAGTCTCCGCGGCCTTGCAGCCCTTGTTGGGATCGCCGGTGGCGCCGGTACCGACCGGCGCCGGCGCGGCGTCCTGGGCGTACAGCGTCGCGGCGGCCTGCAGCGGCGTCTTCGTGGCGTCGATCTCCTGCTTGGCGGCCTCGGTGGCCGTGGCGGCCAGCTTCGCCGAGACGTCCGCTTTCCTGGCCGCGACCAGGGCCTTCTCGACGGCGACGCGGGCGCGCTCGAGCTCGCCA
Source organism: Elusimicrobiota bacterium (assembly GCA_016196755.1). Lineage (GTDB taxonomy): Bacteria > Elusimicrobiota > Elusimicrobia > UBA1565 > UBA1565 > SCTT01. The sequence continues at coordinate 177,029 of JACPXC010000007.1, forward strand.
TGGCGGGCGTCGGAGTTCGCCGACCCGTCGGAGACGTCCTTGGCGGTCTTGGCCACCACGTTCGCGAGGCCGGGGTCGACGTCGCCGAGCTTCTCCTGCGCGGCGTTGAGGCCGGCGATCAGCGCCGTCGCCTGCGGGCCCATGCGCGCCGACACGCCGCGCGCGTAGTCATTGGAGCGTCCCGCGGTCTCCAGCCGGGAGCCGGCCTCCGTGAGCCCTGCCTGCGCCTGCTCGGGAAGAGTCAGGGTACGCTGGGCCTCGCCGGTCACCGGGCTGACCGGGCGCGGCGGCTCGCGGTCCTCGCTGCACTTCTTGGCCTCCTCGTCGGAGATCTTCTTCTCGGACTCGGCCGTCTTCTTGACCTTCTCCACCGCCTCCTTGTTCTCCTTGGCGAAGCGCTCGAGGGCGCTGGCGGCCTCGTCGAGCGCCTTGCGCGCGGCCGCCATGTCGTCCTTGGCGGAGCGCAGCGCGGCCAGCGCGGCGGCGCGCTCGCCGTCAAAGGAACCGACCTGGCGTCCCAGCGCCTCCAGCTTCTCGTCGCCCGAGGCCTGCATCTGGCGCGCGGCCTGGGCCAAGGTGTCGCCGTCGCTCTTGATGAGGGCGCAGGATTTGGTGCAGGACCCGCCCGGACAGCCCCCCCCGCCGCCGCTGCCCGAGCCGCCGCCGCCCGAGCTCTGGGGCTTGGCACCCTGGGCCGCCTGCTGGGCGGCGCTGGCCAGCTGCGACGGGTCGAGCTTGTTCTCCGCCCCGCTGGGCGACTCCGAGCCGCGGCCGGCGCTGGGGACCGGAGACGCGGTGCGCGGGGCCGCCGGAGACGAGAACCCGCCGGGCCGGGACGTCGCCACGCTGCCGCCGGAACCGCCCGCCCCGCCGTCGCCGCTCGAGCCGATGCCGCCGGAGGTCTCCACGGAGGCCCCGCGCGCGCTGATCTCCATGCGCTGCTGCGAAGGGCTGAGGGTCAGGCGATTCTCGCCGCTGAACTCGGGCGGCTGTCCGTAGACGGCGTTTCCCGCCCGGGCGGCCGTGGCGCAGGCGGCGAGGAAGGCGGCGGAGAGGGCGACGGCGGAAAGGGCGGCGTATCGGTTCATGGCGGCCTCCGAGGCTATTTTCAGCTTAGACCGGGGCTCCCGGACCGTCAAAGGCGCCGTCAGGCCGCGGCATGACCGATGTCATGGCGCCCGAGGCGGCGGCCCGGCTACAGTCCCCGCGTGCAGGCCCTGGCCGCCCCGCTTCCCACGCTGCGCGACGCCGCCCTTCCCGCCTCCGGCGTCCCCGGCCGGGCCGTCGAGGCGCTGGCCTTCAGCGCGCTGATCTCCTTGGGCGCCCAGCTCGAGCTGCGCCTGCCCTTCACGCCGGTCCCCATCACCGGCCAGACCTTCGGCGTGCTGCTGGCCGGCCTGCTGCTCGGGCCGCGCTGGGGGACGCTCTCGGCCGCGCTCTACGTCATGGAGGGCGCCTCGGGCCTGCCGGTCTTCGCCGGCGGCGCGGCCGGGGCCGCGCACCTCGTCGGCCCCAGCGGGGGGTATCTGGCGGCCTTCGCCCCGGCGGCCTGGCTGACCGGCCGGCTGGCCGGCCGAGGCTGGGACCGCTCGGCGCCCGCGGCCGCCGCGGCGCTTCTCTGCGGCAGCGCCGTGATCCTCGCCGGAGGACTCCTCAACCTGGCCCGCTTCGTCCCGCTCTCGCAGCTTTTGGCCGCCGGCCTGTGGCCGTTTCTGCCCGGCGACGCGGTGAAGGCCGCGCTGGGCGCCGCCGTCCTGCCCTGGGCCTGGCGCCGGCTCGGCCGGCGCTGAAAAGCCGCCGCTCATCGGTCATTGGGCCCCCTGACGTCCGACATTGCGCGTCTTTGAGCACTGGCCCATAGTATCTAGTGAAGGTCCGAGGTGCCGCCATGCGATTCCACTCCCGAGTCCGATTCCTGATCGTCAGCGAGGAGGCCGCGCTCGACCTCGCCCTGCGCCGCGAGTTCTCGCCTTGCTCAGCCGCCCGCACCTGCGAGTTGCGCACGCTCGACCTCGCCCGCGCGCGGGCCGGCGGTCTGCCGCCCGGGTCCTGGGATGTGATCCTGCTCGCCGCCGGCGAACGCGCCACGCCCGCCGACGCTCAGCGCCTGCTCGCGCTGGCTCCCGGCGCGCGCCTCGTGGTGTTCCACGAAGGCGCTCTCGACGAGGAGCGGCGCCAGGCCTTCCTCGCCGCGGGCGCCTCGGCCGTCATGCGGGGGGCGGCGGCTCTGCGCTGCGCCTTCCACGGCATGCGCCCGTGCACCGTGTGGCGCGGCCGGCAGGTCGAGTCGCTCTTGTTCCTGCGCTCGCGCATCAGCGAGCTGCGCGGCCTGGAGGCCCGGCGGAGCGAGTTCCTCGAGGACCTCTTCCACGAGCTGCGCTCGCCCCTGACGGTCGTCAATGCCTCGATCCGCCTGCTCGTCGAGGACGCCGAGGAGCAGAAGGATCCCAAGCGGCTGGAGGTGGCGCGCATGGCGGCGCGCAACTGCGAGCACCTTCTGCGCCGCGTGCTCAACCTCCTCGAGCGCTCCAAGCTCGAGGCCGCCCCCCGCCCGCCCGAGCGCTCGGCGTTCGACCTCGAGGCCCTGGCGCGCGAGACCGCCGAGACCTGCCGAGCCGCGGCCAACCGTCCGCTGCGCGTGAGCGTGCGCGCCCACCGGCCGCTGCCGCCGGCCTACGCGGACCGCGAGATGGCCGAGCAGGTGCTCGAGAACCTGCTCGACAACGCCGCGCGCTTCGCGCGCTCCCGGGTCCTCGTGGCGCTGCGCGCCCGCTCGGACGCGGGTGAGGTGGAGGCGATGGTCCTCGACGACGGCCCGGGCCTCGACTCCACAAAGGCCGTGCACCTCTTCGAGCGCTTCCAGCAGGGCGCGAGAGCTCCCGGGACCGGCTACAAAGGGACCGGCCTCGGCCTGCCGATCTGCCGGGACCTGGTCGCCCTCAACGGCGGCCGCATCTGGGCCGAGCCCCGGCGCCACCCGGGGGCGCGCATCCATTTCACGCTTCCGGCCGCGGTCCCGGCGGCCAAGGAGAGCGGCCGTGGAAGCCCCCCCTTGGTCCGTTGACCCGCCGCAGACGCAGCCGCGGCGGCGCCGCGCGCGCATCCTCGCCGCAGACGACGACCCGGACATGCGCCGCGTCCTGCAGGCCTGGCTCTCGCCGCGCCACGAGTTCCTCGCTTTGCCCGACGGACAGGCCCTGCTCGACGCCGCCGTGGAGACGCGGCCCGACCTCGTCATCCTCGACGTGCGCATGCCCGGTCTCGACGGCTGGACGGTCATCGGCCAATTGCGCCTACGTTTCGGGCCGCGCCGCCTGCCCGTGCTGGTCTTGAGCGGCTCGGTCAAGGACCTCGAGTTCCTCGCCCGCGACGGTTCCGGGGCGGACGCCTTCCTCGCCAAGCCCCTGGTACGCGAGACCCTGCTCGCCCACGTCAACGCGCTGCTCTGTTGAGCCCCCCGCTCAAAGCACCCGCGCGCAGGCGCGTCCGAGCCAGGCCAGCGCCGCGCGCTGGCGCGGCGCGCCGCGCGCCGCGCAGGCGGAGCCCAGAACCCGCACCGCGAAGCCCTCCTGGAACGCGTCGACCGCGCTCACCAGCACGCAGAGGTCGGTCATGAAGCCCGCCAGGAGGACGCGGCGCACGCCCCGCCGGCGCAGGCGCGCGGCCAGGCCCGTGCCGCGGAACGCGCTGTAGCCGTCCTTGACCAAGCGCAGCTCCCCGGCCCGGGCGTCGAGCGGCGGCCAGGCCTGGGCCCAGCGGCTGCGCGCGGGCAGAGGCCGCCAGCGCCGGGCCATCGGCGAACCGGGGCGGGACGCAAAGCGCACGTGCGCGACCGGACGGCGCGCGCGGCGCGCCGCCGCCAGCGCCCGCGCCGCCGCCGCGGCCGCGCGGGCCGCGCCCGGCAGGACGGCGGGGCTCCCGGGGTCGAGGAACAGCCGCTGGCAGTCGACGAGGACGAGCGCCTCCACGGCGCTCAGCCCGCCGAAACGGCGACTTCGGCGCTCGAGGCCACCTGGCCGCAGCTCACCCCGCCGGCGGTCTCCTCGGGCCAGGGCGCGTTGATGATGACCTTGAAGCCTTTCCGCTCGAGGGCCAGAGCCCGCGCGCGCACGGCCGCCGGCGGCTCGTTCCAATCGTCGACTAAGGCGTTGCGCGCCGCCCGCCGCGTGGGATGGACGGGGGTGAGCTTGACGAGGCAGTGCGCGGGGTCGAAGGCCGCGGCGAGGACATCCGCGTCGAAAGGCAGGCCGGGAGCCGAGACGGCGTTGAGCGTGACCAGCCTGTCGTCGGGCCGCCGCCAGGCGCGGGCGAACTCCCCCATCCGCTCCAGGCTCCAGCTCCGGATCGGAATCAGCGCGCGGCGCGCCGCGGGGTCGGTGGTGTGGACCGAGAACTGCAGCTGGAAGCGTCCGCCGCCAAACCAGCGGTCCTTGACGGCGCGCAGACGCTGGAGGAACTCGGCGGAGGTCGGGCAGTCCGGCGCCACGGTCGACACGCTGGGCAAGAGCCCGGGAAGCGCCCCGCCGCGCGCCAGGGTCTCGAGCGCCTCGAGCACTCCCGCGTTGAACGTGGGCTCGCCCATGCGCGCGAAGTGCAGCTTGAGCTTCTTGACCGTGCGCGGGTCGAGCTCGGGATGGGCGGCGAGCACGCGGCGGACCTGCTCGAGGATGTCCGCGGCGGACACGTTTCCGCGGAAGCGCCGCTCGGCCGCGTCGCACATGGCGCAGCCGACGCAGCAGCCGTACTGGGTCGAGACCATGATGACCCACTTCTCCGCCCGGGGCACCCCGGGGTCGAGGGCGTCGATGAACTCGAGCCGCCGCGTGGGGTCGTCGAGCCGCTCGGCCGCGTAGAGCTCGGCCACGCCGGGGACGCTGCGCACCCGCCAGGACTCCAGGCCCAGACCGCTCATGAGGAAAGAAACGCCGCGGCCGCCATCGCCTGCTGGATGCCCGAGCCCGCCGCCACCGAGGTCTGGCGCGGCAGGCCGGCTGCGTCGCCGGCGATGAAGAGGCCGGGGGCGCGCTCCGGCAGGCCGGGCAGACGCGGCCGCTGGCCTACCAGGACGAACAGGGCGTCCACCTCCTCGCGCCGCCGCCGGCCCCCCTCCTCGAGTACGACCGCCCCAAGGCGCTCCCCGCCGAGGAGCTCGCGGACGCTGACCCCCGTCCGCACCGCCACCCGGCGGTTGCAGGACAGGGCCCGGCGCAGCGGGGCCACCGCGCGGAAGTCGGCGCCGCGGACCCAGAGCCGGACCGTGGCGCCGGCCTCGGCCAGCCGCAGGGCCTGGTGCGCGGCCGCCTCACCGCCTCCGACGACGGCCACCGAACGCCCCCGCCAGAGGTGGGCCGCGTCGAGCGGGGCATGCTCGAGGCCGCGGCCCCGGAAACGCTCCTCCTCCGGCAGCCCGAGCGGCAAAAACTCGGAGCCGGTAGCGACGATCACGCTGCGCGCCAGGAGCGCGCCGCCGTCGAGCGAGACGAGCAGGCCGCCGCCGCGCTCCTCCACGCTCCGCGCGCGGGCCGCCAGGAAGGAGGCTCCGTGGGCGCGCGCTTGGGCCGCATAGCGCCCGGCCAACTCGCGCCCGATGATCCCCTCCGGGAAAGCCGGATGGTTGCTCACCAAGCCCAGGGCGGCGCAGCGTCCGCCCAGCACGCCCGCCTCGACTACCGTGGTCCGCAAGCCCGTGCGCGCCAGGTAGAACGCCGCCGAGAGGCCCGCCGGGCCGCCGCCCAGGACGGCGCAGTCGAGCCTCATGGCGGCGCGGCGACCTGGCGCCGGCGCCGCCGCAGACCGCGGCGGGAGATGTCCTCCTGGGTGCGGCAGGAGCAGTAGTAGGCCGAGAGCCGCTCGGCGCGGCGCTGGGCGAAGAGCAGGAGGCCCAGGGCGGCCTCCTCGGCTCCCGCCACGGGCTCCCACAACAGGGCCTCGGCGCGCTCGCCCGTCGAGCCGTACCCGCGCGACTCGACCGCGGCGGCATTCTCGCGGCAGGCGAAGAGCTCGTGGATGTTGAGGAAGGGGACGCCCAGCCGGTCGAGCGCGAGGACCATGTCCTCGAGCTCCGCCCGGCGCTCCGGCACCGCCGGCACCTCGACGGCGGTCTCGGGGAAGAAGGCCAGGGCGCGCGCCACCGGCTCCAGGTCGAACTCCCGCGCGACCACGTTGAAACGCAAGGCGTCCAGGCCCGCGTCCCGGAGCTCGGCCAGCAGGTCGTCGCTCAAGCAGTCGCCATTGGTGTAAAGGTCGATGCGGACGCGGGAGGACAGCGTCCCCAGCGCGCGCACCAGGCGCAGCAGGCGCTCGGGCCGGAGAGTAGGCTCGCCGCCGCTGACGCCGACGCTGCTCAAGCCGTAGCGCGCGACCACCGCGGGCGCCTCCTCGGGGCTGGAGAGCTTGATCCCATGCACCACGAGTTCGTCGACGCGCGGTTTCGCGTTGAAGCAGAAGAAGCAGTCCCGCGTGCACAGCCCCGTGACGAAGGCGTTGGTCCCTCTGCCGGCCAGGCAGCCCCGGCAGCCGGGCGGCAGGCGGCGCGTGTAGAGCGTGCGCCGCGCGATCGAGCCCTTGATCCCCCCGCGGACCAGTTCGGCCAACAGCGCGTCGACCCGCGGGACCGCGCCGGGGCCCGGGGCGGCCTCGGCCAAGCCGACGTCGCGCCGCAGGCCGTCGGCCTTGCGGGCGTACCAGGACAGGTCGTCGTCGGCTCTGAGCACGGGTTTTCCTCTAAAGCAACGCTCTTGCCGGGAACTCCGCCGTCCCGACCGCCCGGGCGTAGCTCTTGTGGATGCCGACGCAGCCGGCGCGGAGCCGGCAGCCGCCGCAGGCCGGCCTGAAGACGACCTTGACCGGGTCGAGCGTGGCGCGGGCGCGGCCGCGCAGCGCGGGGCTCAGCGCGCAGGACGGGAAATGGTAGAGCGACACCGGCGCCGCGCGCTCCAGGCGCGCGAGCAGGCCGCCCAAGACCCGCGCCGCCCCGGTCATCCGCAGCCCGTGGACCGCCGGCTCGCGCGCGGCCCGTCCCTCGAGCTCCGGGAACAGGATGGCCCAGCCGTCGAGGCCGCGCAAGCGGAGCGCGAGCAGGTCCGCCAACGCGCCGAGGTTCTCCAGGGCGGGGACCGTGAGGACCGTGCGAATGACAACGCTCTGCCGCCGGCCGCGCAGGCGCAGGAGGTTCGCCGTCCCGTCCAGGCCGCGCTCGAGCCCTCGTCCCGGACCGGAGAGGTTGACCGCGACTTCGAATGGCTCGCCGGCCGCCCTCAACACGCGGTCGGCGAAGAGCGCGCCCGAGAGGGTCCGGCCGTGGGTGAGCAGGCGGATGAGGGCGGCCGGGAACTGGCGGCGCAGCGCGGCCAACAGCTCGACGAAGCGCGGATGCAGGGTGGGCTCCCCCCCGGTGAGGGTCAAGGCGTCGCGGGCGTCGTTGAATTTGACGAAGCGCTCGAGTCCGGCCTTATAGCCGCCCAGACGGCGGATCAGCGCCTCGAGCGAGTGCTCGGACTTGGGCGGCCGGGCCCCCGGCTCCGGGTTCGAGCAGAACAGGCAGGCCTCGTCGCAGGCCGGCCAGACCGGGACATCAGGCATTGACCGGCTCCAGCTCCGCGTCGCCCCAGAGCTCGACGTAGGCCCGCCACAGCCCTTCGCAGTCGTCGGCCAAGGCGCAGCCGCGGCAGCGCGGGGTCCGGACCCGCGCGGACTCCCTGCGCGAGGCCGTCACGTCCGGGTTGTAGAAATCAGGGGCCAGGTGCCTGACCTCGGAGAAGGCCTGCCTCTCCCGGAGCTCGCTGACCTGGTCGAGCCAATCGCGGAACAAACAGAGCGGCACGTAGCGCACGCGCCACCCTCGGGTGCCGGCCTCGCGTCCGAGGCCGAGCAGGCGCCGCAGCGCCGGCGCGGCCTCAAAGAGGCGGGGCATCCAGGCCGCGGGGTCGCGCGCCGCGCCGCCCGAGCTCGGGTCGACGAAGATGAACTCCGCCTGCATAAGGCCCAGGCGCAGGAGCAAGCGGCCGATGCCCTGCAGGGCCCCGACGTTGGCGCGCACGACCGTCGTGTTGGCCGAGAGCCTCGGCACCCCCGCCGCGTGCAGCCGGCCGGCGCCCTCGAGCAGCTCCTCCAGGCTGCCGGGAGCCCCGGTCAGCGCGTCGTGCAGGGCGGGCTCCGCGCCGTGGATCGAGAGCATGACGTCGGTGAGCCCCGCGTCCACCGCCGCCCGCGCGAAGCCGGGCCGCGCGAACATGCGGCCGTTGGTGGCCATCGCCACGCGCGCGTAGCCCAGGCGCCGGGCCGCGGCCACCAGCGTCAGGACGTCGGGCCGGACGGTGGCCTCGCCGCCGATGAGCTCGGCCCAGTCGCAGCCGTCGGCCCGCGCCGCGGCCAGCGCCGCGACGACGGCGCGGGTGGAGAGCGGCGGCACGCCGCGCCGGTAAAGGTGGACGCAGAAGCCGCAGCGGTTGTTGCAGGCGTAGCCTGCGAAGGCGACGAACTTCTTCATCCGACCACCGGCGCGAACTCGTCGAAGCCGAAGAGGGCGGGATACTCCTTCCACGGCCCCTCGCAGGCCGCGAAGTGGCGGCAGGCGGGGCAGCGCGGGCCCTTGACCTTCTGCACCTCGCGGCGCTCGCGCGCGTAATCCGGCGTCCGGCTGCGATCGGCGTGGTAGATGTCCATCTGCGGCATGGCGGACTCCGCCACGCAGTCCTCGCGGCCCGGCAGCCAGCAGGGCGGCACGCCCTCGGTGACGGCGCGCGCCCCGCCGGCGCGCGCAGCGTCGATGGCCCGCAGCACGTAAGGCATCGCCTCGTCCCGGCGCGGCACGAGGGCGGCGGGGTCCTCGGCCGCCGCCCCGACGATGTGGACCCAGGCCAGCTGGACGTGCCGCACGCCTGCCGCGGCCAGTCCCGCGGCCAGCGCGGGCAGGTCGGCGGCGTTGGCGCGCGTGATGACCGTGTTGGCGAGGACCGGGAGGCCGAGCGCCAGGAGGTTCACGATCCCGGCCCACACGGCCGCGAAGCTGCCCGGGGCGCGGGTCAGGGCGTCGTGGACCTCGGGGGTCGAGCCGTGGATCGAGAGCGCGAACTCGTCGGCCCCGGCCGCGGCGATGAGGCGGCAGTAGGCGGGGTCGGAGAAGCGCCGGCCGTTGGACTGGACCTGCACGCGCCGGTAGCCTAAGAACCGAGCCAGGCGGATGAGCTCGGGCAGATAGGGGTACAGCGTCGGCTCGCCCCCGGTCAGCACGACGGAATCGGCGCGCCGCCGTCCCGCGCGCAGCGCTCGGCCCAACTCGACCGGGGTCACGGGAGCGGGGAAGCGCCGCCGCAGGTCTCCCTGCACGCAGAACCGGCACTGGCGCTCGCAAGCGTAGCCCAGCTTGAGGTCGACCTTCGTCGGCGGGCGGCTAGGTGCCGCTGCCATGCGAGCCGTGGGAGCCGTGCGAGCCGTGGGAGCCGTGCGAGCCGTGCGAGCCGTGCGAGCCGTGGCTCGTGTGCCAACCCTTGCCTCCTGAGTTGTGGAAATAGTTGTTGTGCTGGGCCGGCGCCGGCTCCGCGATGGCCAGCGCGGCGCCCAGCAAGCCCAATCCCGCCGCCGTCTTCACCACGTCGATCGGCACCATGCTGCCCTGCTCGCTGGAAAGGAACACAGCCGCGTCGCGCGCGGCGCGGCGCGCCACCTCGACGAAGGCTCCGCGTATCCCGGGACGGCGCGGCGGCTTGCGGGCCATGGACTCTCTAGGATAGGCGCGCTGGAGCGCCCGCGCCACCGCCGCGGTCACCCTCGTCACTGACGGCCGTCAGGACGAACCAGGCTCCCAGGGCGCGCGGCGCGCGCGGCATACGCCAGCCGGCGGCGCGCAGCTCGGCAGCGAGCCGCGCCGGCTCGAACCGCACGGCGCCGCCCGAGTCGAAGAGCGTGAGCCGCGACCCGTGCCGCGCGCCGCGCCGCAGGTCGGCGAAGAGCTCCCGCCGCTGGCCCTCCGCGAGGCTCCGGCAGACCTGCGATAAGACGACCCCGCCGTGGCCGCGGGCCCGGAACTCCGCCGCGTCGAGGTCTTGGGCGCCGAAGTGGCGGGCGCCGCGGCAGGGCTCGTCGGGCTCGGGCCCCGGCGGAAGCCAGTGCCAGCGCCGCGCCTCGGGCCAGAACGGCGCCTCGGCGGCCGCGGCGCGCTCGCTGCCGATCCAGAGGCCGTCGGCGGCGCCGGCGCCGGCCAGCGTGCCGACGAGGCGGTGGAAGCCCGCGCTGGCCGTCAGTTCCCGCCAGAGCACGTCGCGGCGCTCCGCCTCCAGGTCGGCCGCGAAGGACGGCCAGAGCTCCGAAGCCGCGGCCTCCTCGAGGCGGCGGCGTACGTAGTCCGCGAGCAGGCGCAAAAGCGCCGCGTCGCGCGCGCCGGCCGGCATGCCGCCCCACGGCTCTTCCTCGAAGGTCAGAAACCCCAGCAGGTCCCGCCTCGCGCGCTCATGGATGGGCCCGAGCTCGAAGGGCGTCCCCGCCAGAAAGCGCGCGAACCCGGTGAAGGCGCCCAGGCGCGCGCCCGGCCCGCGCCCGGCAAGGGCCGCGCCCAGCCGCCGCAGGACCCGGTAGCAGGGGCCGTGGCGCTGGAACGTGAAGAGCTGGAACGCCAGTTGGTCGGCCTCGGCCAGCGCCGCGGCCGTGAAGCCGGGGGTCTCCAGCACGCGGTACGGCGGCTCCGGCGAGACGCTCAGGCCGAACGCGGACGGGTCGCGGCCCATCTCCGAGCCCGGCAGGGCCAGGGCCGGGAACAGCATCAACGTGTCGGGCTCGAGCGAGAGCGCGTACTCGAGCGAGCCGGCGAAGCCTTCCGGGTCGTCGCCCGGGAGGCCGTAGATGAGCTGGAGGTTGAGCCGCGCCCGCGGCGCCAGACGCCGGAACGCCGCGGCCCGCTCGCTGATGCTCTCTCCGTCGAAGAAGCGCGAGACGGCGGCCAGGGCCTTGGGGTTCGACGACTGCAGGCCGACGCAGACCGTGAACTGCGGCGCGTCGAGGGCGCGCAAGGCGTCGTCGTCGAGGCGCGGGAGGTAGGTATGCACCTCGAAGGCGCACGGGGAGTCCCCGGCCGCGCGCCGCCAGGCGCGCGCCAGGCGCGCCCCGCGCCGCGGCTCGAGGAAGAGGTCGGAGTCGGCGACGAATACCCGCGCGCCCGGCAGGCGCTCGAGGAGCAGGCGCATGTCGCGCTCGGCGCGCGCCTCGCTGAAGCGCCGAACGCGCTGCTTGTTCTGCCAGTCGCAGTACTTGCAGTCGAACGGGCAGCCTCGCGAGGCCTCGAAGCATACGTGGGGCCGCCCGGGCAGGGGCAAGAGTCCCGTCTCATAGGGGGACGGCAGAGCGTCGAGGTCGACGCGCGCCGGCCGGGCCGGCCCCAGGCGGCAGCCGCCGGCCTCCCGCCAGGCCAGGCCGGCGAGGCCCTCGGGGTCGCGTCCGTCGGCCAGCGCCTCGAGCAGCTCCGCGAAGGTCTCCTCGGCCTCCCCGACCGCCAGCCAATCGACCTCCGGCGCCCCGGCCAGCCACTCCAGCGGGCGGGCCGACGGCTCGGGCCCCCCGAAGACGACGCGCCCATCCGGGCGAGCCGCCTTGTACGCGGCGCTCAGGCGGCGCGCGAACGCGACGTTCCACAGGTAGCAGGAGACCCCCAGGAGCCCGGCCGAAGCGGCCAGCGTCCTCCCGGCGTCCTCCGGGTCGTCGCGCGTCGTCAGGGCGTGGAGCTCGATGCGGGCGCGATCGCGCAAGCCGGGCCGCGCGTCGGCCGCCGCCTTGAGCATCCCCGGCGCCAGGGTGGCCTCGTACTGACAGTGGCGGATGCCGACCAGGGCGACGCTCAGGGTCAAGGCTAGTCGCCGCCCTGTCCGGGGGCAAAGCGGCCGGCGCAGACCATGGCCTGCCAGTCGGCGCGGACCGCCTCGCAGGCGGAGGCGGGTTCCTTCGAGGCCAGCGCCCGGCACAGGCCGCCGTAGCGGTCGGAGCCGGGGCAGAGCTTGGGGTCGCGCGCCCGCATGGCCGCGGACAGGCGGCCGTAGGTCTCGCAGGCCTTGCGGCCCAGCGGGAGTCCCTTCTGGACGCAGGCGGCCTCGCCCGGAATCCCGACCGCGCGGCAGAGCGCCGCCGCCGCTTGGCGCTGGCGGGCCTCCTTGGCGGCGTCGCCGGCCTCCCGCTCGAGCCGCTCGCAGGGCGCCGGCGCTCCGTCGAGCAGGAGCGCCACCGCGCGCCGGCAGACCGCCGGCGCGTCGACGCCCTTGAGGGCGGCCGGGCGGCCGAGCTCGTGCCAGCGCGCGCAGGCCGCCTCGGCGCGCCCGGCGTCGCGCGCGCGCAGCGCGTCGTAGAGGGTCAGCAGCTGGTGCTCGAGGCGGCAGTCCGCGGCCAGGAGGCTCGCCGCGGGAAAGCGCGGGACCCCGGCCAGGGCGTCGCACTCCCGCTCGGAGCCGGCGGCGAACGCCCGGCATTGGACGGCGGCGGCGAGCAGGTCCACCGAGCGCTGCGCCTCGCTCTCCGGGGTCCCCCAGCCGTCGGCTCCGGCGGCGAGCAGACGCTCGAAGGCCGCCGGGGCCAGGCAGTCCGAGCGCCGCTCGAGCCGCAGGCCCTTGCTCGGGCCGGGCTGAGACGGCGCGGCCGCGGCGCCGGAACCCAAGAGCAGAACGGCGAGCAGGGCGGCCACGGCTACCCGCGCTCCGCGCAGGCCGGGCCGCAGGGCGCGGCGGAGTCGGCCCAACGCTCGAGCACCGGCCGGTCCCGCTCGTCCTGCAGGCGCTTAAACAGCAGGTCGAAGAGTCCTTTGAGGACGATGCAGCGTCCGTTGGTCCCCATGCGCCCCCAGATGGTGTCCTGCGCGGCATAGTTGTAGACCGGGCAGACGCCGCAGAAAGGCCGATAGGCGCAGCCCGCGCAGACCGGCTGCTCCTCCAGGTTGGAGGCCACGGCGCAGGCCCGGACGGTGGGATGGCGCACCGCGTCCTCATAGGAGCCGCCGCGGACGTCGCCGATGCGAAACAGCGGGTCGCCTTCCTCGGCCAGCAGGCGGCCCTCGTCGCAGGTGTAGACGCCGCCGTCGTGGTCGTAGGCGAGCTGCCCGAAGGCCGCCCCGCAGGGCGAGCGCAGGTCGGTGAAGCCGGGGTCCGCGTTGCGCAGGACCTTGGTCAGGAGCATGGCGGCCATGCGCTCGCGCATCGGGCGGCCGGCGCGCTCGAGCTCGAGGCAGCGCGCCAAGAGCCGCGCGTAGAAGGCCAGATAGGCCTCCGGCTCGTAGCCCACCGCCGCCCAGGCCTTGCGCGCCGCCCCCAGCGGCGTGAGCGGCCGGGCGAAGATGCTGTCTAATCCCAATCGGGCGTATTCGTCGACCACCGCCTCGGGCTCGGCCAGCGAGGCCCGCGTAGCGGTCAGGATCGCGTTGGGGCGCGGGTAGCGCCGATCCGCGGCGTCCGGGTAGTCGCGCGCGATGCGCCCCAGCCAGCGCTCCACGAGCGCGTGGGAGCTGCCGCCCGAGAACGGACGGTTGCGGTCATGGAGCGCGGCCGGGCCGTCGAGCGAGGTGCACAGGCCGACCCCGTTTTCCATGAGGAACTCAAGCTTCGCGTCGTCGAGCAGCGTCATGTTCGTGACCACGGCCAGGCGCAGGGCGCGGCCGGCCGCCGCCGCCAGCTCCCGTCCGCGCCGCACGGCGAAGACCAGCGCCTCCCAGTTGAGCAGCGGCTCGCCGCCTTGGAACTCGAGGGTCAGCTCCTCCGCCGGGCCGCGAAAAGCGAACTCCACGACCTTGCCCGCGGTCTCCAAGCTCATGTCCCGCCCCGCGCCGCGGCGCGCGCCCGAGCCGGCCTGGCAGTAGCCGCAGGCCTGGTTGCAGCGCGAGGTGAGGACCATGACGTGCAGGCGCGGTCCGCTCCACAGGAAGGCGTTCTGACGCCGGTAGCGCTCGGCCAGGCCCGCGAAGTCAAGACGCTCGCGCAGGAAGCCCTTGGCCTCGAGCTCCGTCCACCAGGCCGCGCCGCGCCGGGGCGCGCTCGACAAGAACGAGGCGTACTCGGAGCCGCGCAGGACGGCGTGGTGGCCCCAGTCGTTGGTCAGGAGCCAGCGGCGCCCTAGGCGGCGCGCGTAGCACGGACCGGCGTGCTCAGGGAGCTCCACGCTCCTCCGTCTTGGAGCCGTCGGCGTCGAAGCCCGCGGCCTTCGCCGCCAACTCGCCCTCCACCTCGGCGATGAGGCGGTCGACCTCGGCGTCCTCCTCGGGCGAGAGCGCCGGCGGCAGGTCGCGGCGCTCGCGTCCGGCCGACAGGAGCGCCTGCGTGACGATGTACTCGCGCAGGGCGCGATTGGCGGCGCCCGAGCGCCGCCGAAGCTCCTGGGCCGCCGCCTCATCGAGAAAGAGCGCTTCGAGCGTCGCGGCCTTGAGCCGCCCCCCCTCGGCGTTGGCCAGCCGCGCCTGCGTGCCGCCGCGGCCGTCAGGCCGCAGCCAGACGCGCATGCGCCGGGCCAGGACGTGCGCGGCGCCGAGCACGGCGTCCGGATGGTAGATCTCGGAGTCGAGCGCGACGCGCACGCGCAGGGGCCTGGGCATGGCGCACACTATAGATGCGTCCGGGCGCCTCGGAAAGGGAGCCCGTCATGGCGCGTCATGACGGGCGTCAGGGCGTCTCGATCTTGCAGCAGTGCATGTAGCCGCTAGTCGGGATAGCCCCCCCCGTGATGCGCCCGGGACCGGTGCCGAACCCGAGGACCGACCAGCCCTGGCCGGCGTTAGGGCAATAGGTGTTGGCGTTGCCGCCGACGACGTAGGCGTACCACACCGACCGGCACATCGAGCCCAGGTACTGGCTGTCGACGGTACCCACCAGGGTTCGCCCGCTCTGGGCGCCCACCACGAGGTCCCCGGCCTCGGAGTAGACTCCGTTGCGGTTCCAGGCGTCGCCGAGGCGCAGCCAGCCGCCCGTCTCGTTGCCCTGGACGTGGACGTTGGCCCCCGCCACCTTGACGCCGGTGGCGTAGATGCCGCTGGTGTCGGTGGTGCCGACGGCCATCATCCCGGCGGCCGGGTCGAAGACGATGTCGTTGCCGCCGCCCGCCAGATGCAGCTTGCGGACCGGGCTGGCCGTGCCGATGCCGACGTTGCCCGAGGGGTTGATCACGACGTCCCCCGCTCCGGCCACGTGCAGCTTGGCCGTCGGCGCGCTGGTGCCGATCCCGACATTGCCTCCGGAGTAGGCGAAGTAGGCGTCCTCGGTAGAGCGCAGCTGCTGGTAGACCCCGTAGGGGGACGGGTAGTAGGTGCTCAACGTCAGCTGCTCCGTCGACAGGATTCCCGGGGACAGGATGACGAGCAGAAGCGCCGCGGCGGCGACCGCCTCACGGCGGCCCAGGCGGATGTGGATCGTCAGCTCGCGACCGGCCACACCCCAGTGTAGGCCGGGGGCCGGAGCGGCCGCCAGGCGGCGCGTCAGGGACGCTCCTGACCGCGGTCAGGCCGCGCGGTCGTCGAGCTCGGCGCGCAGCCGGACCAGGTCGGGGATCTCGACGAAGCGCCCGCGCAGGCGGATGAGCTTGCGCTTGACGAGGCCCGCCAGGCCGCGGATGACGGTCTCCGGCGCTGCGCCGAGGTAGTCGGCCAACTCCTGGCGCGAGAACGGTAGCTCCACCCGCGCCGCGCCCTCGGCGGCGCCGGCCAGCCGCAGGAGGAACGCGCCGAGCCGCCCCCCCATGCGCTGCTGCGAGCGCTCGAGCAGGCGCCCCTCGAGCTCGGCCAGCTCGCCGGCCAGGCCGCGCAGGAGCGTGCGCAGGAGCGGAGGCGCCCCGGCTACCAGCGGGGTGAGCACCTCGGCCGGCAGGAAGCAGACCTCGACGTCGCTCATGGCCTCGGCGTCGTGGTCATGGACGCGCTCGCCGAGGAACGCGCGGTGTCCGAGCAGGTCGCCCGGCCCGGCCAGGCGCAGGATCTGCTCGCGCCCGCCGGCCCCGACCCGATAGAGCTTGACGAGGCCCGAGGACACGCAGTGCACGCCGAGGGCGCGGGCGCCGGCCTGGAACAGGATCTGCCCGCGCGGGTAGCGCCCGACCGATTTCGAGCGGTCGAGTCCGGCCAGCGCCTCCGGGCTCAGGCCGCAGAAGGGGCCGTGGCCGGCGGCCGCGCAGTCCTTGCAGGCCGGCTGAAAGCCCAGACGGGGGATCCGGATCCGCTTCTCCATCTCCCTATCCTTTAGGCAACGCTCTTGCCGCCGGCGCGGCTTAGCCGTGGCCCAGGCTCTCCTCGAGGTAGGGGTCGCGCCGCGCCACCGGGGGTGCCGCGCGGAAGACCCGGTCGAAGACCAAGACGAAGAGCGCCAACGCGCCAAACAGGACCAACGACTCGACTCCAGCCATCCCATGGGCGTGCCGCGCCACTCCCGGCATGACCGTCACGCACAGGTCGGCGGCGCGCCCCAGGAGGATGGCGGCGGCGGCGGCCGACAGGCGCGCCTCGGAACGCTTGGCCGCCGCGGGCAGGAGCAGCGCGAAGGGGACCACGAAGCTCAGCAGGAGAGAGGCCGCCAACAACCCCGTCCAGCCGCCCCGGCGCGCGACGAAGAAGGCGGTCTCCTCCGGGATGTTGGAGTACCAGATCAGGAGGTACTGGCAGAACCACAGGTAGGCCCAGAACGCGCTCATCGCGAAGGTGAGCTTGCCCAGGTCGTGCAGGTGGGCGGGGCCGACCTCCGCCAGCACGCCGCGCCGCCGGAGTACTACGACCAGCACGCAGGCCGCCGCCAGCGCGCTCAAGAGCGCCCCGACGAACTGGTACCAGGGGAAAATCGTGCTAAACCAGTGCGGCTCGACCGACATCAGCCAGTCCACGCTGGCGAAGCTGAAGCTGACGCCGAAGAGGACCAGGAAGACCGCCGAGACGCCGCGCGCCTGCCGCGCCGCCGCGACGGGGTCGCCCGGCGACCCCTCGTCCTGGCGGCGCGAGAGCCGCCGCAAGAGGGCGTAGCCGCCATACCACAGCGCCAGGTAGGCCGCCGAGCGCAGCGCGAAGCCCGCGGCGTCCAGCCAGGGCGCCTTGGCCCGGAGCAGCGCGTCCTGGAGCATCGCCTCCTCGTGGCTCCAGTGATAGATCTGATGCGTCCCGGCGACGACGAGGGCGACCAGGCCCGCGCCCAAAGGCAGCGTGCCGGCCATCGCCTCGAGCGCGCGGCGCAGGACCGCGTGCCAACCGGCGGCGGCGGCATGCAGCATCGCCAAGAGGGCCAGCGCGCCGGCGGCCAGGCCGACGACGAAGGCCGCCGCGATCAGGAGCGCGCCCCAGGTCCGGGCCGGCGCGGCCTGCGTCCCCCGGATGAAGGCCGCGGCGCCGACGGCGGCCAGACACCACAAGGCCGCCCTTGCGCGCGCGTCCAAGAGCCCACGGTTCATTTCCCGGCCTCCCAGGAGCGGATGAAAGCGACGATGCGTCTGAGGTCGCCCGCCGAGAGCTCGGAGACGCCTCCGGCGGCCTTCGAGAACGGCCGCATCGCCGTGTTCGGGCGCCCGAGGGCGATCGTCGCCAGCAGGAACCCGTCGTCGGCCGCGGCCAGGAACTCGGGGCTGTTCAAGGACGGCGCGTAGCCGCCCCGCGCGTCGCGCGCCCCCTTCCCGTCGGCGCCGTGGCAGGCCGCGCAGTTCTGCGCGTAGAGCGTCCGGCCCTCGGCTGCCGCGGCGGGGTTTCTCTCGACGCGCCGGCGCCGCGAGGTCGGCGCGTCCTCGAAGGTCCGCAGATACACCGAGACGTCCTTGACGTCCTGCTCCGTCAGGTCGACGTTGCCGCCCTTGTAGAACGAGCGCATCTCGGTCCCTTCGCGTCCCAAGACCATCGACGCGGCGATGAAGCCGTCGGAGGCGGCGCGCAGGAAGCCGGGGGTGGTGAGCGACGGGCCGCTGGCGCCCTCACCCTCGGCGCCGTGGCACTTGGCGCACCCGCCCTTGCCCTCGAAGACGAGCTTGCCGACCGCCGCCGACGCCCCGGCGAAGGTGCGCTTGAGCGGGTCGACCCGCGGCCGTTCGCCCAGGGAACGCAGGTACGCCACGACGTGCTCGATGTCGGAGGACTCCATCGGCATCAGCGACTCGGCCGGCAGGCCCTTGAGGAACCCGCGCATGGCCGAGCCCTGCTTGCCGTAGGCGACCGTCCGCCAGAGGAACTCGTCGGAAGCCGAGGCCAGGAAGACCGGGTTCGCAAGCTGGCCGCCCACCCCGCCTTGGCCCTCCGAGCCGTGGCAGGAGACGCAGCCCTTGTCGTAGAGGAACTTGCCGAACTCGGGGTTCCCGCGGCGGCGGCCCCCGGCGTCGGCCAGCGGGGGCGACTTCTGCCAGCCCCGCAGGTGCGCGAGGAGGTCGGCCACGTCCTCGGAGGAAAGCTGGCGCCAGGCAGGCATCCCCGTGCCCGGCCGGCCCTCCGTGACGGCCTTATAGAGGAAACGGTCGTCAGCCATCGCGAGGAAGGAGTCGCTGGCCAGGACCGAGCCTAGGCCCCCCTCGCCGTCCTTGCCATGGCAGCCGGCACAGCGCCCGGCATAGAGCTTGGCGCCGGTGGCCTTGGAGGCCGACGGCAGGCGGGAGCGCACCTCGGAAAACGAGCTCTTGAGCGGATGCAGGCCGCGCAAGAAAGCGATCAGATCGGCGACGTCCGCCGGCGAGAAGTCGTAGGCAGCCGGCATCGCCGTGTGCTTGCGGCCGGTCAGGATGGTGTCGCGCAGATACTGGTCCGAGGCGATGCCCAGAAACGAGGGGCGGTCGAGCGACACCCCGATGCCCCCTTCGGCGCGGACGCCATGGCAGCCGGCACAGTGGCCGCGGAAGAGCGCCGCGCCGCGCTTGGCCTCTCCCCGCGAAGCCAGGACCAGCGAGCGGTCCACGCCCTTCTGCCAGGAGCGCATGTAAGCCAACAGGCTCCGGACCTGGGTGGGGGTGAGCGCGTCCTTCCAGGGCGGCATCTGGGTCCCCTTGCGGCCGTGCAGGATGATGTCGGCGTAGTACGCGTCGTCGGCCACCGCCAAGGTCGCCGGGCTGTTGAGCGTGGGAACGCCGGGCTTCTGCAGGCGGCCGTCGGCGCCGTGGCAGGTGGCGCAGTTCTCGACGAAGAGCTCCCGGCCGTAATCGGCCGAGACCAGCGAGAGCCGCCGCGGATCCTCGTGCAGCTCGAAGCCGGGCCCCAGGCGCGCCACTTCCCCGCGCTGCAGGTCGCGCAACGCGTGCACCAGCTTCCAGCGGTCCTCCTCCGAGATCCGGCGCGCGTGGGCGGGCATGTTGTTGCGCCCGTGGGAGATGATGCGGAACAGCTCCGCGTCGGAGAGCTCGAGCGCGGAGTTGGTGGCCACCGGGAACGCGAAGGCCGTCACGGCCTTCGCCACCGGGCCGTCGCCGCGCCCCTTGGGGCCGTGGCAATGCCGGCAGCTCGACTCGTACACCGCCCGGCCCCGGGCCAGCGCCTCGAAGGAGGGCGGGACGGGGTTCTTCAGCTCGCGGGCGGGCGCGCCCGCGCGGCTGACGGTCCCGGGCGGCGCCAAGCGGTAGGAGCGGCCGTCGGCGAACAGGGCGCTCGGGTCGTAGGTACGCGGGGCCTGCGAGGTCGCCATCTCGGAGAAGAGCCGCCAGTGCGGCTCCTCGAGGTCGCGCCGCGTCGCCAGGACCATAGCCAGGGCCGCGGCCAAGAGGGCGGCGCCCGCCGCCCAGAGCGTGCTCCTCATCGCGGCGCCTCCAGCTCGCGGACGTCGCGCGCGCCGTGCTCGAGCAGGAACGCCTTGAGTCCCGCCTCCGCGCCCGCCTCGGGGGCGAACGCCAGCAGGAAGCGGTCGTCGGTCGCGCCCAGGCCCTCGAGCTCGGGGCGCCGCGCGGGCGAGAGCCCGCGGAAGACCAGGAAGGTCGCCACCGTCCCCAGCCCCGCACACAGCACCGTCAGCTCGAAGGCGACCGGGATCAGCGCCGGCGAGGCCGAGAAGGACTTGCCGCCCACGTTCATCGGCCAGTCGAAGACCGACACCCAGAACTGGAAGCCCAACGCGCCCGTCAAGCCCGCGAGCGCGAAGCCCAGGCAGGCCTTCCCCAACCACGAGGGTTCGAGCCCCAGCGCCGCATCCATCCCGTGCACCGGGAACGGCGTGTAGGCGTCGCGGCAGGAGTAGCCCGCCGCGCGCGCCGCGCGCGCGGCCGCCAGGACCGTATCCGGGCCGTCCCAGCGGCCGACGACGAGCTTAGTGCCGGCCATGGTCGAGAACCCCCTTCACCTCGCTCATCGCGACCATCGGAAGGAAGCGGCAGAAGAGGAAGAACAGCGTGAAGAACAGCCCGAAGCTCCCGACGAACGTGCCCACCTCGACGAAGGTGGGGTGGTACATCCGCCAGCTCGAGGGCAGGTAGTCGCGGTGGAGCGAGGTGGTGATGATGACGAAGCGCTCCATCCACATCCCCACGTTGACCAAGAGCGACATCGTGAACACCGCCGGCACGCTGCGCCGCACCCGCGCCGACCAGAAGAGCTGGGGCACCACGACGTTGCAGAAGACCATCGTCCAGTAGTAGGCCTTGTAAGGCCCCCGGATGCGGTTGAGGAAGGCGAACTGCTCGTAAGGGTTGCCCGAGTACCAGGCCGTGAAGAGCTCGGTGCCGTAGGCGAGCCCGACGATCATGGAGGTCAGGAGGATCACCTTGCACATCGCGTCCACGTGCCGCAGCGTGATGTAGGCCTCGAGGCGCACCGCCTTGCGGGCGATCAGCATCAGCGTCAACACCATCGCAAATCCCGAGAAGATGGCCCCGCAGACGAAGTACGGCGGGAAGATCGTGGTGTGCCAGCCGGGGATGACCGACGTGGCGAAGTCGAAGGAGACGATGGTGTGCACCGAGAACACCAGAGGGGTCGCCAAGCCGGCCAAGAGCAGATAGACAGTCTCGTAGTGCTGCCAGGTACGGTGGGAGCCGTCCCAGCCGAGGCTGGCCGCGGCGAGCACGCGCCTGCGGACGCCGCTCGCGCGCTCGCGCATCGTGGCCAGGTCCGGGAGCAGGCCGAAGTACCAGAACACCGCCGAGATCGCGAAGTAGGTGCTGATGGCGAACACGTCCCAGAGCAGCGGCGAGCGGAAGTTGACCCACAGCGGCCCCATCGGGTTGGGGTAGGGCATCACCCAGTAGGCCAGCCAGGGCCGGCCCATGTGGATGAGCGGGAAGACCCCCGCGCACATCACCGCGAAGATCGTCATCGCCTCCGCCGAGCGGTTGATCGACGTGCGCCACTTCTGTCGGAACAAGAACAGGATGGCCGAGATCAGCGTCCCCGCGTGGCCGATGCCCACCCAGAACACGAAGTTCGTGATGTCCCACGACCACCCCACGGTCTTGTTGAGGCCCCAGACGCCGATGCCGGTCCAGACCTGGTGGAAGACCAAGAAGGCGCCGACGGCCAGCGCGGTCGACGATGCCGCGAGGCCCGCGTACCAGAGGCGGGTGGGGGACCCCTCGGCGATGCGGCAGACGTCTTCGCTGACGTCGCGGCAGCTCTTGTGTCCGTCGACCAGCGGTTCGCGCAGCTTGCAGGCGGTGGCGCTCATATCAGACCTTCTTGTTCCTGACTTTCGTCCGGTAGTGCACGCCGGGGCCCACGCCCAGCTCGGGCAGGACGCGGAAGGACCGCGCGTCGCCCAGCGCCTCAGCGAGCGGCGCGCCGGCCTCGTTGGCGTCGCCGAAGACGATCGCCTGCGCCGGACAGCTCTGCGCGCAGGCGGGGCGGACCTGGGAGCCCTTGAGCGCGCGCCCCTCGGACTTGGCCTCCGACGAGGCCGCGTAGATGCGCTGCACGCAGAACGAGCATTTCTCCATCACTCCGCGCGTGCGCACGGTGACGTCCGGGTTGAGCGCGAGGTTCTGCGTCTGGTCTTGGTGCGCGTAGTCGAACCAGTTGAAGCGCCGCACCTTGTAGGGACAGTTGTTGGCGCAGTAGCGCGTCCCCACGCAGCGGTTGTAGACCTGCATGTTGAGCCCTTCGGTCGAGTGGACCGTCGCAAGGACGGGGCAGACCGTCTCGCAGGGGGCGTTGTCGCAGTGCTGGCAGAGCATCGGCTGGAAGGCCGTCTCCACCTCTCCGGACTCCGACACCTCCTCCCCGGGCGTCCCCGAGTAATAGCGGTCGAGGCGCAGCCACGCCATGTCGCGCCCTTTGCGCACCTCGGCCTTGCCCACCACGGGCACGTTGTTCTCGGCCTGGCAGGCGACGACGCAGGCCGAGCAGCCCGTGCACAAGGACAGGTCCACCGACATCGCCCACTTGCGGCCCTTGTACTCGTGCGCGGGCCACAGGGCCGCGGCCGTCGGTTCGGGCGGATTGCCCGCGCGGGGGTCGCTGAGCAGCTCCTGCAGGGTCGTCTCGCGCAGGTGCTCGCGGCGCTTCTTGGTCAGCGGGTCGGCCAGGTGGTCGTAAGTCTGCGACTTGGCCAGGAGGCTCATCCCGGGCAGGACCTCCACCGATACCGACCGCAGCCCGACGAACGGGTAGAGGTCGGCGCCGCCCCCGGCCTCGCGTTCGATCGGGAGCAGTTTCTCGAGCGGGTAGTTCGCGGCCACCGGCCCGGCCGCGGGACGCCCGTAGCCCAGCGCGGCAACGACGCTGCCGGGGGCCTGTCCCGGCTGCACGTGCGCGGGGAGCACCGCCGACAGCGCGCCCGCGCGCAGGCGCACCAGGCGTCCTTCGATGACGCCGAGCCGCGCCGCGTCCTCGGGGGCCAGCGACGCCCAGTTCCCCCAGCAGGCCTTGGTCACGGGGTCGGGGAGCTCCTGCAGCCAGGGGTTGCCCGCCTGCCGGCCGTCATAGAGCATCGTCGACGCGTAGGGCACAGGCTCGAAGGCCGCGGCCTCGGGCGCCGCCGGCTCGGGGCTCAGACGCGTCAGCGCGCCGGCGTCGAAGCTCCCCTCGCCGCGTCCCGGCTCGGGCGACGTCACCGCGCCGCGGCGCAGGGCCTCGCTCCAGAAGGCTTCGAAATCCGCGGCCGCCTTCTGGCGCGCAAAGACCTCCGAGCGCCACAGCGCCCGGACATGGTCGTAGGCCGAGGCGGGACGCCCCGACCAGGCGAGCAAGGTTTCGGCGGCCGCGCGCGTGTCGTAGAGCGGCGCGACGGCCGGCTGGCGCAGCGAGCGCACGCCCAGGCCCGGCTCGGCGTCGCCCCAGGACTCCAGCGCGTGGTGGTCGGGCGCCGACCAGTGCGCCAGCGCGGAGGTCTCGTCGGGCAGACCGGAGAGCGTCACCACCAGGCCCGCCTTGCGCGCGGCGGCGCGAAACGCCTCGGCGTGCGGGTTGTCGTAGGCGGGATTGACACCGTGGACCACCAGGACCGCCACCTCGCCGCGTTCGAGTTCCGACACGAGCCGCGGGAGCGACGCGTCGTCGCCCTCCGCCTGGAACGACGGACGCGCGAGCTCCAGGGTCGCCCCGTAGGCGGCGAGCATGTGGTTGGTCCAGTTGACGAGGACCTGCACGGCGACGTCGGAGGACCCGCTGACGACGAGCGCTCGGCCCTTGGCGGCGGCCAAGAGGTCGGCCGCGTCGCGCAGGGCCTTGGCGGCCCGCGGCGGCGCATCGCCGCGCGCCGCGCGCGGCCCCGTCCAGCCGACCCGGTCCGCCACCAGGCCGGCCAAGAGCGCCGCGGCGCCGCGCTCCTCCGAAGGTTTGAGCGGCACGCGCAAGTCGGCGTTGGCGCCCGTCAGCGACATCATGGCTTCGAACTGGCCGTGCCAGCTCATCAGGTCCCACTCGTCGGCCGGACGGCGGTTGGCCGCCCAGTCGCGCGTGAACTCGACCGGCGACACCCAGGAGCCCAGGAAGTCGGCCGCGATGGAGACGATGACGCGGGCCTGCGCGAAGTGATAGCGCGGCAGCGCGCGGCGGCCGTGGGTCAAGGCGTGGGCTTCGAGGACGGCCGAGCGCGACACCGGGTCGTAGACGACGTGGCGGGCGCCGTGGCGCGCCGTGAAGGCGGCCGCGGCCGCCCGCTCGGCGGGCCCCGCGGGGGTGCCGGTGAGCAGCCGCACCGCCTTCCCGGAGCGGCCGGCCGCGCGGAGCGCGTCCATCACCGCCGCGTCGAGCTCGCCCCACGCCGCGGGCGCGTCGCCCTTGCGCGGGCCGCGCAGGCGGCGGGAGTCGTAGAGATCGAGCACCGAGGCCTGGCCGCGCGCGCACAGGCCGCCGCGCGAGAACGGATGGTCGGGATTGCCCTCGAGCTTGATCGGGCGGCCGTCGCGGACCTTGACGAGCGCGCCGCAGGCCGCCGTGCAGGCGCCGCACGTCGACGCGTACCAGTCGGCGCGGCCGGGCAGCGACCCCTCGGCGAGCGCCAGAGCGGGCACGACGGCCTCCTTGGGACGCCTCGGCGAACAGCCCGCCGCGGCGAACGCCGCGCCCAGGAGCTCGAGGAACTCGCGGCGCTTGATGCCGTCTTCGCGGTCGGTCTGGGCTTCATTCATGGGTTCACCAATGGCAGGCCGCGCAGTCGAGCGGCCCTCCGGACCTCTTCCAATGCGACGGCGCCTCGGCCGGCGGCCGGCGGTGGCAGTTGATGCACCAGCCCATCGACAAGGAGCCGGCCTGGCGCAGGGTCTGCATCGTCTCGACGGGGCCATGGCACTCCTGGCAGCGGATGCCGTCGGCGACGTGGGCGCGGTGGCTGAAGTGCGCGTAGCGAGGCAGCGAGTGGACGCGATTCCACGCGACCGCCCCGCGCGACTCCCAAGCCGCCGTGAGCTTCGCGATCTCGGGTGAGGGACCCTGCGCGCCCGCCGCCTTCTTGACCACCCCGTGGCAGGACATGCAGACCTCCAGCGAAGGCACCCCGGCCACGTCGCTCCTCTCGGCCGCGTGATGGCAGTTGAGGCAGGCGATGCCCAGCTCGCCGGCGTGCTTCTTGTGCGAGAAGGCGATCGGCTGCGCGGGCGCGTACCCGCGCTGGTCTCCCAACAGGCGATGGTACGCGCGCCCGCCGAGAGACCAGTAGCCCGCGCCGGCCGCGAGCAGGGCCAGCATCGCCGCCGGCCCCGCCCCCGCCAGGCGCCAGGCCGCGAGCGCCGCCGCCAAGAGGACCAGCGCCCCGGCGGCGCCGGGCCACCAGACGCGCCGCCCTTCGTCGGGCAGGCGCACCTTGGCCTCCGGCGGGTCCTCGGCCAGCCCCGCATCCTCCTCGGGGCCGGAGGGCCCCGCCGAAACGGCCTCGAGGTACGCGACGAGCCCCGCCGTCTGCGCCGGCGAGAGCCCAGCGTCCGGCATCCGCACGCCGCTGAACCTCTCGAGGAGCTTCTTGGCCTCGGGGTCCGAGTCCAGCAGCGCGCCGGGTTTGGCGATGAAGGACGTCAGCCATTCGTTGGTGCGCCGCACCGTGACGCCCTTGAGGTCGGGGCCGACGCGGTCGCCCTTGCCCACCGTGTGGCACTTGGAGCACTTGCTCTGGAAGAGCGCGGCGTTGCGCTGGAACTCGGACGGCGCCTCAGCGGCGCGCACGGCGGCGGCGGCGAAGAGGGCCGCGGCGAGGATGGCGGGCTTCATGACGCGGCCTCGAGAGAGACGGCTTCGGTGGGACATATCTGGACGCAGCGGCCGCAGCCGGTGCAGTCGTCGCGGACGACCTGCGCGGCGCGGCCGAGCCGGACGGCCATCGCCTTGGGCTTCTCGGGGCAGGCCGTGACGCAGTAGTCGCAGGGCTGCCCCTGGGCCGAGTAGCAGCGAGCCGTCGCCACGCGCGCCGCGCCCAGGCGCGGCATCTCATCCTGAGCGGGCTTGCGCAAGGCGCCCGTGCCGCAGGCCGCGGCGCAGGGGACTCCCTCGCAGAGCTGGCAGGGGTTCTCGCGCGGGAAGAGCACCGGCGTCTCCAGGAGCGCCGTCCCGCACTCGGGGCCGAGCTTGCGCAGCACGTAGTGCGGGCAGGCCGTGAGGCAGTCGCCGCATTTGGTGCAGGCGGAGAGGAAGTCGGCCTCGGGCAGGGCGTTCGGCGGACGCACCCAGCCGGTCGGCGGCGGCGGGATCCGCCGTTTGGGCTTGGCGAACGCGGCCGCGGCCGCGCCCCAGCCCTCGAGGAGCTCGAGCGCGAAGCGCCCCCCCTCGCGGGCGGCGGAACCGAAGAATTCCCGGCGGCTGATGGGTCCGCTCATCACATCCCCGAGACCCGCATCTGCATGGGCTGGCGCAAGAGCCAGAGGCTGAACACGCTGAAGGCGACCGTCGAGGCCAGCATCGGCAACTGGGCCGAAAACGCGCCGGCGGGGGCGAGGCGCCGGGCCGCGCGGTCGGTGACCCAGAGACTGTAGACGTGCCCGACGATGACGAGCAGGAGCTGGATGGCCCACAGCCCTTCCAGCGTGATGAGCGGCGCCGGCCGCCACGCCGCCGTGCCCAACAAGTCCCAGCCCCAGCCCAGCGGGTCCGAGGCGAGGCGCACGAGCTTCGGCCCCTCCATCAGGAAATGCTCGGCGTTATGGGCCAGGTGATAGAAGAGCGCGATGGGCAAGAGCGCGTAGGCGTAGCGGACGAAGAGCTCGCCGTAGGGACGCCCCCCCGACCGCGCCTGCGCGGCTTTGACGAGGACGGCGTAGAGCGCCGCCGGCAGGCCGAGCATCAAGGTCATCAGGACGCTGAAGGCCGTCCGGTAGCCGACGCCCCATGCGCCCTCGAGGCCCGACACCCAGGCCGGCCAGGCGGGCGTCATCGTCAGCCCGTGGAAACCCGTCATCGCCAGAAGCACGAGCGCCAGCCAGGCCTCGTCGGCCCGGGGCTTTCCTTCGACGGCGAGGTCCGCGCCCCAGGGCCGCAGGCGTAGGGCCATGTTGTCGTGCGGACAGGTCTTGAAGCACTCCGCGCAGAGCGTGCAGTAGGTGTTGAGCGTCATCGTCCGGGGGAACTCGAAGGTCGGGCAGCCGGCGCCCTTGTCGCTGCCCCTGTAGCAGTCCTGCGTCCGGCATGACGCGCAGACGGCGGCGTCCTTCGCCCGCGCCTCGACGCTCGAGAACATCGCATAGAGCCCCGAGACCCGCCCGACCAGGCAGCCGTAACGGCAGAACGACTTCCTCTCGAAGAGGAAAGCGGAGCCGGCCGCCATCGCGAGCATGGCCAGCGCCACCCAGGCCGTCGCGCGCGGGATGAGCGTGACGCCCGCCCCGAGCTCCACCCAGGTCAGCGCCAAAAACAGCGCCACGGCCGGCCAGATGCTGCGCGCCCAGCGCGGCCAGGGGAGGTCCAAGCCCCGCCCCCCAGCCGCCCAACCGGCCAGCGCGTCCCAAGGGCAGACCGTGCACCAGGCCTTCCCGGCGAAGAGGATGAGGAAGATGAGGCCCGCCCACCACACGGTCCAGGTCAGGAGCGGGGCGATGTTCATCGCCGGGCTCTGGTCCCCGAAGAGCCCGGCGACGATGATGCCGACGAAGGCACTCGCCATCAAGGCGCGGGAGGTTTCAAGGAGCACCCGGGACTTGAGGGCCGCGCGCACGCCGGGAAGCTCGGTGAGGTCGAAGCGAGAGGCGAGCGCCCCCCCTCCGCCCCGGCGGCCGGCCAGCTCGAAAAGGCCGAAGGAGAGCACGATGACGAAGGCCACCCCGGCCTGGAACATCCAGGTCGGCAGGCCGCGCATCGTGTGCTCCTCCGGGGCGGCGGGCGCCGCCGGCGCTAGCGCCGCGGGGTCCTTGTCGAACTCCGCCTTGCAGGACGACGAACAGAAGTAGAACGTCCGGCCGCCGAACTCGGAGCGCGCCTCGACGCCGCGCCGCACCTCCATCGCGCACATGGGGTCGACCGCCGTGCCGGAGACTTCTCCGCCTTGGCGCGCCCAGTCGAGGGCGACGAGGGCCAGCAGGAGCGCTAGGGTGGCCCAAGGCAGCGCGAGCGCCCAGCGCGGCTTAAGCGACACCGCGGGCCTCCCGGCGCGCCTTCTTGATGCGGACCGCGCGGACCACGACGAAGAACAGGCCGAAGGCGCCGGCCCCGAGCCCCAAGCCCTTCCACGGGCTCGGCGGGTCGCCGACGACGATGGGAAAGCGCAGGGTGGAGGCGACCCCTCCCGCTCTCAGATGCAAGGTGAGCTCGTAGTTGCCGTCGCGCGGATAGACGAGGGCGAACTTCTGGAGGGTCCCGTTTGGGCGGCTCAGCTCCGGGCCGTAGAAGGTGCGCGGGCCCGCCAGCGCGCGGACCTCGGCGGCCTCGAGGCGCATCTCCCCTTCATAGACCCGCCCGCTCTCCGGCTCCCAGGCGTAGACCGTCACGTCGGCGCGCACGCCGGGCTTGGGACGTCCGGGATACCCGGTGAGCTGGATCTCCCATTCCCCGACCTTCTCGACGAGCTTGAGGACGGGGGCCTGGGGCCATTCCTTCTCGTAGGCGTAGTGCGGGATGCCCAGGATGTGGTGCGCGGCGGCGGGCGCGGCCATGAGGATGAGCGCCGCCAGCGGCGCGACGGCCTTCGCCGAGACGCGGACCTTGAGCGCATCGGTCGGGCAGGCGTCGAGACAGGCCAAGCAGTTGTCGCACTCCATGCCCGTCCGGTCGGTCATGGGACTCAGTCCCATCGGGCAGACCTTGTCGCAGAGCAGGCAGTCGATGCAGGCCGCCTTGACGCGCGCGACGCGCACCAGTCGGAAGCGCCCCAGGAGGGAGTAGAGCGCCCCGCCGGGGCAGAGCGCGCGGCACCAGAAACCCGGCGCCACGGCCGCTTCGAGGATGACCAGGAGCCCCAGGAAAAGCGTCCCCGCCCCGAGCGCCTGCCAAGGGACCCCGAAGAGGTCGGCCTCGGCCCGGTCGAACCAGGCCTGGAAGAGCGCGTGCGACTCCCTGCCGACCAGGGCGGGCGGATAGAGGTGGTGCAGCAGCGGCAGCCCCGTGAGGAGCGCCGCCAGCAAGCCCATGGCCAGCACCGCGTACTTGTCGGCCCGCGAGAGCTCCACCGACAGCGGCTTGAGCTCGAGGAAGACGAGGAGCTTCCTGAGCTGCCGCGCCAACGCCGACAGGAGGCCCATCGGGCAGACCCAGGCGCAGTAGACCCGCCCCAGCAGCAAGGTCGCCAGCAGCGGGACGGCCAGCCCGGTCAGGAGGGCCGTCCGCAGGCCGCGCGAGGAGGCCGCGCTCTCCGCCCCGGCGAGGAGGTCCGTCAGCGAGACGCCGAAGACACGCGCCGACCAGGCCGAGCCGTAGAGGTGGCGTGCGCGCGCGATGAGCCGTTTGCGGGGGCGGCGGCCTTCGACCCCGCCCTCCTCCCACCTAAGGCCCAGGCCTAGTCCCGCCTCGGCCGTCTTGAGCCAGCGCCCGACGGCCTTGCCCTCGAATGACTTCTCCATCTTCTCGTAGGAGCGCGCCGACATGTAATGCTCGTAGCGGGCCACGACGGGCGCCATCAAGATGGCGCCCAGGATCGCGAGCTGGACGGCACGGCGCGCCCACCAATACTTCACGCGGTCACTCTCCCCGCCTTGATGGTGATGGCCTGCGGATAGCGTACGCAGACCCGCTCGCAGAGCCCGCAGCCCACGCAGTACTCGGGGTCCACCATCGGTTGCTCGTGCATCCCGGCCTTGAGAGCCTTGCCAGGGAACGGGCAGGCGCGGATGCAGACGCCGCAGCAGGCCGTGGTGTAGGAGAAGCACAAGTTCTTGTCCACGACCGCCGTGCCCATGGCGACATGCTCTTGGACGGCCGCCGGCTCCTTCTTGATGAGCTTGAGCGCCCCCGTCGGGCAGGCCTCGCCGCAACGCAAGACGTCCCCGGGGTCGCTCTGGCACAGGTTGCAGGCCTGCAGGCGGGGGAAGATGACGGGGGTGCCCTCCTCCCCCCTCCCCGGGGTCATCGAGAAGCGACGCCCCGACTCCTTGGTGAAGGTCTGGATGGCCTGGTTGGGGCAGGCGTCGTTGCAGCGCGCGCAACGGATGCACAAGGCCAGAAATTCGGCCTCGGCCCGCGCCCCCGGAGGCCGGACGGCCCGGGCGGGCGCGGCGGCCGGGCGCGCCATCACGCCCGCGCCGGCCAGGGCCGCCGCCGCGGCCGCCGCGTTGATGAGCAGGTCCCGCCGGCTGAGCTCCATGTTCTCCCTAGACGATCTTCTCGAGGCGCGCGGCGATCTTCTTGTAGTCGGCCTGTCCCGACACCGGGTCCCAGGCGCGGTGGCTGACCGCGTTGACGAGCCAGCGGTTCTTCTCCGGTTCCGCGCTGTCGGCGATCGAGAGGTTCCAGGGGCTGAACATGTACCCCGGCGGGACCTCGGTGCGGGCGGGCTTCACCATCGAGCCGGTGCCGATCGAGACGCGCGCCTCGTAGGAGCCGCGGCGCGTCACGATGCGCACCCGCTCGCCGTCCTCGAGCCCGTAGCGATGGGCGTCGACGTCGTTGACCTCGACGTACTGTTCGGGCACGAGGCGCTTGGTGGTCGCGCCCTGGATGGTCTTGGCGCTGTGAAAGTGCTCGTAGACGATTCCCAGCCCCAGCCACATCGGGTACTTGTTCTCGCGCGTCGCTTCCGCCAAGCCCTTCGTCGCATCGTCATAGAACTCCAGGTCCGGCAATTCCGGCATCAGCGCGTTGTCGCGCGCGGCAATCAGCAGGTCCATGTTGTCCATCATGAAGGTCTGTTCCTCGGCGGCGGCCAGGATCTCCTTGTTGGTCGCCCCCTCGCGCACCTTGAGGCCCACCCCCTCGCCGAAGCTCATGAGCTTGCCCGTGATCTCCTTGAGGCGCGCATAGTCCTGCTCGCAGAGCTTGAACCTGGCCCTCCCGCCCGGCAGGGCGAACTCCCCGTAGGGTTTTCCGGCCCACTTCTCCTGTCCCATATAGCGCCGCGGCGTGCCCCCGGCCTTGGCCGACTCATAGGTGCCGGCGGGCCACTGAAGGCCTCTCAGGCGGCGGAGCTGCTCGTAGAGCCCGATCCCGTCTCGTTTCTCCACCTCGAGCATGCCGGAGAGGTCGGCGTCGGAACCCTTGGAGGCCTTCACGATGTCCCGGAACACTTCCTCGGGGTCGTAGAACTTCTGGCCGTATTTGTTCTTGAGCTTCTTCTTGTAGGGGAAGATCTTCTCGACGTCGAGGCCGAGCAGCTTGCCCACCGACTTGGCCTTGTCGATGGCCAGGTCCATGTCGGGGAGGGCCTCGACGAGCGGCTGGCCCTTCTCGTTTCGCGCGACGCTGACGCCGTCGTTGACGTAGAGGCGGCGCTCGGACTGGATGTAGACCCCCCCCGTCCACTCCCCCCAGGTCATCGCCGGGAAGATGACGTCGGCGTAGAGGTTGTTGGGCGCGTGGCGGTAGATCTCCTGCACGACGACGAACATCTTTGTCAGCGCGGGGCGCACGAGGGTGTTCAAGTCCGGCATGTGGATGTGGGTGGTATAGATCCAGAACATCGCGTCCAGGTCGCCCTTCAAGGCCCGCTCCATGAGCGGGATGACCATCGTGGGCTTGTGCTTGAAGGTGAGGTCCAGGCGCCCCGCCGGCAGACGCCAGGCGTCGTTGATATGCTTGCGCCAGAGCTCGTGGTCGAGACCCTTATTGAAGGGGAGTCGCCCCGTCAGGCCGCCCATGAGCCGCTCCGACATCGCATTGGGCTGCCCGGTCTGGGAATGCGTGCCGCAGCCAGGCCGCCCGACGTTTCCGGTCAAGAGATGGAGGTTGATGATGCTGATGGTGTTGTGCTGCCCGTGGAGCATCTGGTTGTAGCCGATGCCCCAGAACGTGAGGACGCCGCCCTTCCCCTTCTTGCGGCCCTTAAGCGAGGCCTCCGCCCAGGCCTTTCCGACGGCCTCGATCTGCTCTACGGTGACCCGGCTCCGGTCGACCACCTTGAGACGCTCGATTACCTGCGCCGGCGAGTAGCGGGCCTTGACGCCCTCCACGTACTCGCGCCAGCCCGTCGTATACCGGTCGAGCCAGGCGTCGGGCATCACCGCCTCGGGGTGCTTGGTCAGCACGACGTACGCGATGGCGTTGAGATACGAGATGTCGCCGTTTAGCGTGGCGAAGTGGTGGGAGTCGCGCGGGTTGATGTCTTCTAAGCCCTGCACCGAGCCCGTGCGGCGCGGGTCGGAGACGAGGGTGGGGATGCCTTTCAGACGCTTGTGGTCGGCCACGCGCCAGTAAAGGATGGGATGCGCCTCTCGCGCGTTGTGGCCCCAGAAGGTGATGAAGTCCGCCAGTTCGATGTCGTCGTAGGAGGTGGGCGGGGTGTCCGAGCCGTAGGAGTGGAAATACCCCGTCGCGGCCGAGGTCATGCACATGCGCGCGTTGGCCTCGATCGAGTTCGAGCCGATGACGCCCTTCATCAGCACGTTTTCGATCCACTGCGCTTCCATCGTGAGTTGGCCCGAGCCGTTCAAGGCCACGGCGTTGCCGCCCTTGGCCTTGATGATCTCGGCCGTGCGCTCGGCGACGATGTGCTCGGCCTCCTCGTAGGTGACCCGCCGGAATACCGAGTCGTCGAACCGGCCCTTGGTCTCCGAGACATGGCCGCGCAGGGGGTCCGACATGTCCTTGCGCACCAGACAGTACTCCAGCCTGTCCTTATAGATGGGCTCGTTGGCGTTGAGCCCCTTGATGCACTGCACGCCCTTGTTGGTCGGATGTTCCTTGTCGGGCACCATCCCGACGATGGTGTCGCCCTCGACCTGGATGACAGTCCCGCAGCCCACGCCGCAGTAGGGGCACTGCGCCAGGAGCTCCCGGCGCAGGGGGCCGCCGCGCGGAAGGTCCTGCGCCGAGACGAACTCCCCGGGATAGAGCGCGTGGAAGCCCGCCGCGGCCGCCGCGGTCCCGGCGCCCTTTAGGAAATCCTTGCGCGAGAGCTTGTCGTCCATGGTCCTCTCCTTGCCCTAGAAGTCCAGCGTCGCCTGCAGGAACGCCCAGTCCCGGGCTTTCCCGCCCGCCTTCGCCCGCACGAAGCTCGAGGCGAAGAAGCGCGAGACCCCGAACCAGAGCTTGAGCGCGCCCCGCACCTGAGTCCTCATGTGGAGGTCCAACTCGTGGCCGACCTCGTTGCCCGAGAGGCCGGCGTTGTCGCGCGCGATGGCGGCCATGCCGGCGTTGTACCAGGCGTCCTTGGCCTGCGCGGTGCGGAAGTAGTGGTAGTCGAGCGCCAACGTCGTGCCCGGAGCCGGCGTCCCCGACACCGAGAGCTTGAGCGCGTGGCCGTTCTTCCACGAGAAGGCGTCCTGGTAGCCTTGCAGGGCGTGCCCGAACGGAAACAGCGGGTCAAAGGTCTGGACCTTGTCGTCGGCGGGGTTCGTGTCGCCCGAGGCGTAGTCGTACTCCGCCCCGAGGCGGGGCTTCCAGCGGGCATCGAAGGTCCAACCGCCCGTCAGCGCCCCCGCCCAGGCCCGGACCGGCATCCCCGCCTTGCGGCCGAACTGCCACGCCGCCTCGGCCGAGTAGTCCGCCGCCCCGGCCTTGCCCTTGGCGCGGGCCCCCAACGTTCGGTCCGAGAGGTTCCCCTTGTCGGCCCGGACCTCCGAGACCTGGCCCTCGTTGCCGAAGTCGCGGCCGAGCAGATAGGCGTCGAGCTCGTGGTCGGCCACCGCCCTGCAGGACCCGTAGAGGCCCCAGAAGTTCTGGTCGCGCCGCGCGCTTGAGGCCTCCTTGACGTTCGTGAGGAACGCGTCCACCGTCGAGGACGGCAGGCGGACCCGCAGGAGCAGGCCGTCCCAGGACCGCCCCACGACCGACCAATCCAGGGGGCTTATGAGGCGCTGGTCGCCGTATTTGAGCTCCATGCGGCCCACCGTCAGGTCCACCGGCCGCCCGAACAGGTCCGCCACCGTGAGGTGGCCCTGGTGCAGGTCGGTCAGGTTGTCGTTGGCCGCGACGCTCGTCTCCTGACCGGCGACGCGCGAATCCTGGAGCTGGATGTAGGCCGTCATCCCCGCGGCGGGCTTCGCCTGCATCCACAGCCGCGTGCGCAAGGACAGCGAGTCCTTCCCCCGCCGCGTGGGAACGGAGGTGTAGGCCTCGAGATTCGTCGCCTCGTACTGCGAGCGCAGCTGGCCGCCGAACGACAGCTCTTTGGCCGGCCCTCCCTCGGCGCTCGCGCCGGCGGCCAGAGCCGCCGAAACCGCCGCCGCTAGAACCGCCCTCAGCGTCCCCTCAGCCGGGGTGCGCATGGCAGCAGCAGGCGTAGCGCTCCTCGGGGATGGCGGCCATCGCCTTCTCGACCTTCTCGAGCTCGCCGGCCTCGAGGCTCTGGTCGATGGCGGGATAGAGGATCTCCTCCTCCTTCATGTTGTGGTCCTTGAGGACGTGCAGCAGGGCGTTCTCCTCGTCGTCGCTCTCCGGGTCGGCGGCGCGCACCTTCTCGTGGAGGGCGTCGAGGTGCCCCTTGATGACGCGGTGCTCCTGGCGCATGACCGCGGTGGGACCCATCCCTTGCATCCCGGTCTTCTCCTCGAAGAGCGGGAAGAGCACGTCCTCCTCCCAGACGATGTGGCGCGTCAGGCCCTTGAGGAACAGCTTGAAGTTCTCCTTGGCGGCCGGGTAGTCCTTGCGCTTTAAGGTCTGAAACTCGATGAACAGCGCGTCTAGCCTGTCGTGGTCCGCCTCGAAGAAGTCGCGTACGCTCGCCATTCCCATCGCATCCTCCATATCCGGATGAAACTGTCGGGATTAAGAGTTGCAACACTCTTTCCTCCGGGCGGACCGCTCTCAGTAGGAGAATCGGTAGCCGAAGCCCGTGCGCAGGGCGTAGCCGGAGACGATCTGGAAGCCATTGACGCGCTGATAGATCGGGAGCTGGACCGCCGCCGAGAACGTCCAGGAGCCGCGCGGCGCGAACTCGAGGCCCGGGGAGACCAACAGCGCCTCGCCGCCGGTGTTGGCGGTCTCCTCGCGCGTCGCGCCCCCAAAATCTCGCGCGCGCAGGACGACGTTGGCCTGGAGCATGGCGCTCAGGCGGCGCGCCGGAGGGAGGCTCCCTCCCGCGTGGAGCATCGTCACGTCGCCCAGGCGATAGCCCTTCTCCCCGGGACCGTTGAAGCGCCGCGTCGCGCTGGCGAACAGGCCCCCGCGCCCGACGGGACGCTGCCAGACGATGCTCAGAGTCGCGTCATAGGATCCGCTGCCGGGCAGCACCCCGGCCTCGGCCGGGGCCCCGGCCGCGTTGACGGCGCCGTCGCGGCCGGTCGGCAGCTCGGTCCCAGCGGCCAAAGACAGCGCCGCGCCCCGCGGCGAGCGCCAGAAGGCATAGCGCGCCTCCAACAGCGCGTCGCCCAGCCCCGATACGGACCAGGCCTCGGGGACCCGGCCCCCGCGGTGGTTATGGATGTGGCCGTGCGCGCGGTCGATGAGCGGCAACTGCGCCGACACGCTCCAGTCCCGCGTCAGCCCCACCGCCGCGCTCAGCCGGTGGACCCGCGTCGTCGAGTAGACCTCGTCGTGGTGCCCCCCCTTCACGCCGGAGGGCGCCGCTCCCCGGCCGGCCCAGCGCCGGTCTTGGGGCGCGAACTCGAACTCGTAGCCCAGGCGCACCGACCGGGCCGCGCGCGGGACGGCGCCCGAGGCCTCCAGCTCGCAGGAGGAGGCGCCGCAGGAGGCCCGCGCCGGGGAGGCGGCCAGCGCCGCGATCAGGACTCCGAGAAGCGGGGCCATGGCAGGTGGGAGAGCCACAGGGCGCTCTGGAGGGCGTAGGCGGTGGCGCAGGCGAGGACCAACGACAGGCCGGCCGTGAGGGCGGGCTGGCACTCCCGAAGCAAGCCCGCGACGCACAACGGCCAGCCCAGGGCCAGCGTGGCGAGCGCCGTCCACGCCAAAGCCGGGCGCCCGAGCGCGTCGAAGGACGGCCCGTCGACGCTCTCGGCGTACACGGAGCGCCAGACGAGGAAGGGAAATATCTTATGCGCCTGGCCGAGCACCCACGGCGTCGCCCATCCCAGAAGCGCGCACAGGCCGTAGGCCGCGCGGGCCTCCCAGCGGTCTTCGAGGAGCCCGAACGCCAGCGCCAACCCGAGACCGGCCCAGACGATGCCTCCCAATATCCCGACGAGAGTGAACGCCATGGGGGGATCCAGCCTGAGCTTGGCCTTCGCCAGCGAACGCAACTGCGTCAGGTAGCATGCGTAGCCCGCCGCGAGCGTCAGCGCCCAGACGCGCGGCCAGCGGTTGCCCCCCAAAAGAGCGTCGGCCGCCAGACCCGCCGTCCCCGCGGCCAGGAGAGCGAACGCCGCCTGGCTCGGAAGCCTGTTGGCCCCGCGCGAGAGGGCGACAGGATGGAACAGGCGGTAGGAGGCGCCGATGATGGCGAGCGACACCCAGCCGACCAAGGCCAGGTGGACGTGCGCGATGAGCGCGTGGTCCGGCGCGGGGAGGAGCGCGCCGCGAGACCGGTCGACGGCCAGCAGGACGCCCACCCCGGCCAAGGAGACCAAAAACGCCAGCGCGGCGGCGAAGTGCTTCTCAGTGAACGGCAGCTCAGGGGAGGCGAGCAGCGTCGGGACGTAGGACGAAAGGTAGCAGGCCAGCGCCGCGGCGGCGAGCGCGGGGCCGCGCCAGTAGACGCGCGCGCCGAGCCAAAGCTCGGCGACGAAGACCGCCAGCCCGGCGGCGAGCAGCCACAGCCCTAGCGCCGGCGCCCAAGGCCGGCGCAGGGCCGCGCCGCCATGCGCGGGGAGCATCTGCGACATGGCCCCGAGCATGGTGACCGAGAGAAATCCCAGGGTCAGCAGGTGCGTGGCTCCGAGCGCCCAGCGCGCGTCGAGCCCGAAGCCCATCAGCGCGTTCCGGCCGGCGAAGAGGGCCGCGGCGAAGGCCCAGAAGGAAGCCGCCGCCAACGCGAAATGCCGGAGCGGCGGCGAGAAGCGCGGCGCGGCCGCCGTGAGAGGGCAGGTGAAGCTCATCGGCGCGCCCGCGCGGAGACGAAGGCGTCGGCCTGCTCCCTAGTCGCAAACGCGGCCCAGCCGGTCCCCATCGGGGTCGCCAGGGCGGGGACCTGGACGACGTCGGCCTCCGACAGGCGCAGCCAGCCGCGGCCGTTCAAATCCCGCGCCCAGGCGCGCGCCCGGAGGCCGGGCTCCGCATCGAGCAGCGCCAACAGCTCGCCCAAGTCGTCGAAGGCGACCGGCTCGCCGTCGTCTCCGACAAATCCCGCCGCATAGCGCTCCTCGCTGACGATCATCCCGCAGCGCGCGCATTCGTGGCGGCCGAAGACGATCTCCGGCGGCTGGCCGGGCTTCGGGCCGGCGCAGGCGACCAGCAAGAACAGAGCGAGCAGGCGCCTCATGCCCCCCTCCGGAGCGGGTCCCGCCGGAAGAGCGTCCACGCCGCGCCAAGCGAGCCCCCCAGCCAGGCGAAGAGGCCGGCCGCCGCCGCGGGCTTGAGCCACGCGCCCAGCGCGTCGCGCGCGCAGAGCCCCGCGGGCCCCAGCACGTCGAGGTCGCAGGCCAGCGCTTCGAGGGCGAGCAGGCGGTAGAGCGAGAGCGGGTTGAGCCAGGCCGCGGCCAACAACGCGGCCGGCGGCAGGCGCACCGCCAGCGCGGATCCCAGCAGGCCCAGGTCCCCCCCGAACACGAGCGCCAGCCAGGCGCCGAGCGCGGCGCCCAGGGCCCCGGCGACCCGCCGCGAACGCGCCGCCGCCAGCATGCCGACGGCCAGGCTGGTGAGTGCGAGCAGGAGCGTGACCAAGAAGAAGGCGCCGTAGACCCCGGCGTCCCGGAGGCCCCCGCGCAGCGCGAGGAATACGCCGAGGACGGCGAAGGCGCCGGCCAGGGCGACGAAGAGCGCCGCGGCGGCGCCGGCGAACTTCCCCCAAAAGACGTCGGCCGGCCGGAGCGGCAAGGAGAGCAGGAACTCGAGGGTGCGGCGCTCGCGCTCCAGCGCGAAGGCGAGGCCCCCGGCCACCAGCCCCATCAGGGGAACGATGAGCAGGACGAGGTTGAGGAGAGCCGCCGACGTGCGGCCGAAGCCCGCGCCGCCCAAGGGGCTCGTCCAGGAGCCCAGGACAGCGAGCAACGCGCCTAAGCCGCAGAACGCCGCCAGGAAGGAGAGCAGCCAGCGGCTGGAGGCCGCCTCGCGGAACTCCTTGGCCGCCAGGACCGTCGCCCCGCGGGTCACTGCGCCGCCTCGCGGCTCACGGCGGACAGGAAAGCCGCGGGCCGCATCATGCGAGCCGGCTGGTCCGCCTCCAGCCAGAGAACCCGGTCGGCCAGAGCCGAGACCTCGTCGAGATGGTGGCTGGTCATGATGATCGTCCGGGTGCCCTTGAGGAGGCTCAGGATGGCGGTCAGCTCACGCCGGCTCTTGAGGTCGAGGCTCGAGGTCGGCTCGTCTAACACCAAGATGGCGGGGTCGCCGACCAAGGCGAGCGCCAGCGCAAGCTTCTGCTTCATGCCGCCTGAGAGCGCGGGCGCGGCCTTCGCCTCCTCACCGGCGAGCCCGCAGCGGGCCAGCACGTCCGAGATACCTGCCGTCGGCACCCCCCGCACGTCGCAGACGAACTCCATCGCCTGACGCACCGTCCAGTCGTAGCCGGCGTATTCCTGGGATAGGTAGCCGACGCGCTCCCGAGCCTTGGCGGGGTCTGAGCTCACATCGACCCCGGCCACTCGCAGCGCCCCCGTGCACGATTCAAGCCCGAGCAGGCAGCGCAGGAGGGTGCTCTTGCCCGCGCCGTTGGAGCCCCACAGCACCAGGCATTCGCCGGGCAAGGCGGAGAAGGACAGCCCCGAAAAGAGCGTCCGGCCCCCGAAAGACTTGGCCAACTCCTCCCCCACGACCACGGGGCCGGCGGCGGCGGCGGACGCTCGGACCGGAGCCGCGAGGCGCCGCCGGCGGAGGCCGAGCGCCAGAGCCGCCGCGGAGGCCGGCAGGAGGCCCACGGGGAGCCAGAGCGCGGCCAGCACCAATGCCGGCCGCGGGCCGGCCGGCAGCCCGGCGCGCGCCGGCGCCTGCAGAAGCGGCGTCTCGTCGGTCATGAGCGGCTTGGGCTTGAAGAGCGGGAAGGTCCGTGCCGCAAGCTCCAGGGCCTGCGCCGCCGGCGTATAGAGGAAGAAGCGCAGCGCCGGGCGAGAGTCGGCCAGGCGTTCGACCAGACGTTCGGCCCGGTAAGGGACGGTGCCGCGCCCTTCCCGCCCGTAGCCCGCGTAGTCGCTCCAGTAGTTGCCCGCCCAGTCGTTGCCGGCGAGGGTCCCGCCCCCGCGGACCGATATCTGCTGGAGGTTTTCGATGAAGGAGTTGGCCGTGAACGCGTTCCCCCGAACCCCGGGCATCAGCGCCACTCCGACGTCGTTGTAGGAGAACGCGTTCCCCTCGAAGAGGTTCCTGTTCGTCGCGACCAGAGGAGACTGGTCGACGAAGACGGCCTGACGGTTGTCGCGGAAGGCGTTGTCGCGCACGGTCAGGGAGTCGGATTCCTTGAGGCCCAGGCCCACGCCGCTGGGGCCGCGGTGGCGCTCGAAGCGGTTGCGCTCGAGGACCAGGCCGCTGGAATACATCACGTAGAGCCCCACCGAGTTGTCGCGGAAGACGTTCTCCGTCACCCGCGCGCCGTTGGTGTACATGAAGTGCAGCCCGTAGCGGCCGCCGAAGGCCTCGTTGCGCTCCACGACCGAGCCGGTGGAGAACCACAGGACCATGTCCCGTCCGCCCTCGAGCCGGTTGCCTGACAGGCGCACCCGGTCGCTGTTCCAGACCCGGACGAGGTCGCCGCGCCGCCCGAGTTCCAGGGACTTACCCACGAGGACGGAGTCCTCCAAGACGAACCCCGCGGCGTTGGAGGCGAAGACGCCGAAGAGCACGTCCTCCAGGCGCAGCCGGCGCGCCGTCACTCCGGCCGTGGAGACCTTGAGGCCGCTGTCCTCGGCCAGCAGGCTTTCCCCCGAGCCGCGCAGGGTCAGGCCCTCGAGGACCACCCCGGGGGCGCTCACCGTCAGGACGGTGCCGCGCCCGCCGCCGTCGATGAGCGCGCCCGAGCCCTTGACGGTCAGCGCCTTGGCTATGACCGCGGGACCCGCGTAAGAGGCCGAACCGAGGTCGAGCGTCTCGCCGGGGACGGCCCGGTCGAGCAGGGGCTGGAGCGAAGGCCGGGCCGAGGCGGCCGGCGCGAGAGAGGCGAACGCCAGCGCGGCGGCGAGGCCGGCCCCGCCGCTCAGGCGCCGAGAGCGGATCAGCCACAAGCCGCCCAGCAGCAGGGCGGCGGCCGCAAGGGCCAGGTAGAAGCCCGGCATCGGGCCCATCTCGCTGCGGAACTGCCCGACCTTGCCGGTCCCGAGCAGAGGGATGACGAACGGTTTGAGCTTCAGGGGCGCCGTCGGGTCGAGGACGGTGCTGGCCTGGTGCATCCAGTACTTCATGTCGGCCAAGAAGACGAGCGGGAACGACGCGACGGCGGCCACCTTGGCCCCGGACGGCACGGGACAGGCCCGGCGGAAAGCGGTCACGCACAGGAGCACGAGCGCCGCCAGCCCGGGCAGGGCCAGGCGCCGCTCCCAGCGCGCGAGCGAGCCGAGCTTGGCGACCCCCACGTAGTGGTTCAGGTTGTCGATCTCGTCCACGTCGCCCGCCACCCGGTGCAGGTACATAGTCGCCGTGAGGCCGTCCCGGTACTGGGGCGCGAAGAGCCGCGCCTGCCAGTACGGGAGGAAGGCCGAGACGGCCAGCAGGAGGCCGGCGAGGACGCCCAACGCCGCCGCTAGGCGGCGCCGCGAGTAGTCTTTCGCCGGCGCCCGCATGAGCGACATTTCAGCCCCCCGCCCCGGCGGCTTTGGCCTTGGCTACGGTCAAGTAGCCCATCATCTCCATGTGCAGCGCCGAGCAGAACTCGCTGCAGTAGAACGGGAACACGCCCGAACGGTCCGCCGTGAAGTCCACGTCCACCGTCAGGCCCGGGTCCAACGACAGGTTGATGTTGTGCGCCGAGAGCGCGAAGCCGTGCGTCGCGTCCTGCGCCCGGTCCACGTTGGTGATGTGCAGGTGGACGCGGTCGCCCTCCCGGACGTCGATGCGGTCCGGGACGAAGCGGCTGCGGATCGCCGTCATGAAGACGTGCACGTCGCGGCCGTTGCGCACGATGCGCTCACGGCCCGGTTCGGTCGCCGTGGGGCTCTTCTTGAGCGTCAAGCCGTTGAGGCCGACCTCGGGGTACACCTTCCAGGGCTTGAACAGCTTCGCCGGCGCCATCACGGCGTAGTGGGGCTCTCCCACCACCGGCGCGTCGGCCAAGAGCTTCATCGTCTCGCCGCTGATGTCGATGAGCTGCAGGTTCTGCGGATGCAGGGGCCCCACCGGCAGAGCCCGGTCGAGCGACCACTTGTTGAGGGTGACGAGGTACTTCCCGTACGGCTTGACCGTGTCCCCGCCCGCTACCGTCAGGTGGCCGGTGTTGTAATGCACCGGCAGCGACTCGACCATGGTCCAGGGCTTCTCCCCGCGCGGGCCCTTGTCGAGGGTCCACTTATTGACGGAGGAGTCCAGGAACATGCTGGTGTAGGCGTAGCCCTTGTCGTCGTACTCGGTATGCAGCGGCCCCAGCCCCAGCTCGACCTGCGCCTCGACGGCGGCGTCGAACTTGATGATGGGGATACCGAACTCGTCTTTCCCGTCGAAGGTCTTATCGGCGATGGCCTTCTGGATCTTCGCGAAGCTGAAGATCGTGACGTGCGGGTCCAGCTTGCCGCTGACGACCACGAAGCGCCCGTCGGGCGTGACGTCCGCGCCGTGCGGGCTCTTGGGCTCGGGGATGTTGTAGAGGATGCCGGCCTCGACCGCGGCCGCGATGGGGATGACCCGCATGCCCGAGATCACGTTCACCTTGAGCTTGCCGGCGGCCAAGAGCTCCTCCGCCTTCTTCCAGTGGATCACGTGCATGTAGTCCATCTCGCGCTGGGAGGCCTGGATCTCCATCGCGGGCTTGCCCTCGAGCGCCCCCGGGGTGGCCATCTCGGCGTTGTACGTGTTGATGAAGACCCAGCCGTGGCTGACCTTCTTGCCCATGCCGCCGAGGTCCTGGTAGTAGGGCGGAAGCTCGAGCGTGAACGTCTTGGTCTGGTCCAACTTCCCTTGCGCCCGGTTGAACGGCCAGAAGGTCACGGATCCGCGGTAGAGCTCTTTGTACTTGTCCATCGGCGCGTAGTTCGTGAAGGGCATCGGGTTGCCGAACTGGGCGCCCTCGACGTAGTACTCGCTGTTCTCGGTCAGCTTCGCGCCGCAATGGTTGGTCGCGATCAGCGGGTTCTTGACGATCTGGCGGGTCTTGAAGTCGCGCAGGTCGACGACCCCGATGCGCCCGTTGGCCTTGTCGTTGGCGAACAGGAACTGCCCGTCATACTGTCCGTTGGTCAGCGAGAGCGCCGGATGGTGGACGTCGCCCCATTCCTGGAGCTTGCCGGCCGCCATGCCCTGCTTGAAGAGGCGTTTGGAGTCGTCGTCGCCGATCCCATAGCCCTGCCAGGAGTCCTTGGAGAAGACCGCGATGTTCTTGATGAGGCGCATCGACGGCACGCCGAGCACCTCGATGTTGCCCGCCTGTCCGCCGGAGGCGAAAAGCAGGAACTCGTCGTAGCTGCCCGGCGGGACGTAGGTCTTGAGCGCCGCCTCGACGTCGTCGGGGCTGAGCTCCCGGGCCTTGATGACGGCCTCCAGTCCCGCGGGCAGGCCGCCGCCGAACTGGGCCAGCACTCCCTTGCCAGGAACCTGTGCCAGCGCGAAGACGGTCAGCGCCGCGGCCGCGGTCAGAGACAACGCCTTGGTGTTCTTGTTCATCGCTTGATCTCCTTGGGAGGCGCTTCGTCGCCGAAGAGCTTCTTGTAGCTGTCCGGGTTGTTCTTCTTGAAGTCGGTCAAGAGCTTCGTGCGGTGCCGTGCCCACTCTTTGGCGTTGGCGCCGGTCTTCCGGACCTTGGAATCATGGACCAGGAACTCCCAGATCTTCTTGCCGTCGTCGCCCTTGACCGGGCAGCCGGGCTTCGACATCATCCGTTTCACGTAGCGGTTCCAGAGCTTGTCCTCGATGTGGACCAGGCGCTTGTCCTTGTGGATTTCGGGGTTGTCCTTCTTGAACTGGGCCTCCTCCGCGGCCGAAAGCTCGAGGAACTGGGAGTTGAGCGGCCGCGCCGGGGTGTGGCAGGCGCCGCACTTGAACACGGTGAGCTTGTAGCCCTCCCGGACAGGCTTGGGATACTCCGACACGTCGAGCTCCGCCGGCCCCATGTCGTTGGGGTAAAGGTCCGAGATCTTGGTCGACGACTCCGGGGCGCCCGCCGTCTCGGCCCGAGCCGGCGCCCAGACCAGCGCCGCCAACGCCACGACCCATAACTGTTTCATAGCACTCTCCTCACGTCCAGCCCTCGCTATCGGCGAGGTGCTCCAAAGTCAGGGCCTCGAAGCCCGCGATGACGATCCTGTCCGCCCGGATGATGACCTGGTGGACCGGGCAGAAGCCCTGCTTCCCGCAGAGGCGGTTGTTCAAAAGGCAGTGGTGCCCGCCCGGGACTATGTCCTGCACCGCACGGAGGATATCGGCGGCCGTGGTCTCCGCGGCCGGCTTGGCCAAGCTATAGCCGCCGCCGGGGCCGCGCTCGGCGCGGAGAAGCCCGCGGCGCGCCAGGCGCTGGAAGATCTTCGACAGCGTGTTGGCGGGCAGTCCGCCCTTGCGCGCCACTTCGTCGGCCGGCCGCGGACGTCCCGCCGCCAAAGCCAGGACGCGCAGCCCCAGCAAGGCGTAGCGCGAGGCGGGGCTCAGGAAGAGGAAGCGCATATCCGCATCTGGATTTCCGTATTTCGGTGAAAGCTTCATGATCTCTTCTAGGCAACGAAGTTGCCACTCTGGACGCTTCCCGGCCGCTCGCGTTGGCGCGATTGTTGCACAAACTTCTCGACCGCCCCGGAGGCCCTTGAAACCATCGTGCCGGTCTTCTGACGGCGAAGCGGGCGCTCCGCCGCGCGTGGCGCGCGCGCTGGGCCGCTTCGACCTCATCCTCCTCAACATCGTCGCCGTCGTCAACATAAACGGCGTCCCGCCCACGGCGGTGTACGGGCAGGTCTCGGTCCTGCTCTGGGTGCTGGCCTTCCTCACCTTCTTCGTCCCCGAGGCTGTGGCCGTCTTGGCTCTGAGCAAGAAGCACCCCGGCACGGGCGGCATCTACCTGTGGACCCGCCGCGAGTTCGGCGACGGCCACGGGTTTCTCGCCGGTTGGTGCTATTGGACGAACAACCTCTTCTATGTGCCCGTCCTGCTCCTCTATATGGCCGGCATCGTCGCCTACGGCGGCGGTCCCGCCTCGGCGGGCCTGGTGGATTCGCGCCTCTTCGTGGGCGGCGTGGCCTTCGGCTGGCTCATCTTCATGGCGCTCTTGAACATCAGGGGCCTGGCCTTCGGCAAGTGGATCCAGAACATCGGCGGCCTCAGCGCGGCGCTGAGCGGCGGCCTGGTCCTGCTCGCGGCCGCGGTCGCCTGGTGGAAGGGCTCCATCCAGCATGCGCCCCTCTTCGCCGGCGCCAGCTGGGAGATGGCCACGAGCTTCAGCGTGATGTGCAACGCCTTCATCGGCATCGAGCTGGCCTCGGCGATGGGCGACGAGATCCAGAACCCCGCGCGCGACATGAAGCCCGCCATCTTCACGGCCGGCATAGTCAGCCTCGTCTCCTACGCCCTGGTCACCTGGGCCATCCTGGCCTTGGTCCCCATCGGGAAGATCGGCGTCATCCAGGGCATCATGCAGGCCTTGAGCGTGGGCGCCGCGGACGCCGGGGTGGGCTGGCTGGTCGCTCCCATCGCGGTGGTGATGGGCGTGGCCATCGGGGGCTCGGCCAGCGCCTGGTTCGCCGGCTCCTCGCGCATCCCCTTCGCGGCCGGCCTCGATTCGGCCCTGCCGCCGGCCTTGGGGAAAGTCCATCCGGTCTGGCAGACCCCTCACGTGGCGCTAGGCTTGTGCGCCGTCCTGTGCGGCCTTTTCACGGCCGTCTCGATGACCGGCTCGTCGGTGGCCGAGGCCTATCAGGTGCTGCTCAAGGCCTCGGTGGTCCTCCAGATGATCCCCTTCCTTTATATGTTC
The DNA here is from genome assembly GCA_016196755.1 of Elusimicrobiota bacterium. Lineage (GTDB taxonomy): Bacteria > Elusimicrobiota > Elusimicrobia > UBA1565 > UBA1565 > SCTT01. The sequence continues at coordinate 221,983 of JACPXC010000007.1, forward strand.
CTGGCCCTGGCCCGCCTCGACGAGGCCGGGGCTCTGGCCCGGGCCGCCGGCTGGCTGGGCCTGACGGCCTCGACGGCCACCATCGTGCTGGCCTTCATCCCCACCGCGGACGTCGCCAACCCGCTGGTCTTCGAGGCCAAGATGGCGGTGGGCGTGCTGGCTCCCACCGCGGCCGGGGCGTTCCTCTTTTGGCGCGCGAAGCGCGCCGTCCTTGTCCGCGCGGCATAAACGCGATAGACCGCGCCCGCCTTGCCAAACGATTCCGCAGACAACGCATGCCCAATTCTTGAGGACGAATCGGGAATCGATGGAACCAAATGAGGGGGTCAATCGTATTAGTGGGAGAGGGTCCCATATTGACATGGGTAGCTACGCCGTATATACTACTAATGGCGGGGCGTCGTGAGGCTCCAGGAGATCGTCTGGACTCCGGAAATCGAGGACAAAGTCCGGACCAAACACGGCCTCCAGCCTGAGGAAGTGGGTCAGGTCTGCCTCGACCGAAGTTCGCACTTTCGCAAGGCGAGGGACGGCCGCTACGCGGTCCTTGGACGCACGGAGGCGGGGCGGTACGTGCTGGTAATCGGGGCGCATGCGGGCAAGGGAACCATGAGGATCATCACGGCTCGGGACATGACGGACAGCGAACGCGACCTCTACGAGAGGCACGCATGACCATGAAAAAGAAATCTAAGAGCGTACCGAAGTTCAGCACAGTGGCCGAAGAATCGACCTACTGGGATAGCCATTCCTTGACCGAACACCTAGACGAGTTCAAGGCAGTCAAGACGAAGCTCAAAGGACCGGTCAAGCAGCTGCTGTCGATCCGCATCGACATGGACTTGGTGCGGAAGATCCGGCGAATCGCCGACCATCGCGGAGTGCCCTACCAGACCTTGATGCAGCAATGGCTCCTGGAGCGGGCCGAGGAAGAAGCGCCGACCGTACAGCCCGGCTCGGTGTACGCGTCGGGCTTCGCCCTGGGGCTGGTGAGGGACCGATGAAGCCCACCAACGTACGCATCTACAATCTCATCCCGTTCCTGTCCGGGCGGGCCGACGGCATCAAGCGGATGGAGGGCCGGCCCGAGAAGGTCCTGGCCCTAGTGCGAGAAACCTGCGAGGAGAAGGAGCGCAGTCTCGCGGCGTGGGCTGAAGGCATCGAAGGCCATTGCCCGATCCCGTTCGGCCATCCATACCGGCGCTACTCGGACCGCTTGCCGGAAGGCGATCCGCTCAAGGCCCTCGGCTGCTGGGCCTTCGGCGCGGGCAACTCGTGGATCACCATCGAAGAGATCACCTGGGATGACGGGTCAGTGAGCCATCCTCAGCAGGACCATCGAGAATGGCTCAAGCGACAGTCGGCCGCGCTCTTTGCGAGCGGGATGGGCAGGCCCCGACAGCGCTTATAGCCTGAACTTCTTCGACACGGCCTTGAGCGCGCCGTCCAGCGCCGCGAGGAACCGGTCGAGCTCCGGATACGAAATGGTCAGCGCCGGCTCGAGCCGCAAAGTCCGCGCGTTGATGTAGGTCCCGCTGATGAGGATCTGACGCCCAAAGAGCTCCTTGGCCACCGCGTAGCCCACCTCGTGGCTGACGAACTCCATGCCGAGCATGAGACCTCGCCCGCGCGCCACAAGCATCGCCTTCGGCCAGCGCTTGATGGCGCGCCTGAGGCCCTTGAGCAGATAGGCGCCCTTCTCGCCGGCCTGTTTAGGCAGCCCCTCCTCCAGCAGCACGTTGATGGTAGCGATGGCCGCCGCGCAGCAGACCGGATTGCCGCCGAAGGTCGTGGTGTGGAGGAAGGGGTTATCGATGTAGCGCTCCCAGGTCTTCTTCGTCCCCACGCAGGCGCCGATGGGCATCACGCCGCCGCCCAGGCCCTTGCCGAGCGCCATGAGGTCGGGCGCCACCCCGTCGTGCTCGCAGGCGAACATCTTCCCCGAGCGGCCCATCCCGGATTGGATCTCGTCGAACACCAGCATCGCCCCGTACTTGTCGCAGAGCTCGCGGGCCGCGGCCAGATAGCCGGGCGGGGCCACGTTGATGCCGCCCTCGCCTTGGATGGGTTCTAGGACCACGGCCGCCACGCGGTCGCCGGAGAAGTCGGCCGACTCCATCAGCGTCTTCAAGGCGTCCTTGTCGCCGAAGGGCACGTGAGACCAGTTGAGCAGCGGCAAGAACGGCTCGCGGAACACGGCCTTCGAGGTCCCGCCCAACGAGCCCAGGCTCTTGCCGTGGAAGCCCCCGATGGCGCCGATGAAGCGCCGTCGCCCGGTGGTCAGCATCGCCATCTTGAGACAGCCCTCCACCGACTCGGTGCCGGAGTTGGTCAGAAAGGCGAACTGCAGGTCCCCGGGGGTGATGGCGGCCAGGAGGCGGGCCAGATAGGTGCGCAGGGGGTCGATGAGCTCCTGGGAGTGGATGGCCTGGCGCGAGAGTTGGTCGGTGACGGCCTTGAGCACTTTCGGGTGACGGTGGCCGGTGACGTAGATCCCGAAGCCCCCCAGCATGTCGAGGAACTCCTTGCCGTTGATGTCCTTAAACGATGCGCCGCCGTCCGACCACTCGACCGCCGTGTAGTCGGTGCTGACCGACTTGCGGTACTTGAGGAAGCCCGCGTTGACGTGCTCCTTCCAGTAGCCGATAGCCTCCCGCGTGACCCTGCGGCGCTCGGGCTCGCCGAGCGTCTTCTTGGCGATGAGCTCCAGCACGCGCGCCGAGGTCCGGCGCGCCTCCTCAAGGTCCTGTCGCATGCGGCCTCCGGTTTACTTCAGCCAGCGGAACTCGAGCTCCCGGCCCGCCTCGAGGCTTTCGCCCTCCGGCGAGACCGCCAGGGCCTGGGCCCGGCAGGCCATCCCCAGCATCGCCGCCCCCTGCGGACGGATCGGCGTCAGCAGGAAGCGCCCTTCCTCCCGGCGGCAGGAGCAGAAGACGTAGTGGCGGCGCCCCTTCGTCCCGGGATACGGCTCGGCCAGGACCCCGCGCATATGATAGCTCGGCGGGCCGCCGCGGCGTCCCTGCAGGCCCTCGAGGGCCGGACGCACGAACTCCTCGGCGCAGAGCAGGGCCGCCACGGGGTTGCCGGGCAGGCCGAAGACGAGCGTGCGGCCGCGCGCGCCGAAGAGCAGCGGCTTTCCGGGCTTGATCGCCACGCCGTGGAAGAGCGTCGAGAACCCCAGCGACTCGAGCGCCGGCCGGGTCAGGTCGAAGTCCCCGGCCGACACGCCGCCGGTGACGACGAGGAGGTCGGTCCCCGACAGCGCCTTCTTCAGCGCGCGGCTCAGCGCCGCCGCGTCGTCGCGGGCGGCGGGCAGGGCGCGCACGCGCGCTCCCCAGCGCCCGAGCAGGCCCGAGAGCGCCGGACCGTTGGAGTCGCGCAGCGAGGTCCCCAGCTCGCTGCCGGTGGGCAGGACGGCGGCGCGCGGCCGCCGCACCACGCGGACGAACGGGAACCCCTGCGCGCAGAGCAGGGCGACCTCGTAGGCGCGCAGCGCAGCACCCGCGGACAGGAGCGGCGCGCCGCGCTTGACGTCCTCGCCCGCGTGGCGCACGTGCGTGCCGGGGCAGGCCTCGACGAAGACGCGGACCTCGCCGTTGACGCGGCGCGCGCACTCGTTCATGACGACGGTGTCCGCGCCGGGGGGCAGCGGCGCCCCCGTCATGATGGGGACGGCGGTGCCGCGGCGGACCTTCTCCTCCGCCAGCCCGCCGGCCGCCACGCGCCCGAGCACCCGCAGGACCGCCGGGCTCCCGGGCCCCGCGCCGCTCAGGTCGGCGGACCGGACCGCATAGCCGTCCATCGCCGAGTTGTCGAAGGCCGGCAGGTCCTCGCGCGCCCGCAGGTCCTCGGCCAGGACCCGGCCTAGGGCCCGCGCCGGCAGGACGGGCTCGGCATCCAGGGGCCGGGCGGCCCGCGCCACGGCGGCCTGCGCCTCGGCGAAGGGGATCACGGCGCGTCGTCCTTGAGCCCGGCCTTGAACGCGTTGAGCGAACGCCCCAACGCGCGCGCGGCCTCGGGGATGCGCTTGGCCCCGAAGAGCAGCAGCGCGACGGCTGCGATGATGAGCAGCTCCCCCATCCCAAGATTAGGCATGACGGCCTCCCGGCCGCATCAGCGCGGCCTGCGCCAAACTGACGCGCGCCAGGGCGGCCGCGATGCGCCGCTCGGCCTCCACCACGTCGTCGTGGATCGCGCAAAGCCCTCTCCCCTCGCAGCCGCGCGGCTCGAGCAGGCAGGGGCGCCGCTCCAGCTCGGCGTCCTGCATCGCCGCCGCTACATCGGCCAGCGAGATCTCCTCGGGCGGCCGGGCCAGGGCGTAGCCGCCGCCCGGCCCGCGTGCCGAGCGCAGGAGACCTCGGCGCGTCAAGCGCTGGAACAGCTTGGCCAGGAAGCTCGGCGGCAGGCCCAAGTCGCGCGCGGCGGTCTCGACGAGGACCAGGCCCGAGCCGTGGCGGCCGGCGAGGTGGACGAGGCCGAGCATGGCGTAGCGCGCCGACTTCGGCAGACGGAGCATGCGGGCGAGCCGGTTCATGCGCCCAGCCGCACGATGATCCCGCCGGCCACCGCCGCCTCCATCGCCACGGTGTTCGCCCCTGCCCGCACCACGAAGGCGGGCCGGCGCTGCTCGAGGATCAGCGCCGCCCCCGGCACCAGGCCCAGGCTCAAGAGGCGCTGGGCGTCCGGCGAGTCGGGCGCGCTCAGATAGGCTACGCGCCCGCCCTCGCCCTCGCGCAGGGCGTCGAGCGGCTTGAGGAGGGCCTCGCAGCGCTCGCGTCCCGAGGCGCAGCAGGCCCCGCCGGGGATCGCATGCCCGTGCGGGCATGAGCGCGGGTGGCCGAGCAAAGTGCAGATGGCGTCGGCCGTGCCGGCGCTTAGGACGTGCTCGAGGCGGCAGGCGTCTTCCTCGACGCCGGCCGGGCCCAGGGCCAGGACGTCGGTGAGCAGGCGCTCGGCCAGGCGCAGGCGGCGGATGACGTCGCCGGCGCGCTCCCGGTCGGCGGGGCTCAGCGCGCAGGACAGACCCTCCTCCTCCTTGATCCACAGATGGGCCAGCGCCTCGTCGCGGGCTTCCTCCTCGGCGCTCGGCAGACGGAAGACCTTGGTTTCGCTCATCTCAGCCCCCAAAAGCGCGCCAGAGCGCGTTAACGGCGCCCGCCGCGCCCAGGGCGTAGGCCGTCACGAGCCCCGTGGTCCACGCCGACACCCTCCAGCCGTGCTCGCGCAGCGTCATCAGCCACTGCGCGAAGCAGGGCATAAATAGCGTGATCGTCACCAGGCTCACCGCCGTCTGCCGCGGATCGAGGTTGCCGGCGCGCTGCAGGTCGAAGAGGCCGGCGGCGCCGTAGTCGCGGCGCAAGAAACCCGTCAGGAGCGCTCCGGTGGCCTCGCGCGGCAGGCCCAGCCAGCCGGAGACCAGCGGCGAGGCGGCGCGCTCGAGGAAAGTCAGCCCGCCGGTCTTGTCGAGGACAAATAGCGCGAAGGTGGCCAGCACGAACATCGGGACGATCTCGGCCAGGTACCAGCGCAGGCGCGAGGCCACCTTGCGCGCCACGTTCCCCGCCTGGGGCAGGCGCATCGGCGGGATGTCGACGACAAAGCGCGGCGCCGCGCCGGGCATGACCCGGGCCGCGGCCCAGCCCACGCCGAGTACTGTCGCCGCCATGACCGCCAGCCAGCAGAGCGGCACCGCCGTCCCCGAAGCGCCGGCCATGCCGAGGATGACGCCGAGCTGGGCCGAACAGGGGACCATCAAGGTCAGCAGGAACGAGACCAGCACGCGCTCACGGCGGGTCTCGAGGATGCGGGTCGTGACGATGGCCATCGTGCCGCAGCCCAGCCCGAGGAGCACGGGGAGCACGGCCTTCCCGTTAAGGCCCATGGCGCGGAAGAGCCGGTCGGTGACCACCGAGAAGCGCGGCAGGTAGCCGGAGTCCTCCAGGACGCTGAAGGCGATGAAGAACGTGGCGACGATCGGCAGGATCAGGGCGAAGGCGTAGGTCAGCGCCATCGAGACCGCGCCGTAGGGGCCGACCAGGACCTCGCGCGCCAGCGGCCACGGCACCGCGGCCGAGACCAGCCGGCCGGCGGCGGGCGTCAGCCAGGCGCCGAAGACCCCCTCCTCGAGCGCCGACACCAAGGTCTGGGCTCCGAGCACGCCGACGAACCAATAGAGGGCGGCCAGGACCGCCAACGCCGCGACGGGGCCGGCGACGGGGTGCAGGCTCCAGCGCCCGGCCGCCTCGAGCCAGCCGCCCGTCGCCGCGCCGGGCGGCGCCCGGCGCACGCAGGCCGCCGCCAGCTCCGCGGCGCGCTCGCGGGCCGCCTGGAGGTACAAGAACGCCGGGCGGCGGGAGAACCGCGCGCGCTCGCGCTCCAGCGCGTCCAGGGCCGAGGGACCGAGCGCCGCGCCGCCCAGCGCGCGCCGCGCATCTCCCTCGGCGAGCAGAAGGGCCAGCGCGCGCGGGCGCAGAGCGGCCGGCAGCGCGTCGGCCACCCGCGCGGCGGCGGCGCCCAGCTCGGGCGGCAGCGGCGGCAGGGCGGCCGGCGCGGCGCGCTCGAGCGCCGCGCGCAGCGCGGCCAGGCCGCGGCCCTGGGTGGCCGCGGCGAGCAGCACCGGGATCCCCAAGGCCGCCGACAACGCCTCCACGTCGCTGGCCACCCCGCGCGCCTCGGCCTCGTCGGCGAGGTTGAGGACCAGGACCCCCGGCAGGGCCAGGCGCGCCAGGTCCAGGGCCAGGACCAGCGCGCCCTCGGGGTCGCAAGCGTCGGCCACCTGCACGAGGACGTCGGCACCGCCCCCAGCGAGCAGGTCGCGCGTCACCGCCTCGTCGTCGGTGCGCGCTTCCAGCGAGAACAGGCCGGGCGTGTCGATGACCTCGAGGCCTTCCGGCCCGGGGGCCGAACGCAGGTCGAGGGTCGTCCCCGAATAATTGGACACCGCCGCGTAGCGCCCGGTCAGCGCGTGGAACAGCACGGACTTGCCCACGTTGGGACGGCCCACCAGCGCGACGCGGAGAACCGGCGAAGCCACGGTCATATCCCCGCCGGCACCGGGGCGGGCTCAAAGCGCGCCTGGAAGAAGCGCAGCAGCTTCGGCTCGTGGGCGAAGCGCAGGCCCGGCAGGGAGGCGCGCCGCGCCCAGGTCTTGGCCACCCCGTCGGCGACGAAGTCGAGGTGGGTCTGGGTATAGACCCGGCGCGGCAGGGTCAGCCGGACGAGCTCGAGGCTTACCGCGCGGTTGCGCCCTTCCTCGTCGCGCCCCGCCGAGACCACCCCGCGCTCCATCCCGCGCACGCCGCAGTCCTCGTAGATCCACGCCGCCAAGGCCTGGGCCGGGAGGTCCTCGGGACCCAGGTGGGGCAGGAAGGCGTTGGCGTCGAGGAACACCCCGTGGCCGCCCACCGGCCGCACAAACGGGATGCCCGCCTCCTCGAGCCGGGCCGCCAGGTAGCGCACCTGGGCCACGCGGTGGGCGATCCACTCGTCCTGGACCATCTCCACGGCGCCCACCGCCATCGCCTCGAGGTCGCGGCCGGCCAGGCCGCCGTAGGTGTGCAGTCCCTCGTAGACGACGCAGAGCTCGGCGGCCTTCTCGTAGAGCGCGGCGTCGCGCGTGGCGAGGAAGCCCCCGATGTTGACGTAGAGGTCCTTCTTGGCGCTGACGCAGACGGTGTCGGCGCTCGCGCACATCTCGCGCAGGATCCGGCGCACGCTCCAGCCCCGACAGGCCGCCTCGCGCTCCGAGATGAAGAAGGCGTTCTCGACGGCGCGCGCGCCGTCGATGACCACCATGATCTTCCGCGGCCGGCAGAACCCGGCGACCGCGCGCAGGTTCTCGAGCGACACGGGCTGGCCGCCGGCCAGGTTGACCGGGCAGCCGACCGTCACGTAGGGGACCTTCGCGGCGCCTACCCGCTCCACCAGCGCCGCGAGCTTGGCCAGGTCCACGTTTCCCTTAAACGGCGCCGTCGAGACGGGGTCATGGGCCTCGTCGACGATCACGTCCTCGAAGCGCGCCCCCGCCAGCTCCTGATGGACGCGCGTGGTCGTGAAGTACATGTTTCCCGGCACCGTGTCGCCGGGAGTGATCAGCGCCTTGGAGAGGAGGTTCTCGGCCCCGCGGCCCTGATGGGTGGGGACGACGAAAGGGTAGCCATAGACCTCGGAGACGGCGCCGGCGAAGCGCTCGAAGGAGCGGCTGCCCGCGTAGGCCTCGTCGCCCATCATGAGGGCGGCCCACTGGCGGTCGGTCATGGCGTTGGTGCCGCTGTCGGTGAGCAGGTCGATGTAGACGTCATCGGAGCGCAGCAGGAAGGTGTTGTAGCCGGCCGCGGCCAGGCGCCGGCAGCGTTCGCCGCGCTCGAGGAGGCGGATGGGTTCGACGGACTTGATGCGGTAGGGCTCCGGGATCAGGGAAGCTGTCATGCTTCCCTAGTAAGCAACGTTCTTGCCGGACTACGCGCCGGGGAATGCGGCCGGCTCTTCATCGCGCGCTCCCGTGGGGCTGCCGCTCCCGCGGCGGTCCTTAAACAGCATGACGGCCGTGCACTGGCCGGCTTGACGGGTCAGCGCGACCCGCGCGAAGCGCCGCTCGAAGACGCCGCGCATGCGGTCATTGGAGGCGAGCATCTCGGCCGAGAAGCCTTCGAGCCCCTTTCGCTCGGCGATCCAGGCCAGGTAGTCGACCAGGAAGGAGCCCATTCCCCGGCCTTGGAACTCGTCGTGGACGGTGAAGGCGGCCTCGGCCAGCCGGGAGCCGGGGATCGCGAAGTAGCGCGCCACCGCCACCAGCCGCTGGCGCGGGCGTTCCCCGACGAAGACGCCGACGGCGAAGGAGGTCGTGTTGTCGATCGCCACCAAGGCCTGGAACTCCTTCTCGGAGAGGCGCTTGAGGGGGACCCCGAAGCGCAGCCAGGTCGTCTCAGGGGACTGCGAGTAGAACAGCTCCTTGAGGCGCCGCTCATCGGTGGGCTTGAGCGGCCGGATAAAGGCCGGCGTCCCGCCGAAGTCCCGGCGCGTCTCCCACTGCACTTCGTAGCGCTCCCCCGCGGCGAGCACGTGCCCCGCGTCGAGCAAGCCCCAGCGCTTGGCGGCCGCGGCCAGCTCCGCCCGGAAGCCGGGATGCGCCACCCCGATGAGGGCCAGCGCGCGCTCGCGGATCGTCCGCCCCTTGAGCGCCGCGATGCCGTACTCGGTGACGACGAAGTCGACGTCGGCGCGCGTCGTGACGACGCCGGTCCCGGGCTCCAGCGCCGCGACGATCCGCGACACGGCGCCGCCCTTGGCGGTGGCCGGCAGGGCGATGATGGCCCGGCCGCCCTTGGCGCGCGCGGCCCCGCGCATGAAGTCGACCTGCCCGCCCACACCGCTATAGAAGCGATGCCCGAGCGAGTCGGCGGCCACCTGGCCGGTAAGGTCCACCTGGAGCGCCGAGTTGACGGCCGTCATGCGCTCGTTCTGGGCGATGACGAAGGGGTCGTTGGTGTGGTCGGTCGGGTGGAAGGCGAAGCGCGGGTCGCGGCCGACGGCCTCGTAGAGCCGCCGCGAGCCCAGGCAGAACGAGGTCACGACCTTGCCCGGGTGCAGGGTCTTGCGGCGGCCGTTCAACACGCCGGCCTCGAGCAGGGCCAGGACCCCGTCGGAGACCATCTCCGAGTGGATCCCGAGGTCCTTCTTGCCGCCCAGCCGCGCCAGGACGGCATCGGGGATGGCCCCGATGCCGAGCTGGAGCGTGGCGCCGTCCTCGATGAGGCTGGCGGCGTAGCGCCCGATCCACAGCGCCGCCGCGGTGGGCGGGGCGGCAGGCAGCTCGCAGAGCGCCTCCTCCTTCTCGACGAAGGCGTCGAACGCGGACAGCGGCAAAGACGAGTCGCCCCCGGTCCAGGGCATGCGCGAGTTGACCTGGGCGACGACGTAGGGGGCCGTCTCCGCCGCCGCCTTGACGACGTCGACGGCCACCCCCAGGGAGACCCTCCCCCGGCGCGGCGGCGAGGTCATGACCAGCGCCGCGTCCAGAGGCATGCGCCCGGAGCGGAACATCCCCGGCACCTCCGAGAGGAAGCAGGGGGTATAGTCCGCCAGCCCCGCCCCCACCGCCTGGCGCACGTTGGCGCCGATAAACAACGCGTTGTGGCGCAACCCGCCCTGGCGGCCCGCCTCCGCGTAGGGTGCCGCGCCGAGGGTCATGAGGTGCACGACCTCGGTATCGGAGAGCCCCGCGGCCCGCTCCGCCAGCGCCGACACGAGGTGCTGGGGCTCCCCCGCCCCCGAGCCGACGAACACCCGCTGGCCGGAGCCGACGGGCGCCAGCGCGACTCCTGCCGCTACGCCGCGCAAAGGCGCCACGGCCTCAGCTCCCGGTCTCGAGGACCTTGAGGAGGTCGAGGGTCGTCACGATGCCCAGGAGCTTGCGGCCCTTGGTGATGAAGACGCGGTGGATGCGCCGGCGGCGCATGAGCCGGGCGAGCTCGGGCACCGGCGCGTCGGCGGAGGCCTCGATCGCCCCCGGCGTCATGATGTCGGAGACCGTGGTGCGGTCGGGAGACTCCACATGGAAGCCCTCGGGCAGGCGCGCGACCGGCGCGATGAAGGACTCGCCGCCCTCCAGCTCATGGTGCACGAGGTCGCTCTTGGAGACCACGCCGACCAAGGCGCCCCCGCCGTCGACGACGGCCGCCCCGGAGATGCGCTTCTCGTCGAGCAGTCTTGCCAGCTCGCGCACCAGCATGTTGGGCCGTACCGTCACCACCTTCTTCTGCATGACGTCTCGCGCCGTCGCCGTCGTCTTCATGGGACCTCCCTGGACGGATCGTTCCCCGGCCCCTGATGGATCCCCCAGGCGCCGCGGGGGCGCCTACCTTGAGAAATGCAACATGACCGCCAAAAAGAGGGCGGTCCAGCCCACCTCCTGCCAGCCGACCTTCTTGAGCTCGAGACCGGGACCCTGGCGGGCCGCCCACCACGCCGACTTCGCGGCCGAGGCGCCGAAGGGGAGCAGGGCGCCCGCCGGCACGGCGCCGCCGGCGGCGGCGGCGGCGACCGCGGCGGCCGCGGCCCCGTGGTAGGCGAGGCTCAGGCGGCGGGCGCCGTCGGCGCGCCGGGCGGCCTCGACGGGGGCGCCGCGGGCCGAGGCCGCGCGCCGGCTCACGAGCATCTTCACGTGGAAGACCGGGCCCGAGAAGAACAGCGCGCAGAGCGCCCACAGCCAGGCCGCGCCGGGCTCCCAGGCGCCCGAGGCCGCGTACCAGGCGGCCGGCGCTCCCAGCGAGAGGCCGGCGATGCCAACCAGTTCGTTGGCCTCGGACATCGCCCGGCGCCGACGCTGGTTCCGGAGCGCGACGGCGAGTGCGCCGCCGTCCGGCGGGACCATGAGGAGCAGGCCCCAGCGTCCGTAGAGCGCGGCCAGCCCGCCGAAGCCCGCGGCGGCCGCGGCGGCGCAGCTCAGCACCCACCGCCGCGCCGCGGGATGGCCCGGCGACTCGAGCAGGACGCCGAGCGGCGTGCGCAAGAGGAACGCCCCCGCCGTCCCGAGGGCGAAGAGCGCGGCGGCGCCGGCCGGGCCGCCGCCCGCCGCGGCCCAGCCCAAGACGGGCGGGACGAGCAGCATCACCCAACTGCCGTGTTCACGCGGCAGCATGGACCGCCGTCAGCTTGCGGCGCACCTCGTTGACGGTGCGCCGCGACACGTTGATGCCGGCCTCGTCGGCCAGCCGCCGCATGAGCGTCTCATCGGTGATGCCGCCGCCGACCGCGCCCTTCTCCATCCAGTCCGCGAGGATCGACATCAGCACGAAGCGCTGTCCGGTCAAGAGACTCTTGAGCGGGACCTCCTTGCCCCAGGGCAGCGCCACCGAGCGGTTGGAGACCGCGCGGCTGACCGTGCTGGGGGCCACGCCGATGCGCCGGGCCAGCTCGCGCAGGGAGAGCGGCCTCAGGCGCGTGCCGTCGCGGCTGCTGAGGTAGGAGGTCTGCTCGGTGGTGACCCGGGCGAGGATCTGGAAGAGGGTGTCCTGGCGCATGTTGAGCAGCTCGACGCGCTTGAGCACCTCGCGCAGGCGGCGCTTCTCCTCGCCGCTCATGCCCCGGCGGCGCTTCCAGTCCTCGAGCTTGTCGTAGAGGACGACGTAGCGGCCGCGGGCCCATTGCGGCGACATGAAGCGGAAGCTCAGCTGGCCCGGGTCGCGGCGGTCCTGGTCTATGGCGGCGATGCAGTGGAAGCGCGTCCCGGCCGAGGCCGGCTCGACGGCCGGTCGGAAGAACTCCGAGCGCGTTCCCACCTCGATGACGAGCTCCAGGATGCGGCGCCCCTCGGCCTCGGTGAGGCCCAGCTCGAGGCAGGCCTGGGGCAGGGGCTTGGCGTCGTCGCCGTAGAGGAAGTAGCGCTCGAAGGCCGACACCCCGATGCGGCGGATGAGATGGAGCATGTCGGCGCGCTTCTCGAGGATGTCGCTGACGTCGCCGCTGGAGGCGCCCGCCGCGGCGGCCTCGTTGAACTCGTAGAAGCCGCCGTGCAGGCTCGATGCCGGCCAGCGCTTGCGGCGCATGAGCGGCGAGGCGTGGCTCGACCCGTACATGAGCTCGTGGAAGATCGGCTCGGACTCCAGGGAGCGGATCTCCCGGGCTACCTCGGGCTCGCTGAGCGCCAGCCATTTCGCGGCGGCCAAGCGGCCCTGCAGGAGCTGTCGGTTCTGGAGCTTCTGCTCGACGCGCATCTCGGGTTTGGACATTGGGGGGCCTCAGACGATTATTATGCAACAGGATTGCCAAAACGTCAAAGCACCGCGTTCCCAAGTGGGACAGGCTTTGTATGATATTGGAACATGGCTGCTGTCCCCCACAAGGCTGGCTCGAGCGAGGTCGAGGAGAAGTACCGCCAGCTCTTCGACTCCGCCACCGACATGATCTTCCTGCGCGACCCCGAGTCGGGCAAGCTCATGGACGTCAACCGAGCCGCCTGCGGCAACCTCGGCTACTCCCGCGACGAGCTCTTGTGGACCGATTACTTCGCGCTGATCCCGGCCGGGGCCGAGCGCGACGGCGCGCGGCGGAACTTCGAGGAGGCGCTGAGTGCGGGCAGCTCCACCAGGGTGGTGGTGTTCAAGCGCAAGGACGGGTCGTCCTTGGAGGCCGAGATCCGCAACACCCCGACGACCATCGCCGGCAAGGTCTGGATGCTCGGGATCGCGCGCGACCTCACCGCCCAGCGCCAGCTCGAGCGCCGGGCCCTGGCTTTCTATCAGGCGTTCCGCAACTCCAACGACTCGATGTTCTACACCGACCACAACGGGATCATCCAGGACGTCAACGACGCCTTCGTGCGCCGCTTCGGCTTCGCGCGCGAGGAGGCCGTGGGCCGGAGCCCGCGCATCGTGCGCTCCCGCCACACCTCCGACGAGCTCTACAAGCGGCTATGGACCGAGATCCTCGACCCCTCCAAGGGCTACTGGCGCGGCCGCGTCATCAACCGGACCAAGGCCGGCGAGGAGATCCCGGTCCTGCTCGCGATCACCTCGGTCCGCGACGGCCTCGACGGCATCGTCGGCTTCGTCTCGAGCGCGTTCGACCTCTCCGAGATCGAGACCCTGCACCGCCGCCTGGCCAAGAGCGAGTCGCTGGCGGCGGTGGGCACGATGGCGGCCGTGCTGGCCCACGAGATCCGCAACCCGCTGGGCTCGATCGTCACCGCCGCCGCCAGCATCGCGCGGGGCGAGCTTTCCGCCGAGGACAAGACGACTTTGTCCTCGGTCGTGCGCCAGGAGAGCCGGCGCCTCTCGGACACCCTGACGCAGTTTCTGCAGTACGCGCGGCCGCGCGACCCCGTCCTCGCGACGGCAGACCTCAACGCCCTGGTTACCGAGCTGGCCGCCCTGCTGCGCTCCGACGCCGCTACGCTGGGCAAGGTCAAGCTCACGGTCCACGCCGCCAAGGAGCTCCCGCGCTTTCCCTTCGACGCGGGCCAGGTGCGCCAGGCCCTGCTCAACCTTGCCCTCAACTCCCTGCAGGCCCTCGAGGGCAAGGGGCGCCTGAGCTTGACGGTCGAACGCCGCGACCCGCACGCCGTCGTCATCGTCTCCGACGACGGCCCCGGGATCCCGGCCGCGACCCAGAAGCGCCTCTTCGAGCCGTTCCACACCACCAAGGAGAAGGGCACCGGCCTCGGGCTGGCGGTGGCCGACCGCATCGCGGCGGCCCACGGCGGCGCCATCCTAGTCGAGAGCGACGTGGGCCAGGGCGCCTCCTTCACGTTCCTGCTGCCGCTGCGCAAGGAGACGACATGAGCGACCCGAAAGCCTCCAGCGTCCTCTTGGCCGAGGACGACGCCTCCCTGAGGACGGTGCTCACCCTCGAGCTAAAGCGCCTGGGCCTCGACGTCACGGCGGTCCCCGGAGGCCGCGAGGCGCTGGCGGCGCTGGAGTCGCGCTCCTTCGACATCGTCATCACCGACCTCAAGATGCCGCACGTCGACGGGTTCCAGGTCCTCGACGAGGCGCGCAAGCGCAGCCCGGAGACCCAGGTGCTCGTCGTGACCGGTCACGGCAGCGTCGACTCCGCCGTACGGGCGATGAAGTCGGGGGCCTTCGACTACATCCAGAAGCCGGTCGACCCCGACGCCCTGGCCCTGGTCGTCGACAAGGCGCTCGAGCGCCAGCGCCTGCTGCGCGAGGTCGAGCACCTGCGCGCCCAGGTCCGCGGGCGATTCGACCCGGGCGACATGGTGCTGGTGTCGACCGCGATGCGGCGCATCCTCGAGCTCGTCAAGAAGGTCGCCGCCACCGACGCCTCGGTGCTCGTGCAGGGCGAGTCGGGCACCGGCAAGGAGCTCGTGGCCCGTGCCGTCCACGCCGCCAGCGCGCGCCGCAACCACCCCTTCGTCGCGGTCAACTGCGGCGCCCTGCCCGAGGGCCTGCTCGAGAGCGAGCTTTTCGGGCACGCGCGCGGCTCCTTCACCGGGGCCACCGCCAACAAGCGCGGGCTCTTCGAGGAGGCCCGCGACGGCACCTTGTTCCTCGACGAGATCGGCGAGATGACGCCGGCCCTGCAGGTCAAGCTCCTGCGCGCCCTGCAGTCGGGCGAGGTCCGCCGCGTCGGCGAGAACCGCACGGTCAAGGTGAACGCCCGCATCGTCGCGGCCACCAACAAGGACTTGAAGAAGGGCATGGCCGACGGCAGCTTCCGCGAGGACCTCTTCTACCGCCTCAACGTCTTCCCGATCACGATCCCGCCGCTGCGCGAGCGGCCCGAGGACATCCTGCCGCTGGCCGAGCGTTTCCTGCGCGTGGGCAAGGGCAAGCACGGCGGCACGGCCCTGCGCTTCTCCCAGGACGCGGCCGACGCCCTGACCCGCTACGCTTGGCCCGGCAACGTCCGCGAGCTCGAGCACGCCGTCGAGCGCGCGGTGATCCTCGCCGGCACGGAGGTCAGCGAGGAGGACCTCCCGCCCGAGGTCCGCCCGCGTGAGGACGCCGGGTCCAAACGCTCGCTGGGCGAGCTCGAGAAGGACCACGTGCTCAAGACCCTGACGGCCTGCGGCGGCAACCAGCAGGAGGCCGCCAAGCGGCTCGGCATCGCCCGCAACACCCTCTGGCGCAAGCTCAAGGAGTACGGCATCCCGGCCAAGAAGTAGCGGCAGAAGCGTTGCGGCACGGCAAGCATGGCCGTCCCGGCTTGCTCGGGCTTCTGGCGTCTGGGCCGGCGAGGTCGCCAAGAACGCCTCCGGCGAGGTCTTCGACTACGACAGCGGCGCCGACCTGGCCGTCGCCCCCGCCGACCGCAGCCCGTTCTCAGGCGGCAAGCGCGTCCTCGTCGACGGGCTCTTGAGCCGGAGGCGGACCTTCGCCATCGCGGCGGCTGGTTATGCCCTCGGAGCGGGAATCTTCTTCGCGCTGCTGGCCGCGGGGATGGGCGTGGGCCTGCTGGCCGGCTGAGGGGCAAGAGCGTTGCTCGCCTATCGACGCAATGAACAAGGAGATGAAGTTCCGCGCGCTCAACGAGGTTCCCATGAGCCATACGATGAAGACCGGCGTCGACGTCGACTGTCCCCGCGAAGGCGAGGTCGTCGCCGCGCCCGAGTGCCGCATCCGCGTCCGCGCCCCCGCGGAGGCGACCGAGGTCGAGGTGTCGATCAGCCAGTGTCCCTGGGAGCCCTGCCGGCGCGAGGCCGGCTCCTGGAGCTACGATTGGTCCTCCTACGACGACGGAGATTACCAACTGGCGGCCCGGGCCCGGATCGGCGCGGACTTCGAGGAGGCGGGCGAGGAGCGCCTCTTCAGCGTGCGGCTGCGGCGCTGAAGCCTCATAAGGGGAAGCGCGGGCAACAGCGTTGCTCTACACATAGGCAAGAGCGTTTCCTAGTCCGGCCCAGCGCCGGGCGCCGAGGGAAGGGGCCTATGCCGCCGCATAGCAGCGCCACTGCGCATCCGCCGGGCCGGACGCGGACCGTCCGGCATAAGCGGCCGGAGCATGACCTAGCCGGTTCGACCGGGCGGCCGGCCCCGCCCGCCGACGCCTATATCTTCAATTTCGAGCGCTACTCCATCCGCCGCGGCCGTTTTTCCCATTAGCGCTCCGGCAGGACCGTTGCCATAGAACGGACTGCCATGCTAGAGATCCGATTCCACGGGCGCGGTGGGCAGGGCACCGTGCTGGCCGCCAAGATGCTGGCCGACGCCGTCCTGCGCTCGGGCTGGGGCGAGTGCATGGCGATCCCGGAGTTCGGCGTCGAGCGGCGCGGCGCGCCGGTGCTGGCCTACGCGCGGATCTCCAAGGAGACGATCCGCGTACGCGCCCGGGTCTACGCCCCCGACGCCGTCGTCGTCCTCGACCCGGTGCTCGCGGCCTCCCCCGCCGTGCTGGCGGGGCTCAAACCCGGCGGCATCGTGATCGTCAACTCCGAGAAGACGCCTTCGGCGGGCCGGCGCTGGCGCTGGCTGGCGATCCCGGCCAAGGCCATCGCCCGCAGCCACGGCCTGGGGCCGCGGACCGCGCCGATGGTAAACACCGCGATGTGCGGCGCGCTGGTGGCCGCGCTCGAGGTCGCCTGCCTGCCCTCTCTTGAAGCGGCCGTCCGCGACGCCGTGCCGGCCAAGCCCGAGGAGAACGTCGCCGCCGCGCGCGAGGCTTACTCGCTGGCCCGCCGGAGGCTCCATGCCGCGGCTTGACGAGGACCCCTTCCTGACGCCGCCCATACTCACCGGAGGCCGGCCCATGTCGGCCAACAAGACCCGGGACTGGCGCAGCGTCCGTCCCGTCCTCCATGCCGAGAAATGCACCGGCTGCATGCTGTGCTGGAAGTTCTGCCCGGAAGCCTGCGTCAGCGTGCAAGGCGAGCGCCCGCTCATCCACCTCGACTGGTGCAAGGGCTGCGCGATCTGCGTGGCGGAATGCCCCGCCGGCGCGCTGACCCTGGCCGAAGAGGAGGCCCCGTGAGAAAAGCGCTCATGGGAAACAACGCCGCCGCCGCCGCCGTCAAGCTCGCGCGGGTCGAGGTGGTCTCGGCCTACCCCATCACCCCGCAGACCCAGGTCGTCGAGGCCTTGGCCGACATGAAGGCCTCCGGCGAGTTCCCCGGGCGCTTCGTGCGCGTCGAGTCCGAGCACTCGGCGATGGCCTGCCTGGTCGGCGCCGCCCAGGCCGGGGCGCGCACCTTCACGGCCACCTCCTCGCAGGGCCTGGCCTACATGCACGAGATGCTGCATTGGGCCTCCGGCGCGCGCCTGCCCATCGTCATGGCCGATGTCAACCGCGCGCTGGGCGCGCCGTGGATCCTCTGGACCGATCAGACCGACTCCCTGTCCCAGCGCGACACCGGCTGGCTGCAGTTCTATTGCTCGACCAACCAGGAGATCCTCGACTCCCTCCTCATCGCCTATCGGGCCGCCGAGGCCCTGCTCCTGCCGGTCATGGTGAACTACGACGGCTTCACCCTCTCGCACACCTACGAGCCCGTCGACGTCCCCGCCCAGGAGGCGGTCGACCGCTTCCTGCCGCCCCTGAACTATCAGTACGCGCTCGACCTCGCCAACCCGCGCGCCTTCTCGGCCCTGCCCAAGCCCAAGGAATACATGCGCCTGCGCCGGCGCATGGCCGCCGACATGGACCGCGCCACGGTGACGGTGGCCGCGATCGAGGACGAGTTCGCGCGCGCCTTCGGGCGCCGCTACGCGGCGGTCGAGCCCTACCGCACCGACGACGCCGAAACGCTCCTGGTGGTAAGCGGCGCGCCCGCCTCCACAGCCCTGGAGGCGGTCGACCGCCTGCGCGCCGAGGGCCTCCGGGCCGGCAGCCTGCGCATCCGGCAGTTCCGGCCCTTCCCGGCGGCGGTCCTGCGCGCCTACGCCGGCCGCGAGCGGCGCTTCGTGGTCGTCGACCGCAACTTCTCCATGGGGCATCACGGCATCTTTTGCGAGGAGCTCAAGTCCGCGCTCTACGGCGTCAAGGGACGGCCCAAGGTGTTCGGCACGGTAGCCGGCCTGGGCGGGGGCGACATCACCGTCGAACTCCTCGAGGAGATCTGGCGCGACGCGGACGCGGGCCGGCTCGACGAGCGCGAGCCGCTCTGGATGGAGGACGCGCGGTGAAGGTCCGGCTGAGCATCCCCGAGCCCGAGGGCCTCTCCGCCGGCCACCTGGCCTGCCAGGGCTGCGGCGCCACGCTGGCCATGCGCTACGCGCTCAAGGGCCTGGGTCCCGACACCGTGCTCGTCATCCCGGCCTGCTGCTGGACCATCCTCGCCGGGCCGGCGCCGCTGCTCTCGACGGGCGTCAACGTCGTGCACTCCCCGTTCCCTTGCGCGGCCGCGGTGGCGGCGGGCGTGCGCCACGGCCTTCTGGCGCGCGGCAAGGCCTCCACCTGCGTGGTGGCCTGGGCCGGCGACGGCGGCACCTTCGATATAGGCCTTCAGGCGCTCTCCGGGGCGGCCGAGCGCGGCGAGGACATCCTCTACGTCTGCTACGACAACGAGGCCTACATGAACACCGGGATCCAGCGCTCGGGCGGCACGCCCGCCGGGGCCTGGACCATGACGACACCGGAGGGCTCCGCGCTGCCCAAGAAGGACCTCGACGCCATCGTGGAGGCCCATCACCCGGCCTATCTCGCCACGGCCACGCCGGCCTATGCCGAGGACATGGTGCGCAAGTTCAAGAAGGCGCGCGGACTCACGGGCTTCCGCTTCATCCGCGTCTTGGCGCCCTGCCCCCCGGGCTGGAAGTACGAGCCGGAGGAGACCGTGCGGCTCTCGCGCCTGGCCGTGCAGACCGGGCTGTTCCCGCTCTACGAGCGCGAGGGCGGCGCCTTCCGGCTCAACGTGCCGGTCGCCAAGCGCAGGCCGGTGACCGAGTTCCTGAGCCGCCAGGGCCGCTTCCGGCGGCTCGGCGCCGACGGCGAGACCGCGCTGCAGGCGCGCGTCGACGCGGCCTGGGCCGCGCTACCAGGCCGGACATGACGGAGGAGACCGTGGCCAAGCACACCTGTCCGGACTGCCGCTGGCTCGAGGAGCGTGTCGACCTCGACGAGGGCCTCAATTTCGCCTGCGCGAAGGGAAGGCTGGGCTCGGGCAGCGCGCTGCTGACGCGGACGCCGTGCCGCGACTTCGCGGCGCCGGCGCGGCCGCCGGCCCGCCGGCACCGCGCGGCCCCAGCCCGCCCTTGGAGCCCGTTCCTCCAGACGCCCGACCCCGACGGCCTGCGGGCCTGGAACCGCGACCGCAAGGAGCTCCTGCCGCGCCCCAAGATCATGACCGAGCACGACGCGGTCCGCCGCTTCGTCAAAGACGGCGACTACGTGGGCTTCGAGCTCTACGGCACGGTGCGCTGTCCGCTTTCGATCGTGCGCGAGGTCATACGACAGGGGCGCCGCCGCCTGCGCCTCCTTGGCCAGGGGCTCATGGACGTCGACCTCCTGATCGCGGCCGGCGCGGTGGCGGCCCTCGACCTGGCCTACGTAGGCTACGAGTCCCACGGCCTCTCCCCGGTGCTGCGCCGCGCTGTGGAGAAGGACGGGCTTCCCGCCAAGGAGTGGTCCAACGGGGCCCTGGCCTGGCGGCTCAAGGCCGCGGCGATGGGCCTGCCGTTTCTGCCCACCCGGTCGATGCTGGGCTCGGACACCCTGCGCTCGAGCGGGGTCAGCACG
The DNA here is from genome assembly GCA_016196755.1 of Elusimicrobiota bacterium. Classification (GTDB taxonomy): domain Bacteria; phylum Elusimicrobiota; class Elusimicrobia; order UBA1565; family UBA1565; genus SCTT01. The sequence continues at coordinate 242,113 of JACPXC010000007.1, forward strand.
ATGCGCGATCCTTACACGGGCGTCGCGGTGGCGCTTTTGCCCGCCCTCTCGCCCGACTGCGCCGTCGTCCACGTCCAGCGCTGCGACGTCTTCGGCAACAGCCAGATCGACGGGGTCCTGGGCTTTGCGCCGGAGATCGCCCGGGCCGCCAAGCGCCTCATCGTCACCACCGAGGAGATCGTCCGCCCGGAGTTCATCCAGAGCGCCCCGGAGCGCACCGTCATCCCGTTCTACCTGGTCGACGCCGTGGTCTACGCCCCCTTCGGGGCCCACCCCGGCGAGACCTGCGGGATCTACCGCCGCGACGAGGAGCACGTCGCGGCCTACCTGGCCGCCATCGCCACCGCGGACGGGACGCGCGCCTACCTCGACGAGTGGGTCCACGGCCTGCCCGACCATTGGGCCTACCGGCGCAAGGTCGGCTTCGAGCGCCTGGCGGGGCTGGCGCCGTGAGCGCGCAGGCAGAGGAGCTCCTGGTCGCCGCCGCCGCGCGGCTCATGACCGGCCGCTCGACGGTGTTCATCGGCACCGGCCTGCCGATGCTGGCAGCCGCCCTCGCCAAGCGCACCTGCGCGCCGGAGCTCGTCTGCGTGTTCGAGTTCGGGGGCATCGGGCCGGCGCTCGAGCGCCTGCCGCGCGCGGTGGGCGAATCGCGCAGTTTCGAGCGCGCCTGGGCCGCCGAGGGCCTGGCCGGCGTCATGGAGACCGCCCAGCGCGGGCTCATCATGGACGGCTTCCTGGGCGGGGCCCAGGTCGACCCCTACGGCAACCTCAACACCACGGTCATCGGCCCCCACGACGCCCCCCGCGCGCGCCTGCCCGGCGCCGGAGGGGCCAACGACGTGGGCTCGCTGGTCTGGCGCACGGTCATCATGATGCGCCACGAGCGGCGGCGCTTCGTCGAGAAGGTCGACTTCGTGACGACCCCGGGCTACCTGGACGGGCCCGGCGCGCGCGAGCGCGCGGGGCTCTGCCCCGGCACCGGCCCCTACCGCCTGCTGACCGACCTGGCCCTTTTCGACTTTCCCGCCGAGACCCGGCGCGCGCGCCTGATCGCGCTGCAGCCGGGAGCCACGCTGGAGGGCGTGCGCGCCGAGACCGGATTCGCCTTCGAGGCCGTGCCCGAGCCGGAGACGCTCCCGCCCCCCACCCCCGAGGAGCTGGCCGTCCTGCGCGCGGCCGCGGGCATGGAGGCCGCGGCGTGAGGGGGGCCTGGGTCGGCTACGTGGGCTTGGTCGCCTTCGCGCTGGCCTGGATCCCTCAGTCGCTCGACACCATCCGCGCGGGGCGCTGCGAGGTCAACCGGACCTTCCTCGCCCTGGCCGGCGTAGGCAGTCTTTCGCTGACCATCTACGCCCTCCAGCAGGGTGACCCCGTGTTTGCGACGCTCAACGCCCTGACGACGCTGGGTGCCTTCATCAACCTCTGCTACAGCCTCTTCCCGCGACGCGTCTAGCGCGGCAGGAACGTTGCCAGGCTTCCTCATAGTAGGAGGCGCCATGTCCATCCCCCACCGCCGACGGTCCGGAACCGAGCTGCTCCATACTCCGCTCCTTAATAAAGGGACGGCTTTCACGCGCGACGAGCGCCTGCGCCACGGCCTCGTCGGCCTGCTCCCTCCCGCGGTCTCGACCCCCGACCAGCAAGCGGCGCGCGTGCTCGGCAACGTGCGCGCGCGCGCCACGATGCTCGAGAAGTACGTCGACATGCTCTCGCTCTTGGACCGCAACGAGACGCTCTTCTACAAAGTCGTCATGGAGAACGTGACGGAACTCATGCCGGTGATCTATACCCCCACAGTGGGCCAGGGGTGCCAACTCTACGCCCATCTCTTCCGCCGCGCGCGCGGCCTCTTCATCAGCCGCCACGAGAAAGGCATGATCTCGGACGTCCTGCGCAACTGGCCGGAGCCCGACGTGCGCGTCATCGTCGTCACCGACGGAGAGCGCATCCTCGGCCTGGGCGACCTAGGCGCCAACGGGATGGGCATTCCGGTCGGCAAGCTGGCGCTCTACACGGCCTGCGGCGGAGTGCCGCCGTCGCAGACCCTGCCCGTCACGCTCGACATGGGCACCAACAACGCCAAGCTCCTAGACGACCCGCTCTATCTCGGCACCCGCGAGCGCCGCCTCGAGGAACCCGAGTTCGACGCCTTGGTCGCCGAGTTCGTCGCGGCGGTCCAGAAGATCCACCCCAAGGCCCTCATCCAATTCGAGGACTTCGCCAACCACAACGCCTTCCGCATGCTCCAAGATTATCGGGGACGGGCCTGCTGCTTCAACGACGACATCCAGGGGACGGCCGCCGTCACGCTGGCCGGGCTCTACTCGGCCGGACGGGTGACGGGGCGTCCGCTCACGGAGGAGCGCATCCTATTTCACGGCGCCGGCGAGGCCGCGATCGGCATCGCCGACCTCGTCGTCGACGCGATGACCTCTCAGGGCCTGGGCCGCGAGGAAGCCAAGCGCCGCTGCTGGTTCGTGGACTCGAAGGGCCTCGTGACGGCCGGGCGCGCGGGCCTGCAGGAGCACAAGCGCCCCTACGCTCATCCGCACCCGCCCGTCACCCACCTGGCCGAGGCGGTGAAGACCCTGCGCCCCACTGCCCTCATCGGCGTCTCGGGGCAGGCCCGGCAGTTCACGCGCGAGATCGTCGAGGAGATGGCTCGCGCCCACGAGCGGCCGATAGTGTTCGCGCTCTCGAACCCCACGGCGAACTCCGAGTGCACGGCGGAAGAAGCCTACGGCTGGTCGGAGGGCCGCGCCCTCTTCGCCAGCGGCAGCCCTTTCGACCCGGTGACGCTCGGCGGCAGGACCTTCGTCTCCGGGCAGTGCAACAACGCCTACATCTTTCCCGGGGTCGGGATGGCCGTGGTAGCCACGGGTGCCCGCCGCGTCACCGACGAAATGTTCTCGACCGCCGCGCGCGCCCTGGCGGACCTGGTCTCGGAGGCCGACCTCGCAAAGGGCTGCCTGATGCCGCCCCTCGACTCGATCAACGACGTCTCGGCACACGTGGCCGCGTCGGTGGCGGCTTTGGCGCACCGGCGCGGGCTGGCCACCGAGCCGGAGCCGGCGGACATCCTGGCCGACGTCCGTGCCAAACAATATCGTCCGGTGTATCCCGACTATCGTTAGCGGGGCGGAGCCCCGCTGGTGGGGCTAGCGCCCGGCCTGAGACGCCGACCCGCTCCGGCGGCAATTGATAGAATCGCGGCGTCCCGTGGAAGACACCGAGCCCTCGCGCCCGTCCGCCGCGCGCTACACCCTGCTGGCCCTGGCCGCCGCGGTCCCGTTGGCGGCGCTGGGTCTGGCGTCCTACCGCTTCGCCGCCGTGCGTCTGCGCGAGGCCGGCGAAGCCGCCAACATGGACCGCGTACGCCTGACCGCCGAGCTCGTCGAGGCGGAGCTGGCCGCGCGCCTGCAGGCCGTGGCCGGCGACGCCGCCGACCTAGCCCTGGCCGAGCCGGCGGGGCGCCGCGACGCGGCCGCGGTCCGTCGCCGCCTCGAGGCCATGCGGGCCGGCACGCGCGGGGTCGACCGCGCTTTCGTGGTCGACGCCGCCGGCGTCCTCTGGGCCGACGCCCCCCCCGCCCCCGAGTCCCAGGACAAGTCCTTCGCGCACCGGCCGTGGTTCGCCGAGCTGGCCCGCGCCTCGGCGCCGGTCATCTCCGAGGCGTATCTACGCCACGCCCGCCCCCAGGTGCCGGTCGTGGCGCTGGCCGCGCCGATCGCCCGGGACGGCCGGCGCGCGGGGATCCTCGTCCACCAGTACCGCGTAAGCGAGCTCGCCGGCCAGCTGGGCGTGCGCGTCTTCGGGCGCGAGGGCCGGACCCTCATCATCGACCACGCCGGCCGCGCCCTCGCCCCGCGCGAGGACGCCGAGACCCGAGCCCTCTCGGGCGCGCTGCCGGTGCGCGGGGCCCTGGCCGGACGGTCGGGCTCCGTCGAGTACGACGACCCCGCCTCGCGCCGGCGCATGTCGGCGGCCTTCGCCCCCGTGCGCGCCGGAACGCGCACCTGGGCCGCGCTCGCGCGCGTGCCGGCCGGCGAGGCCGAGGCGGCGCTGGCCGGCCTGCGCCTTCAGCTGGCGCTGGCGACCTTGGCCGCCGGGGCGCTGGCAGCCGCCGCCGCCCTGGGCCTGGCCCGGGCCCGCGAGCGCGAGCGCCGGCTGGCGGCCGAGGTCGCCGAGCACGGCCGCCGGCTCGAGGCGCGCGGCCGGGAGCTCGCCCGCTCCAACGCCGACCTCGAGCAGTTCGCGTATCTGGCCTCACACGACCTCCAGGCGCCGCTGCGCAGCCTCAAGAACTATTGGGACATGTTCGATGCGCGCTGCGGAGCGGCGCTCGACGACGAGGGCCGGCGGCTCATGGGCCTCTCCCAGCAGTCGGTGGCCCGGATGCAGGCGCTGGTCGGCGACCTGCTGGCCTTCTCGCGCCTCGGGCGGGAGAAGGAGGCGTTCCAGCCGGTGGCCCTGGACGCCTGCCTCGACGAGGCGCTGGCCGACCTTGCCGCCGAGCTGGCCCGGCGCCGGGCGGCCGTGGAGCGCTCCCCGCTGCCGACCGTCCCCGGCCGGGCCGCGCAGCTGGCGCGGCTGTTCCAGAACCTGCTCTCCAACGCCCTCAAGTACTGCGAGGACGAGCCCCGGATATCCGTCTCCGCCGCCCTCGACGGCGGGACCTGGACGGTCTCCGTCGTCGATAACGGCATCGGCGTGCCCGAGGCCAAGCGCGAGGCGGTCTTCGGGCTCTTCGAGCGGCTCCATCCCTGGGAGCGCTACGAGGGCTCGGGCATCGGCCTGGCGGCCTGCCGGAAGATCGTCGAGCACCACGGCGGCCGGATCTGGATCGACCCGGCTGTCGGGAAAGGCACCGCCGTGCGCTTCACTATGCCCGCGGCCTGAGCGCCCGGCCTAGTCCTTTTCTTCTAGCTCGCGGACCTTGAGGTAGACCGCGCCGGCCAGGAATGCGATGACGAAGGTCGAGAGCCCAAGGCCGAGACGGCGGTTTCGGAAGTCCTTGACCGCCTCGCGGGCCGCCAGCGAGGCCTTGTCGGCAGAGCCTTTGCCTTCCTCAGAGATCTTGGCCACCGCTTCGGCGCTGAAGGCATGGACGGCCGTCCGGGCTTGGAACATCGACATCCGCGCGCCGTCTAGCGCATCCCGCGCCTCGGCCATGTCCATGCCCTTCTCCTCGGCCTGCCGGACGGAGCCCTCGGCGCCGTCGTAGGCCGCCTTCAGCCCATCGAGGCCGCCCTTCATGGAGGCGGCCACGGCCAGCGGCTTGGAGCCGGGCTTGTGGCAGCGCGCGCACAGGGCGCCGGACCCCGCGAGCAGGGCGCTGGTCGGCTTTTGCACGCCGTGCGCGGTATGGCAGGTGGCGCAGGCGTGAAAACCCCTGCGCTCCCAAGGCCCGGCCATGGGGCTGGCCTTGAAGAACTCCATATTGCCGACGTGGCATGAGCCGCAGACCATCCCGATGCTGGCCACACCCGGCGGGACCGCGCCGTGGTTGCCATGGCAGGTGTTGCAGGTCGGCGCCGAGGTGTCCCCTCTTTCCAAGAGGGCTTTCCCATGGACGCTGGCCCTATAGTCGGCCGCCTGGGTGACGGCGATCCCGTAGGGCGCCATTTTCTTGGTGTCCGCATGGCAGCGCGCGCAGGTCTCGGCGACGTTCTTCACATAGACCGACGAGGTGGGGTCTTTGGCCGGCCTGATGGAATGCGCCGGGTGACAGCTGGCACAGGTGGCCACCACCTCGTCTCCGGCCTGCAGCCGGATGCCGTGGGTGCTGGTGCGGTACTTGGCCTGCTGGTCGGTGGGCAAAGACGGGTTGAAGCGCCGCATATAGGCGGGGGAGGAGTGGCATTTCCCGCAGAACTCAGGCACCTGGGCGGGAGAGGGAACGCCGACGTATCCCTTCTCGGGGTCCATGGCCTCGGACATGTCCTCCTTCGCGGAGTCCCCGCCGTGACAGGACACGCAGGTCAGCCCCTTCTCTTTGTGGATGTCGCGCGAGAAGGAGCGCAGGATGAGCGCGTGCTTATCCTCCAAGGTCGAGTGGCACTTGACGCAGGTATCGGCGCCGGCGGGCGCGGCGAGGAGGGCCAGCGCCAGGAGCAGGCTCACGAGAGGTATCCCCAGGCTGTCATGGCGCCCAGCACCGCCAGCGAGACCCACCCGAAGAGTTCGACGGCCCGGTCTCGCCGGCCCTCCGGGACCAGACGTTCCCAGAACGGGACCAGCGCGAAGACCAGGCCGGCCGCTCCGATGACGGCGATGCCGACGAGCTCCCCCGCTACGGGGCCGATCCTGCCGGGCAGGACCTTGAGGAACTGATACTGGGAGAGGAAATACCACTCCGGCTTGATGCCCGTCGGCGCGGAGGCCAGGGCGTCGGCCTTCTTGCCCAGCTCCCAAGGGAAGAAGACCGCCAGCGCGCAGACCGCGTTTAGGACCACGAGCCAGAAGATGGCGTCGCGCAGGAGAAAGTTCGGGAAGAACGCCATGGTCTTCTTGGCCCTATCGGCCCCCGCCATGCCCTGCGTCTGCACGAAGAGGAGGTGGACGCCCATGAGGCTGGTCAACAGGGCGGGCAGGATGGCTACATGCAGGCCGAAGAAGCGCGAGAGCGTGGCCCCCGTCACCTCGTCTCCGCCGCGCACCAGCCGCAGGAGCCAATGCCCGACGAGGGGGACCTGGCCGACGATGTCGGTGCCGACCTTGGTGGCGAAGTAGGCCAGCTCGTTCCAGGGCAGGAGGTAGCCGCTGAAGCCGAAGGCCATGGACAGGCCGAGGAGGGCGCAGCCGGTCAGCCAGGTCAACTCGCGGGGCTTGCGGTAGGCCTTCATGAACAGCACGCTGAGCATGTGCAGGAGGACGAAGAGGACCATCAGGTTGGCGCCCCAGGAGTGGACCGAGCGCATCAGCCAGCCGAACGGGACTTTGGTGGTGATGTAGCGCACGCTCTCGTAGGAGGCGTCGGTGCCGACCCGGTAGTACATGAGCAGCAGGATCCCCGTCCCGACCTGGAGCAGGAACAGGAAGGCGGTCACGCCGCCGGCGTAATAGAAGACGCTGCCCCGGTGCACGGGGACGCGCTTGTGGCGGGCGAACTCGACGAGGGCGCCCAAGTCGAAACGCTCGTCGAGCCATGCGTATGCCGCGGCCAGCGAGCCCCTCATGCCGGCTTCCTGAACACCAGGACGTCGGTGCCCTGGACTTTCACCTCGTAGCGCTCGAGCGGCCGGGGCGGCGGCCCGGAGATGTTCTTGCCGCTCAGGTCGTATTTCCCGTTATGGCAGGCGCACAGGATCAGGTCCTCGTCCTTCTTGTACTGCACGATGCAGTCTAAGTGGGTGCAGGTGGCGTTGAGGGCGTGGAAGCCCCCTTTTAGGTCACGGATGACGATGACGGGCGAGCGTCCGAACTTAAGGATCTTGCTGAAGCCGTCCGCGAAATCCGCCACCGAGCCCACTTTGAGAATGTCCGGTTCGGCCTCGGTCTGTTCGGCCGGCAATAGGAAGCGCAGGACCGGGTAGAACATCGAGCCCATGAAGCCCGCCGCGCCGGCCCCCATAGCCAGATTCAAGAATGCCTTGCGATTCATGCGATTGGTCACCTTAGGGCATGACGAGTATCGCACTCATCTGATGCAACGTTATTGCCGCGGTCGCAGGTCTCCAGTGAGGACGGGGATGGTCATCTTGAGGAAGAGGGTATAGAGGAGCATCCCGAAAGCCCATATGCCGGCGCAGATGAGCCACTCGTTAAGGGTCGGGAAGTATTCCACAATCTCGCCCAACTGGGTGGGGATGAAGGCCGGGACGACCAGGCCCATCCCTTTCTCGATCCAGATGCCGGCGATGGCCAACAGACAGGCTAGGTCCAGATACTTGAGGCTCCGGGAGAGCGGCAGCATGAGCAGGACCAGGGCCGCCGCGTCCAGCGCCATGGCGGTCCAGATCCACCCCACCAGGCCGTGATGCCCGTGCAGTCCGAAGAAGAGATACTTGGCCGAGGCCACGTGGGCGGAGTCGGTGTAGAACTCCTTGAACAGCTCGCAGAAGAGCAGGAACACGTTGATGACCATCGAGACCTGCACGATGTTCCGCAGCATCATGAGCGCTTTGTCCGTGACCTTGTAGTCGGTGACCCGACGTATGACCTGAAGGGTCAGGATCAGGAAGCCGGGTCCCGCCGTGAAGGCGGAGGCCAAAAAGCGCGGGGCGACGATGGCCGAGTTCCAGAACGGCCGCCCGCCCAGCCCGACATAGAGGAACGCCGTGACCGTGTGGATGCTTATGGCCCAGAACATCGCCAGGAAGACGAAGGGCAGATACCAGAGCTTGGACGGCTTGCGGCCCAGGTAGACCATGTAGACCAGGTAGCCGCAGATGTGCGCGTTGAGGGCCAGGTAGCCGTTGAGGACGATCACGTCCCAGCTCAGCATCGAGATGGGCCAGTTGAACTTGCCGACGAAGGGGATCATGTGCCAGAAGCGGTCGGGCCGGCCCAGGTCGGCCGTGACGAAGAGCAGGCACATGACGATGACCGCCACGGCCAGGAGCTCGCCGAGGATGACGACGTCATGGAGGGTCTCGTCCTTGTAGACGTAGACCGGGATGACCAGCATCACCGCCGCGGCGGCCATCCCGACGAGGAAGGTGAAGTTGGCGATATAAAGCCCCCAGGAGACCTGGTCCGACATCCCGGTCACCATCAGGCCGGCCGCCAGCTGCTTGCAGTAGGCGTTGAGCCCCAGGAGGGCCGCGGCCGTCAGCGCGGTCATCCAGAGGAGGTAGCGCCAGTCGCCGTCGAGGGTGCGCGCCGCGCAGCGCGCGACGAAGACCAGGTAATCCTTGAGTTCTCTCATCATGCTCAGAGGTCGAAGTAGTAGTAGAAGCGCGGCAGGGTCCCCACCTCCTCCTTGAGGACGTAGACCCGCTTGTTCTTGATGACCTGCGACACCTCGCTGTCCGGGTCGAGGAGGTTGCCGAACTTGCGCGAGCCGGTGGGGCAGACCTCGACGCAGGCCGGATACTTGCCCTCCCGGGTCCGCTGCAGGCAGAAGGTGCACTTCTCGACCACGCCCTTGGGGCGCGGGCGGTTGGAGAGGTAGGCCATGTCGGCGTTGAGCTCCCCGGCGGGAATCTCCGGCTTGGCGAAGTTGAAGCGCCGGGCGTAATACGGACAGGCGGCCATGCAGTAGCGGCAGCCGATGCACCAGTCATAGTCCACCACGATGATGCCGTCGGGCTCCTGCCAGGTGGCCTTGACCGGGCAGACCTTCACGCAGGGAGCCTTGCGGCATTGGTGGCACTGCACGGGCATGTAGTAGAAGCCGGCCTCGGGGACTTCCCCCTCATAGTGGTGCTCGGAGCTCTCCACGTCTATGGAGCCCTTGCGCATCTTCAGCACCCGGATGTATTGAAGCTCGGGGTTGCGCGACTGGTTGTTCTCTTTGACGCAGGCGTGGACGCACTTTCGGCAGCCTATGCAGCGCCCGATGTTGAGCGCGTAGCCGAACTCCACTCCCGGGATCGGCGGCGGGTCGCTGAGGTTGGCGCGCACCCCGTAGTCCTTCTTGACCTGCTTGGCGATGCGCTCGAGGACGGCCTTCTTTTCCTCTGGGCTCAGCTCCTTGTAGTGCTGCTGGAGGAACTCCTCCAGGCTGGGGAGATCGAGGACGTCCTTGAGGGGAGACAGCGCGGCGGCGGTGGCCGCGGTCGCGCTGGCCGCCACGGCGGCGAGGAATGCCGCGCGGGTCATCCCGCCGGCGCCGCCGTCCGGCTGCTCCGGGCCGTCGTTCATGAGCGTTCTCTCGCGCGCGGGTTGACATGCGGGCCGGGCGCGGCTTCGATAGCCTTGAAGACCGGCCAATGCGGGTCGTGGCAGGCGATGCAGACCGTCGTCCTGGGGCCGCCTTTGGCCAGGTCCCAATGCCCGGTGCGCCGTCCGTGCGAGCCGTTTTTCCAATCCCGGAAGGTCGTGCCGTGGCACTTGGCGCACAGCAGTTGGACGTCGGCAAGCTTGATGGGCGCGCCGTCGAAGTCCGCGAAGTGCGTGGGGTCGGCCCGGTGGTGACAGTTGAAGCAGTGCTGGTTGCGACCATGCTGCAGCTTCTTGGCCTCGTGGAAGACCCCCCGTTCCTTGGGGTTGCCGGTGTTGGGTTCCAGGCCCTCGTGGCAGGAGGAGCAGGGCGCGCCGTCGAACATCATCGCGGACGGCACCTTCCTGACGGTGGCGGGATCGTAATGCTCGGGCTTGAGCGGCGGCAGCTCATCGAGGCCCGGGCCCTTCCCGATGAGGTCCACGGCGAACACCCCGGCCAGGACCAGGAAGGTCCCCACGCAGGCCCCGCCGACCCAGCGAGGCACGGGGGTCATGGGCCTTTGCGGTCCTTGTGCGCCGCGTTGTATAGCGCCTTGAGCTCCGCCAGGAGCTCCTGGGAGCGCGGGGGCAGGCGCTTGAAATCGAACTCGTGCCAGAACAGGACGATATCGTCGTAGGACGCGTCGGCCTTCTTCATCGCCTGGGGCTTCCCGACCGACTCGTAGTAGAACTTGAGGCCGCGCCGGTAGCCGTTGGCGTGGTTGAGCCGTTCCAGGATCTCCTTGGCCTGAGCTATGACCTCCGGGCGGTTCTTGGTCTTGGCGTTGTGGCAACCGGCGCAGGCGCGCTCGATGATCGAGGAAGAGTAGACCTTCGTGTCCAGCGCGCCATGACAGGTGATGCAGCTGGGGCCCCGGCCGGCGGACTCCAGCTGGGCGTAATGGCGGCTCTTCACGAAGCGCTGCAGAACGGCGTCGTGGCACCGTCCGCAGGTCCGGGGGATGTTCTTGTAGTGGAACGGGCTCTGGGGGTCGGATTGGGGGAGGATGCCGGCATGCGCGGCGGCCTGCTCGGCCTGGGCCTTGTCGCCCCCATGGCAGTCCGTGCAGGAGAGCCCGGCACGGTCATGGGCCGAGCCGCTCCAGTCCTGATAGTAGTCGTAGATCTTCTTGTTCTGGACCCGGAACCGCTCGTCTTTGTGGCAGTCCCGGCAGCTGTCCACCGGCGGCGCAGCGGCGCCCAGGGCCGGGATGAGCAGTACGGCCGTCATGAGGCAGGCGGAACGAAGGAAGCCGTTCATAGGATCGTCCTATTCAGAAGCAACACAACGACCAATCGGGGACGACGCCTCAAGGGGCATGGCATTCGGAGCACACTTCCCGCTCCACTCCCTTTTTGAGCGGGACCGACTTGTGGCCTCCCAACTCATGGCACTTGCGGCAGGCGCCCGCGGCGGCCTCCACGTGCATGGCGTGGGGCATCGCCTTGCCTTTGTGCCGGACCGTGTCCGGAGGCACCTTCACGCCGGCTTTCTGATGGCACATGGTGGCGCAGAAGGACCCCGAGACCAGCGGCAGGTCGGCAAGCTCCGCGCCGTCTCCCCCCGTCGCGGAGTGCGCGGCGCCGAGGCTGGAGTCGACCTGGGCGATGGCCGAGGCGGCCAGGTAGATGTTGTGCTCGCCCCGGCCTGCGCGCAGGAACTCCAGGTCCCGCCCGGCCTTGGCCAAGGCGGCGCCCCAGCGCTTCCTCTCCTTGTCCCCCAACGCGGAAGCGGCCAGCGCCTTCTCGGCCGCGCCGCGCTTGGCGTCGAGCTTGTCGAGGGTCTTGGCGAGTTCCCCTCTGGTCTCCTCGAAGAGGCCTTGGAACGTGGGGCCATGGCATTTGACGCAGGCCTCGTGGGACGCCTTGGTCGTAGAGCCCTTGGGGTCGCCTTTGCGGGCGCTGGCCTCGTAGTGACAGGCCGCGCAGTCGACGTCGGCGAGGAACATCGGGCTCGGCATCGGGGCGAGGCCGAAGCGCTCCGCGGCGCGTCCCGAGTAGAAGGCCAGCGGCGCGTCGTGCTTGCCGGTGTGGCAGATGCCGCAGTCGAACTTCACCGACGGCCCGTGCCAGCCCTCGGGCGGCGCCTCGGGCAGGGGCTTGCCGGGCGGGGGCAGGACGTCCTTGGGGACGGTGGACCCGTGGCGGATCTCTTGGTGGCAATGGAAGCAGGCCACGCTCTTGACGGTGACGTGCTGCTCGTGGATGAAGGGGATGTCGTCAAAGCGCGCCATCTTTTCCTGGTCGTTGTGGCACGTGAAGCAGCGGTCCTTGCTGGCCTCCCCTTTCCCGGCCACGATGTCCATGTGGCAGTTGAGGCAGGAGACGCCGCGCTTGGTGACGAACTCCCGATGGTCATAGGTCATGTTGCCGATCTTGATCTTCTTGGCGGGGACCTCGTGGCAGCCCACGCAGCCGGCCAAGGGCTTGAGCTCCCGGCCCTCGCCCATGTCCTTGAAGTGGCAGAGGAAGCAGGTGTCGTAGGTGACCTCCATGTGGTTGCCCATGACCATCTGGGCGTGGCAGGAGGTGCAGCGCAGCTGCCGGCCGCGGCGCTTGTCGGCCAGGTGCGGCCGGTGATCGAACTTGACGCCGGTCTTGGCCATGATCTTGCCCTCGAGCAGACGCGTCGAGTGGCAGCCCGAGCGCAGGCAGGAGGCGTCCTCGACGACGGCGAAGGGCTTGGAGTTGTAGGTGCGCGTCACGTACTTGGCCACCTGGGACAGGTTCTGGTACTTCTTGTAAAGGAGGGAGCGGAACTCCCCGACGTTCGCCGCCGGAGGGTAGTGGCATTCGATGCAGGCCACGCCGGCGTGCTTGGAGTGCTTCCACGCCTTGTAGTAGGGCTCCATGATGTGGCAGGAATTGCAGAACTGCGGGCTCTCGGAGTACTTGATGAGGCCGACGTTGGCGACGAGGAAGAACACGAAAGCCCCGGCGGCCAACGCGAAGAAGCGCGGCGTCAGGCGCCAGTTCCAGCGCTCACCCGGAGCCACCTCGACGCCGCCCAGCGCCAAGAGCCGGCGCAGCCGGTCCTTGAGCCCCTGGTTCACTTCTCCTCCTTATGGATGCGCGGCCGCCCGGTCAGCCACGCCCAGTTCATCGGGTAGATCTCCGGGTCGAAGGCCACCCAGTAACCGTGCCAGACGAGGATCGCCAGGCAGGCCAGGACGGCCTCCATGAAGTGGACGACGCTGGCGGTCTCCATGACCCAGAGCGGCAGCAGGCGCAGGGTCAGCGAGTCGAAGGCCAGGACGGCCCCGGTGGCCAGCATGACGCCCGAGCCCCAGACCAGGGCCCAGTACTCGGCCTTCTCGATGTACGAGAAGCGCGCCAAGGCCGGGCGCCGGCGCGTGAGCCCGGCGTTGTAGGCGAGCACGCGGAACGGGTCGCGCAGGTCGCGCCGGGAGGGCAGCAGCGCCGATAGGCGCGCCTTGCCGGCCGCGGAGAGGAGGAGATACGCGGCGTGATAGACGCCGACCAGGCAGAAGGCCCCCGCCGCCGCGCGATGGACGAGCCGGCGCAGCGCCTCGCCGCCCAGCGACTCGAAAGGCAGCCCCCACCAGTGCCCCGTGTACTTTAATGCAAAGCCGCTGTAGGCCAGGAGCAGGAAGGTGACGGCCAGCGCCGCGTGCTGGAGGCGCTCGCCGCCGCTCAGCATCGGATCCTCCTCCGCGCGCATCGGCCGCCGGTCGCCGGTGAGAGCCTTGTGGGCCAGGTCGAGGAGGTTATGGAAGAGCATCCCGCCGATCGTCAGCGGGATGGCGATGAGATAGAAGATGCGCAGCAGGCCCGCGGCCCGGCTGCCCTCGCCGGAACCGGACAGCGACTCGTGGACCTTGCCCGTCCCCAGGCGCAGCGCGGCCCCGGCGTGGCACTGGCCGCAGGCGGTCGCCACGTTGGCGGGATGGATCCGGGACGCCGGGTCGCTCGAGGGACGGATGTCGTGGACGCCGTGGCAGGATGCGCAGCTGGCCACCCGAAGTCCGCTGCCGTTCTGCGCCGCCAACCCGTGGTACGAGCTCATAAACGACTCCACGCGCCCCGCCGGGACCTTGAAGCTGCCGACCAGGCGCTCCGAGGCGTGGCAAGAGGCGCAGGTGCGCGTGACGCTGCCGCTCGACACGCTGGATTCGGGGGAGGAGGGGGAGCGGACCGTGTGCTCTCCGTGACAGTCCGTGCAGGCGGGGGCTTCCTTCGTCCCGGCGGCCAGCGCCGCGCCGTGGACGCTGGCCCGGTACGCGGCCGCCTCCGCGCGGTGGCAGCTCCCGCAGGTGGCGGCGAGGTTGGGCTTGCCGACCCGCGAGCGCGAGTCGATCCCGGGCCGCACGTCGTGGGCGCCGTGGCAGTCCACGCAGGAGGCGGCCCGGGTGGAGCCGTGGATAGCGGCTTCGCCATGGACCGTCGTCCGGTAGCTCTTGGTCGCCTCGGCATGGCAGCGCGTGCAGTCGGGCGCCGGCAGCTTCCCATGCGGGGCCTCGTCCGCGCCGGGGTGGCAGGCCGTGCAGGCCAGCGACCTGTGGGCCGTGGCGGCGTAGGACTCGAGCCGCGGGGTCGGGGCCCCGCCGTCCGGGTTGTGGCAGCCTAGACAGGTCTCGGCCTCTTCAGGCAAACCGCGGGCGCCGGCGGGAAGCGCCAGCAGCGTTAGGAAGACGAGGCTCAAAGACATCGGCCCTCCGGCTTCCATAGAAGCAACGTAATTGCCTATTGATTTGATTGATTCTTGAAGCAGGCTTGACGACCCGCGCATCCTCTCCGGCTACCCTTAAGAGGGGAGTATTCCGCCCTTTTTTGGCGGAAAGGAGGGTCGCATGAAGACCCATGTCATGCTGGCCGCGCTCATGGCGCTCAGCCTGTCGCCGGTCCTGGCTGAGATACCGGACCAGCCCGAGGATCCGCCTAAGGGGGAAGCGCTCCGCGGGCGGCCGGATTGGAAGAACAAGGACGAAGCCAAACAGGGCGCCCAGCTGGCCAAGGAGTTCGGCCTCGCCGAGAAGGTGGTCTTCGAGCTGCGGGAGAAGGGCCACGGTTGGGGCGACATCCGCCACGGCCTCGAGATCGCCCGCATGGCCGACCGGCCGATGTCGGAGGTGATGGCGCTGCGGGACTCCGGCATGGATTGGGGCCAGATCGCCCAGCACTACGAGTTCGAGCTGGGCGAGGCGCGCCGGGAGCGCGGCGACATCCGCGACGCGGTCGGCGAGCGCCGCGGCCAGAAGTCCGACGGCCGCGCCGGCCGCCGCTTCGGCGAGCGTGAGCGCCTTCCGGACCGGCGCTAGCCGGCTTTCGCCGCGCCGCTGAGGACCTCGATGGCCTTATCGAGGACCGGGTCGGCGACCCGGTTCGGGACCGGGCGCCCCATCAGCTCGTAGGAGGTCTGCTGGGCGATCTCGCGGGCCTGCTGCTCGGAGACCTGGATGTCGATGTCCGGCATGACGCCACCGGTGCCCTTGAGCTTCTCGCCGGTGGCCGGGTCATGCTGGGCGTCGATGTTCTTGCCGGCCGGCCCGTGCCAGCGCGACTGGGTGATCTTGAGCCCGCCCGCGTCGGCGCCGGGCAGGATCGACTGCTGGGTGCCCTTGCCGTAGGAGCGCGAGCCGATGACGGCATAGCCTTTGCGCTGGTCCTGCATCACGGCGGCCAGGATCTCGCTGGCCGACGCCGAGCCCTCGTCGACCAGGACCGTGACCGGCAGGTCGGCGAACTCGCCGTCGCCGGCGGCCACGTGCTTGAAGACGAGCTGGCCCTGCTTGCGGAAGGAGACGATCTCGGCCTTGTCCCTCAGGAACTCCGAGGCGATCGACGCCACCGAATCGACCAGGCCGCCGGGATTGCCGCGCACGTCGAGGATGACCGCTTTGGCGCCCTGGGCCTTGAGCCGGCGCACGTGCTCGAGCACGACCTGGTCGGACTTCTCGCCGAACTGGTTCCAATAGACGTAGCCGATGCCGGAGCCGACCAGCTTCGAGAAGGCGGTGGGCATCGTGACCTTCTTGCGGGTGACGAGCATCGGCGGCTGAGCGGCGCCGCCGCGCTCGACGGTGACGCTGACCGTCGTGCCCTCGTCGCCGCGCAGCTTCTTGGCGATCTCCTCGGGTTTCTGGCCGGCGGTGGACTGGCCGTCGACCGCCGTGACGACGTCGCCGGCCTTGAGCCCCGCGCCCTCGGCGCCGGAGTCCGGATAGACGAAGTCGAGCTTGAGCCCTTTGGGGTCGGGAGAGATTGCCGCACCGATGCCGACAAAGGAGCCCTTCATCGACTCCATGAAGGCGTTGAGCTGGCCCTCGTTGAAATAGACGCTGTGCGGGTCCTTGAGCGCGCCCACGGCAGCGACGACGCCGGCCTCGACGGCGGCGTCCCATTTCTTGCCGCCCTTCGTGTAGGCCGCCTCCATCGCGTCGCCGACTCCCTTGAGGATGCCGTCCCAGGCCTTCGCGTCGATCGTGTCGACGAAGTTCACGTCGATCTGGACCAGGCGGGTGATCAGGACCTGGACCTGGTCGCGGGTCATCGTGAACCGGCCGCCGCCGGCCGTCTCGAACTTGGCCAGGCGGTCGATGAGCGCGGTGACCTGGACATCCTTGAGGTTCGGCGGGGCCTCGGGAATGAAACGGCGCAGGATGGGGTCCAGCCAGCTCCCGCCCGACTCGGTCCGGTACTCGGTCGCCTGGAAGTCCGGCGCGGCGCGGTTCCGGCTCCGGGCGCGGTCGCGGTCGCGGATGCGGCCGAAGGCGGGCAGGGCCAGCGGCCGGCCCTTGAGGCCCTCTAGCGTCTGGGCCGCCCCCATGAACTCGGAGGCGGCACTTCCTCGCGGCAGCGCTCGGTCGGCCGCCTCGAGCGGCGCCGCCAAGAGGGCTGGCGCCCAAAGGATGATGGAAAGCGTCGCTGCTCGAAGGTTCATCGTTCTCGCCTCGCGGTACGGCTTTCTTCAGGCAAGGATATTGAACGCGACGCCGGCGGGGATGGGTCGGGGGGGTATTAAATGCGGGTCTTAAGTCCTAGACTTTCGCGGCCTTCTCGGCCGCCTTGATGCGCTTCCACCGCCGGTGCACCTCGGCCGGCGTGAGGGTCTCCTTCCTGCGCGAGAAGACGTGGGGATGGCGGCGCAGGAGCTTCTCGCGCAGCACCCCCATGACGTCGCCGATGTCGAAGCGCCCGGCCTCGGCGGCCAGCTCGGCGTGGAAGAGCACCTGGAGCAGGACGTCGCCCAGCTCCTCTTTGAGGTTGTCATGGTCGCCGCGGCGCACCGCGCGGGCCACCTCGGCGGACTCCTCCTTCAGGTACCTGAGGAGCGAACGGTGGGTCTGCGCCCGGTCCCAGGGACAGCCGCCCGGCGCGCGCAGGCGGTGCATGAGGCGCGCGAGCTGAGGCAGGGTGGCCCTGCGGGCCTTCATCGCTCCAAGCGCAGGGCCACGCGTCCCTCGTCGGGGTCGGCGCCGTCGATGCGGACGCGCACCCGGGCGCCGAGTTGGGCCTTGAGGCCGCGCACCAGGCCCGAGCCGCCGGTGCCGCCGAGCTCGACGAAGGCGCCATAGGGCTCCACGCGCGTCACGACCGCGTCCAAGACCTGTCCCACGCGGCGGCCGAGGACCTCGGCGCGCAGGGCGTTGACCGCATGGCGCTCCGCCTCCGCGGCCAGGCGCTCGCGCTCCGAGCAGTGCGGCCCGGCCTCGGCGAGCCAGCCTGGAGCCGGGGCCGGCCCGGCCGGACGGCCGAGCACGTGGCGCAAGGCCCGGTGGACGACCAGGTCGGGGTAGCGGCGGATCGGCGAGGTGAAATGGCAATAGGCCGTCGACGCCAGGCCGTAGTGCGGGGCGGGGATCGCGGAGTACTGGGCCTGCTTGAGGCTGCGCACGCAGAGCACGGTCAGGGCGTCGCCGGCCGGGTGCTCGCCGGCCAGGCGCAGGACGGCCTGGAGGCCGCGCGCGTCGCGCGGCATGGCGCGCACGCCGAGCTTCCCCAACTCGCGCGAGAGGATGGCGAGCTTCTGAGGGTCGGGCGGCGGATGGATGCGGTGGAGGGCCGGGCGGTTGGCCGCGATCAGGCGGCGCGCCACGGCCTCGTTGGCGAGGATCATGAACTCCTCGATGAGGCGGTGGCTGCGCAGTCGGTCGCGGCGGACGAGGTCGGTGGGCACTCCGCGCGCGTCGGTGACCACGCGGTATTCCGGCATGTCGAAGTCCAGGGCGCCGCGCTCGAAACGCGCGCGCGACAGGGCCAACTGAAGCCGGCCCATGACGGCCACCGACTCGCGCAGGGCCGGGCTGACCCTCTCCACGGGGCGGCCGTTTAGGAGCTCTTCGATTTCCTCATAGGTGAAGCGCCGGGCTGAGCGGATGACGGTCTCGGCCTCCTCGGTGCCGTGGACGCGGCCGGACTCGTCTAAATCGATGAAGGTCGACAGGGTCAGGCGCTCGACGTCGGGCATGAGGCTGCAGAGATGGTCCGAGAGCCCGGGGGGCAGCATCGGGACGACGCGGTCGGGAAGGTAGACGCTCGTGGCGCGCCGGTAGGCCTCGCGGTCGAGCTCCGTCCCCTGGCGGACGTACCACGAAACGTCGGCGATGTGGACACCCAGGCGCCAGCGGCCCGGAGCGAGCGGCTCGAGCGACACGGCGTCGTCGAAGTCCTTGGCGTCGGAGCCGTCGATCGTGCAGACGGGCAGGTGGAACAGCGTCCGGCGGCCGGCCATGGCCTCCGGCGTCACCGCGCGTCCGAAGCCCTCGGCCTCCGCGGCCACGGCCGGCGCGAAGGCCTCGGGAAGCTCGCGCTCGCGCAGGGCCGAGGTGACGCGCACGCGCGGCGCGCCAGGGGCGCCCAGCACCTCCTCGACCACCCCGCGGCCCTCGACCGAAAGGCTGGGCCAGGCCGATACGCGGGCCACGGCGATCGCGCCCTCAGCCGGGACGCAGCCGGCCGCGAAGCGCTCGACGACCAGCGGCTCGCCGTCGCGCGGCGAGAGCAGCCAGCGCCCGGCCACCCGCGTCAGCGGGCCGACCATCGTGGCTCGGGCGCGCGAGAGGACGGCGACGATCTCCCCCTCCCGACGCTGGCCGCCGGGATTGAGGCGCACCCGGACCCGGTCCCCGCCGGCGGCCAGCCGCAGGGAAGGTCCCTTGATAAAGACGTCCGAGTCCCCGGCGGGGTCGGTGACCACGAAGCCGAAGCTCTTGTGGTGCTCGAGGCGCCCCTCGACGGCGGCGCCGCCCCCGGGCTTGCGACCGGGGCCCGGCCGCCCCCCTTTGCGTCCGCCTGGCGGGCGGGGCGCGTGGGAGGGCTTTCGGCGGTCTGAGGATTTAGAACGACGGCGGCGGCTCACAGGGGCCAAGGTACCATTTCTGCTAATATCGCGGGGTCGCGCCCAGGAGACCCTTTTATGAGAACTCTTCTCGCCGCCGTCCTAGTCCTGACCTCCAGCCTGGTCCGTGCCGCCGAGACCACGCCCCCCGCCGCCCAGCCCGACCGCTCCGCGGTGCTTTACGCCCTGGGCGTCCAGGTGGCCAAGGACTATATGCTCAAGCCCGACGACGCCAAGACCGTCGTCGAGGGCCTGGCCGACGCCGCCGCCGCCAAGCCGCTCAAGGCCGACCCCAAGGAGCTCCGTCTCCCCATCATGATGCTCAAGCGCGAGGCCGAGGACGCCCACCGCGTCGCCCTCTTGGAGGGCTACGCGAAGGAGCCCGGCGCGAAGGCCTTCCCATCCGGCCTCATATATAAGGAGCTCAAGAAGGGAACCGGCGCGAAGCCCCGGGCGACCAGCATCGTCAAGGTGCACTATCACGGCACCTTCCCGGACGGGAACGTCTTCGACAGCTCGGTCCGGCGCGGAGAGCCGATCGAATTCCCCTTGAACGGGGTCATCCCCTGCTGGACCGAGGGCGTCCAGCTGATCTCCCTGGGCGGGAAGTCCCAACTCGTCTGCCCGCACCCGATCGCCTACGGCGAGCGCGGCCGCCCCGGCATCCCCGAGCGCGCCATCCTGGTCTTCGAAGTCGAGCTCTTCGAAATAAAGTAAGCGGCTATTTCTCGTCCATGGTGTGGGCGGGGTCCCACCCGGCCGGGGCGCGCTCGCCCTGGGCCGCCAGCCGCTCCAGGTATGTCTTGGCCAATGCGTCATCGGGCTTGAGGGCCAAGACCTCCCCGAACGCCGTCCGCGCGGCGGCCAGGTCGCCGACCCGGTAGCGCACGATCCCGCGCTCCGAGGGAGCCAGCCAGGCCGGAGCGGGGAGCTCCTCGCCGAGGAGCTCGAAGACCTCGATGGCCTCGTGCTTGCCCTTGACGCGCACCAGGTCGAGCGAGCGGTAGAGGAAGTCGGCGCCCGCCGCGGCGTCCCGCGTCGCCCGGCTGACCACCACACCCGCGCCGTAGTGCTTGGTCAGGCCCTCGAGCCGGCTGGCCAGGTTCACGGCGTCGCCGATGACGGTATAGGACCAACGCTCCTCCGAGCCCAGCGTCCCGGCCACGACCGCCCCGCTGTTGAGCCCCACGCCGATCCGCCAATCGGGCTGGCCCGCGGCCCGGCGCTCGACGTTGAGCTCGGCCAGCGCCGCCAGCATGGCCAGCGCGGCGCGCTGGGCCCCGGCGGCGTCGTCGGGCCCCGACAACGGCACCCCGAAGAGCGCCATGATGGCGTCGCCCACGAACTTGTCGATGACCCCGCGATGAGGCTCGATGGCGCGCGCCATGCGCTTGAAGTAGGCGTTGAGCTGGCTGACCAGCTCCTTGGGCGGCAGGCCTTCCGATATCGTGGTGAAGCCCCGGATGTCCGAGAAGAGGACCGTGACGGTGCGCTCCTCGCCGCCGAGCTCGATGGGCCCCTTCTTGAGGAGCTCGTCGGCGATCTCCTTGGAGACCGCCTTGCGCAGGACCGAGCGGATGCGCTCCTTCTCGCGCAGGCCGTCGATCATCGAGTTGAAGGCCTCGGCCAGCTGGCCTACCTCGTCGCGCCGGCCGACCGACACGCGCGCATCGTAATCGCCCAAGACCAGGCGCCGGGTGACGGCGGCCAGAGCCTCCATCGGGGCGGTGACGCCTTGGGCCACCAAGAGCCCGGCCAGGACGGTCAGGCCGAGCGACGCCAGTCCCACGATGAGGAGCAGGCGCCGCAGCTCGCGGACCGGCTCGAGGGCCGCGTCCCACTGGCGCTGGATGTAGGCCGAGACCTCGGAGGACACCGGGCGGCGCAGGACCAGCCAGCGTCCGCCCATCGGCCCCATGAGGCCGAACGAGCCGGCCGCCATCCCGGACACATGCCCGGCGATGAGCGCCCGGTCGGCGTCTTTGAGCGACGAGGCACGGATCGACCCCGCCGCCGCAAACGAGACATCGCTCTTGGTCATCTCGCGGATCGCCCCCGCCGCGGCGTCGCCGATGCGGAACCCCGCGGCCAGGACGCCCACGATGTCCGGCGCCTTGATCGGCACGGCCGCCACCTGGATGATCGCGTCGCCCAACACCACGATGGCGGTGGCGGGCTTGTCCGCCAGGGCCGAGTCGACCGGCGAGAGCGCCGCGGCCTTGCGGCCGGTCTTGAGCAGGCCCGCCGTGTCGACCAAGAGAACGCCATCCTCGTCGGTCACCCACATGACGTCGGCCGAGATCCGGGTCTGGAAGTTCTTGGCCGCGGAGGCGATCGTGGCCTTCTCCTCGGTCGAGAAGGCCTGCTTGAAGGCGAAGTCGCCGCCCAAGAGCTCCAAGGACGCCGCGAGCTGGCGCTCCTGGCGCTGGAGCGAGGCGGCGAAAACGTCGGCCGTGGTCTCGAGCCGGGCGCGCAGGCCCTCCTCGACCTGCGCGGTCTGCGAGCGCCCGACCAGCCACAGGCTGGCCCCTAGCACCGCGGCGGACAACAGTGAGAACGCGCCGAGGATGCGCAGGCGCAGAGGGATGAACGGGTTCACTTATAGCCGGTGGCGGGGCGCTTGGAGGCGGGATTCTTCTTGAGCGTCAGCGTCCACGAGAGGCGCAGGGGCGCCTTCCCCGCCTCGCCCCGGCGCGTGGTATCGTCGACCGAGCCCTTGAGCCGCTCATGGAAGACCGAGACCTCCACCTTGCCGTCCGGGACGGTCAGGACGGCGCTGCCGTCGGCGCCGGTGCGCCCGTAGTACGGCGTGGGCGCCACGAAGACGATGCCGCTCATCCAGTCGTGGATGTTGCAGCCGACCTTGACCACGCCGGGCTTCTCGAACTTGACTGACGGCGCGTCATCGCCTTTATAGAGCGGCAGGTCGAAGGACTTGGGCTTGGAGAACGAGTACAGGTGGTGGTGGGTGGTGTCCTTGTTCGGAAACTGGACCGTGCCGCCCGCCGGGACGACCACGAGGTGCGGGTCCAGCTCTTGATTAAGCTGGCTCATCTCCGCCTGCGGAAGCGGCGGGGCTTCTTTGAGGTCGGCGGCCTTGCGCAAGAACACCACGGCGTCGGCCAGCGGCTTGCCCTCGGCGTCGCGCACCACGGCCTCGATGACCCCGGCCCGGACCGGCAGGGCGGCCAGCGCGGCCAGGAGCAGGGCTCTCAACGCTCACCCCACAGGAGGCGCCAGTCGAGCTGGACCAGCTGGTCCTTCTGCATCGACGGACGCGCCGAGGCGCCCGGGCGCGAGAGCGCGTAGATGTACTCGGCGGCCAAGCGCTGGCGCGGCGAGAGCGCGCGCTGGACGCAGCCGGTCAGCGCGTAGCCGTCCTCCCAGCGCCGGCGCTCGACCTCGTAGCGGTCGTAGCGGCCGGAGACGGTCCAGCTCCCGACCGAATAGGAGGCCAGGCCGTACCAGGCCAGCCAAGGGACCCGATCGCAGGCCCAGCAGGCCGACTGTCCCTTCATGAAGTGCCCGACGAGCGTGAGCCGTCCCACCTGGCTCATGGCGCCATAGTCCCAGAACTGCGTGCTCCAGCCGCCCAGGCGCGAGCCGAGGACGGTCTGACGCGCGCCGATGTCCCCTTCGTTGGTCCAGTAGCCGCCGGTGAGCTTGAGCGCCTCGCCGAAGAGGCCCGCGTCGGCGCGGCCGTAAAAGCCCAGGCGGCCGTCGAGCTCCTGGAACGGGCGCTCGGTCACAACCGCGCCGGCGACGGTGACCGGGTAGGACTGGTTGATGTCGGCCTGGTAGTCGTGCATGGCCCAGCCGCGGTAATAGATCAGGGCGCCGGCCTGGTCGTTGCCGCTGAAGGCCGCGGCGGTGAGGCGGGCCGAGTGGTCGCCCATCGTGCGCTGGAGCGCCGCCTCCACCCCCATCGTCCGGACCTCCTCGCCGATCCAGGTCCCGACGGCCGACGGGGTGATCGTCCAGCGCGTGCTCCAGGCCGGGCCCGGATGCTCCCAGGAGACCGCGGGGATGAAGGCGCCCGCGCGCAGGCGTCCGCCCCAATCGTCGCGGCGTCCCTCGGCCGAGGCGTAGGCCTCGACCACCCCCAGGCCGCCGTTGCCGGAGTCCGAGTCGGCGTCCATGTTGAGCTGAACGTGGACCTTGGCGTTCATGGGGACGTCGGCGTCGAGCATGAGGCTGGCCTGGGGGACCGAGAACACGTGCGCGTCGCGGTCGCCCGAAGTGTTGTTGTCGCGGTCCGCGCCGCCGAAGCGCAGCTTGTTGGGTCCGCCCAGGAGCCAAGAGCGCTTCTGGCTGGTATGGCCGTAGCGCGCCGACAGCAGGCCCGAGAAGCGCAGGGCCTTGGGCTCGTCGTCGCCGCCGCCCAGGTCAAAATCCCCGGCCCAGGTCGGGGACGCGGCCAATAGGAGAAAAGCGATTAGGGTCCGAGCGAGCGACATGACCCTATTGTGGCCTGGGCGTCACGTTTCGCGCAAGGGGGCGCTGCGGCGGCGCCAGGCCCAGTAGAGGAGACCCGCCGTCAGGACCAGGCCCAGCGACAGGCCCCACCAGAGGCCGCGCGGCCCCCAACCCAGGCTCAGACCGAGGGTGGCGCCGACCGGCACCCCCACGGCCCAGTGCCCGAAGAGGTTGGCCCACAGCGGAAGGCGGGTCTCCCCCACCCCCCTCAGCGCGCCGGTCAGCACCACCTGGGCGCCGTCGAAGACCTGAAACAGCGCCGCGATGTGGACGAGCGGCACCGCCACGGCGAGCACCGCGGCGTCGGAGGTGTAAAGCCGTACCAGGGCCTCCGGCACGGCCCAGAAGACGGCCGCCGTCAGCGCCATGAAGGCCACCCCCACGGCGATCGCCGTGTCGCCCGCCCGCGCGGCGGCCGGACGGTCGCCGGCGCCCAGACCTTGGCCGACCCGGACCGCGGCCGACATCGAGATGCCCAGCGGGACCATGAAAGTGACGCTGGCCATGTTCAAGACGATCTGGTGGCCGGAGACCGGCACGGCCCCGAGCCGGCCCATGAGCAGGGTCGTGAACGCGAACGCGCAGACCTCGGTCAGGGTCTGCAAGCCGGCCGGGATCCCCAGGGCGAGGAGCTCGGCGAAGACGCTCCGGTGCCAGCCGTGGAAGCGCCAGCCCGAGGCGCGCACGCGGCGCGCCGCCACGGTCCCGACGACGGCCAGCATCAGCCACGTCGCCGCCAGGCTGGCGGTGGCGCTGCCGCGCACCCCGAGGGCGGGGGCGCCGAGACGGCCGAAGATGAGGACCCAGTTGAGGAAGGCGTTGAGCAGGTTCCCCAGCGCGATGGCCCACAAGAGGGGCCGCGTGACGTCCATCGACTGCAGGTATTGCCGGCAGGCCACGAACAGGATGCCCGGGAAGATCGTGTACTTGAGCACGCCGAGGAAAGTCAGCGCCGTCGCCGCGACGCCGGGGTCGACGCCGACGAGGCGGTAGAAGGGGCCGGCCAGGTGCAGGCCCGCGAACAATATGAGGGCCGTGCCCAGCGCCAGCACGACGGCGTGGACGAAAACGGCCGCGCAGACCTTGGGCTGGCCGGCCCCCCAGGCCCGCGATGACATGGTGTCGATTCCGAGCATGGCGCCCAGGCCGGCGATGAAGAGACCGAAATAGACCGCGTTCCCCACGCCCACGCCCGAGAGCGCGTCGGGGCCGAGGCGCCCGAGAAACATCATGTCGACGACGCCGTAGAGCATGAGCCCGAGCTGGAGGGCCGCGATCGGCGCGGCCAGGCGCAGCATCGCGCGAACCTCGGGCCAGGAGGGAGGCTTCACGCCGGGAAGTTTACTAACTTACCCCGAGTGCCCCTCCTGCTCTCGGCCCTTCTGGCCGTCTCATCTTACGCGGCCGCGGCGCCGGCGCGCGGCCCCTACATCGTCGACGCCTCCTCGACCGCTGCCAAGGTATGCTGGCGGGACGCCGCGGGCCGCGACGCCTGCTCGGCCTACGACGGCCTCGAGCCGGGCGCCGGATTCAACTACACCATCCCCGCCCGGGAGGGCTCCTGGAGCGCGCGCACCCTGCCGCCCGTCGGCAAGCCCCTGCGCTTCGCGGTGTTCGGCGACTCCGGCCGCGGCGGCAAGAAGCAGCGCCAGGTGGCCAAGGCCGTCGAGCGCTGGGCGCCGGACCTCGTGCTTCTCGCCGGCGACATCGTCTATCCGGCGGGAGCCGACGCCGACTACGACGGCGGGTTCTTCTCCCCCTACGCCCGGCTCCTGCCGAAGCTGCCCTTCTTCCCGGCGCCAGGCAACCACGACTACGGCAACAGCCGCGAGGCGTCCGCCGGACGGAAGCGCTGGTCGGAGGGCTACGCGCGGGTCTTCCGCCGCTGGCCGTATTACTCCTTCGACGCGGGGAACGCCCACGTCGCCGTCGTCGACTCGAACCGCGAGGGCTTCGGCATCCTCGCGGCTCCCAGCCTGGCCGACGGCTCGACCCAGCGCGACTGGCTGGAGCGCGACCTCAAAGCCTCGAAGGCGCGCTGGAAGTTCGTCATCCTGCACGTGCCGCCCTACTCCTCGGGCGAGCACGGCTCGAGCGTCGCGCTCCAGCGCCTCTTGGGCCCGGTCTTCGAGCGCCACAAGGTCGACGTGGTCTTCGCCGGCCACGACCATCACTACGAGCGCACCCACCCGGTGGCGGGCACGGTCTATTTCGTGGTCGGCACCGGCGGAGCGAGCCTCTACACCGTCGACCCCCGGGAGCCCTGGTCGGCCAAGACCGTCGTCGACCACGGCTTCCTCGGCGTGACCCTCGACGGCGGCTCGGCCCAGTTCGAGTTCTACGACGCCGCCGGGATCCTGCGCGACTCCGCGCGCCTGCAGAAATAAGTCAACCGAAGAGGCGGTCGTACTTGCGGTAGTTGGCCAGGACCTTCACGACGTAGCCGCGGGTCTCGCGGTAGGGAGGGACGCCGCCGTACTTCCTGACGGCGCCGGGACCGGCGTTATAGGCGGCGATCGCGGCCATCACGTCGCGGCGCGAGGACGGGTCGATCGAGCCGAGCTCCGACCAGGCGACGGCCGAGAACCTGTCCCAGAGTCCCTTGAGGTATTTGACGCCCGCGCGGATGTTGGTCGCCACGTCGTAGAGCGCCCCTGTGCTCTGGACGCCGAGGCCGCGGCCGGTAGCGGGCATGATCTGCATGAGGCCCCGCGCGCCCACTGGGCTCGTGGCATTGGGATTATAGCCCGACTCGGCTTCGATGACGGCCAGGACCAGCTTGAAGTCCACGCCCTGGCGGGCGGACTCACGGTAGGCCTGGCGGACGATCGTGGCGTTGAGACCCGATTGGCGCGCGACGGCGATGACATGAGCCTCGTCGATGGTGGCCGACCGAGCGCTATCGCGAGGAAGTGCCGCATCCGCGGCCGTGGGCGCGGCGGGCGGCCCCGAGGCGCCGGGTTCGGGGACGGGGAGAGAGCCGTAGGGCCGCGCCGAGGTCTCGGGGCGCGGATAGCTCCAGTCGGTGAAGGCCCCCGCGGCCGGACCCTGCGCCGCGGCGACCGCGTCGAGGCCGGGGGCGACGGCGGCGCCGGTGAGTTGGCGCGTGCGGTCGTAGAGGCGGCCGAGGCCTTCGCCCGAAAGCCCGAAAGACTTGATCTGACGCTTGAGGCCGTCGATCTCCCGCCGGGTCCGGCCGTCGGCGCCGACCCGGCGGCGATTGAGGGCGACCAGAGCCTCCTTCTGCTCGAGGATGGCCAAGCGCGCGGGTTGGCGCTTCTCGGGAGCCATGCTCAGGAGCTCGGGGTTGAGCCGCTCCATCAGCCTGTTCTCGAAGGCGTCCAAGACGAAGGCCCACAAGGTCAGTTGGGCGGCGCCCTCGGCCGCGCCCAACCGCTCCTTGAGGTCGGCCATCTCCGGCAGAAAATCCGAGGCCAGTTCGCCCTTGGCGGGGATCATCGTATGCCAGCCGTCCAGCCGCTCGAGGAGGTAGGCGCGCCGTTCCCCCAGCGTCGGCAGGGTCATGACGAAGGCCGAGGCGCCCGGGCGGGCGAGAGGGAAGGCTCCCGCGGCCAGTTGGGCGGCGGCGGGACTGGGCACCAGCAAGCTCGCCGTCACGGCCAAGGCCGCCAGTTCTCTAGGTCCCATGGTCCCAGGGTGCGTCACGACTCCCTCTCCCGCGACCTGCCTAAGACCCGACTTTTCATAGGCCCTAGGGCCTAGCGCGCTATAATACCGGCATAGCCCCTAAAAGGGAAGGCCCCCTGGTGGAGGGGGCCTTCCGGTCTTTCGGTGGGTGGGACTAGATCTACACGTCGAGGCTGCGGCCGCAGGTGCGCGGCCAGACGCAGGGCTGGACCTGGGCGACCACGGGGGCCGCGGGCTGCTCCTTCGCGCAGGTGTTGGGCCAGACGCAGGGGCGGTACTGGGCGACCTGGGCCTCGGAGCGGCCGCAGCGGCGCGGGGCCTGGCAGATCTCGAAGTCGTTCTTGGCGACCTCGACGACCTCGACTTCGGGGGTCTCGGTCCGGCCGCAGGTCCGGGGCCAGACGCAGGGCTGGACCTGCGCCACGAGCGGCGCCTCGGCGCAGCGGCGCGGGGCCTGGCAGATCTCGAAGTCGTTCTTGGCGAGCTGGTTGCTGCCGGCGGGGATCAGGCTCAAGAGCATCAGAAGTTGGATCATGGTCATCTCCTTTAAATTCGATCTGTCTAAATCCGTGTATCAATCATAACGATTGGCCCATCAGACCCAGATGACATAGGTCAAAGGGCCGTCTTGATTGAACGCGTTGAGTCTTCTCATTGACCGCGGTCAACCCGCGCTGGCCGCCGCCCCGACCGCGTGCTATCCTTCAGGAGATGGATATCGACGCCGTCCGCAAAGCGCTGGGCGCCCGCGCTCCAGTCCGACTCAGGGAGCCCCGGGCGCGGCGCGCCGCCGTCGCTCTAGTCCTGGTCCCCGGAAGGAAGGGCCTGCACGGCCTGTTCATCCGCCGGGCCCGCCATCCCAAGGACCCCTGGTCCGGCCAGATCGGCCTGCCGGGCGGCCGGCACGAAGGCGTGGACCGCTCGCTGTTCCACACCGCGGTGCGCGAGACCGCCGAGGAGACCGGCGTCCGGCTCAGCCAGGCGCACCTGCTCGGCGAGCTCGACGACCTCCACCCGCGCAGCCGAAGCTTGCCCGACATCGTGGTCCGCCCGTTCGTCTTCGCCCTGCCCGAGCGGCCCGCCGTCGTCGCCAGCGACGAGGTGGCCTATCCGCTATGGCTGTCGCTGGCCGCGCTGAGGGAAACGCCGGGCACGGCCTACCCGCGCGTGCGCGGCCGACGCTTCGAGGTCCCCTGCCGGCGCGCCGGGCGCCACATGGTCTGGGGGATGACGCACAGGATCCTCGAGCGGCTTATAGCTGGTTGAACATGAAGCGCCGCACCAGGGCGTTGAGCGGCGTGGCGGGGATGGCGAGGTCCGCGGGGCGCTCTACGCGCCTGGCCTCGGCCTGATCGCGGGCGAAGACGGCGTCGAGCTCCCCGGGCAAGGCGCCTCCCAGGGCCTGCAGCAGCAGCTCGACCTCGTAGCGCACCGAGCGCGGGTGCAGGTTGAAGGAGCCGATCCCCGCGTAGACGCCGTCGACCGTCATGAACTTGCTGTGCAGCGTGGCCCCGCGCTTGAGCCAGACCTTGGCCCCCGCCCGCATGAGCTCGGGCAAGCTCTCGAGGATCGGGACCCCGACGATGGGCTCGTCGACGCTCTCGAGCGAGTTGGTCAAGATGTTCACTTCGACCCCGCGGGCCAACGCCTCGAGCAGGGCGTCGCGCAGCGCCGGGAAGGTGATGAAGTAGGCGTTCTCGATGTTGATGCGCCGGGTGGCGCCCCGGATGGCCTTGAGATGGGCGAGCAGGACGCGCGACTCGCCGGAGGGCTCCGCGCTCACAAGCGAGACCCTCGCGCCCCCCGAGCCCGGAACCGCCGCGGCCTCGCCGGCTATGGGTGCCACGCCCGCCTGGCGGTTCCATAGCGAGCGGAAGAACGCCGCGGCCTCGAGCGCCGCGGGGCCCTCGAAGACGACGTCGGTGTCGCGCCACTTCTGGCCGCGCGGGTCCATGTGCAGGTAGGGGTCGCCCACGTTCATCCCGCCGGCGACCGCCGCCCGTCCATCGACCACGAGGACTTTCGCGTGCAGGCCGTCGTAAGGGCGCGCCGGATCGCGCCAGCGCGCCACCTCGATCCCGGCGGCCTCCAGGCGCGCCAGGGTCCGGCCGCCGTGGAGCAGCGCGGTCTGCCCGTC
This sequence comes from Elusimicrobiota bacterium, assembly GCA_016196755.1. GTDB lineage: Bacteria > Elusimicrobiota > Elusimicrobia > UBA1565 > UBA1565 > SCTT01. The sequence continues at coordinate 271,542 of JACPXC010000007.1, forward strand.
GACCATCACCCGGACCTTGACCCCGGCGCGGTGCTTGGCGATGAGGATGTCGGCGGTGCGCTCGCCGCTCACGTCGTCGTAGATGGCCCAGGCCGCCAGATGGATGCTGGCCTTGGCGCCCAGCATGAGCCGCTCGCGCTCGGCCGCCGAGGCCGGGCCGTCGATGAGCGGGCGGACGGCGTTGCCGCCCGAGAAGCGCGCGCCGCTCAGGGCCTCGAGCTCCGCGATGAAGCCCGGCTCCTCCAGCAGCGACGGCGCGCCGGCCGGGCGCGGGGCGTAGGCCGAGGCGTCGAGCAGAGCCGCGTGGCGGCGGGCCATGGCGTCCCAAGGCTCGGCGCCCGGCTTGCCCGGGACGAACCCGCCGCTGGTCAGCTCGGCGTCGAGCATGTCCGCGAAGCGCCGGGCGTAGTCCAGCCGCCGGGCGTCGTCCATCGGCGGCAGGCGCTGGGCGACGAGCGGGTCGAAGAGCATGGCCGCGACGGCCGGCCGGAGGATGCCCGCGGCCTGGGCCTCGCCGAGGACGGCGAGCAGGTCGCGCTCCGCCTCCGGAGTGAGCCTGCCGCGGTGGCGGACGAGGATGGCCACGACGCGCCGGGCCGCCTGGGCCGCGGCGTCGTTGGGAAGGGCGGGGTCGGAGACGCCGTTGAGGGTCCGCGGACGGCGGCCCTCGAAGACGCCGTCCAAGACGGCTCCGTTCCGCCCGGCGGCGGGACGCGCGGCAGCAGCACCCAGGATGCGCAGGGACTGCAAGGCGGGGAAACTCGAGGCGGCTTCCCTAGGGGCCTCCGCCGCCTCAGCGGACGGCACGGCGGGCCAGGCGAGGACTTCGACAGCCGCGGGAGCGGCAACGGCAGCGGCGGCCGGCAAGGCTAGCGCTGGCGCCACCGCCGCCGCAGGACGGAGCGCGGGCGCGCTGAGCGAAAGAGCGGGCGACAGGACTGGGGCCAGGGACGGCCGCAAAGAGGCGGCGGGGCCGGCGAAGACCGGGACGACGGGCACCGCGGGCCGCACCGGGGCGGCGATGAGACGTTGCGCCGCCGCCGGCATCGCGCCCAAGCAGAGCCCCAGCGCGCTTAATATAAGGAATGACATCCGGTAGGATGGTAACACGCGGCCGCGCGCCGGATATGGGCCGGAGGGGCAACGGCGCCGGGCCGGTAAGCCTAGGGGCGGCGCGCGCTGAACTTGACCGGGGTGTAGTAGAACACGCTCCTCGGATCGGTCTTCAGACCCTCGAATTCGCGCTCGAGCCCGGCGACCAGGGAGTCGTCAGCCAGCCCCGCGCGGCGCAGCTCGGGCTCGGCGCTGAGCATCAGCGTCCGCCAGTAGTCGAGCTGGGAGGCCAAGGCCGCGCGGTCGCGCTGGTCGTGGTGCCTAGGCCAGACCGAGGTCACCACGTCCTTGAAGCCGGCCTCCAGGAGAAGGTTTCCGAGCTTGGCGCCGACCTCAGGGTCCCCCCCGGCGGCCGACTGCCGCCGGTTCAGGCGCTCCCAGTAGGCCCGGACGGAGGGACAGTCCGGCTCGAGGTGGAGGCTGGCGTTGAATACCTCGATGCCGTAGACGACCGCGCCGGGCGCCAGCGCGCGCCGAACCTCGCGCAGGACCTCGAGCGGGCGCGCCATATGCTCGAGCACCCAGCACAGAAAGGCCGCGTCGAAGGAAGCGTCCGCGTACGGCAGGCGCCGCGCGTCGGCAAGGGTGACCTCGACGCGCCCCGCCAGCTCGGCCCGCGCCCGTTCGACCTGGGCCGGCGAGGCGTCGACGGCCGCGATGGCCAGGCCCGGGAAGCGCTCGAGCAGAAGCTTGGTCTGCGCCCCCGCCCCACAACCGACCTCGAGCAGACGCCGCCGCCCCGTGAAGTCGACGCCTTCGAAGACCATGGCCTCGAGCTGGCGCGCCTGGGCGTGCAGGCGGTCCTGCTCGGCCCGGGACGTGCCGTGTATGTAGCCCGCGGCGCCTGCCGCGCTCACGGCACGTCCTTCGGGTCCCATTCGGTATGGAGACCCTCGTCGAGGCCGTCGAGCCGCCGCATGTCGGCGGGCGGGATCGAGAAGTCGAAGAGCCTGGAGTTCTCCTCGATGCGCTCGCGGCGGACCGACTTTGGGATGACGACGATGCCGTGCTGGACAGCCCAGCGCAGCATGACTTGCGCCGGCGTGCGCCCGAGCCGCGCCGCGGTATCGGCCACGGCGGGATGGGACAGGCGCAGTCCCTGGGTCAAAGGACCATAAGACTCGAGCACGATCCCGCGCGAGCGGCAGAACTCCAAGAGACCCTTCTGGTGCAGAAACGGGCTGAACTCGACCTGGTTGACGGCCGGGACGACGCCCGAGTCCTCGATGAGCTCGCTCAGGTGGCGCTCGAGGAAGTTGCTGACCCCGATCGAGCGCACGCGGCCCTCGCGCTGGAGCGTGCGCAGGGCGCTCCAGGAGTCCAGGCGCTTGCCGGGCACCGGCCAGTGCAGGAGGTAGAGGTCGACGTACTCGAGGCCGAGGCGCTTGCGGCTGGCCTCGAAGGCCTTGAGCGCCGGCTCGTAGCCCTGGTCGTCGTTCCAGAGCTTGGTGGTGACGAAGACGCTCTCGCGCGGCAGGCCGCTCTCGCGCAGGGCCTCCCCGACGTCGCTCTCGTTGTCGTAACGCTTGGCCGTGTCGATGTGGCGGTAGCCGGCCTCGAGCGCCCACTTGACGGCCTGCCTGGCGGCGGGGCCGGGTTCGGATTGGTAGACGCCGAGACCGAGCTGCGGCATCCTGCGGCCGTCGTTGAGGGTCACCGAGACATCCAAGGCGGGATAGGTGGTTTTCATGGCTTGATGGTAGCAACGGTCGATTGGTCTGTAAAATGATTTGATTTAACTTATATTGATACAATTCATGCACCTATGAAGCCCGATCAGCTGCGCTACTTCCTCGAAGCCGCCCGCACCCAGCACATCGGCCGCGCCGCGCGGCAGATCCCGATCAGTCCCAGCGCCGTCAGCCACGCCATCGCCGGGCTCGAGCGCGACCTCGGGCGAGAGCTCTTCGCCAAGCGCGGCAAGCGAGTCACCCTCACCGAGCACGGCAAGCGCCTCATGGAGCGGGCCGAGGGCCTCCTGCGCGAGATGGACGCCATACGCGAGGACCTGGCCTCGGAAGAGACCGCCCTCCGCGGCCACTACAAGCTCGGGGCCACGCACGTGCTCTGCGCGCGCTTGCTGGCCCCGGCCTGGGCGCGCCTCCAGCGCGCGAACCCCGCGCTCAGCGCCGAGGTCTATACCCTGCGCTCCGCCCAGGTCCTGCGCGACGCGGCGGCCGGCGAGCTCGACTTCGGCCTGTGCTTCAACCCCCAGACCCATCCCGACCTCGACTCCAAGCCCGTCCACGAAGGCGTCCTGGCCTTGGCGGTCCGACGCGGGCATCCCGTGCTCAAGCTGCCCCTGGCCGCACGGCCGGCCGCGCTGGGCCGCTACCCGGCGGCCCTGCCGAAGGCCTTCCAAGGCATCGACAACTGCGAGTCGCACCCTATGCTGGCCAAGTTCGGCCTGGCGCCCCGCCCGGTCTTCCTTTATGACAGCTACGAGGTGGCGGCCGCCAACGCCATCGGCTCCGACGCCTGGTGCCTCATCCCGGACTGGATCGCGCGCTCGTACAAGCCGGAACTCGAGACCTTCGTCCCCTCCGGCTGGCGCGCCCCGGCGCTCGTGACCGCGGTCTGGCCCAAGCGCCGCCCGCTCTCTCGGCTGCTGACGTCTTTGATCGCCGGCATCCGGGCGGAGCTGCCGCATGGCGGCGCAAAAACCTAGGTCATTGGTCCCAGGGAGGACCGGGGCCATAGCGCCTGGTAGATGAAATCGTCGGCGGCTATCCTAGAAACCAGTCGGCGCTAACGCCGAGGAGAAAACCATGGACCTGGAAAAGTACTACGACGAGGCCGTGCATCCGAGCGAAGCCCACGTCATCATGAGCGAGCAGGCTGTCGTCCCGCTGGGAACCTGCCTCTGGCCCTGACCGAGCTGGGCCGCGCCTGCGGCCACTTCGCGGATTACACCCGCCGCCGCGTGGCGCGCGACGGGCTCAAGCGGGTCTTCGTCTATCGGGCGAAGGCCTATGAAGAGGTCGCCCAGGGGGTCCTCCGAACCCTGGGCGAGGCGGGGCTGGACGCCTCCCTCCAGCCGCTCGACCACCTCAAGGCGATCGAGTCGACCTACGACGACGACTTCTTGGTCGTCTTCAACGAGCATTTCGACGAGTTCTCGGACGTCCTTAAGTCCAAGCAACCGTTCATCGCCAAGCATTGGCGCAACGCCTTCAAGTTGACCGGGATGGGCGGCCATTTTTCCGAGGTCTTCGCCCATCCTCCGGACGTCATCGAGTCCTTCACGGGCCGCGTGAGCGGCGCGCTCGACCGCCGGCCCGACATCCGCTACTCGACCCTCGGCGGGACGGACCTGGCCATCGATCTCAGCTCTTCCAAGGCCATGACGATCATCGACGGCATCCAGGGCGACGACATGGTGCCCGGCGAGGCGGCGACGTTCACCGAGAAGATCTCGGGGCCGGTGGCTTTCGAGGGGACTTTCCTCTGCCTGATCCCGTTCGCCGCCAAATACGGGGTCGTGGGCCCCAAGTCTCTTGCCTTCGACATCGAGGCGGGGCGGGTCAAGGACCTGCGCGGCGACAACACGGAGCTGGTCTCCGACCTCAACAAGCACTTCGCGCGTCATCCCGACAACAACAGCGTCGACGAGGTCGGCTTCGGCACCAACCTCGGCGTGACCCGGCTCTACGGCACCAACTCCGTCTTCGAGGAGCGCCACCTCGGCCTGCACCTGGGCCTGGGGGGGAAGACCCCGGGCAGCCTGCACCTCGACCTGCTCTTCGAAGGCGGCGACATCGACGCCGGCGGCCGCCGGATCTTCCAGGGCGGCGCCTACCTCCCCGCCGCGCTTCCCTGATACCGGGCCCACGCCCTCCGGGCCCTTCGCACCTCGTACCCGCACGCGCGCGCTGATATCCTAAAGGCGTGCTCTTAAGGAAGCTGGCGGCCGTCGCCGTCTCCGTGGCCTGCGCGCTGAGCGCCGTCCCCGCCGAGGCCCAGCGCGTCGTGCTCCCTGCCGTCGCCCCGGTGTGGGCCCCGGTCTCGGGCATCGGCGCTGCGGGTGCAGCCCCCAGTCTAGCTTCGTCTCTTCCCGGCCGGCTCGGCGCTGTCCCGACCCTCGGTTCCACATTTCCGAGCCTGCCGTTGGCGCATACCGCCGCCGCCGTTGCGGCGGTAGCGGCGACCGTTACGAGCGTCCCCCAGGCCGCGTTCCCGGCACAAACCCGGGCCGTCGCCGCGCCAGATCGGACCAAGGACCCCGGCGTTCAAGACGGGCTGCGGGTCCTCAACGCCTCGCTCGGCGAAGCCGGCAAGGGCGGACGGGCCGACGTCCCCGCCCTGCTGAGCAAGGCCTTCGATTCCGCCGCTACGCGGACCGGCGACGGGGTTCCCGCGTCGGGCGGCGGCGCCCAGGTCGCCGGCCGCGGCGGCCTCCAGCGCTCGCTGGCCGCGCTCGGCCGGCTCAAGCTCGGCACCTACAACGTCCTCAACCTCTTCCAGAACGTCGGCAAGCACGTCCCCGACCCCGACCGGCCGGGCGAGCTCAAGAAAGTCTCCGACAGCCGGCCCAAGGAGGACTGGCAGCTCCGCGACCAGGCCAAGGCCATCCTCGAGAGCGAGCTCGACGTCGTCGTCCTGCAGGAGGTCGAGAACATCGCCGCGCTCGACGACTTCAACGAGCGCTACCTGGGCGGGGCCTACAAGACCCTGCTCATCGAGGGCAACGACGCGCGCGGCATCGACGTGGCGTTCCTCGTCAAGAAGGACCTGCCGCTGATCGTCGAGCAGCGCACTCACAAAGAAGAGCTCTGGACCGACCCGCTGACCGGGAACACCGAGAAGCTCTTCTCGCGCGACCTGCCCTCGCTCATCTTCCGGGCCGAGGGCATAGCGGAGCCGCTCTTCATCCTGCTCGGGACGCACTTCAAGTCCAAGCGCGACCGCCCCGGCGACCATCAATCTGAAATCGTGCGCCGCGCCCAGGTGCAGCGCACCGCCGAGATCGTCGGCCGCTATCAGGAAGAGTTCGGGCCCGACGCCCGGATCATGCTGGCCGGCGACTTCAACGGGGACCTCAACACCGAGGAGATCTTCGCCCCGTTCTGGGAAGCCGGCATGGTCAACAGCCTCGACCTCGGCGAGCGGCCGGTGCCCGTCGAGGACCGCGTCACCCACACCTACCACCCGATGAACGGCCCGCGCCACGCGGCGCAGATGGACGGCGTCCTGGTCTCCAAGAGCCTGCGCGCTCTGGTCCAGTCCGCGGCGATCTACCGCTACCTGGACGCCGACGGCAGGCCCAAGCCGATCCCGGCCACCTACCAGGACCGCTCGAGAAACCCCTCCGACCACTTCCCCCTGATCATGACGCTGGATTTCCAGGCGCTCTGGCGCGGGCTCGCCGGCCGGACGCGCAACGGCGTCCTGCCCGAACCGGAGTCCGCCTCCGCCTACGCGCCAGGCGAATGGAGGCTCGGCGCCTTGGCGCTGGCCTGGAGCTTCCTCGCCATCGCCTCGATGTACGTCGTCATGCCGGTCAAGAGCGCGTTCCTGCTGACCCAGTTCGGCCCCACGATCATGCCCTGGATCTTCATCGCCAGCGCGCTGTTCACGGGCCTGGCCGCCTGGGTCTACGCCCAGGCCGCCCGCCTGCCGCGCTCCCGACTCATCGCCGGCACCCTGGCCGTGCTGGCCGCCGGCCTGCTCGGCTGGTGGGCGCTGGCGCCGCTGGCTATAAAATACGGGGCGGTCTCCTTCGCCTTCTCGATGTGGACCGACGCCTTCGCGATCATCTCGGTGACGCTGTTCTGGAGTTACGCCAACGACCGCTTCAAGGGCGACGCGGCCAAGCGCTGGTTCGGCTACTTCGCCGCCGCCGGGGCGCTGGGCGGCATGACCGGCTCGGCGCTGGTGAAGCTCCTGATCGGCAGCCTGGGCTCGGTGCCTCTTCTTCTCATCGGCGCGGGGCTGTTTGCCGCCATCGGCGGGGTCTTCGCCCTGATGGAGCGCATCCCCCGGGCCGAGGGAACGGCGGCCGCCTCCACACCCGAGAAGAAGGACCTGGCCAGCCCCTTGGCGGTGGCCCGCGCCGTGCTGGCCTCTCCCTTCTTGCTGGCCCTGACCGCGGTGGTCTTCCTCGAGCGCCTGGTGCCGGACTTCTCCGGCTATCTGTTCAGCGCGATGGCCAGGGACGCCTTCGCCACGCGGGAGTCCCTGACCGCCTTCATGGCCAGCTTCGGCTTCTGGGAGAACCTGGCCGCGCTGGCCACGGGTTTCCTCCTCACGCGCTGGGTGCTCAAGACCCTGGGGGTGGGCAAGACCCTGCTCATCGGCCCGCTGGCCAACCTGGCGGGCTTCCTGGGCTTCGGCGTCTCGCCCAGCCTCGGCGTCACGACGGCGGCCAACTTCGCCGACGGCTGGCAGCGCCACGGCTGGTTCAAGGCCGCCAAGGAGACCACCTACACCGTCGTCGACAAGGACACCCTCTATCAGGTGAAAGCCTACATCGAGATGTTCGTCTACCGCTTCGCGCGCGGCGTGGCGGGACTCCTGCTCCTGCTGATGACGAACCAAGCCTTCCTCGGCTGGGGCCCGGCGGCCGTCGCCTGGGCCTCCGTCCCGCTGGCCGCGGCCTGGGTCTGGGCGGCCTGGAGCCTGGGCCGCGAGTTCAAGAAGCGCGAGTCGGCCCCAAAAGGGGTGTAATACTCCGGGCGGCGCCGCGAATACCTGGTGCAAGGGGTTCCCATGGCACCAGCCACCCAGGAAGCGATGACCGACGACGCCACCGAGGGCTTCTCGGAGTTCTACGAGGCGTGGTTCGACCGGGTCTATAACTACGCCTACCACCGCACCGGCTCCTCCGTCAGGGCCGACGAGGTGGCTTCCGACACCTTCGCCCGGGTGTTTTCCTCCTGGGCCAGCTTCGACCCGAATAAAGGCGACCGCCGCACCTGGCTGTTCTCGATCGCCTTCCGCGCCATCGCCGACCACTTCCGCTCCGAAAAGCGCCGGCTCTGGCTGAGCCTCGGGCTCCTGCGGCGCCCTGCGGAGAGCGACCCCGGGCCGGCGGCCGACCTCGAGGCGGAGCAGGAGCACCGCGAGCTCCTGGCCGCCCTGGCTGCGCTCAGCACCCAGCACCGCGAGGTGGTCTCGCTCAAATTCTTCGGCGGCATGACCAACCGGGCCATCGCCGAGTTGACGGGACTCAGCGAGGCCAACGTCGGCATCATCCTGTTTAGGAGCGTCCGCCGCATGAGAGGGCAGTTCACAGCCGGGGAGAAACACAATGGATGACAAACTCCAGGCGGAGACGTTCAACGCGGCGCTCGACACGCTGCTGGCCGGAGGCAAGACCGCGCCGGACGCCGACCCCGAGCTGCTCAAGGACCTGGCCGCGGCGGCGCGCCTCAACGTCTCCGACCGGAGCGCGCGCAGCCGGGTCCGCAAGAGCCTCAAGCTCGAGCTCCTCGGAGGCGGACGCCTCTCGCCAGCCGCACGACCGACCTTCCGCTGGGCGATGGCCGCGGCGTACGCCGGTATCGCCGCCGTGGCCTTGGCCCCCATCGCCGGCCAGTTCCTGTCCAAGCTGGATTCGCCGGCGGAGGTCGGCCTGATGTCGGGTTTCGACGCCAGAGGTACGGCGGAGATCGGCTCGAACAGCCTTGCCCGGGGAGGATTGCTCGGGGCCTCTCCCGACCTCATCCAACCGTCGAGCACCGGGGACCCCTCGTCGCTCATCACGACCTTCGGAGGCGGCGCGGGGTACCGCGGCGCGGGTCCCCGTTCCGTGGGCCAAGCCCACAACGGCGTGAGCGCCCGCCGTCAGAGCGAGTTCGTTCAGAGCGAGCCCCAAGCCCCCGACTTCAACACCGAGGGCTACGACCGCATCGCCGAAAACGAGTTCCGCAAGGCCTCCGACCATCCGCTCTCGACCTTCTCGATCGACGTCGACAAGGCCTCCTACGCGAACGTGCGCCGGTTCATCACGGCCGGGGGAATGCCCCCCAAGGACGCCGTGCGCGTCGAGGAGCTGATCAACTACTTCAGCTACGACTACCCGGAACCCCGGAACGCCGACCCGCTGTCGATCACCCTGGAATCGGCCGCCTGCCCTTGGAACGACGCGCATAAGCTCGTGCGCATCGGGCTCAAAGCGAAGGAGCTCCCCAAAGACGACCTGCCGCCGAGCAACCTGGTCTTCCTGATCGACACCTCGGGCTCCATGTCGGGCCCGGGCCGCCTCGAGCTCATCCAGCGGGCCCTTCCTCTGCTCGTGTCGCAGCTCCGCGAGGAGGACAGCGTCGCGCTGGTCGCCTACGCTGGCTCGGCCGGCCTGGTCCTTCCCTCGACATCGGGCGCCGACAAACGCGCCATCCTCTCGGCCATCGAGCGCCTGAGCTCCGGCGGCGGCACGGCCGGCGGCGCCGGCATCGAGCTGGCCTATAAGGTCGCCGCCGAGGGCTTCAAGAAGAAGGGCAACAACCGGGTCATCCTCGCCACCGACGGCGACTTCAACCTGGGGGTCTCCAGCGACGGAGAGCTGACCCGGCTCATCGAGGCGAAGCGCAGCAAGGGCATCTTCCTCAGCGTCCTGGGCTTCGGCACCGGCAACTACCAGGACGCCAAGATGGAGAAGCTGGCCGACAACGGCGACGGCAACTACGCCTACATCGACGACATCCTCGAAGCCAACAAGGTCCTGGTCCAGGAGATGGGCGGCACGCTGTTCACCGTGGCCAAAGACGTGAAGGTCCAGGTGGAGTTCAACCCCGGCCGCGTCTCGGCCTACCGCCTGCTCGGCTACGAGAACCGCCTGCTTAAGTCCGAGGACTTCAACAACGACAAGAAGGACGCCGGCGAGATGGGGTCGGGTCACACCGTCACGGCGCTCTACGAGGTGGTCCCCGCGGGGGTCAAGGCCGATGTGCCCGGCGTCGACCCTCTCAAGTACCAGAAGACCTCGCCAGTCGTCTTCGCCGGCGGCAACGAGCTCCTCACCGTCAAGTTCCGCTACAAGGCGCCTGACGGCGACAAGAGCCGCCTCGTCGAGAAGGTCCTCGAGGACGAGGACCGGCCCTGGAGCCGGGCCTCCGAGGACTTCCGCTTCGCGGCCTCGGTGGCCGGATTCGGGATGCTGCTGCGCGGCTCGACCGCGGCCGGCGACCTCGACTACGACAAGCTCGAGCGGATGGCGAAAGGCGCCGTCGGCAAGGACGCCGACGGCTATCGGAAGGAATTCGTCGGCTTGATCGGCAAGGCCAGGTCCCGGCAGTAGGCCTCGAGCGCGGCGCGCTGGTCGGGCTTTAGCCCGGCCCCCGGCCGCGCGCGCTTGACGAGTTCCCAGGCGAGCTCCGCCGTCGCGGCGCGCTTCTCCAAGAGCAGCACGGCGGCGACGACCAGGGCGCTGCGGCCGTGTCCCTGGGCGCAATGGACGAGTACCTTCTTCCCCTCCGCGCGTCGTGCCCCCGCCCAAGCCGCCGCCTCGCTCAGGTCCTCCACGCCGGGCGCCGCGCCGTCGAGCATGGCCACCCGCGCCCAGGTCCCGCGCGCCAAGCCGGCCATCTCGGGGAACTCCGCGGTGAGGCTCAGCACGGCGTCGATGCCGCGCGCGCGCAGGCGCGCCGCGTCGCCGGGCAGCGGCGCCGAACCGACCCAAAGGCCGGGGACCACCTCGTCGGCAGCCGCCTCGGTGGTGAACAGGCGGCAGAGCAAGAGGATGAACGCCGCCACGACGGCCCAGGGCGCCAGGGCCGCCTGCCAGAGCGCGGCGCGCAACGGCGATGCGGTGACGGACCGCGCCACCGGCAGGCCGCCGGCGTGCAGGGCGTAGGCCAGCCCGAGGAAGACGAGCGAACAGCCCGCCAGCGCCAGGGCCGCCGCGCCCGCACCCACGGAAGCGCCGCTCGACCAGAGGCGCAGCGCCGGCCACCAAAACACCAGGCCGCATAGGCTCAGCTTCAAGGCGAAGCGCACGCGCCGACGGTAGCAAATCTACGGCGACAGCCCCGCCCGCTGCGCCGCCCATTGGTTGTGGTCGCGGCACAGCAGGCGCACGTTGACCGCCGAGTCGGAACGGCCGCCGAGCACCCAGGGCACGATGTGGTCGTACTCGAGCCCGTCGCGGGCCGCGCAGCGCCGTCCCTCCGGCGCCACGTAGGAGCAGCGCCCCTCGTCGCGCAGCCAGACCTCCTCCTTGACGTCCTGCGGGATCATGCGCGTCGGACCCGCGGCGGGCTCCTTGCGGGACTCGGGCTTGCGCGCCGCCAGCCCCAGCTTGCGGTCGGGGTCCTTGCGGTCGAGGTAGTAGTCGGCCAGGGCGCCCACGACGCCCTCGAGCTTCCCGGACGGGTCCCGGTGCCAGAGCAGGGCCCGCGCGCGCTCCAGAGCGCGGCGCAGCTCGACGCTGCCGGTGAAGCCGAAGTGGACGCGCTCGGCGCTCAGCGCCTCGATGCGGTCGCGGCGCCGGCGCTCGGCCGGCGGCGCGTCCGCCTCGGGCTCGACGCTGTCCTCGCGGTCCGGCCGCGGTACGAGCGAGGCGGCCAGGGTCTCGAGCTCCTTGCGGCTCAGGCCCTCGGCTTCGCCGAGGAGCTCGTCGACGTTGTCCTCGTGCAGGAGCGGAGCCAAGACTTTGACGGCCGCCGCCGTCAGCCGTCCCTCGCGCAGACGACCGAGTATGGCCGGGAAGCGCAGGGCCGCCTCGGCCGTCCGGACGCGCTCGTAGGCCGCTCCCTCGGCCCAGCCCAGCTCGTGGACGCAGTACTCGTAGACGGTCGGATAACCCGCCGCCTGGGGCAGGCCGCGCAGGTCGAGCTCGGCCAGCAGGGCCAACTGCTCCGCCAGCAGCCGGCGTTCAGCCTCGGCCAGACGGGTCAACTCGCGCTCGAGGGCGTCGTCGGAGAGTCTTGTTAAGTCGGCCATACTGCTAGTACGCCGACCCCCCCGAAAAAGTTCCCTCAGCCGACCTATCGTGCCGCGAAGTAATGCTTGAGCGACTCCGCGCGGGCGTTCAGAAGGAGATGTCCCATTGCAGGCGGACCCGCTCCTCGCGCAGCGTCGGCGCCCCGGCCCTGGCCAGGTTGAAATGGGTCGCGTCCAAAGTGACCTTGTTCCAATGGCCTTCGATGAACCAGTTCAAGGCCGCCGTGTACTCCTGGCGGATGTCGTTGGCCGCCGCGACGTTCGGGTCCACGAACGCGTACCGGAGGGCGGTCTCGAGCTGCTTCGGAACCGCCGCAACGAGGTAATGGGGGAACGCGCCCGCCTGCACGTAGGCGCCGCGCATGCGCCTCAGCGCGCCGCCCGTGTTGTTCCGGATCTGCTTCCAGTGATATTCGTGCTGGAGCGAGAAGCCGCGATACTTGAACGCCGTTTCCTCCATCCATTGCTTGATGGCGTACTGGCCGTCGGTCCCGGCCGCGAAGCCGTCCAGGTTCCCGCCCCCGCCGCTCGAAAAGCGCGTGGAGCGGCTCTGGTTCGTCGCGGCGGCGAACGCCAAGGAGCCCGCCGGCTTCTCGTGATGCTCCACGTCGCTCTGGGAGAAAGGCAGGTCGCGGCCCAGGAAGTTCCACTGATAGCGTCCCAGGTACAGGGGCTCGGCGTCGTCGTTGACGGCGTTGATCCCGTTGCCGGTGAAGACTCCCGCCGTGTAGCGCGAGTCGGCGAGCGTGCCGTCGAAAAGCCGCCCGAAGATCGCCACCCCGTCCTGCCGGTCGACGGTGAACTCCCGGTTGACGATCGAGCGCTCCGCGAACTGCTGGCTGCCCGACGAGTCGACGCGCTCGCGGTTGAAGTCGATCTTCCACTGTCCCGCGCGCACGCTCAGCGCCTTGTGCTTCTCGTAGGAGAAGCGGAAATCAAGCAGCGTCGCCGTGGGCCAGTCATACTCGAATTTATAGATCAGCGCGGGCTCGTAAACATACCCTTCAAGCTTGATGCGCGCCCGGCGCAGCCGGAAGGAGTTGTCGTTGCCCTGGCCGAACTGGGGGGCGGTCCTGGGATCCTCATCGTGGGAAAAGCTGTAGCGCATCTGCAGCCGCCAATTGAGCACCGCCTTGAATCGTTCGTCATCGGCGAAGGTGAGCCCCTTCTTCTTGACGTATGAGACCTTCAGCGGAGCGCCATTCTCCGGCTTGGCCGCGGCTTCGAGCTTGGCGAGACGCTCCTGCAGATCCTGGATCGAACCGGGCTCTGCCGCGGAGGCGAGGAGGGCGGACGATGAGAGCAGCGCTGCGACGAAGAGGAGTTTTTTCATGGGCACAGGCTATCCCATCGGCCCCTTGGCGCGCACCGCCGGCCCGTAAACTCCGCATGACGAACGCGTGACGCGATCGCCGAGCCCTTCATGCCTAGCCGCCCTTGACAGCCCGAGGTTCCAGTCTATACTTCTGAGAGTCACGGCGGCCCCGTTGGGGCCCGGTGGCTTTTTTTTCGACCAAGACCATGACTCCTAGAACCTGCACAGGACAAGGAACGAACGAACGCCTCAAGCCTGCCTCGGCGCGCATGACGCCCGCCGGCAGGCATAAAGGCCGGCGTGCGATGCGAACGGGCAGAGGGGCGCCGATGTAGCTTCGGCGTCGACCGCAAGGTCCTCCCCCTGCCCAGACCGGGCGGGGGGTTTTTATTGCACCGATCTGGGGGGCGCGACCGTGACCGCGCCCCCCGCAAATCTCGGGGAAGTGACCGGAGGGGGTGATGAGGATGAAGAAGCTGACGCAGCCTGCGGTCCGCGCCTACGTCTGGGCGCGGCGCGGCCGGACGGCGTACCTGGTCGAGGCGCGGCTGGCCGAGCGGGCCGTGGCGGCCCTGCCGGAGCGGGCCGGCCGGCGCCTGCTGGAGCGCCTGCGCGCCAACGCGCGGGCGCGGATGTAAAGAGGCGGTCTTCCGAAAGGAGGACCGCCTCCGTTTTGCGCCTTGACGGATTTGCGTGCCTCCTGTTACCCTAAGACCGATGAAGTGCCCCAACTGCTCCGCGGAGACCCCGGACGCCGCCCCCGAGTGCGGCGCCTGCGGCGTCATCTTCGCCAAGTGGAAGCCGCGCGCCGAAGAGCCCGTCGCGCCGCCGCCGCCGCCCGCGTCGAAGATCCCGCTGGTCCTGCTCGGCGCCGCCGTACTCGGCGCGGCCGGCTATGGCTATTACGCCTACGCCGCCCGCCCGGCCGAGCAGCCGGTGGAGGTGATCGGCGCGAACATCCCTCCGGAACCCTACAAGCCCCAGATCCGGGCCATCGAGATCGCCCTTTATAAGAACGCCGTCCTGACGCCCAACGACGCCACCGTGATCGACCGCGAGGCCTCGCGCCTGGCGGGCTTCCTGGCCGCGCGCCACCCCGAACATCCGTTCGTGCGCAAGGCCGTCGCCGACATCATGGAGTTCTCCGCGGCGGCCGGGGCCGTAGAGAACGGCGCCTTCCCCCCCAACGCGCGCACCGACTGGACGCGCGGCTGGGAAGCCCTCCGAAGCAAGCGCTTCGCCCCCGCGCCGTGGTTCCGCCAGATCGCCCTCGAAGCCAAGAAGGACTCCCAGGCGCCCCCGGCGCCCTAGTGCTCCCGGCCCATGGAGCCATGGGCCCTCTGCCGCCGTCCTAGTACCCCCTTCGCCCTAAGCCGTTTTCCGCGCTCCATCATATAGTCGCTTCAGTGAGTAGCCGAGCGACCCGCGCCGCCAGCGTCGTCCTATGCGCCGCCCTGTTGTGCCAGGCATCCGGGGCCTCCGCGCAGGTCCTGGTCCGCGCCGCTCGTATGGTCCCCGGCGCGCCGGTGGCGCCCGCCGGCCTGAGTCTGCCGGTGACGGCTCCCGCCGCGGGCCTGTTGCAGACGCTGAACCCCGCCTTCTCGCCGACCCTCCCTTCCCCCATCCTCACTCCTACGCCGACCGCCACCCCTGGCCCGGCTCGGGCGTCCGCGGCGGTCCAGCCCCAGGCCGCCGCCTCGGCGGTCGCGGCGCCCGCCGCCGGGCTCGCGGCCACTCCGCTCGCGGCCCCCACCCCGGCGCAGACGCCGTCCCAAGCCGCCTCCGAGGCCGTGGGGGCGGCCGACCGAGCGCTATCGCGAGGAAGTGCCGTCGTCGCGCGCGCTCTCAAGGCCCTGCCCGCCGCGCGCCTGACCCGCGGCAGCCCGGCGCTGCTCAACGCCGTGTTCGACAACGCCCGCGGCTCCGCCCAGGACTCGGTCTCCCCGACGCCGGCCCGGACTGCGAATCTCGTCGCCGTCCCGTCCAGCGTCCGCTTGGCCAAGCCCGCGCCTGCCGCGCCTGCCGCAAAGGCCGGGGTGCCGCGGCCGGCATCCGCCGTGACCAGCGTCTTGAATGGGAGCGCCCTGCTCGCCATCGCGCCGGCCACGGAACTGGCCTTGAACGTCGGCATCGGCGTCCTGGGCTTTCCGGCGGCCGCCGTTCTCTCCCACATGCTGCTCGAGCGGGCTTTCAACGAATCCGAGAACACGCCTTCGGGGCCCCGGCTCTGGCTCCTAGCCGCGGCCGCCGGCATGGGCTTCGCGGCTATGGTCTACTCGCTCTCGTTCATCTCTCCCTTCGCCGCGGCCGTCGCGACGATCGCCGTCGCCATGGCGGCCGCGGCGCTGGCACCGCCCATGGGCTCCGCGGCCAAGGACGAGCCGGCCGAGAAGTTCCCTAAGGACGGCTTCCTGCGCCTGAGCCGCGACGCGAAGGGCAAGCTCATGGCGACCCTGCGCGAGGAGGACTTCGACAAGCCCTTCATGCTCAGCGCCATGGTCGAGAAGGGCGTGGGCTCGAACTGGCTGTGGTCGATGTCTCCGGTAGACGGCGTGATGGTCTACTTCCACCGCTCCGGCAAGCGCGTCCAGCTCGTGCGCAAGAACATGGGCTTCCGCGCCCAGGAGGGCACCGCCGACGCCGCCGTCGTTGAGCGGGCCTTCGCCGACTCCGTCCTGGCCTCGCTGGCCGTCGACGAGAAGGACGCCAAGGCGAAGACCGTGACGATCCCGCTCGAGGACGCCCTCCTGGGCGACCTGTTCAACCTCAAGGGCACGCTGGCCGCCGAGTTCCCCGACGCCGGCGAGTTCACCTTGAACAAGGAGCACAGTTCGGTGGCCTCCGCGAAAGCCTTCCCCAAGAACGCCGAGTTCTCCACCGACCTCCTGTTCACCAACCCGCAGCCCGCCGTCGAGGCGCCCGTCCCCGACGCCCGCAACCTCTCGCTCAAGGTGCGCTACAGCTTCTCCGCCCTGCCGGAGCCGGGCTTCACGCCCCGCCCGGCCGACGACCGGGTCGGCTACTTCTCGACGGTGTATCGCGACTTCACGGACCAGAACTCGACCCCGGCCCTGGCCTCGCCCTACGTCAACCTCATCAACCGCTGGCGGCTCGAGAAGACCGACCCCTCGGCCGCGCTCTCCCCGGTCAAGAAGCCCATCGTCTGGTGGCTCGAGAATACGGTCCCCAAGGAGTACCGCGCGGCGGCTCGCGAGGGCATCCTCAAGTGGAACGCGGCCTTCGAGCGCCTGGGCTTCAAGGATGCCATCGTCGTCCGCCAGCAGCCCGACCCTGGCGCCGCCCCCGCCGACGCGGCCGAGGCCGAGTTCGACCCCGCCGACATCCGCTACAACGTGGCGCGCTGGTTCACCGGCAGCGACGCCGACGTCGCCTTCGCCAGCTGGAGGACCGACCCGCGCACCGGCGAGATCGTCAACGGCCAGGTCAACTTCGCCCTCCAGGTCCTCGACGGCCGCGGCTACCGCGGCATGCGCGAGCTCTTGGAGTCCGAAACCGCGCCAAGCCACAAGCACGGCCCCTCCTGCCGCTTCGGCCGCCACGCCTCCGAGACCATGGCGGCCCTCAAGGACGCCGACCTCTCGCCCGAGGCGCGCGCGCGCTTCGCCCATGAGCTCGTCGTCTCCTACATCGTCCACGAGTTCGGCCACGCCCTCGGCCTGCGCCACAACTTCGCGGCGACCTCGCTGCGCAGCCTCGCGCAGATCGCCCGCGCCAAGGACGGCATCATCTCGCAGAGCGTCATGGACTACGCGGCGATCGCCATCCCCGACGGCGCCGAGCCCGGCGGGACCTACGCGCAGACCGAGCTCGGGCCCTACGACCACCTGGCCCTCGAGTACGGCTACCGCCCGCTCGACGGCCTAGACGCCAAGCAGGCCGCGGCCGCGCTCTCGGCCGTGGCCGGCCGCGTCGGCGAGCCGGGCCTGGAGTTCGCCGGCGACGAGCAGGTCGACGGCACCGACCCCTATGCCGCGCACTTCGACTTCGGCCCCGAGCCGCTCGAGTACGCCGCGATGACCGCCGCCCGCGGCCGAACCGTGCTCGACGCGATGGGCAAGAAGGAGCTCGAGCCGGGCGGCGACTACTCGGCCCTGCGCAGACGGGTCTACCACGTGGTGAGGACCCAGCTGCTCGGAGCTTTCCGCCTCGCCCTGCCCTACATCGGCGGCGTCAAACTCAACCGCGTGCGCGCCGGCCAGAACGCCGGCAGGCTGCCGTTCGAGTCCGTGCCCGCCGCCAAGCAGCGCGAGGCGATGGCCTTCCTCGCCAAGACCCTCCTCGCCGACGCCGGCCTGGTCCTCCCCGAGGGCCTGCTCGCGAAGCTGGCCCCCGACCTGCGCGACACGCCCTCCGAGTATTTCCCCGACACCTCCCCGCTGGCCTACGAGGACACCGTCACCAACATGCGCAAGTGGGCGATCGAGTCGCTCCTGTCGGTGGCGCGCACCAAGCGCTTGGCAGAGGCGCGCGGGCTCACGAAGGAGACGCCCTACTCCGTGCGCGACCTGTTCTCGGACCTGACCGACGCGCTCTGGTCCGAGACCAAGGAGACCACGCTCAAGCGAGCGCTGGTCATCTCCCCGCTCCGCCGGCGCGCGCAGTCCGCCCACCTCGACCAGCTCATCCGCGTCGTGCGCGGCTTGACCGACGAGGACGATGACAGCTTTTCGGGCAAGCGCGAGACCGCCAACCCCTATTCCTCGGAGGCGGTGGCCGCCGCCACCGCCGAGCTCGTCCGCCTGGCAGACAGGCTCGCCCCGCTCATCGGCCGCGGCGAGAGGTCCAAGCGGTTCAAGCCCGACCCGGCCGTGCTCGAGCACCTCCAGCACAGCCTCTGGCGCATCAGCGAAGAGATGAACTAGCAGTACACCCTGAGGTCCGGCTCTCGCCGGAGGAGCTCCTCGGCCAGCCGGAACTGACACCGCGCCCGGTCGAGGTTGTGGCCCGGGCGGCCCACGCGGAAGTAGCGGTCCCCGCGCAGGTGGTCGGTCAAGAACCTCAGCCCCAGTTCGTAGGCGATGACCCGCCCCGCCGCCGGCATCAGCGCGCGCTCCGCCTCGGAGGGTCCGCCGCCCGAGCCGTCGCGCCAGCCCTGAGCGACGGCCTCGAACACCTCCGGCCGCGCGGCCACCTTTGACAGGTCCCTCTCGTCCTCCGCCGCGGGGCTGATTGTGGCGCGCACCAGGTCCCCGAAGTCGAAGAGAGCGGTGCCGGGCATGACGGTGTCGAGGTCGATGACGCAGAGGCCGCGGCCGGTGTCAGCGTCGAAGAGGACGTTGTTGAGCTTGGTGTCGTTGTGGACCGTCCGGCGCGGCAGTCCGGCCGAGGCCAGCAGGGCCGCCCAGCCCGCGTTGGCGCGCGCGAAGGCCAGCTCGGCGGCGGCCTCCTTGGAGCGGCCCGCGTCGTCCTCTCGCGCCGCGGCCTCCAGAGCCGCCAGGCGTGCCGGCGTGTCGTGGAAACCCGGCAGGGTCTCGCTCAGCGCGGGACCGGGCAGGTCGGAGAGCAGGTAGAGGAAGCCCGCGAAGACGCGCGCCGCCTCGTAGGCCTCGCGCGGCCGGCCGACCTCGTCGCGCGTGAGCGCGCCGTCTACGTAGCGGTAGGCCCGCCAGAGCTCGCCGGCCGCGTCGCGCCAGAATCCGCGGCCCGAGCGGGCGCGTAGGAGCCGCAGGACGCGGCGCTCGTCGGGACAGCGCGCCGCCAGATGCTCCGTGACCCGCTCGACGTTGGCCATCAGCGCCTCGGGGTCCGGGAAGACGACCCGGTTCACGCGCTGGAAGACGACGGAGGGGCCGCCCTCGAACTCCGCGAGATAGGTGTCGTTGATGTGCCCGTGGCCCAATCGGCCCGCGCGCAAGAAGGTCCCCTTGAGCTCGAGATGACGGTCGGCCTCGCCTGGGATCACCCCTTGGCCTCCAAGCGGCGCAGGAGCCCGCGCGCGTACCCGGGCAGCCCGGGGTCGCGGGCCCCCAAGACCAGCACCAGGTCTCCGGGGCGGGCCGCGGCGGCCGCCTCGTCGGCCGCGGTCTCGCGCGGACCCCAGCGTGCGCGGCGTCCGCGCGCCGCCACAGGTCCCGCGATGTCCTTGGCCCCGATGTCCTTGGCCGCCGTGCCGCCCGCGTAATAGATGTCGAGCACCCAGAGCAGGTCCTCCGGGCCCAGTGCGTCGGCGAAGGCCTCGACGAACTCGGCCCGCAAAAAGCGCGTCGGCGCGAAGCCGTGGGGCTGGAACAGGACCAACACGCGCGCCGCCCGGGCCTTGGCCGCCGCCAGGACGGCGCGCACCTTGTCCGGGTTGTGGGCGTAGTCGTCGACCACCTCGATCCCGCCGGCCGCGCCGACCCGCTCGAAGCGCCGCGCCACGCCCGAAAAGGTTCGCAGCGCCGCAGCCGAGACCTCGAGCGGCACCCCGGCCTCCAGGCACACCGCGGCGGCGGCCAGGGCGTTCTCGGCGTTGTGGCGGCCGGGATGGGCCAGCCAGAAGCGCGTGCCGCGGAGCGTGAAGCCGCAGGAGCGTCCGTCGAAGGCCAGCTCGGTCCCGCGCAGGCTCCCCGCCAAGAAGCCGTAGCTCGTCGCGCGGACCAGGGGCGTCAAGAGCGGCTGGTCGGCGCAGACGACCGCCCTGCCGCAGCGCTCCGCGAACGCGGAGAAGAGCGCCAGGACCTCGGGCACTTCCTTGTGGTCCTTGCCGATGTTGAGCACCAAGCCGAAGCGCGGCGCGTATTTCGGCAGGGTCCCGTCGGACTCGTCGGCCTCGATGACAAGCGGCCCCTTCCCACGCCAGGCGTTGCCAAGCAGCCCTTTATCGGCGAGCCGGCGCACCGGCGCGCCGGTGATGAGCGCGGGGTCGCGCCCGGCATGGAGCATGACCTCGAAGACCATGGCCGCCACCGTCGACTTCCCGCTCGTGCCGGCCACGGCGACGCAGTCGCCGGCCGCCACCTCGCGGGCCAGGGCGTCGGCGCGATGGACGACGGGCACGCCCAGCGCCTTGGCGCGCATGAGGTCGGGGTTGTCGGCCTCGATGGCGGTCGAGACCACGCACTCCGCGGAGCTAAAGCCCAGGCCCGAGCCGTCCTGCGGGAACACCGCCACGCCGAGCTTCTTTAAGCCCTCGAGCGTCTCGCCGGTCTCGCCGCGGTCGAGCAGGCGGTCGGAGCCGGTGACGGCCGCGCCGCCCATGACGGCGTGCTGGGCCAAAGCGCTCATGCCCGCGCCGCAGACCCCGACGAAGTGTCTAGCGCCGGCCACGCAGACCTTCCATGGAACGGTGCATTCGCGTGTTCTCGGCCGCGGCTTTGACGGCGGCGCGGCCTCTCATGCTCCGCCCAGGTCCAGCCGCGGGACGCGCGCGAAGAGCACGCGCCACGACAGCCGCTCGATGTCGCGGAAATCCCAGCCGGCCGCGTAGCCCTTCATGAGGGCGTAGCGGACATGCGGGCGGTTGAGCCGGCGCCACCCGCTCTCCATATCCCGATAGAAGGCCGCCGCGCTCAAGGCGCACCTCTCAAGGTCGTCTTGGATCGGCGCCATCGCCTCGCGGAACGCCTCGAGGGCGGACCGCTCCCCCGCCAGGCCGCATCGGACCGCCGCGGCGGCGGCTTGGCCGCTCTTGATGGCGTTGCAGATCCCCTCCCCGAGCAAGGGATCGACGAGCCCCGCCGCGTCGCCGACCAGAAAGATCCGCTCGGCGTTCGGTGCGTAGGCCGTGCCGCCCAGGCTGATCGGGGCCCCGATGATGCGCCCGCAGTCCGCGACTCCGAGCTTGGCGCGGGTATAGGCCTCGAGCTCGCGCCGGCCGAAGCGCCGCCCTGGACCGCTCCAACCCACGCCGACGTTGAGATGGTCGCCCTTGGGGAAGACCCAGCCGTAGCCGTCCGGGACCACGCCGAAGTCGCATTCCATCTGCGGGTCCTTCCTGCCGCCGAGCGGCACGCAGGCCTCGATGGCGAAGCCCCCCTCGCCCTGCGGGAAGTCGCGGCTCAGGCGGCGGATCCGGCTGTTGGCGCCGTCGGCCCCGATGAGGTAGCGCCCCGTGACGCTCCCCTGCTCGGTGGACAGCGAGACGCCGTCGGGCCCGGCGCGCAGCGACTCGATGCGCTTGACGACCCGGAACGCCGCGCCCGCCTCGCGCGTGCGCTCGAAGCAGTAGTGGTCGAACTCCGAACGGACGGTCATCACGCAGACGGGATGCCGTGCACGGAATACTTCCACCTCACCGAGCTCCTTGCTCATGACCATCTGGCGACAGACGGCGCGGATGACCGGGGCGACCGAGTAGCGCAGGGCCTTGAGCGCCCTGACCGTCACCCCTCCGGCGCAGGCCTTCTGACGCGGGAATTCGAAGCGGTCGAGCAGGAGGACCGAGCGGCCGGCCTTGGCCAGGTCATAGGCCGCCGCGCAGCCCGCGGGGCCCGCGCCGACGACGATGGCGTCGTATTCCATCCGAACCCAGCATAGCAAGACCCTGCTTGAGCGTCCACAAATTCATAAAATCCGAGCCTAGTGAAGTTCTCTGCAGCCCCGTTCATACTCCTCCTGCTCTGCGCCGCCGCGTCCCGCGCCGCCGACCCCCACGCCGGGCTATTTGCCAAGGACCCCTACCCCAGCGCCAACCAGTGCAAGAAGTGCCACGAGGCCATATATAAGGAATGGTCCTCCTCGAACCACGCCTACGCGGCGATCTCACCGGTCTTCCATAAGTTCGAACAGCGCATAAACGACCTCTCGCAGGGCACGGTGGGGACGTTCTGCGTGCGCTGCCACATCCCCGCGGGGACGGCCCTGGGCGAGACTCGCGAACAGCCGCTGTGGAAGCGCGCCCGCGTCTCGCGCGAGGGCGTCACCTGCGTGGCCTGCCACCGCGTCAAGGAAGAGTACGGCCGGGTCAACGGCGAGCGCCGCATCGAGCCGGGAAGCATCCACGAGGCGGTCTACGGCAACTCCGACGGCGCGGAGCTCCTGCGCGTGCTGTCCGAGAAAGACGGCTGGCGCGTGAAGACCGCGCCCGAGGGCCCGGGGATGCCGATCCACGCCGGCTCTGTCCGCTTCGAGACGCTGTCTAAGTCCCAGTTCTGCGTCTCCTGCCATCAGGTGGCCGTCCATCCCGGCATCAAGCTCGAGGTGGTCTGGGAGCAGTACCGCGCCTCGCCGGCGGCCAAGGCGGGAGTCTCCTGTCAGGATTGCCACATGGGCAAGGAGCCGGGGAAGGCCGCCGGCTACGACCTCCAGCCTCCCGCCGTCGTCGACGGCAGGCCCACCGCCGAGCGCGCCCACCACGACCACTCGTTCTTCGGTCCGGGCTACCCGGTGGCCCACCCCGGGATCTTCCCGCACTCCGGCTCGGAGACCTCCATCGAGGACTGGCTGAGTTTCGACTGGCGCGCCGGCTGGGGCACGGAGGAGTTCGAGGACAAGCTCGAGGCCGGCGGCCCAGCGCCCGCCTTCCCGCCGGCCTGGGCCGAGCGCATCGACCGCGAGGAGGCCCGCTCCACCGTCGAGCGCAACCTGAGCCTGCTCAACGCGAAGAAGGCCTCGCGCGCCAAGGTCATGGAGAACGGCAGCCATCTGAGCGGCCCGTTCTTCTTCTTCCCCCCCAAGGCCGGCCAGCCCCTGCGCTTCCATTACAAGGTCGAGAACCTCAACCCCGGCCACAACCTGCCGTCGGGCTCGCTGGGCGCCCAGCCGGAGATCTGGCTCAACGTGGCCCTGACCGACCCCGACGGGACGACCGTCTGGGAGTCGGGCTACGTCGACTCGCGCGGCGACATGGCCGACCTGCATTCGCTCGACGTCGCCGCCGGCAAGGTGCCGCACGACTCGCAGCTCTTCAACCTGCAGACGAAGTTCCTCACCACCAACGTCAAGGGTACCGACCGCGAGATGTACCTGCCGATCAACTTCGACGTCGACCAGCTGCCGTTCATACGGCCGGCGGGCCAGCCGGTGACGGTGCTCAACCATCCGCCCGGCATCCGCATGGAAGGCCGGAGCATCCCTCCGCTGGGCTCGCGGAAAGCCGATTACGTGGTCCCGAAGAGACTCCTTAAAAAGCCCGGCCGCTACCGCCTCTCCGCCCGCCTGCGCAGCCGGGCCGAGCCGATCTACTTCATGGCCTTCATAGGCGCGACGCAGGAGACCATCCAGGGGATGAACGAGTGGATGCTCGACATCCACCCCTACGCGGTGGAGTTCGATGTACGCTAGCGCCTTGGCCGCGGCCGTAGCCTTCAGCACCCAGGTCTTCGCGCCCGACCCGGCGCCCTCCGACAAGCCCTACGACGCCGCGGGCCAGCTCGAGATCTACGGCGGCAAGCGGGCCGTCCCCACGCCCCGCCCCCTGCTCGAGCTGGGCCGAGAGCTCTACCGCGAGGGGCCGTTGCGCCCGAGCCGGACCTGGCTCGGCCGGAAGAACCCGGTGTCCCCCCAGCTCACGGCCTACGGCGACCTGCGCCTGGCCGCGGCGCGCAACGACGTCGGCCCCGCCGAGGGCGGGGTCCTCGCCGCGCGCATGAACCTCGACGTCGACCTCAAGCTGACCGCCTCCGAGCGGGTGCATGCCTTCCTGCGCCCGCTCGAGAAAGACGGCCTGGCCACACGCTTCGACTTCGGCCCCGGCCAAGACCGCGGCATCGTCCGCGGCGACCCCGTCCCCCAGGCGCTGTTCTTCGAGGGCGACCTGGCCCGGCTCTGGGAAGGCGTCTCGGGCAAGAACAACGGCCGCGACCTGCCGTTCTCGGCCGGGCTCATGCCGCTCATCTTCCAGAACGGCATCTGGGTGGAGGACGCCTTCACCGGGGCGGCCCTGGCGCTGCCGGCCTTGAACTCCCCCGCCCTGGACATCTCCAACGCCGACCTGACGTTCTTCGCGGGCTTTGACAAGGTGACGACGGGCGCGGTGCCCGACGACGCCAACGCCGACGTCTACGGGGCGGCCGCCTTCGTCGAGGCCGGCTCGGGCTATTGGGAGTTCGGCTACGGCTTCACCGACGCCCAAGGCCGCTTCGCGGACAACGACGTGCATTCCGCCGCGGCCTCGTTCACGCGGCGCTACTGGGGAAAGGTCTCCAACTCCCTGCGCGTGCTGGGCAACTGGGGCCAGGAGCGGCGGCTGACCGAGGCTCGGCGCAGCGCCGACGGGGCCCTGCTCCTGCTCGAGAACTCCTGGGTCTCCGCCAACCCCACGAGCTTCGTCCCCTACCTCAACCTCTTCGCCGGCTTCGAACGTCCCCAGTCCCTGGCCCGGGACGCCGGAGCCGGGGGCGTCCTCAAGAACACCGGCATCCTCTTCGAGGCCGACGGCCTGACGGGCTTTCCCACCATGGACGCCAGCGGACACGACAGCTGGGGCGGGGCGCTGGGCCTCGAGTACCTCTTCGCCCTGGACCGCCAAGTCGTCGTCGAGGCGGCCGAATTGCGCGTGCAGGGCGGGGCGCTGGTCCCGGGGCGACCGGCGAAGGGCCATCAGCGCGGCTTAGGGATCCGCGTCCAGCAGCCGCTGAGCCGGGCCTGGATCCTGCGCGCCGACGCCATGGCCGCGCGGCGCGAGCACGACCGCGCCGTCTCGGGTGCTAGAATAGAGCTGCGCAGGAAGTTCTGATGCCTCTATCCACCCTCATCGCCGTCCTCGCGGGCGCCGTCCTGACCGGCGCCGCCGTCTATATCCTCATCATCATCGCCGCGGCCTGGCGCCGCGAGAGCGCCGCGGCCGAGTCCGCCGCGCTCGAGCACCGCCTCCTGCGCGAGCGCATCGAGGCCGCCGCCCAGCGCAGCCGGGTGGAGCGCGAGGCCGACGAGCTGTCCTGGAACGGCCTGCGCAAGTTCAGCCTGGCGCGGAAGGTGACGGAGGCCGAGGGCATCGCCTCGTTCTACCTGGTAGCCCACGACGGGCGGCCCCTGCCGCCCTTCAAGCCCGGGCAGTACCTGACGTTCTCACTACGCCTGCCCGGCTCCGACAAGCCGCTGGTGCGCTGTTACTCGCTCTCCGAGGCCCCCGAGTCACGCGACCACTACCGCGTGACCATCAAGAAGGTGCCGCCGGGCCCCGGCCATGAGCAAGGCGGACGCGCCTCCACCTTCTTCCACGACGTCCTCAAGGTGGGCGACATCGTCGACGTGAAGGCCCCGAGCGGGAAGTTCCACCTCGACGCCGAGCGCTCCGGCCCGGTCGTCCTCATCGGCTCCGGCGTGGGCCTGACGCCGGTGCTCAGCATGCTCAACTCCATCGCCTCCGCCAAGTCGGGCCGCGAGACCTGGTTCTTCTACGGCGTGCCCGACGGCCGCCACCATGCGATGAAGGACCACCTCAAGGCCCTGGCCAAGGACAACCCCAACGTCCGCCTGCATGTCAGCTACAGCAAGCCCGGCCCCGGCGACGTCGCCGACTCCGACTTCCACCACAGCGGCCGCTTCTCGGTGGACGTGCTCAAGCGCCTGCTGCCCTCGAGCAACTACGACTATTACCTCTGCGGCCCGTCGGTGATGATGGACGAGACCGTGGCCGGGCTCAAGGCCTGGGGCGTGCCGGAGTCCTCCATCCACTTCGAGTCCTTCGGCTCGGGGACGGCGAAGGCCCTGGCCCCCGCCTCCGACGCCGACTCCGGCCAACTCGAGGTCACCTTCGCGCGCTCCAAGCGCTGCGCGTCCTGGACCCCGGCGTCGGGGTCTCTGCTCGACCTGGCCGAGGCCGCGGGCATCACGATCCCGTCGGGCTGCCGCACCGGCAACTGCGGCACCTGCATCACGGCGGTGCAGTCCGGGATGTTCGACTACCTGGTCCAGCCCGGCTCGCCGCCCGAGAAGGGCTCCTGCCTGGCCTGCGTGACGCGGCCTAAGAGCGCGCTTACGCTCGACGCCTAGATTAATTTATGCACAGAACTGTCCACGTGGACAGCGAGATTGCGTTTCAATCATTTCTAGGCGGCCCGATCCTGCCATCGCTGCGGACTGCGGCTCAAGTGCATGATGGCGATAACGAGAATGGCATCCCCTGTGTGCTGATATAGCACGCCATACGGAAACCGGTTGACGATGCAACGCCTTGTCCGGGCGGAGAATTCCGGCCACGCGTCCGGAAAGGCCGAGATTCTTCCGAAGGCGGCCTTGACCTCGGCGGCGAACTCAAATCCCAGGCCTGGACCCTGCGCGTTATAGTACGCGACCGCTTCGCGGAGCTCATCCTCCGCGACTGAGAGGATGACGATGCTCACAGGTTACTGCTTGCTGATGCGGACCAGGGCCTCATCGGCGGCAGAGGCGCGCAGCTTCCCCGCCTGATAGGCATCGATTCGGCTCTCGGCTTCCTTGGCCCATGCCGTATCGTTGGCCTCGGTTCCCGTCGTCTCGAAGCTCCTAAACAATGCCTCGATCAGCTCCGCGCGCTGTATGGCGTCGAGTTTCAGAGCCTCTTTCAGGATAGCGTTTGCTTCGGTGGTCATGGGCTACCCATAGTCTAGCAGGGCCCCGAAGGTCTCGCCACCCCGAATGGACTCCTAGCGCGAGGCCGCCGCCCCGGCGGCGTGGTAGCTGTGGCAGCTCCGGCAGTCCAGCCGGTTGTTCTCGTGAGCGTGGCACTTAAGGCAGCTCTCTCGCGCGATCGGAGCAAACGAGCCCGCCCCCTTCCCCGTCTTGTGGCAGTCCGCGCAGCCCATGAGCCGCTCGTGCGGGGCGTGCGCGAAGCGGGTCAGCGAGCCCGTCCCCGCCGACCAGGAGATCTGTCCGCGCTGTTCCACGTGACAGCGCATGCACGCCCCGGGACCGCCCTTGGGGTCGAGGAAGCCCTTGCGCACGCCGCCTGACGCCGCGGCGCCGGCCTCGAGCCAGGCCTTCAGCACCGGGTCGGCGTGACCTTCGGGCTTGTAGTGCAGCTCCTTGAGCATGTCCTCGTACCAGAACCAGCCGGAAGCGGGAGCCTTCGCGGCCGGGGACATGGACTTGAGCGTCGAATCGTCGAGACCGGCCAACAGGAGCTTCGGCTTGGCGCGGCGCCCCACGGCCTGCTCGAGCGCTGGGACGCCTTTGGTGCCGATGGCCTCCGAAAGCGAGGTGATCTTCGCGGTATACCGCCCCGCGTCCTTGGGCGACACCTCGAGCAGCCAGCGCTCAGGCGCGCTCAACTCGGTCAGCGCGTCGGCCTCCGACCCGCTCTCCGGCAGGCGCAGGGCGATGAGGTCGTTGGTGATCCCTGCGGCATGACACCCCGCGCAGGTCTTGTTGAAGTCGGCCGGCGGACGGCGCCGCCCCAGGCGGTCGAGCTCGTGGCAGGAGACGCAGGACACCGGGGCCTTTCCCGCCGCCCCCGGCGCCTTGAAATGCCGTCCCAGATGGGCGGCATGGTCGAAGCGGACCGCCGGATGCCCGCCGGGGAACTCGGGCGAGAAGGCCGGGTGGTCGGAGGCGAAGGACTCGAACTTGACCTTATGGCAGGTCTGGCACTGCGCCTCGCTGATGCGCGTCACCGGGCGGTCGGAGCGGTGCTCGGTGTGGCATTGCGTGCAGCGCGTGGCGGCAAACCCCGGACGGTCGTGCGCGGCGGCCGTCGCCCCGGCGTGGCAGGAGACGCAGGACACCCCACCCGGGCTCTCGTCGAACGCCGCGGCCAAGAGCCCCGACGCCCCGCCGGTATGTCCCCGGTGGCAGGCGGCGCAGCCCTTCTCACCCACCACGCCCGCGTGGCGCGACGACAGCGGCCCGGGCGAGAAAGCCTTGGCTCGGCGCGCGGGGCCCGACACGGCCAAGAACGCCAGAGCGGCGGCGCAAGCCGCCCCGGCCGCTACGGTGAGGCGCCCACGGATCGAGCGCAGGACGGGCAGCGGCGCGCAGGGCGGGTGGGTCTGGGAGCAGGAGCCGTCGGGGCGCGGCCCCTCGGCGCAGGGGCCGCCGGCCGAGGCGGGGCGCCGGCATTCCCAGCGCGCGCCGGCCAAAAAAGGCGAGCACTCCGTCATGCCGCCGCAGGTGCCGTCGGGTTTGGGGCCTAGGCGGCAGGGCTTGGACCAGGTCCGGGCCCGGCCGCAGCGCAGGGGCTGGTTGGGGCGCTCGTAGTCCCGGCGCTGGTCCTGGTAGTCGCCGGGCTCGTTCATAGCGCGTAGGCGTGCACGAGGATGATATGCCAGACCGCCAGGACGGCGGCGGCGGCCGCCAGCGGGACGTGGAGCAGGAGCCAGCCCTTCATAACCGTCTGCGCGGCGTAATGGAAGTCCACGTCGTTTTTGTGGTAGAGGAGCCGGGCCAGCTTGTCGAGGTAGCGCCGCTCGTCCTCGGCCAGGTAGCGGCGCACCGCCGCGGTCTGGTGGCGCACCCATTGCCGGCCCGCGCGCCCCGCGAGGCAGTGATCGAAGACGTTGCGCGGCCGGCGCATGAACCAGTCCAGGTTCTCGGCGTAATGGCGGGCCAGGACGTCCGAGCGCGTGCGCGCCGTGCAATCGAGCACCAGGGCCTCGGCGCGTTCGCGCAGGCGCGCGGTCTCCTCAGGGACGCGCTCGAGGATGACCTCGACGCCGGTCGCGCTCAAGAGCGGCGGGTAATAGCGCTGGAGGACGTAGCCGCCGATGCCGCTAATCGAGACGGCGTAGAAGGCCCCGGCCAGGGCGCGCTCGAAGGAGCCCTCCGGCCAGACCGAGCGGGTGTGGAGCCAATAGACCGCCAGCGCCGCCGCGCCGCCCGCCGCGTGCAGGGCCAGCCAGGTCGAGGCTTTGCCGACGGGCAGGGCGGCCAGGCGCTTGCGCGCGTTGAAGGCGCTCAAGAAGACGAAGAGGCCGGCCAGGGCCCAGCCGGTCAGCGGGGCGGGGTCGCCCAGCCCGCGCTCGAGACGGGCAGCGGCAAACGCCAAGGCGGTCGTCGCGACGACCGCCGCCACGGGGATCACCAGGGAGCGTCGGGCCGCGGAGCTCACCGGCCTTCCGCCCCCCCGGTGATCTCCTTGAAGCTCCCGCGGCGCAGGGCGTCGTGGGGGCAAGCGCGCTCGCAGGCCGGGCCGCCCCATTGGTCCTCGCAGAGGTCGCACTTGGTGGCCTTGAGGATCGGCTTGCGGGTCTCGGGGTCGATGATAAACGCGCCGCCTTCGTTGCGGGTCTCGGCCATGAGGATGTTGTCGTAGGGACAGGACTGCGCGCAGGTCTGACAGCCCACGCAGGTGTCGTCGTTGATGACCACGACCCCGCCCGAGGCGGTGCGGTGGATGGCGCCGGTCGGACAGCCGATCAGACAGACCGGGTCCTGGCAGTGCATGCAGGCGTTGGGGACCAGCCAGCGGTCGAAGACCCGGCCCTGGCGGACGAAGCGCGGATTGCCGTCGTGGGAGTCGGCGCAGGCCCGCACGCAGTCGTCGCAGCGCGTGCAGCGGTCGAGGTCTATGACCATGGCCTGGGTGGCGTTGAGCAGGCGATGGTCCACCGACCACTCGAGCAGGGCGTCGTCGGCCAGCGGCCGCTCGGCCCAACTGGCCAGCGTGCGCTCGGGCGGCGTCATGCGCGGGAAGATGTGCTCCTCGAGGAAGGCGGTGGGCACGCGCAGGACGTCGACGTAGCCTATGGCCCGCAGGCTGGTCTCGAGGGCCCTGGGCTTCTTGTCGCGCCAGGACGCGTAGATCTCATCGATGCCGTGGAGGTCTCCCGCCCCCAGGTAGGTCAGGGTGCGCTCGCCGGAGCCCAGCGCCGAGGAGACCCGCGCAAATCCCGCGCGCACGAGGAGGACCCCGTCGGGATAATCGCCCTGGCGGACGATGACGGGCTCGGCGGCGATGCCGCCCTTGCCCTCGGCGCGCATCTTCTTGTAGGAGACGTGCCAGTCGAAGGAGCCGTAGGTCTCGAAGAGCGTGCTCGCCGTCAACGCCTTGAGGACCTCGGGTACCAAATCCTTGAAGAGCGGCGTCTCCCTGAGGTGGGTGGAGAGGGCGTTGGCGCGGTAGCGCTCGTCGATCTGGCGCTTCCAGGAGGAGTCGAAGTTCCGCAGCTCCCTCAGGCCCTGCCAGCGGATCTCGAGCAGCTCGACGTCGCTCTCGGCGAAGACGCTGGCGGTGCGCGAGATGCGGCCCAGGGCGGCCAGCTCGCCGAAGAGCTGGCCTTCGGACATCACGGCGGTCTTGTGCTCGTTTAAGACGACCGGGATGTCCTGGATGAAAGCGTGCGCCGGCGAGGCGTCCTTGCCGCCCGACCCCTTTCGGAGCCACCCTAGGCGCTTGCGTGCCCCGCGCACCTCAGGGATGCTGTGATTGCGCCAGAGCTGGGCCAGAGACTCGAAGAGGCTCTTCTTCTTCGAGACGCGCCGGCCCAAGACTTCCGAGGGCAGGCCCGGGGAGAGCACGACCCGCAGGGAGCCCTTGAGGATCAGGAACGCCGAGTTGCCGAAGTCGCCCTGCCGGACGATGATGTCGCCGGCCTTGAACGGCACGCGGCGCATGTCGTTTTTGACGATCCCCGAGAGCGGGATCTGCGGCGGGAAGCGGCCCACCTCGACCGACGAGAACTCGGGCCGGGCCAGGATGAAGGCGACGTCGGCCTCCGACATCTCGCCGAAGGGGACCTGCCAGCGCTGGGGGCGGCTGACCAGCGCTACGTTGTGTTCCACGCGCCGCTACTTGTAGGAGGCCGGAGGCGGCAGGAGGTCCTTGAGGGCGGCCGAGAGGTCCTTGCCGTCGAGCGCGGCGGCCAGCGCGCGGGCGTTGTCGAGGCTGGGCTCGGCGGAGAGCTTCGCGGCCTCGGGCGGCAGGCCGTCCGTTCCCAGCGCCTTGCGCGCGTCGTCGGCGCGCTTGGCCTGGAAGGTCTTGTAGTCGCCGTCCGGGGCGGCGGCGGAGGCGGCGGCGGCCGAGACCAGCTTGGCCGCCTGGCCCAGGACGAAGAGCCGGGCGAGGTCGGCCGGCGGGGTCTCGGCGTTGACCTTGGGGTCGTAGAAGCGGTGACGCACCGAGCCCTGGGAGTAGCGCACCAGCTCGAAGTCGGCCACCGCGGGGTGGCCGGCCTTGAGCATCTTGGCGAAGGTCTCGGCGTCGACGCCGGGCTGGGAGAGGCCGTGGCAGGAGGCGCAGTTCTGGGCGATCTCGAGCTTCATGTCCGGGCGAAGCTGACCGGCGGCCTTGGCCGCGGCGATGCGGTTGGCCTTATGCTCGGGGGTCTCCGCGGCGCGGGAGACGTTCTTGCCGCCGTAGTCGTTGTGGATGGGCATCCACTTAGAAGCGGCGCCGTGGCACTTCTCGCAGGAGACGCCGGAGCGCGCGGCTTGGACGCCCTCGGCGTTGGGCTCGATGGTGAAGTGGCACTGGATGCAGGTCTGGTTCTTGCGGATGTTGGTCCCGCCGCCGACGGCGGCCAGGATGTCCTTGGAGAGCGGGTTCTTGTGGACGCTCTTGAAGCTCTGGGCGTGCTTGGTGGCGTCCCAGACGGCGTGCTCGGCCTGGTGGCAGGTCAGGCAGGCGGCGGCGCCGACGTAGGTGGCGTCTTGGGCGGAGGCGGTGGCGGCGATGAGGGCGAGTAGGGTTGAGAGCATTAGGTCTCCGGGGGATGGACTCTGGAGATGATACGAATTCAGACGTTCAATCGCCCGCCTTAGTGATCTTGAATCCAATCCGGGAGCTCGATTTCCGATTCCGGGACCCGCAGCATGCTCCTCTTGAGGTCGCCGGTCAGTTCCAGCGTTTCCAGCACGTCGCCATCCTTGGTCGTCCGGTTGTAATCGGTCTGCAGGAACAGCGCCCCGCTTCCGATGACGCGCAGGAGGATCTTTCCTGGCTTTGGAGGAACCCAGAGCCGGTCAATCTCGCGGAAGAAGGTCTCGATCTCAGTCACGAGCCGCTCTCAACGCCTGAATGAAGTCCTCGACCTGAATCCGGCTGAGGATACTCCAGCGCTTCGAAATATCTGAAGACTGTCTCCTAGTCTCTTCCTTGCTCTTTTCGCTGGCGATGTCAGCGTCCAGGATATCTTCAGGGATGTCTCTTGGAGCGCCGAAATTCGTTACGGCCCAAGGAAGGAAAGCATCCTGGAGCACCAGCCTGGCCTGTTCGTAGGCCACGGCGGTTTGGCGCGGGAGCTCGCCTCTCAGTTCGGCCGCCAGAGCATCCTTAGTGTTCTCAACCACCCAGGGCAAGCGACGGTCGATGCCGGCCTCCGCCAGTTGCGCCTTGAGCTTAGGCAAGTTGATGTTCCGGGCATGGGCCACGAGCACGGGGGCGATAGCCGTGATTTGTCGGGCTGAAACCGCGGAGAGCAGCGTCTCCCGGATAGCGTCAGCCGCTTCTTTCAGCCGCGAGGAAGGGATGATATCGGTGCTTTCCAGAAGATGGCCGGCGCCTTGCCGAGCCAAGGCGTTTTGGATTTGCCCCTCGACTGTGACTTTTCCGTATGAGAAATAGTCGATCGGCACGTTGAAGTGCTTGAGGATGGTCAGGAGGTGCTCCGCGGTGAAGGATCCCTGCCCGCGTTCCAGGACCGAAAGATAGTTTTGGGATATTCCCAGCAGCTCGGCCAGTTGACTCTGCGTCCAACGCCGCTCATTGCGCAGCTCGCGGATGCGGGCGCCTATTTGCGATCGGAGACTCTGCGCCTTAGGTGTCATATCAATATATGGATTATTATATCCGTATAGAGATATTATAGATAGAAAGGTATTCTATTTCAATACCTTTCTAAAACATACACACCGCCGAATGCGCCACAAGTCCGACGCTTCCATCAAGCCGCTCACCCATGGCCTTTCAATTGAGAGCCCCTATTCCTCGACGACCAGCTCAAACCCCGCCGAGTGAGCCGCGAACTCGGGCGCATACATCGACTGGACCACCGCCGCCCCCGCCCGGTAGCGCCCCGCCGTCGTCGGCCGCATCCGGGTCTCGAGCTTATACTCGCCGTGCGGCATCCAGGAGATGAAGAAGTTCGTCAGCGAGTCCCGCGGTTCTTCATAGCGCGACAGGCCGTCCCAAGCCCAGCCCGAGCGCAACGTCTCGGCCTCAAATCCCGCGCCGCGCGGGTCTTTCAAGTGCAGATACTCCATCGCCGCGCGGCTGGTCAGCGTCAGCCGCACGACCACGGTGTCGCCGACCTTGACTTTGTCGCCGCTCTTGAGAGCCTCGAGCGCGTACTTGTCGCCCTTCTTGACGCGCCTAAAGAACGCCCGTTCCACGGCGATCGGACCGCCCGCGGCGGACTCCTCGAGGCCGGTGGTCGAGAAGACGTGGGTCAGCGAGGCGAAGGCGAAGCCCGGGCCCTTCTTCTCGACGACGGCCTTGGCGTCCTCGGCGGAACGCTGCCCCGTCCTCGTCCAGCGCAGCGGCGTCGCCAGCCAGTCCTCAGGGCCGATTTTCGCCGTGTCGCTCGACGCCCCCCAGCGCACCGCAAACGAGTCGCCCTTATCCAAGCTGCCGCGCTTCTTCATAAAGTCGAGCAAGGTGAACACCGCCGCGGCCGAGGCCTTAGTCGACTTCCAGGCCGAGCCTTTGCGGTTAAACAACAGCCATTGCACCATCCCCGAGAGACGCTTGTCCTCCGGCCGCAGACCCTGCAAAGCGCGGATGAGGAAGGCATGGGTCTCGAGGTCGTCGTTGTACCACAGCCAGGAGTTCTTCTCGGGCGTCCAGTACGTCCCCGTCAACTCGTCATGGCGCGCGGCGTCCATCGCGCGGTCGAGATACGACTCCGCACGCTCACGGTCGCCCAGCCGCCGCCAGGCGTAGGAGGCGTAGGCGTGTCCCAATCTCGTGAAGGCGCGGTCGTGCTTGGCCGCGAACTCCAACCACCCTTTCACGATGTTCTTGTGCGGCAGCTCCCCGGGGAACGCCGTCACCGCGTAGGAGGCGTAGAGGATGAAGGCGATGTCCCCCTCCTCGGGCTTTAGGCGACGCGGCACCTCGTTCATCGCGTACTTGAGCGCCCTAGCGACCATGTCGTCGGGCACCGAGACGCCGAAGTGTTTAGCCTGGGCCATGCCGGCCAGGACGTACA
Organism: Elusimicrobiota bacterium; assembly: GCA_016196755.1. GTDB lineage: Bacteria > Elusimicrobiota > Elusimicrobia > UBA1565 > UBA1565 > SCTT01. The sequence continues at coordinate 305,796 of JACPXC010000007.1, forward strand.
GGGTCATGTATGGGTCGCCCCGCCCACCGGGAAACCACGGGAACGAGCCGTCGCCGAGCTGGGAACCGCGCAGACGCTCGAACGCCGCCCGCTCGGTGGCCGCCACAGCCGAAGGGTCGAGCATGTCGACGAGAGGATAGGCCGACTTCATGCCCCGCGAGACCTGCAGCCACGGCGTCTCCATCAGTGATTGCAGACGCTTAGGGTCCTCGGCCTCCCAGGCCGGGTTGATGGTGTCGCGCTTGGGGACCTTGGCGGCCGCCTTGGCGATGGCGGGATGGTTCGCGTAGAGCTTGCTCGTCGCCGCGGCCGGCAGCCAGCGGTTCAGAGTCTGCTCGATGCACTCGTAGGGATATTCCACCAGCGAGGGGATGGCGTTGAGGACCGTCAGCGCCAACTGCGGGTCGACCTGGAGCTGGAGCAGCTCGTCCTGGCGCGACGGGTCGTCTTTCAAGAGCTTGCCCGCCGTCAGGGTCTTCGTCACGTCGGCGTCGAGCGCCACCATGACGCTTTCGACGAGGCGCTGGCGGGCGGGCAGAAGCGGCAGGTCGCGCTCCTCGGCGTCGGCCTCGGCCCCGGCCCGCGCCGTGGCGCGGACGACGAAGGAGCCCACGCCCTGGGGTGCTCTCACCGGCCACGACAGCGCCGCCGTGCCGTCCTTGGCCACTTCGACTTCCCGCGCACCGGCGCCCAGGCCGAAACGCGCCCCGGCGTCCTTGCCGTCCTCGAGGATCTCGACGGTGACCGAAGCCCTGACGGGCTTGCCCGACATGTTGTTGACCAATGCCTTGAGCGTCGAGCGGTCGCCCTCGCGCAGGTAGCGCGGCATCTCGACGCGCACCATCAGGTCCTTGCGCACCTCGACCTCGTCGGCCACCAGCCCATAGGCCGCCAGCGGCGTCACGACATAGCCGCTGACGCGGTAGGAGGTCAGGCGCTCGGGGACCTTGAAGGCATGAGTCCCCTTGCCTTCGCGCACCGGCACCTGCGGCGCGAAGAAGGCGGTCTCGGAGAAGTCCTTGCGCGCCTTGATTGGCGGCGGGGCCGCCTCGGCCTGGCGCGAGAAGCCGTCGGCCTCCTTGGCCATCGACGGGGACGGCGCCGCCGCCGCGGCCGGGGCGGCGCCGCCGCCGCCTTCCATCTCCATCAAGTCCATGGACATCTCGCCGCGCGCCAGCGCATTCATCCGCATGCGCCGCGGAAAGACCCGGCTGGCGCTCAGCCTCAGGCCCGGCGGGCGCGGCGCGACGGTATGCTGACGGAAGAGCTTGACCAGGGCCGCGATCCAGCCCTGGTCGACGCGGAGGCTCATCGAATAGATCGCGCGCTGGGAGCCCAGCACGCCCCCGGGACCGGGACGCGCCCCATAGAGGTCGGAGAGGCCCGGGTCGCCGGCGCCCTTCGCGTAGTACTCGAGCGAGCGGTCATACATCCGCAGGGTGGCCTCGCCGGAGACCGGCTTGCCGCCCGGACCGGTCGCTCTAACACCCACGGAGGCGCGCTGGCCGGGACGCAGGATATTCTTGAGCGTCAGCCCCGCCTTGAGCCGCTTCTCCGTCCACGGCACCGCGACCTGGGCTTGGCCCGCGCGCACCCCGAAATCCTTGACGCCGAACCAGCGCACGCTCACCCCCCCCTTGTGGCGCTCGTCGAGCTTGACCGTGACCAGCCGCGGACCGACGCCCTCGAGGGCGCGCCGCTCGAGCAGGAACTGCCCGCCCCAGACCTCGACGTGGGTCAGGGCGTCGACGAAGGCCGAGCCGATCAGAAAGCGCGCCGTCTCACCCACCTTGTATTCGGCCCGCTCGGGGATGGCCACAGCGCCTAGCTTGAGCGGCACCGACTTAGCCGGGTCCACGGCGATGAGGACGACCTCAGCCTGCGCCGTCCCTCCGAAGGGCTCGGAGGCTTCCACCCGAAGACGGTAGGCACCGGGGGCCAGGCTGCCGAGCGCGACGGCCGAAGCGGCGTCCCTGGAGAGGCTCAGAATCCCGCTTCCGGCCTTGGGACCGTCCTTGACGTCGCGGAAGGCCTGGTCGAGCGACGGGCTGGCCGGGAAATCGCCGCCCCACTGCGCGGGCGGCGGCGCCGATAGAGGCTCGCCGTCGAGGCGATAGAGCGTCCATGAGCCGCGGCCGGAGAGCGGCGCCTCGTCGAGGCTGACCAGGCGCGCCGAGACCGCGAAGGGCTTGCCCGCCGAGGCGAACCCCGCGTCGGGGGTGAGGCGGAACAGGCCGCCCTGCGCGCCGGCCGTGAACGTGCGCTCGGCCGCGATCGTGCGCCCGCCCGCGTCGCGCGCCTCGACTTTCACGACGAAGCGCGCGGGCAACGGGTCCTTCGCGTCGAGGTCGGAGGGCTGGGGCGTGATCTCGAAGCTCACTCTCCCGTCGGCGTCGGTCTTGGCCTCACCCCTGAGCACCTCGGAGCTTCCGCCGCGCGGCCGCCACGCCCACCACCAGCACCACCACGGCACCCAGTCCTCGCGCGTCACCGTGTAGGTGACGGCGGCCTCGGGCACCGGGCCGCCGAAGTAGTAGGCCGCCTTGGCCGACACGACGGCTTCGGCCCCGTAGCGCCAGGCCCCGGTCGACGCCTCGACCGTCACCTCGAACTCGGGGCGCTTGTACTCCTCGACCCCCACCGAGACGTAGCCGGAGTAGCTGCGCTTGCCGTCGGAGAGTTCCGCGCTGAGGTGATAGTCGCCCAGCATGCGCCCGGCGGGGATGGGGAAGCCGTCCGCCGCCGAGCCCAGCGCCGAGAGGACCTTTTCTTCCTTATATAACTGCTGCCCGTTGGGGTCCGAGGCGGTGACGTTCACGCGCGCCCCGGGATGGGCCTTCCAGCCCTGGGGGACACGCTCGAGGACCGTGACCTTGTAGGCGACCGTCTGGCCGGGGCGGTAAATCGGCCGGTCGGTCTCGACTAAGACCTTGAAGCGCTCGGGCACGGTGAAATACATGCTGAGGACGTTCGCCCAGTAGGCGAAGTGCTCGCCGCGCCGCGCCAGGGCGTCGGCCGAGGCGTTGAGGTGGCGGTTCTGGGACAACGGGGCGGTCTCCGAGAGCTCGGCCCGGCCCAGCTCGTCGGTGGCGGCCGACTCCGAGCGCCAGCTCCAATTGTTGGCGCGGCGCAGGTCCAGCGCGGCCCCGCGCACCGGGCGGCCGGTGCGCCCGTCGAGCAGGTAGAAGCGGAACGCCGGGGCGGTGAGCGTGGCGCCGGGCTCGCCGGGGCGCTCGATGAAGTCCCGGTCGCGGCCCTCAAAACCCGAGTTCCCGAACATGACGAGGTCGGTGACGTTGACGACGGCCGCGCTGAGCATCGAGGAGCCGGGCTTGAAGGCGGCGTCGCCCGAGGCCACGACCAGGTGCAGGCCGGGCGCGGCGTCGGGCAGGTCGACGGCAGCGGAGGCGTGCCGGTGCGGCCGGTCCGGCGCCGGCGCCGAGGTCCAGGCCTTGAGCGGCTTGCGCGCGAGCGCGGCGCGGACGAACTCGTCTGAGGGGGTGTTGAGCACGTTCGACCAGGGCTCGAGCCCGGAACGCTCGCGCGAGGCGCGCAGTTCATCGGGCGTGACCGGGTAGAGACGGAGGTGGATCTTCTCGAGGTTGCGCGCGCCGAGGGTGAGAGCTCCTTTGCCCGGCGGCGGGACGACCCGCGCCGAGAGCGCCAGTTCGGGCATCCGGATCTGGGCGGCGAGCTTGGCACAGCGGCTGGCACCCCAGGTCCCCGCGGCCCCCGCGACGACCTCGTCGCAGAGCTTGACCGCTTCGTCGGGGCGGTCGAGGCCGTTTAGGAGTTCGGCGGCCTCGACGGCGGCCTCGGCCCGGCCTTCCGGGGTCTTGAAGACGCCCCACCAGCGCCTGAGCAGGGCGGCCCCGGCTTCGCGCCCCTTGGCGTCGTCGTCGAACGGGGCGACCTTGTCGCCGTGGGCGAACGGGATCCGGGCCCGGCGCACGCGCCAGATTTCGGCGGCCGCCTCGCGGCCTGACCCGCCGAGGCGCGCGGCGGCCTCATAGACGGCCGCGGCGAGGGCCGCGGGCGAGGCCTCGCGTAAGACCTTGCCGTCGTAGCCCTCCTTAAGAAACGAGACGGCGGCCGGCTTGCGGTCGTCGTCGTCGATGACGCCCTCGCCGAGCAGATACTCGGTCCAGCGTAGGACGACGAAGTCGAGCAAGGTGGGGTAGCGGGCGCGGTCGGACTTGTCGACCTCGAGCGTGTAGGACTCGTCGGCCACCGCGGCCGCCGCCAGCTCGGCGCGCCGCTCCCAGAGCGAGGCGAACGCCGCGTCGACCTCGGCGTGGAGCTGGTCCTCGCTCAGGCGAAAGGCGTCGTCGGCGCCCTCCTCCTCGTCCTCTGTCTGGCCGTGGCCGTACTGCTTCAGATACTCACGGCCCAACTCGGCCTTGAGGAGCAGCCAACGCGCCGGCCAGAGGCCATCCCCGGGGAGCTTGCTCCCCCGCAGGCGCTCATAGGCCGACCCATAGCGGAACAGGAGCGCCTCGGACTCACAGGCGCGCCACAGCGCGCTGGGACGGTCGGCCGCGGTGCCGCTGGAGAGGACGGCGTCGTAGAGCGCCAGGGCCTCCTGGTAGAGGTTCTTGGCGAACTTGGCGTCGGCGTCCTTGAGGGTGGGGGGCATGGCGGAGACCTCGGTGGCGGCTAGCGGCAATAGCAGGGAGAGCAGCGCGGCGATCATGGTCTCCCCCCGTCGTGGGCGGCGATCTGCGCCAGCAGGCCGCGCAGGCGCGCGGCCCCCCGCTCGTCGCCGAGCTTCACATAGATGTCGAGGCTGCCCTCGGCCAGGGCCACCGCGCTGTCGAAGGATTTCTCGCTGACCGCCGCCAGGGCCAGCAGGTTCAGAGCCTCCGCCGCCCCGGCCTCGTCGCCGCCCTCACGGGCCGCCGACAGCGACTGCAGGGCCTTCTGCATGATGAGCGCGGCGCGGTCCTGCTGGGTCGCGAGGCGCGGCAGGGACTCCAGGCACTCGGCGGCCACCGCCCCGCCGCCCGCGGCCGCCGCCGCCAGCCCCTCAGCCAGCGGGTCGGCCACTAGACCGGCTGGGCCCGGACCAGCATGCGCAGGGCCTCGGAGTCCACGGCCAGCACCATCGAGCAGTCGGCCGCCAGGTCGTTGGAGTAGAGCTCCACGTGCGACATCAGCAGGACGTCCTTACGGCCGTCGTAGCCTTCCAGAGCCGCGGCCACGATCTCGGCCTTGGGGCCGCGCCGGACCTGGGGGACCGACAGGATCACCGTGCGGCCGAACTGGTCGGCCAGGGCCCCGATGACGCTCTGGGCGAGGATGTTCGAGATCTCGCCGATGGTCAGCTCGACGAGGTCGGGCAGGGCCTTCATCCTCTCGGCCCAAGGCCGGGTGACGGCCTCGCTGAGCGCGGCGGCCCCCTTGACCGAGAAGACCATGACCGCCTGGGTGGGGATGTCCTGTACGGCGCTCAAGGCCGCGGCCAGATGCTCGTCGGAGGAACGGCTGAACCACGACAGGAGCCGCACGACGGGGATCTCGTTGGTCGACGAGGACATCACGCCCCATTGCGTGCGCGAGAGCTTCCCGAGGCGGTCGGCCGAGCGCGTCACGCCCTCCTCGATGAGGCCCTGGATGCGCTCTTTCTCGGCCAGCGTGAGGTTCATCAACGCTTGGCGGCTTTCTCCAGCATCGCGGCCAACTCGACGCCGTCGAAGGGCTTATGGAGCACCCCGAGGGCCCGGAGCTGCAGCGCCTTGTCCGACACCGCCTTCTGGTCGTTGCCGGTGACGACGATGACGCGCGCCGCGGGGTCGATGCGGCGCAGCTTCTCGAGCACTTGGAGTCCGTTCTCGTCGGGCAGGGAGATGTCGAGGGTGACGAGGTCGGGCTTGAGCTCTCGGAAGGCCTTGATGCCCGCGGCGGCGCAATCGGCCTCCCCCGCGATCGTATGGCCCAGCGACTGGAGCATCTCCGAGAGCATGATGCGCAGCACCGGAGAGTCGTCGATGATCAGGACCTTTAAAGCCATTTGTGAGCCTCCGGCCTGAGTTTAGCGGGTATTCAAGGAACCGGCAAGGGCGGAAATATGAACGGAGTTCTCAGCCCTTCTTAGGCGCCGGGTAGTCCTTGAGGACGTCGAGCGAGACGGCGTGGGAGGAATCCCAAAGCCGGGCATGGACCGCCGCGGCCTGAGTCGCCAAGGCCGGCTCGCGCGCCACGATCTCCAAGTTCCGCGAGTTATCCAGGTACCCGCCGCTCCAGTTGCTCGTGCCGAGCCAGAGGGTCTTGCCGTCCACCACCATGAACTTGGCGTGGTTGACGCGAGCGAACGGGATGAAGCCTTCCTTGGCCTCGGGGACGGTCAACACTTTTACGGCGACACCAGGCACCAGGCTCAGACTCTTGAGCCAGTCGATCCCGGGCTTAGCGGTGTTCCAATGCGAGACCAGGAGCTTGATCTTCACGCCCCTGGCGGCGGCCTCGCGCAGGGCGTTGTCTATGGGGGGGTAGAACCGCCCCTTGCGGGTCAACGGGGCGTAGTCGAGCAGCTCTATGGCGATGTCCTTCTCGGCCGAGGCGATGAGGCGCGTCAGCTCGCGCTCGGAATCCCCCACCCCGTCCGGGCAGAACGCCCACGGGCTGGCCACCAGGACCACGCGCGGCTCCGTCGACGCCAGGAGCGGCTCGGAGCGGAGCGCCGCCGCCTTCCCCTCGACCGCCTTCCAGTCGTGCTCGAAGATGGCCGCCATCCCCGCCACCACCGAGGGCTCCGTCACGCGCAGGCCGAGCTCGTGGATGTGCTTGAGCGAGCGCCAGTCGAAGTTCTGGCTGCCGAGATAGCCCTCGCGGCCGTCCACGACGAAGAACTTGGCGTGGATGATCCCGTCGTCCTTGACCTTGGAGAATTCGAGGACCCGGAGCTCGAGGTTCGGGATGGCCTTGAGCCTGGGCAGGCTGTCGGAGGAGTTCTTCTCGAACTTCTTCTCTATGAGGAAACGTACCTTGACCCCGCGCTCGCCGGCGCGCTTGAGGGCGGCGATGACCCCGTCCAAGGGCTCCCCCTCCTTGGCCGTCACGTAGAACTGCTCGACGTCGACGTACTTCCCCGCCTTGTCGATCATCTCCACCCAGACGTCGGCGGCCGAGCGCAGGGCCGGGTCGGCCAGGTCTGTCTCGACCGGCGCGCTCTGGACCAGCTCGAGGTCCAGGGGCAGCGAAGGCTCCGCCGAGAACGCGGCGGCGGCGAAAAGCGAAAGCAGCGCGGAAATAATCATGGGCCCGAGTATACCACTTGCTTGATTCCGACCCCCCAAAATCGGAGAATCAAGCGCTCGCCGCGGAGAGAAAAATGCCCCTCACCACCGTCCACGAAGCCAAGACCCAGCGCCTGGAGATCCTCGACCCCGAAGGCCGGGTCGACGCCGCCCTGGAGCCCAAGGCCCCGAAGGAAAAGCTCCTCGAGCTCTACAAGAAGATGACGGAGATCCGCGTCTTCGACGAGCGCGCCCTCAAGCTCCAGCGCCAAGGCCGCCTCGGCACCTACCCCCAGATCATCGGGCAGGAAGCCACTCAGATCGTCCCGGCCTGCTGCCTCGAGCCCAAGGACTGGCTGGTCCCCACCTACCGCGGCCAAGGCGCCTACTTCGCGCGCGGCATGCAGCTGCGCTACAGCCTGCTCTACTGGGGCGGCGACGACCGCGGCGTGAAGTTCCCGGCCGAGAACAACGACCTCATCTTCGCGATCCCGGTCGGCTCGCACATGACCCAGGCCGCCGGCCTGGCCTGGGCCGAGAAGCTCAAAAAAACCAACGCCGTGGCGTTGTGCTGGCTCGGCGACGGCGCCTCCTCCAAGGGCGACTTCCACGAGGCCCTGACCTTCGCCGGCGTCCACAAGCTCCCGCTCATCATGCTCATCGAGAACAACCAATGGGCGATCTCCCTGCCGCGCGCCCAACAGTGCGCCGCCGAGACTCTGGCCCAGAAAGCCTGGGGCTACGGCGCCCACGGCATCCAGGTCGACGGCAACGACCCGCTGGCCGTTTACCGCGCGGTCAGCGAGGCCGTGGCCCGCGGCCGCAAGGGCGAAGGCCCGTCGGTCGTCGAGTGTCTGACCTACCGCATGGGCCACCACACCACGGCCGACGACGCCAGCCGCTACCGCACCGCCGCCGAGGTCGACGGCTGGAAGGCCAAGGATCCGCTGGCGCGCTACACCAAGTACCTCAAGGCCAAGGGCCTCCTCGACGACGCGGCCATCGCCGCCACGCTCAAGGACGCCGAAGCCATGGTGGCCGACGAGGTGAAGGCCTACGAGGCCTTCCCCAAGCCCAGCCCGCTCGACATGTTCGCCAACAACTACGACAAGGCCCCCTGGATGCTCGTCGAGCAGCGCGCCGAGCTGGCCGAGGTGCTCAAGGAGAAGGCCTCGCGCAACGAGATCGCCGAGGTCCCGCCGGCCGAGGGACGCTTCCCCTGAGGGATAAAACCATGGCACAGAAGAACCTCCTGCAGGGCATCAACGACGGGCTCCGGCAAGCCATGGAGAAGGACCCCAAGGTCCTCGTCCTCGGCGAGGACGTGGGTCTCAACGGCGGCGTGTTCCGCGTCACCGAGGGCCTCCAGAAGGCCTTCGGCGCCGAGCGCGTCGTCGACACGCCGCTGGCCGAGCTCGGCATCGTCGGGGCCTCGGTGGGCCTGTCCTTGGCCGGCATGCGCCCGGTCTGCGAGATCCAGTTCGACGGGTTCCTGCCCGCCGTCATGGACCAGGTCATCTGCCACATGGGCCGCATGCGCAACCGCTCGCAGGGCCGCAACAGCCTGCCGATGGTCCTGCGCGCCCCGCACGGCGGGCTGATCCACGCCCCCGAGCATCACTCCGAGAGCCCCGAGGCCTACTTCACCCACACCCCGGGCATCAAGGTCGTCATCCCCTCGACCCCCGAGGACGCCAAGGGCCTCATCATCGCGGCCATCAACGACCCCGACCCCGTGGTCTACTTCGAGCCCAAGCGGCTCTACCGGACCGTGAAGGGCGAGGTGCCCGACGCCTACTACGAGACCCCGATCGGCAAGGCCCGGATCGCCAGGGCGGGCACGGACCTCACCCTCATCAGCTGGGGGGCGATGGTCCACACCTGCCTCAAGGCCGCCGAGGAGCTCGAGACCGACGGCGTCTCCGTCGAGATATTGGACCTCCGGACCCTGACCCCGCTCGACTGGGACGCGATCTCGGCCTCGGTGGAGAAGACCGGCCGCGCGCTGATCGCCCACGAGGCGCCCAACACCGGCTCCTGGGCCGCGGAGATCTCCGCCCTCATCCACGAGCGACTGCACTACAAGCTCAAGGGGCCTGTCCAGCGCGTCGGCGCCTGGGACATCCGCCAGCCGCTCTTCCAGCTCGAGAAGTACTACATCCCCGACGCCCACCGCGTGGTGCGCGGGGTCAAGAAGGCTTTGAACCGCCAGCCGGTCTGAGGAGAGACACCATGTTCGAATTCAAGCTGCCCGACCTGGGCGAAGGGCTCGAGGAAGGCGAGATCGTCTCCTGGCTCGTGAAGGAAGGCGACATCCTGGCCGAGGACCAGCCGATGGTCAAGGTCCTGACCGACAAGGCCGAGGTCGAGATCCCCGCCCCCAAGGCGGGCAAGGTCCACAAGCTCCACGCCAAGGACGGCGACAAGGTGAAGGTCGGGGCCGTCATCGTCGAGATCGATGGCTGACGCGCCGGCCGAGACCCTCCCCGAGGAGCGCGTGCGCTTCGTCGGCATCCGGCGCAAGACCGCCGAGAAGATGCTGCAGTCGGCGCGCGCCATCCCGCACGTCACGCACTTCGAGGAAGCCGACCTCACCGAGCTAGAGGCCCTGCGCGCCGAGCTCAAGGACGAGGCCGAGAAGCACGGGGTCAAGCTCAGCCCGCTGGCCTTCGTCTGCAAGGCGCTCTGCGGGGCGCTCGCCGAGTTCCCGGCCCTCAACGCCGTGCTCGACGAGGAGAAGCAGGAGATCGTCCACAAGAAGTACTACAACCTCGGCATCGCCGTCTCGGCGCCCCAGGGGCTCTACGTCCCGGTCGTCAAGCGCGCCGAGACCAAGGACCTCTGGACCGTCGCCGGTGAGATCGGCGTCCTGGCCGCCAAGGTCCGCGACAACAAGGTCCAGCTCTCCGACCTCTCGGGCGGCACCTTCACGGTGACCAACATCGGTCCCATCGGCGGCCTCTTCGCCACGCCGATCATCCTCCATCCGCAGACCGCCATCCTCGGACTCATGAAGATGCAGCCCCGGCCGGTGGTGCGCGACGGGCAGATCGTCATCCGCACGATGATGAACCTGGCGCTATCCTTCGACCACCGGGTCTTAGACGGCGCCGAGGCCGCGCGCTTTACGACCAGCCTCGTCAAGCGGCTCGAAGCGCCGCGCGCCCTACTCGGCTAGGCCGGGCTCCGCCCCGCTAGTCGCCGGACACGCCGCCGGTCAGAAACACCACGGGGTCGACCGCGCCGCCGAACTGGCGGTTGGTCGAGCCCACGCGCAGCTCGGTGACCTTCACCTGCGGCGCGGCCGGCGGGGGCTCGGAGCTCACCCCCGCGGCGTTCTTCGATGGGAAAGACGCGTCGGCGCCGATGAAGACCAGCGGGGTCTCCTTGCGCAGCTCGGCCGGGGCGGTCGAGACGTAGCCGAGGGTCCTACGGCGGTCGAAGGCCGGCGTCGGCGTGCCGGCGGGAGGGGTCAGGCGCGGGCCGGTTTCGCCAGAGACAGGTACGTCGGCCTGCAGGGCGGCTGCAGGTGCCGCCGGCACGGCCGCGGCGACGGCGTAGGAGCCCCCGCCCAGGGAGCGCATCCCCCCCATATAGGGAGCGGCGACCCGGCGCGCGTTCATCGCCGACGGCTGGGCCGAAGCCCGCCGAGCGGCCATCGCGTTCATCTGCGGCCGGTCGCGGTCCATGGCCCGGACGCCGGTCGAGGAGAGCAAAAGCGCGGCCAGCAAGGTTCTCATAAAGACCTCTCGCGGATATTGTAACCCGGAAAGGTTTCAAAGACTTGGCCGGTAGGTAAGGATTAGGTAAAGTCGTCCCTATGAACCTCCGAATACCCGTCCTCCTCGCCGTCGCCGCTTTCGCCGCCTGCGCCAAAGGGGCTCCCTCGATCGAGAGCGGCTCCGAGGTCAAGATGCACTACACCCTCAAAGTCGACGGCCAAGTCGTCGATTCCTCCGCCGGCGGCGAGCCGCTGGGCTACACGCACGGCACCGGCCATCTCGTCCCCGGGCTCGAGACCAAGATGCTCGGCCGTAAGGCCGGGGAGAAGTTCGAGGTCACCGTCGCCGCCAAGGACGCTTACGGCGAGCGCAACCCGGACGGGCTGCGCCAGGTGACTTGGGCCGCCTTCGGCGGCAAGAAGGAAGGCCTCAAGGTGGGCGACATGGTCAGCGGCCAGGCCAACGGCCGGCCCTTCCAGGCCAAGGTGGCCGAGATCGGCAAGACCGGACCCACCATCGACCTGAACCACCCGCTTGCCGGCAAGACCCTGGACTTCGCCATCGAGGTCGTCGAGATCAAGGCCGGCGCCAAGGCCGGCTGAGCTATAATAACCAAGGCCTCTATGACCCAAGAGCTCGCCGACCCCAAGAACAAGCTCATCCTCGTCGTCGACGACGACGGCCCCACCCGCGACCTCCTGGAAATGACGGTCAAGAACGAGGGCTTCCGTGTCGACACCGCGGCCTCGGGGACCGAGGCGCTCAAGAAGGCCGACGCCCAGGCCCCCGACCTCATCATCCTCGATTTCATGCTCCCCGGCTCGGGCGGCTACGAGGTCGCCAAGGAGCTCCAGATGGGCGACGCCCGCTCCGTACCGATCATCATCGTCACCGGGCGCCGGCTCGACCGCAACACGACGACGATGCTCCGAGCCGAGCCCAACATCAAGGAGTACGTCGAGAAACCGGTCAAGACCCCGGTCCTCGCCACGATGATCCACCGGATCCTCGGCACCCAGCCCCCGACCGTCAACCGCAAGCAGGACCGCGGTCCGCTCTCCTCGAGCTGGTAGCCCCCCGCGCCGTGATCTTCCCGTTCTTCTACTGGGTCGTCCTCCCGCTCCTGGCCGGCTGGGGCCTGGTGACCCTCATCAAGCGCTCGCCGCGGCCGGTGGCGCCCGACGTGGCCGCGCTGGTAGCCAAGGAGCCGCTGACCAAGGACGCCTACGCCGCGGCGCGGCGAGACGCCGAAGGACTGCATCCGCTCGGTGTCTTCGAGAAGCTCATCGAGGCCTCCGACGCCGCGTACCGGGACCGGGCCGACTCGCTTAAATCCGGACGGAAGGCCGCCTTCCTGGTCTTCGGCGCCGACGGCGTCGTCGTCGAGCAGATCGACTCTTGAGCCGGACCCTGCGGGCTAGTCTGCCCCGTCGCGTCGTCTGCCTCACCGAGGAGTCCGTCGAGACCCTCTACCTGCTCGGCCGCGAGGACCTCGTCGTCGGCGTCTCGGGCTACGCGCGCCGACCTCCCGCCGCCCGCCTCAAGCCCAGGGTCTGCGCCTACGTCACCGCCGATATCCCGAAGATCCTGGCCCTTGAGCCCGACTTGGTGCTCGGCTTCTCGGACCTGCAGGCCGGCATCGCCAAGGACCTGATCTCGGCGGGCCTCGACGTGGCGGTCTTTAACCAGCGCAGCCTGAGCGAGATCCTGGGCGTCGTGCGCATGACCGGGGCCCTGGTCGGCGCCGCGACCGCCGCCGAGAAACTGGCCGCGCGGCTGGCCGCCGGCGTGGAACGGGCCGCCCGGAGGTCGCGCCGCTTGCCGGCCCGCCCGAAGGTCTACTTCGAGGAGTGGGACGCGCCGCTCATCTCGGGGATCCGCTGGGTGGAGGAGCTCGTGGAGGCGGCCGGCGGCAAGCCGGTCTTCCCGGAGTTGCGAGGTAAGGGGCTGGCCAAGGAGCGCGTCGTCGAGCCCGCCGAGGTCGCGCGCCGCGACCCCGACCTCATCCTGGCCTCGTGGTGCGGCAAGAAGGCCGACCTGGCGGCCATCTCCCGACGCCCAGGCTGGGAGGCCGTCTCGGCCGTGCGCCGGGGGCTCCTGCGCGAGGTCCCTTCCACCATCATCCTCCAGCCGGGACCAGCCGCGCTGACCGACGGCCTGGCCGCGCTCGAGCGCCACGTCGCCGAAGCCGCGCGAGTCCTGTCTCAGGCCGCTTCGAAGACGAAGCGGGTGTAGCCGACCGCGAAGGAGCCGCCCGCGGCCAACTCGAAGGACTGAAGGCTCTCGCCGTCGCGCAGGAGGAGCCCCTCCGGCGCCAGCCGGGCCACCCGCAGGACGACACCGCTCAAACGGACCGTGGCGTGGCGCTTGCCGAGCTGGGGCTCGTCGGGGACGCAGACCTCGGCCTCGGCCGCGCGGCCCACCGTGTAGAGCGGGCCCTCGTTGAGCGACACGATGCGGTCCGGGACGCCTTGGCGGCGGATGATGAGACGGGCGGGCACGGGCAGATTATACGGGAATTCCCTGGGTTACCATCTTAAGCGGGACTTCATTGGCCGCTTGACGGCGCCACCGCCATACTGAGACTGTAGGGTGGAGGGGTCATGGCGAGCCTAGCGGATCCTTGGTGTCAGGTGTTGACTTGTTGACTTATCGGAAGCGCCAGCATTCGGTGCCAGTTGTTGACTTGTTGACTTTCTGGCCAGTCCGACAGGTCAACAAGTCAACAACTGGCACCGCACTTTCTGGCCAGTCCGACAGGTCAACAAGTCAACAACTGGCACCGCACTGGCACCGCACTACTATTGACGCTCCTTCGGTCTGGGACTAGACTCATACTTCCTATGCGAACCATAACTGTCGCCGGCGCCGCATGAACCCCGTCGAAGCCGTTTCCAGCGCGGACGGCCTCTCGGCCGAGGTCGCGGCGGGCCCGCACCGGTTCAAGGCCGGGGCGGGCGCCGGGGTGCCGGGCGGCGACGCCGGCGTCGAGCCGCACGAGCTCCTGGCCGCGGCGTTGGCCGCCTGCGGGGCGATGACTGTGACGCTCTACGCCAAGCGCAAGGGCTGGAAGCTCGAGAATGCGTCGGTTACCGTGACCGCGGAGGCCGGGCCCGAAGGGTTCAACCTCCGCAAGACCGTCACGCTGTCGGGGACGCTCAGCGTCGAGGAAAAGGAGCGCCTGCTCCAGGTCGCCGACCGCTGTCCGGTGCATAAGACGCTAGGGGAATCAATCCGGATCGTGACGACGCCCTTAGACGAGGACTAGCGTCGAGCCGTCTTTACCCCCCGTTAAGACCGGGAATTGCTACAGAAAATATCCATATAAGTACGCTATTTTTTTATTAAGCATCCCATCATTAGCCCCCCCGCGGCCCGCCGCGCATCCTAGGGAAAGACGCAGCGGGGGGGGAAATGAAAAAGTTGATACTGGGTAGGATGGTCTTGGCGGCGGCGACCCTACTTCTGACGGGGCTAGCCCATGCATACGAAGGGTATGGTTCGACACCGACGGTCCATGGGTCGACACCCACGATCGCTGGGTCGAAGTCCGCCCTGACGGAGACGGAGCGCCAGGCGATTGTCCAAGAGGCCCTTCAGACCCGGCTGAGGCCCATGCTCGCCGCTCTGATAGGGAATGAACGCGAGGACCTCGTAAACTATGAGGAGCGAGTCTGGCGCGAGATGCTCGGCAACCTGCCCGACTCCCGCTTGTTGGCCATAAACCGCGGAATGAGGAAGGGTTCCCCCGTGGATTTCGGGAGCGCTCTCCCGCCCGGGCTCCGGCTGAGGCTGCAGACCACCCTCACCTCCGGTCTCGACCTGCGCGGCGCCCCCGATATGAGCCTGGAGCAGTGGCAACACACCATGAACGAGCGCATGGTCGGCGCCGGCTCCCCCCGCGCGACATCGGGCGGAGGAGGAGGAGGAGCGCCGTCCCCGCGCAGGCTGGAAGGCTCGCAGACTGCGGTCGGCGGCGTCCTCGGCCGCATCGACGTGAGCTGGGCCGGGCTTTAGGGGCTTCAGCGCCGCGTTCGCGCCACGGCCTTCTTGAGGTCGCGCGCGAACGCGGCGGGGTCGGGGACGGCGTGGTAGGAAGCGGCCTTCTCGGGCGTCGAGCCCAGCGTGATGACGCAGCCCGAGCAGACCTGCACCCCGTGCTTGTGCAGGACGGCGATGGCCTTGGGGTTCCGCCGCAGGATCTCGCCCAGGGACGGGCCGGCCGGAGCGGCAGCCTTATGCTTTCGCGCCACTCTTCCCCCAAGCGAACGGCCCTTTCGGGAAATTCATCGCCAGCGTCACCGCCAGGTCGATATCTTTCGACGACGCCACGCCGCCTTGGACCATGAGCTCGGCCTCGGCCGCGACGGCGGCCATGACCCGCGCGAAGACCTCCTCCGGCGGGAGCGGTTTCTTGAAGCGCGGCACCAGCGACACCGCGGCGGGGTTCTCGGCGTCCTTGCGGCCCTGGAGGTAGAGATAGAAGCCGGCCGCCGACTTGACGCCCTTAAAGCCCATACCGACCAGCTTCTCCTGAAGCCAG
The DNA here is from genome assembly GCA_016196755.1 of Elusimicrobiota bacterium. GTDB lineage: Bacteria > Elusimicrobiota > Elusimicrobia > UBA1565 > UBA1565 > SCTT01. Next base: position 321,296 of record JACPXC010000007.1, read on the forward strand.
TGAGGCGCCAGGCGCTCGGGCGAGCCCAAGCCCGCGAAGATCGACTTGGTGATGGCGAGGTTCACTTCCAGGCCGATGAAGTCCATCAGCGTGAAGGGCCCCATCGGCAGGCCCTGGGCGGTCAGCGCGGCGTCGAGCTCCGTGAAGGTCCCCGCCCCCTCGCCGGCCAGGCGCTGGGCGACGAGATAATAGGGGCGCACCACGCGGTTGACGAGGAATCCCGGCCCGTCCTTGACCGCCACCGGCTCGCGCCCGAGTTCGAGGGCCAGGTCCCAGGCCGCGCTCAAGGCCTTCTCGCCGGTGCCCGGGTGGCGCACGACCTCGACGAGCTTCATCGCCACCGGCGGGTTGAAGAAGTGCAGGCCCACGAGGCGCTCGGGGGCTTCCATCCCCTCGGCCACCTGCGAGACCAGGAGCGAGGACGTGTTGGTGGCCAGGGTCACCGGCGCCGGCACGAGCCGCTCGAGCTCGGCAAGGAGCCGGCGCTTGAGGGCCAGGTCCTCGAACACCGCTTCGACGACCAGGTCGCAGGCCGCCAGGTCGCTCAGGGCTCCCGCGGTGACGAGACGGCCCAAGGCCGCGTCGGCCGAAGCCTGCGTCAGCTTGCCCTTGGCGACCGCGCGGCCGAGGCTCTCCCGGATGGAAGCCTTGGCTCGGGTCAGGGCCGCGGGGTCCGCGTCGTTTAAGAGGACGCGCAGGCCGTTCTGAAGCCCCAACTGGGCGATGCCGCGGCCCATCGTCCCGGCGCCGACGACGCCGAGGGTCCTCACCCGGGGATGAACGGCTCCTCGGTCATCTTCTTCTCCTCGGGCGTCCAGGCCGGGGCCTTGAGGCCGTACTCGGCGCACTTCTTGGCGATGTCGGCCGCGAAACTCTGGCGGACGTCGTCGTTGTCGCGCTTCTTGAGGCCGTACTTGCGGTAGAGGGCGTTCTTCTTGGAGCCGCGGCGGCCGAAGATGTTCATCGTCCGCGGGTACCAGGTCTCGAGCGCCTTCTGGGTCTCGTCCTTGGTCTTGGGGTCGGCGGCCAGGCGCTTGACCCACTGGTCGCCGTGGGCCATGTGCATGGTCTCTTCCTTGAAGATCCCCTCCATCGTGTCGCACCAGGGCTTGTAGGAGCAGTCCAGCGAGTCCTCGAGCTGGTGCCCCGCGCCGCGGTCCATGCAGAAGTTGAACATGATGAAGTCGTACCAGGTCTCGATCGGGTAGTAGAAGATGTTGACCCGCTTGTCGTCGGCGACGCGCTCGGTGCCGATGTCGGCCGAGTCGGACACGCGCAGGCTGAAGTTGTGCTTGCCGAAGTACTCGTCGACGTCGACGCCCATCCCCTCGAGAAGGCGATACATGACCCGCGCATGGCGGATCTCGTCTTTGACGATCTGGCTGACCACCAGGGTCTCGCGGATGTCGGGGGACTTCATGATCCACGGCACGTAGCCGTAGCCGCCCGCCAGCTCGGAGTCCGCCTGCATCATCATGAGGTTGGTCAGGAGTTCGCGGTACTCGGGCGTCATCTCCGAGACCGAGACGATCTTCTCGCCCTTGGCGAGCTTGGCCATCAGGCGCTCTTCTTTCTCAGCATCGGTCATGTTCGCCATCACTCCCCCTTGAACCGAGGCGCCCGCCCCTCGAGGAAGGCGTTGACGCCCTCGAGGTGGTCCTTGGTCTTGCCCAAGACCTCTTGGAGCTGGGCCTCGTACTCGAGCATAGCGTCGAAATCGGCGTCCGCCGCGCGGTTAAACGAGCGCTTGGTTACCGCCAAGGCCCGCGGCGCGGCGGCCAGGAGCTTGTCGACCAAGGTCCGGACCTCCGAGCGCAGCTCCTCGGCGGGCACCACCTTGTTGACCAGCCCCCAGCGCTCGGCCTCGGTGGCGAGGATGGGCTTGCCGGTCCAGGCGTGCTCCAAGGCGACCGAGCGCCCCATCGCGCGGACCAGCATGTGGGTGAAGCCGGAGTCCGGGGCCAGCCCCACCGCGCCGAAGGCGGCGATGAACTTGGCGGTCGGGGCGCAGATCTTCACGTCGGCGGCGAGGATGAGGCTGGCCCCGGCGCCGGCGGCCAGGCCGTTGACGGCGCCGACGACCGGCTTCTCCATGCGGCGGAGCTGGGCGATCATCGGATTGAACCAGCGGCGCAGCTGACCGCCCAAAGACGGGACCACGCCCTCGCGATAGCCCTTCTTCAAGTCTTCCAAGTCGGCGCCGGCGCAGAACGCGCGGCCCGCGCCGGTCAGGACGACGACCCGCACCGAGGGGTCCTTCTCGGCCTTCTTGAGCGCGGCGAGCAGGCCCTCCATCATCCCGTGGGTCAGGGCGTTGAGGACCTTGGGGCGGTTCAGCGTAAGAGTGAGGACGGCGCCGTCCTGCTCGACGAGCAGTTCGGCCTCCACCGCGGTCTCGGTCTTGGTCTCAGGCATCAGTTCCCCGTGAACTCGGCGCGGCGCTTCTCGCGGAAGGCCTTCATGCCTTCCTTCTGGTCGGCGCTGGCGAAGGTGAGGTAGAAGAGCTTGCGCTCGTAGTCGAGCGCGGCCTCGAGGCTCAGGTCGGCGCCGCGCGTGAGCGCTTCCTTGGCGAGGACTGCGGCCAGCGGCGCCTTCTTGGACACGGTCCGGGCCAAGGCCAGCGCCTCGTCGTAGAAGGCTTCCGTCGGGACGACCTTGTTGACCAGGCCGTAGGCCAGCGCCTCGCGGGCGCTCAGCTTGCGCCCGGCGAGGATGACCTCCATCGCCACCGCCTTACCGACCGCGCGGGCCAGGCGCTGGGTGCCGCCGGCGCCGGGTATGGTGCCGATCTCGATCTCGGGCTGGCCGAAGACGGCGCTCTCGGAGGCCACGATCATATCGCAGGTCATCGCCAGCTCGCAGCCGCCGCCCAGGGCGAAGCCGCTGACCGCGCCGACAAGCGGCTTGCGCAGGCGGCGCAGGCGGTCCCAGCGCTCCATCTGACCGGTGCGCGTCATCTCGACGGGAGTCGCGGACTCGAGTTCCTTGATGTCGGCGCCGGCCGCGAAGGCGCGCTCGGACCCGGCCAGGAGCAGGCAGCGGACCTCGGGGTCCTGGTCGTGGGCCTCGAGCGCCGCGACGAGACGCTCCATGACCGCGTAGCTCAGCGCGTTTAAGACCTGCGGGCGGTTGATGCGCACCACGCCGACCGCGCCGTCGCGCTCGGAGAGGACCTCGTCTAAGACTGCGGTCTCCATCTCAGTTCAAGTCCACCCAGACGCTCTTGACCTGGGTGTAGCCCTCGATGGCGTAGGGGCCCTTCTCGCGGCCGTAGCCGGACTGCTTGACGCCGCCCCACGGGGCGGCCGCGTCGACGAACTGGTAGCAGTTGAGCCAGACCACGCCGGCCTTGAGGCCCTGGGCCATGCGGAAGGCGCGCTTGATGTCCTTGGTCCACACCCCGGCCACCAGGCCGTAGGGCGTGCCGTTGGCGCGGGCCAGGACCTCGGCCTCGTCCTCGAAGGGCATGACGGCCACGACGGGGCCGAAGATCTCCTCCTGGGCGATGCTCATGGAATCCTTGACGTCGGTGAAGACCGTGGGCTGCACGAACCAGCCGCCCAGCCCGGCCGCGCGCTCGCCGCCGGCCAGGAGCTTGGCCCCGTCCTTCTTGCCGGCTTCGATGTAGCCCAGCACGCGCTTCATCTGGGTCTCGCTGACCAACGGGCCCATGCGGGTCGTCGGGTCGATGCCGGGGCCCTGCCGGATCTTCTTGGCGCGCTCGGCCAAGGCGGAGACCAGGCCGTCGAACTTAGACTTGTGCACGAACACCCGGGAGCCGGCCGAACAGGTCTGCCCCTGGTTATAGAAGATGCCCATGAACATGCCTTTGGCCGCGGCGTCGAGATCGGCGTCGTCGAAGACGATGTTGGGCGACTTGCCGCCCAGCTCCAAGGACACCTTCTTGAGGTTGCCGGCCGAGGCCTTCACGACCGCGCGGCCCGTCTCGGTCGAGCCCGTGAAGGTGATCTTGTCGACGTCCATGTGGGCGGCCAAGGCCGCGCCGGCGGTGGGACCGAAGCCGGGAATGACGTTGACCACGCCCGGCGGGATGCCGGCCTCGAGGACCAGCTCGCCCAGGCGCAGGGCGCTGAGCGGGGTCTGCTCGGCGGGCTTGAGGACGAGGACGTTGCCGCAGGCCAGGGCCGGCGCCAGACGCTCGACGGCCATCAGCAGCGGGAAGTTCCACGGGATGATGGCGCCGACGACGCCGATCGCCTCGCGGACGGTGTAGTGGAGGAATTTGGCGCCCGGGTAATAAGGGACGCTGACCGGGGTGGTCTCGCCGGCGATCTTGGTCGTCCAGCCCGCGAAGTAGCGCAGCAGGTCCGAGCAGAGCGGCAGGTCGCCCTTCATGGCCTCGCCGATGATCTTGCCGTTGTCGAGCGTCTCGAGCTGGGCCAACTCCTCGGCGTGGGCGTCGACGAGGTCAGCCAGCTTGTTGAGGAGCTTCCCGCGCTCCGACGGCGTCACCTTGGACCAGGGCCCCTCGAAGGCGGCGCGGGCGGAGGCCACCGCGGCGTCGACGTCGGCCTTGTCGGCCTCGGAGACCGCGCCGAGCGTCTCGCCGGTGGCGGGGTTCGTGGTCAGGAAGGTCTTGCCGGAGGCGGCGTCGACCGCCTTGCCGTCGATCAGGAGCTTGTGGACCTTGCGGTCGAGGAACCGGCGCGCGTCGGGGTTGAGCTGGGGGGCCGTCGCTGTGGTCATGGCAAAAACCTCCGGGGTCCTTAGATTACAAAATGCGGAAGCGCTATACTCCGGACGTGCGCGCGCTCCTAATTACCGCCCTGCTGGCCGCCCCCGCGGCGGCTTTCGACGGCGCGGCCGCCGCCGGCTTGAAGGACTGGCGGCTCTACTGCGCGGCCTGCCACGGCGACGACGGCCGCGGCAAGCGCGGCCTCGAAGAGCTCCAGAAGCTCTCCCCCGGCACGCTCGACCTCACCAACCGCGACTTGGACGGCTGGCCCGACGCCGCGCTCGAGGCCGCCATCGCCCAGATGGCCAGGCTCCGGCCCGGCCTGAAGGAGTCCCACTCGCTCTCGAGCGGCACGGTGGCCGGCCTCGTCGCCTACCTGCGCATCGTCGGCCGCGGCGACGCGGTGGCGATCAGCACCCAAGCCTGGTCCGAGGTCAAGGACCCCGGCGAACGCGCCTACCTCCGCGCCTGCGCCCCCTGTCACGGGCGCTCGGGCTCGGGGATCTTCGACACCGGCTGGTCGTCCACCCCCGAGTCCGGCGTCGTCGACTTGCGCCCGCCGCTGCCCAAGAGGAAGGTCCGCAAGACCAAGAGCATCAAGGCGGAGTGGATCTCGTTTGAAGGCGAGCTGACGAAAGCGGAGACCTCGGGCCTGCTGCATTATCTCGAGATGCTCGAGGCCAAGGAGCGCGCCCGCTCCGAGCTCCCACGGAGAAAACGATGAGACTGCTGGCACTGCTGTTCGCCTTCGCCGTCCCGGCACGCGCCGGCGAGCCGAGGCTGGCCGACCTGAAGATCCCGGGGACCGCGGCCTTCGCCGTCGTCGCCCGGGACGTCATGGCCGTCCGGGTCGAGCTCGACCCCTCGGTCGCCTCGGGCAACGGCCTCTTCGACGACTCGGCCCGCGTGCCTTCGTTCTCGCCCGAGGCCGCCGCCCGGCTCGTCGCGCGCCTCGACGCCGACCTGGCCGCGCTCAAGAAGCTCCCTTGGCGCTCCTGGGACATCGACCGCCAAGTCGATTGGCGCTGGGTCTACGCCAACGCCGAGGACGTCCGCCGCCAACTCGCAGTCGAGAAGCTCTTCCTGCGCCGCCCGTCGGCGTGGCTCGAGCCCTTAGCCAACAACCTGATCGCCCTGGCCACCTACGCCCCCGAGCGCGCGGATGTCCGGGCCGAGATCACCGCCTCGATCCCGGGGATGGTCGCCGAGATGCGCCGCGTGGCCGTCGCCCCCACGGCGCGCGACGCCGCGATCGCCGACGGCGTCGCGCAGGGCGTACTGACCATGCTCCGCGGCGAGCCGGCCGGCCCGGCCCGCGACGAGGCTCTCAAGACGCTCAGCGCCTATCTCGACGAGCTCAAGGCGCTCAAGGGCCTCCGGGACTACGCCGTGGTCGGCGCCGAGAACTACGCCTGGCGTCTCAAGAACGTCCTGCTCCTGCCCTGGCAGCCGCGCCAACTCGTCGCCCTCGCCCTCAAGGAGCTGACCGAGGTCGACGCGGCCCTGGCCGCCCTGCCGCCCAAGACCGCCGGCGCGCCCTCCCCGGCCTCGGCGGCCATCGCCAAGGACCTCGACCAGGCCAAGCTCCTGGGCCTCTACGACGCCATCGTCGTGGAGGACATGAAGTTCCTCGAGTCGGGCTCCATCCTGAGCATCCCCGCCGGCGTGGGGCCGATCCGCACGCGCCCGACGCCGGAGGCGATGATCCCCCTGACCGGCGACGGCGGCAGCATGAACCCGCCTCCCACCTTCGGCGCCTCGAACGTCGGCTGGTGGAACGTCGAGCACTTCAAGCCCGAGTGGACGGAAGCCAAACGCCTTGAGATGGTGACGGCGGCCGTCGAGCACAAGACCACCGACATGGGCCCCTACGCCGTCCACGAGGGCGTGCCGGGCCACCACCTCCAGCTCTCGATCGCGCGGCTCAATCCCAACCCCCTGCGCAACGTCTTGTGGGACAACGGCCTCGTCGAGGGCTGGGCGCTCTACGCCGAGGACATCTTCTGGCGCGCCGGCGGCCTGGGCCCCTCGAAGGAGGCCGAGCGCCAGACCCTGGAGTCCTGGCGCTTCCGCGTCCGGCGGGTGTTCTACGACGTCAACGTGGAGTCCGGCGACTGGAGCCTGCAGAACGGCGCCGACTTCAAAGACCTGGCCCGGCGCGGCCAGGGCCAGGTCGTCGAGGACATCCTGCGCACGATCAACTGGCCCGCCCAGCTCATCGGCTACTTCACGGGCAAGATGCAACTCGTCGAGCTGCGCGAAGAGTATAAAAAGAAGGTCGGAGCCGCTTACAGCGACCGCGCCTTCCACGACGCCGTCCTGGCCGAAGGCTCGATCCCCGTCGCCCTCATCCGCGCGAAGCTGCTCGGCGAGCCCGTTCCCAGCATAGACTGACCGTGCGTCTTCCCGCGCGCCAGACTTACTTCGGCGTCTCCGCCCGGGCGCTGCGCTGTCCGACCATCCTCTTCATGCTCGTCTCCCTGCCGATGTACGCGGGGCTCATCGCGGTGGCAGGGCATCGATTATTCGGAGAGCCCGGCGACACCCTCCGCGACGCCGGCTGGTACGCGGCCATCGCCGTCCCCGGGGCGGCGGCTTGGCTCCTCTACCTCATCGGCCGGCTCGAGCTCATCGATGTCATGCCCGACGCGAGCCCCATCAGGGTCTCCGAGCATCCGACCCTGTCGCTGCCGGACGGCGGCCCCGCCGACAGCCTGCGCCCGACGGCGACTCCGCCCGCCCGCCGGGCGCCGCGTCATCTTCGGCTCGAGGGCGTCTGCTTCCTCATCGGCCTCGGCTGCCTGGTCACGGCGGGAGCCCTGGCCGCCGGGGGACCGCTCCTGGCTTCCCAAATCGCCCTGGCGCTCGACCTCGATTTCGGCAACGACGCGCTCGACGGCCTGGCCCAGACATTCACCGGGCTGGGCCTGGCCGGCCTGGCCTCCGCCGCCGCCGGCTTCTGGCTCCTGCTCCGCCGCGTCAACCGCCTAGAGGATTAGGGGCCGGCGATGCCGGCCCAGTCGGGCTTGCCGAACGTCAAGGCAAGGTGGGCGATGCCGTCGGGGTCCCGGGTCAGAGCGTACGACGGATTGCGCGTAGGCGCGACGATCCAGAAATTCATGCGCCCTTCGGCGGGTTGGAGCCAGATTCGGGCGCTGCTGGGCTCTACCCAGTTCCATACGCCGTAGAGCCTGACTCCCACGAATTCGCGGTAATTGTTGATCAAGGTGACCCGGAGGGGAACCGTGCTAGCCGCGACCCCCTCGCGCGAGTCCTTTCGCCGCGATTCCACGCTCTCCCTCTGCTCGCGCAGGGTCTGCATCAACGCCTGTCCTTGCCGCAGCCACAGAGCGTCGCCTCCGAGACTGTCGAGAATCTCGGCCGAGGCTAGCGAGCCTAAAGCGGACATGCAGAGCGCGGCCAAAAGCGCGGCTTTCATCGTTTCCTCTCTTCCGGCATAGGCAGAGTACTCCCCTACGGCCTAGGCCATACAGGTCCGAAGGACCGGGCGCCGGGGTCCCCTTACGGACTGCGTTCGTTGTGGGCCTTATGCGAGGAGGAATTGGGCCACCCTGGCACTTAATGCAGCACGGCCATATAATCTGGCGATGTGCGGGCCCTTCCTCCTGCTGGCCGGGACCTTGGCCTTCGCGGGGCCGCCCCTAAGCATCGAGGCCCGGGTCGACGAGGGGCCGTGGCTGGCCCACAGCGTCAGTCCCCTCAAGCGGCAGATGGTCCGCCTGCGCGTCACGCCGGCAGCCGGGGGCGCCATCCGCTGGTACCAGGTCATCCCCGACGTCTCCAAGATGTACAAGAACGCCAATTTCCCCTGGGAGCGCGACGCCTACCGCTGGGTCGGGTTGACGCGCATCGCCTACGACAAGGAGGAGCTCACCGAGTTCCGCGGCCGCTGGGAGGTCCCGCTCTTCGGGCCGGACGGGCCCACGCGCTGGACCGCGCGCTACGCCAGCGCCCAGGTCTCCTCGCCCTACTATCACCCCGACGTGGGCAGCTTCTGGTTCCAAGCCGAGGTGACGGGACCCGGCGGCGCGCGGCGCTCCCCCGGTCCCGAGGACGCCGACCGTCACGGTCTGCCGGCCTCGGTGATGCGCGTCTCGGTGCGCGGGGGTCCCGGCTTCCTCGGGCACCTCAGCTCGTTCTTCAACGTGCCCGGCCTGTTCGGCTCGGTGCCCCTCCAGAGCAACAACTACCTGGGCTCCGACTGCGCCGACACCTTGGTCGCCGCGCGCGGCAAGTGGCTGGGCAGGGAGAGCGACCGCAACTATAACGTGGCGGCGCTGGTGACCGAGCTGCCGCGCGTGGCCGAGTTCGACTTGGCGGGCGGCACCTTCTCCAAGCGCGTCGAGTGGGGCCGGCCGGTCCTCCCGGGAGATTTCGTCGCGGTGCGCTACAAGGGCGCGCGCTCCTATCAGCACGTGGGCGCGCTGACCGGCGACACCGACGGCGACGGCGTGCTCTCGGGCGAGGACACGACCTACCAGGCCGGTCCGTGGCCGCTGGCCGAGACGCCGCTGAATGCCGGCCCGTTCGACGGACACGTCGTCGTCCTGCGGCCGTCCTCGCCCATCAAGGAGAAGCCCATCGCATTCGGCGAGAAGCGCCGCAAGGCCTCGGCCGACTACTCCGAGCGCCACTACGGCACCGGCGCGGGGACGACGGTGACGCCGCGGGTCGTGGTCCTGCATTGGACCAACACCGCCACGCTCAAGGCCGCGTTCAACGCCTTCGACAAGGAGGAGCTCGAGGGCCGGCCCGACATCGCGGCCGGCGGGACGCTCAACGTCTCCGCGCACTTCCTCGTCGACCGCGACGGGACGATCCATCGCCTCATGCCCGAGACACGCATGGCGCGCCACGTCATCGGGCTCAACCTCGTCGCCGTCGGCATCGAGAACGTCGGCGCCGACAACCTCACCGAGGACCAAGTCCGGGCGAACGCCTGGCTGGTGCGCGACCTAAAGGAGCGCTATCCGACGATCACGCACCTCATCGGGCATCACGAGCACCAGCGCCTCGAGGGCACGCCGCTCTGGACCGAGCGCGAGGCGGGCTACCGGACGGTCAAGCCCGACCCGGGCCCGGGCTTCATGAAGAAGGTCCGCGGCCTGGTCGCCGATCTGGGTCTAGTTCCTTGACGGGACCGACGAGGGTAGATATATTATCGGTATGCCCAAGACCATCCTGATCGCCGACGACGAGCCCGACATGGCGGACTTCCTGCGCACCGCGCTCGAGTCCGAGGGGTTCCTCGTCGAGTCGGCCGCCTCGGCCGAAGCCATCGTGGCCAAGCTCAAGACGGTCACGCCCGACCTCATCCTCCTCGATATGGGCATGCCCGGCCTCAACGCCACCACCCCCGCCCAGATGATCCGCGACAAGACCCGCACCAAGGCCAAGATCCTCATTATGACCGGGCGCGACATCGACAAGGAGCAGAAGGAAGGCCACCTCAAGGGCTCCGACGGCGCGCTCCAGAAGGGCGCCGGCATGGACCTCATCCTCACCAAGGTCAAGGAAGCGGTCGGAGCCGCCTAAAGGTCGAGGTCGAAGGCCCGGAAGACCAGGCCGGTGGGGATCTTCGGGTAGAAGTAGGTCGACTTCTGAGGCAGGAGCCCCGCGCGTCCCACGGCGCGCCGGATGTCCCCCACCGAGAAGTCCTTGAGGATGATGGCCATCCTCCCCGAGCGTCGGGACTCCGCCGCGGCCTCCGCGGCGTCATGGAAATAAGCGATGTCGTGCGGGTCCACCCCGGCCAGGACGCGCTGGGCCAGCCAGTCGGTGGCGAAGCCGCTTTTCACCCCCGGAGCCCGCGGCGTCAGCACGGCGTACTCGCCGTCGACGAGCCCCATCGCGTAGGGCGAGCTCTCCTTCTCCAAGGCCGCTTCCAGCGCCGCCAGGTCCCTGACCGGCCGCAGGCGGCAGGCCTTGGCCAGGTCCAGCCGCAAGGCCGGGGTCCCTTCCACCACGCGATGGGTCGGCAGCACCACGAGGCCCGGGTCGCGCTCGGAGACCAGGAAGGCCAGGAGCCGTCCGGCGCCGCGCTGACGGCTGGCCTCCCAATGCGCGCGTCCCACGGCGTAGCGGTGGTGCCCGTCGGCGATGAGCAGGGTCTCGCGTGCGAGGGCCGACTCGAGGCGGGACAGCGCGCGCGGGTCATTCAACCGCCAAAGGCGCAAGCCCAGCCCGCCGGAGTCCTTGCCCGAGGCCAGCGGCTTGGCCTTCTTGGCCGCGGCCAAGAGGCGCGTCACGGCCCCCGAACGGTCGGCGAAGACGCCAAAGATCGGGCTCGTGTTGGTCTTCACCGCGCGGATGAGCTTCTGGCGGTCCTTCTTGTGCTTCGAGAGGGTGCGCTCGTGGGCGAGGACGCGCGCGGCCGTGGCCTTGTCGAGCCCCAGGGCCGCCAGCACCCCGGTGCGGCGCAGGAGCTTCCCGCGCACGCGGTAGGACTGCTCGACGACGTAGTACGCCGGGACGTCCTCGGCCGCCAGCACACCGGACTTGCGCCAGCGCGCGAACAGGGCGGCCGCGGCCTTGTAGGGGTCGGCCCCGCGCGGCAGCTCGACATGGACGGCGTTGGTCCGGCCGCGGCGCAGGCGCGCGTCGAGCTCCCCGCGTATGACGTCATAGGGTGGACAGACCGCGGCGGTCAGCGACGTGCGCCGGAAATCGTAGCGCAGGCCGCGGAAGGGACGGACGGTGAGGGCCATCGAGGGAGCATCATATATAATCACCCGTCCGTGGAAACCATCCTCTTCGGCGGCACCTTCGACCCGCCGCACGCCGGGCACCTGGCCCTGCTGGCGGCGGCCCTGCGCCGCCATCCCAAGGCCCGCGCCGTCGTCTCGCCGGCCTGGCGCTCGCCGCTCAAGGGCCTGCCTGCGGCCTCGGCCGCCGACCGCCTGGCCATGACGACGGCCGCCCTGCGTTCCCTACCGGCGGCATCGCGCCTCAGGACCACGCTCGACCCCTGGGAATCCCAGCGCGACACGCTCACCTACAGCTGGGAAGCCCTGCGCCGGTTGAAGACCGCGCTGCCCGGCGCGGAGCTTTTGTTCCTCGCCGGCGCCGACTCCTGGGAGACCCTGCCGCGCTGGAAGCGCGTCCCCGAGCTGGCCCGACTCTGCAGATTCCTCGTCGGCCGGCGCCCTGGGGCTCCGGCGCCGAAGGCCGTCGCCGGCCTGCCCCCCCTCGAGCTTCTGCCCGGGACCTTCCCCGACCTCTCCTCCACCGGCCTGCGCGCGCGGCTCTTGTGCGGCGCCGAACCGCGCGAGCTGCTCCCGGCCGTGCGTCGGCTCATCGCCCGCCGCGGCCTCTACGGCGGGACCCTGCGCGCGAAGCTGGCGCGGGCCCTCTCTCCCGAGCGCTGCGGCCACACCCTGGCCGTCGCCGAGATGGCGCGCGGGCTGGCCCTGCGCCACGGTCTCGACGCCGAGCGCGCGGCCCTGGCCGGCCTGCTCCACGACTGCGGCCGCGCCATCCCCGTCCCCGCCTTGGCCGCCTTCGCCAAGGCCCGCCGCCTGGACGTCCCGGCCCGGGCCGCGACCGCGGCACGCGCGCCGCTCTTGTTCCACGCCTACGCCTCCGAGGAATTGGCGCGCACCGAGTACGGCGTCAGCGACCCGGCCGTGCTCTCGGCGGTGCGCAAGCACACCTTGGGGGACGTCGCAATGTCCCCCCTCGACCGCCTCCTCTATACCGCCGACGCCTGCTCGGCCGACCGCACCTACCCCGGGGTCGCGGACATCCGGCGCGCGGCGCGCCGAGGCCTGGACGCCGGCTTCCTTGAGGCCCTGCGCGTCAAGCATGCCTGCGTCCTGCGCGAGGGCGGCTGGCTGCACCCGACGGCCTCGGCGGTCTGGAACGCCGCGCTGGAGGACGCCTGAACGCTCGGGGCCTCGCCGCCGCCCTGGCCCTGCTCTGCGCCGGCGCCGCCTGGCTCGACGCCCACGCCCACGCCCCCCGGGCCCTGCGCGAACGCCGGCCGGTCTGGGGCCTGACCGCACTGCGCTTCGCGGGCCAAGCCGCCGTCGTTCCCCCGGCCCTTTACCTGCTCGTCCACGACCCGCGCCGCGGCACCCTGGACCTGGTCCTCGTCCCCGCCGGCACCGCCGCGCCGAGCTCGCGGACTCTGGCCGACGCCTACGGGGACGCGCTCCGCGCGGGCGCCTCGCCCGAGGCGGCCGGCCGGGCGCTGGCCGACGCCGCGGCGGCGGCTTTGCCGCGGGCCCCGGGCTGGCCCGCCGAGGCCGGGGAGCCGCTGTTCACCACGCTCCTGAGCTTGGGCGCCTCCGCGCGGCCGGCGGCCCCCATCGAGACCCGGCGCCGGCTGGCCGCCGCGCTCTCCGACCCGTTCCTATGGCCGCGCGCCCCGCTGTATTGGCTAAGGGCGGGCCGGCCGGCGGGTCTGGGGGCCTGGGACGCCGCGGCGCTCCTGCGCGCCGCGCGGGGTCTGGCTCCCGAGGCCCTGCGCGCCTCGCGCTGGCCGGCTCCGGAGCTGGCGGCCCCCTTCACGGCCTGGCTCTTCGAGGGCCAGGGCAAGGGAGACGCGCGCGGTATCGGCACGGTGTCGGTGCTCAACGCCGGCGCGGCCCCCGGAGTCGCCCTCAAGGCGACGAAAGTATTAAGATGGGCGGGCTTGGATGTGGTCCATTTCGGCAACGCCCCGGGGCCCCAAGCCGAGACCGGCGCCGTCGACTTCGTGGGTCGGCCCGAGACCGCGCGCGCGGCCTTGGCCGCCCTGGGCTGCCGGAAGGCCGAGACGCTGACGGCCCTGGAGCCGAGCCCGATGACGATGGCCTCGGTGTCGATCGGACGGGATTGGGACTCGTGCGCCCGGCTGACGGGCGCGGGACGCGGGACGGAGGAGGAGCATGGAACTCGTCGAGATCCTTAAGACGGCGGTGGGCTCGGGGGCCAGCGACATCCACCTGGTCATCGGCCGGCCGCCCATGATGCGCGCCGACGGCCACATCCAGGAGATCCCGGGCTTTCCGGTCCTCAGCGCCGACGAGTCCAAGCGCCTTATCTACTCGATCCTCTACGAGGAGCAGCGCGCCAAGTTCGAGGAGAACTGGGAGCTGGACTGCTCCTTCGCGGTGACCGGCTTCGCGCGCTTCCGCGTGAACGTCCTGGTGCAGAAGAACGGCGTCGAGGCCGTCATGCGCGTCATCTCCTCGAAGATCCCCACCCCCGAGCAGCTGCGCCTCTCCCCCGCCGTCGTCGCCTTCTCGACCTTGCCGCGGGGACTCGTCCTCGTCACCGGCCCCACCGGCTCGGGCAAGTCGACCACCCTCGCCGCCGTCGTCGAACTCATCAACCAGTCCCAGGCCCACCACATCTTGACCATCGAGGACCCCATCGAGTTCGTCTACGACTCGAAGAAGTCCATCGTCCGCCAGCGCGAGGTCGGGCAGAACACCAAGAGCTTCGCCAACGCGCTCAAGGGCGCTTTGCGCCAGGACCCCGACGTCATCCTGGTCGGCGAGATGCGAGACCTCGAGACCATCGCCCTGGCCATCACCGCCGCCGAGACCGGCCACCTCTGCCTCGGCACCCTGCACACCAAGGACGCCCCGTCGACGATCGACCGCATCATCGACGTCTTCCCGCCCCACCAGCAGACCCAGATCCGCGTCCAGCTGGCCGTCGCCCTGCAAGGTGTCGTCAGCCAGATCCTCATCCCGCGGCTCGACGGCGCGGGCCGCGTGGCCGCGCGCGAGATCATGATCATGACCCCCGCCATCTCGAACCTCGTCCGCGAGGGCAAGACGCACATGATCTACGGCGCCGTCGACACCGGCGCGAAGTTCGGCATGCAGTCCATGGACCAATCCCTGGGCCACCTGGTCAAGCAGGGGCTCATCGACATGGACGAGGCCGCCAAGCGCTGTCACAACCTGGCCACGCTCGAGACGCTGACCGGACGCAAGGCCGGCAAGGCCTCGCAGGCGATCGGTTAAGGCCATGGCCGACAAGACCACGCTCCTCAAGTCGCTCAAGCTCCTGGCCGGGATCCCGGAGGCCGAGCTCGCCAAGCTCGGGGAGTATCTCGCTCCCCGGGAGTTCGCCGACGCCCAGCCGGTCTTCGAGGAGGGCTCGACGGGCTCGAGCCTGTTCTTCATCACCGACGGGCATGTGCGCATCGCCAAGAAGCTGCGCTCCTCGGCCGCTCAGACGGCGGCCTACAAGGAGCTCGCCGTCCTCGGCCCGGGCGACTGCTTCGGCGAGATGGCCCTCATCGAGGCCGCCACCCCGCGCTCGGCCAGCGCGATCGCCACGGGCGCGACGCTGCTCTTCGAGCTCAGCCGCGACGACCTGAACCGCTGGCTGGGGGCCAACCCCACGCTGGCCATGGGCTTCTTCTCGCGCCTGGTGCAGACCCTCTCGGGCCGCCTGCGCCGCTCCTCCAACGAGCTCACCCTTCTCTTCGACCTCTCGAACCTCCTGCTCGAGCCGTTCACCAACGCCACGCACATGTTCGACAAGGCGATGCCGCGCATCATGCAGTACCTGGAGGGCGATTGGGTCGCCGGCGCCTACCTCTACAACCAGTTCAACGACGAGATGGACTTAGCCGACACGGAGGGCGACTTCAAGTCCGCCCTCGAGCGCCTCAAGGTGGACCCCGCCGCCGCGAAGAACGCCTGGCTCGACGACTCCACCTACCAGGTGGTGTTCCCCGGCAAGAAGCGGCCCATGGGCTCGATCGTGTTCCACCGCTCCAAACCACTCGAGAACGAGGAGATGAACGAGACGGGGCGCACGCTGACCACCTCGGCGCGCCTGATCGCCTCCGCGCTCGAGAACATCTCCTGGCGCGCCGAGGACGACATGCGCTCGCGGCTCAAGAAGAACATCCAAGCGGGGCCCTATTGATGACCACCGAAGCCAACGCCCTCGCACAGGGACGCTACTACAAGAAGCTGGCCGTGCAGGCGGCGCGCGCGGCCGACGACAAGAAGGCCGAGCAGATCGTCCTGCTCCACGTGGCCGCCTTGACCGGGGTGGCCGACTACGTGATGATCGCCTCCTGCGCCTCGGTCCCCCAGCTCGAGGCGGTCGAGGACCATATCAAGAAGACCTTCAAAGACGACGGCCTCCTCATGCACCATCGCGACGGGCGGCTCTCCGAAAAGTGGCGCGTGCTCGATTACGGGGGCCTGCTCATCCACCTCATGCACCCCGCCGCGCGCGAGCACTACCGGCTGGAGACGATATACCAGGGCGCCAAGAAGGTGCGTTGGGAGGCCTCGGGTGCCTGAGCTCGTCGACATCCTCAAGGCTGCAGTCCAGATGGGTGCTAGCGACGTCCACGTCACCGCCGGCCGGCCCCCGCTGGCGCGCGTGCGCGGCGAGGTCCACCCGGTGCCCGGCGGCGCGACCCTCACCGACGAGGAGTCCCGGCGCCTGGTCTACTCGATCCTCTTCGAGGACCAGCGCGCGCGCTTCGAGGCCGACCTCGAGCTCGACTGCTCCCTGCAGGTCCCCGGCCTCTCGCGCTTCCGCGTCAACGTCTACAACCAGCGCCGCGGCGTGGGTGCGGTCCTGCGCGTCATCCCCTCCCACATCCCCACCCCGGCCGAGATCGGGCTCATGCCCTCGGTGGTCAAGCTAGCCGACCTGCCGCGCGGCCTCGTGCTCGTCACCGGCCCGACCGGCTCCGGCAAATCGACCACCCTGGCCGCGCTCATCGAGACGATCAACGCCAGCCGCAAGCGCACGATCCTCACCATCGAGGACCCCATCGAGTTCGTCTACGAGGACAAGCAGTCGCTCATCCTCCAGCGCGAGGTCGGCCAGCAGACCAAGTCCTTCGCCGAGGCCCTGCGCCACGCCCTGCGCCAGAACCCCGACGTGATCCTGGTCGGCGAGATGCGGGACTTGGAGACCATCTCCCTGGCCATCTCGGCCGCCGAGACCGGGCACCTCTGCTTCGGCACCCTGCACACCCAGGACGCCCCGACCACGGTCGACCGCATCATCGACGTCTTCCCGCCCGGCCAGCAGCAGCAGGTCCGCATCCAGGTCTCCACGGTCCTGCAGGCCGTGGTCAGCCAGATCCTCCTGCCGCGCAAGGACGCCCAGGGCCGCGTGGCCTCGCGCGAGGTCATGGTGGCCACCCCGGCGGTCGGCAACCTCATCCGCGAGGGCAAGACCCACATGCTCTACGGGGCTATCGAGGCTGGCGCGAAGTTCGGCATGATCACGATGGACCAGCACCTCGCCTTCCTCGTCAAGTCCAACATGGTCGGCCTCGAGGACGCGCTGGCCAAGGCTCGCGACCCCGAGGGCCTCAAGGCCCTCATCAGCCTGGGGCGCTGATGCTCGTCGAAGAGCTGCGCGCCGAAGTCGAGAGGCGCCTCAAGGCCTGGACCCGCGAGCACGGCGCCGAGGCCCCGGCCGTCACGCTGACGCAGGCGCCGGCCCACGTCAAGGCCGACGTCTCCCTGCCCTGGCCGCTGGCCGCCGCCAAGCTCCTGCGCCGCCGCCCGCTCGAGGTCGCCGGCGAGGCCGCGGCACTCCTCAAGGACATCCCCGGCGTCGGCGCGGCCGAGCCCGCCCCACCGGGCTTCGTGAACCTGACATTCTCCACCGCCGCCCTGGGTGCCGACCTGGCCGCCGTGCTGGCCGAGCCCGCATCGGCGGGCCGTTCCCCGCTCGAGGCCCCGCGCGAGATCCTTCTCGAGTACGTCTCGGCCAACCCGACCGGGCCGGTCCACTTGGCCACGAGCCGCGCGGCGACTTTGGGCGACAGCCTGGCGCGCATCCTGCGCCGCCGCGGCCACGCGGTACGCACCGAGTACTACGTCAACGACGCAGGCAAGCAGGTCGAGCTCCTCGGCCAATCCGTGCAGGCGCGTTGGGAGCAGCTCCACGGCAAGGACACCCAGGTCCCCGAGAAAGGCTACCGGGGCGAGTACATCGTCGACATCGCCAAGGCCGCCCCTTCGGAAGCCAAGTCCTGGGGCCCCGCCGAGTTCGCCAAGCTGGCCATCGAGGCCATGCTGGCCCAGCACCGTGCCGACACGGAGCTCTTCGGCGCACACTTCGACCGCTGGTACCGCGAGTCCGAGCTCCACGCCGCGGGAGCCGTCGAGAAGACCATGGCCAAGCTCAAGGCCATGGGCAAGGCCTACGAGAAGGACGGCGCGCTCTGGCTAGGGACTTCCTCCGACGAAGGCGAGGACGACAAGGACCGCGTGCTGGTGCGCAAGGACGGCGTCCCCACTTACTTCCTGGCCGACATCGCCTACCACGAGGACAAGTACTCCCGCGGCGCCACGGAGCTCATCGACATCTGGGGCGCCGACCACCACGGCTACGTGCCGCGCATGAAGGCCGCCGTCGCAGCCCTAGGCCACCCCCCCGAGTCCTTCCACGCCATCGTCCACCAACTCGTACACATGATCAAGAAGGAGGACTTCGAGAAGGTCGTGATGAAGATGTCCAAGCGCAAAGGGGAATTCATCACCCTGCGCGAACTCGTGTCGGTCGTCGGCGTCGACGCCTGCCGCTTCTTCTTCGCCCTGCGCACGCCCAACACCCACATGCAGTTCGACTGGGAGCTGGCCCAGAAGAAGACCAACGACAACCCGGTCTTCTACGTCCAGTACGTCCACGCGCGCATCGCCTCGATCTTCCGCGAGGCCGCCTCCATGGCCCCGGAGGCGGCACTTCCTCGCGATAACGCTCGGTCGGCCGCCGCGCAGGGCCTGGGCCAGGGCGCGCCCGACTGGTCCCTCCTAACCGCTCCCGATGAGCGCGCCCTGCTCATCAAGGCCGCCTGGCTGCCCGAGACCCTCAAGGCCTGCGAGCGCGAGCTCTCGCCGCACCCCCTGGCCGTCTACCTCATGGAGCTGGCCGGCCTCTACCACAAGTTCTACGAGCATTGCCGCGTCCTCGACTCGACCGAACCAGCCCTGACCGCCACCCGGCTCGCCCTATGCCGCGGCGTGCAGACCGTCATCGCCGAGGGGCTGGAGCTCCTGGGCGTGTCGGCGCCGCAAGAGATGTAAGCCGCTGGCTTGGCACAGCCTGTCCCCTGAGGACGCCCTCGCGAAGGTCCGCTCGACCTTGCAGGGGCTCTCGTCTGCGGAGGCGGCGCGGCGGCTCGCGGCCGACGGCCCCAACGAGCTCAAGGAAGGCCCCCGCGTCACCGCGCTGCAGCTCCTCCTTGGGCAGTTCAAGAGCCTCATCGTCTGGCTCCTCATCGTCGCGGGGGTCGTGTCCGGCGCTTTGGGCGAGACGCAGGACGCCGTGGCCATCCTCGCCATCGTCGTCCTCAACGCGGCCATCGGGTTCGCGCAGGAGTACAACGCGGAGAAGTCCATCGCCGCCTTAAAGAAGCTGTCCGCGCCCCGGGCCAAGGTCCGCCGCGACGGGCGCACCGACTCGGTACCGACCTCGGGGGTGGTCGTCGGCGACATTTTGGTCCTCGAGGCGGGAGACCTGGTCGCGGCGGACGCCCGGCTCCTCGAGGCCGCCTCGCTCAAGTGCGGCGAGGGCGCGCTGACCGGCGAGTCGGAGGCGGTCGAAAAACGGTCCGGCGCCTTGACGGCGGACGAGGTGCCCCTGGGCGACCGCGCGAACATGGTCTTCATGGGGACGAGCGTCGCTACGGGGGCCGGCATGGGTGTGGTCGTCGCCGCCGGGATGGGGACCGAGCTCGGGCGCATCGCCGGCCTCATCGCGGAGGCAGGCGCCGACGAGGCGACCCCGCTCCAGCGCAAGCTCGACGCCTTCGGGCGCGTCCTCGTCTGGGCCTCCTTGTCCGTCGTCGTCCTCCTTTTCGCGCTGGGGCTCTGGCGCGGGACGGAGCCCTTCGAACTCTTCATGACCGCGGTCAGCCTGGCGGTGGCCGCGGTGCCCGAAGGCCTGCCGGCCGCGGTCACCGTAGCGCTGTCGTTGGGGGTGATGCGCATGTCCCGCCGCCGGGCGCTCGTGCGCCGGCTGCCGGCGGTGGAGACGCTGGGCTCCACGACGGTCATCTGCACCGACAAGACCGGCACCCTCACGGTGGGCGAGATGACCGTCCAGGCGCTATGGGTGGCGGGCCGCAGCTATGAGGTCACCGGCGAAGGCTATGGACCGCAGGGCGAAGTCCGCTTCGAGGGGAAAAAGGCGCAGGGCGAGCACGAGGCGCCGCTGCGCGAGTTGGCATCGGTCCTCGTCGGCTGCAACACCGCCCGCTTGGCCCGGGAGGGGGCCGTCTGGACGACGGTCGGCGACCCCACCGAAGGCGCCCTGCTCGCGGCGGCGGCGAAGGCCGGGCTGGACCAGGAGCAGGCCGACCGCGAGAGGCCCCGGAGGGGCGAGGTGCCGTTCGACTCCGACCGCAAGCGCAAGTCCGTCATCCGGGCCATGCCGGACGGCCGTCTGCGGGCCTTCGTCAACGGCGCCCCCGACGTCCTGCTTGGACTCTGTACGCGCCTCTACACCGCCGCCGGCGCGCGGCCTCTGAGCGACGAGGACCGCCGGGAGGCCGCGGCCCGCATCTCGGCGCTGGCCGAGCGCGGGCTGCGTGTGCTGGGCTCGGCCACGCGGGATCTCGAAGGCCCCGCCTCGGACTACGCCGCCGACGCGGTGGAGCGCGACCTGACGTTCGTGGGCCTCTCGGGGATGCACGACCCGCCCCGTCCCGAGGCCAAGGAGGCCGTGGCGCGGTGCCGCGCGGCGGGCATCGGGGTGGTGATGATCACGGGCGACCACCCGAGCACCGCCGCGGCCATCGCCCGCGAGGTCGGCATCTCCGAGGGCGGCGACGCGGCCGTGGCGGGGACGGAGCTCGACGCGCTGGGCGAGGCGGAGCTCCGGGAGCGCGCGCCCAAGACCGTCGTCTACGCCCGGGTGAGCGCCGAGCACAAGCTGCGCATCATCCGCGCCTGGAAGGCCAACGGGGCGGTGGTCGCGATGACGGGCGACGGGGTCAACGACGCCCCGGCCATCAAGGGGGCCGACATCGGGATCGCGATGGGCCGCACCGGCACCGAGGTCACCAAGCAGGCCTCCGACATGGTCATCACCGACGACAACTTCGCCACCATCGTCGCCGCCGTCGAGGAGGGGCGCGGCATCTACGACAACATCCGCAAGACCCTGCAGTACCTGCTGGCGGGGAACACCGGGGAGCTCTTGCTGATGACGGTCTGCGTGGCGGCCGGGCTCCCGACCCCGCTTTTGCCCATCCACCTCCTGTGGATCAACCTCGTCACCGACGGCCTCCCGGCGCTGTGCCTCGCCGCCGACCCCATCGACCCCGACGTGATGACGCGTCGGCCGCGGCCCCCTTCCGAGAGCATCGCCGACGCGGGCTTTCTCAGGACGATGCTCTTCACCGGCGCCCTGACGGCGGGGGCGGCGCTCGCCGCCTACCTGAGCGCGCTGCGCGCGGGGACGCCGGAGGAGGCGCGCACGCAGGCCTTCGCCGTCCTGGTCTTCGCCGAGCTCCTGCGCGCTTTCGGCGCGCGCAGCGAGACGAAGCCGGTCTGGCGCATCCCGCTGACCACGAACCTCGGTCTCGCCCTCGTGGTCTGCGCCTCGTTCGGCCTGCAGTTGTGGAGCCAGCACGGTCCCGCGTTCGGACGCTTCTTGAAGACGACCCACGTCCCCTGGGGCGAGCTTCCCGCGCTCCTGGCTTTGGGGGCCATCCCCCTGACGGTCCTCGAAGCCGCTAAGCTCGTCCGTTTGAGACGCTAGCGCGCGTCCAACTCGGCCGTCTCCGCCCAGAGCCGCAGGGCCTTAAGGGCCCGCTCGTCGGCCGCGCGGCCCTGCGCGGTCAAGAGGGTCTCCCCAGCCGTCAGCGTGCCGAGGATCAGGATATCCGTGCCGCCGGGGCAATCGAACAGGCGGAACATCCACCCCCAGGCGTCCTTGGAGACCGGCATCATGCCCCGAGACTTGCACCGGGAGCCGTCGACCACGGAGCCCGGGGCCTTGGCGTTGAGAAAATCGCTTTCCCGCCGGTCGCGCGCGGGACCGGGCGGGCCCAGGCCCCTGCCGTCGATATGGATCTTCACGCCATGGCCTTTCACGAGCAGCCCGTCGCCTTCCACGGGAGTCAAGGCGTAGCCCGCCGTCGTCCCCAGGAACCGGCCGCTCAGCGGGCCCAGCCTCCAGTCTTCCTTCGGCAAGGCGGCGATCACGGCGTTGGCGGCGGTGGAACGGGAAGGGCCGCCCTTGCCGAGGAACGCGAAGCCGTTGAAGATCTGGCCAAGGGTCTCGTTGGACCCGTTGTTCAGGATGAAGGAATAGGACGTCCGCGGGCCGACGATGTAGCCCTGCAGCGTGTCGCCGCCGCGGCCCGCCACGCTAAAGAAGCAGCCCGATCGGCCCTTGCCTTGGAACATGGAGATCGGCTTAGGCGCCTTGCCGAGCTTGGCCAGGCTGGCGCGCTCAGTCTTCAGGCGGGCGCAAGCCGCGCCCAAGCCGGACTGACCCTCGGCCAAGGCCAGCGAAAACATCGACGCGCCTTTGGCCATCTCGAACACGTTCTCGCCCGTCAGGGCGCGCTCCACCGTCCAGCCCGGGGGCGCCGTGACCTCGGCTCCGCCGTCTTTGGTCCGGTAGGCGCCGGCCGCGTCGGCCGTCGCAAGGAGGAGGACCAGGAAGAAGAGGCAGGCCGAGCCGGCGCTGAGCCAGGCGCGGTCTAAATACATGCCCAAGGATAGAAAATTTGTTCTGGCGCCCGCCGTGCAGGATCATGGGCCCGGCGACCCAAAAGCGCAGGGGGCGTTTGACGCCTCAGAACCGTCTCGACGGCCCGGGTCGAACTCCCTCGTCCCGGCTATCCTGTATACATGATGCGAGCCGCCTTCCTCCTCGTCCTACTGACCCTGCCGACCGTCCCGTCCCGCGCCGCGGTCCGCGCCGTCCCGCCAGCGGGCCCGGCGCTGGCCGCCTCGCCGATGGGAGGCTGGACCGCCTCGATCTCCGGATTTCTCGCCGGCGGCTCCCTCGGCGCCCCGCAGCTGATGGCCGCCCTGCCGAACCTGGCCAGATTCGACATCGCCAACCCGGCCCAGCAAGGCTACTACGCCCCGATGGTCCACGCGCTCCAGACCAGCAAGGCCCATGACCCCGCTGTCTTCGCCAAGATGACCGACCCCGCCCAGCAGCTCGAGACCCTGCGCTGGGCATGGCTCGAGGGCGAGGCGGCCGTCCGCCGCCGCGCCCAAGCGGTCATCGCCACGGTGGCCGACGCCAAGGCCCCGGACGCCTCCGTCCAGAAGGCCCTCCAGGACCTCTTCATCATGCGGACCATGTTCGCCATCTACCTCGAGCCACCCCAGCGCGAGCAGGTCGAGGCCGCCTATAAGTCGGCCCTGAGCAGGGTCGACGGCCGTCGCCGCCGGAAGGTCTCGGCCCTCATAGCCGGCGCCGCCGCCCAGGACCCGATAGCTGCGGCCGAAGCGGGGCTGGGTGTCCCGAAGTATTCGATCGACACGCGAAGATCCCCGTTCGCGGAGCAGCGGGAGAGGGTCAAGGAACTGACGGGCGCCTCCCCCGTCTGGCGCGGCGAGAACCGGATAGCCCAGTTCCTCCCCGTGCCGGAACCGGAGGTCCAGACCTCGCCCCGCCACGCCCCCGCGTCACCGCGCGCGCTGTCGCTCGAGAAGGAGCTCCTGGCCGCCAAGGCGGCGGAGACCGACTCGGAAACCGAGCCCGGCCCCTGGCGGTCGGTCATGAACCTGGCCATGCATCCCGAGGTCCTGGAGTCCGGACGCGACGAGATCCTGCCCTGGCTAGGAGCGGCCGACCTGCGCCGCGTCTCGGAGCTGGCCGAGTACTACCGCGTCAACGGGGCGCGCAACGGCGAGATGGGAGAGAAGCGGGCGCTCTGGCGCCTGCGCAACCCTCTGCCCCAGGACGAGCTCATCGACACCCTCATCCAGGCCCGGGCCTTCTTCGAGCCTCCGCTCCCCTAGCGTCCCTTCTGCAGGGTGCTCAGGAGCTTGCGGAAGAGCTCCGAGTTGACGATGACGACCATGCTGCAGTCGGCCGAGAGCCTCTCCGAGTAGATGTCGACCTGCGAGATGAGCAGGGTATCCTTGCGCCCGTCGTAGCGGCTAAACGAGCGCGCCAGGAGCTGGGCCTTGGGCCCCACGAGGACTTCCGGGGGCTTGAGGATGATCATCACGTTGAACTCGTCGGCGATGACGGTCAGGACGCTCTGGGCCAGATAGTTGGAGACCTCGCCCACGGTCAGGCTCAGGAGGTCCGGGGTCTCCTTCATGCGCGCCGCGAAGGGCTTGATGACGGCTTTGGCCAGCGCGGCCGCGCCTTGGGTCGAGAAGGTGATCAGGAACTCGAGCGGCACCATCGAGCTCGACTGGAAGTAGGAGCCGACGCAGTCCTCCTTGCCGCGGCTGAAGGCCTGTAGGAGGCGCACCGGCTGGACCTCGCGCACGCTCGAGGACATGATGCCCCACTTGCCGCCGCAGAGCTTCTCCAAGCGCTCCATCGTGCGCAGGACGCCGCGCCGCAGCAGGCCGTCCACGATCTCCCGTTCCTTGGGTTCGAGGCTCATGGCGCTAGGATAACAGGCCCCCTGATTCGGTGCCAGATATAGAGATCCGGGGCTAGCGCGCGAGGAACGGGTTCGTCCCCAGGAACCCTTTGACCGCGCCGGCGCCGCGTGCCACGGCCGCCGACGTCCGCTCCACGGCCTCGGACGCCGACTCGGTGCTCGAGATCGGCGTGGGGGGCACGGTGCCGCGCCCGTCGCGCGCCACCGTCACCCGGCACGACGAGCGCCCCGGTCCTCTCTCCACCACCGTGCAACTCATCGCCGCGCCGGCCCGGGTCCGCGACCCGCCGTTCACGGTCTCGGCCACTCCCGACATCGAGTTATAGACGCCCTCGACGACGCGACGCGAGGCGCCGGTGATCCGCGAATTGAGGAAGGTGAGGGTGAGGCCGTCGGGGGCCGCGCCGACCTCGACGTAGCATTGCGTCCCCACGTTCGTACCGGTGTACTGGGCCAGGGCCCCATCGGTCGTCATCGCCACGGAGCACCCCCATATCCCCGAGCCGGTCCAGCAGGTCATGTGCGCCCCTTCTTTTATGACGCCCGAACCTGCGGAACGTGCCGGAACGTCCGCCATGGCGTCGAAGATGAACCTGGACGGATCCTGCTGGAACCTGACGGACAAGAACCCGCCCGCGGCGTCCCAATGCACGCCGCAATAGGCCCGGGCCGGCGCCGCCGCGGACAAAACCAACCCCAACGCCCCCACGCACGCCGCAATCGTCTTCAGGTTCATCGCTCCCCCGTGATCATCAAGCTATGATGTGATGGCTCGGGATGAAGGTGCAGGTCCGAGCTGCCCAGGCCGGACCCGGCCTTAGGGCCGAACATCAACGTGGGACTCGCCGCTTCGGTGCCAGACATAGAGAAACTAGAGAAGTCGGTATAATCGCTCATGATCCTCGCCGCGCTGCTGGCCCTCCTCGCCTTTCCGGCCCGGGCCGTCCCCATCCTGACCCCCGCCGAGGCTTTCTCCCTCGGCCAGGTCGGCCTAGTCGAGTCCCCTGACGGCACGGTCGAGTCCGCCGCCTCCGTCTCCTCGCGCGCCGCCGCGGCCGCGCTCCTGGCTCCCGCCCTGCTCGACGGCCACCCGGACCTGCGCCGCGCCGCCGTCGAGGCGTTAGGCAAAGTGGGCGCTCCCTCCGACGAGGCTTCCTTGATAAGCGCGGCCGCCGACCCCGAGCCGGCCGTCCGCGGCGAGGCCGCCTTGGCGCTGTTCCGGCTGGTCTTCCTCAAACGCATCCCCCGATATTCCCCTGCCGCCATCGCCCGCCTCTCGCTTCTGGCCGGCGATCCCGACCCCGAGGTGCGCTGGCGCACGGTCTACGCGGCCTCGCGCTGGCCGGAGCCGCGCCTGAGCGAGGTGCTGCCCAACGCCGCGCGCGACGCCGACTGGCGGACCCGCCTCTTCGCGGTCCGTTCCCTGGCGAAGCTCGGGTTTGCCCCCGACCCCGACCTGCTGGCCGACCCCGAGCCGTACGTCCGCGCCGAGGCGGTGGCGGCGTTCTCCGCGGCCAAGGCCTGGATCAGACTTCCCGACGCCCTCTTCGGCGACCCCTCCAGCCACGTCCGCGCCGCGATGGCCGACGCCGCGGCAGCTTCGGGTGACGCCGCGCGCTTCGTACCGCTCCTCGAGCGCCTCGCCGCCGGGCCGGGGACTCTGGCCGAGGGCCGTGCACTCCTCGCGCTGGCCAAGCTCCTCGGCGGGGCCTCCGCCAAGGTCCTGGCCGAGGCGCGCCAGGACCGCCGCTGGTGGCTGCGCTGCCGCGCCTACGAGGCCAGCGCCGGGCTCGCCGACGGGCCGGCCATCCTGCTCGCCGGCGCCCGCGACGCCGACCCGCGCGTCGCCGCCCAGTCCCTGGAGACGCTGGCCGCGTCGAGCCCGACCGCGGCTCTGCCCGAGCTCCAGCGCCTCCTGCGCCGGCCCGACGCCCCGCTCGAGCTCTTGGGCGCCGCCGTCGACGCGGCGGGCCAGCGCAAGGACCCCGCCCTGCTCGCGGGCCTCTTGGCCGCCACGCGCTCCAAGGCGGCCAAGGCCTCCCCGGAGCTGCGCGGCTCGATCCGCAACGCGCTGGCAGCACTCGGGCCCGGCAAGGCCGCGGCGGCCTTCAAGAGCTTCCCACCCTTCGTCGATAAGCCGCGGTCCTTTCCCGCGCTGAGGGCGCCCGCCGTAATCGAGCTCGAGACCGCGAAAGGGACCTTCGTCATCGCCCTGGCCTCCGGCGCCGAGGCCTCCGTCCACGCCGCGGCGGTCGCCGACGGCGTCGCGCGCGGACTCTACGACGGCCTCAACTGGCACCGGGTCGTCACCGCCTTCGTGGTCCAAGGCGGCGACCCGCGCGGCTCGGGCTGGGGCGACGCCGGCTGGCGCCTGGCCGACGAGGACACGCGCCGCCCCTTCCTGCGCGGGACGGTGGGGGCGCCGAAGGCGGGCAAGGACACCGCGGGCTGCCAGCTCTTCGTGAGCCTCGTGCCCATCCCGCACCTCGACGGCCGCTACACCGCCTTCGGGACCGTGATCTCAGGCCTACATGTGCTCGACCTCCTCGAGCCCGGCGATCTTATCGTTAGAGCGCGCTTGCGATGAGGATCCTCCTTGTCCTGCTCGCCTCCGCGGCGCTCTGTCGCGCCGACCAGGCTTCCGACACGCGGTCCCTGGCCCTTACTGACGACGCCGAGCAACTGCTCAAGATGCGTGATGCCGATGGGGCGGCCCGCCTAGCCGAGGAGGCCGCCGAACTCAAGCCTGACAATATGCGCGCGCTCTGGGCGCTCTTTGAAGCCCGCCGCGCCGCGAAGCGTTACAGCGACGCCCTCGAAGCTCTCGACCGCGCGCTGCGCGTGGAGCCTCGACGAGCCAAGCTCCTCAACGCACGCGCCGAGACCCTGAACCGTCTGGGCCGCAGCCGTGAGGCCTTGGCCGCTGCCGAAGCCACGCTCGCCGCCGCAGATCCGAAGTACGCGGTCGCGGCGCATGTCAACCGGGCGCTGGCGCTCGACGGCCAGGGTCAGCGCGCCGCGGCGCTCGAGGCCTTGGCCCCCGCCGGCCGACTGCGGCCCGACCTCAGGCCCAAGCTCGACGAGGCCAACGCCCTTGCGCCCGACACCCCGCTGAGCGCGGTCTTCGAGGGCGGGGCCAAGCCCCGCTCCCCGCGCGCGCCGCCCACGAAGTCGCCTTCGGCGCTGACGCTGGCCTTGGGGCTCGGAGCCCCGCTCCTCATCGTCGCGGGCTGGCGGACGTTCCGACCCCGCCGGCGGGCGTTTACGCCCATGCCCGAGCCGCCCCCCACGCCGCCCGCAACGCCCGCCGGCGGCCTAGCGGGCGCGGGCATCACGCTCGGGCGCAAGATCGGCCAGGGCGGCATGGGCATCGTCTATGAGGGCCTAGACGTCAAGCTCAACCGGCGCGTCGCGCTCAAGAAGATGCGCTCGGAGATCCGCTCCGACCCCCGCGAGCGCGAGCGCTTCGTGCGCGAGGCCAAGACCGTGGCCGCCCTGCGCCATCCCAACATCGTCGAGATCTACGCCATCATCGAGGACGGCTCGGACGTCTTCCTGGTCTTCCAGTTCGTCTCCGGCAAGACCGTCCATGAGCTGCTAGGCGAGAAGGGACGCCTGCCCTTCGCCTACACGGCGGCCCTCATCAAGGCGGTCGGCGCGGCGCTCGACTACGCCCACGGCATGGGCGTCGTCCACCGCGACCTCAAGCCCGCCAACATAATGGTCGAGGACAGCGGGATGGTCAAGGTCATGGACTTCGGCGTGGCGCGCCAGGCCAAGGACGCGCTCTCGCGCATGTCGGTGACCAACACGGTGGTCGGCACCCCTCCCTATATGGCCCCCGAGCAGGAGCAGGGCGTCGTATGCCCGGAGTCCGACGTGTTCGCCCTGGGAGTCTGCGGCTACGAGATGCTGACGGGCGAGCTGCCCTACCAGGGCATCGGCGCGGGGATGCTGATGGCCAAGCTCAAGGGCGCCTACGTCCCGGCGTCGGGCCTGACGCCCGGCTGTCCCCCGGGGCTCGACGCGGCGCTGGCCCGCGCCCTCGACCCCGACCCCGAGCGCCGCTACCCCAGCGGCTCCGAGTTCGCCGCCGCCCTGGCCGCCCTAAGCGCGAATTAGGGCCGGTCGTCCCTGGCGCGCAGACGGTATTGCCTCTATCCTTATGGCACGGTGGTGCGCCTACGCCCGGGGCCGTTTTCGCTGGCCTTGGTCCTGTCGCTAGGGGCCGTCCTGGTCTATGCCCACGGTCCGGGAGGAGGAGGCCCCTCCGGCGGTGGAAGCGGCGACGGACGAGGCAACAGACCCCACCGCACCCCGCGGGGAGCGGGTGGCGCCGATCCCGGCCGCCGCACGCCCGCTGGCGAGCGCGCCCGAAACATCGGACACAGCCATCGCGGCCTCAGCCAGGGCGCGTCGGGCGCCGCGGTCCAGCGCGCGAACTCGCTGCCTCCACAAGGCCAGGATCAGTTCTTCATCGCGCTCGAGAGCTACCTCCTGCGCGGCGTCCCCATCACCTCGGACAACGACCTGCAGTACATCCAGAACCACATGGGCGGGCCGGACGGCCCCTACGCCGCGCCCGACGGCGCCCTCCAGAAGGCCGCCGGCGGCAAGCGCCTTGGCGCCACCGCGCAGGACGCAGGCGGCGGCACCGAGCTGGCGGGGCCGGGCCAGGGAGCGGCGCCTTGGGAGGTCGGGGTCTCGAAGAAGCTCATCGACGCCGACCTCGACATGAGCTCCAACGACCGCTACGCCTTGCGCGTGGGCGGGATCCAGGACTCCTTCAACGCCGACTATCGCGCCGGCTTCAGCCAGCTGGGCAAGGCCATCGGCGCCGGCATGCGCGACCCCACCGCCCTGGCCTTCGGCGCGCTGGCCGCCTTCCACCGCAACGACATGAAGGCCGCCGCCAAGTGGGCCAAGGCCTCGCTCGACAAGGCCCCCAAGGGGCCGTGGGCCGAGATGTCGGACTCGGTGCTGCACCTGACCAAGAAGAACGTGGCCCACGCCTCGGCGCCGCCCAAGCCCAAGCCGCTCAGCATGCCGCAGAGCGGCGGCGAACAGCCCGGCGGCGCCGTGGGCCCGGCGCTCTTCCCTCAAAAGACCGGCGGCGAGGCCGGCGGTAAGGAGGCCGCGGAGACTCTGCGCGCGGCCCAGCGCGCGCTGGCCGTGCGCGACTATCCTCTGGCCGAGGAGTTGGCCCGCAAGGTGCTTTTCGACGACCCGCGCAATCCCGAGGCCCTTAAGGTCAGCGTCTCGGCCTCCCTTCGCATGGGCCGCTACGCCCCGGCTTACGAGGACGCCGGGCTCGGGCTGGCCGACCAGCCGGCCGACGCCGAGCTCCTGCGCGCCCACGGTGTGGCGGCCGGGCGCACGGGCCGCTACGAGGCTGCCCTCTCCGACGCGCTGACCATGCTGCGCACCGACGCGCACAGCTCGGCGGGCCTACGCCTCCGGGCCTTCGCCGAGGCCGGCCTGGGCGACCGGGCCGCCATGCGCCAGGCGCTCGAGCGCGCGGCCGCCTCCGACGCGGCGGGCGCCGAGCTGCTGCGCCGAGCCAGCGCACTGCCCGAGGGCGCCGACCCGATGGCGCTCTTCTCCGACTCCTTGCTGCTCGACGATGAGGCCGCCCCCGCGCCGGCGACCGCCGGCGCGCCGCCGCCGCTCGAGGGCGCCGTCAGCGGCCGGGTGCTCGGCCTGGGCTTCCTTGCCCTGCTCGGGCCCTTGGCCGGCCTCTGGGCCCTCAAGTCGCTGCGCGGCGGAGGAGCCGGCCTCCCGCGCCGCACCTCTCTCGACCTGTCCGGCCTCATGCGCAAGAGCGGGCTCACCCCGGCCGCGCGCGCGGTCACGCTCCCGGCCCACGTCGGCCCCTACCAGGTGCTGGAACCGGTCGGCCATGGCGGGATGGGCGTCATCTACAAGGCCAAGGACACCGGTCTCGACCGTCTTGTGGCGCTCAAGAAGATGCGCGAGGAGATCGCCGCCGACCCCCGCGAGCGCAAGCGCTTCCTCAAAGAGGCGAACATCGTCTCGGGGTTGGAGCACCCGGGCATCGTGCGCATCTACGCGGTGCACGAGTCGCCGGAGGGCGACTACCTGGTCTTCGAGTTCGTCGACGGCAAGACCTTGGCCCAGCACCTGAGCGAGCGCGGCCGACTGCCTTTCCGGGAGGCGCTCGGGCTCTTGGCCCAAGCCGCCGAGGCCGTCGCCTACGCTCACGGAAGGGGCATCGTCCACCGCGACCTAAAGCCGTCGAACATCATGCTCGACGTGAAGGGCCGCGTACGGGTCATGGACTTCGGCGTGGCCCGCGCGTCGAAAGACGCCATCACGCGCTTGACCGCCCAAGGGGCGACGACCGGCACGCCCGCCTACATGGCTCCCGAGCAGGAGGACGGCAAGGCGTCGCCGGCTTCCGATATCTATGCGCTGGGGGTCTGCCTCTACGAGCTCCTGACCGGGCGTGCCCCCTACGAGGGGACGGGGCTGGCGCTCTATCAGGCCAAGCGCGCCGGAGCCCCGCCGCCGCTGGCCTCCGTCCTGGGCCCCGACGCCCCGGCCGCGCTCGACGAAGTGTTGGCCAAGGCCTTGGACGCCGACCCCTCCAAGCGCTACGCCTCGGCGCGTGAGCTGGCCGCGGCCCTCGCCGTTCCAAAGTGACGCGTCCCCTAGCGCTGGCTATGCTCCTGACGCTGGGCGCGGCCCCTGCCCGCGCCTCTGATGCCGACGTTCGGTACATCCAAGAGCGCGCCGGAAAGCGCGGCTCCGACGCCGGCGAGGCGCGCAAGGCGTCGCCGTGGGAAGCCGGGGTCTCCAAGAAGCTCATCGACGCAGACCTTGCGCGAGACCCCGGCGACCGTCATGCCCTGCGGGTCGGGGGCATCCGGGATTCCTTCCATTCCGACTATCCGGAGGCCCTGCGCAAGCTCGACAAGGCCATGGCGGCCGGCGTGCGCGACCCGACGACGCTGGCCTTCGCGTCGCTGGCCGGTTTCCATCACGGGCGGATGAAAGACGCGGCGGCCTGGTCCAAGGCCTCGCTCGAGGCGGCCCCCGACGGGCCCTGGGCCAAGATGGCCGACGCCGTCCTCCACCTGACCAAGGAGAACCTCTCCCGAGTCTCGGACCCGCAGAAACCCAAGCGTTTCGGACTGCCGCCCGTCAGTCGCAAGGCTGAGGAGCCGCAAGGAGCGGTCGGCCCCGCGCTGTTCCCGCAGCCGGACGCCGCGAAGGAAGGCGCCGGCGGGGGTTCGGCGGAGATCTTGCGCGCGGCGCGGCGCGCCTGGACGGTCCGCGACTACTCCGGGGCCGACGCGCTGGCCCGCAAAGTCCTCGCGGAGCGTCCCGGCGACCCCGAGGCCCTGACCCTAGCCGCCGCCGCGGCACTGCGCCGCGGCCGGTATCAGCAGGCGATCGCCGACGCTCTGGCTCTGCCGCTCTCCGGCGCGGGCAGCGCCGCCGGCGCGCGGCTCTTGGCCTACTCCCAAGCCGGCCTCGGCGACCGGGCCTCGATGCTCAAGACCTTGGAGCGCGGGGCGCGCGGCGACCCGGCTACCGCCGAGCTGCTGCACCGCGCCCGCGCGCTGCCCGAGGGCGCCGACCTGACGGCGCTCTTCACGGACGCGCCGCTCCTCGACGACGAGACGTTGCCGTCCGCCCCGGAGCAAGCCCCCGCCGTGCCCGTAAAGGTCGCGGGATCAGGACGAGTCTTCCTCCTGGGCCTGCTCGCCCTCCTGGGGCCGCTGGCCGGACTCTGGGCGTTCCGGCGCCTGCGCGGCGGCGGGGCCGACCTGCCGCGCCGGACCTCGCTCGACGTGGAGCTCCTCAAGCGCCGCTCCGGCCTGACCCCGGCCGCGCGGCCGGTCAGCATGCCGACGCGCGTCGGCCCGTACCGCGTGCTCGGGCCCGTGGGCCACGGGGGGATGGGCGTGATCTACAAGGCCAAGGACACCGCCCGGGACCGCCTCGTGGCGCTCAAGAAGATGCGCTCGGAGATCGCCGCCGACCCGCGCGAGCGCGAGCGCTTCTTAAAGGAAGCGCGCTTGGCCGCGGCGCTCGAGCATCCCGGCATCGTGCGGCTCCACGAGGTCTACGAGGCGGCCGCCGGAGCCTACCTGGTCTTCGAGTATGTCGACGGCAAGACCCTCGCCCAGTACCTGCTCGAGCGCGAGCGCCTACCCTACCGCAAGGCGCGCCGGGTCATACTCTCGGCCGCCGCGGCCGTCGCCTACGCCCACGAGCACGGCGTCGTCCACCGGGACTTGAAGACCACCAACATCATCGTCGACGTGAAGGGCGCCGTGCGGGTCATGGACTTCGGCGTGGCGCGCGCCTCCAAAGACGCCATCACGCGCCTGACCCAGGGCGCGCCGGTGGCCGCGCAGGGGCACCTTGCTCCCGAGCAGGAGGACGGCGGCGCCTCCACGGCGCTCAGCGACGTCTACGCGCTGGGCGGCTGCCTCTACGAGCTTCTAGCCGGCAGGCCGCCGTACGCGGGAACCGGCCTCGAGCTCTACCAAGCCAAGCGCGCCGGCCCGCCGCCGCCGCTGGGAGAGCTCCTCGAAGCCGAGGACCCCGCGGGCGTCGACGCCCTGCTGGCCAAGGCTTTGGCCGCCGGCCCGTCCGCGCGGTTCGCCTCGGCGGGCGATTTCGCCGCGGCGCTCAAGGCTCACTCCAGCCGGAAGATGATGACCTGAGGCAGAGAGACGGCGATCGGCCTCGCCTCGAGCGTCGCCGGCGAGAAGCGCATGCGCTTGGCGACGTCCTTGGCGCCCTTGTCGAAGGCCGCCCCGCCCGATTGGACGATGTCGACCGACTCGACGGCGCCTGAGACCCCGATGAGGAGCTTCACCATGACCCGGCTCTCGCGCCCGGCCCGCCGCTCCGCCTCCGGATAGAAGCGCCGCAGGTTGTCGAGCACCTCGCTCTGGTTGAGCAGCCGCGGCGGGACCGGCTTGACGGTCCGCGCGCCGGGTCCGGTGCCGCCGCCGCCGCTGGCGGTCGGATCGCCCGCCGCGCTGCCCGAGGGGTTGCCCAGGGGCCCGGGTCCCGAGCCGGCGCCCGCGGGCGAGGCCGGGACCGCGGACGGAAGGACCGCGGCGCTCGTCGCCACGGCCGGTTCGGGCGCGGCCGGCGCCGGCTTCGGGTCGGCGACCGGGATGGGCGCCGGCTCGGGAGCGGGCTCGACCGGAGCCGGGACCGGGCTCGGCGCGGGAGCCCTATCGACGGGAACCGGGGCGGGGACGGGAGAGGGCAGCGGCACGCCGACCCGGCCGAGCTTGCCGGGCGGCGGCGAGGCCTTGGGGCCGAGCGGCAGGCTCAGGTCGACGACCATGTCGTGGGCCGGGAAGGTTGGAAGCCGCGCCTCGCGCAGGTTCCCGATGATCAACAGACCGAAATGGAAGGCCGCCGACGCCGCCAGGCAGCGCGCGAGCAGTCCGTCGTAGACGCGCCAGTCAGAGCCCACCCTTGACCTCCAGGCTGATCTTGCGCAGCCCGGTGCCCCTGAGAAGGTCCAAGACGCCGACGATCTCGCCGTAGGGCAGGGCCCGGTCGGCGGAAAGGATGACGCGCAGCTCGGGGTCGCCGCCCAGGCGCTCCTTGAGCGCGCGGACCAGGGTCTCGCGGCTGAGCGCCTTCCCGGCCAGCCGCAGCTCGCGGGTCGTGTCGAAGGTGACCTCGAGCGCCTCGAGCCCGGCACGCTCGGTGTGCTTGGCGGCGGGGACGTCGACGCGCACGGCCTTGCGGTCCATGAGCGGCGCGGTGGCCATGAAGATGATTAGGACGACGAGGATGATGTCGACGAGCGGCGTGACGTTGATCTCGGTGATCGCCCGCGAGCCCGGGGTCAGGCTTTTCATCGCCGCCGCCCGCTCAGGCCCCGGAGGCCAGCAGGCGCCGCGACAGCGACTCGACGCCGGAGAGGATGTCGGCGACCTTCTTCTGCAGGTAGTTGTAGGCCACGACGCTGGGGATGGCGACGAAGAGGCCGACGGCCGTGGCGATCAAGGCCTCGGAGAGGCCGCGCATGACGACCTCCGGTCCGGCGCCGGCGTTCTGAGAGAGGTCGTGGAAGGCCCGGATGACGCCGAGGACGGTGCCGAAGAGGCCCACGAACGGCGCGTTGCTGCCGAGGGTCCCCAGGACGAGCAGGCGCGACTCTAGATAGCGCCGCTCGTCGAGGGTCACGGCGGCCAACCGGTCCTCGGCGGCCGCGCGGTTTCCCGGCTCGACGCAGGCGGAGAGGATGCGGCCCGCGGCGGCGCCGGCCGCGCCCTTGATCGCGCCCTCGGCCGCCTTCCGGTCCCCGGCCTGGAGCGGGCCGGCCAGGCTCTCCTTGAGGCGCTCGAGGCCGTCGGTCTCGCGGGCCAGCAGGATGGCGCGCTCGAGCATGACGCCGAGCGCCGCCACCGAGCTCGCCAGAAGGGCGTAGATCACCCAGTCGCCCCCCGAAAGGGCGAAGGTCTTGATGAAGTCCAGGCTCACTTGAATCTCTCCAGCCGGATCAGGGCCAGGGTGAGCTCGGCCCGGACGATGAGGTCCTTCTCGCGGTCCATGAGGTTGAGGAGCCTGCGGTACTCGTCGCCCCTGCCGAGCCGGCCGAGCTGGTAGATGGCGTTGGCGCGCACGTACCAGTCGGCGTGCTCGGCCAAGAGGAGCAGCATCTCGCGGCCGGCGAGGTTGCCTCTCTGCCAATAGGCGGCGGCGGCCATCACCTTGACCGTGAAGGAGGCGTCGCCCTGGGCCGCCTCGGCGATCGAGAACTCGGCGGCCGATGAATCCATGATGATCAGCGACTCGAGCGCGCCCAGGCGCACCGTGAGGCTCGGATCACGGATGGCCGTCTGGAACAGCCCCAAGAAGCGCGAATCCTTGGTGTAGGCCAGGGCCACCATGGCCCCGGCGCGCATCTGTGGGTTCTTGCCGGAGCGCACGATCCGCTCGAGCTCGCTTTGGATTTGGAAGTCCTGCGAGCCGGCCAAGCCCTCGGTCAGGAGGAAGCCGAGCTCGCTGTAGCGCATGCTCATCGTATGCCCGGTCAAGGTCGTCAACTCGCTGAACACCTCGGCTGAGGCGTTCTGTCCCGCGACCTGGTCCGGCCGCAGGTCGGCGCGCTGCTGGAGGAGGCGCAGGAGCAGGGAGTTGATGCGCGGGTCGATCTGGCGCGCCGCGGGGATCTTGTTGCGCGGCGCCGTGATGACGATGGGCTCGAGCATGAAGTCCATGTCCACGGTCAGCGGCTCGGCGGCCTGGCTAGCCATGGCGGGAAGGAGCAGGGAGAGAGCGAGCAGCCGGGTCATGGCTTCTTCCCGAAGAGCTTGAGCGCCGCGATGGCGTACTCGGCCGCGACGAAGTCGTTGGTCCCTTCGGCGCCGAGGCGGTCGAGGAGAAGGTCGTAGTCCGGCGCCTCGCCGTAGTCGCCCAGGTAGCGCGCGGCCATGGCCCGGGTCGCCCAATCGGGGCTATTAAGGAACGCGCGGAGCTTGGCGAGGCCGTCGGGGCTGCCCAGGCGGGCCATGCCGCCCGCCGCGTAGACCCGGAGCAGGGGCTGGGGGTCGTTCTCCGCGGCCAGCTTGAGGAGGGGAGCGGCCTTCTCGGGGCGGCCCCAGGCGAGCATCGCCTCCATGGCGCCGAAGCGGACGGCCGGCTTGCGGTGAGCCATCGCCTCGTGGAGTATGCGTTCATCCTTGCTGTCCTTGAGCCGGGCCAGCGCCACGAGGGCCGTGCCGCGCACCTCGTCGGAACGTTCCCAGCGGGCCAGGGTCTCGAGCCGTTCCCGGAAGGCGGGGTCGGGGTCGAGGGCCAGGGCCTCCGCCAATGGGACACCGGGATGGAGGTAGCGGTTCCGCAGCTGGAACGCCGCCGGGGAGCCCACGCTCAGGAGCTCCTCGAACGGGGTCCCGGCCAGGTTGGCGATGTTGGGCCGCATGTCATCGGACTTCTCGAGCAGGTCGAAGAGCGAGTTGACGATGAGGGGGTCGGTCTTCGGGGCCGGCCCGCCGGGCGCGGGGTCCCCGATCTGGACCCTCGGGGGCTGGAGCAGCTCGGGGGGCAGGTTCAAGGCGGCCTTCTCGGCCGGGGTGAGCTCCACGCAGCCCGCCAGAAGCAGGGCCGCGCCCAGGGCCAAGAATCGCGCTTGATTGTTCCGAGGTGCCATCGTACTCTTAGAGTATAGACCTATGGACCCCCGAAAGACCACCCCCCTGCTCCTCTCCCTGGCGCTCTGGGCCGCCCCGGCCGGCGCGGAGTTCAAGGTCTGCGCCTCGACCCCCTCGCTCGGCCTAGCGGCGAACGCCGACCTCGACGCCGAGGTTTGGCAAGAGGCGGACGGCGAGAAGCATCAGTTCAGCGACGACGTATACGGCACCCTCAAGGATTATCTCGACCGCGCGCGGCTCTCCCTGGCCCGCCCGGTGCCCAGTCTCGCCGGCTTCGCCGAGATCACCTCGAGCGAGGTCGCCAGGCTGCCCGTGACGTTCAAGACCCAGGGGATCGCCTTCGACGGGGCTACGCCGCTCTTCTCGTGGCGCTACGGGCTCCAGCGCACCGACGCGCGCTACAAAGAGACCTTGACCCGCCCGCTGGCCATCCCGCCCGACATCCAGGCCGCGCACTACGACCCCGCGCGCAGGAACGGCTTCAGCCACATCGGCGACATCGACGTGGCGGGCGGCAGGCTCCTGGCGCCGATCGAGGACGAGGACAACCGCACCAAGCCCTTCATCGCCCTCTTCGACCCCAAGACCCTCGAGTACACGGGAGAGAAGCATCTTTTGCCCGTCGACAAGCTGCCGCACGGGGTGCCGTGGGTGGCCGCCGACGCCGAGCGGCGGCTCTTCTACACGATGAACTGGAATTCCCAGGACCTCCAGGTCTTCTCGCTCGACGACTTTCGCTGGCTCCGGACCGTGCCGCTCAGCGTGGTGCGGGGGACCTCACCGGTCGTGCGGGTGCAGGGCGGCAAGGTGCACGAGGGGATGCTCTACCTTTCGAGCGACGCACCGGGCCGCAAGCGGGTCTACAAGGTCGACCCCGACGGCGGCGGCGCCTTGGAGCTCTTCGGTTTCGACGAGCCCGAGAAGGCCGCCTCCCAAGGGCTGGCCTTCGGCCCCGACGGCTCGCTGCACATCCTGGTCCTGGCGCCGTACTCCTACGACGAGGTCTTCGGCCCCCAGTACGAGATCAACGGCGACGACTGGAACCCGGCCTCGAAGCTGCTGCACTTCACGCGCGTGAAAGCGCCGCTGCGCCAACGACTCTGCGCCAGTCCCTGATGCGGTCAAGGCCGTCCCATGCCCCAACTCAGCAGGGACTTCTCGCTGGGCTCGGCCTCGTCGGATAGCGCCTCGCGGACCAGCCCCAGGCCTGGAGCGTAGAACCGTTCCCCGGAGCCCGCGTCGCCCCCGGCGATGAGGACGACGACCCGCAGGCAGCCCTCGAAGCGCCCGGCCGGGGTTTCGACCACGGCGTCGTCGTCGGCGATGCGCAGGGCCTCGTTGGCCGTCGCCCACGAGGCCCCCACCGCGGGCGGCTCGGGCAGTTCGACGACGCCCTCGACGCGGACCGAGGAGGCGTCGGCCACGACGCTGAAGTCGAGCCACGGGCGCTCATCGACGCGGCTGCGGCAGGCGGCCCGCGTGCTCCCCGCGAAGGACTCCGCCGACACCACCTCGACGCGGATGACCTTCCGGCCGCGCGGCGTCTCAACCTCGTAGGTCCAGAACCGGCCGGCCTCGAGCGGGAAGTAGTCCGCCATCAGAGCCCCTGCCGGGCCAGCACGTCGACCACGACGCCAAAGGAGTTGAGCGGTCCCGGCCCCGCCGCGGGCTCCGCGCGCAGGGCGTAGACCGTCAGCCAGCGCGGCTCCTCCCCGCCGTCCTCGCGCGTCTCCCAGAGCTTGTCGAGCCAGCGGCTCACGAAGCGGTCGACCACGACGCCGCCCGCCGTCTCTCGCGGCAGGACGGCCGGCGAGTCGTGCCGGAAGTAGAGCCCCCGCACGCTGACGAGCAGGTGGGTCACGCCCATGCCGGCCAGCCGACGCCGCAGCTCGTCGTCGTCGGAGGCCGCCGCCGCGGCGGTCCAGAAGGGATTGGCGTCGTAGACCGTGGCGGCGACGAAATCCCGCTCGAGATGGAAGCCGCGCGACTCGCCGACCAGGAGGACCTTGGCGCCGGCGGGGGTGTTCGCGTTGATCCAGGCCGCCGCGGGATACGGCGGGAGGCCGTAGGTCACGCGCTGGCGCGAGAGGTATTCCGCGCGGGTCCCCGGACCGCGCAGGAAGTTCCACTGCCCGATCCCATAACCCTGCCGGTACACGCACTGCAAGGCCAGGAGCGAGCCGACCAGGGCGGCGCCCCAGGCCGCGCGCTTCATGCCCGCGGGCCAGGCGGCCTTCTCGACGGCCAGCGCGACAGCCGCGGCCAGAAGCGGCAAGGAGGGGACGACGTAGCGCACCAGGTTGGAGGCAAGCGCCCAGGCCGCCATGCCGGCCGCCGCCGTCCCCGCGATGAGCCGCCAGGCGTCCGGCGCGACGTCGTTGCGCCATCGCGCGACCAGCACGAACGGGAGCAGGGCGATGAAGACCGGGCCCGGCCAATCGCCCAGGGGCCAGTCCCCCAGCGTGCAGCGCAGCGGCAGGGAGACGAGGTCGAGGAAGCCCTGCCGCGTGGTCAGCGCCGCGCCGAGGTCGCGCGAGCCGGCCGCCTCGAGGAAGCCCTTCCAGTCGGCGGGACGCAGGGTCCCCAGGCGCCCGTGGAGGAACGGATAGAACGGGTTCCCATAGTGGAAGGCGTTCTTCACGAACCACGGGCTGGCCGCCGCCGCCGCGACGGCGGCCATGACGGCGGTCTCGCGCCAGGGGCGGCCGGCGCGGCGACCCAGCCAACCGTGGCCGAGGACGAGCAGGCCCGCGGCCGGAAGGGTGTTGAACTTGGTCCCCACCGCGAAGCCGGCGAGGAGCCCGGCCAAGGCCGCGGGTCCCATCCCGCCCGCGGTCCCGGTCAGGACGCAGAGCGTCGCGGCCACATAGAACGCCGAGGCCAGATCGACCCCGCAGGCCCAACTAGCGTAGTCGACCAGCGGGCAGAGATAGAAAAGTAGGGTGGCCAAGGCCGCCGTCCGAGGTCCGGCCAGCCGCCGCAGGCAGGCGAACACCGCCGCCGCCGCGGCCATGCCGAACCCGGCGTGCAGGAACCCCGCCAGGTCCTCGCCCGAGACGGCCAGGGCCAGCCCGTAGAGCAGTTGGACGCCCAGCGGCAGGCCGGCGTAGATGTTCTCAGGCGTGGCGATGACCGCGCCGCGCATGAGGTAGAGGCTGGGCAGAGACAGGTGGTAGACCAGCGAGTCATAGAAGACCTCGGGGGCCGCCGCCGCTAGGACGTTGAGGGCGGCGGCCAGCGCCACGACGGCCAGAGCCGTCCAGCCGAGCAGACCCAACGGCTCGCGGCCGGTCTCCTCGGGTCTTTGGCCGCGGAACTCGCGCCAGAGCAGGGCCGTCCCTCCCAAGGCCGCGGTCCAGTAGACGGCGCGCAGGGCGGCCGGGGTGAAGACTCCCGCGCCCCCGAGGCACAGAAGGAGCAGAGAAAGGGTCCCCAGTCCCAGCCCCGCGTCGACGAGCACGGTCTCGAGGCCGCGCGGCCGCGCGCCGACCAGCGCCCGGCGCAG
Source organism: Elusimicrobiota bacterium (assembly GCA_016196755.1). Lineage (GTDB taxonomy): Bacteria > Elusimicrobiota > Elusimicrobia > UBA1565 > UBA1565 > SCTT01. Next base: position 361,204 of record JACPXC010000007.1, read on the forward strand.
GACCCCGCCCAGCCCGGCCGCGCCCGCCCACAGCAAGGCCAAGAGCGCGAGGTCGCGGGCCAGGACTCCGGCGAGGAGCCGCGGCGCGCGCGCCAGGAGGTCGGCCATGTCGAGCCAATCGCCGGAAGCGAAGAACAGCCGCTTCTTGGCGTAGCAGGCGGCCACGAAGGCCAGCCAGAGCCCGGCCGCCAGCGCGGCGGCGGGGACGGGAAGGAGGAGCCCCAGCGACGGCTCGGAGGGCGGGACGGTCTTCTTGGTCCGCGCCTTGCTCAAAGCCGTCGGATGGCGCGGGCGGCGGCGTCGAGCGTGCGCTCGAGGTCCAGCGTGCTATGGGCGGAGGACAGCATCGCCGCCTCGAACTGCGCGGGCGGGAAGTAGACGCCGCGCTCGAGCAGGCCGTGGAAGAAGCGCGCGTAGGCCTTGGTGTCCGAGGTCTTGGCGCTGGCCATGTCGCGGACATGCGTCTCGGTGAAGAACACCGTGAACATCGAGGCCACGTGGTTGACCTGCAGCGGCAGGCCCTTGAAGCGCCCCATCCCGCGCAGCTCGGTGACGATGACGCGCGTCATCTCGGCCATGCGCGCGTAGGGCCTCTCGCGGCGCAGGACGTCGAGCGTGGCCAGGCCCGCCGCCATCGCCACCGGGTTGCCCGAAAGCGTGCCGGCCTGATAGACCGGCCCCTGCGGCGCCACGAGGTCCATGACCTCGCGGCGGCCGCCGTAGCAGCCCACCGGGAAGCCCCCGCCGACGATCTTGCCGAGGGTCGTGAGGTCGGGCGTGATGCGCATCCCGGTCTGGGCGCCGCCGTAGAAGAACCGGAAGCCGGTGATCACCTCGTCGAAAATGAGCAGCGTCTTGGACTTCTTGGTCAGCTCGCGCAGGGTCTCGAGGAACGGCGGCTCGGGCGCCACCACGCCCATGTTGGCCGCCACCGGCTCCACGATGACCGCGGCGATCTTGCGGCCGTGGCGGCGGAAGGCCTCCCGCACCGCCGGGATGTCGTTATAAGGGAGGCAGAGCGTGGTCTTGGCCCAGGCGGCGGGAACGCCGGCGGAGTCGGGCCGTCCCAGCGTGGTGGCCCCGGAGCCCGCGGCGACCAGCAGGCTGTCGGCATGGCCGTGGTAGCCGCCGACGAACTTCACGATGAGCTCGCGGCCGGTATAAGCGCGGGCCAGGCGCAGGGCGCTCATCACGGCCTCGGTGCCCGAGCTCGTAAAGCGCAGGCGCTCCATCGAGGGCAGAGCCGCGCGCACGGCCTCGGCGAGCCGGAGCTCCTCCTCGGTCGGCGCGCCGAAGCTAGAGCCTTTGCGCAGGGCGCGCTCGGCCGCGCGGACCACGGCGGGGTGGGCGTGGCCCAGGATCATCGGACCCCAGGAGAGCACGTAGTCGACGTAAGATTTTCCGTCGGCGTCGGTCAGATGCGCCCCGGCGCCCGAGCGCATGAAGACCGGGTCCCCGCCCACCGCGCGGAAGGCGCGTACCGGGGAATCCACCCCGCCCGGCAGGACCTTCTTGGACGCCGCAAACAGCGCCTTGGACTTTCGCATCACGCCCCCAGCCAGCGCGCGGCGTCGAGCGCATGGTATGTCAGGATGAAATCGGCGCCGGCGCGCTTGATGCCGGTCAGGACCTCGAGCGCGGTGCGCTTCTCGTCCATCCAGCCCTTCTCGGCCGCCGCCTTGACCATGGCGTACTCGCCTGAGACGCTGTAGGCCGCGGTGGGCAGGCCGAAGCGCCGGCGGACCTCGAGCAGGACGTCGAGGTAGGCCATGGCGGGCTTGACCATCAGCATGTCGGCGCCCTCCTCGACGTCGAGCGCCGCCTCGCGCAGGGCCTCGTCGCGGTTGGCCGGGTCCATCTGGTAGGTCGAGCGGTCGCCGAAGGCGGGGGGCGACTCGGCGGCATCGCGGAACGGCCCGTAGAAAGCGCTCGAGTACTTGACCGCGTACGCCAGGATCGGCGTGTCTCGGTGGCCGGAGGCGTCGAGGGCCTTGCGGATGACCCCGACCTGCCCGTCGGCCATCCCGCTCGGGGCCACGACGTCGAAGCCGGCCTCGGCCTGGCTGCGCGCGGTCTTGGCCACGAGCTCGAGGGTGGCGTCGTTGTCGAGGATAAACGAGTCCCGCGACTTGCGGATGACCCCGCAGTGGCCGTGGTCGGTGTACTCGCAGAAGCAGAGGTCGGCGATGACGACGAGGCCCGGGACGGCTTCCTTGACCGCGCGGGCGGCGCGCTGGACGATGCCGTCTTTGGCGTAGGCCCCCGAGGCGCGCGCGTCCTTCTTGTCGGGGATGCCGAAGAGGATGACGGCCGGCACGCCCAGGCGAGCGGCCTCGCGCGCCGGACCAACCACGGTGTCGACCGACCACTGGTAGACGCCCGGCATCGACCGGATCGGGCGCTTCTCCCCTTTGCCGGGACGGACGAAGAGCGGCAGGACGAGGTCCCGGGGGGTCAACTCGGTCTCGCGGACCATGGCCCGCAGGCCGGCGGAGGCGCGCAGGCGGCGCAGGCGCTGGGTCGGGAAGGCCATGGGCGGAGTATACAAGGTTGTATAATACCCCTCACAGGGTTGCGGTTGACGCCCCCCGGAGGAACCATGGCAGTTCGCAAGCGCAAGACCGAAAAGACCCAGCTCTCGCCCGTCGAAGTCCTGGCCGTCACCGGCGCCAAGCCCAAGAAAGCCCGCAAGGCGCCGAAAGCCGCGAAGGCGCCCGCCGTCCTGCTGGACTACCCCCAGGAAGGCGAGGCCGTCCTCCCCGGCTCCTACACGATCCGCGTCGCCGCCGGCTGCGAGCACAAGGTCGAGCTTTCGATCGACGGCGGCCCCTGGACCGAGTGCCGGCAGTCGGTCGGCTACTACTGGTACGACTGGAACCCCAGCGCGCCCGGCGAGCACCGCCTCGTGGCGCGGGCCAAGAACGGCGGGCCGCGTTTTATGACCTCCGAAGAGCGGGTCTGCCTGGTCCTTCCCCCCTCGGCCAATTAGTGCCCGACGCGGTCAAGGGCCTCGTCGAGCAGCTCGGCGGCTGGGACGGGGTCTACAAGACCGTCAAGCCGGAGGAGCTGCCCTGGAACGCGGGCTTCCCGGACTCCGACCTCAGGCGCTTGGTCGAGGCTTCCCGCCTGCCGCTCGGGCGGGCGCTCGACGCCGGGACCGGACCCGGGCATGACGCGGCCTACCTGGCCTTGAACGGCTGGGACGTCCTGGCCGTCGACGTCTCCCCGGCGGCCTTGGCGCTGGCGGCGCGCACCGTGCGCGCCGCCTACGCCGAGGGCCGCGTCACGCTGCGCCAGGCCGACGTTCTGACGCTGCGCGAGCCCGCGGAATCCTTCGCCTTGGTCCACGACCGCGGCTGCTTCCACACCCTCGACGCGAAGGACCGCCCGCGCTACGTCGCGCTGGTCGAGCGTCTGCTCGGCCCCGGGGGCAAGGTAGTCCTGAGGACCTTCAGCGACAAAGAGCCCGCCGGGCCGGGGCCGCACCGCTTCCCCAAGGCCGAGCTCGAGACCGCCTGGTCGTCCGGCTTCGTGTTCGAGGAGCTCCGCGAGGGGATCTTCGAGGGCCCCCGCAAGCCGAAAGCCTGGCTCGCTCTCCTTAGAAAAAGGAGCTAGAGCTTCTCCTCGAGCATCTTCTGGATGCCGGTCGTCCGCTCCCCGACATCGTCGATGTTCGAGCAGGGCTGGTGGTCGATCGTCAGCGTGCCGCCCTCGAAGCTGAAGCTGGAGCACGAGAAGCCTTCCTTCGTGTTCGCCACCAGGACCTTCTTCAAGCCGCCCTTGAGCGCGTCCTTGCCCATCTGGTCGACGGCGATGGCCTTCACCGCGTCGCGCAGCGGCACGAAGTAGACTTTCGGGAAGGCGTCGGCGTAGAGGTGGCTGTAGCCCTCGGCGGCCAGGGTGTCCCACTGCACCTCGAGGGGCACGTCGAACCCGGCGGCCTGGTCGATCTCCTGCTTAAGAGCGGGGAACTGCTTGTCCTTGAACTCCTCAACGGCGCGGCGCTCGGCTAAGCCCATACAGCCTCCTTTGCGGCTTTCTTAAAGAGCCTGCTCCAACGCGGCCTTGGCCGCGGCCTCAAGGCCGGACGGCAGGGCGCGCGACAGGTCGACCGACACGACTATCCCGCCGTCAACGGCCGCGGCCGAGAGAAGTGCCCCGGTCCTATGGACGAGCTTGACGGCCTTCACCTTGGACCAGGCTTCGCGGCCCATCGGGTCGGACGCGCTGGCGGCGACCGCAGGCGCCAGAGCGCGGGCCAAGTCGCGGATGTTTAGGTTCGCGTCGCCGCTCTCCGGGATGTCTTCCCAGACGGGCTCGATGGCCGGAGAACTCCCGGCCAACTCGCGGCGCAGTTCGAGACGGGTCGGCGGCGTCTCGCCCGGCGTCCGCAGCGTCCCGCCGGAGAGCGCTCCCGCGAAGCGCAGGTGGTTGCGCACGACGACTCCGGCCACCTCGCCCAGGCCGGTGAAGAAGACGCCGCCGTCGTCGAGGCTCAGCACGACGCCCTTCTCCTCGACCCGGAGGAGCAGCCCTCCGATCGACTGGCCCTGGCGCGTGAGCAGCTGAAGGGAGGGCCGTTCCGCCCCCTTGTCGGCGGCCTCGGCGAGCCGGCGCAGCAGGGCCGGCGGCTCGGCGGCGGGATACTGCAGCGCCACCCTCAGCGTTTCGTCCATCGTCGCTGAGTGTAGCCCCCGTCCCCAACCCTGTCAATGTTGCGTTCGGGGTCAGACCTCGATGTTGCGCTTCTAGAAGCGCAACATCGAGGTCGAGTGCTCGTAGCGGCGGCGGAACCGGTTGTCGGTGGAGAGGGTCCAGGGCGTGCCGGCCAAGAGCCGGTAGACCTCGCCGCGACCCACCTTGACGCCGGGACCGGACTCCAGCAGCCGAGGAGAGCGTCCGACCAACTCGAGCGTCCGCAGCGAGAGGATGAGCGGCCAGCCCGCGGCGGCCTTCAGACGCATGCTCGGCATCTGGACCACATAGCCGCGCCCTTGGTCGAGCTGACCTAGCCCCCAGGCCAGCCATTTCTTAAGGACGGGGCGGAGCCGCGGCGCCGTCTTAGGATCTAGCAGGTCGCCGGGCTTAAGCTCCGCCGCGGCCAGCTCGGGCTCGGGCAGGTAGCAGCGCCCCAGGCGCAGGTCCTTGGGGATGTCGCGCAGGATGTTGGTGATCTGCAAGCCCTTGCCCATCGCAAATCCCTGCTCCTCGAGCCGCGCGGGGGCGTCGGACAGCTCCGGGACGTGGAGCCGCAGCAAGCGGGTCCAGAACCGCCCCGGCCCGCCGCCGATGAAGCCGCAGTAGCGGTCGAGGTCGTCCTCCGACGCGAACGCGCGCAGGCCGGCCTCATCGTCGGCCGGGAAGCGCTCCAGGTCCATGCGCATGCCGTCGACGACCGAGAACACGACCTCGGAGAGCAGCACGCGCTCGGCCTCCGGCCGTCCGGCCCAGAGCGCGGCGCACTCGCCCAGGCGGTTGAGGAGCTCGAGCTCGGAGGCGTTGGCCTGGTGGCGGGCGAACTCCGAAGCGGGGTGGAGCGCCGGCGCCGAGGCCCCCATGAAGGCCGCGCGGTAGGCCTCGAGCGCGCCGCGGCGCTCGGCGTTTGAGACCAGGCGCGTGTCGGCGATGGTGTCGGCCGCGCGGCAGAGCAGGTAGCCCAGCCCCATCCCCGGCCGCACGGCCTCCGGGAGGACGCGCAGGCTCAGGTACATCGAGCGCGAGACGCGCTTGAGGAGGTCCCAGTCCAAGCGCCCTACCGCGGCCCCGTGAAGAGCGCCTCGCGCCCCGGCTCGGAGTCGAACATGTCCCCCGCATCGTGGCCCGTCTTGGGGACCATCATCAGGCGCGTGAAGTGCCCGGGCAGGGCCTCCTCGAGATAGCGGAAATAGGCCTCGCCGCGCGCGCGACGGTTGGGTCCCTGCATCATCGCCCCACAGGACATGTCGAGGTACTCCTCGAGGACGTCCGTCTCGCCGAGGAGCAGGATGTGGTCGGCGGCCCGCGCGTTGGCCTCGCGGACGGCCGGCGCCCGCGCTTCGACGACCCGCGGGCTCTTCTCGAAGCCGTACTGGTACTCGTCAAAGTCGAGGCAGGTCGTCGACGCCGGCACCGAGAACGCGCCGCCCGCGTCGGGACGACGCCTGTCGAGGTAGAGGTAGGTGCTGGGATTGGCCGTGATGTAGCGGACCGAGGCGGCCGGAGACGGCGCCGAGCCGCGCACGACCACGTAGCGCGACACGAACTGCCCGCCCGCCGAGTGCCCCGCCACGACGACCTGGCGCAGGGCCGGGTAGCGCGCCTTGTCGAGCCGCGACAGCAGCGCGTCGACGACCTCGAAGGAACTCACCGCCGCCGGACCGACCGCGTCGCGCCCCACCTTCCAGCCGGAGGTCCAGGCCAGTTCCCCGGGCTCGGCGGGCTTGTCCTCGGGGCCGCGGAAGCGCGGGGCGAGGACCAGGGTGGTGTCGCGCCGGCCGGCCTTCTTAGCGGCCTTGGCGGTCAGCTTGAAGTAGCGGTCGGCGTCGCGCAGGACCCCATGGATCATGATGACCGCCGTGTCGAGCTCGGGATGGGCGTCCTCGAGCGGGTGGCTGGCGTAGTAGGCAACCTTGCCGCCCTGCGGCGGGAAGACCCAGGACAGGCAGGAGGCCTTCGGGCTGGCGCAGGGGCCGCCCCAGGCCGAGGCGGCCTGAGCGGCCCAGAGCAGGAGGAGGAGGGTCTTCATCGGATTCACCACCAGTCGCAGAGCTGCGGGTCGAGGAACGCGGCGGGGGAGCCGGACAGCCGCGCCATCGGGCACTCCGCCTTGCCCTCCCCCTGACCCCAATAAACCATTTTGGGCAGACCCAGGCTTCCGGCCGCCGCGTGGAGCACGTCGAGCCGCGGGCCGCTGCGCCACAGGACGTCGACGCGGCCGAGCAGCCAGTGCGGGACTGCGAAGACCCAGTCGGCCCCGTCGCGCCAGAAGCAGGTCTTCGGGAAGGACCGGCCGGCGGCGTCGGCGAAATGCCGATAGCGCTCGAGCTGCCAGTCGACGAACTCGGGGTCGGGCGCCAGCGCCAAGGCCGGCCCCGGAGCGGCGGCCAGGGCCTCGAGCCGGGCCTTCGCGATGACCGCCAGCCCCTCCGCTACGGGGACCGGGCGCAGGCGGGCGGCCGACGGCTCGACGGCGGCGCTCAGGGCCTTCATCGGCGACTCGAGGAAGCCGAAGCGCCGATAGAAGGCGGGTGCTATGTCCGAGTAGAGCACGCCCGACGCGCCCGGCCGGGCGGCGAAATAGGCCTCGAGCATCGCGCTGGCGCAGCCGCGGCCGCGGTGCTCGGGCGGCGTCACGACGCTGGCGATGAGGAACCCCGGCACGCCCACGCTCGTCCCGCCCTTGACGAGCAGGCGCACCTGCAGCGCGTCCATCGAGCTGACGACCTCCCCCCCGACGCGCCACAGCCAGGTCTCGACGCGGGCGCGCCCGAACGGATGCCGATAGAGCCTGTCGTTGCGCTCGAGGAACGCCGCGGTCCCGACCGCCCCGGCCCACTCCGCGGCGCGCTGGGGGCCCAGCGCGGCGCGTGCGGCCGCGTCGGCGTGCTCGAGCACCCTAGGCCCCCGCCGCCAGCGGGATGTCGACGCTGAACCGGCTGCCTTTGCCGAGCTCGCTCTCGACGGAGACCCGGCCGCCGTGGAGCTCGGCTAAGTCCTTGGCGATCCGCAGCCCGAGTCCCAAGCCCTTGAAGGGACGCGACAAGGAGGCGTCGACCTGATAGAAGCTCTCGAAGATGCGCTTCAAGTGCCCCGGCGCGATGCCGGGACCGGTATCGGCGACGACAAAGCGCACGCGCGAGCCGTCGCGCTCCGCCGAGAGCTCGACGGAGCCGCCGCGCGGCGTGTACTTGCAGGCGTTGCCGGCCAGGTTGGCGAGTATCTGGAGCACCCTCCCTCGGTCGCCGCGCAGGCGCAGGCCGCCGATCTCCTCCCGAACGGCGAGGGCCAGCCCCCCCGCGTCGGCCTGCGGCCGCAGCAGCTCGGCGCACTCACGGACGACGTCGGCGACCGGGAAATCCGTCAGGTCGAGCTTGAGCGTCCCCGAGGTCAGCGCCGCCGCCTCGACGAGCTGGCCGATCAGGTGCTCGACATGGGCCATCGCCTTGTGCGCCTTGGCCAGGCAGGCGCTCTGCTCGGGCGTGAGGTTCCCGCTTTGCCCGTCGGTCAAATAGCCCAGGTAGCCGCGGATCGTCGTGACCGGGGTGCGCAGGTCGTGGGAGACGTTGTCGAGGAACTCGGTCTTGAGCTCGTCGACTTCCTTGAGGCTGGCCATCTCGTTGAGCATGCGGTCATTGAGCCCCTGCAGCTCCTCGGTGGCCTTGCGGACGCGCTCGTCGAGCTCGGCGTTGAGGGCCGAGAGGTCGTGGTTGCGCTGGCGCAGTTCCTTGGTCAGGCGCTGCTTCTCGAGGCCGCGCGCGACGCAGTGGCGGAAGGCCGCGGCGTCGCAGGGCTTGAGCAGGTAGCTGTAGGCGCCCGCGGCCAGCGCGTCCATCGCCCCGTCGAGCGAGCCGAAGCTCGTCATCACGATGCAGATGGCCTCCGGATTCGCCTTGACCGCCGCCTTGACGACCTCGAAGCCCGAGGCCCCGGGCATCACCAGGTCGGTGATGACGAGGTCATAGCGGCCGGCCTCGAGCATCTCGATAGCGCCGGTGCCCCAGTGGGCCGTGCGCACCGCCAGCCCCTCGTCGCGCAGCAGCCGGGCGTGGAACTCCCGGTCCGGCTCGTGGTCGTCGGCGACGAGGCAAAGCTCCGGCTCGATCATAGTGTTTGGGACGGCCTGTACCCCGGATTCTGTCCACGGCCCGAAGGCCGCTGGAGGACCATTTCTCTGATGCAGCTACCGGACGGTTCCCGGCCTACGCCGGGGCGCGGACCGCGCATGCCGCCCTATGCCTTGCTCCCGGTGGGGTTTGCCTAGCCCCCGGGGTCGCCCCCGGAGCGGTGAGCTCTTACCTCGCCTTTTCACCCTTACCCCGGAAGCGGCAAGCCGCGGCCGGGGCGGTATGTTCTCTGTGGCACTTTCCATCACGCCGGGCTTGCGCCCGGCGCGTCCCGGCTTTCGACGGGCACCGCGTCCTATGGAGTCCGGAAGTTCCTCCCCCGGGCCCGTACGGGCCCGGAGGCGGCCCCCCGACCGTCCCAAATCTAGAAAAGCAGCCCCTGGCTGGCGGGGCCGGGGAGCGGCTGGTCGTCGCGCCGCCCGTCCAAGGCCTCGTTGGCCAGGCGGTCGGCGTCGCCGTTGAGCTCGCGCCGCACGTGAACGAGGCGCACGGCCTTGAAGCCCTTCATGAGCGCCAGGGCCTGGGCCTTGAGGCCTTGGAGCGCGGCGTTCTTGACCTTGTACTTCCCGGCGATCTGCTCGACGAGGAGCAGGGAGTCGGAATGGACCAGGACCTCGTCGGCGCCCAGGCTCTTGGCGATCCGCAGGGCGTCGAGGAAGGCGGTGTACTCGGCCACGTTGTTGGTCGCCGTCCCCAGGGTCCGGCCGTGCTCACGCAGGGTCTCCCCGGATTGGCCGCGGACGATGACCCCGACCGAGGCCGGGCCGGGGTTCCCCCGGCTGGCGCCGTCGATGTACGCCGAGACGGTCACGCCGGGGTGGAGGAGACGGTGGCGATGTCGTGAAGGATGCGCTGACAGGAGCCGCAGAACTCCAGCTGGTGGCCCTTCTTCACGTTGAGGACGGACTGCGGCGGGAGGATCATCCGGCACTCGGTGCAGAGGTTTCCCTCGACGCGCGAGAGGCCGACGCCCTGGCGGCGCTGACGGGTCTTCTCGTAGGTGTCGCAGAGCGCGGCGGGCACGCTCTCGAGGCAGGCTTTGCGCCGCGCCTCGGCGGCGGCCAGCGAGACCTCGAGTTCCGCGGCGCGCGCCTCGAGCCCCTTGATCAGCTCGCCCTGCTTGGCCTCGAAGGCCTTGAAGTCCACCTGGGCGGCCTTCTCGGCCTTCGTGGCGATGTCGCCCTCGTCCATCAAGGTCAGGACGACGGTCTCGCTCTCGGAGACGGCCTTCTTGGCCTCCTCGATCTCCTTAAGGAGCGCCTTGAAGGCCTCGTTGGTCTTCACCGCGTTGAGGTCGGTCTGGTGCTTCTTGATGGCGCCTTCCTTCTGGGCCATCTCCAGTTCCTTCTCCTTGCGCCGCAGGGAAATCTCAACCGACTTCTTCTTGGCGGCCTCCATGGCGGACTTGCCGGCCTCGATATCGGCGCGGATGGCGGCGATGTCCTCGGGGACCTGGGCGAGGCGCTTCTTGAGGCCGTCGACCTCGCGGTCCTGGGCCTGCACGAGGAGGAGCTTCCCGAGGTCGTCTTTGGTGATGTCCATGGCGGGTGTGGCGATTCTAGCACTTCCGGACGGAAGGCTACTCGTCGAGCGGCTCCCCCGGCGTCCCCGGCGCGGCCGGGGACTTCTTCGGACCCGCGGCCTTGCCGGGCTTGACCGGGACGCGCCGGTGCTTGGCGTCATAGGCGAAGCGGGCCTTTACGCCGACCTTATGGATGACGACCTCCTCGACGGTCATGTCCGTGCCCTCTCCGGAGACCGTGAAGTCCAGGTCGAGCAGCTGGGAGTTCTTGGCGTCCTCGCCCTTGAAGTCCACGCAAGCGATCACGCGCCCGTCCGGCAGCCGGCGGAGCGACTCGGTATGGACCAGTATGAGCTTGGCCTCCCAGGTCTTGGAGAGGAGCTCGTCCTCCACGGCGAAGGAGCCTTCCTCCTCGAGCTGGTCGCTGACGTAGGAGCGGATGGTCCGCTCGACGTTGGGATCGATCGGGGGCGGACCGGACTTCTTGGCGGCGCCGGCGAGCGCCGCGGCGGCGAGCAGCGTCAGGAGGATGCGCATGCCGCCATTATCCCACCGGGGGACCGCCCTGTCAACGTGGTAGGATTGCTCCGTGCCCGCGCTGCTCCTGATGCTCTCGTTGGCCCTGCCCGCCTCGGCCGAAGGGGCCGCGACGTACTCCGCCGCGCTAAACCTCGGCGAGGACGGACTCCTGCGCGTGGTCGAGACCCTGCGCCCCGTGGGCGAGCTGGGCGCGCTCTGCGGCCCGGTCGAGCGCGAGCTCCCCGCCAAACGACTCCGCCTCGACGGCCTCCGCCGCCTGGTCGCGGTGCGCGTGAAGGCGGTCTTCCGGGGCGCCGGGGCCGGGCTGACTCCGGCGGCCTGGACCCTGCGCCGCTCGGCGCGCGGGGCGCGGCTCGCCGCCGCCGCCGCGCCGGGACTCGACTGCACGCTGACCCTGACCTACGAGACCGAGCCCCTGCTTGCCGGCGGCAGCCTGCGCTTCCCGCTGCCCGGGCCGGAGCTCGGCGCGGCGCTGGCCGGCGTCACGGTATCCTTGGGCGGGCCGGCCGTCCCGGTGCGGCTGACCAAGGCCGGCGACGGTGCCGCTCTGGCCGAGGGCCGCGGCTCACTGACCCTGCCCGCGGGGCTGAAGGAAGGGACGCGGCTGGTCTTCACCGCCGACCTCGAGACCTTGCCGCCGGTTCCCCCCGCCGGCGGGACCCGGCGCCTGCTCACCGACAACCTGCACGTGGCCGCGGGGGCGGCCGGCTTCATCCTCCTGGTCCTGCTCTACGCAGTCCTCCCGACCCCGGATTCCTTCGACGGACGGCCCTGGTCCCTGCTGGCCAAGGGCGGGGCGCTCTCGGCCGGGACCGCGGCCGCCATGCGCCTGGCCGAGGACCCCGCGTCGATCGGCGCGCCGGCCGCGGCCTGGGCCCTGGGCGCCGGAGCGGCGGCGGCGGCGGTGGGCGCGCTGGCCTTGGCTTTCTGCGGCGCCACGGTCGTGCTGCTGCGCTCGGCCTCGCGGCCCGACGCCCCGCGGCCCGCGCTCATAGCGCTGGCCGCCTCGGTCTGCGCCTTCGTCTCCTTCGGGGTCACGACGCTGGCCGCCGACGCCCTGACCCGTCTGGTCGGCGACGCCTCCCCGGCGGTCGTGGCCTGCGGCGCCCTGCACCTGGCCGCCCACGCCGCGGCGTTCGCCCTCAAGCGTTCAAACTCGTAGAATCATCTCATGCCGCCCGCACGCGACGCGGGAGCGGCCCCCGCCGGGCTGTCCTCCCTCACGCGCCTCATCCCGTACGCCGCCAAGCACCGGCGGCGCTACGCGTCGGCGCTCGGCCTGGTCCTCACCTCGACCCTGCTCGCGGTGGCCAGCCCGGCCCTGGTCAAGCGCGCGATGGACGCCGTCGAGTCGGGGACGGGCGGCCGGGCCTTGGGACTGCTTGCCGCGGCGCTGGCGGCGGCGGGTGTGGCCCGGGCCTTCCTCGTGTTCCGCGGCCGCTACGGACTCATCGCCGCCTCACGGATGATCGAGAACGACCTGCGCGCCGAGCTCTTTGCCAAGCTCCTGCGCCTGCCGGCGCGCTTCTTCGACGAGAACTCCTCCGGGGACATCGCCTCCCGGGTCATCAACGACGTCGAGGGCGTGCGCATGGTGGCCGGCATCGCCCTCATGATGGTGGTCTCGAGCGGCTTCCTGTTCGTCTTGAGCCTCGGCTCGATGTTCCTCATCGACCACCGCCTGACCCTCCTGGCCCTGGCGCCCCTCCTGCTCGTGAGCGCCTGCACCTGGCTCCTGACCGGCCGCATCTACGCTCAGTCCGAGACCGTCCAGGAGCGACTCTCCGATATCTCGACGATCGCCCAGGAGAACTTCAGCGGGGCGCGCGTCATCCGCGCCTTCACGCGCGAGACCGCCGAGAACGCGCGCTTCGAGGGGAGCGCGCGCGCCTACCTCGAGGCGAACCTGTCGCTGTCGTGGACCCGCGGCGTGACGTGGGGACTCATGACCCTCCTCATCGAGGCCACCATGGGCGTGACCCTCCTGGCCGGCGGGCGGGGGCTCATCGCCGGTACGCTCAGCAAGGGCGACTTCGTGGCCTTCACGGCCTACCAGTTCATGCTCGCCTGGCCGGTCATCGCGATGGGGTGGGTCATCACGATCATCCAGCGCGGGGCGGCCTGCATGGACCGGCTCTCGACCCTGCTCGACGAGGCGGAAAGCTTCGCCCCGGTCGGGGAGGGCCCGGCGGCGCCGGGGGCCATCGAGTTCCGCGGCCTCACCTTCCGATATGCCCCCGAGCGCCGGCCGGCGCTCGAGGGCCTGAGCCTCTCCATCGCCGCCGGCGAGCGCGTGGCCGTCGTGGGACGCACCGGCGCGGGAAAGAGCACCCTGGTCCAGCTCCTGCTCGGCCTCTATCCCGCCCCGCCCGGGACGGTCCTGCTCGGCGGCGTCGACGTCAACGACTGGCCGCGCCAGGCCCTGCGCGAGACGCTCTCGAGCGTTTCCCAAGACGTCTTCCTGTTCTCGGACACCCTGGCCTCCAACATCGCCTTCGGCGCCGCCCAGCCCGTCTCGCCGCCCGATGTCATGGAAGCGGCCGAGGCCTCGCGCCTGGCCGCCGACCTGCCGGCGTTCCCGGCCGGCATCGAGCAGGTGGTCGGGGAGCGCGGGATCACGCTCTCCGGCGGCCAGAAGCAGCGCGCCGCGATCGCCCGCGCGCTCATCCGCCGCGCCCCGGTCCTCCTGCTCGACGACGCGCTCTCCAGCGTCGACGTCCACACCGAGCGCGACATCCTCGAGCGCCTGGAGCGCTGGATGGAGGGCCGCACCTGCCTGATCGTCACCCACCGCTTCTCGGTCGTGTCGAGGGTAGACCGGATCGTCGTCCTCGACGAGGGGCGCCTCGTGGAGCAGGGCACCCACGCCGAGCTCCTCGCCAAGGGCGGGCTCTACGCGCGCCTGGCCCAGCGCCAGCGCCTCGAGGAGGCCTTGGAATCCCAATGACCGCGTCCGCCCACGACGAGGACGAGGCCGAGAAGTCCTACGACGGGAAGCTCCTCCGGCGCTTCCTAGGCTACGTGCGGCCGCACTGGCGGCCGACCGCGGCGACGCTTACCGTGACCCTCGTCCACATCGCGGCGGGGCTGGCCGCGCCGTTCATCGTGCGCGAGGCGCTCGACGGCCCGGTGGCGGCGGGCGACGCGGACGGCCTCCTGGGCTGGACGGCGCTCTTCTTCGCCATGGTCGTAGCCGACGGGGTCCTCGAGACCGCCGGCCACTACCTCTCGAACCTGGCCGGCCAGCGGATCATCTACGACCTGCGCGCGGCGGTCTTCGCCCACCTGCAGAAGATGCCGGTGACCTTCTACGACAGAAACCCCGTGGGCCGGCTCCTGACCCGCGTCACCGGCGACGTGGAGAACCTGGCCGAGCTCTTCACCTCCGGCCTGGTCGGGATGCTCTCGAGCGTCCTCCTGCTCGTCGCCGCGGCCGCCGGGATGCTGTGGCTCGACGTCCGCCTCACCTTGGTCTCGCTCTCCGTGCTCCCCCTGCTCTGGGCCGCCACGGCGCTGTTCCGCAAGCACGCGCGCAAGACCTACTCGGCCTCGCGCAAGGCGATCGCCGCGGTCACGGCCTACCTCAACGAGAGCCTGGGCGGGCTCAAGACCATCCAATCGTTCTCGCGCGAGGCGCTCTGCGTGTCGCGCTTCGGGGCGCGCAACGACGAGCACCTGGCGCGCTCCCTCGACTCCGCCTTCGTCTACTCCTTCTTCTGGCCCGGCATCGAGTGCGTCAGCACGCTGGCCACGGCGCTCATACTCTGGTACGGCGGCGGGGAGATCCTGCGCGGGACCCTGAGCTTCGGCACCTTCCTCGCGTTCTGGCACCTCCTGAGGAAGTTTTTCGAGCCGATCCAGGAGCTGGCCGAGAAGTACAACATCCTGCAGGCCGCCATGGCGTCCTCGGAACGCCTCTTCAAGCTGCTCGACACCGCCCCCGCCGTCGCCGCCCCCGCCCGCCCCGTGCGCCCCTCGCGGCGCGGCGCGGTGGAGTTCCGCGGGGTCAGCCACTCCTACGACGGCGTCACCCCGGTCTTGACCGACCTCTCCTTCAAAGTCGAGCCCGGCGAGAAGGTGGCCATCGTGGGCTACACCGGGGCCGGCAAGACCACGATCCTGAGCCTGCTCTTGCGCCTCTACGACGCCCAGGCCGGTTCCGTCCTCGTCGACGGCGTCGACGTGCGCGAGCAGGACCCGATCGAGCTGCGCCGGCGCTTCGGCATGGTGTTCCAGGACGTCTTCCTGTTCTCGGGGACCGTGCGCGACAACCTGAAGCTAGGCGTCGACGCCTCCCCCGAGAACCTCGAGCGCGCCGCGCGCCTGGCCCACGCCGACCGCGTCATCGCGCGCCTGCCCCAGGGCTGGGACACGCCGGTCCAGGAGCGCGGCGCGGCGCTGTCGGTCGGCGAGCGGCAGCTGCTCTCCTTCGCCCGCGCGCTGGCCTCCGACCCCCCGATCCTGGTCCTAGACGAGGCCACCTCGAGCGTCGACGCCGAGACCGAGGGCCTGATCCAGGACGCGGTGGAGTCGATGCTCGAGGGCCGCACCGCCATCGTGGTGGCCCACCGCCTGGCCACCGTGCGCAAGGCCGACCGCATCCTCGTCATGCACCACGGGCGCCTGCGCGAGGTCGGCAGCCACGACCAGCTCGTCGCCCAGGGCGGGCTCTACGACAAGCTGGTGAAGCTGCAGTGGAGCGGGGTTGCCACTTTGTAGAATCCCGTCATGGAGAACCAGCCGGTCCCCTTCAGGAAGACCCTCTTCGTCTGTACCAACTCCCGGGAGGGCGGCGAGCGCCCCTCCTGCGCCGGGGGCGGGCGCGGCGGTCTGGAACTCCTCGAGTCGCTCAAGGCCTTGGTCAAGGCCCGCGGCCTCAAGGGCAAGGTGCGGGTGGCGCGCTCGGGCTGCCTCGACCTCTGCGAGAAGGGCCCCAACGCCTTCCTCTACCCCGGCGGCGAGTGGCTCTGCGGCCTCAAGGCCTCCGACGCCGAGGCCATCGTCGAGCGGCTCGCCAAAGACCTATAATCGGGGCATGGACGCGGCGCTCATGTTCCGGACCGGCAGCCTGCTCATGTTCCTGGCGGTCGCCCTGGGCGCCTTCGCGGCCCACGGGCTCAAGGAGCGGCTCGAGCCGGCGATGCTCACGGTCTTCGAGACCGCGGTGCGCTACCAGGCCTACCACGCCCTAGGCCTCTTCGCCGCCGCCTGGGCCGCCCGCGAGTGGCCGGGCCGCCTTCCCGGGGCCGCGGCCTGGTGCTTCCTCGGCGGGACCGCGCTGTTCTCGGGCAGCCTCTACCTCCTGAGCCTGACCGGGGCGCGCAAGCTCGGCATCATCACCCCTTTCGGCGGCGTCATGTTCCTGGCCGGCTGGGCCCTGTTAGCGGCCGCGCCGACCCGCCCCTGATGGAGAGCCTATGAGCCACCCCCAAGCCGCCGCCCACCCCGGAGCCCCCGCGGGACGCCCCCCCGTCGAGAAGCCCGACTTAAGCGAGAAGGGCGCGCCCAAGGACGGGGCCCCGCAGAAGCTCGACGAGCGCCTGTTCATGCAGCTCTTGGCCTTCGGCGGGGCGCGGGACACGTCCGTCCTCGTCCGCGCGCTCCAGCACTCGGGCTTCGAGTCGGTCCTCTACGCGGACTTGAGCGACCCGCAGGGCGTGGCGCTTTTGACCTTCTCGAAGGACGAGGCGCACTTCATCGACACCGTCCGCCCTTTCCTGCTCAAGGAGCCCTTCGTCTCGCTGGCCGCCAAGCCCGAGTACGCGATGTTCGGGCGCACCTACGCGCTGGGCCACGAGCCGAACCTCGAGGACTGGCTCCTCGCGCGCCAGCGCCGCAACGCGCTGACCCCGGAGTGGCCTTGGGCGGTCTGGTACCCGGTGCGCCGCTCGGGGGCTTTCGCGAAGCTCTCCCCCGACGAGCAGAAGGGCATCCTGCGCGAGCACGGCACGATCGGCCACGCCTTCGGCGAGGCCGACCTAGCCCACGACGTACGCCTGGCCTGCCACGGCCTCGACAAGACCGACCACGACTTCGTCATCGGCCTGCTCGGCAAGCGCCTGCACCCGCTCTCGGCCTTGGTCGAGCGCATGCGCAAGACCACGCAGACCTCGAGCTACATCGAACACATGGGGCCGTTCTTCGTCGGCAAGGCCCTCTGGCAGAGCCCGCTATGAGCCCGCGCACCTTCAAGCTGCGGATGTCGGAGCGCTGCTTCCGCTTCAAGCCCGACGCCCTGCCCAGCCACGCCCCCCGCAAGCCGGGGGTCTACGAGTTCGTCACCTTCAACGAGAAGGCCGAGCCGCGGGTCCTCTTCGTCGGCGTGGCCCTGCCGGGGGCCGGCGAGACGATCTTCGACGCCCTGGCCCAGCACATGATGGGCGACGCCAAGCCCGGCGCGGCCGAGCTCTTCAAGGCGGCCAAGGACGTCTACTTCGACTACGTGGTGGAATGGGACGGCGACGACGAGGACTTAAAGGACATCGCCGCGGCCATGGCGGCCAAGCACAAGCCCGAGCTCAACACGGCGCCGCCGGCCGGCTCGGGCCGCTACTCGACGGTGACGCTCGAAGAGGTCGGATGACGGAGGAACGCATGCCCCGCAAGAGCCACGCAAGGAAGCCCGTCAAGGACGCCACCGAAGACTTCGTCAAGCAGTTCGCGGCCCTGGGCCGCAGCTTCGGGGAGGTCGTCGACAGCGTCGTCTCCAAGCCCGAGTTCCAGCGGGGGCTGGCGGACCTCACCGACTCCCTGCGCAAGGCGGCCCAGACCGGCAAGGCCGCCGGCGCAGAGAACGCGGCCGCCGCCGCCAAGAAGCTCGCCGAGGGCTTCAAGGCCATGGCCTCGGAACTCGACGGCTTCGCCGACAAGCAGGCCAAGAAGAAGAAGCAATAAAAGACCCCCTGCGCTCTTGGCGCGGGGGGTCTTTTTAGGAGCTTTGGGGCTTTAGAGGGGCTTTACGTTCGCCGCCCGGGGACCCTTCTCCGACTGCTCCACGTCGAACTCGACCTTCTGGTTCTCCGCGAGGGACTTGAAGCCCTGGCCGAGGATAGCGGTGTGATGGACGAAGAGGTCCTTCGAGCCGTCCTCCGGCGTGATGAATCCGAAGCCCTTCTGGTCGTTGAACCACTTCACGGTGCCTTTCATTTTGCTTGTTCTCTTATTACGGACTGTAAGTTTTTGATTTAGAGCTTTAGGCTCGAACTTACTGATAATATTATGGCACATACCCGGCGGAATTCAAGCGTTTTCTGACCCGAAAACGGCCCATTTCGGGAGGGGGGCCTCCAACTCCAAGAGACGTCCCGTGCCGGGGTGAGCGAACCCCAGCCGCCAAGCGTGGAGCCGGTAGCCCAGGTCGCCCGGCAGGGCCGCCGTCCCCTCCCGCGGGACGCCGCCGGGGCCGTAGAGGGGGTCTCCCGCCAGCGGGTGGCCGGCCCAGGCCAGGTGGATGCGGATCTGGTGCGGCCGGCCGGTGGCGATGCGGACCTGCACGAGCGACCCGCCCCCCGCCCGTCCCAGGAGCTTCACCGTGCTGGAAGCGGGCCGTCCCCCGGGATCGGCGGCGTGGAGAGCGCCCAAGACCGGGTGGCGGCGCCGCCCGATCGGTGCCGTGACGTCAAACGGGCCCTCGGGGACCGCCCCCTCCGCCACGGCCAGGTAATCCTTACGGACCTCATGCCCGCGCCAAGCCTCCTGGAGCCCGGCGCGGACGGACGGCTCCCGCGCGAAGACCACGAGGCCCGAGGTCCCTCGCCCCAAGCGGTGCATCGGCGCCCACGCCGGATCGCGCCGACGCACCAGGGCCAGCAAGGTGTTCTCGAGGAAGCCCCCCGCAGGCATGGTGGGCAGGCCTGCGGGCTTGGCCACCGCCAGCAAATCGGCGTCCTCGTGGAGCACGGCATACTCGAGGGGGACCGCCGGCTCGTCCCAGGGCGGACGACGCCAATCGAGAACTTGGCCCGGCCGGAGGCGGGTCTCCGGGGAGGCCGCCTGTCCGTCCAGGCTGACCAGGCCCGCGACGATGCGCTCCCCCCACTCGACCCGAGTCGAATGCCGGTAGTTCGCGGCCAGGTACTCGACGAGTTCCTGGCCGCGCGCGTCGCCGCCCAGCTGAACGCGATAGTCGTGCCCCGAGTTCATCACCTCCTTTATAATAGCACCGATGTCCTAAGGGCCTATTCCGCCGCAGGCCCTACGGGCACATTCCGTGCTATACTTCCGGCGTCGTCCGCTTCGAGGGGAGCGGTCCGCACGGAGGTGGTATGCCGCGCACGTCCATCGCGTTCCTCGCCCTCGCCCTCTTTGCCGTCCCGGCCCGCGCCGACCAGGCGCTCGACCTCGGCCCCCGCCTCTTCGACGGCTCGGCCGGCGCCGTCGCCTCCCTGCCCAAGTTCAACTTCACCCCCTCGCGCCCGCCGGCCCAGGCCGAGCCCAAGCGCAGCAAGCAGTCCGGCTCCGACCTGTTCTACTTCTCGCCCGAGGAGGCCGCCGAGGGCATGAAGCTGTTCGGCTCCAAGCCCCCGGCCCCCGCCGCCGGCGACTTCACCTTCGACGACGACGTCCCTGCCGACATCCAGACCCAGATGCGCTCCGACCTGGCCTTCGTGGGCGGCGTCTCGGGCGACGGCGCCACGCCGCTGCACCAGGAGATCTTCGGCGAGCTCAGCGGCGCGGTCTATTCCGCCTTCTTCAAGAGCCGCGTCACGGCCGTCGGGATGTCGAACTGCGGCAGCTCGAACGCGGTGGCCTGCGTGAAGCCCTTCTTCGACCCCTCGAAGATGTGGCTGACCCAGAACTACATCCGCTTCAGCCACCCGCAGATCGCGCGCATGATGGTCGTCTATCACGAGGCGCGTCATACCGAGACGTCCAACTCCAACTGGTACCACGCCTCCTGCCCGTCGCCGTTCCGCGACGCCGAGGGCAACGAGATCCGCAGCATCTGGACGGGCTCGTCCTTGGCCGGCGAGCCGGCCTGCGACAGCACCCCGCGCGGCTCCTACGGCTCCTCGACTATCATGCTCAAGAACATACAGCTCAAATGCACGAGCTGCACCGCCAAGGTGCGCATGGACGCCGGGCTCTACGCCGACGACCAGTTCGGCCGCATCATCGGCGAAGACGCCCGCCGGCAGATGATCGAAGACTTCAAGAAATGAGGCGGGCGGCCGCCGCGGCCTTGGCGCTGGCCTGGCTGGCGGCGGCCTGCAAGGTGCGGCCCGCGCCGGTCCCTCCGGCCCCGGTCCCGGCCGCCGGGCGGCTCGCCCTGCTCGAGGACGTCCTTCAGGCAAAGAACGACAACGACCCGCGGCTCGACTCCGCTTTCTCTGCCCTCTCGGAGGAGGAGAAAATCCAGTTTCGGGCCAAGTACCGCGCGATGCCGGCGGAGAGCCGCAACGAGCGAGGGACCGTGGTCTACCTTCTCGGACAGAATCTTGCCTCGGCCGATGACTGGGGGTTCCTCCGCGAGGTGGCCGGCGAGGAGCCTTGCTTGAGCCTGCTTGCCTGCACCAAGGGCGGCAGGGCAGGACCGGGCGACGAGGTCACGCTGGCCTACCCTGCCCTGGTCGCCCTCAAGCGCGCCGAGGCCGCGCTCGAGGCCGGCGAGAGCGTCGCCGAAGCCAGAGCCGTAATCGCCGCCGCCGAGGCGGCAGGGGCGCCGGCCGCGGCGCGCTTGGCCGAGCGGCTGCAGAAGCGCTTCCCCTAGGCGGACTCCCCCATCACCACCGTCAGAGCATGGACGCCGCCGTCGTCGACGAGCGGGATCTCCGAAGGGTCGACCGGCGCGCCGTCGAGCGACGCGGCGGCGACCCCCCGGCTGCAGCGCCCGGGATTTTCCACCGAGATCGCGTAGCGCGTCCTGCCGAAGACCCAGGAGATCTCATAGCTGCTCCAGGCGGAAGGGATGCAGGGGTCCATCTGGAACGTCGACCCGCGGCGGCGCAGGCCCAGGATGCTCTCGAGGCCGGCGCGGTACATCCAGCCCGCTGAGCCGGTGTACCAGGTCCAGCCCGCCCGGCCGGAATGATCGGGGTGCGCCAGGACGTCGCCGGCGAGGACATAGGGCTCTCCCTTGTAGTCCTCGACTCCCGCGGCGTCGCGGGTATGGTTGACGGGATTGATCATGTGGAACAGCTCGGCGGCCTCGTCCCCGAATCCCTGCCGCGCCAGAGCCATCACGACCCAGGCGGCCGCGTGCGTGTACTGACCTCCGTTCTCCCGGGCGCCCGGCGGGTAGCCCTTTATGTACCCGGGCGACTGCGGCGCGCGGTCGAACGGCGGCGCGAGAAGGAGGATGACGCCGGGCCCGCGCTTGACGAGATGGGTCCTGACCGCGTCCATGGCGCGGTCGGCGAGGTCCTCCGGAGCGGCCCCCGAGAGGACGGCCCACGCCTGCGAGAGCGAGTCGATCTTGCACTCGGGGCTCTGCGCCGAGCCGAGCGGCGCGCCGTCGTCGTCGTAGGCCCGGCGGTACCACTCGCCGTCCCACGATTGCCCGAGCACGGCCGCGAGGCGTCCGGCTTCGGAGCGGCAGCGCTCGGCGCGGGCGCGCTCCCCCCGTGACGCGCAGAGCGGCGCGAAATCCACGAGGACGGCGTGGAGGAAGAAGCCGAGCCAGACGCTCTCGCCGCGTCCCCGGCTGCCGACCCGGTTCATGCCGTCGTTCCAGTCGCCGTTGCCCATGAGCGGAAGGCCGTGCTCGCCCGACGTCAGCCCGCGGTCGAGGGCCCGCGCGCAGTGCTCGAAAAGGGAGGCGCGCTCGCTGGAGACGACGGGCTCGGAATAGACCTCCTGCTCGCCGGCGGCCAACGGCGGAGCGGCTAGGAACCCGACGAGCTCATCTAGGATGCCGGAATCCCCGGTCGTCTTCACGTAGTGGGCGACGGCATACGGAAGCCAGAGCAGGTCGTCGGAGCAGCGCGTGCGGGTGCCCCGCCCGCCCGGCGGGTGCCACCAATGCTGGACGTCGCCCTCGACGAACTGCCGCGCGGCCGCGAGCAGGATGTGCTCGCGCGCCAGGTCCGGCCGGGACATGACGAGGGCCATCACGTCCTGCAGCTGGTCCCGGAACCCGAAAGCCCCGCCGGGCTGGTGATAGCCGGTCCGCGCCCATAGGCGGCAGCCGATGACTTGATAGAGGAGCCAGCGGTTCATCATGAGGTCGAAGGAATCATCGGGCGTGCGCACCTGCACCGACTCGAGGGTCTTATCCCAGTCGCGCCGCACCCTCTCAAGCGCCCCGCGCGCGGCCTGGACGGCCCTATGACGGCCGATCAGCGTCCGAGCGTGGGCCTCGTCACGCCCCTCGCCGAGCAAAAACGCCACGCGCCGCGTCTCGCCGGGACGGAGCCGGACCGGCACCTGCAGGGCCGCGCATGGATCGAGGCCGACACCGAAACGGCCCGAGAGCGACTCACGGAAGAGCGCCGCCGGCCGCTCGAGCGATCCGTTGCGCCCCAAAAACGAGCCGCGGTCGCCTGTGGCCGACGCCGCGGCGTCGCTGGAAGCAAGGAATGCAACGCGTCCGGCGAACTCGGCGTTCCAAAGGTTCGAGGCCAGCACCGCGCCCGTCTGCGCGTCGCGCTTGGTGACCACATGCAGGTGGCGCCCGACCTGCGGCGGCCCCAGCGCCAATTCGGTGTAGGCGAATAGGCTCAGCGAGCGGTCGACTCCGCTCTCGTTGGCGAGGGTCAAGAGCGAGAACTTGACGGCGTCCGACGCGTCGACGAAGACGTCCAGGCGATGGCGGATCCCATGGCTGACGCGTTCGAAGCTCGTGGCGCCGGCCGCGTGGCGGATCACGATCCGGCCGCCGTCGCGCGTACGAGGCAGCGGGCCGGGCGTCGGGGACCAGACCGCGCCGGTCTCCTCGTCGCGGACAAAGAGGGCCTCGGAGGCCGGGTCCGTGACGGGGTCGTTGGCAAACGGCGTGAGGCGGTTTTCCCGGCTGTTCCCGGACCAGGTGAAGGCCGCGCCCGATTCGGCGACCAGCGTCCCGAACGAGGGATTGGCCAGGACGTTGACCCAAGGCTGCGGCGTCTGCCGGTTCCCCTCGAGGACGATGGCGTACTCGCGCCCGCCCTCCGCGAAGCCTCCCAGCCCGTTGGCCATGGCCAACGGCGGCGCCTCGGGCGGCACGCCCAGCCCCGCCGTCGCCGAGGGAGCGCGGGCCGGCGGCACGGGCTCGGCGGACGCGCCGTCGCACCAGTCGGGCACGGGCCGGTCGAGCTGCTCCAGAAGGCCGCCGCGGGCGTCGCTGACGACGGCCCGCGCCACGGAGCCGAGGAGCAGGCGCTCGGCCTCCGACATGCCGGCGGCGCGCAGAAGATAGGCGCCGCCGGGCCGGTTCGTCCAGGTCCGCCATGGGCCGTCGTCGAGCAGGGAGGCGAGCCCGGCATGGACCGCGTCCTGATAGCTGGCCGGGTGCTCGTTGAGGATGACGATGTCCGCGCTGAGGCCCTTGAGACGCCAATACTCCTGGGCCTTGAGGACTTGGCGCGCGAGCGCCAGTCCGTCTCCGGCGGCGACGCGCACCAGCGCTATCGGCAGGTCGCCCGAGATGGCGTGGGGCCAGAGCCCCGGCTGGCCCAGCGTGCTGCGCGCCATGAGCTCGGGAGCGCAGCGCAGGGACCCGTCGTGGTAGAGGACGCGCGAGGCCAAGCGGTCGAAGAGCAGGGCCTCCTCGATCGAGAGGTCCAGGAAGAGCCGGTTGCTCTGGGCCTGCGTGAAGGCCAGGGAGTAGGTCCGGGCGGCGGCGTTCGGATCGCCGTAGCGCTGGGCCAGAGCGATGGCGGTCTCCCGGCTCGCGGCCGCTCCCGTCGTAAACGAGAACTTGGCGACGGCCCCGGGAGCCAAGAGGACGCGCTGACGCAGGCTGACTATGGGA
This sequence comes from Elusimicrobiota bacterium, assembly GCA_016196755.1. GTDB lineage: Bacteria > Elusimicrobiota > Elusimicrobia > UBA1565 > UBA1565 > SCTT01. The sequence continues at coordinate 384,977 of JACPXC010000007.1, forward strand.
TCGAGCAGGACGCCGGTCGTTCCCGTCAGCGGGCGCCCCTCGAGCGCCTCGGGATCGGCGGTGCTCCGCCCCCGGCCGAGAAAGCGCGAGCGGTCGCTTTCCCACTCCAGCGGGCCCTGCGCCCGCCCCTCGAAGGCGAGGACGTGGACGGCCCAGAGCGGAGCGTCTTCGGGAGAGCGCGGCCGACGATGGCAGAGCAGCGCGCCCGTGCCGGCCACGTACTCGGTCTCGACGAAGAGCTTCCCGAACGCCGGATGCGCGAGGTCCTCGGCCGCCGGCGCCAGGACGATCTCGGCGTAGCTCGTGATCTCCAGCTCCCGCGCGCGCGCGCCGTGGTTGGTCACCGTGAGCCGGCGCACCTCGACGTCGTCCTCCGGGGAGACGGCGATCTCGAGCTGGGAACCGATGCCGTCGTCGCGCCGGGAGTAGGTCGCCTTGTCGACGGCGAACACGGTGCTGAAATCCTCTCCCTGGGTCCCGACCGGGTGATGCGTCGCCGACCATACGCGGCCGCTCCGGACGTCGCGCAGGTACAGATGCTGGCTGCCCGGGTCCCGCGTGGCGTCCGAGCGCGACCTGGTGATGGCGACGGCGCCGCGAAAGCTTGCGCCGCCGCCGGCGTTGGTGACCACGGTCGTGTAGCGGCCGTTGGATAGGAAATGCGCCTGCGGAAACGCCGTGTAGGGCGAGCGGAAGCGGCGCACGGCCGCCGGAGGCACGGGCGCGCCGAGGCGCGTCGCCTCGGCGGGGCGCGGGTGGATGATCAGGGCGTGGCGGGGCGCGCGCTCCTGCAGCAGCAGCTCCGTCGCCTGCACCCGAGGGTCGGCGTGGAAGCGCCTCACCATCCGGCTTTCCCCCAGGACGTTGGCGATGGCGACAAGAGCCATCCCCTGGTGGTGCGCCATGTACGTCCTCACGATCTCGCCCGGAGCGCCCAGCCCCGACGTCGCCGACGCCGGCGGCTCCACGTCGCGGCTGGGCGTGTAGTCCACGGCGTCGAAGAACCCGAACTCGCCCTCAAGGCCCGCCGCCGCCAGGCGGCGCAGGTTGCCGACGGCCGCCGCGGGCTCGACCATGAGGGCCAGCGCCGTCGCGTAGGGCGCGACCACCAGCTCGTCGGCGAGGCCCCGCTTGAGGCCGAGGCCCGGCACGCCGAACGCCTTGTATTGATAGGTGCCGTGCCGATCGACGAGCGAATAGGCGGACTCGGAGACGCCCCACGGCACGCCGCGCTCCGCCCCGTAGTCCCGCTGGCGCCGGACCGCCATCCGGCACGACTCGTCGAGCAGGGTGCCAGGATAGCCGCGCATCACGAGCTGCGGCATCAGGTACTCGAACATCGTCGCGCTCCACGAGAGCAGCGTCGGCGCGCCGTGCACGCTCGTGACGGACCGGCCGAGGCGGAACCAGTGCTCCTCGGGCAGGTCGCCCTTGGCGATGGCGATGAAGCTCGCCAGACGGGCCTCCGAGGCGATGAGGTCGTAATCCGCGGGGTCGAGCCCGCCTGGGCCGTCGGCGTCCGCGGCGCGATAGCCGATCGAGAGCAGGCGGCGCTTGACATCGTAGAGGAAGCGGAAGTCGGTCGCCTGGTTGAAGGCCGCGGCGCGCGCGGCCAAACCCGCCAGCCCCAGCTCCCGGAGGCCCTCGGCGACGACGACCAGGGCGCCGTAGAGGTTTCCGCTGTCGACGCTGGAGACGTAGCGGGGCAAAAGCGGGGCGAGGCTCCGCGTGTCGTACCAATTGAACAGATGGCCCTCGAGGCGCTCGAGGCGCTCCATGGTCGTCAGCGCCGCCCCGATCCTCTCCTCCAGCTCGTGGGTCTCGATGAAGCCCAGGTCGTGGGCCGCCAGGGTCGAGAGCAGGCCGAAGCCGATATTGGTCGGCGAGGTCCGATGCGCGACCCGCGCCTCGGGATGCGTTTGGTAGTTGTCAGGCGGCAGCCCGTGGTCCTCCGGCCCCATGAAGGCCTTGAAATAGTCCCACGTCTTGCGGGCGACGGCGCGCAGGAACTCGCGATCGGCGGCCTCGAGCGCGACGGCCTCGCGAGAGAGCGGCCGGCTCAGCACGAAGGCGATCAGCGGCGCCGCCGCCCACAAGACGAGCAGCGGCGCCGCCGCGGGCAGGGCGGCCGGCCGGACGGCGGCGACCAGGACCGCGCCCCCCAGGGCCATCACCGGACTCGCCGCCATGGCCTCGAAGAACGACCGCACCGAGGAACTCTCCGCCCGGCTCGCGCCCCGCGCGCCGCTGGCGGCCGAGGTCTCCCATTCGAGCATCCCGCGGCGCGTGATCGCGAGCCGCGCCAAGGTGATCAGGATGGCGCACGCCTCCTCGTAGGCCTGGTCGGCCAGGAGGGTGAACCGAAGGGCGGTCCGCGAGGCCAGGGACGCGCCGTCCTCCCGCAGCGAGCGCAGGAAGATGCGCCAGGCCTGGTGCGGCTTCGGCCCGGCGAACGCGCCGAGGAAGAACGGAAGGATGGGGAACGCCATGGCGCCCGCGACGAGCGCGGTCCAGCGTCCCGGGCTTCCTGGCAGGACCGTCCAGGCCAACAGGAGGATGAGGACGCCGGCGGGCGCGACGAGGCTTCGGCGGAGGTTGTCTAGGACCTTCCAGCGGGCGATAGGCGAGAGCGGGTTGCGCAGGCGGCCGGCTCGCCCGGGGACGAAGGGGAACAGCCAAGCCAGGAGCTGCCAATCTCCGCGGGTCCAGCGGCGCGCCCGGCGGGCGTACTCCAGGTAGGTCGCCGGATAATCGTCGACGAGCTCCACGTCCGTCACCAGCGCGGTGCGCGCATGGACCCCCTCGAAGAGGTCGTGGGAGAGCAGGGCGTTCTCGGGAACACGTCCGTCGAGAGCCGCCGTGAACGCGTCCACGTCGTAGAGGCCCTTGCCGGTGAAGATCCCCTCGGCGAACAGGTCCTGATAGGTGTCGGACACGGCCGTCGTGTAGGGGTCGACCCCGGTCAGCCCGGCGTAGAGACGCGCGAAACGCGAGCCGGAGGCGCTGGACGCGGTCACGCTGACGCGGGGCTGCAGGATCGCGTAGCCGTCGGTGATCCGGCCGAGGGCGGCGTCGTAGCGGGGGCGGTTGAGCGGATGGGCGATGATGCCGACGAGTTTCTTGGCCGCGTCGCGCGGAAGGCGCGTGTCGGAGTCGAGCGTGATGCAGTAGCGAACGCTCTTGAGCACCGACGTCTTCCCCTCCTGGACGGTGAACCCGGTGTCCGTCGCCCCGCGCAGGAGGCGGTTGAGCTCCTCGAGCTTGCCGCGCTTGCGCTCCCAGCCCATCCAAGACCCCTCTCCCGGATTCCAGCGCCGCTCTCGATGAAACAGGAAGAAGCGGTCGCCGCGGCCTTCGCTGAGCCGCGCGTTGAGCTCGGCGATGCCGCTGCGGGCCGCCTCCACGATGGCGGCGTCGTCCGGGGCCTCGCTGGCGCTGGCGTCCGTGAAGTCTCCCAGGATGGCGAAATGTATCCGCGGATCCAGGTTCCCGAGTGCGAGCACCTCGAGGTGCTCGACGAGGGCGGCGACCCCCGCCACGCTGGAAAGAAGGGTAGGGACGACGACCAGGGTCCGGGCGTCCTCGGGGATTCCCGCCATGAGGTCGAGCCGCGGGAGGCGGCGCGGCGGCACGAGCTCCGCGGCCAGCCACTGGATGAGGGAGATGGCCGCCTCGCTGGTCGGGACGAGCAGCAGCGTACAGAGCAGGACGCGCGTCCGGAGGTCTCCGCCCGCGGCGCCCGCGAAATCGAGCCCGGCCGCGATCAGGGCGCCGGTCAAGAGCGCGATCGAGCCGAGATAGACGGAACCGGCCCGCTCAAATAGCGCGCGCCGGAGGCTCCCCAGCGGCCCGGGCCGCCAGGCCAGGTCCGCTTCCAGGACCCGGCGTCCCTTGCCGATCAAGTGGTGGCCGACATGGGCCGCGCGCGCGGCCGCTCCGTGCGTCTCGGCGGCGATGCGCGCGCTTTCGACGGCCCGCAGGGCCGTGCGGACCTGAGCCTCCGCGTCGGGCGCGGCCAGCTCCTCGATCGCCTGCCTATAGCGGTCGCGGCTCCGGAAATCCATGCGCGCGTAGACCCCGGAAGGATCCCGCCGCAGGACGCGCTCGACGAGGCTGACTGCCTCGACGTACTCGCTCCAATCCATGTCGGAGACCAGCCGCAGGCTGGTGACGACGTTGGCCATCGAGACCTGTGCTATGGCCTCGCGCTCGTGCTCGGCCCGGACCGCCTCCTCGGAGCTCATGCTCGAGCCGACCAGATGCGCGTCCAGGCCCGCGCGCACGGCCTCCAGCCTGTGCCCGTACTCCCGCGCGCGCTGGAGGATCCGGACGACCTGCGCGAGATGGAGCTCGCGGGCCAGAGGCGGCGGCTCTCCCCGGCCGGCCGAGTCGACCCGGGCGACATACGCGTCGGCGGCCCGCCGCGCGTCGCGGGCCGCCAGGATCTCGCCCGTCAGCCGCCGCATGTTCTCGATGAGGGCCAGCTTCAGCATGCTCGGCCATGCCCAGAGCTCCCCGACGGTCAGGGGCGCCACGGTCTGGAATCCGTTCAGGAAGCGCAGCAGCTGGGCGGGATCCAGACGGCTGTCGCTGTGGCGGAGGAGCTCCACGGCCAAAGCGTAGACGCGGGCCGCGCCCTTGAGCTCCGGCGGCGCCAGCGCCGGCAGCCGCCGATGGTAGCCGCGCGGCAGGTTCAGCCGAACCTCCCGGATCTCAGCCGCGACGAGATGGAAGTTGTCGAGCAGCCACTCCGCCGCGGGCGTGACGAACTCGCCGCGGTGCACATCATCGGCGAGCAGCCTGTAGGCCCGGCCCAACATCCGGCCGTTCTCCTCGAATCGCGGGAACACGCCGCCGGACGCCCTCCGCTCAGGGTCGACCGTGAAGCGCGCCGCGAGCGACCGGGCGCGCTCCTCGAGCAGCTCGATGCTCAAGAGCTCGTCGCGGAACGGCCCCTGAGGGCCGGGCGGGTACCCCATGGACGAGTATAGGGTTTACGGCGGCATCGGGGGTATGACGCCTTCGTCGCTTTTTATGACAGTGCATGACGCGAGCGCTATTGCTATCCTGTACTCATGAACCCGCAAGCCCGCGCAAGGCATAAGTCGGAGATGGCTTTCTTCAAGGACGCTCAGACCTTCTACAACGCCGCACTCGACGAGTGCGGCGACATCCGCAAGAGCCTGACCCAACTCAAGAAGCAGCTCACCCAGAAAGGCAAGCGCATCGAGCCCGCGCGCTGGGCCCGGCTCTACGGCGCCCTGATGTCCGGCGAGATCGCCCGGGGCAAGAGGAGCACGCCCGGCGACTGGGCCGCCCGGGAAGCCCAACTCCTCCGAGAATCGGCGCGCTAGCGCCGCGGCGACCGACGCGATGCTCGAGTTCGAGGTTCTCAGGCGCGTCTACTTCGGGAACAGCTTGATGGCTTACGCGCTCGCGGCCTTCACGTTCGCGGCCGTTGTCGCCGCCTTCCTGGGCACCCGGCGCCTGTTGTTGGCGCGCCTGAACTCCCTGGCCGGCCGCACGGTGACCGATCTCGACGATTTCGCCGTCCAGGTGCTGGGCATGGTCCGAGCGCCCGAATACTATCTCGTCGCGTTCTATTTCGCGACGCGCCCGCTGGGCCTCGACCCGCGGGTCAACCATTTCCTGAGATCGGTCGTGATCGTGACGCTGGCCTATCGCGCGCTGACGATGCTGCGGCTTGGCGTCGACTACGGGGTGCGGCGCGTGATGGCGGGTCCCGCTGCCGACCAGTCGAGCAAGGATACGGCGAAGACCGTCTCGCTGCTTCTGCGCGGCCTATTGTGGATGCTGACCGGGCTCTTCGTCCTGGACAATCTGGGGATCGACGTGTCCTCGATGATAGCGGGCCTGGGCATCGGCGGCATCGCCGTGGCGTTGGCGGCCCAGGCCGTGCTCGGGGACCTGTTCTCGGCCACGGCTATCCACCTCGACAAGCCGTTCGTCGTCGGGGATTTCATCATCATCGATGATTTCAAAGGGACGGTCGAGCGCATCGGCATCAAGACGACGCACCTGCGCTCGTTGTCGGGCGAACTGCTCGTGATGGGCAACTCGAAGCTGACCTCGTCTACGATCCGCAACTACAAGAAGATGCAGGAACGACGGGTCGTGCTGAACTTCGGCTTGCTCTACTCGACCCCGGACGCCGCGTTGGCGGAGATGCCCGCCGCGGTGCGCGGCTTGGTGGAGAAGGACAAGACCTTGCGATTCGACCGAGCGCACTTCAGCGGCCTGGGCGAGTCATCGCTCGACTTCGAAGTCGTGTATTACATCCTCGACGCGGACTACAACAAGCATATGGACGCGCAGCAGCGCCTGCTGTTGGAACTGGTCGCGGACGTGCGCAAGCGCGGCCTCGACTTCGCCTATCCTACGCGCACACTGTTCCTCGAGGGCGGGCCAGGACAGCCACGTGCATCGGGCGCCGCAGCCTGAAGCCGAGCGACTCATAGAGCCGAATCGCGGCCGTATTCGAAGCATAGGCGTGTAGATAGGGCGTCTCCCCACGATCGAGTATGCGTTCGGCCACGGCGGCCGAAAGAGCTCGGGCGAAGCCCCGGCCGCGAGCGTCCGGGTGCGTGCAGACGCCGCTCACCTCCGCATATCCCGGTTGCTTCATCCGCTCACCGGCCATGGCCAGAAGCACGCCGTTCTCCCTAATGCCCCAGAAGTCGCCCAACCGCGGCGTGCCTGGTTCGAACGGCCCCGGTTTCGTGAGTCCGGCCAATGCGACCATCGCCGGCACGTCCTCATCGCCGAGACGCTCGATTCGACTATCGAGCCGATCCGGCGCGGGGGGCAGGCTCTCGAGGACCATCTGGACGCCTGACGCCGTCATCGCGGCTTCCGCGGATGGAGGCAGCACGATTGGATCAGCCTGCAGCAAGATGAGGCTGCCATCTGCCGGGATCAGCTCCTCCAACGCCGCTAGACTCTGCGCGCTGTCGTCGCAGGCCGAGGCCAAAGGCCCGATGCCCGGAGCGAACCGGCGGGCCCGGCCGCCGCCGACGGACACCTGGGACTGCCGAGTCGTCAGAGCGGTCCAAATCGGCCGGTCGAGGACGTGCCGGCTCATCGCTCCCCCTCGCGCATGGCCTCGACCCGTCTATGAAGGGGCCGCGCCAGGAGGCCGTCCTCGATCGCCGCAAGCTGGTCGAGAAGCGAGCCGTCTAGCTCCCGGCATAGGTCGCGCACCGCACTCTCGATCATGGGCCATGCTGTCCTCTTTCCCGCTGCGACGAGCCGCCTACCTGCGGTCGTGAGACTCGCCTTCTTGCGGCGCTGATCGTCGCTGGACGACTCCACGGTCACAAGCCCGGCCTTGACCAGCAGCCCGACCGCCCTCGTGGCGCCCGGCTGCGTCACGCCGACCGAGCGAGCCAGCTCACCGATCGCCAAAGGCCCCTGCCGATCGATCGCCGCCAAGAACGGAAACTGCGCTGCGGGCACGCGGAGATCGCAGGCCTCGATGACGCGCTGAGTGTCCGCCTGCAGACGTTCACCCAGGCGCTTGAGCCGCGTGCCGAGAGTCAGATAACCGAGCTGTTTTACGATGTCGATGGTCATTGCAGCCTTCATTTTTAAATTACAATTTATATAACTGGTTATGTTTTGTCAAGACGCCGGACGCTAGAATAAGAAACCCTCCTTTCGGAGGGTTTCTTGCGAAATTTGGGCAGTATAGGATTTGAACCTATGACATCCGTCGTGTGAGGACGGCGCTCTACCGCTGAGCTAACTGCCCGAAAGCGGTGACACAGTATAACATCATTCTTTCGCCTGGCTCGACTGGGCGTCACGGGTGTCCGACGTTGTGTCCATTTTTCGAACGTGAACAAACCGGCGCTAAATCCATCCTACCGCGCCCGGGCGCATCAAACCCATTAACCCGACTGCCATAGGTCAAAAAGCTGGGGCGCTTGCCCCCTAGGACCCACGAACGCGCATGGCGTAATTGAATAAGTTCTCTTCATGGTACGATCTCTCGCCCTTCTATTGATTCTCGGCGCCGCGGCCCCTGCCGGCGCCAACGTCGCCGCCGTGCGCTTTCAAGGCGGCTCAACTATCAAGCTCGCCGCCGTCCCGCATTTGCCGGCGGCCTCGATTCCCGGGTTCTTGGCCGTGGCGCGACCGCTAGTCGAGTTGGGCCCGATCGCGGTCATACCGACGCCGACCGGCGTCGCCATCGTGAGCGAAGTAGCCCCGCACGCCGGCTGGGTGAGAACCGACGGTTCGGGCGAGGCGACGACCGCGTTTCTGAAGGATCAAGGCACGGCATTCGAGAGCCGCAGACAAGCCGCCGCCAAGTCCGGCGACTACACGGAGCTGTACTCGTTTTTGGCTTCGGCATTCGACGAAACCACGCAGCCGAACAACACGTCGTTCGTCGCTTCCCCATCCGCAGCGACGACACTCGATGCCGCTATCATCGCGGCTGACCGCAACGTCTGGAGATCGACTCGCGGCAACAAGAAGCTGACGCTCTTCGTTCAACTCGACGGCAAAACGATCGATTCGGCCGTGGCTGCATCTCTGAGGCGCGGAGCCAAGCTCGAACGCCTCTTCCGTCAGGGGTCGCGCGCCCACAAGGCAGCCGTCGAAACCCTGATCCCCGTTCTCGGCGCTGCCGACAATGCTGGCGTCAAACGCGACTACCATTACTCGTTCAACGGATCGGGCTCTAACATTTTCGTCGAATTGACGGGCACGAAGACCGCGATCACCCGGAGCCTTGCGAACACCAAGGTCCTGAAGTCCTGGCTCGCCCGCCCGGGTGGGGCCCTCGACGGCAACAGGCTCTACATGGCGAGCCCGATCGCGCATGGCAAGTACGTCAGCGGCGAGAGCACGGTCTACATCCGCCGCGGCAAAAGCCCTTGGCTCAAGGTCGGCCCCGCTGAGATCAAACCAACCTATGCGGACGCCCCGGCGACTCTGCCGATCGAGATCGAGTCACTCGAAGAGCTTCCCTACTCCCGCGTCGGACGCGATGCGCTAAACGGGCTCAGCCCGGGCCTCAAATGGGAAGACATGCTCGAGGACATGAAGTCCTACTACAAGCCGAAGCCGAACGATCCCGGCTTCTTACCCACCGACATCGTCACAGTCGTACGGCTACGCCGACGCTAGGACAGTTTAGCGAGATAAAAGCGTTTCCTCGTCGCCATACCGCCGCGCCGACTCCGGGGTTATCGTATAGTCATGAACCTCCCCAAGACCACGACTCGAGTCGAGGAGCACACCTCTCCGCGCGTCAACGCCCGCATCCGCGACGCGATGGAGCGCCGTATCAGCCGCTACGCCAAGGCCCCCCAGGCGGAGCGCAAGCGCCGGCTCGAGGAGCTCGACCGCGAATGGGACATCGAGCGAGCCATCGAGGCCAATGCCGCCGGCGCCGTCCTACTGGGGCTGCTGCTGGGACGTTTCGTCAACAGCCGCTTCTACGCCTTCCCCGGCATGGTCGCGAGCTTCCTGATGCTGCACGCCCTGCAGGGCTGGTGCCCGCCGGTGCCCGCGCTCCGGCGCCTGGGGTTCCGGACCGAGCACGAGATCGATGAGGAACGGCGCGCGCTCGAGGAGATCAAGCGCAGGCGCTCCCACGAGCCCACGCAGCTCTCGCCGTTCTAGGGCTTCGGTCCGGGCAAGCCGCCCAGCAGGGACATGAAAAACAAGGCGGAACCGGCGGTGACGTAGAAAAAGAACAGTAGCACCGCGAAAACAACCGTGCCGCACGCCGGCCAGCCCCAGACCTTGTAGGGAAGCTCCGGCCAGAGGCTCTCCCCATGGACCATCACCAGGTATCGATCCCATTCGCCGAAGAGGCCCGGGTAGACCCATAGCGTCAGGGCCCCGAGGGTGCCCAGCGAGCCCAGGCCGAGGACGGAGCACGCGACCGCCAATACGACGTCGACCGAGGCGAGTAGGATGGGTTTAAGGTAGATGCCGTTGATCAGATACCACAGCGGCCCGAACACCAGGGCGACCGGGTTGAAGGAGACCCTAGAACCCCAGCCGTCACCCGAAAGAAAGGCCTGCCAGCGCCCGCGCCGGTCGGGAGGAAGCGGCGCCGCACTCTCTAACTCGATGACGGCTTCCGGGCCCTCGTAGACGTAGAGGAGCTTCTTCTTGAGCGCGCCCAGGCCGGCCATGCCCGGATAGTCTACTTCTTAGGTGGGCGCCGCTTGGCGATCTTGTCGAGCAGGCCCTTCTTGAGGAGAGGCTGCATATCCAGGAGCTTCTGAAAGCTCCCCGACGGGATGGTCAGGATCTCGGTGCCGTCCTCGGCGGCCTTGATCGCCGCCGTGGCGGCGGTCTCCTCGAGGATCGACATCTCCCCGAAGAAATCCCCCGTCCCCAGCGGGATCGGCGCGGCCGCCTCCGTCGTCCCGGGCTTGGGCTTGAGGAGCACGTTCACCTTGCCCTTCCTGACGATGTAGAAGCCGTCGGTGATCTGGCCCTTGAAGATGACGGTCTCGTCCTTCTTGTAGGTGTGCCGCTCGATGTCGGGCGTTATGCGGCGCAGCTGCTCCGGGTCGAAGAACGACAGGACGTCGACGCTGGTCTTGAGGAAAATGGTGTCTTCGTTGGGCATGATATCCCGAGTATAGTCCATCCGCCGCGCGGATGCCACGCCATCTTCGTCACCTTGACTTCCCGGCCGCCTTTTCCTATTATTAGGTCACGACACCTGGCAGCCGCCGGGGGTCGTTTTTAATCGCCGCAGGAGCGGGCGCCGTTCTTTGTTATTTTCGCGGGCGTAGTTCAATGGTAGAACGCGAGCCTTCCAAGCTCGACACGTGGGTTCGATTCCCATCGCCCGCTCCAGATCTGCAAGATTTTTCGTCGTTTTTCGTCGCTGGGGTAGCTCAGTTGGCAGAGCATCTCCATGGTAAGGAGAAGGTCGTGGGTTCGATTCCCATCCCCAGCTTGGATTCGAAGGACAAAGGATAAATAGTAGTATTCGACTAATCATCCCGCCCTGAGGCGGGCTCTGCGAGGGACATAAACCATGGCCAAGGCAAAATTCGAGCGCACCAAGCCCCACGTGAACATCGGGACGATCGGGCACGTCGACCACGGCAAGACGACCCTGACCGCGGCGATCACCACGGTCTTGGCCAAGAAGGGCCTGGCGCAGGCCAAGAAGTA
>JACPXC010000005.1 GCA_016196755.1 Elusimicrobiota bacterium
ATACGGTATCCTGGGACCGCGCACGCTGCGCAATGAAGACCATCGTTAAGCCGTGTGCGGGAAATCCGCCAGCACGGTTTGAAAGGGGGTTTCTGGAAACCGGGTCCAAACGGATACCGGCGCCAGATTTCTACCAATGAGCGACGAAAAGCCCCTCATCCTCGTCGTGGAGGACCAGGCCAACCACCGCAAGGTGCTCAAGGCCTTCCTCGAGGCGCAGGGCTGGTCCGTGGAGCTGGCCAAGGACGCCGCGGAAGGCCGCGCCGCCCTGGCGCGCCGGCCGGCCCTGGTCCTGACCGACCTCCGCATGCCCCACGGCAGCGGGCTCGACGTCCTCAAGGACTCCAAGAGGAAGAGCCCGGCCACCCCGGTCATCATCATGACGGCCTTCGGGTCCCTCAGCGACGCCGTGGAGGCGATGCGGGCCGGGGCACAGGACTTCATCCCCAAACCGCTCGACTACGACGAGCTCAAGCGCGCGGTGGCGCAGTCGCTCTCCGCCGGGCGCCTCGAGCAGAAGGAGTGGGTCATGCCCCCGGCCTCGGGGGCCCGGCCGCTGGTGGGCGCCAGCCCGGCGATGGAGAAGGTCTATGCTCTGATCGCGAAGGCCGGCCCCTCCGACGCGTCCATCCTCATCCTGGGCGAGACCGGCACCGGCAAGGAGCTCGTGGCGGCGGCCATCCACCAAGCCAGCGCCCGCAAGGACAAGCCCTTCGTCAAGGTCCACTGCGGCGCCGTCCCCGAGGACCTGCTGGAGGCCGAGCTCTTCGGCCACGAGAAAGGGGCCTTCACCGGGGCGGTGCGCGAGAAGGCCGGGAAGTTCGAGCTGGCCGACGGCGGGACGCTGTTCCTCGACGAGGCCGGGACGATGAGCCCGGCGATGCAGGTCAAGCTCCTGCGGGTCCTGCAGTCCGGCGAGTTCGACCGGGTCGGCGGCTCCGGGACCCTGACCGCCGACGTGCGCGTCGTGGCCGCCACCAACGCCGACCTCAAGAAGGCCGTGGCCGACGGGCGGTTCCGCGAGGACCTTTATTATCGGCTCAACGTCGTGCCCATCCTCCTGCCGCCCTTGCGGGAGCGCCGCGAGGACATCCCGGACCTGGCGCTCTTCTTTCTGGCCCGCGCCGCGGAGAAGAACTCCCGGCCGGCCCTCGAGCTCGAGCCCGCGGCGCTCAAGGCTCTGCAGGGCGCGCGCTGGCCGGGCAACGTCCGCCAGCTCGAGAACGCCATCGAGCGCATGGTCGTGCTCGCCGACGGGCTCGTGCTCAAGAGAGCCGACATACCCGAGGAGGCCCTGGCATGAGGCGCATCCCGGCTTCCGGCATCAACCTCTTCCAGCTCATCTACGTCCTCATCCGCGAATATGAGGCGAAGGCCGGCCGGAAAGCGCTGAACCTCTCGCTCGGCAACCCCGACGGGGTGCCGCCGGCGTCGGTCTTGGGCCTCAAGGCCCGCTTCGCGCGCGACCCGGGCTACGCCTACCACACCTACGCCGAGGACAACGACATCAACGGCTTCGCGGGGGCCATGGTCGAGCTCCACGGCGGGATCGAGGTCTCCGACCACGCTCACCTGCGCTGCGTGCCCATCCCCGGCATCAAGACGGCGGGGGCGCTCATCCCGCTGGCCTGCGGCCTGCACCTTCCGGACAAGGCGCGGCGCGGGACCTTCAAGGTGGTCTCGAACCTCCCCGCCTACGACGTCATCGGCACCTGGTCGGACGCCTATCTCGGGGCGGAGCGCGTGGTCTGGCCGCTCTCGCCCGAGGACGGCATGCGCCTGAACCTGGCCCGCATGCCCGCGGGGGTCCGTCCCGACCTGGTCTACGTCATCCGGCCCGGGAATCCGGCGGCGGTGGGAGCCTCGGCCGAGGAATGGCGGGCCCTCATCGGCTGGTGCCTCGAGCGCGGTTCACGGCTCGTCAACGACGCGGCCTACGCCGGCCTGACCGAGGACGCCAGCGTGCCGCTGGCGGCCGTCGCCAAGGATTTCCCCGAGCTCGAGTGGGCCGAGCTCTACTCGGTCTCCAAATCGTTCAACGACCCGGGGGCCCGGCTCGGCGCCCTGGTCGGGTCGAAGGACTTCGTCGAGGACTTCATCCTCGTCAAAGGCAACACGGAGTCCGGCCCGGTGCCGCACGTCATGGCGGCCTACGGAGAGTACTTCAAGGACGCCGCGGGCGCGCGCGCGGATCTGGCCGCCTTGCGCGGGCTCTACCGCCGCCGCCTCGACTACGTCATCCCCCGCCTCAAGGCCGCCGGCCTGGTCCCGGCCTGTCCCACCGAAGCCGGCTTCTTCACGCTCTGGCGCGTGCCGCGCCGGGTCTTGGGGGCGGACCTGCCCGCGGAGAACGCCCACGAGGCGTTCAACCGCCGCGTCATAGCGGAGGCCGGCTTGGTGGGGGTGCACTTCCGCGCCGCCGACGGCTCTCCCCTCATCCGCTACGCGGTCTGCGCCGACGTGCTCGACTTGGCGTTCCAGGAGCGCTTCGAGGCCGCGCTGGCTCGGCTCAAGCCGGAGTATTGATGGCGCGGCTCCCGCTGTCCGTCGAGCCGGTGCCGCTGGACCTGGCCTGGAACGACCCGGCGGCCAACCTCAAGGCCATCGAGGCCGAGGTCCGGGCGCGGCTCGAGGCCTCGCCCGAGACGCCGCCCGAGTCGCGCCTCTTCCTGTTCCCCGAGCTGACCCTCACCGGCTTCGTCACCAAGGAGCCCGCCTCATTCTCCGTCGACGACGGCCCGGCGGGGGCCCTGCGCGCCTTGGCGCGGAGCCTCGGGGTCGGCATCGCCGCGGGCTTCCCCGAGCGCAATCCCGCCGACCCGAGCCGTCCGTTCAACGCGCTGGCCGTCATCGACCCGGCCGGGAAGGTCGCCGGGCTCTATCGCAAGACCCATCTGTTCACCTTGGGCGCGAACCCGGAGTCGGCCGCCTACACGGCCGGGGCGCGGGGGACGGTCTTCGACTATCGAGGCTGGAAGGTTGGCCTGGCGGTCTGTTTCGACGTGCGCTTCTCCGCGCTGTTCCACGCCTACGCGAAGGCGGGGGTGGACCTCCTCTTGATCTCTTCCTGCTGGGTCGGCGGCCCGCACAAGACCGAGCAATACCGCACGCTCTGCGCGGCCCACGCCATCTTGACCCAGGCCTACGCGGCGGCCGTCAACCGCTCGGGCCGCGACCCGGCCTGGGAGTACGACGGCTCGGCCTATATCTTCGCGCCTAACGGCGAGTCGCTATCCATGGAAAGCCTCTCTCCCTTGGACCCCGCGCGCCTGGAAGCCGCCCGCGCGCTGAAGGTCCGCGTCGCGGACCGTCCCGATTACCCGGTCGTCCCCTAGCGCGGGCCTGGTCAGGACTGGATTCGCTCCAGGCACTCCCGCCATGGGAGGACGGACACGGTCTTCGCGCCGAAACGGAATTGTTGAGGCCTCTCCACGAGGCAGGCGATGGCTAGTTCGGCATGCGGTTCCAATTCCGCGAATGAAAGGAGGCCGGAACAATGGGCGGGGGCCGGCCGTTCCGTGGCCTTGATCTCTACGGCCAGAGGCGGCCGTCCGGCGCGCGCTATGACGAGGTCGACCTCCGCTCCGGCGTCAGTGCGATAAAACGAGAGGGCCAAGTCGAGCCGCCCGTAGGAGTTCAGCCGCCGGACCTCGTTGATGAAATGGTGCTCGAAGAGGACTCCGAATTGCGGGGACCTGGGTTCGACGGGGACGGCGAGGCTTTTAGTTATCGCCCGCAGGACTCCCGTGTCGAAGAAATAGAACTTTGGATGCCGGGTCAGCCTTCTGCGCGCCGATTTCGCGTAGGGGTCGAGCAGGAATCCCAGAAGGGTGTCTTCCAAAATGCGGAAATATTCTTGGATGGTCTTATAGTTGACGCCGATCTCGCGTCCCAAGGCCGTGGCGTTGAGGATGCGGCCGCTCTCGCCGCCGGCTAACGGCAGGAACCTGAGGAAAGCGCCGAGGTTCCGGGCCAGAGCCTCGGCTTGGACTTCCTCGGCCACATAGGCCTCGACATAGGCGCGTAGGTCCTCCCGCGCCTCTTCGTCGGGGGAGGAGTAGGCCTTCGGCAAGGTGCCGAAGGAAAGCGCGCGTACGAGGTCGAAATCCGGGCCTAACTCCCTCCAGCTTAAGGGGTGCAGCTGCAGAGTCCAAGCGCGGCCGCCGAGCAAGTTGGCGCGCGCGCGTTTGAGCTTGCGCGCGCTCGAGCCGCTCATGACAAATTGCACCTCGCGGCCCGATGATTCCATGAGTCGGTGGACCTCATCGAGGAGGGCCGGCGCGCGTTGGACCTCATCGATGACGACCCTCTTGCGGGGAGAGGCAGCCAACTCGCGTTCTAGGGTGCGCGGTTCGGCCAGGTAGCGTTGGAGGGTGCCGGTCTCAAGCAGGTCGACGGTGAATGTCTCATTGGCCGGAAAACTCTGGCGCAGTAAGGTGCTTTTACCGGTAAGCCGGGGTCCAAATAGAAAAAAGCTGTGCTGGGGAGGAATTGACAGTAATCGAGAGTACACTATACTAATTTACATCGTAAATTAGTATTAGTCAACCTCTTTATTGGATATATTCCTCAATGGGCGGGCAGGCGCAGACCAGGTTGCGGTCGCCGAAGGGGGCGTCGACCCGGCCTACCGAGGGCCAGTACTTGTGGCGGCGCAGCCAGGGGGCGGGGAAGGCGGCCCGCTCGCGGCCGTACTTGCGCTCCCAGACGTCGGCGGTGACGTCTCCTGCGGTGTGGGGGGCGTTCTTTAAGGGGTTGTCGAGCTTGTCGAGCGTCCCGTTCTCGACCTCGGCGATCTCGGCGCGGATGCGGGTCATGGCCTCGATGAAGCGGTCGAGCTCGGCCTTGGACTCGGACTCGGTGGGCTCGACCATGAGGGTCCCCGTCACCGGGAAGGACATGGTCGGGGCGTGGAAGCCGTAGTCCATGAGCCGCTTGGCCACGTCGTCGACGCTGATCCCCGAGGCCTTGAGGCCGCGCAGGTCCAGGATGCACTCGTGGGCCACCAGGCCCGAGCCGCCCTTGTAGAGCACCGGGTAAAGGGGCCCAAGGCGCTTGGCCACGTAGTTTGCGTTAAGGATGGCCACCGCGGTGGCGCGCTTGAGGCCCGCGCCGCCCATCATGCGGATGTACATCCACGAGATCGGCAGGATTCCGGCGCTGCCCCAGGGAGCGGCCGAGACGGCGCCCACGGCCTTGGCCCCGCCGGTCTTGACCAGGGGATGGCCGGGCAGGAACTCGGCCAGATGCGCGGCCACGCCGATGGGACCCATGCCGGGGCCGCCGCCGCCGTGCGGGATGCAGAAGGTCTTGTGCAGGTTCATGTGGCAGACGTCCGCGCCGATCTCACCCGGCCGGGTCCAGCCGACCTGGGCGTTGAGGTTGGCGCCGTCCATGTAGACCTGGCCGCCGTTGTCGTGGACGATGCGGCAGACGTCCTTGATGCGCTCCTCGTAGACGCCGTGCGTGGAGGGGTAGGTGACCATGAGGCAGGCCAGGTCCTTGGAATGCTCGCGGGCCTTGGCCTCGAGGTCGGCCAGGTCGATGTTGCCCTGGGCGTCGCAGGCCACGATGACGATCTTCATGCCCACCATGGCGGCCGAGGCGGGGTTGGTGCCGTGCGCCGACTGGGGGATCAGGCATACGTTGCGGCTGGCCTGGCCGCGGGCCTTGTGGTAGGCCCGGATGACGAGCAGTCCCGCGTATTCGCCCTGCGAGCCGGCGTTGGGCTGCAGAGAGACGGCAGAGAAGCCCGTGATGGCCGAGAGCCAGGCCTCGAGCTGGGTGAAGAGCTCGGCGTAGCCCGCCGTCTGCGCGGCGGGGGCGAAAGGGTGGAGCCCGGCGAACGCCGGCCAGGAGACCGGCAGCATCTCGCTGGTGGCGTTGAGCTTCATCGTGCAGGAGCCCAGCGGGATCATCGAGGTGGTCAGCGACAGGTCCTTGGCCTCGAGGCGGCGGATGTAGCGCAGCATCTCGTGCTCGGAGTGGTAGCTGTTGAAGACCGGGTGGGTCAGGAACGCGGCGGCGCGGGCCAGGTCGCGGGGGACGGGCGCGACCTCGGGGCCGGGAGCGCCCGCGTCGAACAGCGCGGCCAGGTCGGCGAGGTCCGCGGCCGTGACGGTCTCATCGAGGGCGATCCCCAGCGCGCCGTCGTCGAAACGGCGCAGGTTGATCCGCTTGGCATCGGCGCGCTCGAGCGCGGCTTTTCGCGCGGGTTCCGGCAGCGTGAGCTTTACGGTGTCGAACGCCGTCTCGGCCGAGACCGCCAAGCCGCGCTTGCGCAGGGCCGCCGCCAGCGACAGGGTCAGGCCGCGGACGCGCTCGGCGATGGCCTTGAGGCCTTCGGGACCGTGGTAGACCGCGTACATCGAAGCCATGACGGCGAGCAGGACCTGCGCGGTGCAGATGTTGCTCGTGGCCTTCTCGCGGCGGATGTGCTGTTCCCGGGTCTGTAGGGAAAGCCGCAGGGCGGGGTTCCCCTTGGCGTCGCGCGACACGCCGACCAGGCGTCCGGGGATGAGGCGCTTGGCGGCGTCGGTCACGGCCATGAAGGCGGCGTGCGGACCGCCGAAGCCCAGCGGGACGCCGAAGCGCTGGGAGGAGCCGACGGCGCAGTCGGCGCCGAGCTCCCCGGGGGATTTAATGAGCGTGAGAGCCAAGAGGTCGCAGGCCACGATGGTGAAGGCGTCGGCCTCTCGGGCGCGCGCGATCAGCGCGGAGTAGTCGCGCACGGCGCCGTCGGTGGACGGGTTCTGGAGCAGGACGCCGAACGGGGACTTGGAAAAGTCGAAGTCGCGCGGCGCCGTCGTCATGACTTCGATGCCCAGCGGCTCGGCCCGGGTGCGCAGAACGGCCAAGGTCTGGGGATGGGCGTCGGCCGCGGCCAGGAAGCTCCGCCGGTCGGGACCGCCCTTGACCGCGAAGGCCAGGGCCATGGCCTCGGCGGCGGCTGTGGCCTCGTCGAGCAGGGAGGCGTTGGCCACCGGCAGGCCGGTCAGGTCGGAGACCATGGTCTGAAAGTTCAGCAGGGCCTCGAGACGGCCCTGGGAGATCTCGGGCTGGTAGGGGGTGTATTGCGTGTACCAGCCGGGATTCTCGAGGACGTTGCGCAGGATGACCCCGGGGGTGAAGGTGCCGTGGTAGCCGGCGCCGATGTAGGAGCGCCAGACCTGGTTCTTGGCCGCCAGCGCGCGCAGTTCGGCCAGGGCTTCCTGCTCGCTCAAGGCCTCGGGAAGGACGGGGGGGGCGAAAAGCCGGATCGACTTGGGGACAGCCGCGTCCATCAGGGCGTCCAGCGACTGATAGCCCAGCGCGGCGAGCATGGCCTGCTGCTCGGCTTCATCGGGCGAAACGTGGCGGCGTTCGAAGTCGTTCATGCGCCGATGATATCGCTTTCGGCGCGGGGCGGGCAAACGCCGTAGTACGGCTACATGCAGCGCACGACCTCGGAGATCAAGGGAGAGCTCTCGGCGGCGCAGGAGGCGTTGCGCCAGGCCAGGGTCTCGGCGAACTCGGCGTTGAACTGCTGCGCGTCCTGCCCCTCCGGCGCGCTTCCCGGCGGCTCGGAGCCTTCGCTGGGCTGAGTCTGGAGGGTCCCGGGCTGGCGGCTGCCGCCGCGGCCCTCGCGGGCGGCGAAGATGTTGTCCCCGCGGTCGCGGTGCCAGTTCAGGGATATCGGCGTGCCGCCGCGGTTGCGCTGGTCGTGGTTGTCATCGAGCGAGTGCAGCAGCTCGTGGTCGAGGACGGTGGCGAACAGCTGCCAGGGCATGCCCTCGCGCAGCGCGATCTGCCGGATCCCGGAGGTATACAGCCCGTAGGTATTGGCGTCGGGCATCGCCCCGATCTCTATGGTCGGGAGGGCGCCTCCCCGGCTGGCCAGCCCTTGGCGGAGGTAGGCGACGTGCTCCCGGACCACCTCGTTGCCTCCGCTGTGACGGGCGGCGGTCAGGAGATACCTGGACACCCAGGGGCGGATCTCGGGGGTGCGCACCCGCGTGTTGACGTAGGCTTGGATGTTGCGGCGCAGCTCCTCCTCCTCGGCGCTGAACCGCTCCCCGCTCCGCGCCATGAGCGGTCCCGCCTCGGGCACGGCGGGGACGGCGGCGGGCGCGGTCGGGCCGGCGCTGCCGGCGAGCTCCTGCAGGGCCGAGGCGGGCTCGGAGCGCGAGCCCCGGGCCGCGTCGCGTTCCGCGCGGCGCCGGCGCAGCTCTTGGAGGGCTGCCTCGTTGCGCTGGGTCTCCTCGAGCAGGACGACGATCTTCTTCCAGTTCTTCTCCTCGTTTCCGCCGATCTTGGAGAGGCTCTTGAGGTCCTGGACGGTGATGCTCTCGTTGCCGTCGGCGCCCCAACCGGCGCGGGCGTCCGCGGCCAGGCTCAGGGCGTATGCGGCGAGAAGGATCGGAAGGGGATTCGGTTTCATAGCCACCTCGTGGTACCAGGATACGGCAGAGGGCCCAACGCGACTAGTGCCCAGGGGCCTTGGCCGGCCTGGGGCGGGAGACCCGGCTTGTTTGCGGGCTACAGCGTGGCTATTTGGAGGGGATCGACGGCCACGCCGCCTTGGCGCACCTCGTAGTGGAGGTGGGGGCCGCTGGACTGGCCTGTGGAGCCGACCTGGCCGATGACGCGGCCGCGCGTCACCCGCTGGCCGGCGACGACGCCGATCGAGGAGAGGTGGCCGTAGAGGGTCCGCGTGCCGGAGGGGTGGCGGACGGTGATGCACTTGCCGTAGCCGCCGTTCCACCCGGCCGAGAGCACGACGCCGTCCCCGGCGCTCTCCACCGCGGTGCCGTGGGGGGCGGCGTAGTCGACGCCGCTGTGGTGCTTCCAGGACTTCTTGATCGGGTGGAAGCGCCGGCCGAAGCGCGAGGTGATGCGCGTGAAATGGGCCAGCGGCGCCTTGAGGAGGTTGTCCTGAGCCCAGTTCAGGCCGTCGGAGGCGTAGCGCCCGGCGGTCTGATAGGCGTCCGAGGCCGACTGGGAGAGGGAGGTCGCGGCGTCGCCGGCGGCGGAGCGAGCGGAGGAGAGGCCGCGGCCGGCCCAGTCGGTCCAGCTCTCGCCGGCGGCGGTGGCGCCCGGCAGGGGCGGCGCGCCGCTCTGGCGTTGGAAAGAGTTGGGAAGCGGCGACGGATAGCGGCTGGCGGCCGGCGTGCCGGCCAGGGCGTCGCGCCATTCGGGAGACGCGGCCGGCGCCGCGAAGGAAGCCAGGATGGGCTCGGTGTCGTCGGCGCGGCTCGTCCGCGGGCCGTCGAAGAGTCCGGCGATGCGCGAGGCCGACGGGGCCGCGCCGGGCTCCGCGTCGGGGTCCTCGAGGCTGGAGCTGACCTTCAGCACCGTGCCGCGCGCGCGCTTGCCGGCCGCGGCCATCGCCCAGCCCCGGAGCTCATGGCGGGGGTCGATGACGCGCAAGCGTCCCGGAAAGCGCATGGCGAAGGCGTCGAGGAGGTCGCGGCACTGGGCGGGCGTGGTCTCGCCGCGCCGCCAGGTCAGGGTGCGGCTGCCGTCGCGATACGCCTTGGTCTTGACCGCTCCGTCCAACGCCGTCCTGATGGCATGGGCGTCCTCGCGCGCGCCGGCGCCGGGCTCGGTGGGGTCGATGGTGATGCGCACGGTCTTCCGGCCGCAGGCGCGCTGGGCCAGCGTCTCGGGTTCCGGGGCCTCATCCTCTCGGGCGGCAGTCGGCAAGGCCAAGGCCAGGGCGAGGAGGAGCTTCATGTCCTAAGGATAGGCGGGCAGGCGTTCCAAAGTAACCTCCCTTGGGCCCAGATTGCACGCAGGTCCTTGGACCTATTTTCGGGTTACAATATCCGGGCCGTCCATGGAGGAATATGAAAGCAATCGCTCTAGCGTTATCGCTCGTCGCCGTGGGTCTCGAGGCCGCCGCGCAGACCGCCGCGCTCTCGGAGGCCTTTAACGCCCTCCGTCCCAATCTCGGCAAGGCCGCCCGGGTCATGGAACGCCGCAAGGCCGCCTTCGTCCGCCCGGCCGAACTGCCGGAGACCTGTGCCAGCCTTCCTGTCGTCTACATCCAGAACGGCATCCTTTATAAGGACGGCCAGGAGCTCGGCCGGTGGGCGCAGTCCTACAAGGCGTCCTGCACCGGGACGGTGGCCTGGCTCGACACCACCGGCACGCTGCGCGCCGACCGCGAGGCGCTGGGGCGGGCGGCGGCCTACGACATCTCGCTGGTCACCGGCGACGTCCTCTGGACCGACCATTCGGGTCTGCTGAGCCGCAATCGCCAGGCGCTGGGGCGCGCTCAGCGCTCGAGCATGGCCTCCCACACCGGCGACGTCGCTTGGCTGGACTACGGCGGGATGCTCCATAAGAACGCCGCCCAGTTGGGGCGGGCCCAGCAGTTCCTCATCTCCGGCCGCACTGGCGTCGTGGCCTGGACCGACTCCTGGGGGCGCCTGCACAAGGACGATGCGGAACTAGGGCAGTCCTCGCGCTGGTCGCTCTGCGACCGCACGGGGGACATCGCCTGGCTGGATTCCTGGGCGAACCTCTACAAAAACGAGGTCAAGGTCGGGGAAGGGGTCACCAACTACACCCTGCGCGAGGACGGCCGCCTGATCTGGCAGGACAGCCGGGGCCGCCACCACCAAGCTTAGAGTTCGGTGTATTTCTTGGCCAGCCCCCGGCTCTTGCCTACCGGGTACTTGAGGGCGTTCTTCTTCATCTTCGCGCGGGACGCGGCCAAGAGGTCGATGCCGGTCTTGTCGGCCAGCCGCAGCAGATAGATGTAGACGTCGGCCAGCTCGTCGGCCAGCGCCTCGCGCGCCGAGGGCTTGAGACGCGCGCTCTGCGCGGCGGTCAGCCATTGGAAGATCTCCGCCACCTCGGAGGCCTCCACCGACATCGCCATGGCTAGGTTCTTCGGGGTGTGGAATTGGTCCCAGTCTCTTGCCTTGGCGAAGCGCCGGACGGCGGCTTTCAGAGCGGCCAATTCCTTCATAGACGCCTCCGCTTGTTCACGTCGTAAGCGCTGCCGGGCGCCAGGGCGTCGAGGATGAGCCGCCCGTCGCGCTCGCGGACGACTGCCAGGACGGAGCCGCCGAAGACGCGGGCCCGGCGTCCGTCCTCCACGGCCAGGGCGGCGCCCTCGTCGATGCCAAGCCCCAGCTCCGACTTCCCGGCGAGTATCAGGGCCAGCAGGCGGTTGGCGCGCTGGCGCTTGAGGAAGTGCTGGTCGAGGATGGCGCCGGGCAAAAGCCCCAGGCCGCCGCGGGTCCCGTAGCGCGCGGCATCGAGGGACTCGGGCTCGCCCTCGCCGGTGATCATCACCGGGGACATGATGGCGGTACCGGCGCTGGTGCCGCCGAACGGGATGCCGGCGCGGTACCTCCCGCGCAGGGCCTCGGCCAGCGGGGCGTCGGCCAGGACGTCCATGATGCGGCTCTGGTCGCCGCCGCCGAAGAAGACCGCGGTGGCCTGGGAGAGCTGGGCGAGGAAAGCCGCGCGGGACTCGGCGCTGAGCGGCGGCTGGGGGGCGGCCTCGACGGCGGCGGGGGACAGGGGGGCGAAGTCGGCCCGCACGGCGGCCAACGTGCCGCTCGACTCCTCCTTGCCCCAGGCGATGACGAGGATGCGGGCCTTGGGGCCGCCGGCCCAGACGCCAAAGAGCGCGAGCGCCTCGGGAGGGCGGGGGCCGCCTCCGACGAGGAGCAGGCGCTGGCCGGCCGCTGCGGGGGCGGCGAGGAGGACGAAGGCTAAAAGAGCCTTCAAGCGCTTAGCGGCCCTTCCGAACGACGGGCGGCGCCTTGAGGAAGCTCTGGTACGCCTCGTAGTGGTATGCGTAGTTGGCGTCGAAGGACTCGCTCAGGGATTGGGTCAGGTTGAACTGCCTCAGCCTCTCGAGGCGTTGCTGGTACTCCGGCAGCGCCACGGACCACCAGTACGTCCTATCCGTGCTGTATACCCCTGGGGGGAGCGTCGCGCCGGCCGGCAGCCTGTTGGGGGGAGGCTTTTTGGCCAACTCCGCGTTGTAGCGCCGTATGACGCCGGTCGTCGTCACGTTCCGCGTGGCGGTGACGCCCAAGGCCTGTTGGATGAGGCCGGCGGTCTCTTTCGGCGCCAGCGGCGAGAATGCCAGGAAATAAAGGCGGAAAAAGACGGCGTCGCTTTCCCGGGCGTGCAGGACCGTCGAGAGCGAAGCCGCAGCAGTCTTGTCGCCGGAGGCCGCCGCGTCGATGAGGGCGTCGAGCGCGGCGTCGCGCACGACCCCCGCGTCGTCTTTGAGGCGGGGCTCGGAGGCCGGCGAGTTGACGATGCCCCATCCCGGGTAGGGATTCATCGGTGCATCGATCATCCTCGCTAGGGCGAGGATGAGGGCCTGCCGGACCTCGGGGACCGTCTCGGTCTTGAGCGCCGCGGTCAGCGCCTTCGGCGCCCCGGTGAAGAACGCGCGCTGGCCCTGGGCTGCCAAGGCGTCGGCCGCCGCTTTGCGCACCGCGGGGTCGCGCCGGGCATCGCTGGCCATGACGGTCAGGGCCTCGAGGGCTCTTTGCCGCTGGGAGACGAGCCGAGCGGTGGCGCCGGCCGCCAGCGCGGGCGAGGCGCGCAAGGCGGCGATGCCGCTCAACGCTTCCCGCGTCGCGGAGTTGTTCTGCATGGCGTTCAAGAGCACGCCGTCGCCGTCTGTGGCCGGCATGGCGAACAGCGCGGCGGCCGCCTGCTGGGCCAGCGGTCCGCCTTCGCGCCAGACGTCCTGCAGGACGAGGCGGGCCGGCATGGCCAGCGCCTTCTGCTTGTCGTTGAGCGCGACCCTCGCCTTATGGGCGGTCAGGTCCTTCTCAACGGTGGAGGGCCTGCCGCGCGTGTCCGTCGGAGGCCTCGGCGGGAAGCCCCTGGCGGAGTCGAGTCGGGCGTGCAGGGCCAATGCTACCCGCGCCCTGGCCGGCGAAGCCTTATCCTCGAGGATGGCCGACAACTCCGGCCAAGCCGCCCGGTCGTAGAGGGTGAGGGCCATCTGCGTCAGGACCTGTGGAGACAGGGTCCCGGCATTGAGATGTGCGATGAAGCCGCTTAAGATCGGCTCCCTCCGCTGTTCATAATAGCGCGCCAGTTCGCCGAGCGCGCTGACGGCGGCTAAGCGCTCGTCGTCGGTCTGGGCGGCGTCCGCGGCCAGGCGGCCCTCCATGAAGGCCAGGATCTCGTTGCGCTGCTGAAAAAGCGCCGCGCGTTCCTTCTTCTGCGTCTCGCCGTCGCCCGCTGGGCCCCACTTGGTCGCCATGAGTCCCAGGACGCGCAAGGCCCCCACGCGTTCCGCGAGGGTCGCTTGGCCGTCCACCGCCAAGGCCTTGAGCGATGCCACCTGCTCGGGGCTCAGGCTCTCCTTTTCGAGCCTCGCCATGATGTCGGCGGAGGTCGATCCGCGGCCGATCAAGACGCCCAGGACGGCGCGGCCTTTAGCCAGGGCCTCCGGAGCGGCGATGGGCATCGCCGTCGGAGAAACCGTCGGCGGCTTGGCCGGATCGATGGGCGCCTCGGCGGGGGGCGTCGGCTCCGGCTTGACCGGCTTCTTCGCGGCCCCGGGCACCGGGGGCTCTGTGCCGGTCGCGCGGGCCCAGTCGCGCTCGATCTTGGAGTCTCCGCGCTTTATGTAGAGCCGGCCCTGATGGTCGCGGTACGGGGCTTGGTTCGTCGTGGCCGCGGGTATTTGGGCCAGCAGGGCGACGGTGGGCGGGTCGCCGTCGTCCCTTCCCTTGTCGACGACGGCCAAGGCCTCGAAGTTCGCCTCGAAGTCGACCTCGCGCCGATGCGTCACCTTCCGTCCCGACTTCGTCGTGACCGGAGCGGGCAACGCCGTCTCCTCGATGCCCTTGGTGAGGTTGACGTCCTCGTAGGCGGTCAGAAGCTTGGACATGGGCGGCGGGCCGGCCTCCACGGCCACGGGCTGCACGAGGACCTTCCATTTCCTCCAGTTGGGATTGGCCCCGTCGTCTTCCGGGAGCGCGTCGCTGTGGAAGAACCACGCGCCTTCGACCTCGGCAGTCTTCATCCCTTTCATGCGGTAGCCGACCGCCTCGTCGGGCTGTCCGGGCGCGCCGAAGCGGTAGATGATCTTGCCGTCCCAATAGTAGTCGCCGAGGGCGCGCAGCTCGGCGAGCTGCTTGGCGCGCTTGTCGACGTCCGTCTCCAGCACCGAGCGCATGGGATTGGCGATCCGGAAGGTGGTCGGGTCCTCCGAGACCGCGGGCCCGGCGGGGGCGGCCTTGATCCTGGGCGTTCCGGCGACATCGTCGGTCGTCCGCCTGTTGTTCTCCCAGAACACGCCGGGCACGTGCGCGGCGGCGAAGCCGCCGGCCCTATGCTTGGCCATGAACAAGGAGTCGGCCTTGGCCTTCTCGCCGAGCGCAGGGTTGGCCTTGAGGACGCTGTCGAGGTTGATGAGGGTGGTGAGCCGCCGACCGCCCGCCGCGTCTTCGACGTGCATGACGAAGGACGCGCCCGGGCCTTCCTTCGGCGGGACGGTGACGAACTGGTTCGGCGGCCGGTACTCGTAGGTCAGGCCGTTGCTCCCGACGATCCGCACGCCGCCGAACTTCCCGTCCTCGAAGATGGCGGCGTGGCGCCCGCCGACGATGTGGGGGTTGGCGGAGAACAGTTGGAAGAACTCGTCCTTCTCGGGATTCCACGGCTCGCCGCCGTCGAGCTTGATCTGCGGGGCCAACGCGGCGTAGAAGCTTCGTTCCGCGTCGAGAGGCGTGGCGCCTGCGGTGGGCTTGAAGACCGAGCGCGCGGGCTTCTTCGAGGGCTCGGGCGGGACCTCGTAGACCGTGTAGCGGTCCTCCTCCGGGGCCGGTTCCTCCTCCGCGAAGGCCCATGGCGCCGCCGGCAGGAGCAGCGCCGTCAGGAGGAGCGAAGGGATCGGGGGCTTCATGATGAGCACCTCAAAATCAGTCTAGCCGGAAGTCGCCGCCCTGCAAACCGTCCTTCGTCCCTTCGCCGGGGGCCCCTAGGGCCCACGTTTTGAAACCCGGCGGCAGGAGGGCCCCAGGACGAAGCGCTCCCAGCCGTCGGCCTTCTGGACCTCCGCCGAGGTCACCTTCCACTTGCCTTTGGCCTCGGCGGCCTCGAAAGCCAGGTCGACCGGCCCGCCGGCGGCGTTGGCGAATTCCACGATGGCGCATTGGCGCTTCAGCCCGACGGACTGGCGCGAGGCCTCGCGGATCTTCAGGAATTTGAGCTCCCAGCGGGCCCCGGACGAGTCGTCTTTGAATTGGAACATGCCCGGGCGAGCGGCCTTGCGCGCGGCGATATAGTCCATCACGGCGCGGCGGAAGGCCTCGCCGGGAGGCGGCAGGTCTTCGGAGTCGTCCATCATGGGGGCGGCGGGCATCGCCCGGGGCTTGCGGGCCAGGGCGGCCCAGGCGTGGAGGCTTAGGAGCAGGGCGGCGGTCAGAATCAGCGCGGGGCGGCGCATTTGAAAAGGCTAGCCGGATACCTAAGGGGCGTCAACGGTTTTTGGGCCGCGCGCCTTTCCCGAATTCCCGTATCTGCTGGTCGCGCTGGGAGCCCTCGCCGATCTTGAGCTCGCCCTCGGGGACCGAAGGCACGCCGGGCTTGGCCACGCTCCCCGCTCCGCCGCTCTTGGAGTCGGTCTTGGGATTGGGCGGGGGCGCTTCGATGTTGAGGTCCTTGGCCAGGTCGGTCAGAGGCTTGAGGTCGGAGCCCGGCTTGACCACCTCGGCCAGGACGGTCCCCATCTGGGGGATGACCGACGCGGAGAGCTCGGCGGCGAGGCCCACCACCTTCTTGTCCTCGGTGAAGAAGCGCTTCATCTCGTCGTAGAGCGGCTTGGGCGGCTTCTCCTTCATGGCTTCGCGGATCATCGCCGTGGTCACGCGCCAGACCTGGGGGTCGGTGGCGTATTTCTTGATGGTCTTGCGCACCTCGGGCAGGGCGATGGTGTCGTGGGCGAAGGCGTAGGCGTCCTTGTCCTGAAGGTAGCGCCTGCGCACCGCCATGTAGCGCGGCAGCGAGCCGAAGGCCCGGTCGACCTCGCGCACGACCGGCTCCTCCTTGTAATAGCGCCGGGTGATCTTGGTGAGCCGCTTGAGCTCGATCTCGACGAGCCTGTTATAGGCCCGCGGGCCGCCGCCTGGACGGAGGACCGGGATGTCGGCCCCGTTGGGAGACTCCGGGCCGTGGGGCGGGGGCGGGGCTTCCGGGACCAGGCCGGCCAGACCCGGCCCACCGCGCTCGGCGAGTTCGCGCTCGGCCAGCGAGACATAGCCGGGCTCGCCGGCCGCCGGCGCCGACGGCCGGGCCGGGTCGACGAGGATCGACGATGCCTTATCCTCGGGCGGCTTGCGGAAGGTCAGCCACAGGAGGAAGGCCGACAGCACGGCGAAGGGCAGGACGTCGAGGTACCAGTGCCGCTTTGGAGGCTTCATGCCGCCTCCAGCGTGTCGCCGACCGAGAGTCTGGCGGGTCCTTCCGGGACGAGGTTGACGCCGAAGAGCACGCGCCCTTGGTCGTCGCGGCGGAAGGCGGCCAGGGTGCGCAGGGGCTCGGGGCCGGTCTCGGCGGTCTTGGGGTCGACCGTCGTGATGGCGCAGCGCGAGCAGGGCTTCACGGCCCGCAGAGTCAGGGCCCCGGAGCGCAGGGACCGCCAGGAGTCCTCCGCCCAGGGAGCCCCTCCGCGGACGACGATGTTGGGGCGGAAGCGTTCGACCTCGAAGGTTCGGCCCGCGCGCCGGCCCAGGTCGGCCAGCGACTCCTCGCTGGCGGCCAACAGCGGGAAGCCATCGGCGAAGGCCGTCCATTCGCCGGGTTTGGAACGCTCGGGGTCGAGCGGGCGGCGGAAGTCGGGGTCGACGCGCACCAGCCGGCACGGCTCGCCGAGGAAGCCCGACAGCCAGGCCGCGGCCGCGTCGCCCTCGTCGAGGGCCCGGCAGGCGTCGTCCCAGACCGTTGCTTCCACTCGTGCGCGCCCTGCGCGTTCGAAGAGGACTGAGAGCGGGGACAGGCCGGGGGCGCTAAGGGTCAGCGCGTCCGGCGAGAGGGCGGTCTTGACGAGGCACATGCGCGGGAGCTTGCGCTGGCTGAGGAATAGGCCCTGCCCGTCGACCAGCATCCACTCGCGGTCGAAGCGCGGGCCGCGGGCGGTCAGCTCCAAGGCGGACTCCTCGAGGCCGGACAGCGACTTGACGGGGTAGCGGAAGAGCCGGCTCACGACGGCCATGGTCGCATTGTACCCGTCAATGCTAGAGTCCGCCATGGCCGTGCGCGAGCTCTATCCGGAGATAAAGCCCCACCGGACCGGGACGCTGAAGGTCTCGGACCTCCATACTGTCTATTGGGAGGAGTGCGGGAACCCGCGCGGCAAGCCGGTGGTCTTCCTGCACGGCGGTCCCGGCGGCGGGCTCGATCCCTCGCACCGGCGCTACTTCGACCCCGCGCGCTGGCGCGTCATCCTCTTCGACCAGCGCGGCTGCGGCCGCTCGACGCCCTATGCCGAATTGCGCGAGAACACCACCTGGGACCTGGTGGCCGATATCGAGCGCCTGCGCGAGCGGGCGGGCGTGGAGGCCTGGACGGTCTTCGGCGGCTCCTGGGGCTCGACGCTGGCGCTGGCCTACGCCGAGACCCATCCCGAGCGCGTGAAGGCGCTCATCCTGCGCGGCATCTTCACCCTCCGGCGCCGGGAGCTGCTCTGGTTCTACCAGGAAGGCACGAGCCTGCTCTTCCCCGAGGCCTTCAAGCCGTACCGGGACCATATCCCGGAGGCCGAGCGCGGCGACATGATGGCGGCCTACCACCGGCGGCTGACCTCGGAGGACCGCGAGGTCCGGCTGGCGGCGGCCCGTCTGTGGTCGGTCTGGGAGGGGGCGACCAGCAAGCTGCTGCCCGACCCGGGCTTCGCCGCCAGGTTCGGCGAGGACAAGCACGCCGAGGCTTTCGCCCGCATCGAGGCGCACTATTTCGTCAACCGCGGCTTCTTCAAAGAGGACGGCCAGCTCCTCAAGGACGCCCATCGCCTGCGCGGCATCCCGGGGGTCATCGTCCACGGCCGCTACGACGTGGTCTGCCCCTTCGAGACGGCCTGGCTCCTCAAGGAGGCCTGGCCCGAGGCGGAGCTCAAGGTCTCCGACGCCTCCGGCCATGCGATGAGCGAGCCCGGCAACCGCACCGCCCTGCTCGACGCCACCGACCGTTTCGCGGAGGTCCCTTGAAGCCCGCCACCTACGCCGAGTTCTGGCCGCTCTACCTGCGCGCGCACGCCGCGGAGGGCAACCGTATCCTGCACGCGGTCGGGACGCTGTGCGGCACCGGCATCTTCCTCGGCGGCGTCTGCCTGCTGCGCTGGACCTGGTGCCTGGGCGGGATCGCCGTCGGCTACGCCTTCGCCTGGGCGGGGCACTTCGGGGTCGAAGGCAACCGTCCCGCCACCTTCGGGCATCCCCTGTGGTCGTTCTACAGCGACTACCGGATGGTCTTCCAGCTGCTGCTCGGCACGCTCGAGGGCGAGCTGCGCAAGGCCGGCGTCCCGGACTCCTAGAAGAAGCGACGCGCGATCAGATAGGTCAGCGCGGCCGTCACGGAGGCGCAGGGGATGGTGAGGACCCAGGCCCATACGATGCGGCCCGCCACCCCCCAGCGCACCGCCGACACGCGGTGTACCGAGCCCACGCCGACGATCGCTCCCGTGATCGTGTGGGTGGTCGACACCGGGATGCCGCCCAGGGAGCAGAGCATGATGGCCACCCCGGCCCCGGTCTCGGCGCAGAACCCGCCGACGGGTTTGAGCTTGGTCACCTTGCTGCCCATGGTCTTGACGATCTTCCAGCCGCCCATCATCGTGCCCAGCGCGATGACGGCATGGCAGGACAGGATGACCCAGGTCGGCACGTAGAACGTGTCGCCGAGATAGCCGTTGGCGAAGAGCAGAACGGCGATGATGCCCATGGTCTTCTGGGCGTCGTTGGCGCCGTGCGCGAGGCTGTAGAGCGCCGCCGAGAAGAGCTGGCCCACCCGGAAGAAGCCGTCGACCTGGGCCGGCGACTTGGCGCGGAACAGCCAGGCGACGCCGATCATGAGCAGCATGCCGAAGATGAGGCCCACGGTCGGCGAGACGAAGATGAAGGCTACGGTCAGGCCGAGCTTCTTATAGAGGAGGGCGTGCACGCCGCCTTTCATGTAGCCGGCGCCCAGCATGCCCCCGATGAGCGCGTGCGAGGAGCTGACCGGGATGCCGAGGGCGATCGTGATCCAGCTCCATAGGCTGGCCCCGAGCAGGGCGCTGACGATGACGGCGTTGTCGATGACGGCGGGATCGAGCAAGCCCTTGCCGATCGTGTTGGCCACGTGCACGCCGAAGCCGAAGGCCGCCACGAAGTTGAAGAACGCCGCCCAGACCACGGCCTTGCGCGGGGAGAGCACTCGCGTGGCCACCACCGTGGCGATGGAGTTCGCCGCGTCATGCATCCCGTTGAGGAAGTCGAACAGGTAGGCGAAGGCGCAGATGACGAGGACGGCGTGGAACGGGTCCACCTCAGGCCTGCTTGACCAGGATCGACTCGATGATGTTCGCCACGTCCTCGCACTTGTCGATGGCGATCTCGATGCCTTCGTAGATCTCCTTCCACTTGATGACCTGGAGGGCGTCGGGCGTGCCGTGGAAGAGCTTGCCGATGGCGTTCTCGAGCAGACGGTCCCCGGCGTTCTCGAGGCGGTTGATCTCGATGCAGTAGTCGAGCACGCGGCGGGTCTTGCCGGGGTCGCGCAGGCCCGTGACGGCCTTGAGCACCGCCTCGGTGGCGTTCCAGAGCGTCTCGCTGAGCGCCACCAGCTCGGGAGTGGTCTTCTCGATGTGGAAGAGCTGCATGCGCGTGGCGATCGACTGCACCAGGTCGACGACGTCGTCGAGCTCGCTGGCCAGCTCGTGGATGTCCTCGCGGTCGAACGGGGTGATGAAGGAGCGGTTGAGCTTGTCGTAGACCTCGTGGGTCGTGATGTCCGACTCGTGCTCGATCTCCTGGAGGCGCCGGAAGCGCTCGGGCTCGAGCGACCAGGACTGGACCATGTCGAAGAACAGCTTGGCGGCCGTCACGTTGTTGGCGGCTTGGACCTCGAAGAGGTCGAAGAACTTGTCTTCACGCGGCATCAGTCCGAACATGGTCAGCCTCCCTGGGCGGCGGACAGATGCTAGCAGGGGCCGCGGCCGGGACCCATAGGACCGGGATGGGCCGCGTGTGACGGCGGCGTGACAGCGGCTAGACGGCCGCTGGAAGGGTGACGCGGAAGGTCGAGCCCGTCCCGACGACGCTCTCGGCGCTGACGCTCCCGCCGTGGGCTTCGACGATGTGCTTGACGATGGAGAGGCCGAGGCCGGTCCCGCCGAGCTCGCGGGAGCGCGCCTTGTCGACCCGGTAGAAGCGCTCGAAGACGCGCGGCAGGGCTTCGGGCGGGATGCCGGGGCCGTCGTCGGCCACCCAGACCGACACGCGGTCGCCCTCGCTCTCGGCGCCCAGGCGCACCAGGCCGCGCTCGCCCGTGTACTTGATCGCGTTGTCGAGCAGGTTCGTCAGCACCCGCTTGAGGAGCTCGCGGTCGGCGCGCACCTGGGGGACGCCGTGGAACGGCTCGACGCGCAGGACGATGGACTTGCGGGCGGCCAGCGGCATGAGGCTGGCGGCCACCTCGGCGGCCAGGGTGCCCAGCGTCAGCGGCTCGAACACCGGCGGACGCCGGCCGGACTCAAGGGCCGCCAGGGAGAGCAGGTCGTCGACCAGATGGGCCATGCGGTCGGCCGCGGCCTCGATCTCGCGCACGAAGCCGGCGCGGTTGGCGGCGTCGTCGAGCCCGCCCATCGACAGGGTCTCGGCGTAGGCCTTGATCGAGGCCAGCGGGGTGCGCAGTTCGTGGGAGACGTTGGCCACGAACTCGCGGCGCGCCTCCTCGAGGCGCTTGAGCTCGACGACGAGCTTGGCCGCGGTGCGCTGACGCCACCAGAGCGCGGCGGCTGCGGCCAGCACCGCCAGGACCAAGGCCGCCTCGAGGGTCCTCACGGGTCGGCGCGGAAGCGGTAGCCCACGTTCTTGACCGTCACGAGGCGCGCGGCCTCGCCGCCCAGCTTCTCGCGCAGGCGCGCCACGAGCTGGTCGACCGAGCGCGCGTCGAGCTCGTAGGAGCGCTCCGGGCCGTAGAGGCGCTCCATGACGGCGTCGCGCGAAAGGGCCTTGCCGTCCGCGTCGACGAGGACCTTGAGGAGCTTGAGTTCGGCGGGGGTGAGCTCGATGAGCTTGGCGCCGAGGCGGGTCTCGTAGCGCTCGAAGTCGACGGCCAGCGTCCCGAAGCGGCGCGGGCCGGCGGACTTGGGGGCCGAGGTGCGCTTTAGGACGGCCTTGACCCGGGCCAGGAGCTCGCGTACGCTGAAGGGCTTGGTGATATAGTCGTCGGCGCCGAGCTCGAGGCCCAGCACGCGGTCGAGCTCCTCCTTGCGCGCGGTCAGGAAGATGACCGGAACCTCGCCCTCGCGGCGCAGGGCCTTGCAGACCTCGAAGCCGCTGAGTCCCGGCAGCATGACGTCGAGCAGGACGAGGTCCGGCTTCTCCTTCTTGGCGGCGGCCAGGGCCGCGGCGCCGTCGGAGGCCTCGGCGACCTTGTAGCCCTCGCGCTCGAGGTTGTAGCGCAGGATCTTGAGCAGGGCGCGCTCGTCTTCGACGATGAGGAGCTTCTCTCCGGCCATTCGAGGATTCTACTATTCCTCGCGCCGGAGGGTCTCGAGCGGGGCGGCCCGGTAGGCCGGCGCCGAGGCGCCCAGGCCCACCGCGGGGGGCAGGAGGAGGGCGCTGGCCAACAGCGCGGCCAGCCCCGGCGCGTCCGGCGCGAAAGCCACGTCGAGCCGCGCGGCGAGCAGGGCCCCCAGGCCGTAGGCCGCCCCGGCGCCCAGCACGAAGGTGGAGAGGCCGGCGGCCGCGAAGGCCGTGGAGTCCGCCCCGACGAGCAGCCGCGTCCCCGCGCCCAGCGCGCGCAGCAGCGCCGCGTCGGCGCGCCGCTCGCGCGAGCCCAGGGCCAGGGCGCCGGCCAGGACGAGCAGCCCGACGGCCACGCAGAACCAGGCCAGGCCCTTGAGCGCGGCGAGCAGGACGGCAAGGACCTCGGAGACCTGGTCGAGCGCCTCTCCGGCGTCGATGACCGACACGTTGGGGGCCGCCTCGGCCAGCGCGCGGCGGAAGGCGTCCGACCGAGCGCTATCGCGAGGAAGTGCCGCCTCCGAGGCCGTGGAGGCGGCCGAGCGGACCGGGTCGCGCACCGTCAGGGAGCCTATGTGGTGCTGAGGGGCCTTCTCGAGCACCGCCGTCGGCAGGACGACGAAGAAGTTGGGGCGCATGGCCAGCCAGTCGACGGCGCGCAGCGAGGCCACCACGGCCGAGACCGGTCGGCCCTGCACGTCGAAGACCAGGCGGTCGCCGAGCTTGAGCCCGGTGCGCTTGGCG
This sequence comes from Elusimicrobiota bacterium, assembly GCA_016196755.1. Lineage (GTDB taxonomy): Bacteria > Elusimicrobiota > Elusimicrobia > UBA1565 > UBA1565 > SCTT01. The sequence goes on from JACPXC010000005.1 coordinate 22,449, forward strand.
AAGCCTTCCTCGAGGCTGGCCAACCCGGCCTGCTCGCCCGGGCCCCAGAAGGCTCCCGCTCTCAGCGTCTCGGAGGGATTGAGGGCGTCGGCATAGGTCAGATTGAACTCACGCAGCAGCATGCGCTGGCGGGCGCGGCCCTCCTGGCCGAGGCCGTCGACGGGGCGCCGTGCCGGCGCCACGCCGTTGACGGCGGCCAGCCGGGCCCGGATGAGCGGGGCGAAGGCGGGCTCGCCGCGGCCCCAGCGCCGCGCCAGGCCGCGCACCGCGTCGAGCTGGGCGCGCTGGACGTCGACTAGGAACAGCTCGGGCCGCTCCGCCGCGCGGCCGGCGGCCAGCTCCTTGGCGAGGCTGTGGCGCACGAGGTCGAGGGCGCCGAGCAGGCCGAAGCCGGCGGCCAGCGTGAAGAGGAAAGGCAGGCTGCGCGCGGGCCGGCGGGCCAGCGAGATGAGGCCCAGCCGGACGGCCAGCGGCAGGCCCGGCCGGCGCGCGGCGGCGGCGACGGCGCGCAGCGAAGCGAGGCAGCCCAGGGTCAGCGCCGCGGAGGTCCCGGTGACGGCGGCGGTGAACCAGCGCGCGGTGTCGGCGCTGGAGGTCTTCCAGAGGACGTAGGCGTAGACGGCCGCGGCCGCGGCGGCCAAGAGCGCCGCGGTGCCGCGCGGGGTAGGCGGCAGGCGCTCGGCTCGCTCGCGCAGGACCTCGAGCGGAGGGACGCCGGCCAAGGCCCTGACCTTGGCCTCGGAGACCGCCCAGGCGCAGGCGGCGGCCAGGAGCACGGCCTCGGCGGCCGCGCGCGGGTCGAGCCCCGCCGAGGCGGGCAGCTCGAGGCCGAAGCCGCGGCGCAGGAAGGCCAGCGCCGCCGCCGCCAGGGCCCAACCTCCGAGGGCTCCGAGGACGCCCGCCTGCAGGCCTACGAACAGGCAGAGCGTCCGGTAGAGGCTCCGGGTCTGCGGACCGGTGAGGCCTAGGCAGCGCAGCACGGCGGCGGTCTCGAGCTCCTCATCGAGGAACGCGGCCAGGCCCGAGGCCATGGCGCCGGCGCCGAGCAGGAAGGTGACCAGCGACACCATCGTGAAGTAATTGGTGAGGCGCCCCAGCGCCTGGCGGGTGGTGGGCTCCGCGTCGCTGAAGGCGGTGACCGACAGGTAGGGGTCGGCCAGCCTCGCCTCGAGCCCGGCCGCCGCGGCGCGGGCGGCGCTCTCGGGCTCGCGGGAGGGCGGGAGAGCGATCAGTCGCTCATGCTTGATGCGCGCTCCGAAGCGGGCCAAGCCGCTGCGCTCGACTAAGGCGCGCGCCATGTAGACGCGCGGGGCCAGTTGGAAGCGGTTGAGGGTCCGGCCGGACTCGCGCGTTACGACCCCCGCCACGGTCAGCGTCAGGGCGCCGAGGCGGACCCGCGAGCCGGGCTTGGCGCCGTGCTGGCGGGCGGCCGCGGCGTCGAGCAGGCAGGCGTCGCCGGTGAACAGACGGGCGATGGCCCCGGGAGGCTCCGTGTCGACGGTGCCGCGCAGGGGATAGCCGGGCTCAACGGCGCGCACCGAGGCCAGGCGCGGCACCCCGGCGGGACCCTCGGCGGAGAGCATGGTCGAGAATGCCGTCACCGACGTCGCGCGCGCCCCGCCGGCCGTGAGGCCGGCCAAGGCCGCGTCGACGGCCGGCCCGAACGGGCGGGCCGAGGAGAGCTCGAGGTCCGCGCCGAGGATGTCGCGGGCCCGCGAGGCCACGGCCCCGCCGAGGGCGGCCAGCAGGATGTCCCCGGCGGCGAGGAACGCCGAACCCGCGGCCAGACAGGCGGAGAGGAACAGGAGGCGCGCCCAGCGCCGCCGGATGAGGCGCGCCGCCAGCCGGGTCAAGCGACGCGCCCGCCGGAGAGCGTCACGCGGCGGGACAGGCGGCCGGCGGCCTCGGAGTTGTGCGTGACCAGGACCAGGGCCGAGCCCTTCTCGGCGTTGAGGCGCAAGAGCGAGTCGAGCACGGCCGACGCGGTGTCGGCGTCGAGCGCCCCGGTGGGCTCGTCGGCCAGGATCAGCGGCGGGGCATGGACGTAGGCGCGCGCGATGGCCACGCGCTGCTGTTCGCCGCCGGAGAGCTGGGAGGGACGGTGGTCGAGGCGCGCGGCCAGCCCCAGGGCGGAGAGGACCGCCGCGGCCCGCTCGCGCGCTTCGCCGGGCGCCACGCCGGCAAGTTCCAGCGGCAGGAGGACGTTCTCGAGCGCGCTGAGCACGGAGACCAGGCGGTGGCTCTGGAAGACGAAGCCCACCGACTCGCGGCGCCAGGACGCTAGGCCGTCCTCGGAGAGCGGAGAGAGGTCTCGGCCGCGCCAGCGCAGTCGACCGGCGCTGGGCCGCTCGAGGCCGGCCATGAGCCCCAATAGGGTGGATTTCCCCGAGCCGCTGGGGCCTACGACGGCCAGCGATTGGCCGGCGCCCACGCTCAGCGAGACGCCGTGCAGGACGCGCAGGGCGCCGCCGGGGGCCGGATAGCTCTTCTCCACGGACTCCAAGGCCAGCAGGGCGTCGCTCACGGTAGACCTTCCTTTTCTAGAGCGGCCGCCACCGTGTCGGCGATCCGGCGGTGGCCGGCGGCGTTGGGATGGATGCCGTCGGACTGGTTGAATTCCTTGACGCCGGCGACCCCTTCGAGGACGAAGGGGATGAGGGCGGCGCCGGCCCGGCGCGCGGCGCGCGGGTAGAGCGCCGCGAAGCGCCGGCAGTACTCCTCCCCGTAGTTCGGGGGCAGCATCATCCCGGCCAGCACCGGCCGGACCCCGGCCGCCTTCACGCGCGCGAGGATGGCGTCGATGTTGCGCTCGACGGCGGCCAGGTCCTGGCCGCGCATGCCGTCGTTGGCCCCGATGGCCACGATCGCCACGGCTACCTCGGGGGTGAGGCTCCAATCGAGGTTCTCGAGCACGCCGGCGGTGGTCGTCCCGCTGACCCCGGCGTTGCGGGCCCGCACCGCCCGGCCGGCCGCCTTCCAACGCTCCTCGAGCAGGGCCGGGTAGGCTTCCTCGGCGTCGACGCCGTAGCCCGCGGTCAGAGAGTCGCCCAGGAAGAGCACCACGTCACGCGCCGTGGAAGAGGCGGGCGATGGAGCGACCGAGGGCGGCTCAGGGCGGCCGCAGGCCGCCGCGCCGCAGAGCGCGGCCAAGGCGGCGGTCCTCAGGGCGCTCATTTCTTCTTCTTTTTCTTGTCGTAGACGTCCTCCGGATTGGGGAGGAACGCCGACGACGTGGCCGTCTGGGTCTCGGCCTTGGACTCGATCTTGGTCAGCCGCGGGATCTCGCGCCGGGGCTTGGGGGCCGGGCGCGGCGGCGGCTCGGGCTCCGCCGGACGCTCGGGCGCCGCTGCCACGGGTTCGGGTTCGGGCTCGGGCTCGGCGCCCGGCGGGTCTGGCCGCGCCATCGGCAGCGAGGAGGTGGGGACCATATCGAGGCCCGAGACGTCGCCGTCCTGGGAAGCGCCGTCGCCGCGCCGCGAGGCGGCCGAGCTCATGTCGCCGAACTCCGCGCTGCGCGAATCGAGCGCCTGGAGGTCCGCCTCCTTGGGCTTGAGCGCCTTGACGAAGAACCAGGCGCCGGCGAGCATCGCGAAGATGGCGGTGAGGCGCGAGGCGGTGCGGAAGTCGATGCGGACGGCGCTGAGCTTCTCCAGCAGTCGGTCGGAGAAACGCTTCGCCGGGGGATCGGCGAGGAGGTTTTCCGCGGGCTTGTCCGGGAGGGTCTCCATGCCTTAATGATGGCTCTGGAAGTTGCGGGAGTCAAGTAACCGGAAAATGGGATAATGCCCCCATGTCGCTCGTCCAATACACGCTCCTGACCGCCGTCCCGCTCATGGCCATCATAAACCCCCTGGCCGCGGTCCCGGTATTCCTGGCCATCACCCCCAACGACTCCGTCGAGGCCCGCCTGAGCATGGCCCTGCGCGGCTGCCTGGTCTGCGGCGGCATCCTGGTCGTCTTCGCCGCGCTGGGCACCCACATCTTCAAGGTCTTCGGCATCTCCCTGTCCTCTTTCAGGATCGCCGGAGGCCTGATCCTCCTGCTCATGGCCCTCGACAGCCTGCAGGCCGAGCGCGGCAGGATCAACGAGACCGAGGAGGAGCTGCGCGAGGGGGCGGCCAAGGACGACGTCTCGGTGACCCCGCTCGGCGTGCCGCTGTTGGCCGGCCCCGGCGCGATCTCTTCGGTGATCGTCTTCGAGTCCCAGGCCCAGGGGCTGGCCCAGACGGCGGCGCTCTACCTCGTGCTGGCCGCGATCACGGCGGTCTGCTACCTGACCTTCTGGGTCTTCCTCAAAGGGGTCCGCCGCGTGAACCCCATCGCGATGAACATCGTGACGCGCCTGATGGGGCTTCTGCTGGCCGCCACGGGAGTCGAGTTCATCCTCTCCGGCCTCAAGGCCGCCGGCGTCGTCAACTAGAGCTCAGACGCTGGAAGAAGGCGCGGATGCGGCGCGCGTTGGCGCCGAAGTCGCCGCGACCCACCCGGGACTTCGAGCGCATGTGGACCCCGCAGCCCACCGCGGCGACCCGCACCTCGACGACGACGTCGTCCTTGAAGCGCAAGAGGCCCGTCACCGCCACCGCCTCGACGCGCCCTCCCGCCGCGTCCTCGGAGACCACCTGCCAGCGCGGCATGGCGCGCGCGGCCGCGGCGGCGCGAGCGAAGCAGGCCTCGGGCTTTTCGGCCAGCGGCAGGGGCGAGAGGTCGGGATAGGAGAGGGTCTGGACCTCGGCGTTGGCGGGGGGGTAGGCCATGTCGCGGCCCTTGTTCTCCGGCAGCTCGGCGAGGCGGACGTAGGCCGGGGGCTCGAGCGGCGTGGTCGTGACGTCGTTTATCATCGGCGGGAAGAAAAACATCAGCCCAGGTCCCAGCCGCCCTTGAGGAGGTCGGTGCTCTGGCCGTCGACCCTGTTTCCCGCCGAGCCTGCCTCCGGCGCGGGCGGCGGAGGGACGGCGGGGGGAGGCGGCACGGCCGCCCCGGTTCCTTGCTGCATGGCGAGGCGGTAGACCTGGAGGATCATCAGGGCCCTCTCGCGCCGGGCCTTGTCGCGCTCGGTCTGGGGCGGATAGGGCAGGATGGCGATGGCCTTCTCCATGAGGCGCACGCCCTCGGCGCGGTCGCCGCCGGTCAGCGCCTCCGCGGCCCGCTTGACGAGGTCGGAGTAGTCCGCGTCCTTCACGGCGGCCTCCGCGAAGGTCTTGAGGCCCAGGCAGAGCAGGGGGATCATCGGATGCTGGTTCCCTTCCACGCCCGCGGCCAGGAGGCCCGGCAGGGCCGCGCGATAGGCGCCGGGGAAATCCTGGCCGCCGACCAGCGCGGCGGCTTCGCGCAGGGCGGCCTCGGCCTTAGGAACTGCGGCCGGCTTGAACGCTTTCAGCGAGATCAGCCAGTAGGGCAGGGACATCTCGAAGAGGGTCTTGAGGTCGGCGATGGACAGCTCGTCGAACAGGCGGGTCATGAGACGCTGAGCCTGGTCGAGGCGGTCGGCGCCAGAGGCGTCGGTGGCCTGCTTGATGAGCCGCTGGACGTCCTCCATCGACTTGATGGGCGGCCCGGACGGTATGAGGGAAGGCGGGGGCGGGACGCCGGTGCCGGGACCGCCGGCTGTCGCCCCGCAGTACATACAGGACTTGGCGGAGCCCTGCAGGGGGCGCGCGCAGTTCGGGCAAGGCGGGGCGGCCATGGTGGAATCTATCACGCCCGAGCGGGCCTAGGCAACCCGGTGATCGGGCGAGCTGCGTGCACGCTTCGCGCACGGCACGCATATGGCGACCGTTCTACTGGTTTCAGCTTATGGGCAAAGCAGAAATTCTTGTTTTCCTCCAGCGCGCTGGAGCTTTTGGAAAATTTACGTTTAAAAATACAGCGCTAATCGTAAAACAGGTCGCCACTTTCCGTGCGCGAAGCGTGCACGCAGCTCGCCGAGTTTCTTGCCGTTCTCCGTTGCCGCTTGAAGGATTTGCGGCCGTTCGCAAATCCTTCAAGCCACGCGCCCGAAGCGCGTAAATTCCGCCGTTCATCAGCCGGGGAGGACGAAGGTCTTGAACAGGCGCTCGGCGATCGGGTTGGGACGCAGGCGCCCGGCCGCGGTGGACACCCAGAGCGACTGGACGATCCCCGTGGGTCGGTCTCCGTCGAGGGCGGCCAGGCCGCCCGTCGGGCGGCTGCGCTCGAGCGTATAGCCGTCCAGCGGCGCCGCGCCCCGGCCGTCGAGCGCCAGCCGGCGCGCGGTCTCCCCGTCGGGCACCTCGACGGCTCCCCGGGTGTCGAGGCCGGCGTCGGCCAGGTACTCGCGCACCTGGCGGGCGGCGTCTTCCGGCGCGCGCGGCAGGATGAGCGGGAGGCCCCTCAGGCCTTTCGGCAGGGCGGCGCGCCCGCGCGCCAGCCGCGGAGCCGCGGCGAACACCACCGGGACGCCGGCCGCCTTCCGACTGTTGAGGCGCGCCGGCGCCCCCGACGGAGGGCAGACTCCGGTCAGAATGGCGTCCAGCCGGTACTCGCCCAAGTCGGCGAGCAGGGTCTCGAGCGGCGCCTCGCGGCATTCCACGGCCGGCGCCGGCTCCTGGGCCAGGGCGGCGTCGACCCAGGCGTGGACGAAGGCCCGCGGCGTCCCCGCGGCCACTCCGAGCTGGACGGCCAGCGCGTCGCCGTGGGGGCGGTCGCGCAGGTCGTCCTCGAGCTCGGCGCCGAGGCGGAATATGGCGTCCGCGTAGCGCAGGACCACCCGGCCGTCCTCGGTGAGCTCGAGCCGGCGCCCCGTGCGGGCGAAGAGCTTCCGCTTGAGGGCGGTCTCGAGCTCCTTGAGCTGCGCGCTGAGGGTAGGCTGGGCCAGGAAGAGCTTTCGCGCGGCCTTCGCCACGCCGCCCTCCCTGGCGATCGCGTGGAAATAGAAGAGATGATGGTAGTTTAGGGAAATCATCTAAATATACTATCGAATATAAATTTATTATCTATTTTACAAATGTTCGATCCCCGAGTATGCTTAAACGGATGTGGAACCAGACCCGCGCCGATTCGTAAGATAAGGCCGCGGGTCCGGAGGAGACGTCATGGCATTGATGAAGCGCGTGTTCCTGTTCTTGACCGTCAACATAGCGGTCGTGCTCACCATCTCTATCCTGGTGAACCTGTTGGGGATCCAGCCCTACATCAGCGCCAGGGGTATCGACTACGGCGCTCTGCTGGCCATGTGCGCGTTGTGGGGATTTGCCGGCTCGTTTATCTCTCTGCAGCTCTCGCGCTGGATGGCCAAGCGCGCCATGGGGGTCGAGCTCATCGACCCGGAGCGCCCCGGCGGGGCCGAGGAGCGCTTCCTCGTCGAGCGCGTCCGCTCGCTCTGCCAGCGCGCCGGCATCGAGGTCCTGCCCGAGATCGGCGTCTACCAGAGCCCGGAGGTCAACGCCTTCGCCACCGGGCCGTCCAAGAACCGCGCGCTCGTGGCGGTGTCGACCGGCCTGCTCCAGCGCATGGATCATCAGGCGGTGGAGGGCGTCTTGGGCCATGAGATTTCCCACGTGGCAAACGGCGACATGGTGACGATGACGCTCGTCCAGGGCGTGGTCAACACGTTCGTCATGTTCTTCGCCCGGGTCCTGGCGTTTGCCATAGACAACGCCCTGAGCTCGCGCGACAGCGACCGCCGCGGCGAGGGGCTGGGGCGCTTCGGGCACTTCATGATGGTCATGCTGCTCGAGACCGTGCTGATGCTGCTCGCCTCGCCGATCATCTACTGGGTCTCGCGCAAGCGCGAGTTCCGGGCCGACGCCGGCTCCGCGAAGCTGACCTCGCGGCAGACCATGATCCACGCTCTCGAGTCGCTGGCCGGGGCGCGCGTAGGGGCGACCCAGGCGGCGCCGGCCGTCGCCACGATGATGATCCACGGCGAGCCGCGCGGCCTCTGGGCGAAGCTCTACTCGAGCCACCCGCCTCTCGAGGCCCGGGTGGCGGCCCTGCGGGACGGCGTCATCGAATGAGGCTGTAACGGGAACGCCTCCGCCGGCACTCATGGGTATGAAGACCACAGCGGCGGCGGCGGTGCTGGCGGCGATGATGGCGGCCCCTCTTTGGGGCGCGTCGGGAGCGAAGCGAGACATGAAGGACTTTAAGAAGCCTCCGGTCGAGGAATTGAAGAAGAAGCTGTCCCCCCTGCAGTTCGACGTCACCCAGAAGTCGGGGACCGAGCGGCCCTTCGACAATGCCTATTGGGACAACCACAAGCCGGGCATCTATGTGGACGTCGTCTCCGGCGAGCCGCTGTTTAGCTCGTTCGACAAGTTCGAGTCCGGCACCGGCTGGCCGAGCTTCACGCGGCCGCTGGCCTCCGGCAACATCACCGAGAAGACCGACCGCAGCTTCTTCTCGACCCGCACCGAGGTGCGCTCAAAGCACGCCGATTCGCATCTGGGGCACGTCTTCCCGGACGGCCCCAAGCCTACCGGCCTGCGCTACTGCATGAACTCGGCCTCGATGCGCTTCATCCCGGCGGAGGACCTTGAGAAGGAGGGCTATGGCGAGTACGCCGCCCTCTTCACGAAGACTATGAAGAAACCGACGGGGAAGAAGGAGACGGCCACGCTGGCTGGAGGCTGTTTCTGGGGGATGGAGGATATCATCCGGAAGCTTCCCGGCGTGCTGGGCACCGTGGTCGGCTACACCGGCGGGCACCTGGACAACCCCAAGTACGAGGATACCCACGGGTCGAAGTCGGGCCACGCCGAGTCGGTGCAGGTCAGCTTCGACCCCGGCGTGACGTCGTATGAGGAACTGCTGGGCTACTTCTTCCGCATGCACGACCCGACAACGCCGAACCGGCAAGGCAACGACATAGGCACGCAGTACCGCTCCGCGATCTTCTACCACACCGACGAGCAGCGCGCGGCGGCCGAGAAGGTCAAGGCGGCGGTGGACGCTTCGGGGAAGTGGAAGCGTCCCATCGCCACCGAGATCGTCCCGTTCAAGAAGTGGTGGGCGGCCGAGGACTACCACCAGGACTACCTGGCGAAGAACCCCGGCGGCTATACCTGCCACTGGCTGAGGGATTAGCCGCCGACCAGTGGAGCAGCTTCTGAATCTTTTATACTGAGACGTGGACGAGTCGGCCCTCCAAGACCTTTATAGACGCGCCTTCGGCCGCCCTCCCGAAGTCTCGGAGCCTCTCAAGGGCGACGGCTCGGCGCGGCGCCTGTTCCGCCTGAAGGGCGGCGGCAAGACCGTCATCGGCGCCCTCGGCCCCGACCCCCGCGAGAACCGCGCCTTCCTGGCCTTCTCCCGGCATTTTCGCGCCCAAGGCCTCAACGTCCCCGAGATATACGCCGAGGACCAGGAGCGCGGGGCCTATCTCGAGGAGGACCTCGGGGACACCAACCTCTTCCAGTACCTTTCCGCCAACCGCGACGGCGCGGCCATCGCCGAACCGGTGCTGGCGCTCTACCGGAAGACGGCCCGGGCATTGACGCGGTTCCAGTTCGAGGCCGGCCGGACCCTCGACTACTCGGTCTGCTACCCGCGCGGCTCGTTCGACCGTCAGTCGATGCTCTGGGACTTGAACCACTTCAAGTACTACTTCCTGCGCTTGAGCGGGACGCCGTTCGACGAGCAGGCGCTGGAGGATGACTTCCAGCGCTTCGCCGACTACCTGCTCGAGGCCCCCGGCGACTTCTTCCTCTACCGCGACTTCCAGTCGCGCAACGTCATGGTCCGCGACGGCGAGCCCTGGTTCATCGACTACCAGGGCGGGCGAAAGGGGGCGCTGCAGTACGACGCGGCCTCGCTCCTCTATGACGCGAAGGCCGACCTGCCGCCGACCCTGCGCAAGGAACTGCTCGAAGTCTACCTCGACGCCGTGGCCGAACGCGGTCCCGCGGACCGCGCGGCCTTCATGGCCCGCTTCCCGGGCTTCGTCCTGGTGCGCATCATGCAGGCGATGGGGACCTACGGGCTCCGGGGCTTCTACGAGCGCAAGACGCATTTCCTCCAGAGCATCCCTTACGCGGTGCGCAACCTCGAGAGCCTGCTCGCCGCCCACGAGCTCCCGGTCAAGCTGCCGGCGCTATCCGAGGTCTGGCGGCGGCTGGCCTCCTCCGAGACCCTGCGAAAGCACGGGTCCGTCGTCTCGGGCGTCCTGACGGTCCGGATCCAGAGTTTCGCGTTTAAGGGCGGCCTGCCGGCCGACGAATCGGGCCACGGCGGCGGCTTCGTCTTCGACTGCCGGGCGCTGCCCAACCCGGGACGCGAGAAGCGCTATGCCGAGCTCGACGGGCGCGACGGGCCGGTGGCCGACTACCTGGCCGCGGTCCCGGGCGTGGCGGCCTTCCTGGAGCGGGTCATGGGCTTGGTCGATGCCAGCGTGGACAGCTACAAGGCCCGCAGCTTCACCGACCTTTCCGTGGCCTTCGGCTGCACCGGCGGCCAGCATCGCTCGGTGTACTGCGCGGAGGCGCTGGCCGAGCACCTGCGCGCGCGCGGCGTGCCGGTGCGGCTCAGCCACCGCGAGCGCGACAAGAAGGCCGGATGAAGGCGATGGTGCTGGCCGCGGGTCTGGGCACCCGCCTCAAGCCGCTGACCGACACGGTTCCCAAGTGCCTAGTAGAGGTGGGAGGCATGCCGCTGCTCGAGTCGATCCTGTGCCGGCTCAAGGCCGCGGGCGTCGACGCGGCGGTGGTCAACGCGCATCATCACTCCGGCCAGGTGGCTGACTTCCTGCGCGCGAAGGGCCCGGCGCTGGGAGTGCGCCTCGAGCTCTCGCTGGAAGACCCCGTGCTCGAGACCGGCGGCGGACTCAAGAAAGCCGCCGCGTTCTTTGCGGAAGACGAGCCATTCCTGGTCTACAACGCCGACGTGGTCACCGACCTGGACCTCAAGGCCTTGATGGCCGAGCACCGCCGCGCGGATGCCCTGGCCACGCTGGCGGTCCGCGACCGCAAGAGCGCGCGCAAGCTGCTCTTTAAGGACGGGCGCCTGGCCGGACGCGCGCCGGAGGGTCAGGGCCTGGCGTTCTCGGGTATCCACGCCTGCTCGCCGCGCCTCTTCCCGCTCATGACCGAGACCGGCGTGTTCTCGCTGAGCGACGTCTGGGTGCGCCTGGCCGCGGGCGGCGCGCTCATCGCCCCGTTCCGCCACGACGGCGGCTTCTGGGCCGACATCGGCACGCTCGAGAAGCTCGACGCCGCCCGGAAGCTGGTCACCGAGCGCGGCCTGCCGGCCTAACTCGCCATCCTCAGCGCGTAGAACTCGCGGACCGCCGCGTCCGGCTCGGTCCCGGTGTCGAAGACCTCGAGCGCCGCCGCCGTCATGCGGCGGTCCATGACCGCCAGCGCGCGCCAGAGGGCGGTCTCCGAGCGCAGGGCCTCGCTCGGCGCCACGTCGAGGTACTCGAGCATGTCGAGGATGAACTCGGCGGCCGGATAGCCGTCGCCGCCGCCGCAGGAGGGCGCTTTCTCGCCGTCTACGGTGATCCAGGCCCGGCCGTAGGCGCCGTCATGGGTCTCGGAGTAGCGGCCGACGACGAAGTCGACCCGTCCGCGCAGCGCCGGGGCCAGGTTCGACCGCGCCTTCCGCTGGATGCCGGGCCACTTCACCGGGCGATTATAGGCACTTTGGGTCTTGGACGGGTGGGTCCCATGCCGCAGGAAACCGTCCCCCATCGGCCCAGCGGGCCCCGTCCGTCCCTCCTTTATAATCAACGAGCCGTAGGGGAGAGCGCCATGAAAGAATCCTTGCTCCGTCGGACCGTTTCCGTTTTCATCGCCGCCGCCTTGGCCTGGAGCCCCGCGCTTCCCGCCGCCGCCCAGTTCCGGGCCGCCGCTACGCCCGTGAGACCTACGGCGCCTATGACCGCCGCTCCGGCCGTCCTCCCGGTGTCCAGCCTCGGGCTTTCCGCGCCGACGCTCTCGGCCCCGAACCTGGCCGCTCCCGGCCTAGCCTCGCCGTTCTCCGCCGTCTCTCCGGTCCCGCAGGTGCGCTCGGCGAATCCGAGCGCCGCTACGGCGATGTCGCCGGCCGTGGCTCTTCCGAGCTCGATCCTCTCGGCCCCGGCCGTCGCGCCTGCTGCCGCCAACCCCAAGGCGCAGGACCCCCGCGCCGCGGCCGCCAAGCAGGTCGGCGCGATGACCTTCGCCGTGTCCGCCGCGGTCAAGACCGCCGGCCCCGTCGCCAACGGCACCTCCGAGAACGCCCAGGGCCTGGGCGCCGCCGTCTTTAGCGCGCTGACCGGCGGCCGGTCCTCCTCGCGCGGCCAGGCCGAGCCTATCCCCGTGAGCCGCGTCTTCAGCGGCATCCGCCGCTCAGCCCTCAACGGTGTCACCGAGCGTCCCGCCGCCCCGCAGCCCTCGCCCGAGGCCACGCGCACGGCGATGCTGCGCACCTTGGAATTCGTCGCCTCGGTCTTCAACGCCCACTATGCCCCGCTCGACTGGAAGAGGGAGACTTTCGGCACCGAACTGGCCGCCGAGGTCGAGAAGGCGCGCCTGGCGATCCGGTCCATGCAGACCCCGACCACCCGCGAGTTCCAGGACATCCTCGCGCGCCTGGTGGGTTCGCTCAAGGACTACCACGTCGGCATCCAGTTCTACTCCACCGAGATGTCGCGCCTGCCGCTCGGCATCGTCGGCGCCGGCGGCAAGCACTACCTGGCCACGGTGGACCGCGAGGAACTGCCCGAGGAGCTCTTCCCGTTTGCGCCCGGCGACGAGGTCGTCGCCTTCGACGGCCGTCCCACGGCCGAGGTCGTGGCCGAACTCCTGCAGGTCAAGTCGGAGGGCGGCGCCGAGGCCACCGACCGCTCGCTGGCCGAGCGCCGTCTGACCCGGCGCGTACGCCAGGCCGGCGACACCGCCCCTCAAGGTCCGGTGACCCTCACCATCCGCGCGGCCGACGGACGCGAGGCCGAGGTGGGGATGGAATGGTCCCATGTTCCCGAGCTCATCCCGCAGATCCCGATCCGCGACGGCGGCGGCCTGCTCGAGCCGACGAACCCGGACCAGCCGACCCGGCCCGCCGACGTGGGCACGGAGCCGGTCGACGCCGGCTGGGCCAGCTCCCTGCGGGCGGCGCTCATGAAGCTCATCCCCTCGGGGCTCAACCCTCTGGCGGCCCTGCTGGGCCGCCGGGCGCCCGGCGAACGCTTGAATCCCTACCAGATCGGCGGGCGCGAGAGCTTCGTGCCCCAGCTCGGCACGGTCGTCTGGCAAGGCGACCCGCGCCTGCCGTATAAGGCCTACATCTACAAGACCGCCGACGGCCGCAAAGTGGGCTACATCCGGATCGCGGCCTACGACGGCGACGCCCGCGTGGCGGCCGTGTTCGGCGCCATCATGAAGAAGTTCGAGGCCGAGACCGACTCGCTGGTCATCGACCAGGTCAACAACCCGGGCGGCAGCCTTTTCTACATGTACGCCCTGCTCTCGCGGCTCTCGGCCAAGCCCCTGAGCCTCCCCACCCAGAAGATCGTCATCGGCGAGGACGACGCCTACGAGTCGATCCAGACCCTGATGGCGGCCCAGCAGGTCACCTCCGAGGAGCAGCTCTCCCAGATCCTCGGCCCCTCGCTGGACGGCTACCGCGTGACGATGCGGTTGTGGCGCTCGATGGTGGCCTACGCCCAGTTCATCTACAGCCAGCTGCGCGCGGGCCAGCGCCTCAGCGACCTGGTGGCCTTCCTCGGCATCGAGAAGCTCGAGCAGCATCCCACCGAGCGCTACACCAAGCCGATCATGGTCCTCGTCAACGAGCTCGATTTCTCCTGCGGCGACTTCTTCCCGGCCATCCTGCAGGACAACGGGCGCGCCGCCATATTCGGCGTGCGCACCGCTGGGGCCGGCGGCGCGGTCAAGGGCGTCCAGTTCCCGAACCAGTTCGGGATCGCGGGGCTGTCCTACACCTGGACGATCGCCCTGCGCGCGGGCGGCATGCCCATCGAGAACCTCGGTGTGACGCCGGACGTGGCCTACACGCCGACGGCGGCGGACCTGAAGGACGGCTACTCGGGCTACCGGGACGCCGTCAACGCAGCGCTGGGCGGCCTCATGGGGCCGGCGGGGCCGGCATCGGCGGATCCCGGGCCGTCGGCTCCGACGCCGACGACCGATTCGGGTCCGGCGCAGCCCTAGAGCGTCAGGAACGCCTGGGCCAGCTCGCCCGCCGAGGCGTAGCGCCGGGCGGGGTCGGCCGCCAGCGCGCGCTGGGCCACCTCGTCGACTCCCCGCGGCAGGTCCGCGATGAAAGAGCTCGGCGGCGCGAAGCGCATCGCCGTCTTCTGCCCCTGCAGGTCCGGCCCGTCGTAAGGCAGGCGTCCGGTCAGCATCTCGTAGAGGCAGACCCCTGCGGAGAACACGTCCGAGGCCCGCGAGGCCGAACCCAGGACCTGTTCCGGCGCCATGTAGGCCGGCGTGCCCGAGGCATCCGTCTGGGTAGCCTTGGCCAGCGTGGCCCGGGCCCGGTGGGCTATCCCGAAGTCCATGACCTTGGCGACGCCGCGGGCGTCGACCATCACATTGGCGGGCTTGAGGTCCCTGTGGACGATCTGCCGGCCGTGAGCGTAGTCGAGTCCTTGGCAGACCTGGTGCAGGACGGATTTGACCCCCGGCAGCGCGATGCGGTTTTGGGGACCGATCCACTCGCGCAGGGAGCGGCCTTCGACGTACTCGAAGACCAGGTAGAGGATGCCCGGTTCCTTCACGATCGAGAGTATCTCGACGATGTTGGGGTGGCGCAGGGCGGCCACCAGCCGCGCCTCGTTGAGGAAGGCCTCCGAGTCCGCGCCGCCGTCGACGAGCTCGTCGCGCATGCGCTTGATCGCCACCCGCCGCCGGAGGGTCAGGTCGGTGGCCAGATAGACGACTCCCATCCCTCCGGCGCCTAGGAGCCGTTCGATCTGAAAGTTGTCCCCGATGACCCGGCCCGCTTCCATCGACGCTGCGGGCCGGCCGGCGACGGGAGGGGCCTGCGACGCCAAGGCCGTCTGGGTGGCGTCCTGGACCGCCTTGGCGATGGTCTGCCGCTGGATCGCGACGAAGGCGTAGCCCAGAAGGGCCGCGCCCGCCAGTCCGCCTCCGAGAAAGAGGAGGCTCCGGCGCTTGCGGCGCTCCGGCACGTCCGCGTTCAGATACGCCGCTTCGTCCTCGGCGCGCGCCGCGCGCAGGCGCTCCGGGAGGCCCGACATCTTCTTTATGGAGCGCTTGTAGGCGGGGAACGGGCCGGCGTTCTCTCCGAACTCCGCCACTTCTTTGACGTGGAGTCGGCCCTGCCTGAGCATCTCCGCGTAAGCCGCCCGGGCGCCGGAGAGGATGGCCTCGCTCGACGCTATCTCGGCGTCGATGAGCCGGGTCAACTCCGCCCGTTCCGAGAGCAGGGCGTCGAAGTCCGTGCGGGTCGTGTAGCCGGCCCTGAGACGGCCGAGGCCCTCGAGGCGTGCCGCGGCCGGGGCCTCCAGTCCGTCGAGTTGGGCGATCAGGCGGTCGAGCCTCTCCATCTCCGGAGGCTTCTGGGAGCCGTGCGGAGGACGGCGGAGCCCGCGACCGAAGCCCTCCGGGGGAGGCTCTTGCCCCAGCGCGCCCTGTCCGAGCAGGAGCAAGAGGACGGCCAGCGCGGCGCAACGGCGGGGGGGCATGCTGTCGGAAGTGTAGGCGAGGCCCCGGCTCCCGTCAAGCGCCGGACTTGATAGACTCCCGTCGTGGAGAGCCTCCTCGGCGTCCTGCTCGGCACGGCCGTCGGCGACGCCCTGGGCCTGCCGGCCGAAGGGATGAGCGCGCCCGCCGTGAAGCGCCGCTTCGGCCGTCTGGACCGCTACCGGCTCCTCGGCGCCATCGGCTTCGTCTCGGACGACACCGAGCAGTCGGCCTTGGTCGCCCAGGCGCTCTGCGCCCACCATGCCGACCCCGCGGCCTGCGCGGCGGCCTTCCGGCGCTCGCTGGTAGGCTGGTTCTGGCGTCTGCCTTGGGGCGTTGGGCTGGCCACCCTGAGAGCCTGCCTCAAAGGCACCTGCGGCCTGAGTTCCACCGGGGTGCGCTCGGCCGGCAACGGGGCGGCGATGCGTGCGGCGGTGGCCGGGGTGTTCCACCGCGAGGACGCGGCGCTCCGGCGGTCGTTCTCGGAAGCGGTGGCCCGGGTCACGCACACCGACCCGCGCGCCGTCCAAGCCGCCGTGTTCGTCGCCGAGGCGGCGGCGCTGGCCGCGGTCGGCGGGTCCGGGGCCGACCGCTCCGCGCTCATCGGCGCGGCGGCGAGGACCGTCGACGAGCCCGAGCTGGCCGGGGCCATCGCTCGGGCGTTGACTCTGGCCGGAGCCGGGGCGTCGACCGAGACGGCGGCCGAGGCCTTGGGCACGACGGGCTACTCCGTGCACACGGCGGCTTTCGCGGCTTTTCAGTTCGTCCGGCACGGCGGGAACGCGCGCGAGTGCCTCGTCCTCACGGCCTCGGCAGGCGGAGACTCCGACAGCATCGGGGCGATCGTGGGCGGCTGGCTAGGGGCTCTTCACGGATCGAAGGGCCTGCCTAATGAATTAGTGGACGGATTGGCCGGGGGGCCGTTCGGCCGAGGGCATCTCGAGGGCCTTGCGGCGGCGTTGGCGGAGGGAGGCCCGGCCCCCCGCTACTTCTGGCCGCTGGCGATGGCCCGCAACCTGCTGCTCATCGGCGTCATCCTCGCCCACGGCTTGCGCCGGCTCTTTCCGTAGGGAAGCCCGGAGCGTAGGTCCGCCCCGCGTTTCGTACAATGCGGCATGCTGAACCAAAAGAAGCTGGTCGACCTGTGCCGCCGCGGCGCCGTGGACACCGTCGTCATGGTCTTCCCCGACATGCTGGGCCGCCTGCTCGGCAAGCGCGTCACCGGCCGCTTCTTCGCCGACGAGGCCGCCTCGCACGGCACGCATGCCTGCGCCTATCTCCTGACCGTCGACATGGAGATGGAGCCGGTCCAGGGCTTCGAGCTGACCAGCTGGGACAAGGGCTACGGCGACTTCCGTCTGGTGCCCGACTACTCCACGGCCCGGCTCACGCCCTGGCTCGAGAAGACCGCCATGGTGCTCTGCGACCTGGCCCTCGAGGACGGCGGGCCGGTGGAGGTCTCCCCGCGCGAGATCCTCAAGCGCCAGGTCGCGCGCGCCGCGGCCAAAGGCTTCAAGTTTCTGGTCGGCTCCGAGCTCGAGCTCTACCTTTATAAGGACGACTACGAGGCGGCGCGTACCAAGGGCTACCACGGCCTCTCCCCTGTCGGCGGCTACATCGAGGACTACCACATCCTCCAAGGCACGAAGGAGGAGTTCGTCGTGCGGGAGATCCGCAACCAGCTCGAGGCGGCGGGCGTGCCCATCGAGGGCTCCAAGGGCGAGTGGGGCCACGGCCAGCAAGAGATCAACATGCGCCACGGCGACCCGCTCCTCACCGCGGACCGCCACGCCATCCTCAAGCACGGGGTCAAGGAGATCGCCATCCAGAAGGGCGTCTCGGCCACCTTCATGGCCAAGCCCAGCGCCGCGCAGGCCGGCTCGAGCTGTCACCTCCACGCCAGCCTGTGGGACAAGGGCCTGCGCAAGAACCAGTTCTGGGACGAGCGCGCGCACAAGCCCTCGAAGACGTTCGATGCCGCCCTGGCGGGCTCGCTGGCTCTGGCGCGCGACTTCTCGCTGTTCTACGCTCCCACCGTCAACTCCTATAAGCGCTACGTGGCCTCGTCGTTCGCGCCCACGCGCCTCGCCTGGGGACGCGACAACCGTACCTGCGGCTTCCGCGTGGTGGGGGAGGGCGGGAGCTTCCGGCTCGAGAACCGCGTGCCGGGGGCCGACGCCAACCCGTATCTGGCCTTCGCTGCCACCATCGCGGCCTTCCTGCACGGCATCGAGAAGGGACTCAAGGCGCCTGGCGAGTTCAAGGGCGACGCCTACCATTCCAAGAGCCTGGGCGAGGTGCCCAAGTCGATGAGCGAGGCCGCGCGCTGCTGGGAGGC
This sequence comes from Elusimicrobiota bacterium, assembly GCA_016196755.1. Lineage (GTDB taxonomy): Bacteria > Elusimicrobiota > Elusimicrobia > UBA1565 > UBA1565 > SCTT01. The sequence goes on from JACPXC010000005.1 coordinate 40,392, forward strand.
CTCGGCGGCGGCCAAGGCGGCCTTCGGCGAAGCCGTCCACAAGCATTATCTGCGCGCCGCGCGCTGGGAACTCGAGACCTTCGAGCGCGCCGTCACCTGCTGGGAGCTCAACCGCTACTTCGAGAGGATCTGATGCCCGTCATCCTGCACCGCTACAATTTCCCCACCGAGGTCTGGTTCGGCGCCGGCGCGCGCGGCCTCCTGCCCGACAAGCTCAAGGAGGCCGGGGTCCGGCGGCCCCTGCTCGTCAGCGACAAGGGCGTGTCGCGCCAGCCGTTCTTCGACGACATACGCCGGCTCTGCGGCGCGGCGGCGGTTTACGCCGAGATCTCGGGGAACCCCGTCGAGTCGCACGCCCGCGGGGCGCTGGAGGCCTACGACGACGGCGCCTGCGACGGCATCGTGGCGGTGGGCGGCGGCGCGGCCATCGACGTGGCCAAGGCCGTAGCCGTGATGACCGGCCACAAGGGCCGGCTCTTCTCCTACGCCGAGGGCGTGCCGGGCCAGAAGCCCATCTCGGGCAAGGTCCCTCCGATCCTCGCCCTGCCGACGACGGCCGGTACCGGCAGCGAGGTGGGCCGCTCGACGGTCATCTCCGAGGACGACTCCCACGTCAAGCGCATCATCTTCAGCCCCAAGCTCATGCCGCGCGCGGCCCTGCTCGACCCCGAGCTGACCCTGGGCCTGCCCGGCCCGGTGACGGCGGCCACGGGCATGGACGCGGTGACCCACCTCATCGAGTCGTACATCACGGCCGGCGACTACAACCCGCTCTGCGACGGCGTGGCGCTCGAGGGCCTGCGCCTGGCGGCCAAGAGCCTCAAGCGCTGCGTGACCCACCCCGGAGACGTCTCCGCGCGCGGCGACATGATGAACGCGGCGCTCATGGGTGCGACGGCGTTCCAGAAAGGGCTCGGGGCCACGCATTCCTGCGCCCACGCGCTCTCGACGGTCACCGACATGCACCACGGACTGGGCAACGGCATCATGATCCCCACCGTGATGGCCTTCAACCGTTCGGTGTGCCGCCCGCGCTTCAAGATCCTGGAGGCTACCGTGGGCGCCCGCGACCTGGTGGCCTGGCTGCGCGCGCTCAACAAGGCGGTGGGCATCCCGGCCACGCTTGCGGCCGCCGGCGTGAAGAAGGAGGCTCTGCCGAAGCTGGTGGCCGCCGCCTTGGCCGATCCCTGCCACCAGCTCAACCCGCGCCCGGTCCGCCGCAAGGACTTCGAGCGCCTGTTCGCGAAGGCCTGGGCGGGATGAAGCTCCGCGGTCCGGCCGACGGGCGCGTGCTGACCGCCCTCGACGAGGACTCTCCCGCCGAGGTCCGGGCCAAGGCCGCCGCCGCGCGCCGCGGCCAGGCGCGCTGGGCCGCCGTCCCCCTCGCGCGCCGCAAGGCGGCCCTGGCCCGCTTCGCCGCGCTGGTTGCCGAGGACCGTGAGCTCCTGGCCGCGGTGCTGACCCGCGAGACCGGCAAGCCGCTGAGCCAGTCGCTGGGCGAGCTCAACGCCCTGGGCGGGCGCCTGAGATTCTTCCTCGACCATGCCGCCGCCGCCCTGCGCATCGAGCGGGTGCGGGACGCGGGAGGGACCTTCGAGGAGATCTCCCACGAGCCGCTGGGCGTGGTCGCCAACATCTCGGCCTGGAACTATCCGTGGTTCGTCGGCACGAACGTCTTCGTCCCGGCCCTTCTGATGGGCAACGCGGTGCTCTACAAGCCCTCGGAGCACGCCGCGCTGACCGGCCTGGCGATAGCGCTCCTTCTCTGGAAGGCCGGCGTGCCGCGCGACGCCTTCATCCCCGTCATCGGCGCCGGCAAGACCGGGGCGGCCCTGCTCGAGGCGGACGTCGACGCGGTGTTCTTCACGGGGTCGCATGCCACCGGGCTGCGCGTCGCCGCGGCGGCGGCGCGGCGCCTCATCAAGGTCCAGCTCGAGCTGGGAGGCAAGGACCCAGCCTACGCGGCCGCCGACGCCGCCCCGGCCAAGGCCGGCGCGGCGCTGGCCGAGGGGGCCTTCTACAACAACGGCCAGAGCTGCTGCGCGGTGGAGCGCATCTACGTCCACGCGCGCATCTACGACCGGTTCATCGCCGCGTTCCTCGCGGCGGTGAAAGGCTACGCGCTGGGCGACCCGATGGACAAGGGGACGTTCCTCGGCCCTTTGGCGCGCGAGGAGCAGTTGACGGTGTTGGCGGCCCAGGTGAAAGACGCCCGCCGCAAAGGGGCGCGCCTGCTCTTGGGAGGCGGGCGCCTGGCGCGGCCGGGCTACTGGTTCGCGCCGACCGTGCTCGACCGCTGCGACCACTCCATGTCGGTCATGCGCGAGGAGTCGTTCGGGCCGGTCATAGGGATCATGAAGGTCTCCTCGGACGAGGAAGCCGTGCGTCTCATGAACGACACCGAGTACGGCCTGACGGCCGCGGTCTACTCCAAGAGCCGGGAGCGCGCGCGGCGCATCCTGTCGCGGGTCGACTCAGGCTCGGCCTATTGGAACTGCTGCGACCGCGTCAGCCCCTACCTCCCGTGGTCGGGACGGCGTCATAGCGGGCTGGGGCTGACGCTCTCGAAGGCGGGGATAACGGCCTTCCTCAGGCCGAAGGCCTGGCATCTGCGGCCCGGCTGACGCGCGCTTCCTGGCGGCGCTGATGGCGCAGGCAGTAGCAGACTAGGCAGTCGCAGTGGTTCGGGTGGAATACGAACGGCGGGATGTCGTGCTCGGACACAAGGTTCCCCTGGGATCAGGCGGTCCTCGGCGCGACGTCCATTTTATCATAGCCCCGCGGCGCGCTCACCACTCCTTGACGCGCTCCTTCGATTTGAGCTTAAGGTAGCGCCATAGGTCTTCCAGGTCCCTGTCGCTCAGGGTCTCATGGTCGGGCATCTGCCCGAAGCGGAACGCGGAGGGCTTCTTGATATAGGCCTTGAGCTGGTCCTTGGGCCGATAGTCGGCCACGCTCTGGGGCGAGTTGAGGTCCGGTCCGAGCTTCCCGCCTTCCAGGTCGATGGAGTGGCATTTGACGCAGTGGGTCTTGAACAGCGCGTAGCCGCGGGCTTCGGGCGAGTCCTTCGCGGCGCTCCGCGGGGCGAGGTGCGGGTAGAGGTCCTCTAGACGGGCCAGGTCCAGGGCCACGACCTGCCAGGGCCAGGCGTAGCCCTTGTCCGGGGTCTTCCCGGCCTCCCAGACGAGCGTGAAGGGACCTGGATCGATCGCACGCTTGCCGACCGGTTCCCAGGCCGGGGCCTTGTCGTGGTCACGGAAGGCCAGCCAAGCCCCGCCCGCGGCGAGCTTCGACACCGCCACGTGGGCCTGGTAGCCGTCCGACGCTATGAAGGTGACCTCGCCGTCGGTCACTTCCCGCCAGCCCTTTCCGTAGAGCGCGTCGAGCAAGGTCGCGGCCGGGAAGGCCTCGTAGGCCTTCGTCTTCCCGTCGAGGAACGGGTTGGGGACCATGACGCGGCTCGTGGCGACGCGGACCGAGAGTTCCGCCACTGTGCCCGAGGCCACCGGCAGACCCTTGGCGCGCGCCTCGAGGGCGGGAGCGGCGTCCGAAGGCGCGGCGAGAAGCAGGAGCAGCGTGATCATGGTCATGGTGGACGGCATAGAGATATCATCTTCGCATGGACAACGACAAGGCGCGGCAGGTCACCTTCTTCCTCCTTCGAATCGTCTCGGGACTGCTGTTTCTGCAGGCCGGCGGGATGAAGATGCTCGACTGGTTCGGCGGGATCCCCGCCGCTCACGGCGGCCACCCGGCATTCATGTCGCAGATCTGGATCGGCGGCGCCTTGGAGCTCTACGGCGGGGCAGCCATCCTGCTCGGGCTCTTCACCCGCCCGGTCGCCTTCATTCTCTCGGGTATGATGGCGGTGGCCTATTTCCAGTTCCACCAGCCCAACGGCTTCTGGCCGGCCCAGAACCACGGGGAGCCGGCCGTGCTGTTCTGCTTCATCTTCCTGTTCTTTGCCGCGCACGGCGGCGGGGAGTGGAGCGTCGACGGCCTGCGGGCCAAGAGGCAGCTGACCCTTCCGTCCTAGACGCTAGGGAACCTTTTTGGGGGTTCCAGCGTATATATGGGTGCGTGGCGGTTCCGCCAAGCGGAGGCTATACTATGCTTGTGAGAGCGTGGACGAGAATCAGCTTCGACCCTGTCGTGATGGGCGGTCAAGCCTGCATCCGGGGGCTTCGCATCCCTGTGGCGACGATCGTTAAGCTTGCGGCTTCCGGCAGGAGCACGGAGAAGATCCTGGAGAATTATTCGGACCTTGAAGCCGAAGACGTGGCGGAAGCTCTCCGTTACGCCGCCGCGCTCGCCGAAGAGCGGTTGCTCGGGGGCTGACCCCGGAGCGCCTCTTCTTCGACATGCCGCTCTCGATGCGGACGGTGGAAGCCTGCCGCCGTATCGGACATGACGTCGTCCACGCCGCCGAACGCGGCTTTCAGCGGGTCCCGGACGAAATGCTGTTTCTCACGGCGTTGGATGAACGGCGCGTCTTGGTGACGATGGATCTAGGCTTCGGACGCATGCTCAGCTTGGCCGGTGAGAAAGGCCCATCGGTCGCGGCTTCTGGCCGATCCAGATCCACGGCGAGCCGACCGTGCTGCTCCGCTTCTTCTTCCTGCTCTTCGCGGCGCACGGCGGCGGGGAGTGGAGCCACGACGGTCTGCGCGCCAAGCTGAAAAACAGCCTCCGCGTGCTCTAATTTAGGGACGCTTCGTGTCTGCGCCACCAATACGAGCGCGTAGCGCTCGATATTCTTCGCTGTTGATGATCCCCTTGATATGAGCGGCGAGGATGGTTAGAACTTCCCCGGCGGGTTTTGTGCCCGCATCCATTTTCAACGGCAACGTCGGATGAAGATATATCGGGGTCAACCGCGTCTCTTTGGTTACAGGGTCGGCTGGTTCCGCAAGGAACGTCGCTCCAAGAGCCGGCACATCGATGATGGAAAAGGAGTCCATCGGTATTTTGAGCGACTCTGCTCTATTTTTTCTTGCGGAATAGATCTTGTTCGCCAGCCCTTCTCCAGAACTGAAGGAAGCACCGAGTTCATCGAACGCCCACTTCCCGTCCTTTTTGAAGAGTATGACTCCAGCAAGGACAACTCCCTGGAAAGTGACCGGATAAATTTTCGATTGCTGATCTGGATTCAGCAAATCCTTCAACTCGTCCTTCTGGTCGTATTGAATCAGCTTGTCCGAGTTGATGTAACCTCGTTTTATTGGTGCATCTAGTGCAGCGGCATAAGGCAGCGTGTATTTCTGTTTTAGAACGGCGAGCCCCCGCCGGGCTTCCTCCAGCGAATCGTCCACGGCGGTTCCCGCGATGGGGCGTGGTTTTTCTTGATTTCTGTCAGGAGTGAGGAGCCTGGGAGCGGGGCCGGGCATATCCCATTCCACATTCTGCGCGCTAGCATAGGCCGACCAAAACAAGAAGAAACCGATGAATATCCTCATATGTGACCCTCATTTTTTCCATTATTTATTCAGCCCGCGCCTGAGCCCTACCAATGAAGACAGTATAGGCACGCCTCGGGTTGGGAGAAAGGGTCCGAAGACAGGGACCGGCCCACGCCATAGGGCCCAGCATCCGGCTTGATGTGAACCATTCGACGAGAGGGAAGCCTTCGAGCCCGCCCGCGCGCAGGCGCGCGGGCGGAGGCCAAGTGGGTCTTCGTCGAGCCCGACGTCAGCGCCGAGGGACCAGCCTGTCCCAATCCGCCTCGATAAATCCCACCGCCCCGCCCGAGCCGGTCAGCAGGAACGGCCGCTTGACGAGGTTGCCGTTCTTGGAGAGCAGGGCCAGCGCCTCGGGTTCTTTCATCGTCGGGAGCTTGTCCTTCATCTTGAGCGCCTTGTAGTCGACGCCCGAGGTGTTGAAGAGCTTGCGCAGCTGTCCTTGATAGATGCCGAGCATGCGCTTGAGCTCGGGCAGGGTGGGCGGGGTCTCGCGGATGGGCATGATGACGGCCTCCGCCTTGCGCGCCGCCAACCACTTGAGCGCGTTGCGGCAGGTCCCGCAGCCGGAGTAGGAGTAGATTTTGATGGCCATCCGTAGATGGTACATTCTCGGACGATGAAGAATCCCCTGGCGAGGATCGCGGCGGCGGGCGCCGGCTACAAGGCCAAGGTGCTTGCCTCGGCCGTCTTTGTCTCAGGTCGGGAGCCTGAGGCCGTGCTGGCCGAGGACACCCGGCTCGACGCCTACCTGATCCTGCGTCTGTTTTCCGCCGATGTGGACCGGGAGGCCAGGAGCGCCGAGGCGCGGTTCCTGGGAGCCTTCATGCCTCGTACGGCCCTGGTCCGCCCGGGTCTGGGGGCGGCGCTGGCCTGGGGGGACCCGCCCGCGGTGTCCGGTCCCGCATCGCTTGAGCGTCCAGCGCCGCCGAAAGAGGACTTCGCCGCCCTATCCGCCCCGGCCCTAGAGCCCATCGTCGCCGACGCCTTCACGGAACCGAACCCGGCGCGCCTTCGCCGCACGCGCGCCATCGTAATCCTCAAGGACGGCAAGCTCGCCGCGGAGCGCTACGCCGCGCCGTTCACGTCCGCCACCCCGCTGGCCGGCTGGTCGATGACCAAGAGCGTCCTCGGGGCGCTGGTGGGCGCCGCCGTCGAGCGCGGCCTCATGCGCCTCGAGGACCGGGACCTCCTCCCGGAGTGGTCGCAGGACGCGCGCCGGGACATCTCCGTGGCGGACCTCCTGCGCATGCGCAGCGGCCTGGCGTTCGGAGAAGTCTACGCCGACCCGCTCTCCGACGTCGTCCAGATGCTCTTCGCCGAGCCCGACGCGGCGGCCTTCGCCGCGGCGCGTCCGCTGGCGCACCCGCCGGGCACGGTCTGGAAGTACTCCAGCGGCACGACGAACATCCTCTCCGCGGTCCTGCGCCGGGCCCTGGCGCGCCAGGGGGTGGACTACCACTCGTTCGCGCGCGAGGCGCTCTTCTCGCCGCTGGGGATGTCGAGCGCGGTGCTCGAGACCGACGCCGCCGGCACCTTCGTCGGCTCCTCGTTCATGTACGCCACGGCGCGGGATTGGGCGCGCTTCGGACTGTACGCCGCGCAGGACAGTCCGTGGATGCGCGAGGCTCGCACGCCCACGCCGCAGTCGCCCGACGGGCGCTACGGCGCGCATTGGTGGCTCAAGCTCTCACCGGAGCTGGGCGGCGACGAAGGCCTGCCGGCCGACGCCTTCCATGCCCTGGGACACGAGGGACAGTGCCTGACTGTCGTCCCCTCGCGGGAACTGGTCGTCGTCCGGCTGGGGCTGTCGATCTACATCGACGCATGGGACCACAACGCGTTCCTGCGCCGGGTCCTGGCCGCGGCCTAGATGGGGCCGAGGCTCTCGGCGTGCTGGCTCAGGTCGAGCCCCGCCGCTTCCTGCTCCGGGCGGACCCGCAGGGTGATGACGGCGTCGGTGAGGATATAGAGGAGATAGGAGCCCGCGAACGTGAAGACCCCCGCGATCAGCAGGGCCTCGAGGTGGCGGAGGAACACCGTCGAGTCGCCGTGGATGAGGCCCACCTTGTCGGCCAACAGCCCGGTCATGACCATCCCCACGATGCCGCCCATGCCGTGGCAGGGGAACACGTCGAGCGTGTCGTCGATCGTCGACTTGGACTTCCAGTGCACGGCCAGGTTGCTGACCAGGCTGGCCACCGCGCCGATGAAGATGCTCTGTCCCACGCTCACGTAGCCGGCCGCCGGCGTCACCGCCACCAAGCCCACGACAGCGCCGATCGAGGCGCCCAGGGCCGAGGGCCGGCGCCCGCGCACCGCGTCGAAGAGCACCCAGGCCAGCATGGCCGCGGCGGAGGCGGTGTTGGTCGTGATGAAGGCCAGGACGGCGGTCTCGTTGGCCGCCAGCGCCGAGCCGGCGTTGAAGCCGAACCAGCCGAACCACAGCATGCCGGTGCCCAGCAGGACGAAGGGGATGTTGGCCGGGGCGGTGGCCTCGGCGTCGAGGTGGACCTTGCGTCGGCCCAGGAACAGGGCCCCGGCCAGCGCCGCGAAGCCCGCGGAGAGATGGACGACCGTGCCGCCGGCGAAGTCCAGCACCCCCCACTGGCGCAGGAAGCCCTGCGGGTGCCAGGTCCAATGCGCCAGCGGGCAATAGATGAAGAGCGAGAACAGCGTGATGAAAAGCAGGTAGCTCGAGAAGCGCACGCGCTCGGCGAAGGAGCCGGTGATGAGGGCCGGGGTGATGATGGCGAACTTGAGCTGGAACATCGCGAACAGGGCCAGCGGGATGGTCGGGGCCAGGTCGGGGTGGGTGGCGCCGCCCACGCCGCGGAACATGAAGTAGGTGCGCGGGTCGCCGATGAGGCCGTGCCAGGAGTCCCCGAAGGCCAGGCTAAATCCCACCACGACCCAGACGATGCTGAGCACGCCCATCGAGATGAAGCTCTGCAGCATGGTCGAGATCACGTTCTTGCGCTGGACCATGCCGCCGTAGAAGAACGATAGGCCGGGCGTCATGAGGAGGACGAGGCCGGTGGCGGTCAGCATCCAGGCGGTGTCGCCGGAAGATATCGGGCCCCCGGTCACGGTGGGGGCGCGGGGGGAGACCAGCAAGCCTCCGACGGCGGCGGCGGCGAGGAGGCCGAGCGGGACGACCCATTCCGGCTTGTTGCGCTGCATGGCTGCCATCGTGGCCGAGATTCAAGCAAATCGACGGGTTTGATATCCTGGAGCGTGCGCCGAAGTCCCGCCGCCCTTCTTGCCCTGCTGGTCGCCGGCTGCGCCGCGCTGAAGGGCCCCGAGCCGGCCGCGCTCATCATCGCCGGACCGGTTTACGGCCGGCCCGGCGCGGAAGGGGTCCTCATAAGGGGAGCGCGCGTGGCCGCCGTAGGCTTACTGGGCGACTTGGCGCTGGCGGCTCCCGCGGCTCGCCGTCTCGACACGGGGGGCGGCCTCATCCTGCCCGGCTTCTCGGACTCCCACCTGCATCTGCTCGACGGGGGCCTTTCCCTGGAGAAGCTCGACCTGCGGCCGGCCAAGAGCGAGGCCGAGGCGGCCGAGGCGGTGCGGCTGTGGGCCGAGTCGCATCCCGGCACGTCTACCGTCTGGGGGCTGGGCTGGAGCTACGACATCGTCTCCTCCGGCACCACTCCCTCCGCCGCGGCGCTCGACGCCGTGGTGCCCGGGCGGCCGGTGGTCCTCGAGAGCTACGACGGGCACGCCTATTGGCTCAACGGCGCCGCGTTGGCGCGCGCCGGCGCGTCGGATTCCGGCGGGACCTTGATCGAGCCGGATGGCCGGCTCATCGCCCGGGCCGGCGGGAGCCCATCGCGCGCCGAGAAGGTCCGGGCCATGAAGGCGGCCCTGGCGCATCTGGCCCGCCTCGGCGTCACCTCGGCCTCGGCGGTGTCGGCCGGCCGCGAGGACTTCGACATCCTCAGAGAGCTCGAGGAGCGCGGGGAGCTGACGCTGAGGGTATTCTACAGCCCGTCCATCCATGGCGACCTGACCGAGTACGAGCGCCTGCGCGCCCGCGCGACGGGGCCGCTCCTGCATTTCGGCTGGCTCAAGGGCTTCGTCGACGGCGTCATCGAGTCGAAGACGGCGGCCATGCTGGAGCCCTACGCGGGCTCCGCCGAGCGCGGGGCGCCCGCCGAGGACATCGCGGCGCTGGTCGCCTCCGCTCAGCGGCGCGGCTTCAGCGCGGCCCTGCACGCGGTGGGGGACGCGGCCGTTCGGGCCGGGCTCGACGCCTTCGCCGCCGCCGACCGCGTCGCCCCGCGTCCCCAGCGCCGACGGCGGCTCGAGCATCTGGAGGTCGTCGACCCCGCCGACCTGCCGCGCTTCAAGGACCTCGACGCCGTGGCGTCGATGCAGCCGCTCCATGCTCTCCCCGACGGCCCGGAGGGAGAGGGGGCCTGGGCTAGGAACCTGGGGCCCGAACGGCGCGCGCGCGCCTTCGGCTGGCGGGCGCTGCGCGACGCCGGCGCCCCGCTGGCCTTCGGCTCGGATTGGACGGTGGCCTCGCCGGACCCGCTCGCGGGTCTGGCGGCGGCCTTGGGTCCGCTCAGGCCGGATGAGGCGGTGGGGGCCTACACGGCCGGGCCGGCCTACGCGGCGGGCTTGGAGGGCGTATTGGGCTGCCTGGACCCGGGCTGTCTGGCCGATATGGTCGTCCTGGACCCCGCGGTGCGCCTCGACGAAGCGGCCTCGCTGCGAGCCGGCCGGGTGCGCGCCGCGGTCGTGGGTGGCCGCGTGGTCATGAATATGTTGGAATCGCCGCAGAGAGGAACTGAATGAACAGCAACGAGCCCGGAGCCGCCGCGGACCTGCCCCAAAAGCCGGCCGGGGCGAAGGAATTCACCTTCCGCGCGGTCACGGTGGCGATGTTCGTGGCGGCCGTCATCGGCGCCTCCTACCCCTACGTCGTCATGAAGCTGGGCTTCGGCCCGAACATCTCGGTGGTCTCGGCCTTCTTCGGCTACCTTGCCCTCGGCCTGGTCTACAAGGATTTCAACCGCTGGGAGAACAACATCGTCCAGACCGCGGGGACCTCGGCCGGCCAGACGGCGTTTTTGTGCGTCCTGATGGCCGCCTTCGACATGCTGCGCATGGACCCGGCGCTGGGATTTACGCTCGAGCTGACGCCGATGACCTCGTTTTTGTGGCTGACGACGGCGGGCCTGCTCGGGGTCTTCATGGCCGTGCCGATGCGCCAGCACTTCGTCATCGATGAGAAGCTGACCTACGCCGACGGCGTGGCGGCGGGTGAGACCCTGATCGTCCTCGACTCGCGCGGCACGGAGGCCCGGGGCGCGGCGCGCTCGATGGGGATCGGGTTGGTGGTCTCGGCCCTGCTCATGATCGTGCGCGAGGACGCGCGCCTTTTGGCCGCGGCCTGGTACCGCCTCCCGGAGATGATGGCGCTGGGCGCCGACGGCGGGAAGATGGCCTTCGGGGTGAGCTGGAGCCTGCTCTCGCTTGGCTCAGGGATGCTCGTCGGCATGCGCGTCAACCTGAGCATGCTCGTGGGCACCGTCATCGCCTGGTACATCGCCCCCGGCCTCCTCATGAAGTATGGCGTCGTCGACGAGATGTCCCGCCGCAAGGTCCTGCTCTGGATCATGTGGCCGGCCACCGGAATGCTGATCGCCGGCGGGTTGACCGCGCTGTTCATGCGCTGGCGCATCCTGATCAAGACCTTCCAGAACATCTCCTCGGCCGAGATCGACTCCGGCGACTTCCCGCTCTCCTGGGTCATCTTCGGCTCGGTCATGAGCGGCGTGGCGCTGATCATCGTCCAAAAGGTCTATCTCGGCATCCCGATCTGGATGACCGTGACGGCGACGGTGTTCTCGATCCCGCTCATGCTCGTCGGCCTGCGCGTCCTGGGCGAGACCAACTGGGGGCCGATCAGCGCGCTCTCCAACATGATGCAGGCGGTCTTCGGCTTGATCGCCCCCGGCAACATCGCGGCGAACATGGTGGCCAGCGGCGTCACCGGGTCGATCGCCACTGAGTCCGAAGGTCTCATGCAGGACTTCAAGACCGGGGCCATGATCGGGAGCACGCCGCGCTACCTGACCTATGCCCAGCTCCTCGCGATACCCGTCGGCGCCGCCGCGGTATCGATCGTCTATCCGCTCCTGCGCGCCACCTACGGCATCGGCGGCGAGACCGGCCTGCAGTCGCCGATCTCGCAGAAGTGGGCCGGCTTCGCCCAGCTGCTCTCGAAGGGCCTGGGCGCCCTCCCGGCGGGGGCCATCCCGGCCTTGGGTGCGGCCGTCGTGCTGGGGGTCATCTTCACCGCGCTGGAGAGCACGCGCTTTAAGGCCAAGGTCCCCTCACCCACGGGTCTGGGGATCGGCATGCTGGTCCCGGCCAGCGCCATCATCACGATGTTCCTCGGCAGCGTGGTCGACGTGGTCTGGTCTCGCCTAAGCCCCAAGTCCCACGAGACCCACCTCACCCCGCTGGCCTCGGGCTTTATCGCCGGCGAGGCCATCGTGGCCGTCATCGTCCCGATCATGGTCGCGGCGGGACTGTTGAGTCTCCAGCCTTAGGCGGGATCCCCTATAGCCGTATAGTGCCAGCCCTTGCGGGCGGCGCCGGTGGTCTCGAGCATCACGTGCTTGACCGTTGTGAACTCGTGGAGGGCGTAGGCGGAGAGGTCCTTGCCGAAGCCCGACTGCTTGACGCCGCCGTGGGGCATCTCGGAGGTCAGCGGCAGATGGTCGTTGATCCAGACGCAGCCGGCGCGGATCCCGGCGGCCATCCGGAACGCGCGCTGGACGTCCGAGGTCCAGACCGAGGAGGCCAGGCCGAAGGGGACGGCGTTGGCCTTGGCCAGGGCGTCGGCCTCGTCCTTGAACGGGGCGATGCAGGTGACCGGTCCGAACACCTCGTTCTGCATGATGTCGTCGTCGACGGCGACGCCGCCTACGACCGTGGGCTCGTAGAAGAATCCCCTGGGCAGGGCCTCGGGACGCCGCCCGCCGGCCAGGATCCGGGCACCCTTGGCGCGCTTGATGAACCCCTCGACGCGGTTGCGCTGCTCGCGGCTGATGAGCGGTCCCATGTCGGTTTTGCGGCTGGAGGGGTCGCCGACGCGCACCCGCGCGGTCTCGGCGAGGAGGCCCTCGGTGAAGCGCTTGAGCACGCTCTCCTGGACGAGGAGGCGCGTGGCGGCGGTGCAGTCCTGACCTGAGTTGACGAAGGCCGCCACGGCGGCCCCGGCCGCGGCGGCCTCGAGGTTGGCGTCGGCGAAAACGATGAACGGCGCCTTGCCGCCGAGCTCGAGCTGACAGCGCTTGACGGTGGGCGCGGACTGCCCCATGATGGCGCGGCCGGTGTTGGTGTCGCCGGTAAACGAGATCAGCGCCACGTCCGGGTGCTGGGTGATCGCCTTGCCGGTCTCGCCCGCCCCGGTGACGACGTTGACGACGCATTCGGGGATGCCGGCCTCCAGGGCCAGGCGGCCGAACTCTATCGTCGTCAGCGGGGTCAGCTCGGAGGGCTTGAGGACGACGGTGTTGCCGGCCGCCAAGGCCGGGGCGGCCTTCCAGACCGACATCATGAGCGGATAGTTCCAGGGGGCGATTAGGCCCGCCACGCCCAGGGGCTCGCGGCGGATGATGCTGGTGTAGCCGGGGACGTATTCCGCGCTGGCCAGGCCTTCGAGGTGGCGGGCGGCGCCGGCAAAGAAGCGCAGGTTGTCGATCGCGAAGGGGATGTCGCCGTCGGCGGCCAGCTTCATCGGCTTGCCGGCGTTCTTGGACTCCAGGGCCGCCAATTCGGGAGCTTCGGCCTCCATGAGGGAGGCGAGCTTGAGCAGGGCCGCCGAGCGCTCGCTGGGGGACTTGCGCGACCAGCGGCCGTCGTCGAAGGCCCGTTTTGCGGCGGTGACGACGCGGTCGACCTCGGCCGCCGAGGCGTCGGGACACTCGGTGATGACCTCCTCGGTGGCGGGGTTGAGGATGGCGCGGGGGGCGCCTGTCTTGGCGGTCTTCTTGGCCATGGTCTAGCTCCGTTTGAGGCCCAGGACGACGTCGGCGATGATCTTGAGGCCGCGGGCGAGGTGGGCGTCGCCGACGGTCAGGGGGACGAGGCAGCGCAGGACGTTGCCATGTCCGCCGGCCTTGATGACGAGCAGGCCCTTCTCCCGGCAGAGCTCGAGGATGCGCTTCATGTCGGCCTCGGGCAGGGGGGCCTTGGTGCGCTTGTCGGTGACGAGTTCGATGGCCCGCATAGCACCCAGGCCGCGGCTCTCGCCGACGATGGGCGAGGCCTTGGCCAGCTTGTCGAAGCTGCGCTTGATGGCCTCCCCGACGCGCTTGGCCTTGCCGAGCAGATCCTCGGTCTCGACGAGCCCGAACACGGCCAGGGCCGCGGCGCAGGCCAGGGGGTTGCCGGTGTAGGTGCCGCCCAGGCCGCCGGGCTCCAGCGAGTCCATCACGTCGGCGCGGCCGACGATGGCCGAGAGCGGCAGGCCCGCGGCGATCGACTTGGCGGCGAGCAAGAGGTCGCCCGCCACGCCGGCCTGCTCGCAGGCGAACAAGGTGCCGGTGCGTCCGAAGCCGGCCTGGACCTCGTCGATGATGAGCAGGATGCCGTGGCGGTCGCAAAAGGCGCGAAGGGCCGGCAGGAAGTCCTTGGGCGGCACGATGAAGCCGCCCTCGCCCTGCACCGGCTCGATGATGACGGCGGCCACCTCCTCGGGGGCGGTCGTCGTCGTCAGCAGGTCCTCGAGCCGCCCCATGCAGTAGCGGGTCAGGTCCTTGGCCGCCACGCCGGCCGGCGGGCGGTAAGGGTTCGGGAACGGGACGTGGTAGACGTCGCCCGGGAACGGGCCGACCCGCGTGCGCAGGGGCTTGTGCTTGCCGTTTAAGCGCATCGCCATGTAGGTCCGGCCGTGGAAGGAGCCCTCGAAGCTGACGATCCCGGGCCGGCGCGTGAAGGCGCGGGCGAGCTTTACCGCGGTCTCGACCGCCTCGGCGCCGGTGTTTAAGAGGACGGCCTTTTTCGCGAAGGCTCCCGGCGCGGCCTCCACGAGCTTCCGGCAGACCTCGACGTAGACGCGCGGCGGGGCGACCTGGACCGCGCTGTGGATGAGCTTCGCGGCCTGCTCCTGGACGGCCTTGACGACCTTGGGGTGGCAGTGGCCGGCGTTGAGGACGCCGATGCCGCCGGCGAAATCGAGGTACTCGCGGCCGTCGACCCCGCGCAGGGTGGCGCCGGAGGCGCTCTCGACCACGACGGGGTGATAGTGGGCCAGGCCGCGCGGGATGTAGCGCTCCCGGTCGGCTAGGGGGGAAGCGGTCTTATTAGGGAGAGTAGGCATGGAAGCCAAGGATAACAAATTCGCGCCGAGGCGCCCCCTAGCCGGAATTTGGGTCTTAGGGCCTATAACGAACATGGTCCTCGGACCCCGCCCGGTCTGGACTGCCGGGGCTATAACGAAGGCATGAAGACGAACCTGCTCGCTGTCCTCCTCCTCGCGGCCGGCCCCGCGTCCGCCGAGGACGCCGCGCCGCCCATCGGCCAGGCCACGGCGATCAACCCCCTGACGCCGGCCGACGACGCCGCCATCGCGCGGCTGGCGTCGCGCTTCCAGGTGAGCTCGATCAGGATCGAGGGCGACGGGCCGTTCGGCTTCGATGTCGCCGGCTTCGTCGCCAACCTCCAGAAGGCCATGGACGACGCGGCCAAGGCCGCCGCCAAGGCCGCGGACCTCCCCACGAAGGAGGAGCTCGAGAAGCTCTCGATCGAACTGCCGTTCACGTTCCCGACCGAGGCCGAGGTCAAGGACCACGACCTCCTGATCCTCTACGACAAGACCGGCAAGGGCCCGCGCGCCTCCTGGCACGAGCCGCAGTGGGCGGTCCAGGCCGGCATGGTCAAGGATAAGCTGATGGCCCTGGGCGCTCCCGAAGAGCGGATCACCGTCGCCCCGATCGCCAAGAAAGAGGACTTCCTGGCGATGCTCAAGGCCCATCCCGGCAAGAAGAAGCTCTTCCTCTTCGGCCACGCCAGCCCGCTCACGATCCACTTCGGCGACGAGGACGTGCCGCTCAAGGAGAACTCCCAGGCGCTCCAGGACGCCAAGGTCGACATGATCTGTCACTATGGCTGCAACTTCATCAACGTGGATGAGGAGGGCTTCAAGCCGTTCCAGGCTACGTTCGGCGAGGGGCGGCGGATCACCCTTTTCGGCCATCACAAGGCTTCGACCAAGGACGACGACACGCCCTTCGACAAGGACAACCCCATCCGGCGCTGCGACGTAGCCAAGGACTGCGCGCGCCTCTACGACCCTGCGAGGGAAGCCACGGCACGCATCGCCGGCCTGACCCAGCGCCTCGTCAAGACCGTCCCCGGCGTCCAGACGGGGCTCCCGCAGCTGGACGCTTTGGCAGCCTACGACGGCGAGAAGCCCTACAGAGTCCACGAGCCGTCGCTGATCGACTACTTCATCCCGGCTGCCCAGCTGCTCATCAAGCGGGCGACCTCGGCCGTCCCGCCGCCGCCTCCGGGGGGGAGTCCTGCCCCGCCCGGCGGCGTGATGGACCCCTCGACCTGGACCAGCGGCGTCGGCGCTTGGCTGGACGCCGTGCAGCAGGCGGCCAAGAAGCAGGCCGTCCCTCCGCCCGCCCGCTAGCCGCGCTCCGGCCAGACGACGTTCTTGAAGCGGCGGTGCATCCACAGCCACTGCTCGGGCGTCTGGCGCACCCAGGCCTCGACGCGCGCCGCTATGGCCTGGGTGGCGGCGGCGGGGTCGTCGAGGGCGGGGCCGAGCTCGAGCTCGGGCTCGATGCGGATCGTGCCCTTGCCGTCCTTCCCCCGCAGCGAGTAGGCCGGCACGATGGCCGCGCCGGTGCGTTTGGCGATCGGCCCGACGGCGGCAAGGGTGTCGACCGATACCCCGAAGAAGCGGACCGGCATGCCCATCGGAGGCCGGGCGTACTGGTCGTTCATGAACGCCACGCTCTCCTTGCGCATGAGGGCCTTGAGCACGCCCGACATCGAGCCCGGGTGGAAGGTCGCGCGCACGCCGGTCGACAAGCGCGCGGCGGTAAGGGCCTCGTGGAGCCAAGGCGGCTCGACCACCGTCGTCACGACCGTCAGCGGGATGCCGCTCAAGGCCCCGCGCGCGGCGAGGAACTCCCAATAGCCCATGTGGGCGGCCACGAAGACGACGCCGTTGCCCTTCGCGGCCGCGCGCCGCCAGTTCTCGAGGCCCTCGATGGCGGTGTTGCGCTCCATGTAGGTCCGGTAGTGCCCCGGGAAGGGAGAGAAGAAGTGGGCGTACTCGAAGAACAGCATGCCGTAGTGCTCGAAGTTGCGCTCGAGCAGGCGCCGCCGGGCGGGGTCCGAGAGTTCGGGGAAGCAGTTGCGGAGGTTGTCCTCGGCGATCTTGGACTTGAGCACCCCGAGCGCCAGGAGCAGGCGGCCCAAAACCGCTCCCAGGACGAGCTCGGCGCGGCGCGGCAGGAAGGTGACGGCCAGGCCGATGCAGAATAGGCCGACCCGGAGCGGGAAGGACAGCAGGGTCGGGAAGGTCTTGCGCCTCCGGCGAGGCGCCGTCTCGGTCAAGTCGGGACGCGGCTGATCTTTTCTTCGAGCTCGCGTACCTTAACGAGGAGTTCGGGCAGGCGTTCGAGGGCGGCGTTCATCTTGTGCATCTGGCGCGCCGGCCGGGCCGGGACGCCGAAGTAGTGGGTCTTGGGCTCGGTGTCCTGCGCCACCGCGGAGAAGCCCATGACGATGCTGCCCGCGGCGATCTTGAGGTGGTCCTTGACGATGACCATGCCCGAGAGCATGGCCCCGTCCTCGATGACGACCGAGCCGCCCACCGCGGTGTTGCCGACGATGTAGATGTAGCGCCCGACGCGGC
Organism: Elusimicrobiota bacterium; assembly: GCA_016196755.1. Taxonomy (GTDB): domain Bacteria; phylum Elusimicrobiota; class Elusimicrobia; order UBA1565; family UBA1565; genus SCTT01. The sequence continues at coordinate 57,744 of JACPXC010000005.1, forward strand.
AGTTGTGGCCGATGTGCACCTGGTCGTCGAGCTTGGTGTGCTCCCCGATCGTCGTGCTCTCGATGGTGGAGCGGTCGACCGTGGAGCTGGCGCCGATCTCGACGTGGTCGGCGATGACGACGTTGCCGATGTGCGGGACCTTGTGGCGGCCGTCCGGGGCGTCGTGGAAGCCGAAGCCGTCGGCGCCGATGACGACGCCGCCGTGCAGGATGCAGTGCCGCCCGATCTCGCAATGATGGCCGATGACGACATTGGGGTAGAGGACGGTGCGCTCTCCCACTTTAGAGAACGGCTCGAGCACGACGCCGGGGTAGAGCACGGCCCCGTCGCCGACGACGGCGCCTTCCATGACCACGGCGCCGGGGAGGACCGCCGCCGTCGCGGAGACTTTGGCCGAGGGGTCCACGAGGGCGCCGGCCGCGACGCCCGCGGGGAAGCTCGGGGCCTTGCTGAAGAGCTTGAGCAGGGAGAAGAAGGTCGGCCGGGAGCCCTTCTCGGGGGCGATCAGCGCGCGCGCGAACTTCTCGGCCAGGGCGGGCGTGGTCAGAACGATCCCGCTCTCGGCGGCCTTGGGATGGCGCTTGAGGACGGCGGGGGACTCGATGAAGTAGACGAAGCCGTCCTCGAGGGCCGCCTCGGGGCCGAGGCGCTCGATATCGCGCACGCCGAGGATCTCGAGGTCCGCGGGGCCCCTGGACTCGACCTTGAGCGATGCCGCCAGCGCGCCGAGGTTCACGCCTGAGAGTTTAGCACGGCGGGCGCCTCGCCGGGTCCGTCTAGGACCGGCGCCAGCAGCCAGGCCAGCCCCCAGGTCCCGAACGTGCCGATGACGACCAGCCAGCTCCAGCCCAGTCCGATGACCTTCTGCTCGGAGAGCAGGAGCAGGACGGCGTTGACCGCCGCCATAGCCAGCATGGCGACGACGTTCGATTTGTTGGCGCGCCGCGTCGAGGTCATGCCGAACAGGAATACGCCGAGGAGGGAGCCGTAGGTGACCCCGCCGATCTTGAAGGCCAGCCAGAGCATCTTGTCGAAGCTGCTGAGGTACCAGGCGATGGCGCCGAGCAAGACGGCGAACACGGCTACGCTCAGCCTCGAGACGAGCATGTAGTGGGCCTGGGTGCCGTCGCGCTTGATGAGCGGGCGGTAGATGTCGGTGACGAAGACCGCCGTCAGCGAGGCCAGCGGGGAGTCGATGGAGGCCATGACGATGGCGGAGAGGACGAGCCCGCGCAGGAAGGCCGGCATCACCGTGGAGGCGAAGTGCGGATAGATCTTGTCGAGCTGGGCCGGCAGGGGGGAGGCAGGGCTGGCCTGGTAGAAGGCGAACAGGCAGGCGCCCACCGAGAGGAATATGAGCAGTACGACGAAGGAGCCCAGGATGCTCGAGAGGATGGTCAGCTGGCTCTGTCGGCGGGTCTCAACGGTAAGGAGCTTCTGCACCATCTCGTGGTCGGTGCCGAACGCCGACATGGACGTGAAGAAGCCGTTAAGGACGGCCACCAGGATGACGTTGGGGTCCGAGAAGAATTTCTTAAGGAAAGCGGGGTCCGAGAGCCCCGGCCCGAGGTTGAACAGGTCCAGCCGCCCGGCGGCGGACGCCGAACTCCATACCGCCGGCAGGCCTCCTTCCACGCGGCTGACGATGAAGGCCACGGTCGCCGCGCCGGCCAGGATGAAGACGACGGCCTGGAGGACGTTGGTCCACACCACGGCCTTGATCCCGCCGTAGCCGATGTAGAGCATTCCGACCACGGTGAAAAGGGCGATGACGGGGACGATGTGCCAGTCCAGCAGGACGCTGATGGCGAGGCAAGCGGCCATCAGGCGCACGCCCGAGGCCAACAGGCGCGTCACGAAGAAGAAGCAGGTGGCCGCGTATTGCGAGGCCGGGCCGAAGCGGTGGCGCAGGAACTCGTAGATGGTCGTGCACCGGTAGCGGTAGAACGCCGGGATGAACAGGAAGGCCACCGCCACTTTCGCCGCCGAGGAGCCGATGAAGAACTGGGCGTAGTTCCAGTTCTCCCGGAAGGCCGTGGCGGGGACGCCTATGAGGGTCATGGCCGAGATCTCGGTGGCCACGAAGGACAGGCAGGCCACCCAGACCGGGATCGAGCCCCGGCCGAGGAAGAAGTCCTCGGTGCCGGATTCCTCGCGTCCGAAGTACCAGCCGATGAAGAACATGAGCGCCAGGAGGCCGGCCAAGAGGCCCCCGTCGGCCATAGTGAGGTTCGTGCCGCCGCCGAACCAGGCAGTGGGTTCCATGGCTCAGGATTATAGCGGTAAGAGGCCGCGGATGGGCGCCGGCTGTCTAGCGGTTCTCGCGGGCGTGCCAGATACGCAGGACGAAGAGGGTCTCGGCTTGGATCTCATAGCGCACCTCATAATGGGCGACTATGATCCTGCGCACTTCGCGCGGGTGGAACTCGTCGAGCCTCTCTCCTATCCGCGGAGCCGCCAGGAGCCGGGTGGACGCGGCGACGAGGGATCGCACTAGGCGGGAGGCCGCGGTCGGGTTCGCTTTGGCCAAGAAGGCATGGAGCCGCGCCAGGTCGCCTTGGGCCTTGGACGTCCATTTGAGCTTCAACTAGCGCTTCTTCGCCTTGGTTTTGCCGAGTCTGGCGGCCCAGGCGCTGACCGTCTCGTGGCCCAGCACGCGGCCGGCGTCTACGTCGGCCAAGGCTTCGAGCGTGAGGCGTTTCTCGGTCTCTTCCCGGTCGAGCCAGCTGACCAGGGCCTTCTGGATGATCCAGCCGCGCGAGCGCTCCAGACGGGCGGAGGCTTGGTCTATCTTCTTGGCGAGGCCTATGGGCACGTGGGCCGTCACGACACGGGTCTGCGCCTGCATGAGATTTCCTCCTAATCAATGTTAATCATAATGATTAATCACGCCGAATACAAGGGCTGGCGCTCATCATGCATCATTCCCGGCCTTTTATGTTAAGAATTACGATGCCCAGCGGCGGCCGGCTGCCTTACTTCGACATGCTGCTCGAGGGGCGCGCCGCCGGCCATCCGGCCTCCGAGGTCTTGAGCCGCTTCGTGCACTGGGGCTATTGGGAGGACCCGGCCAAGGCCGACGGCGGCACCGAGGACTTCAAGGCCGCGATGGGGCGCCTCAACGATGAGCTCCTGCGCGAGGCCGGGGTAACCGACGGGCAGGCCGTCCTCGACGCCGGCTGCGGCTTCGGCGGTACTTTGGCTGCCATCGACGCGGGTTATAAAGGTATGCGCCTGACCGGCGTCAACATCGACGAACGGCAGCTGGAGGTAGCGCGCGGGAACGTGCCCGGCCGGGAGGGCAACGCGGTGACTTTCGTCACGGGGGACGCCTGCTCGATGCCGCTCTCCGACGCCGCCTTCGACCGCGTTCTGGCCGTCGAGTGCATCTTCCACTTCCCGTCGCGCCTGGGCTTCCTGCGCGAGGCGGCGCGGGTGCTCAAGCCGGGGGGAAGGCTCGTGCTCTCGGATTTTGTCCCCTACGATCCGGCGGCGGCGCCGTCTTGGCCGGGGCGCTGGCTGACCAGAGAGGTCGCCAAGGGCTACGGCTCTCTCGGCTCCGGCTGGCCCGACGGGGATTACGCGGCGATGGCGGGGAAGGCCGGGCTCGAGCTCGTCGTGGACCGCGACATCACGCGCCATACCCTGCCGACCTATCCGGTCATGATGGGGCTGCTTCGTCGAGAAACGGGGCCGGCGGTCGACGCGCTTTTGTGGGCCACCCGCCTGCTCGATTGGTCCTCCCGCCTGGGCTTGGTCCGCTATCGGATCGCCGCGTTCCGCAAGCCTTCCTAAGCCATTTAAATGCTGTGTTCATAATGCGAATAATTTGTTGCCTTGGTATTGACATAGAACCGGCCGGGGCTACACTCATTAAGGAATCGCTGAAGGGGGCGGGCCGCGGGTGTGAGCCATTCATAGGCTGTCGTCTTTCGATCTCAGGACGCGCGTCGCCCTGCTTGCGGGGGCCGCGCTGCTGGCCATTTTTCCCGCCGACGCCGCGGCGCTGAGCTGTCCCGACGGGTACTCGATCTGCTGGAACACGGGCTTTGACAGCAATTGGAACAACTCGAATAACTGGACCGACACCGTCACCGGAAACCACCGCGCCGTCACCGGATCCGACGACGCGCTCATCGACGCCGGCTCGCCCACCGTCAACGTCAACGCCGGCGGCCTGGTCTTCAAGAGCCTGACCATAGGCGCCACGAACTCCGTCACGTTCAATTTGCTCAACACCATCCTTTCAGCCAGCTCCATAACGATCAACAACGCCTCGGTGATGAACTTCAGCATCGGTGCGACCACGTTCACCCTTTCTCAAAACCTCACCCTGAACAACACCGCCAAGATCCAGCCTACGGGCAACGCTTCCAATGCGATCCAGCTTCAAATCAACGGAAACCTCTTCTTGGCCTCGGGCGCGAGCATCGATGCTACCGGCACAGGTTACCTGGGCGGCGGCGGCGCGGGTGCGGGCACGGGGGGAGGCGGCGGAGCCTTTGGCGGCTCCGGCTGCCAAAACGGCGGCGGCGGCGGCGGGGCCTATGGCGGCGCGGGAGCGACGGGCAACGCTTCCCCTTTCGCGGCGGGCGGAACCTATAACGGGTCGTTGACGAATCCCGTTTCCTACGGCTCGGCGGGCGGCGCCGGCTACATTTGCAGCGGGCAAAGCCTCGGCGGCAACGGCGGCGGGATCGTTTCCATCAACGTGCAGGGGACGCTTACGTTATCCGGAAGCGTAAAGGCGAACGGAAACGTCGGCGGCACCGGGAGCGGAAACGCCGGCGGGGGCGGGGGGGCTGGGGGCACGATCAACATCAACGCCGCCAGCGTCACGGGAAACGGCGTGCTGCAGGCCAACGGCGGCAACGCAGCGGGGAATCCATTGGGCGGCGGCGGCTCGGGAGGCCGCGTGCGCCTCGTCATCACCGGTTCCGACTCATACACGGCGGCGAACCTCAACAGCATCCGCGCCGTGGGAGGAACGGGGAGCGCGACGGCCGCCCCCGGACCGGTCTACATCACGACTCCGAGCCAGAGGATCCTCAAGATTCACAATATGGGCACGCTGCCCGGAGCCGACACGACCGTCGACAGCGCCTTCAGCGGCATTATGTTCGATACGGTCACTATCGCCGACACCGACGTCGCCTGGGTGGCGAACAGCTCCATCAACGCCACCAACATCGTCGTCGCCGGGACGGTGAGCTTCAGCAATTCGAATTGGGTCTTCTTAAACGGGCTCACCGATTTCCAGGGCGTGGTCAATACTAATGCTCTGCTCAACGTCACAGGGAATGCCACTTTCAGGAATGCCGTCAGCGTTGCCAGCGTCGTGAACATCAATGTGGTTGGCGATCTTACGGTGAATGCCTCTATTTTCTCTAGCGCGGGCCGCGTTACGATGAACGCCACGGGTGATATCTCGTTCCCGGCGTCGGCTAGCATCACTGAGGACGGCTTGGGCTACATAGGTTCCGGCGGCGCTGGCGCAGGGGCGGGGGGAGGGGGCTTTGGCGGTTCCGGCTGCCAAAATGGCGGCGGCGGAGGGGGCGGACACGGCGGGGTCGGTTCCGCTGGAGCAAACTTTCCAAACGCCGCCGGCGGAGTGGTCAATGATGTGGCAGGCAACCCGGTCCTTTTCGGCTCCGCGGGCGGCGCCGGCTACATTTGCAGCGGCCAAAGCCTCGGCGGTAGCGGCGGCGGCGCCGTTTCGATCACCGCGCAGGGCAACCTTTCGGTTTTCGGACCCATAAAAGTCAACGCTAACAATGGCGGGACCGGCGGCGGCAATGCGGGCGGAGGGGGCGGGGCCGGAGGCACCATCAATCTCTATGCGCTCGGAGCAATCTCGGGCAATGCCGTCCTCCAGGCGAAGGGCGGCAACGGGGTCGGCAATCCGCTGGGCGGCAACGGCGGAGGCGGCATCATCGCCGTAGCCGCCAGGGGTGCCAACACGTTCAACTACGTCAACGCCAACGTCGGCCCCGGCTCCGGCGGCAACGGTTCCGGCGGTTCGGGAGTCGTGTTCCCCGAGCAACCCACCCTAGGAGGCCACCAGGCCGGTCAGGTCACCAACAGCTTCGTGGTCGGCGACGCCACCCACACGCTGTTCAACTTCAGGCTCACGCCGGCCGGCTCCAACTCCGTGGTGATCGACACCGTGACCTTCACGCTCTCGAGCATCACGCGCCTGACCGCCTCCAACTTCCTGACCGCCCAGATGGCGGTCGACGGCAACGGCAACGGGCGCTACGACGTCGGCGAGACGATCGTCGGCGGCAGCGGCGCCGTCGATATCACGGGGGCCAATGGGACGATCAGTTTCACGCAGCAGATCGTCCGTCCGCCACCCGCGCTGACCGAGTTCGTGCTCTTTTCCACCATGACCGATATGGCCAACTTGGACGCGGTCACAGTCTCCCTGCCCGCCGCCAGCCTCGCCGTCTCCAGCGCTGTTGCGACCAGAGGCGTCGTCTACGCCGCCGTCTTGGGCTCCGTTTCCAACGCCGTCCAAACCTACGCCGACGTCGAGCGCCCCGGCCCCATCACCACGCTCACCGGCGTGCCGGGCGCCGGGATCAACGCGGTCAACCTGAGCTGGACCGCCCCGGCCGACAACACCGCTCCCTGGCATTACCCGCGCGGCCGCCTCATGACCGGCTCGGCCAACGCCGCCTACTGGAAGGTAAAATACACGACCAGCGCCGCCGACGCCGCCGCCGGAACCCTCTGGCTCTCCACCGGCGCCGCCCAGCTCGTCATCGCCACGACGACCGTCAACGTCGGCAGCGTCCACAGCACCACCACCTCCGGCCTCATCTCGGCCGGCGCCACCTATTACTTCCGGATGTGGGCCGAGGACGCCGCGCGCAGCACCTCGACCTTGTCCATCGGCGCCACCGCGCAGACCCCGCCGAGCGCCCCCCTGGACCCGGTGCCGGTCGACCCCTCTGCCGTCCTCACGACCAACAACAGCATCACCCTCGGCAACTGGGCGCCGGTCCTGACCAGCTTCACGACGGGCTATTGGGCGGAGGCCTCGGTCAGCCCTGGGATGTCGCCGGTCTTCGCCTCGTCGGTCGTGGCCAACTACACGACGACCTCGGCGCTGTTCGATACCCCGGCGCTCTCGCCCAACACGACCTACTACATGCGGGTCCGGCCCATAAACCCCTACGGGACGACCGGCCCGAACTCGGCGGTGACCAGCACGGCCACGCTGACGAACGCCCCGGCGGCGGCGGCGGTCTCCTTCACGGCCATCCAGAACAACTCGATGTCGGTGGCGTGGTCGCGCAACTCGAACCCGGTCGACATCACTACCTACACGGTCGTGCTCTCTACCGACTCGCCGCTGACCCTGGCCGCGGCCGGCAACGTCTTCCTTACCACCGCCCCCGCCGGTACCAACCCGGCCGCCACGCTGGGTGGGCTGGCTTCGAACACGACCTACTACCTGTTTGTGCGCGGCGTCAACCACAACTCGGTGGGCACTTCCTACGTCTTCATGGCCGCCACGGCCACCTTGGCCAACACCCCGGCCGCCACCGGCGTCCCTTTCCCGTACATCGGCATCACCTCGATGACGGTCGCCTGGTCCCCCAACGGGAACCCGCTCAACACCTCCAAATACAACGTCATCCTCTCCACCGGGAACAGCTATCCCAACTCGTTCTCGGGCAACACGATCCTCAACAGCACGACGCCGGTCGGCAATCCTCCGACCGCCACGCTGACGGCGCCGCCGCTCTCGCCGAACGTCACCTATTACCTGTACGTCGAGGCCGTCAACCACAACGGCGCCGGCAGCGCGGCGGCCGCCGTGGGGGTCGCGCCCACCTACGCCCAGGTCCCTGCCGCGGCGGCGACCTCGTTCTTGTCGGTAGGAAAGACCTCGATGACCGTGGCTTGGTCGCCCAACGGAAACCCGCTGCAGGTGACCAGCTACCAGGTGTTCCTGGCTACGCATACCTCCGGCTGCCTGCCGGGGGTCTACTGCGTATTCTTCGACACCGCGCCGGCCGGCAATCCGCCGGCCGCCACGTTCACGAACCTGGTTCTGCTCAACACGACCTATTACCTGTTCGTCCGGGCAATCAACCATGCCGGCGTCTACTCGGACTATCACCTCGGTCCCACCACCGCTACCCTGGCCGCCGACCCCGGGTCGCTGGGCGCGGCCGGCTACGAGAGCCGCTCCGGCAACGTCCTGCGTGTGTCCTGGAGCTCGGGGACTCCGGGCGGCGGTTTTAATCCTCTGACCACGCTCTATAGGATAGACCTCTCCCAGCAAGCGAACTTCAGCGTCTTGACGGCGAGCTCGGAGACCTACAACCAGTACGGTGAATTCTCCGGCTTGACCCCCAGCACGACCTACTACTCCCGGGTCCAGGCTGTAAGCCACCGCGGCTTCCGGACCTCCTTCACCGATCTGCTCAGCGTCTTCTACAAGCGCCTCAACATCTGGAACTCCGGCTCCAACGGGAACTGGCACACCGGCGGCAACTGGGAGCAGGGGGTGCCGACGGTCGACGACAAGGTCGTCATCAACCGCGCGGTGACGGTCACCGTGGCCCCTTCGGCCACCGCGATCGACTTCTACACCCTCGACGTCGGCACCGACGCGGCGGCCACGTTGGTCCTCAACGACGTCAGCTCGCCCTGCAGCGGAAAGTCCAACTGTACGGGCGTCGGGCTCTCGGTGGGCCCGGGGTCGGTCCTCGATCTGCGCACGATCAAGCCGCTGGCCATCCAGGGCGACGTCACCGTCAAGGCCGGCGGCTCGCTCATCCACGCCGCCAACGCGGCCTCCCAGGCCAACGCCATCATCCTCTCGGCCTCGGGCAACGTCACGGTGGAACCCGGAGCGACCCTCGACGCCAGCGGACGAGGCTACTCGGGCGGCGCGGCCCAGGGCCTCGGCAGCGGCACGGGCGGCGGCGCGGGGACGGCGGTGGCCAACAAGGGCGGCGGCGGCGGGGCCTACGGCGGCGACGGCGGCAGCGGCGTGGGCGGCGCGGCCGGCGGGACGACCAACGGGCCGATGACCAACCCCATCGACCTGGGCTCGGGCGGCGGCGGCGGCAACACCGGGGCCGGCGGCGCGGGCGGCGGCCGTATCGACATAGCGGCCGGCGGCGTCCTGCGCGTCGACGGCACGCTCAACGCCGACGGCGGCTTGGGCGGCGTCAGCGCCTTCGACGCGGGCGGCGGCGGCTCGGGCGGCAGCGTCAAGCTCGTCGCCGGGACGATCGCCGGCTCCGGCCTCGTCCGCGCCGACGGCGGCGCCGGCCAGAACGCCGTGGGCTCCTCGGGCGGCGGCTCGGGCGGGCGCATCCTGCTCGAGAACCTCTCCGCGCCGAGCTCGTTTACCGGCACGCTGCGCGCCATCCATGGGGCAGGCGGCGGCGGCAGCTCCACGGGCGGCGGCGCGGGCGTGGTCGTCCACAAGAACCCGGGGGAGGCGAACTACAGCCTCATCATCGGCACGGACACCGTCCCCGACTCGAAGACCCGCCTCACCGACGCCGTCATCTTCGCCACCGTGACCGTCCACAGCGCCCGGCTCGACGTCACGGCCGGTGGCGGCGTGGCGATCTCCTCTCTGCACGTCACCGGGCTGGCCGTCATCGACGCCAACGCGAACGCCCACAGCGTCGTCTACGCGATCGTCGAGCCGGGGGCGGCCGGCCTGACCTTCAACGACGACTACACGGTCGTGACCTTGGCGGTCTCGGGCTCGACCTTCACGCTGGCCTCGGGCGTCACGCTGAGCAACGCCGCTTTCTCGGCGGTGAACGCCGTGCTCAACTTCGAGGCGAACTCCGTGCTGGCGGGCGACTCCGTCGTCATCGCCTCGGCCACGCTGGCCGCGGGGGCCAACAGCACGATGACCGCGGCCTCCGGGGTGAGCGTGAGCCAGAAGCTGACCATGGCCACGGCAAGCCGTTTCTATGTGGCCGGGAACCTGAGCCTGGGCGGCGCGGCGGTCCTGACCCACCTGCCCAACCAGGCGGCGCTGACCTCCGCCGTGGACCTCCGAGTGACCGGGAACCTCTCCATCCCCGTGGGCGCGCAGGTCCTGGCCGACGGCATCGGCTTTCAGGGCGGCACGGGCAACGCCACCGGCAAGGGGCCGGGCGGCGGCGTCGGCAGCGGCGGGGCGGCCGGCGCGGGCGGCGCCGGCTACGGCGGGGCGGGCGGCAGCGGCTCGGCCGCCGCCGCGGGGCCGGCCAACGGCAACCTGGTCAACCCCGTCAACCTGGGCTCGGGGGGCGGCTCGGGCAACGGCGCCGCCGGCGGCGCGGGCGGCGGCCTGGTCATCCTCGACGTCTCGGGCGATTTGACCATCGACGGCACGATCAGCGCCAACGGCGCCACCGCCGGCGCCGGGACGGGCGGCGGCGGCGGCGCGGGCGGCGCGGTGAACCTCGCGGCAGGGCGGGTGCTCGGCGGCGGCGCCATCCAAGTCAACGGCGGCTCGGGCGGCACGGCCGGCGCCGCGGGCGGCGGCGGCGGCGGCGGACGCGTGGCGATAGGCGCGTCTTCCCGCAACGATTTCAGCGGCCTGATAAACTACGCCCCGGGCACGGCCGGCGGGGGGAGCGCCAACAACGGCGTCGAGGGCACCGTGGCCTCCCGCCTCACGCTGGCCGACTACGACGTCGTGGGCCAGGCCCCCAACTCTTTTGCCGCGGGCGGGGACCTCGACCCGGTCGACCCCCCGGCCTACGGCCTCTATCGCTTCAAGCTCAGCATCACCTCGGCGCCCGTGACCATATCCCGGGCCACGTTCACGCTGACCGGGGTCTCCAGCCTGACCGCGTCGAACTTCTTGGGCGCCTTCCTGGTCTCGGACACCAACGGCAACGGTACGCTGGAAGGCGCCGAGACGCACAAGCTCGGCGGCGCGGGGAGCGTCAGCATCACGGGCGACTCCGGCACGATCGTCTTCGGCACCCCCTTCGACGTCGCCGCCACGACCAACGTCATCCTGGCCGTCAACCTGGACGGGATGATCCACGGCTCGGCGTTGACCGTCAGCCTCTCGAGCGCCGACCTCAAGGGCAACCTCCAGGGGACGGCGCGGATCGGCCAGCGCTTCGGCTCGGCCACCCCGGCGGCGCACTCCTACGACGACTCCCAGGGGCCGGCCGCCGTCACGAACCTCTCGGCCCTGGGCTTGGCGGCCGGCGGGGCCATCGAGCTCAGCTGGACCATGCCGGGCGACAACGGCACGCGCGGCCGGCTGGAGAACGGCCGCTACTACATCCAGCACACCACGCAGGTCGTCGACGCCCAGAGCCCGGTGTTTTGGTCGACTGCGGCCGCCCAGGTTCTCATCTCGACGACCGGCGTCCCGGCCGGGGCGCTGCAGCGCTACACGGTGACGAACCTAATCGGCCCGAACCGGACCCACTATTTCCGCATCTGGACGGTGGACGCGAAGCCGAACGCCGCACCGCTCTCGAGCGGCGCCACCGCGGCCACCCTGGCCCTGCCGTCGACCCCCACGGGCCTGGCCGTGACGGCGGTCGGCTCCTTCGACGTCTCCACGAGCTGGAACGCGCTTCCCGAGGCCTCGAGCTTCACCGTGCGCTACTCGACCGACGTGAATCTCGTCGACGCGGTCCAGAGCTCGGCCTCCACGATCGGTTCCCTCAACGTCGGAAGCCTGCAGTTCGACGCCACGTACTACTTCCAGGTCCGGGCCCATAACCCGGCCGGCGTCAGCGGGTTCTCCTCCTCGGTCTCCACCAAGACCCTGCACGTGCCGCTGCCGATCGCGGGCATCCCGCCGTTCGCCGCCGTCGACGTCTCGAGCCTTGCCGTTTCCTACGCCTCCGGACCCACGGTGGGCGGCTTCATCGCCTCGGGGACGAGCTACTACATCCAGCTGGCCAGCGTGCCGGCCTTCGGCTCTATCCTGGCCTCCTCGGCCACGTTCAACCTTTCGGCCCTCTTCAACGGCCTGAGCGCCAACACGACCTATTATCTGCGAGGCACGGCGTTCCTCAACTCGATAAGCACCTGGAGCCCCTCCTACCAGACCCTGGGCACGACGGTCACCGCCGCGGAGGTGCCGGGGGCGGGGGGGCTCTCCAACGCGGGATCGAGCTCGATGACGGCGACGTGGGGCGCCGCCGGGAACCCGGCCGGCACCCAGTTCAGGGTCGAGTACTCGACGAGGGCCGACTTCGCGCCGCTTTGGGCGGGCGCGCCGGCCGTGACCACCTCCACGACCAGGGAACTGGCGGGCCTGAGCGGGAACCAGGCCTTCCTCGTCCGCGTCTACGCCGTCAACCACCAGGGCCGGGCGTCGCCGCCGGCCTCGCTGGGCACCCTGAGCACCCTGGTGCAGGTCCCGGGCGTCCCAACCGGGCCTTACGACGTCTATCCGGGAAGCGTCACCTTGCGCTGGGACGCCGGGACCAACGCGGCCTACACCGAGTACCGCATAGAGCGCGGCCAGGACCCGACGTTCGTCTCCAATGAGGAGGACACCAACTGGGGAGTCTTCCAGGGCTCCTACTCTTTCTCTGGGCTCCTCAGGGATACGACCTACTACTTCCGCGTGAAGGCCCGGGACCTGGCCCTGGCGGAGACCCCCTTCACCGTCCTGCCGGCCACGCGCACGATCGTCGACACGCCGACCCCGCGTCCTTCGTTCACCTTCATCTCGAGCCTCACCGCGCGCTGGGACAAGGGCCTCAACCCCAACTCCGCCCAGTACCTGGCCGAGCTGGCCCGCGACTCGGGCTACACCCTGGGCTACGCGTCCTCGAACTGGGTGGCCAACATCGTCGACTACGCCTTCGCGGGCCTGACTCCCAACCAGGCGTACTTCATGCGGGTGCGCGCCCGCAACGGCGCGCACATAGAGACCTCGACGGTAACCTTGGCGAGCGCCCTCAACACCCTGTCGGCCCCTCCCGGCCAGCCGGCCTCGGCGTACTCGATCGGCGGCAACAACATCGTGGTCAACTGGGCCTCGGGCGGCAACGCCGCGGGGACCAAATACTCGGCGATGCGCTCTTCGACTTCGGACTTCAGCGTCGACACGGCCTCCTCGGCCTACAACGACGTGCTCTCCTTCAACTTCACCGGACTCCAGAGCGACTCGACCTATTACTTCCGGGTGCGGTCCCGCAACGAGGCCCTTATCGAGAGCGACTGGACGGTGCTGCCCTCCTCGGCCACGCGGGCGGGGCCGGCCCCGGCCACCGACCTGACGCTCTCTTTTGCCGACGGGACCTCCACCGACAGCCTGCAGGCGCAGTGGCAGGATAACGCCACCGACGAGACCTCGTTCCAGCTCGAGCGCAGCACCGACGGCGTCTCCTGGGTCTTCTCGAAGAGCCTGCCCGACCAGGTCGGCAGCAGCCCCTATATCTACGTGAACGGCCCGCTCAACGCCGACCCGGCGCTCTTGGCCAACGTCAGGTACTTCTACCGCGTGAAGGCCGTCAACGCGGTGGCCTCCTCGGCCTATAGCAACGTCGCCTCGACTTTCACGCGCGCAGCCGTCCCGACGGCGGACGTGCCGGCGCTCTCGTCGGTCTTCGCGGCCTCGGTCACGGCCTCCTACGCCGCCAACGGCAACTCGGCGGGCACCCAGTTCGTCACAGTGGCGTCGACCGGGACGCTGCCCAACTCGTTCTCGGGCAATCTGAGCTCGCGGACGGCGTCGCCAAGCGCCGTGGTGTCCGCCTTGGCCGCCAACACCACCTATTTCCTCGCCGTGAAGGCGGTCAACGGGTTCGAGGTCGAGTCGGCCTTCGTCTCGCTGGGCGCCACGGCCACCTTGGCCCAGGTCCCGTCCGCCGCGTCTCCGGCCTTCCCGGCCGTCAATCTGACCTCTATGAGCGTGGCTTGGTCCCCCAACGCGAACCCGCTCAGCGTGACGACCTACACGGTGGCGCTGACCACCGGCTCGAGCTATCCCAACTCTTTCTCAGGGAACGTCGTCCTGGCCGCCACGGCCCCGGCGGGCGCCCCGCCGACGGTCGAGCTGACCGGGCTGGGCGAGGCCAACACCACCTATTACCTGTTCGTGCGCGCCGTCAACCACGGCGGCTCGCCGACGCCCTACGCCGCCCTCGGCTCCACGGCGACCCTCGCCATGCCTCCGGCGGCCGCCGGCACGACGTTCGCGGCCGTCTCGCAGGACTCCATGACGGTGTCCTGGGCCCACAACGGCAATCCGGCCGGCGTCACGCGCTACAACGTGGTCCTGAGCACGGGCTCGTCCTACCCCAATCAGTTCTCGGGCAACGCCGTGGTCGCCGGCACCGTCCCCGCCGGGGCCGCGCCTACGTCCACTCTCCAGGGCCTCGGCGAGCTGGACACCACCTATTACCTCTTCGTGCAGGCGGTCAACCATAACCAGGTGCCCGGCGAGTTCACGGCGCTCGGCTCGACGGCCACCCGGGCCAAGGGGCCGGGCGCGCCGACGACCTCGGCCGCGGGCGCCAACGCGCTGAGCGTGAGCTGGACCGCGGCGGGCAACCCGTCCTCGACGCTCTACGTGGCCGAGGCCTCGACCTCCGCGTTCCCGAACGCCGACGCCGGCAACCTCAGCACCAGCGTGACGGCCCTATCCGGCCGGATCGTCGGCTTGGCCCCCGACACGGTCTATAAGGTCCGTGTCCGGGCGGTCAACAAGAACGGGGTCCCCAGCGAGTCCGCGGCGGCGGCCGACGCGCGCACCTCGGTCCTCGGCCTCTCGACCCCGACCGTCCCCGCCCACGGCGCCTACACGCGCCTCGACAAGCCGCTCTTCCAATGGAACGGGCCGAGCACGACCACCGTGGCCGAGGCGGGTCCCGGGGCGCTGTACATCCTCGAAGCCGCCGACGACCCGGCCTTCGCCGCGCTGTCGGTCAGCGTCGCCACGCCGGCGGCTTCCGTCGCGGGCGCCTATCTCTCGACGACGACCCTGGCCGAGGGGACCACCTATCATTGGCGGGTGCGTCTGCGCGACTTCGGCGGCAGCCAGAGCGCCTGGTCCTCGACCTTCGCCTTCGTCACCGACTTCACCTCGCCGACCCTGGCCTCCTTCGGGCATTTCAACTCCTCGGGGGCTCTGCTCGGCGAGGCGGCGGCCGGCGACCTGCTCGCCGGCGTGACGGCCCAGATGGCCGCCCAGGACCTGCTGAGCGGACTCCGCCACGCCACCGGGACCTTCAGCGCCCAGCTCAGCACGGACGCCGGCGCCGGCTGGCGGACGATAACCGCCACGGCTCCCGGCGCGGGCCCTTTCGTCGCCGTCGGCGGGTCCGAGGGCAGCCTGTCCGCGCAGACGCTGACGGTCAAGGACCTGGTCCTCGCCAACTCCACCAACGCCGCGGTCTGCGGAGGCGCCGGGGCCTGCGGCGCGACCAACCAGCTGGTGTTCCTCATCTCGGACCGGGCCGGCAACAGCGTCTCGGCGGGCCCGTTCGCCGTCGTCGTCGACACGCGCGTGGGGACGCCCGCCGCCGCAGCATTGACCGCCGACACCAGCACCCAGCTGACCCTGCAGTGGACCGACCTGTCGATCCAGGAGGACGACTTCCACATCGCCCTGGAGACCGCCGAGAACCCGACCGCGGAGTTCGCCGTCTCGGCGACGACCGACAAGCCGGGCACCGGCTCCTCGATGTCGAAGGCGTTGGCAGGGCTCTCCCCCAACACCACTTACTACGCGCGCGTCCGCTCGCACCGTCACGACCTAGACGGCTACTCCGGCTACTCCGCCCAGCTGGCCCGTCTGACCCGGGCCGCCCCGCCGACGGCGGGCGCCTTGAGCGCCGCCACGACGACCACGCTGCGCGCGAACTGGGGCGCCAACGGCAATCCGGCCGGGACGGAGTTCGTCCTGGAGTTCTCCAGCGCGCCGGGCTTCGCGCCGGTCTGGATAGGGTCTCCGCTTGTCACCACCGAGACGGTCAAGACCATCACGGGCTTGAGCGGCAACACCCTCTACTACGTACGCGTCTCGGCGCGCAACTTCGAGGGCGTGGCCGCGTCGACGGTGTCCTTGGGCTCTCTCCAGACTGCCCTCGACGCGCCTACCCTGGCGGACGTCCCCTACGACGTCTTCTCGACTAGCGTCACGGTGCGCTGGAGCACGGGGACCAACGCCGCGCACACGCAGTACCGCTCACAGCGCTCCTCGTTCGCGGACTTCAGCCTGGTCGACGAGGACACCAACTGGGCTGCCCTTGACGGGGCCGCGACCTTCTCGGACTCGATCGCGCGCAACGCCACCTACTACTTCCGGGTGAAGGCGCGGGACCTCTCGCTGGCCGAGCTCCCGGCGGGCGCGGCGTGGCTCAACCTGGCCTCCACCCAGACCCTCGTCGACATGCCGGGTCCGGTGTCCCCGGAGATCTTCGTCTCGAGCATCGTCGCGCGCTGGTCTAAGGGCTTCAACCCGGCCGGGGCCCAGTACTTGGCCGAGTTGGCCCGCAATGACGCGTTCAGCGTCCAGTACGCCTCTTCGGATTGGCAGACCAACATCAACCAGTCCGTCTTCTCCGGCTTGGGGACCAACAGCGTCTATCACGTGCGCGTGCGGGCCAGGAACTCCATGGGCCGCGAAACCCCCGTCCTCAGCCTGGCCGCCCCGTCCTACACCCGCGCGGAGCAGCCGGGGACCCCCAGCCAATCCTACCTGCGCGGCGGCAACAACATCGTGGTGAACTGGGACGTGCTGAGCAATCCGCTCAACACCCAGTTCTTCGCCGTGCGTTCCTCGAGCGCGGACTTCAGCGTCGACACCGCCTCCTCGGGCTGGACGACCGCGGCGTCCTTTAATTTCAGCGGGCTCGCCATCCGTACGACCTACTTCTTCCGGGTCAAGGCGCGCAACGAGGACCTGCTCGAGACCCCGTGGACCGTCCTGCCCTCGACCGACACGCTGGCCGGGCCGGTCTCCCCCAGCGCGCTGACGGCGTCGTTTGCCGACGGGTCCTCCACGGACCGCTTGAGCCTTTCCTGGCAGGACAACTCGCTCGACGAGAACGCCTTCATCCTCGAGCGCGGCACTGACGGCGTCACCTGGAGCTTCGTCAAGAGCCTGCCGGACCAGGTCTCTCCGGGGACCGGCACCTACACCTACGTCAACGGTCCGTCCAACGGCGACGCCGCCTTGAGCCCCAACGCGCGCTACTACTACCGGGTCAAGGCCATCAACGGGATCGGGGATTCGTCCTACACCAACACCGTGGTCGTCTTCACGAGGGCGGAGCCGCCGGCGGCCGCCGCCCCGGTGTTCACCCAGGTCGACGCGGCCTCGATGACGGCGGCGTTCACGGCCAACGGGAACCCGGCGCAGACATCGTACCTCCTGATCCTCTCCACCGGTCCCCAGCCCAACTCCTTCGCCGGCAACCTGAGCTCCCAGACGCTGTCGTTCTCGGCGCTCTTCACCGGCTTGGACCCCAACACGACGTATTACGCCGGGGCCCAGGCCCTCAACGGCGACGGCGTCGCCTCGGGCCTGTCCGCGCTCGCCTCGACGGCGACCTTGGCGCTGCCGGCCGTCAATCCGGCGGTCACCGAGCTCGGCGCGAACGCGCTCAGCGTGGTCTGGGGGGGAGGCGGGAACCCCGACGGCACGGTCTACGTTCTGGAGGCCTCGACCGACTCCTTCCCCAACGCTTACTCGGGCAACGTGTCGGCGACGGCCGCGGCCACCGGGGCGCGCTTGTCCGGGGTCTCCCCGGACACGCTCTATATGCTCCAGGTCCGCGCCCGCAATCACAACGGCCTGCTCACCACCGCCGTCGCGGCGCCCGACGCGCGGACCTTGGCCATCCCGGTCTCCACGCCCAGCGCGCCGGCCGACGGCTCCTTCGTGAGCGTCAGGAAACCCGGCTTCGCCTGGACCGGGCCGAGCACGCGGACGGTCGCCGAGGCCGGACCGGGGGCGGAGTACCTGTTCCAGCTGGCCGACAACGCCGCGTTCTCGCCGATCGACATCGATGTCTCTACCCCGGCCGTCGTGCTCGATGCCGAGGCGGCCGCCCACATCGGGCGCTACAACTCGGCCTTGACGCTGAGCGGCGACACGACCTATTACTGGCGCGTGCGCCTGCGCGACTTCACGGGGGCGCTGAGCGCCTGGTCGCAGACGGCGGCGTTCATGACCGACTTCACGACGCCGACCTTGACCGGGTTCGTGAGCTTCGACTCGACAGGAGGGGCCATGGCCCAGACCCAGTTCAACGACCTGGCCTCGGGCGTGACCGTCCAGATGACGGCGCTCGACGCCGGCGCCGCGGGACTGGCGGCCTCCTCGGCGAGCTTCACGGTGAGCTATTCGACGACGGCGGGCGCGACCTGGGTGGTCGTCAGCGCGACCCAGCCGGGCTCCGGGCCCTACCGGACGCTGTCGGGAGCCGCGGGGTCTGCGGCCTCGGAGACTCTGCTCGTGCGCGGCCTCAACCTGCGCCAGTCGACCAGCGCCTTGACCGGTTCCGGCGGGACGAACCTGTTCATGTTCACGGCCGCCGACCGGGCCGGGAACACGGCGTCGGCCGGGCCGTTCGCCGTGCTCATCGAGACCGCGCCGGCCGCCGCGGCCATGACCTCGCTGAGCGCGCTTTCAAGCGGCTCGGTCCGGGCCGTGGCCGGGGCGGCTCCGGCATTCCTGTTCCCGGTCCAAGATTATCGGCTGGAGCTCTCGACGGACCCGGCTTTCGCGACCTTGGCCGCCCTCTCGCCCTTCCAGGCGTCGGCCGATCACTCCTTCTCCGGGCTCGATGAAGGCAAGTTCTATTACGGGCGGGTTCGGACGAGGAATTCGCGCCAGCAGCTCTCCTCGCCTTCCGCGGCCCTCTCCACCCAGACCTACGCTAGGGTCTTTATCTCCTCGGAGCCGGTCTCCTTCAGCGCCCAGCAGGCGGTGGCTTCGGTGGTGCTCAAAATCGGGGCGCTGACCTTGAGCCCCGACAGCGCCTCGTTCTCGACCCTGCGGGTCCGGCAGACCGGGACGGCCGCGGACTCTGACTTTCAGGCCGCCAAGCTCTACGCAGACACCGACGCGAACGGCCTCTTCAACCCGTCGGCCGACGTCGAATTGGCGGCCGCGGCGGTCTCCGGCGGGTTCGCCGACCTGCAGTTCGCCGGCAACGCCCAGTTCATAGGCAACGCCCAGCGTTCCTTCTTCGTCGTCTTCGTCATGCACGCGGACGCCGTGGTCGGCAACACCGTGGCGGCCGAGATCGAGGGTCCGGGCAGCTTCAGCTTCACGTCGCCGTTTTCCGCCGTGGGTCCGTTCCCGATCGTCAGCGCCTCTACCGTCACCGCCGACGGGCCCAACGCCCTGCTCATCGAGCCGAGCGACCTGTCGCCGGCGTTCGTCGAGCCGGGTTCTTCGAACGTCCCGCTCCTGCGGCTGCGCGGAATCACCGACACGGGCGGCAGCGTCCTCTCGAGCCTGGCCCTGCGCCTGAGCGGCTCGGCGCCGTCGACGGCGCTGTCTTCGCTGCGCCTCTACCGCGACGCCAACAGCAACGGCACTTTCGAGCTGGCCGGCGACACGCTGCTCACGAGCGGGGGGGACGCGTTCCTCAACGGCTCGTCCACGATCCCCTTGACCGCCTCCCAGGAGCTCCGGACCGTGCGCAGCCACGCCCCGGAGTTCATATTCTTGACCGCGAACGTCTCGGCCAGCGCCCCGGCCGGGGAGCGTTTCTCGGTGCAGGTCTTGAGCACCGCGTCGCTGGCCCTGTCGACATTGCTCGACACGGTGTCGTTCTCCTCCGTCCCCTTCACGACCCGCGAGATCGAGATCCAGACCCAGAACGTGGTCACGGTGCTGACCGCGTCGCAGATCCCGTCCGACGTGACCCAAGGAGAGCGCTATTCGGTACTCAAAGCCACGCTGACCGTCGATAAGGGTTTGGCGCAGATAAACCGCATCCAGCTCAACCGCACGGGCTCGGCCGTCGACGCGGACATCGCCGCCGT
This sequence comes from Elusimicrobiota bacterium, assembly GCA_016196755.1. Taxonomy (GTDB): domain Bacteria; phylum Elusimicrobiota; class Elusimicrobia; order UBA1565; family UBA1565; genus SCTT01. The sequence goes on from JACPXC010000005.1 coordinate 77,709, forward strand.
AAGCATATGGCAGGACCCCAATCCTTCGGTCACCGGCGGGGTCTTCAACCCCGGGACCAACGTCCTCAAGGGCTCCTCTACTTTCGTCTCGGGCTCGGCGACGATAAACATCTCCACGGTCAGCTTGACGCCGACGACGACCGCCGTCATTTTTCTCGTTTATGAGCTCGCCCAGGCGGCCAACGCCGGCAACACGGTAGGCGCCAGTCTCTCCAACTCCTCATACTTCCGCGTCGCCAGTCCGCTGACCACGGTCTCGGGGGCCTTCCCGCTGGCCACCTCGACGGCCACGATCCGTGCCACGGTGAACACCCTGCTGGCCACGCCGTCAAACGTCGCGCCCGGAGCCCTGACGCAGGGCCAGACCGACATCCCCTTCCTCAAGCTCCAGGTACGGACCGACCGCAACACGATCGCCTGGTCGGGGCTCACCGTCACTCGTCTCGGGACGGGAGCCGATGCTGACGTCAGCCGCCTAAACATGTACAGGGACGTCAACGGCGACGGCCTGCTGCAGCCGGCCACCGACCAGCGGGTCAGCTCGGGGCTCGACTCGTTCGGCGGCGGTACCGCCATTCTCGCGTTCAACACCGTGCAGAGCATCGGGACCGCGGAGGCGGTTTACTTCCTGACCGCGGACGTCAGCCAGTCCGCGGGCGTCGGCAACACCCTCGGGGTGCGCATCTCGACGACGGCGAATTTCAACGTCACGGCGCCGAACCTCATCTCGACCTCCGCGGCGTCCTTCCCGATCGACGCCGGACCGGTGGCGGTCAACCACTACCCGAACACGGTGTATATCACGACGGCGAGCATCGTGCCCGCGCAGGGAGCGGAGTCGGGCCTCAGCGACGTCGGGATGGTCCGCCTGAGCATGCGGACCGACGTTTCGGACACGAGCTGGAGCAAGCTGCGCGTCGACCGCTCGGGCTCGGTCAGCGACGCGGGGATCGCCAACGTCAAGGTCTATTTCGACCAGAACGCCCTGGGCGTCTTCGACCGCTCGGCGCTCGGTCAATACGTGCTGGTCTCCTCGGGGACCGCCGTGTTCGGATCGGTCTCGCCCGGGGTGACCGAGGTCAGCCTGAGCCCGGTCGTCGAGCTCGGTCCGACGCCTAAGTCGTACTTCGTGGTCGTCGACCTCTCCACGTCGGCGGTGCCCGGGACCACCCTCATCGTCCGCTCGGTGAACTTCACCTATTGGACGGTCGACGCTCCAAACACGGTCTCGAGCACCGCGGCCTTCGAGTCGGCGCCGCTGAGCATCACCGAGCCGGCGAGCACCATGTTCATCCAGACGGCGAGCTCGGCGCCGGCCACGGTCACCCAGGGCGACGCCAACGTGCCGTTCTTGAGGCTCTCGGTCTGGAGCGACCGCTTCTCCGCCGTCTGGTCGCGCCTGACGGTCAGCCGGACCGGGACGTCCTCCGACGCAGACGTGACTCGCGTGCGGCTCTACGCAGACACCAACGCCAACGGCGTCCTGGACCTCTTGGGCGACGCTCAACTCTCCACGGGCGCTTTCTCCGGAGGGAACGCCGCCCTGAGCTTCGCGGCCCGGACCGTGACGAGCTCGACCCAGACCCTGTTCCTGGCCTACGACCTGGCCGCCACGGCCTCCGCCGATGCCACGCTCGGGGCCCGGCTGGCGGTCCCGTCGGTCTTCGACGTGGCCTCGCCCGACAGCGTCTCGCCGTCGGGCTTCCCGTTCGATTCCGCGGCCAGCCAGATCCGGGCCACCCGCGCCAACATCCTGGTCACGGCCCAGGATCGCGCCCCGGTGACGGTCCTCCAAGGCACGACGGGGCAGATCCTGCTCTCCTTGACCCTGCGCACCACAGAGTACACGGTGGTGTGGAGCGCCCTGTCGTTGAGCAAGCTCGGGACCCTCGCCGACAACCTCATCACGAAGGTGCGCATCTACGACGACGTCAACGGCGACTCGGCGTTCACCCAGGGGGTCGACGCCGAGCTCACCTCCGGCAACAACACGTTTTCGGGCGGTACGGCCAACGTGCTGCTCAACTCGGTCCAGACGATAACGACGACGCAGCGCAAGTTCCTGATCGCCTTCGACATCTCGGAGGGGGCCGAGGCGGGCCGCACCTTCGGCGTCCAGGTGGCCTCGGCCGCCGCCTTCACCGTCAGTTCCCCGAACGCGGTCCACGACGACGGCTTCCCGCTGTCCTCGAGCCTGCCCAGCGTGGCCAAGATCCCGGCCACGATGCGCGTGGCCGTCGACAACCTCCTGCCCGCGGGGATCAACCAGGGCGTGGAGTCCGCGGCCCTCAGGCTGACGGCCTCGTCCTCGCGCAGCAGCGTGGATTGGACGCGCCTGAGGCTCTTTCGCCTGGGCTCGCTGGCCGACGCGATGATCACGCAGCTGCGCGTCTACCGGGACATGGACGGAGACCGGCTCCTCGGCGGCTCGGACCTCCTCGTGGGCACCGGAACCTTCACGGCCGGGACCGCCCAGGTCGACCTCTCCTCGGCCCAAACGGTCGGGACTTCGTCGATAACATACCTGGTCGCGCTGCTCATAGACCTCAACGCCACGATCGGGGCCACGGCCGGCGTCTCCTTGCCCGACGCCGGCTACATCACGGTCGGCGCCCCGGACCTCGTCGACGGGTCGGCGCTCCCGGTCCAGAGCGCCCAGGCCGAGATCCTCGACGCGAAGACGCCCTCCCAGCCGGTCGTGGCGCTCGACGGCCTCTACACGACGAGCTTCGACCGCCTGCGCTTCGTCTGGTCCTCGACGGTGACCCTGGGGTCGATAACGGACGTGCAGTACTGCGTCGGGACGACCCCAGGCGGGCAGGAGCTGCTGAGCTTCCGCTCGGTTCCGGGTCTGGCCCGCGACTACACCCACCGGGGCCTCCTGCTCGACAACGGCCGCACCTACTACGTCGGCGTGAGGGCCGTGTCGAGCTTCGGCCTCTCGAGCCCGGTGGGGGTCTCGGCCGGCATCCTGGTCGACTACTCGACGCCGTCGACGCCGGCCCCGCTGGTCCTCGTCGGCAGCGAGTCGATCATCGTGCAATGGGCGGCCAGCACGGCCGGGGCCTCGGGCGTCATGGGCTACCTCATCGAGTACCGCAACGCCAACTCGCCGCTCTGGCTCAACATGAAGACCGGCCTGGCCACCGTCCTCTCCGGCGCCTTCACGGCCGCCGGAGGCGCGCGGCTCGAGGCGGTCGGGGCCGACCAGCTCTTCACGGCCGGCCCCGCGGCCTTGACCGGGGCGCCGGCCGGGACGTTCTTCGTGCGCACGCGCTCGGTCAGCGCCGCGGGCTTGGCCAGCGACCCGTCGGATCCGATCCGCGTCCTCTTCGGCGCGGTGCCGACGACGGGCCTGGCCGAGGTCACCAACTACCCGAACCCCTTCGACTCCCGGAGGGGGAACACCACCATCCATTTCACCCTCGCCGTTGCCTCCGAGGTCACCTTCACGTTCTACGACCTCTTCGGCCGGCGCCTGCGCGAGTCGTCGATGGCCGGAGCGGCCGGCGGCAACGACCACGTCTGGGACGGCACCGACGACGGCGGCCGGAAAGTGTCGATGGGCGTGTACATCTGCGTCATCCGCGCGGCCGGGGAGAAGGTCATCCGCAAGATCGGGGTGATCCACTGATGGCTTCGCGATTTCTTCATGATTTTTCGCGCCCCGGGGGCTATCCTGCGCTGTGGATATGGCTCCGGGCCATGAGGCGGTCGGCGGCGCTGGCTGTCGCGGCGGGGCTGCTGTGCGGCGCCCCGGCGTCGGCGGCCGTCTTGGGCGGCCGCCCGGGGGCGATCTTCGACTTCGTCGCCGCGGGGCGCGGCTCGGGGATGGGCGGCGCCTATACGGCGCTGGCCGACGACGCGTCCTCGGTCTACTACAACCCCGCCGGCCTCGGACGCATGACCGGCAACCACCTGAGCCTCATGCACGCCTCGCTCTTCGAGGGCGCGGCCTATGACTACATGGGCTTCGCGCGCCAGGGCCGCTTCGGCGGCTACGGCCTGCAGTTCCTCAAGCTCGGGATCGGGGGCCTCGACGGGCGGGATGCCCTCAACCAGTCCTCGGGCGGCTTCGAGTACGCCGAGCAGGGGCTCTCGCTGGCCTACGGCACCCGCCTCATGCTCGACCGCGCGCTCTCGGTCGGGACGAGCGTGAAGATGCTCAAGCGCTCCCTGGGGCCGGCCTCCAACTCCCTGCTCGGCGTCGACGCCGGAGTCCAATATCAGGGTCCCTGGTTCGACCAGCGCGTCCGATTGGGCCTGATGGCGGCCAACGTGTTCGGCTCCAAGATGGGCGACACCGACGACAAGCTGCCCATGCTGCTGCGGGCCGGCGTCGGGATGCGCGTGGCGAAGGGCCTGGTCTTCGCGGGCACCGTCGGGATGGACGGGGAGTTCGCGTTCGGCACGGAATACGCCTTCGGGCCCACCGCCCTGCGCGTCGGCCTGAGGGATCAGAACCCGACTTTCGGCGCGGGCATCGCCTTCCGGCAGCGCTGGTCGCTGGACATCGCGTTCCAGAACCAGCCCCTTCTCGGGTTGGCCAACCAGGTCTCGCTGGGCTACAAGTTCGGCAGCGCGCGCCTCGAGACCAAGGTGCGCGAGAGCTACCGCGGCGCCCTGGCCAAGGCGGAGAAGGCGCTCGAGGCCCGCGAATATCTGCAGGCGGTCCAGCTCTACGACAAGGCGGCGAAGACGACGCTCGAGGACCGCGACGCCCAGCGCGTTCGCGACGAGGCCCGCTACCAGCGCTTGAAGAAGCTCGTCGAGGAGCTGCGCTTGGCGGCCCTCCCCGAGCTCTCCAAGGCCCTTGGGGCGGGGAGCGAACAGGGGCAGGAGGCGGCGCAGGCTATCCGGGCCTTCATGGACGGCGCGGACCGCAAGGCCCTGCTGCTGGCCGAGGCGGCCTACGGCACCGAGCCCGGGCAGGGGGCTTTCCGCACCCTGCTCGAGACGATCGCCAGCCTCACCCTGCAGAAGCCGGCGCCGGAGGAGTTCTACCCGCGCAAGACCCTCGTCGAGATCAAGCTCCTCAAGGCCGCGGATTCCTTCAACTCCCAGCGCTACGATGAGGGCGCCGAGCACTGTCGCGAGGCCCTGCTGCTCGACCCCCGGTCCGCGCTGGCCCACGAGCGCCTGGGTTCGCTCTACTTCGCGATGGGCCTGCGCGGCAAGGCGCTCATGGAGTGGAAGGAGTCCCTTCGGCTCAACCCGGACAACGCGGCGCTCAAGGACTTCATCGGCCAGCTGCCGGGAGGAGACCGATGACGCGGGCCGTCCTCCTCTTGGCCGCCTTCTGGTCCGCGCTCCCTTCGTGGGCCGCCGATGGGATGGAGGCGGGGACCCTGCACGACGAGGAGTCCCGACTCTCCTCGGCGCTCCAGCAGCGCGCCCAGGGGGCGCTCGACGCCGTCTTCGGAGCCGGCCGGGCCTCGGTCCAGGTTCGCGTCGACATCGGACTCACCACGGATGCCAACGACTGGCTGGCGCGCACCTTGAGACCGCTGGAGAAGGAGAAGGACGCGGACCGGAACGGCTTTTCGTGGGCCTGGCTCGGCACCGTGGCGCCCGAGGAGAAGAAATTCGTGCTGCCGGGCTTTCCGGAGGAGAAGAAGCGCGCCAACGCCGCCCCGGCGGCGGCGGGCATGCCGGGCCCCGCGCCCGTCCCCGCGGCCGAGAAGCCCGCCGCCGAGCCGGTGGACCCGGGACTCGTGCGCTCGTTCGGGACCGAGGTCCTCCGTCTCGACGCCCGGGTGAGCGTGGACGCGGAGCTGCCGCCGGAGGCGTCCGTGAAGGCTGGGGAGCTGGTGCGCCAGTCGGTGGGCGCCTTGGACTCGCGCGGCGACACGGTCACGGTGGAGCGCGTGTCTATGCCCCGGCCGTCCGAGCTGCTCATGCGCCGGCCGGACCTCGTGGCCGGACTGGCCGCCAAGCTGATCTTGACCCTCCTCGGCGCCGCCTTGGCCCTGGGGCTGGTATTCTTCGGCCGCAGCCTCGAGCGCGCCTTCCGCGGAGCGGCCGAGCGGATCGCCGCCGCCATCCAGCGCACGACGGACCGGACGCTGGCCCTCAATATCGGCGGCAAGGCGAACCTTGAAGGAGCCGGCGCGCCGGGAGCCCTGGGCGGGGCCGCGGGAGCCTTGTCGGCCCTGACGTCGGCGCCCCAGGAAGAAGGCGAGGAGGACGCCGATGAGCCGCCGATCTTCGATATCGAGCCCGACGAGGCCGCCAAGCTCGCTCACCTCTTGAAGGACCAGCCGCCCGAGCATGTGGCGCTGGTCATTCCGTTCCTCGCCCCCGAGACGCGCGACGCGTTCCTCGCCCTGCTCGGGCCCGCCCGCGCCGCCCAGATCCTCGGGGCGACGGTGCCGGTGCGCTACGTCGACCCGGAACTGCTCAAGACCCTGCAGGACGAGCTCGAGCGCCGGCTCGAGGGGGTCATGGGCGGGGTGAAGCCCGCGGCGGAGCTGCTCAAGGCTTTCCCGAGCCGACGCCGCGCCGAGCTGCTCAAGCTCCTGCGCGAGCAGAACGCCGAGGCGGCCGCCGCCTTGCGCGAGCAGGTCCTCCTCCTCGAGGACCTGGAGTCGATGACGATCAAGGACCTGGCCGTCCTAGCCTCGACGATCAGCGTCGAGGACCTGGCCGCCGCCTGCGCCGGGATGTCCGAGGGCTTCGTGAAGGCGCTCTCGGAGTCCATGCCGCGCCGGACGGCCGCGATCTTCCAGGAGATGGTCTCCTTGCCCCAGGACGCGGACAAGAAGCTCGCCGCGCGCGAGGCCTTGATGGTCAAGGCCGAGGCGCTCCTGGCCGAGGGCCGGATCAAGCGCCCGTCGTCCTCCTCGGTCCGGCTCCAGGCCGAGATTAAACCGTAACAAAGATAGTCTAAGATTATCCTTGTAAGCATGGATCTTCTTACTTTGTTCGGCTTCGCGGGCGGCCTCGCCGTCCTCTTCGTGAGCCTCAAGACCGGGGGGGCGATGAGCGCGTTCGCCAACACCCACGGCATGATCATCGTGCTGGGCGGCACGGCCTGCGCGCTGATGCTCAGCTCCTCGTACGCCGAGGTCGTCGCGGCGATGCGCGCCTTCGTGTCCTTGTTCCGCGGCCTCAAGACCCCCAAGGCCGAGACCCTCGTCCCGTTGTTGGCCAAGATGTGCGGGGAGGCCCGCCGTTCGGGCCTGCGGGCCATCCAGGACGCGGGGGCTTCGGCCGAGGATGACGGCTTCATGGGGAGGGCCATCGACGTGGCTCTGGGCGCCGGCGACATCCGCACCGCGCAGGAGGTCCTCGAGCGCGAGATCAACATCATACGCGCCCGGCACCGCGAGGTCGCCAACACCTTCCGGACCATCGCGGCCCTCTCGCCGATGTTCGGCCTGTTGGGCACGCTGATCGGCATCATCGCGGTGCTCAAGAACCTCACCCAGGCCGACACCCTCGGTCCCTCGATGGCGATAGCCATCTCCTCCGCGTTCTACGGGATCTCGATCGCGAACCTCATCTGCGTGCCCGTCGCCGGGAAGCTGCGCAGCCGCAGCATCGCCGAGCTCAACACCAAGGAGCTCGTGATGGTGGGGATACTCGACATCGTCTACACGCAGAAGCCGCCGACCGTGGTGGAGCTCGGCCTGCGCTCGTTCTTGACCACCCGCCAGTCGGCCGGCAGCCTCGAGGGCTGATGGCGCTCCACCGCGACCGCGACGAGGAGCTCGAGAACCTCCTCAACCGCGGCGGCCTGTGGGCCGTGACCTACGGCGACCTCATGAGCTTCCTCATGATCTTCTTCCTCATCCTGTTCGTGCTGACCCTCAGGGGCAAGGTCGGCATGGCCAAGGGCCTCAGCGACCTCCAGGCCCAGTTCGGCGGCCAGGACAGCTCCCCGGCCATCGAGCGGCTCAAGGACCGCGGGCGCGAGGAGACGGCGGCCGAGCAGATGAAGAACAACCTTTTCGCCCGGGGGCTCCAGGAGTTCGTCACGGTGGACGTCACCGAGCGGCGCATCAACGTGACCTTGCGCGACCCGATCCTATTCGACTCCGGCGACGCCGTGCTCAAGGCCGGAGCCCGGCCGCTCCTGCACGAGTTCGCGGCCTCGGCCAAGGAGCTCCCTAACGCCATCGTCGTCGAAGGGCACACCGACGACCGTCCGATCCGCGGCGGCCGGTACCCGACCAACTGGGAGCTGTCGATGGCCCGCGCGGCCAGCGTGGTGCGCTATCTGAGCGCGGAGGAGGGCATCGCCGCCTCGCGCCTGTCGGGCTCGGGATTTGCCGAGTTCAAGCCCGCCCAGCCCAATGCCACGCCCGAGGGCCGCTCGGCCAACCGCCGCATCGAGATCAGCCTCCTGCGCAGGGAATGATGCCGCCCGTCCCCGACGACCAGCTCGCCCAGCTCATCCTGGCCCTCCAGAAGAAGGGCGGCGCGGCCGCGCCCCCGCCCCCCCCCAAGGCCGCGGGTGCCGGCCCGGCCGTCGACCCGTCCCTGAGTCCCGCGGAGGCCAACGCCGCCCTGCTCGCGCGCCTCGAGGCCCTCGAGGCCCAGCTCCAGGACGAGCGTTCGCGCTCGTCGCTTGCGGAAGCCCTGCTCTCCGAGCTCGTCCCGAAGCTCGAGGCCCTCTCCCGGGAACGGCCGCTCCAGGCGCAGGAGTCTTTTCGGACGCTGCATAAGGACCTCGAGAGCCTGCGGGACGGCGTCAAGGTCATGCTCGAGCGCTTCCGGGGCTCGCTGGGAGGCCTCGCTGAGGAGCTCGAGCGGCAGGTGCGGGAGCTCCGCTCCGCCTGCGAGGGCGCGCGCGAGGCCGCCGTCGCCGCGCGTCAGACGCTGGAAGGGCTCGACAGCCGCTCCAAGGTCGTCGACGTGTCGGCCGACCTGTTGGCCCGCGTGACCAACGCCGAGAAGAACCTCGGCGAGGCCATGCGGCGTCTCGGCGAGAAAGACGCCTTGATAGCCGGCCTATCGAAGAACCTCCGGGAATGGGTAAAGTCATCGGGGACGTGAGCGCCCGATGAGCCTGTTCTCCCGCCTCTTCCTCATCCTCCTGGTCTTGGCCCTGGCCCCCGTGCTGGCGGCGACGTTCTGGTTCTCGCGCTCCGGCGTCAGGGCCGAAGAGAACGCCAAGCACCTGCACGCCTTAGTCGCCGACGGCGCCGCGGCTCTGGCGGCCGACGCGGTGGGTGAGATGAACGGCGCCCTGGGATTTGTCGCGGTGCTCGAGCGCGGGGCGGGGCCCGACGACGAGCTGCGCGCCGTCCAGAGCGCCGCCATCGCCCATCCGCGCCTGGCCTACGTGGCGCTCTACTCGGACTCCGGCCGCGAGCGCGCCCGTCTGGCCGACCCCGCCGTATTCGGCCCGGGCGAGTCTTTGTGGAGCCGCCCCGGCACGGCCGCGGCGGTGGCCGAACGCCGCCTCTCGGCCCCCGAGGTGTTCGAGAAGGCCGGGCGGCCGCTCGTGCTCCTGGTCCATCCTCTCAGCCGCGGCGGGGCGGCGGTGGCGGCCTACGACGTCTCGGCCCTCTGGCAGCGGCTCCGGAATCTCGGCTCGGAGGAGCGCGGGAGCTCGGTCGTCCTGACCGGGGCGGACGGGCGCCCCATGCCGGGCTTCAAGCAGGCCGCCGGCGGCCCGCGGGCCGAGGATTTGGCCGCCGCGGCGCGCGGCGCGTTCGACGAAGGCGGCGTCCTGGGCGCCTGGAGAGCCGTGCCCGGTGTGGGTTGGCGGCTCGTGAGCACTCAGCCGTCGGAGCGGGCGCGCCTCACCGAGCGGGACTACGCCCAAGCCGGCACGGGCTTCGCCGTCGTCATGGCGCTGCTCGTCGGAGCGGTGGCTCTGCTCCTCGCCCAGGCTCTCAGCGCCCCCCTCCAGGCGCTGGTGAGGGGCGCGGAGGGGGCCTCCAGCCAGCGCTTCGACCGCCTGGTTCCCGAGACCGGCTGGCCGGAGATGCGCCAGGTGGCGCGGGCCTTCAACGAGATGGCCCGCAAGATGGCCCAATACAGCCAACTCCAGGTCGAGCGTCAGCTCGACGACAAGGCTCGCCTCGACGCCCTGGTGTCGGCGATGCGCGACGGCATCGCATTGGTCGGCCTCGACGGACGCTTCCTCTTCGTCAACGACGCGGCGGTGGCCGTCCTCGGCGCGGACGTGGAGCGCCTCGTGGGCTTGACCGTCGACGAGGCCTTTCAAGACCCGCACGCTCGCGACGCCTTCCTCGGCATCCTGGCGCGCGCGCAGAGCGGAGAGGCGGCGGAGCAGACGGTCTTCAACAACGAAGGGGGGCGGGTCGGCTTGTTCGAGTTCATCGCCAAGACCGTCAAGCGCGGCGAGCAGACCCTGGGCGTCCTGGTCGCGATGCGCGACGTCACGCTCGAGCGCGAGCTCGAGAAGACCAAGAAGACGATCTTCGAGAACATCACCCACGACCTGCGCGCCCCGCTCTCCTCCGTCTCGGGCTATGTCCAGATGCTGATCGACGGATTCTTCGGGCCGGTCAACGCGGTCCAGACCGAGAAACTCCGAGTCGTCGAACATGCCGTCTCCCAGCTGGCCGAGCTCATCAACACGATGCTCGACGTGTCCAAGTTCGAGGCGGGGATGATGGTGCTCGAGCCGGCGCCGGGTCGGCTCTCCGACGTCGTGACCTCGGCCGTCGAGTTGTCCCAGGGGCTGGCCCAAGGCCTGTCGGTCTCTCTCCGCCTGGCGGTTGAGGCCGATCTTCCCGAGTCGCGGTTCGACGCCGTCCAGGTCCGCCGCCTCGTCCTCAACCTCCTCTCCAACGCGCTCAAGTTCACGCCGGCGGGCGGGAGCGTGACGGTGGGCGCGCGGCCCTGGCAGGAAGGAGGAATCGTCGTCTCGGTGGCCGACACCGGGGCGGGGATCCCCAAAGACAAGCTGCCCAGCCTGTTCACGAAGTTCTTCCAGGTGGCCGAGACCAAGTCCAAGGCCCGCCGCGGCGGTACCGGCCTGGGCCTGACCATCTGCCGTCAGATCGTCGAAGCCCACGGCGGGAAGATCTGGGCCGAGAGCGAGTGGGAGAAGGGCAGCGTGTTCAGTTTCCGGCTGCCGTAGGCGGTCAGCAGCAGCCGGCCGTCGCGCCATCCTTCACGTCCGGACAGCGGATCGCCGCATAGACTCGCGCGCCGGTCAACGTGCCCAGGATGGGGGCCAGCCAGTAGACCCAATGGCTGGTGAAATCCAGCGAAAGCAGGGCCGGCGCGAACGAACGCGCCGGGTTCATCGAGGCTCCCGAGACCGGGCCGCCGAAGAGCGCCTCCAGGCAGACGGTGGCGCCGACCGCCACGCCCGCCATCGTCCCCTCGGCCCGGTGGTCGGTGGCCACCGCCATGATGACGAGCATGAGGATCGCGCTCAGGAAGAACTCCATCGCGAAGGCCTGGGATGAGGGTCCCGACGGCAGCGTCATCCCCAGAATCGCCCCTGGGAACATGAGCTTGAGCGCGGCACTGGCCGCCACCGCGCCTGCGAGCTGAGAGGCGAGATAGGGGGGGACCTCCGCCGATCCCAGGCGTCCCGCGGCCCGGAAGCCCAGGGTCACGGCCGGGTTCAGGTGGGCTCCCGAAATGTGCCCGACGGTGTAGACCATGGCGAGGACGACGAGGCCGAAGACCAGGCCGACGCCGACGTGAGTCACCCGTCCGGGATGCAGCGCATCGACGATGATGGCGCCGGTGCCGGCGAAGACCAGGCAGAAGGTCCCCACGGCCTCGGCCAGATACTTGGGCGCCCGAGACGTCACTTCGCGGCCGCGAGGAAGAGGCGGATGCGGTCGTCGATCTCGAGATAGATCTTTCGGAAGACCGCCAGCTTCTCCTCCTCGGTTCCCGCCGCGTCGGCGGGGTCCTCGAAGCTCCAGTGGATCATGTCGGCGCCGGGCCAGACCGGGCAGGCCTCCTTGGCGCGGTCGCAGACCGTGATGACGGCGTCGAAGCGTCCCTCGCGGAACTCGTCGTGCTTCTTGGAGCGCAGGCCGTCGACGGGGTAGCCGAGCTCCCCCAGCAGACGCAGGGCCAGGGGGTGGACGTAGCCGGCGGACTTGGAGCCGGCGCTGACCGCCTCCCAATGCCCTTGGCCCCGCCTATTAAGGATAGCCTCGGCCATCTGGCTGCGGCAGGAGTTGCCGGTACACAGGAACAGGGCTTTTTTCAGCATGATTTCCTCTTCTGGAGCTGGCGGCGGTCCTTCTGAAGGGCCGCTACCTCGGAAAAACAGCCGCGCAGGCAGGCGATGAGGCTGGAATGGAACTTGCCGGTGGGCGCGGTCAGGGAATAGTGCTTCCAAAGGCCGTCTTTGCGCGCCGACACCATCCCCGCGTTGCGCAGGTAGGCCAGATGGCGCGAGACTTTCGATTGGGGAAGCCGCAGGGTGTCCGTGATGTCGCAGACGCAGAGCTCGCCGCCGGTCAGAAGATGCAGGATGCGCAGGCGGGGGTCTCGTCTGCGAACGCCTTGAACATGAGGTCGACCCGGGGGGAGGCCATGACTATATTTGCTTAGGCAGATATTATACGCGATTGCAAACGCCGCCGACCTCAAGGCCGACGCCGCGGCGGGCGCCGGGCCGCAAGGCCGAGGACTTCGTGGTCTCGGCCGCGATCACGGCCGTCAAGCCAAAGGGCTGCTGCTAGGCCCGAGCTTCCAGTTCCTGCCAGCGCGCGAACAGCGCGTCGACCTTGGAATGCGCGTCGTCGACGGCCTTGTGGCGCTTCGCCAGCTCGGCGGCGTCGGCGGCCACGGCCGGGTCCTCGAGGGCGAGGCGGGCCTTTTGAGCTTGCCGCTCGGCGAGCTGGATGGCGGTCTCCATGCCCTTTAGCTCCTTGGCCTCGTTGGGAGTCAGCGCGGGCTTTGGGGCGGCAGCGGGTGCCGTCGGAGAGCCTTTCTCCGCCGCCTTCCGATTCTCCCACTGCGACAGGTCGGCGAAGTAGTCCGCCCCGCCCTTGCCGTCGAGGGCCAGGATGCGCTGGCAGACGCGCTCGAGCAGGTAGCGGTCGTGGGTGACGAGCACCAGAGCGCCGGGGAAGTCCATCATGCTGGCCTCGAGCGTCTCCAGCGAGCGGATGTCGAGGTCGTTGGTCGGCTCGTCGAGGAGCAGGAGGTCGGCGGACTTGAGCATGAGCGTCGCGATGAGCACGCGCGACTGCTCGCCGCCGGAGAGCTCCGAGAGCGGCTTGTCGAGCTGCTCGTGGCGGAACAAAAAGCGCGTCGCCCAGCCGGCCACGTGGGTGGCCTTGCCGCGGTAATAGACGTGCTCGCCGTTCGGGCACAGGGCCCGGCGCAGGGTCGTGCTCAGGTCGAGGCGGTCGCGGTGCTGGTCGAAGGTGACGATCTCCAGGCGCTCGGCGTGCTTGATGGCCCCGGCGTCGGGGGCCAGCTCGCCGGCCAGCATCCTGAGCAAGGTGCTCTTGCCGCTGCCGTTCTCGCCCAAGAGCCCCAGCTTTTCGCCCGGGCCGAGGGCCAGGTCGAGCGGCCCGAACAGGCGCCGTCCGCCCAGGCTCTTGGCCACGCCCTTGGCCTCCACCAAGCGCCGGGTCTGGCGGCCGCTGCCCGAGAAGTCGATGTCGACGGCTTTGTCCTGGCTGTTGCGGAACTTGAGCTCGGCCAAGTCTCCCATCAGCTCCCCGGCCCGGTCGACGCGCGCCGTGTGCTTGATGGTCTGGGCCTTGGGGTTGCGGCGCAGCCAGGCGATCTCCGTGCGCACGACGTTGCCCAGCGATTCCTGCTGGGACGCCTGGTCGGCCAGCAGGGTCTCGCGCTTCTCGAGGAAGGCGCTGTAGTTGCCCTTGCTGCTGAAGAAGCCGTCCTTGTGGCGCCGGTCGAGCTCGATGACCCGGTTGGCCACGCGCTCGAGGAAGAGCCGGTCGTGGGTGACCGTCAAGAACGAGAAGCGCAGGCCGGATAGGAACTTCTCGAGCCAGAGCACGCCTTCCAAATCCAGGTGGTTGGTCGGTTCGTCCAACAGGAGGAGGTCCGGCTCGCGCACGACCTGCGCGAGGATGGCCAGGCGCTTGCGCCAGCCGCCCGAGAGCGTGGCTACCGACACGGCATGATCCTGGAAGCCCGCGTCGTCGAGGCCCGCCTCGAGGCGCATGTCAATCTCGTAATCCTCGAGCCCCAGGCCCTGCAGGGCCCGGGTCAGTTCGTCGCGCACGGTCCAGCCGTCGGCGACGGCGTCGAAGCGGTCCTGCTGGGGGAGATAGCCCACGCGCAGGCCGCGGCGGGGCGACAGCGACCCCGAGTCGGGGGTCTCCAGGCCGGCCAGGATCTTGAGCAAGGTCGACTTGCCGGCCCCGTTGGGGCCGATGAGTCCCGTGCGCTCGCCCTCGAAGAGGCCGAAGGACAGGTTGTCGAAGAGCGGCCGGTGGCCGAAGCTCTTGGAGAGGTTCTGACAGCTCAGGAAGATGGACAGAAGGGGATTATAGCGGTAAGGCGTGCCCGTCGCAGCGCAGAACGGGCAGGCGCGGGTACTTGTCGAAGCGCGGGTCGGAGGCGGCCAGGCCGCAGAGATAGAGGACCGAGCCGCCCTTGGTATGGAGCTCCTTGGCGTGGCGGCAGCGGCCGCACAGGCCCGGGGTCACGGCAGGGGGACGCCGTTGCCGGCCAGGACCTCGCGCAGGTCGTTGATGACCGGGAATATCTCCTGGTTCCGGTCGCCCTTCTGGGCGTCATGGGCCTTCTGCTCCTCTTCGACGATGACCTGGTCCTGGGCGAAGATGCCGTCGGTGAAATAGGCGATGAAAGGCCAGAACAGGTGGATGAGCCCGGGAAAAGAGGGCTTCTTGATCGACATCAACCCGAAGCTGTGGTTGACCCTCTGCTCCGGGTCGACCGGCACGTAGGAGAGCCACAGGTCCAGCGCGGGCTTCGCCTGGCCGGCCTTCTTGAAGGTCAGGGTCTGGTAGGGGTATTGGGTCCGGATCACCATCACGTCGGGCTCGTCGCGCGAGGCGCCGTCCGCCTTCTCCCCGACCATGAACTTCTCGCCCAAGGACTGCGCACCGCTGACCCGCGAGAAGCGATAGACCGCCTCGACCCAGTCGGGGCCGCGCTTGCGGCCGAGCAAGATAGGCTGAATGCCGCCCATCAAGCGGCGGTGCAGGAACTGATGGTTCATGTCCATCAGGTTCTCGTGCATGAAGGAGTAATGGCAGCGGATGCGCCGCGAGAGCGTGCGGGTCTTATACTCGGGGTCGCCGTAGGCGGGGACGTCGGGGAAGGCGGCCTTGGACGCCAAGGCCGCGTCGCCGGTGAAGACGAACACCAGGCCGTACGCCTCGCGGCAGGGATAGCTCCGGACCCCGTTGGGCAGGCCCTGCTCCTTGCCCAAGCTGGGGACGCTGAGGCATTTTCCGGACTTGTCGAAGGTCCACCCGTGGTAGCCGCACTTGATCGACTCCCCGCAGACCATCCCCAGGCGCAGGGGCACCTGGCGGTGGGCGCAGCGGTCGGCCAGGGCGAAGACGGCGCCGGCCTCGGAGCGGGCCAGGACGATGGGCTCGCCGCCGAAGGAGACGCCTTTCGTCTTGCCCTTCTTCACGGAGCCGGAAGAGGCCAGGGGCTGCCAGAAATCCGGATGAAGGCCTATCCGCCTGAGGTCGGGCATGGCTCAATGATAGGATAACGCGGCATGGTCCAGGTAGCCGCAGGCGTCATCCTCCGCTCGGGCGCCGTCCTCCTGGCTCGCCGCGGCCCCGGCCGCGACGACGCGGGCAAGTGGGAGTTCCCGGGCGGGCGGATCGAGAAGGGGGAGACTCCCGCCGCCGCGCTGGCCCGCGAGCTGCGCGAGGAGCTCGGCATCGAGGCCGAGGTCGGCGCGGAGACCGCGCGCTCCCGCCACGGGACCATCGAGCTCATCGCCCTGCTGGTGCCGCGCTTTTCCGGCGAGATACAGCCCGCGGAGCACGACGCCGTCGCCTGGGTCCCGGCCCAGCGCCTGCTCGAGTACGACCTAGCACCCGCCGACGTCCCGATCGCCGAGGCCGTGGCGGCCTATCGCCGGCGCAAGCGCTATAAAGGGACGCACCCTCGGGAGTTCGCGGAGAAGTACAAGGAGCTGGGCGGGGATCCCGAGGCCGTGGCCAAGGCCAAGGCGCGCGGGTCGACCCCGGCCGGGGCTCACATCCCGATCATGCTCGGCGAGGTGCTCGAGGGACTGGCGCCCTTGCAAGGGGCGCTCGTCCTCGACTGCACTTTGGGCTGGGGCGGCCACGCCGAGGCCCTCGTCCGCGCCGGGGCTTCCGTCATCGGCCTCGACCGCGACGGCGACGAGCTGGCCCGGACCGCGGAGCGCCTGCGCGCCGCGAAAGCGGCGGTGACGGCGCGCCAGGCCAACTTCGCGGGGGCCCTCAAAGTCTTGGCCGAGCTCGAGGCCGGTCCGGTCGACGCCTTGTTCGCCGACCTCGGCGTCTCGTCGATGCAGCTCGACCGCCCCGAGCGGGGGATGTCGTTTAAGCTCAACGGGCCGCTCGACATGCGCATGGACCGCTCGCGCGGGCGGACCGCCGCCGAGTGGCTCGCCGGCGCCTCGGAAGCCCAGGTCGCCGACGCGCTGGCGCGCTATGGCGATGAGCCCGACGCCAAGGCTATCGCGGCGGCAATGACCGCCCTGGCCGCCGAGGGGCGCCTGCCCAAGACCACGGTAGCCCTGGCGGCCGCCATCGCTCGGGCCAAGGGCCTCGGAGCGCGGGCCACGAAGAAGGACGCCTTCTCCACCCATCCGGCGTCCCGGACCTTCCAAGCCCTGCGCATCGTCGTCAACTCCGAGCGCGACGCTTTGGCCCAACTGCTGCGCGACCTGCCGCTCCTGGTGCGCCCGGGCGGCCGCGCGGTATTCCTGAGCTTCCATTCGGGGGAAGAAGGCCTCGTCGAGGCGGCACTTGGCGAGCAGGCCGCGGCGGGCCTGTGGGAGCCGCCGATGCCTTCCCGAAAGCCCTCGCCTGAAGAGGTCCGAGAGAATCCTCGCTCCCGCTCGGCCCGTTTGTGGCGCTTCGTCCGGAAAAAGGGAGAATAGGCCATGCCCAGGCGGTTCGACCCATTCTTCCGAAAGAAGCACAAGCGCCCCGATTCCGGACCGCGCTCTGGGGAGGCGTCCGGTCGGAGCGACGCGCTAGGCGACGCGCCGCTGGAGCTTCCCTCGCTCAAGCTCGGGGAGCCCTTCAAATTCGACGCGGCGTTCGCGCGCCGTCTCACTCGGCGCGATGTGAACCCTAAGGAAGCCTTCACGGTGCGCGACGCGGCCGGGGCGTATTTTCGCGCCAGCCTGAAGGAGTCGGGACCCGAAGGCGGCACCGCGGTGCCCTACGAAGCCTGCGCGCTGTCGCCGGAGCCCGGCGTCGAGATCACGCTGGCCTGCGCCGTCCTGGGTCGCCAGCGGATGCTCTTCGTCGCCCAGAAGGCCACCGAGCTCGGGGTGGCGCGCATCGTGCCGCTTTTCACCGAGTTCTCGGTCCAGGCCCGCGACCTGGCGCACGAGAAAGCCCATGCCTGGCCCGGGCAAGTCGTCCGCGCGGCCAAGCAGTGCCGCCGCAGTTCCCTGCCCGAGATCCGTCCGCCGATGACGCTCGACGCTTTCCTCGCCTCGCCGCTGGCCGACGCCGACCTGCGGCTCTGCCTCGACAACGTCGGCGGCGAGTCGCCGGCCCCCGCATCCGCGCCGCGGCGGATCATGCTGCTCATCGGTCCCGAGGGCGGCTTCTCGGACGCGGAGCGCGCCAAGCTCTCAGGAAAGACCGTCTCCTGGGAGCTCGGCGGCCGCGTCCTGCGCGCCGAGACCGCCGTCCTGGTCGGCTTGTCGGCCGTCCAGCTCAAGTGGGGCGACTTTCGCTCTTAGCCTCAGACTTCGGGCTGGGGCGTGATGCGCAGGTAGGGCTTGAGGGTCTTGAAGCCCTTGGGGAACTTCTTCTTCGCGTCCTCGTCGGAGACGCTGGGCAGGACGATGCAGTCGCCGCCCTTCTGCCAGTTGACCGGCGTGGCCACGCTGGCCTTGTCGGTGAGCTGCAGGGCGTCGAGCACGCGCAGGATCTCGTTGAAGTTGCGGCCGGTGGGGGCCGGATAGGTCAGCATCGCGCGGACCTTCTTGTTCGGGTCGATGAAGAACACCGAGCGCACCGTGAAGGTGTCGGAGGCGTTGGGATGGATCATCCCGTAGAGGTTGGCGACCTCTTTGGCCTCGGGCCCGCCGAGGATCGGGTAGTCCACCGTGCAGTCCTGGGTCTCGTTGATGTCGAGGGTCCACTTCTTGTGTTCCTCGACCCCGTCGACGCTCAAGGCCAGGACCTTGGCGTTGCGCTTCGCCCACTCCGGGCCCTTCTTGGCGACCTCGCCGAGCTCGGTGGTGCAGACCGGCGTGAAGTCCTTGGGGTGGGAGAAGAATACCACCCAGCTCTTGTCGGCCCATCTATGGAACTCGATCTTGCCGGCGGTGGAGTCGCAGGAGAAGTCGGGGGCGAGGTCGTTGATGCGCAGGGGCTTGGTCTCGAGGTTCGTGGTCATGGGGGCTCCTTGATATCGGGTCTGGCCGGGATTCTATCAGAAGGTTGTGCGGGGGGCGGTGACACTTTTGAGACAACGAGGCGCGTGAATCCTCATTAATAGGGAAGCCCCCCGGCGCCGCCGGGGGGCTTCTTACTGCTTGAGCGGACCGTCTACCGCTTGCCGGCCGTGGCCGTGAACATCTCCAGCGCGGCCTTCTTCATCTCCTCATGGGAGACCTCGCGCTTGCGCGTGAGCAGGGCCCAGGTGATGCCGAACGGGTCCCTGACCTCGCCGTAGCGATCGCCCCAGAAGGCGTCTTCCGGCGCCTTCACCGAACGCGCCCCGGCCGCGACCGCCTTCTTGTAGGCGGCGTCGGCGTCGGCGAGGTAGATGTTGAGCGAGACGGGGGAGCCTTTCAGGGTCTCGGCCGACTTGTGGTCGGGCCAGGCCGGGTTCTCCTCGCCGAGCATCAGGATCGAGTCGCCGATCTTGAACTCGGCATGCATGACCCTGCCCTCGGGGGTGGGGATCACGGACAATTCCTTCGCGTCGAAGGCCTTCTTGTAGAACTCCAGCGCCTTCTTCGCGTCCTTGACGATGACGGCGGGCGTGACGCTGTGATAACCATCGGGGATCGGCTTGGGCATTTGCTTCCTCCTTGGAACGACAGCCGCAGTCTACCAAGGCCTCGTTTGCGCCCTAGCGACGGACCTGTCAGCCTCCGCGCCCCGAGCGCGTCGGAAAAGAGTCACAACGGCGCCATTTCAAGGACGCGTCCGGCGTGGTAGCTTGAAGGTGGAGGCCACCCCATGTCCGATTCCTCCCGGCGGAACGGCGACGGCGCCGTGCTCGTCATCGGGGCCGGCGCGGCGGGTCTGGCCGCGGCCCAGGCGCTTACGCGCGAGGGGCTGCGGGTCACGGTCCTCGAGGCGAGGGACCGGG
Source organism: Elusimicrobiota bacterium (assembly GCA_016196755.1). Classification (GTDB taxonomy): domain Bacteria; phylum Elusimicrobiota; class Elusimicrobia; order UBA1565; family UBA1565; genus SCTT01. The sequence continues at coordinate 97,131 of JACPXC010000005.1, forward strand.
TAGGGGGACGCGTCGCCACCGCGCGTTTCCCGGGGCTGGCCGTCCCGGTCGAGCTCGGCGCGGAGTTCGTCCATGGGCGCCCCAAGGCCCTCGTCGAGCCGGCGCGCCGGCTCAGGCTGCGCCTGCGCCAGATCCCCCAGACCGTCTACGTCCGCGACGGCGCGGCATGGGTCCGGGACGATGGCCATTGGGAGCCGCTCGACAAGCTCTTCTCTCGCCTGCGCTCGGCGGGCCCCGACCGCAGCGTGGGGGCTTTCCTCGCGGCGCATTCGAAGACCGAGCGCGGGCTGGAGGGCGCCGCCCTGGCGCGGGCCTTCATCGAGGGCTTCCACGGGGCGGACCCGGAGGACATGTCGGAGCTGGGCCTGGCCGCCCTCTTCAAGGACGCCGGCACGGCGATGGAGGCGAGCTTCCTCATAGAAGAAGGCTACTCGGCGCTGCTCCGCGCCTGGACGCCGCGCGTGGCGCTGAGCGTCCCGGTCCGCGAGCTGCGCTGGGCGCCCGGGCGGGTAGAGGTCGATACCGCCGGCCCCCGGGGCCTCCGCCTTTTCCGCGGGGCCGCCGCGGTGGTCGCCGTTCCGCTGGGAGTCCTCAAGGTCCCGCCCGGCGAGCCCGGAGCGCTGCGCTTCAGCCCGCCGTTGCGGGAGCTTGAAAAAGCCGCCGGCCTCCTGGAGATGGGCTCGGCCGTCCGCGTCACCCTGCTGTTCCGCCGCGCCTTCTGGCCGCCCGACGCCTCCTTCCTCATCGGGGAGGGGCCGAGCTTCCCGGTCTGGTGGACGCGCACGCGCGCTCCGATGATCACGGGTTGGACCGGCGGGCCCGCCGCCCGGGAGCTCTCGCGAGGCGGCGATAGGGCCGTCCTCGAGGCCGCGATGGCGGCCTTGGCGAGGCTCTGCGGCCTGCCGCCGGAGGCCGTCTCCGACGCGCTCGAGGACAGCCGCTTCCACGATTGGAACTCGGACCCCTTCTGCAGGGGGGCCTACAGCTACGCCGCGGTCGGCGGCGCGGGAGCCCACGCCGCCTTGGGGCGCCCGGAGTCCGACACGCTCTTCTTCGCCGGGGAAGCCACCGACGCCTCCGGCCAGAACGGCACGGTGGCGGGGGCTATCGCCAGCGGCGAGCGGGCGGCCCGCCAGCTGCTTTCGAGGCGGACGGCGGCGGCATGAAGACCAGGAAGCGCTCCGGTTCGCGTCCCCGCCGCGGGGCCCGCCCGCGCGGCAGGCCGCCTGCGGCGCGCCGCCGCGGCGGGGCCGCGTCTTCCGCGCCGCGCCGCGCGCCGCGCGGCCAGATCTGGAAGGGCAGCATCGGCTTCGGGCTGGTCAGCATCCCGGTGACCCTGCAGTCCGGAGAGAACCGCCGGGAGCTCGGGTTCACGATGCTCGACCGGCGCAACCTCTCGCCGGTCGGCTACCGCAAGGTAAATAAGAGCACAGGCGAGGAGGTCCCCGCCCGCGAGGTGGTCAAAGGCCTCGAGGTTGGGCAGGACCGCTACGTCGTCGTCGAGGAGGCCGACCTGCGCCGGGCCAGCCCGGAGCGCTCTCAGCGCATCGAGATAAAGGCCTTCATAGAGGAAGGGAGCATCCCGCCGGCCTATTTCGACCGTCCCTACTATCTCGAGCCCTCGCCCAAGAGCGAGAAGCCTTACGCCCTGCTGCGGGACGCGATGAAGCGGCTCGGGAAGGTCGCCGTGGCCACGGTGGTCCTGCGCGCCAAGCAGCACCTGGCGGCGGTCATCCCGTCGGGCCGCGTCCTGGCCCTCGAGCTCCTGCGCTATCCCGACGAGCTGCGCGACCCCGACGACATCCATGCGCCGCCGGAGGACCCCGGACGCCTGAAGCTCAGCGGCGCCGAGCTCGACATGGCCCGCCAGCTCGTGTCGCAGATGAGCCGGCCGTGGCGGCCCGAGGAGTTCAAGGACGAGTACGCGGAGGAACTGCGGGCGTTCATCGAGCGCAAAGCGCGGGCCGGCGGGATCGAGCGCGGGGCGGCGCCGGCCGAACCGGCCGATGCGGCGCCCGACGCCGACATCATGAGCCTGCTAAAGAAGAGCCTGGAGAAGGGCTAGGATGGGCCCCCGAGCCCTGAGCGCCTACAGGCGCAAGCGCGACTTCGCGCGCACGCCCGAGCCGCGGGGTCGGCGCGGCCCGCGGCGAGGCCGTCTTTCTTTCTTCATCCAGCGCCATGCGGCGCGGCGGCTCCATTACGACTTCCGGCTCGAGTGGGGCGGGGTGCTCAAGAGTTGGGCGGTGCCTAAGGGTCCCTCGCGCGACCCTTCCCGGCGCCGCCTGGCCGTCCACGTCGAGGACCATCCGATCGGCTACGGGACCTTCGAGGGCGAGATTCCCAAGGGGCAATATGGGGCCGGGACCGTCCAGCTTTGGGACTTGGGGCGCTGGCTGCCCGAGGGCGACCCGGAGGAAGGGTTCCGCCTCGGCCGCCTCCACTTCCGCCTCGAGGGGCGCAAGCTCCGCGGACGCTGGACGCTGGCGCGCATGAACGGCCGCGGAGACGGCGGCAAGGAGAACTGGCTGCTGATCAAGTCGCGCGACGAGGCCGCGCGCCCCGACGGACTCGAGCCTCAACTGGCGACGCTGGCGGCGGAGGTCCCTCAGGGCGACGAGTGGGTCCACGAGCTCAAGCTCGACGGCTATCGCGTGCTGGCGCGCGTGGAAGGCGGCCGTGCGCGGCTGTTCACGCGCCGCGGGCTCGACTGGACCGAGCGCTTCTCGGCTCTGGCGGCAGCCTTGGGCGGCCTGTCGGCCCGGACAGCCTCCCTCGACGGGGAGGTCGTGGCGCTCGACGAGAAGGGCCGGACGAGCTTCTCCTCCCTACAGCGGGCCTTGAGCGAGGGCGCCGGCGACAGGCTGCGCTACTTCGCGTTCGACCTTCTCGAGCTCGACGGCGCGGACCTCCGCGAGAGGCCGCTGCTCGAGCGCAAGGCGGCGCTTTCGCGCCTCCTCAACAGCGGGAGCGCGCGGGTGAGTTACAGCCAGCACCTCGAGGGAAAGGGGCGTGCGCTGTTCAGGCACGCCTGCAGGCTGGCGCTGGAGGGCCTCGTGTCCAAGCGCAAGGACGCGCCCTACCGCCCCGGCCGAGGACGGGACTGGCTCAAGATCAAATGCCATAGCGACCAGGAGCTCGTCATCGCCGGCTTCACCGAGCCGACCGGCGCGCGCTCCGGTCTCGGCGCCCTGGTGCTGGGCGTCAACGACGGCGGCGGCCTGCGGCACGCGGGGCGCGTGGGTACGGGGTTCGACGCGGGGACGCTGCGCGACCTGCGCCGCCGCCTGGAGGCGCTCGAGACCGGGAAAAGCCCGTTCGCCGAGCCTCCCGGGGGACGCGGGGTGCATTGGGTGCGGCCGAAGCTGGTCGCCCAGGTGGCGTTCCGGGGCTGGACCGCGGAAGGGTTGGTCCGGCAGGCCTCGTTCAAGGGCCTGCGCGAGGATAAGCCCGCCGCCGAGGTGACCCGGGAGGGCGCCGCGCCTCGCGTCAGCAACCCGGGACGGGTGCTGTTCCCTGAGTCGGGGCTTACCAAAGGCGAGCTCTTCGCCTGGTACGAGCTCGCGGCTCCGCGGATGCTGCCGCATCTGGCGCGGCGGCCGCTGATGCTCTTGCGCTGCCCGTCGGGCCGGGGTCGCTGCTTCTACCAGAAGCACGCCGAGGGAGCCTTCCCGGAGGCCGTGCGCGAGGTCGACATCCGCGAGAAGGACGGCTCGAGCGGCCGCTACTTCTACGTGGACGACGCGGCCGGCCTCCTGGCCCTGGCGCAGTTGGGGACGATCGAGCTGCACCCGTGGGGCGCCCTGGCGTCCGATGTCGAACGGCCGGAGCGCCTTATCATCGACCTCGACCCCGCGCCGGGCCTGCCGTGGCCCGCGATGGTGCGCGCGGCCGGCGAGGTGCGGCGCGGGCTCGAAGTCCTCGGCCTGCGGAGCTTCCTTAAGACGACGGGGGGGAAGGGCCTGCACATCGTGGCGCCGCTGGTCCCGGGCGCGACCTGGCCCGAGGTGAAGCGCTTCGCCAGCTCCTTCGCGGCCGGGCTGGCGCGGGCCAAGCCGGAGTCCTATACCGACAAGCCGGCCAAGTCGGCGCGGCGGGGACGCATCTTCGTCGACTATCTGCGCAACGAGCGCGGGGCCACGGCCGTCGCTCCCTATTCAGTCCGCGCCCTGTCGGGGGCGCCGGTGTCGATGCCGATCTCTTGGGGCGAGCTGACGCCGTCGTTGCGCTCGGACCATTTCCACTTGCGCGACGCCGCCTCGCGCCTGAAGGGCACGGACCCCTGGGCCGGCTTCGAGCGCGGGCGCCGGCTTCTGCCTAGAACATCTGGATCGGGTCGGTCCTCCTGATGCCCTGGAGGCGCTGCTGGAGGGCCTTGGTCTGGAGGGGCTTGGCCGCCGGGGCGGCCGGGGTCATCGCGCGCAGGTCCTCGGTGTAGCGGTCGTCCTTCTTGGCGCGCAGTTGGGCGGCCTTCAGAGCCGCGGCGCGGACCGCTGGGTCGGGGTCGGACGAGGCGGCCTTGATGATCGCGGCGCGGACCTCAGGGGAGTAGGGGAATACGTCGGGAGGAAGGGCCGCCAGGGCCGCCGCGCGCACCGAGGCGTCGGGCTCATTGTCCGGGCTGGTCAGGTCGGTGAGCAGGTCCATCAGCTGGTTGAGGCCCCTCGAATGCTGGTAGCCGCTCTTCCTGCTCACAAGCTCGCTTATGGCCTTGATCCGGTCCTCGGGGGAGCGAGAGGAGTCCTTGGCCGCGCTGTAGTAGCCTTCGGCGATATCCCGCCAATAGCGGTCGGCCTCGGCGCGGATGCGGCGGATCTCGGCCTGCTCCGCGCGGATGTCGTCGGGGCCGTACTCGCGGGCCTCGGCGGCCCCCGCGGCGAGGATGGTACCGAGCAGGAGGAAGATGGCGGTCTTTTTCATGGCACGCTCCTTTGTCCCGGATAGAGTACCCGGAGGGCGCGGAAGCGTCAGTGCTGGGGGACTACGCCCAATATAGGCCCAAAGACCCAGTCATCGGTGCACGGCCGCGCGGCTCTCGCGAACCTGCTTGAGGGCGCCGCCCCAGGCTACCAGCTCGTCGAGCATGGCGCCGAGGGCCTTCTCCTGGTGGGCACGCGGCCTCAGGAGCACGTAGCGCTCGAAGTCGGAGCGAAGGGACAGGGCGACCTGGTCGCGGACCGTGGCCATCTGAAGTTCGGCGGCGACCAGGCGCAGCTGCTCGACGGCCCGGACGCCGCCGGCGCCGCCGTAGGCGACGAAGCCGGCGGCCTTGTCGTTCCATTCCTTGTAGAGGAAGTCCAAGGCGTTCTTGAGCGCGCCCGATGTGCCGTGGTTGTACTCGGGGCTCACGAAGACGAAGGCGTCGAAGCCATCGATCTTCGCGGCCCAGGCCTTGGAGTGGGGCTTGCTGTATTGGCCGGCGGCCGCGGCGGGAGGGATCGGCTCATCGAGCAGCGGCAGGCCGAAGTCCTGGATGTCGACCACCTCGAAGCGGGCGTCGCCGCGCTTTTGAGCGGAGGTCAGGACCCAGGACGCTACGGCGTCGGCCTTGCGGCCGGGGCGGGTGCTTCCCACGACGATGGCTATCTTGAGCATGCTCCCATCATAGCGCCGCGCGGCGCGCGCCGGGAATCGCGGGGCTGGAAACGATTTGTGAAGCTCCTTTGGGGGCCTAAACGGGCTGGAACCAACAGCCCGGCCGAGGTGCCCTTTCGGCCCATCACTCCCAGACGCGTTCGGTCATAGAATCTCAACGCCGACCCACGGCGAGGAGCCATGAAACAGCTGCGCGCGACCATCTCTCTGGGACTCTCTTTAGGCCTCATCCTGCCGCCTCCGGCTATCGCTCAAGTCGTCAAGAGCGTGTCGGCTCCGGCCGCGGCGCGCGGGCTCGTTCCCGTCGGAGCCCCCGGGGTCCAAGCCGCTCCCGCCGTCCTGACGGCGCCGTCCCAGCTCCCTTCCCTGGCCGCTACCGTCCCCACCCTTACCGCGCCGAATCCCGCGCGTGCCGCCGCGGCCCCGGCTCTGGCGATTCCCCAGGCGGCCGTCGCGGCCGTTGCCGGGACGCCGTTGGTCCCGGCCGCCATCGTTCCCGCCGCTCCCGTCCTTCTCCGCGCCGCCGCCGTCGTCAAGCGCGTCCTGCCCGCTCCGCGCGCCGCCGCCAAAGGTCCGGCGCGGACCGCCCTCCAAGGCCTGCGGCTGGACCTGCCCTCCTCGTCCGGAATGGGCTTGACCGCCGCCAGCGGCCAGGAAGCGCGCAACTTCGCGGCCCGCATGGGCGATGAACCGGCCCGTCCCTCGGGCGACCCGGTTCCGCTCCAAGCCGCCGCCTCGCAACGCCCCACCCTCCAGGCCGCCGTCGCCGCTCCCGCTCCCGCTCCCGCCGCCCTCGACCCCCTCTTCTCCCAGCCGAGGGACGAAAAGTTCAAGAACTTCAAGTACCTGCTCGACGCCGACGGCGTGGCCGCGGTGGCCTTCAGCCGCACGCCGATCAACGCGCTGAGCCTCGAGGTCATCGACGAGCTCCACGTCGTGGCCGATACGCTGGCCGCCGACCCCGCGGTCAAGAGCGTGCTCTTGACCGGCGAGGGCGCCGCCTTCCTGGCCGGCGCCGACATCAACCTGCTCTACTCGGTGCGCACGGTGACGCACGGCATCCGTCTCTCGAGGAACCTGCAGGTCGCCTTGGACAAGTTCGAGAACATGGACAAGCCCGTGGTCATGGCCCTCAACGGCTTCACCGTGGGCGGCGGTCTGGAGACGGCGATGGCGGGCCATGTCCGCATCGCCAGCGATAAGGTCGAGTTCAAGCTGCCCGAGGTCGAGCTGGGCATCCTGCCGGCCGGCGGCGCCCCCCAGCGCCTGCCGCGCCTGATCGGCCTCACGCCCGCGCTCAAGCTCCTGCTCTCGGGCGAGTTCTTCGGCGCCGCCGAGGCCTTGCGCTTGGGCCTGGTCGACCGCGTCGTCGCGCCCGACCAGTTGATGGCGGAGGCACGCAAAGAGGCCAAGCGCCTGGCCGAGCTGCCGCCCGCCGAGAAGGCGGAGTTCCTCAGGACGCGCCGCACCCTCCAAAAGCCCATCCCGCTGACCTGGCGGGAATGGTTCGGACTCTTCTTTGACGGCTTCTTCCTCCGGCGCTGGGTCTTCAGCGAGAGCAGCCGGGCCGGTGAAAAGGACTACGAGGAAATCATCATGAAAATCATCGACGCGACCCTGATCGGCGCCATCCAAGGGCCGGAGGCGGGCCTCGGCGCGGAGGCTGACTTCTTCGGGGAGCTGGCCTCGAGCCCCACGTCAAAGATCCTGACCCAGTTGGCTCTGCGCCGCCACGGAGGGCCCCGGGTGAAGCGCTACGGCGAGAAGGGCGGCAAGCCCCTCCCCGTGGAGCGCGTGGCGGTGGTCGGCGGCGGCGTCATGGGCTCGGCGATCGCCGGTCTGGCCGCCTTCAGCGGCCTGCCCGCCACGATCAAGGACGTCGACGGCCGTTATCTCGAAGCCGGCCTCGCCAAGGCGCGCGAGCTGGTCTCGGAGCTGGGCCGCCGGGAGAAGACCGAGGGCGAGGCGCTGGCCAAGAAGCAAGCCCTCGTCGCCGGCACCATCGACGACTCCGTCCTGGCCGCCTCCAAGCCCTCGCTGGTCATCGAGGCCATCCGAGAGGACGAGGCCGACAAGACCGCGCTCTTCGCGCGCCTGGGCCGGGAGCTGCCGCCGGAGACCATCTTCGCCAGCAATACCTCGGTGCTTTCCATCAACACGCTGGCCCGCGCGTCGGGCCGGCCGGAGCGCTTCGTCGGCCTGCACTACTTCAACCCGGTCGACAAGCTGGCGTTGGTCGAACTCATCGTGCCCGACACCCAGGGCTTCACGCCCGAGCAGCTCAAGACCATGGACCAGACCATCGGCACGGCGCTGGCCTTCCTTAAGAAGACCGGGCGTGTCGTCGTGGTCGTAAAAGACGCCCCGGGCTTCGCGGTCAACCGCGTCCTCCTGACCTACCTCAACGAGGCCAATAAGCTCGTCGAGGAAGGCGCGGGGGTGGAGCAGGTCGACGCCGTCATGCGCGCGTTCGGCCTGCCGATGGGCCCGTTCGAGCTGACCGATTTCGTGGGGCTGGGGCTGGCCACCGAGGTCGGCGGCCACCTGCAGGCCTCTCTGCCGCACTTCGGCCCGCTCTCGGGCCTGCTGGTCCGGCTCAGGGCGATGGCCGGAGCGACGTACCACCTATATAAGGAAGTCCTGCACCGCAAATCCGGCCGCGTCCGTAAGGTCCGGCAGGTCGCCAACGAGGCCGTGGTGCGCCAGGCGGCCGGCGCGGCGAGCCACCAGTTCAGCGACCTCGAGATCCAGAGACGCCTGCTCCTCGTGATGGCCAACGAGGCGCTGCGCCTCGTCAGCGAGGGCGTGGTTGAGTCGCCCCAAGAGGCCGACCTGGCCCTGGCCGCCGGAATGGGATTCCCGGTTTCGACCGGGGGGCTCCTGCGCTACATCGAGTCGCTGGGGCTGACCGACGTCATCGCCCGCCTCAGGAGTTATGAGGCCGCCACCGGCCGGGCCGTCTTCACGCCGGCGCCGGCCCTCTTGGCCGCGGAAGGCAAAGGCCTCTATCCCGAGGTGAAGCCGTGAGCACCCTTCCCGAGCTGATCCGCTCTCGCGCCGCGCAGGAGCCGGCCGCTCCCTTCGTCTTCTTCAAGGACGAGGAGTGGACCCGGGGAGAGCTCGACCGGGCCTCCGACGCCGTGGCGTGGCAGCTCATCGGCTCGGGCATCAAGCCGGGCGAGCGCGTCGCGATGCTCCTGCCCAACTGCCCGGAGTTCGTGGTCTATTACTTCGCGATCCTCAAGGCGGGCGCCATCGCGGTGCCGGTCAACGTCTGGCTCAAGAGCCCCGAGATCGTCTACATCCTCCAGAACTCCGGCGCCGCCGGCGCGGTGCTGGGGCCGGCTCATCACGGCATGGAGGCGGACTTCCTCGCCCAGTGTCCCGCGCTCGCATTCTCGCGGAAGGTCGCGCTGCCGTCGAAGGATTCCCTGCTGGCCCTGCCGGCCGGCGACCCGGCGGGGCTGGCGGCCGCGGCTCCCCGCGCGGCCGACCCGGCCACCATCATCTACACTTCCGGCACGACGGGCTTCCCGAAGGGAGCCGTCCTCACCCACCGCAACTGGCTCTTCGACGCCGAGGCCTTCATCGCGGCGGCGCAGCTCACCGCGGCCGACCGCGTGCTGGCGTTTTTGCCGCTCTTCCACGTCAACAGCCAGTGCGTGGCGCTGATCGGTCCGCTCCTAGTGGGCGGCAGCATGGCGCTCATGGAGAAGTTCGCCCCCAAGGAGTTCTTCGAGTGCCTCTCGCGGCGGCGCTGCAGCGTCTTTAGCGGCGTGCCGTCGATCTACACGGTGCTCCTGAGCCTGCCCGAGGCCGAGCGCTACGACCTCTCCTCGCTGCGCTTCTGCATCTGCGGCGCGGCGCCGATGCCGGTCGACGTCTTCGAGCGCTTCGAGGCCAAGTTCAAGGCCCACATCCTCGAGGGCTACGGGCTCTCCGAGGGGACCTGCGTGGCCTCGGCCAACCCGCCGCCGCCGGGCAGGCGCAAGATCGGCTCGATCGGCCTGCCGATCCCCGGAGTCGAGATGCGCATCGTCGACTCCGAGGACCGCACCGTCCCCGACGGCGCGGTCGGCGAGATCGCCCTGCGCGGCGAGAGCGTCATGAGCGGTTATTGGGGCAATCCGGCGGCCTCCGCCGAGGCGCTCAAGGGCGGCTGGCTCCATACCGGCGACTTAGGCACGCGCGACGCGGACGGCTTCTTCACCATCGTCGGCCGCAAGAAGGAGATGCTGATCCGCGGGGGGGAGAACATCTACCCCAAGGAGATCGAGGAGGCCCTCTACACCCACGAGGCGGTGCAGGAGGCCGCGGTCATCGGCCTGCCCGACCGCCGATATGGGGAAGAGGTGGCGGCGTTCGTGGTCTTGAAGGACGGGTCCTCGGCGACACCCACCGCCCTGGCCGCCTTCCTCAAGGACAAGCTGGCCGACTACAAGATTCCCAAGCGCTTCGAGTTCGTGGTGGGCTTCCCTAAGACGGCCACGGGCAAGATCCAGAAGCTCAAGCTGCGCGACGAATACTTGGCAAGCGCCGGGACCTAAGGCCTATGTTTTTGAGGGGTCCGGTCCCATTACAATGAGGACATGACCAAACCCTTCCTGACGCTCGCCGCCGCCCTCTGCCTCGCCGCCGCGTCGCACGCCCAGCAGCCGTTGAACGTCCAACTGGGCCTGGGCCGGCGGGCCGTGCTGGCCCAGCGCGCGGGCATGCTCTTCTCCGCCCAGGAGCGCGACGTCCTGCTAGCGAACCTGCAGGACCCCGACGCCGGCGTCCGCAAGGCGGCGCTCAAGTCCCTGCGCGAGTACGTCGGGCAGTCGCCTTACGTGTGGCAGAGCGTGATGGCCGTGCTCAACAACGTCAACGAGAAAGACGAGGTGCGCTACGAGGCGGTGAAGACCCTCTCCCGGGTGACGAAGTACCCCGAGGTGGCCGCGCTCCTCGCGCGCTATGCCACCAACCCCAAGACGCCGGCTGCGTTTCGCGGTATCGCCTACAAGGCGCTCTACGGCCAGGCCGCCGGCAACCCCGCCGTGACCGCGCTCCTGCTCCAGGGCACGAGCGAGAAGGAGCCGAGCAAGGAAGGCATGCTGGGCGCTGTCTGGGCCTTGGCCCAAGCCTCCCACTATCCCGGCGTGGCGGCGCGGCTGATGTTGATCGCCGCCAACCACGCCGACATGGACGTCCGCGTGGCGGCCGTGCGCAGCCTCTACCGCGGCGCCGGGCGGCCCGAGGTCTTCGAAGCCCTCTACGCCACCGCCGTCAACGGGAACGCGGCGCCGGAGCTGCGCTACCCGGCCATCCTCGCGCTCTCCAAGGTGAAGACTCCCGCCCAGCAGGAAGCCCTGCAGCTCATCTCCCTGCGCGACCCGAACCCCAAGATGCGCACGGCGGCCGTGATGGCGATGGACCGCGACGACCCTCGGATCGCGGCCTACTTCCACATGCCCGCCATGACGGCCGACGGCTCCTCGGTCGACCCGCTCGAGAACGAGTAGTCAGCGCCCGTCCCAGAGCGCCCGCCGGGCGGCGGGAGCGAGGGAGAACAAGCCGCGATGGCGCTCGGGCACGCGGGCCAGGGCCCGCGGCGAGATGACCACGCCCGGATGGACGTCGGCGAGGTTCGGGTCGCGGTACCAGCTGCGCGTGAAGACGAACATCAGCAGCGGGCGCGGCTCGCGGGAGTAGTTCGCCATACCGCCGTGGAATACCCGGAAGTCGAACAGGAACGACCGGCCGAAGCGCCCGGCCATGTACTCGACGGGATAGCGCCGGGCCACCTCGGCCCCGCCCGGCGGGCGGGCGCGCAAGGCGGTCCGGTGCGAGCCGGCCCAGATCGCCGTCGGGCCGTTCTCCTCGTCCAGGTCGCAGAGCGGCACGCAGAGGGTGACAGCGTAGGGCGGGAGGGCGGAGAGGTCCCCGCGATAGGGCTCCTTCTTCGCGCCGTTGATCCGGTCGAAGCGGATCGGCCCGTCGATGTGCTGATGCTGCGCGGAGGAGCCGGGCATCGAGATGACGGTCTCGAGGCTGCCGATGCGGTAGTCGGGCCCGAGCAGCGTCCCGAGCATCGCGTGGAGCTTCTGGTTCGCGTAGAACCCCGGGGTCAGGAACGGTCCTGTAAACGGCAGGACGGCGGCGTAGCGGCCCCCGATGTCGCGGACCAGGCCGCGGCGGCGCAATTCCCCGCTCTCGTGGCGGCGGAGCACCTCCGACCTTATCCTTCTCAGCAGCGGGAGCGGAAACAGGCCTTCGAAGGCCACCGCCCCGTCGCGCTCCATCGCCGTGCGGACCCTCCGCGCGGCCTTCGCCGAGGGCGCGACCGTCGCTATCACTATTTTATCCCCACCACCATCGAGTCCGGCCCGACCAGGTGCTCGACGCGCGTCTCGCGGAATCCGGCCTCCTTCATCCAGCCTTGGCAGTCGGGGCCGGTGTAGTCGAAGCCGCCGCTGGTCTCGATGAGCATGTTGAGGCTCATGAGCAGGCCGAAGGCGTTCTTGCTCCGGTCGTCGTCGATGAGGGCTTCGTAGGCGATGAAGGCCCCGCCCTTGGGCAGGGCCTTGTAGACCTTGGCGATGAGCGCCTTCTTCTGCGCCAGGTCCCAGTCGTGGAGGATGTGGCCCATCACGATGACGTCGGTCTGGGGGAGGTCGGCCTTGAAGAAGTCGCAGGTGGCGAACTTGAGGCGCCCGCCGAGCCCTGCCGAGGCCACGTACTCCGAGAAGATCGGTTCGACGATGGGAAGATCGAGACCGACGCCGCTCAGATGCGCGTGCTCGCGGGCTACCGTCACGGGCAAGGCGCCCTGCGCGGTGCCCACGTCCATGAAAGTCTTGTAGTCCTTCCAGGGGAACTTGGCCGCGATGGCCCGGGCGGGGCCCTGGCTGATGCCGGTCATCGCCTTGCAGAACTCCTTGAGGCGGGCGGGGTCCTTGTAGAGCTCGTCGAAGAGGTCGCCGCCGCGCTTGGACTCGTTCTGCTGGCGGCCCGTCTTGAGGCCCTCGGTCAGCGAGTCCCAGAAGGGATAGAGCCGGTGGTTGGCCATCTCGAGGATGCCGCCGATGTAGGAGGGCTTGGCCTTGTCGAGGAACATGGCCGTCTCGGCGGTGTTGGAGTAGACCCCGTCGCGGCGCTCGAGCATCCCGAGGGCCACGAGCGCGTCGAAGAAGTCGCGGGCCGAGCGGGGGTGGAGCCCGAAGGCCCTACGGAGCGGCTCGAGCTCGAGCGGCTTCTTGGCCAGCTCGGTGAAGACGCCGAGCTCGACGGCGCTCAGCAGGCATTTCGAGCCCCAGAACCCCATCCCCAGCTGCATGATCTTGTCGGGCGTCATGTCGTCTCCTTTATCACCGCACGCGTCAGCCGCAGGCGCCGTGACCGGCTCCGCCGGGCGCTCCGTCGCCGGAGGCGAAGTGGTGGAGGACGACGCCGGCGGCGAGGGCCGCGGTGAACACCGCGGCCTCCGCGGCTCCCGCCCCAAGCGCTGTCAGCGCCGGGCCCGGGCAGAAGCCGCCCAGGCCCCAGCCCGCCCCGAAGGCGGCGGAGCCGGCGAAGAGCCGGGCGTCGAGTCCGGTCTTGTCGGGAAGGTCGAAGGCGGGGGCGAAGAGGGGGGCGCCGCGCTTGAGCACGAGGGGGTACAAGGCGGCGTAGACTCCGACCGCTCCCGCCATGACCAGCGCCAGCGCGGGCCTCCAGGCGCCGAAGAAATCCAGGAAACCGACGACGTTGGCGGGGTCGGTCATCCCGCCCAGCGTGAGCCCGACGGAGAACATCGCTCCCGCCGCGAACGCGGCCAGAGCCCTCATAACGAGCCCCCGAGCACGTGCTCGATGAGATAGACGGCGGCGGCCCCCGCGGCGATGAACGTGAGCGTGGCGGCCAGGGAACGCCCGGACAGGCGTCCAAGGCCGCAGACGCCGTGCCCGCTCGTGCAGCCTGAGGCGAGCTGGGTGCCGAAGCCGACGAGCAGGCCCGCGGCGAGCAGGGCGCCGACGGACCGGCCGGGGAGCGCCTGGAAGGCCAGGCGCCCCGTCTTGCTCAGGATGAAGCCGCCGGCAAGCAGGCCGGCCAGGAATGCGTAGCGCCAGCCGTTGAGTCGGGTCTGCGTCCGCAGAAGCCCGCCCAACATGCCGCTGACGCCGGCGATCTTGCCGTCGGCGTACAGGAGGAGGATGCCGGCTAGGCCGATCAACGCGCCGCCGAGCAGGGGCTGGAGAAATGGTTCCGGCATGGCGGAGCGCAGTTTACTAAAATGCGCGAAGATGGCCGTCGCCCCGGGACTGAAGCTTATGGATCTTGAGTCATCGCTCAAAGCGCACAAGGAGCTCTTGATAGGCCGCTGGGTCACCGACCTGGCCAACACCGCGGCCTTCATCTTCTCCATCACGGAGGGCATCAATTGGGCAGGCTTCTACCTTTTTGAGGACGGCATGCTGGTGCTGGGACCGTTCCAAGGAAAACCGGCCTGCACGACGATAGCCTTGGACCGCGGGGTCTGCGGCGCCTCAGCCAGCCGGAAAGAGGTCCTCGTCGTGCCCGACGTCCACGCGTTCCCGGGCCATATCTCCTGCGACCCGGCGTCGCGCTCGGAGATCGTCGTGCCGATGATCGCCAAGGATAGGAGCCTGCTCGGCGTCCTCGACGTGGATTCGCCGCTAAAAGGGCGCTTCACGGACTTCGAGCGTGAGTTCTTCTCGAGGCTCGTCGCCCAGTTGCTAGCGAGGCGCTGAGGGCGGGATCAGGGCGTAGCCCCGCCCCGTGACGGTCACCAGCCACGGGTCCGACGTCCAACCCAGCTTCAGGCGGATGCGGCTCACATGGACGTCCACCGTCTTGAGGCTTCCTTCGGAAGGCGGCTCCATGCCCCAGACCTCACGATACAGCCGCGCGCGGTCGCTGGGTTCGGGGCTGCGCAGCGCCAGGTCGTAGAGGAGCCCGAACTCCTTGGCCGTCAGGTGGCTGATCTTCCGGCCGGCCAAGATGGCCGTCTTGCCCGGGAAGTCGAGCTCCAGGTCCCCGAGCCGCACCGGGACTCTCGCGGCTTCGGCGGAACCCTGCGTCCGCCGGAGCAGGGCGCGGCAGCGGGCGAGCAGGCGCTCTCCGTCAGGCGGCTTGGTCAGGTAGTCGTCGGCGCCCAGGTCCAGGCAGGAGATCTCCAGCCCCGCCCGGTCCTCGCCCGTCAGGATGAGGATCGGGATGCCCGCGGTGAGGACCTGCTCCTTGAGGGACCGGCACACCTCCTGGCCGCCGATGCCGGGAAGGCCGAGGTCCAGTATGACCAGGTCCGGGGGGGACTGGACCGCCTCGGCGATCCCCCTCTTGCCCGTGGCGGCTTCCCGCGCGGCGAAGCCGTTCCGCGCGAGGAGCTTGACCAGCTCCCGGCGGAACGCAAGGTCGTCTTCGATGACGAGGACGGACGGCATGATCGATGTTATATAACACCCGCGCCATGCTGCGCGCCAGCCCCGTCGGCGGACCGCTGTCTACCCGCTACCTTCTGTTCTTGCGCACGATCCTGGTCGGCACCTTGCTCCTCGAGGCGCTCTACGCCCCCGACGCATCGAGGACCATGGATTGGATCGCCCTGGCTCTCCCCATATACGGCATCTGCTCCTTCGCCCTCTGGGGGCTGGAGCGTTTCCGGGGACTGTATCCGCCGTTGGCCCAGGCATCGTTCCTGCTCGACCTCGGCCTCGTCGCCTCGGCGACCTACGCCCTGCCGACCGGGTCGGGCGGCGTCTTCGTGGCCTTCTTCCTGGTCGTCCTCAACTCCACCTTGCTGCGGAGACCGGGCTTCAGCCTCCTCGTAGCCGGCGCCGCCTGCTTGGTCTACGGCGCCCTGGCCCTGAGCGACCCGGCCACCCAGGCCGACCCCGGGCGCGGGCTCAAGTTCGCCCTCCTCGCCGCGATCGGCTTCTTCAGCGTCTTCATGATCACCTATGCCAACGGCATCGAGCGCCACACGGCGGAGCCCTTCGAAAGGCGGATCGCCTGGTTGGAGCGTCTCTCGCTGGTGGGCAAGGCCCTCGCCGGCATCCTCCATGAGGTGAAGACTCCGTTGGGGACGATCGTCCTGGGCGTGGAGAACGTGCGCGGCCGGCTGCGCCGCGGCGAGAGCGTCGAGACCGAGTTGGGCGTGATCGTGCGCGAGGCCAACCGCGCCTCGGAGATCCTCGTCAACTTCCTCGAGTTCACGAGGCCCGCGGAGTTGGCGCTGAGCCCCTTGCCCATCAAAGCTCCGCTGGACGCCGTCGTCGCCGCCCTGAGGGTGAGGCTGGAGGAGCGCGGCGTCGCCTTGGAATACAGCCCATCGGACGTCATGATCCAGGGCAGCGAGAGGCATCTGATCCAAGCCTTCATGAACCTTTTCATGAACGCCATCGACGCCATGCCCGACGGCGGGCGCCTGAGCGTCCGTCACGAGCAGCGGGAGGGGCGGGTCCGCGTCCGCATCACCGACACGGGGACGGGCATCGCCGCCGAGGAGCTCGACGCCCTCTTCGAGTCGGCCGCGGCCCCGCGCCCGGGCCGCGCGGGTTTCGGCCTCGGCCTGGGCATAACGCGCTGGATCGTGCAGAGGCACGGCGGCGAGCTCCGCATCGAGAGCCCGGGCCCGGGCTTGGGGGCCTCGGCGACCGTGAGCCTTTCCGCAGCCGCTGAGATTTAACCTTCTGTTTCATGGAAGTCCGCCGCTGCGCGGGCTACTCTCTGCCCATGACGCGCGCGGGAGGGACGATGAAACGGACGAAGAAGGCGGGCTTCACTCTGATCGAGCTGATGGTGGTCGTGGCCATCGTGTGGGTCCTGGCCGCGATCGCCATCCCCATCTTCGCGAGGCTGGTTCAGAAATCCAGCCGCGCCGCCCAGGCCGCCGCGGCCGCCGCCGAGTCCGAGCGCCAGAACGCGCGAGCCGCGACCGACGCGGCGCCGCCCTCGGCTCGGCCGGCGCCGCAGGGCGCCCTGCCCGACATCGCCTCGGCGGACATCGCCATGCGCCTGACCGCCGCCCAGGTGCGCTCCGGCCTGGAGGTCACCCCGCGCTTTTCCGCCGTCTATACGGGGGACTTCGTGCTGCGCAATCCCGACGGCGCCTCCCAGCCCGTGCGGCTCTTCTTCCCGTTCCCCGAGGGCACCCTCGAGGCGCGCGACGTCCTCCTGCAGTTCGTCTCCGACAAGAGCCGCGAGGAGGCGCCGGGCGTCCTCTACGACAGGTCCGGCATCCATTGGAGCGGCGTCCTGCCTTCCGGTAAGGAGCAGCGCGCCGAGGTTTCCTTCACGGCCAGCGGCCAGGAGCGCTTCATCCAGCGCCTGCCGTCCTCGAGCCGCACGCGCGCGCTCCAGGTGCGGCTCGAGCTCGAAGGCGTCTCCTCGGAGTCGATCCCGGACTATGCCCTCCAGCCCACGGCCATCGAGGGCCACGGCGTCTCGTGGGTCTCCAAGAACCTGGTCTCCGACCGGGACATCATCGTCGAGCTGCCCCAAGGCCGGCGTCC
Organism: Elusimicrobiota bacterium; assembly: GCA_016196755.1. Lineage (GTDB taxonomy): Bacteria > Elusimicrobiota > Elusimicrobia > UBA1565 > UBA1565 > SCTT01. Next base: position 114,218 of record JACPXC010000005.1, read on the forward strand.
CTTGGGGCGGGTGGCCCTGCTCTTCAAGTTCGTCGGCCTGGCGGTCCTGCTCTTCGGCGCGGGCTTCTGGTACATGAACGACAGCATCGCGCCGGGGCGCCTGGATAAGTTCGGCTGGTGGCAGTTCATGCTCCTGACCTCGATCTATTGCCTGTTCTTCGTCAATTTCGCGGTCCTGGGGTTCCATGGCCACTTGGATACGGGGCCGGCCCTGCTCATCGCCGCGTTGACCTCGCTGCCGCTGCTGGTCGTCCACGTCTCCCGCCTCATCGACCGGGACTTCGCCTGGATGCGGGCCCTGCCTCTGGCCGTCTTCACGCTGGGGATCGTGGTCAACGGCGTCTACGGCGGGGCCTTCCGCGACTACGGCTTCATCGCCGCGGCTTTCGTCACGGTCACCTATCTGACCTTGACCTGCCCGGTACGGAAGCTTAAGTCCGAGCAGGCTATATGACGCTTTCGAACAGAGGGAGCAAGGCGCCGAGGTCCGCGGCGGAGAGTCCGAAGTCGAGCGCCTCGAGGTCTTCCTTCATGTGGCGTTCCGAGGTGGTCCCCGTCAGCGGTACGACGCCTTGCTGGGTGAGGAAGCGGAGGAGGATCTGCTCGGGAGTCTTGCGGCGGTCTCTGGCGATGGTTTGGAGCACGGGGTGGCTGAGGATATGGGGGTTGGCGGTCAGGGTCCAGAAGCTCTGATAAGTCAGCCCGTTGTCCCCGCACCACGCCCGCAGGCCGACGTCGTAGCCGGTCTTGGCATAGAACCTGTTCTGCACGACCGACGGTTTGACCGCGGCGGACTCATAGAGCGCCTTCAAGGAGTCGAGCTCGTAGCAGTTGCTGATGCCCAAGGCCTTCGCGCCGCCGGCGCGGTGGACTTTTTCCATGGCTTCCCAGACGGTCAACGTCTCATCGAACGTCCGCATCGGGGCGTGCAGGACCCAGGAATCGAGGCGGTCGGTGCCGAGGTTCTTGAGCGAGGCCGCGAAGGATTGCGCCACCTGGGACGCCAGGGGGGCGGACGGGTCGTAGGGGACCCGGCTGGGGTCCTGTCCGTCCAGCGAGGTGAACTTCGTCTGCAGAAACAGCGCGTCGCGGGGAATGCCCTTCCGCTCCAGGGAGGCGAGCGCCTGTCCCACGCCGGCCTCGTTGTAATGCTTGGGCTGGCAGGCCGTGTCGATGCCGCGGAATCCGGCTAGGACCGCCCGCTCGACGAGCTCGGCGGTGCGTTCGGCTTTCCAGGCCGTCCCATAGATCAGCTTCGGGGTCATGGCGGCGCCCAATGGGTCGTCAACGCCAGGACGTGGAAGACCGAATCGGGAGGGAGCGAATTCCTCATGAGTGCGCTTCGGTCTTGTCCCAGGCGGCGGCCCTGCGGAGCAGCAAGCCGCCGAGGTAGAGGGCGCTGCCCAGGACCAGCAGACAGACGATGCGGACGACTGGCTGGTTGGCGGCGACGTCGAAGAGCAGTCCCTTGCCCGCGGTTATGCCCAGCACGAACACGGCGGACTTGGCCACCAGCGGGTCGCGCCGAGCCTCGGCCAGGCCCAGCAGGCCGAGGGCGAAGAGCGCCCAGAGCAGGGTCGCGAGGAAGCGCTCGTAGCCCTCGGGACCCGCGAGATGCGCCAGCCGGTGCAGTCCCATCATCCCTTGGGCGGCGGCGGCCAGCAGGGCGCAGAACCACAGGTCCCTGCCGGAGCGGCGCTCCTCGGAGGCGGGCAGCGCCAGCGCGCCGAAGACCATGAGGCCGGAGAACGCGACGTTGAGAAAACCGGCCTCCCAGGGCCCTCGGCCGCCCCTGCCGAAGAAGAGCGTCAGATAGTTCATGCCGATAACCACGAGAGCGGCGGCTCCGAACGGCCATAGGGCGCCGCTTCCGGCCGGGCGCCGCAGTGCCGGTGCCGCCGCCAGCAGGAGGACGGCGAACCAGGGGGCCCAGCGCTCGGGCAGGAGCTCCAGATAGAACGCGTGGAGCAGCACGACGGCGACGAAGGCGTTGACCATCGGCGCGCTCTCGAGCGACTCCCGCTCGAGGCTTTCGTGGGCGACGAGATAGACGCCGTAGACGAGCCCCGCGAACGCCAGGGCGGCCCACGGCGCCCATTGAGAGGATATCCGGGCGATGAGGGAGTACTCCGTGGCGTAGAAGAAGAGCAGGGCGGGGAAGAAGGACCACGCCTCCCGGGGCGACAACGGCTTGCGGTTGTGGATGGAAGAGTACCCGACGCCCCCGAGGAAGACCGCAAACTGCATGAACTGAAAGAGCGCGGCCTTCCCCAGGTCGGCTTGGGGCGCGTTCCAGTAGACCGTCGGCGACGAGGCCGCGAAGACGCCCAGGGCCATGTAGCAGGCCATCAGCGGCAGGGAGCGCTCGTTGTTCCATGCGGCCCATAGGACGAAGGCGGCGTCCCAGACCGCGAAGAAGACCATCGATTCGAACGACGCGCCCTTGAGAGCCGGCAGCAGCAGGGGGCAGGCATAGGTGCCTATCACCGCCACGGCCAAGATGACCTCGCTCCGGAACCGGCTCAAGAGGAACAGCGCCAGAGCCGAGACCGCGCTGGCCGCGGCCGCGGCCAGCCAGGGGCCGTAGAACCCGTAATAGAGGTTCCCTCCGTAGGCGGCCAGATAGAGGATCACGATGCCGGAGGCGGGAAGCAGGCCCGTATAGCCGTCCTCGCGCCGCGGGAGGGCGAGCCCGGCCGCGATGAGAGAGGCGCCCAGCAACGCCGCCAGCCCCAGCTGCCGCGCCGGGGTCAGCCAGCCCGAATCGACGGCCAGCTTGATCAAGAAGCTGGCGGCCAGGACGAAGCATACGGCGGCGACGACGCCCAGCGCGTTGCCGGCTTGGCGGTTCTCCGAGTCTCCTGCCGCGGCGCGCGGCCTCGGCGGCGGGGGGGGCTGAAGGAGGGGGGGCGGCGGGACGGATTGCAGCCGCTCGAGCGCGGCGACGCGCTCGGCCAGGGCCCGGATCTCGGTTCTCAGCCCGGCGGACTCGCTCTGATCCATGGCCCAGTATAGGCCGCGCTCATGAAAAAGGAAAGCCCTCGTATTTAATCAGCCAAGATGTTACCGAAACGGGGGTCGCTTACTCACTTAAGATGTTACCGAACGGCGCAATATAACGCGCCTTTCGGAGGCGTCGAAGATGAGCCCACGGGCCAAATGGGAATACATGAGGGCCATC
>JACPXC010000016.1 GCA_016196755.1 Elusimicrobiota bacterium
CACGCTGGGTGCTATCCTCGTGAGGAAACGTGAAGGACATCGTCGCAGAAAATATTTCGTGCGCGGGAGAAAGCTCTGGAAGTCGCTGGCTCATATCAGTGGCGGTCAGAAGCTCACGAAATTAACTTAGGAGCAATGAGCTTTACGCGCACGCCCCCCTGAACCGGCTTGCCGCCCGACATGCGAGCGTCGCCGGCCGGCGTGTCGGACAGGTCGTAGCGCTCGGCGAGGAGCTTCTCCTGGCGCTTTCCGAACGCGTCGCGCCGGGCAGAGAACCACTTCTTCATCTCCTCGAAGCTGGAGAAGCTCACGGGCGTCGTCAAATCGCCGGCGGCGCGCGCGGCGCCGAGGCACAGCAGCGCCAGCATGCACAGTCCCGCCGTTCTCGCGCGTCTCATTTTCTCTCCGGGTTCTTTTTCCCTACGACGGCGATCACGCCGCAGGCGACGCGGGCGCCGGCGTTGCCGACCGGCTGCCCGAAGTCGTCGGCCTTCTCATGAAGAACGATGGTCCGGCCGGCGACGGGGCGCCGTCCCGAATTGAGCGACACCCTAGGGAGAACGGCCTCGAACGCGAGCTTGCCGTCCGTGATCGTCACGTTGCCGAGATCGCCGGGATGCGCGCGCTTGCCGTCCTTGAGCGCGTTGCCGTGCGGCGCGCCGTCCGGGTTGTAATGGCCGCCGGCGGCGTTGCCCGAATCCGAGCAGTCGCCGAACTCGTGGATGTGCAGGGCGTGCGTCCCGCTCGGAGCGCCGCTCAATGCCAGGGTGAGCTTGAGGCCGCCTTTCACCTCTTCGAAGCGGGCCGTGCCCGAAAGCGAGGAGTCCTTGGCCGTCCCCGCGATCCGCGCGGCGCCGACGTCCGTCTTCGTTCCGGCGAAGGCGAGCGCGGCCGACAGCAGGACTCCGGCTCCGGCACGGAAGGTATTTTTCATGGACGCGAGCATACAACAGATCGCCGTTGACGCCGCGTAACGCTTTTATTGAGTGAACTTTTCAGCGTCGCTTACTTCTGGCTCATGGCACTGAACTGTGGGCTGCCAGGCCTGAGCAAGGCGGGTCTGGGAGCCAATACAAATTTACGCGCCTCGGGCGCGTGCCTCGAAGGATTGCGAAGCGGCCCGCAATCCTTCGAGGGGGAACGGATCAACAGCGGAAAGGTTGGGCAAGGTTGCGTGCCCGCTTCGCGCACGGACCGACTAATAGGTCCTTACCTCCAGCATGGCGGTACGGACCCTTTAATCGGTCACTACTTTGCTAGGAAAAGTACGGACGCATTAAAGAGTCCGTGCGCGAAGCGTGCACGCAGATCGCCCAATCCTACTGCCGTTTGCCGTCCATTGCTCCAGATCGAAGGATTGCGGCCGTATCGCAATCCTTCGATCCACGCGCCCGCAGCGCGTAAATTGCTCCGTTTGTCAGCAAGGAGTGCGCCGTTGCGCTACCCACACCTTCGTGCCATGAGCCTTACTTCTTGGAGTCCCCGGTGCGCGAGCTCGCCCTGCTCAGCGCGTCGTACATCTGCGCCCACTCGTCCCGGGCGTTGTTCTTCGGCCGCATTTCGCCGATCCACTTCTGATAGGGCCGCAAGGCCTCCAGGCCGGCCGTGCCGCGGAGGGCCTTCAACAAGGGCAGCGCGTCGGCCGGCTTGTGCTTTCGCTGTCGGCGGATCCACTGGTGCAGACGCTCGATGGCCTGCGACGACGGGCTCTCGATCCTGCGGAACGCTTCCTCGATGGCGCGCAAGTCGCTGGGGGCGATCGCGCCCCCGGGAGGCGCGATGTAGTCCAATGACTCCGGCGTGCCCATGCGGAGCATCGCCACCGCCATGCCGGCCAGAAAGCCCTCATCGATGTTGGGGCGGAAGACGTCGAAGCGCTCCTTGAGCCAGGGGAGGGCCGGGGCGGCCTCCGGGCCGTAACGGCTGAGGGCGTCGGCGACGCGGACCAGCGAGTCGAAGGGGTCGTGGTCGCGGGGCGGCTCAAGGAGCAGGGTCAAGGCTCGCGGGTGCTTCACCCGGGCCAAGGCGATGGCGGCGCTAAGGCGTTCGAAAGGGATGCCCCTGTCGAGGAAGGGCTCGAGCACCTTCCCGGTCGGGTCGGTGCGCAGGTAGGCGTCAAGGCACTGGAGGTCGCGGCCGAAGAGGCAGGCGGAGATCCTTCGCTTCTCGCTCTCGGTGAGCGGGCCGGAGAACGTGCCCGTCGAGGCGAGCCGCGCGAACATGGCCTGGTCTTCCGGATTTGCGTCGCTGCGCGCCGGGGGATATCTCAGGGAGGCGTTCGAGCCGGCCAGCTCGAGGATTCCTGCGTCCTTGGCGGCGTCTCGAAAGGCCGGGCCGGTGCCGGCGTAGAGCACGGCGCGCTCGCCGCCGCCGTCGAAAACGATGAGAGAGTCCACCGAATGGTTCCAGTTGCCGGACTTGCAGTGGAAGCATGTGCGGCCTTCCGCGGGCACGGGACACTCGCCGCGGTCCCATGCGCTCGGAAGGGTGATGGGGCATGGGCGAAAGCCCTCGGTCGTCGAGCCCTTCATGGACTCGAAGGCGTGGACCCAATGCGGGTGCGGTGTCCCCACGACGTAGACGACGCGGCTCGTACCCTGCATGATGCTTTTATAGCGCCGGAAGATGAGGCGGATCTCGGCGAAGGCGGGGCCCAGCGGCTCCACGTTCTCGGGCAGGTTCGGATACTGGGAGAACCCCTGCTTGTTGGGAAGTATGGTCGGCACGCCCCAGCCGGTCAGGGGCATCAACGCGAAGATCGGCGAGACGAGCAGGCTCAGGACGAACAGCGTGCCGGCGATGCCCTTCGCCGCGCCGCCGCCGAGCCGGTAAAGACCCTCGACTAGGAGCAGCGCTCCGGCCATGATGCCGAGCACGAGCAGCGCGTGCGACCAGCCGCGGGCGGCCCATGCGTCGCCGGCGCTTATCCAGAGAAAGTTGTGGATCTCATAGGCGAGGAGCGGCACGCTGAGCCCGAGGGCGAGCCGCGACGGGCCTTTGCGCGGCGGTTCCGGGGCCGCCGGCGCGGGGCGGGGAATCGGTGCGGGCTCGGGAGCGGCCGGCTGTGGCGCCGCGGCGGCTTGGGCCGGCCTGTCGCCGCGCATCCGGCGGACGCCCCACCACAGCATGGCGAGCAGCCCCAACAGGATGGCCGCCGCCGGCATGAACGCGCCCGGCGCCGTCCTCGGGCGAGCCGGCGGGCTCTCGCGAGCACGTTCCCCCGCGGGCCCAGGCGGCGGCCGCGCCGGGGCAGGGTCCGGCGCGGGATGCGCGGCAGCCCCTCGAATTCCCCGATCGGTCTCGGCGCGCCGCACCTCGGTCGCGTGCACGAGCGCGTCGAAGGCTAGGCGCTTGGGCGCAGGCTTTGCCGATGGGGCGAAGGGGTGGGAGGACTGGAGCACGATGCGCCGCCCTTCCCACATAAGTACGACGCGGCGGCGCGGCAAACCGGGCGCGGACTCGTCCCAATCCTTCTCGCCGAAAGCGGATGCGTGCTCGTTCCAAAGCCGCCGAATGAAGTTGGAATCGCCGCGGTCACGGTACGGGAACGTGTTAGGCGGCTCCGAGCCGTCTGGGGCGAGGTCGATCAGCTCGAGAAGCGGCTCCGGCCCGGCGGGCGGCGGCTCGACCGGCGCCGAAAGCGCGGCGCTCGCGAGGAGCATCGCGCAGGCTAGGAGGCGCGCGGGCGTCGGGAGTCGCATCTCACTTCGGTTCTCCACCGCGATAAATCGACGAACCGCGCCAGGCGGCCGCCGCGTCCCCCGCGTACACCTTCAGGCAGCCCGCGACGGGGATGGCCAGGATCATGCCGGGCATGCCGCCCCACCCGCCGCCGATGATAAGCGCCACGATCGTCCCGACGGGCGAAAGGCCCACCTTGTCGCCCACGATGCGCGGAGTGATCACGAAACCCTCGAGCGTTTGCGCCGCCCCGAACAGCGCGAGCACGCCGATCACGCTCCCCCAGCCCGAAAAGTCGACGGCAGTCATGATGAGGGCGGTGCCCAGGCCCAGAGTGACGCCCAGATAGGGAACGATGTTGAGCAGGCCCGAGAAGAGGCCGATCAATATGCCGAAGCGGATTCCCAGGAGGCTCAGGCCGACCGAATAGATGAGAGCCAGAATCAGAGCCACCGTGACCTGCCCCCGGATATATCCCGAGAACACGCGGTCGGTCTCGGAGAGCCAGCGGTTCGCGGCGGCGCGGTGGCGCGCCGGAACCAAGTTCATCAGCCGCGGCCGGAACAGGTCGATATCGCGCAGGAAGTAGTAGAAGACGACGGGTACGATGATGAGGTTCAAGAGCCCGGTCAGCGTCCCGGCCACGCCGGAGAATAGGCGGCCCGCGAACGCGCCGACCGGAGAAAGCGCCGCGACCGAGACGCCTTGCAGCCAGACCTTCAGCTGCTCGATGAGCGTGGTCTTGTCGGCGGGAAGCCGGACCCCGAGGGGCTCGAGCCGGCCGGAAAGGCGGTCATACGCCGCGGCGGCGTACCCGGGAAAGTCCAGCGCAAAGTGGTGCGCCTCCGAGACGAGCGTTGGGATCATCAGCGCCACCGCGGCCGCCGTCGTGAGCGTCACGCCGGCCAGGATCATGCTCACCGCCGCCTCGCGGGAAAACTTTCGCCGCTGAAGCCAATCGGCCAGCGGATCGAAAGCGTAGGCCAGCGCGAAGCCCATGATGACCGGGAAGAGCGTATCGAAGAGAGCCCAGCCCAGCCAGAGCAAGACGGCCGCGCCGACGATCGCCCCCGCGATCGGCGCGCGCATCAGGCGACCCCGCCGGCGAAGTGGATCATGGAACCGGTAGTAGACTTTTCTTGCCGGGCCGGCCGCAAGGTCCCGTCCTTCCCCTAATCCTCGGGTAAGGCGGGGCCGGCTGAGGGAAAACAGGTTTTTCGAGCTCAGCGGGGCTACGGATCTTGGCCCCCCGGCGCCGGCGGACCCCCGTGGGGGGTCCTTCGGGGGTGCGGCAACGGCAACGCCGCCTG
>JACPXC010000018.1 GCA_016196755.1 Elusimicrobiota bacterium
CGCCCAGACCCTTCCGCCGTTCTCCGTTCCAGATCCTCGAATTGCCGGCCGTTCGGCAATTCGAGGATCCACGCGCCCGAAGCGCGTAAACTCCACTGTGCCGGTGAACAACTCGCCCCCCAAACCCCGGGAACATGGAGGGCCCTCTCCGCTCGCTATTTTCCGCGGATCTTGTCGAGTAGGGTCGCCGCGACGATAGCCTCGTCGTCCATAGACGAGAGCAGCGCCCTGAGCTCGGTGGCCTTCGGAAGATGAGGCCGGAGGTTGGTCGGGGCATGGCGCGCTCCGTAAAAGGAGAGGGCCAGCGTCAGCGCGCCCGTCCCGAACTGGCGCGCCGCGGCGTAGACGCCCTCGGCGTCGCCCTTGCGGTGCGCGCGGACGCCGTCGTAGATAGCCTTGCCCACGGTGTAGCCGCCCACCGCGGCTCCGACGGCCAGGAAGCCGTAAACGGCGACCGGGGCGATGGTGACGATGGCGACTGCCGCGGCCGCGGTGGCCAGTCCGCGCCAGGAAAACAGCGAGCGCACGGTCTCCCCGGCTCCCTTGAGGACCTCGATGCCGACCCTGCCCCAGCGCACGCCCTCGGGCTTGACCGCCCCGGCGGGCGGCGGCGGCGCGGACGGCCGCGCATACCTCGGCGCGGCCGCCGCGGGAGCGGCCGCGCGCCGGGAGGGGGACGGGGCGGCGGACACGGCGGGGGGCGCGGCGCGCAGGACGGCGCCGTCATAATAGAGGTCCTGGCGTGGGCGGCTGAGGCCGACGTCGAGCCGGGCGGCGAGGCGCTCGGAGCTTTCCCTGAACTCGAAGAGCGGGCCGCGCGCCTGGCGCGGAGTCAATGGCGCGGCTTCGGGGACCTCCCGGAGTTCGAAGGACTCTCCCCAGAGGGCTTCCAGGCCGCCGCGGATCGCCGCCGCCTCCTCGCGTCCGAGGCCGGGCCGCAGCCCCGCGGGACTCAAGCGCGCGTAGCGCGCCCCGGCGCCGACGAAGGGCCCCTGCAACGACAGGGCGCCGTCGGCGAGCAGGCGCTCGAGTAGAGGTTCGGTCTGGGAAAGCTTCTCGGCGGTCCGGGGCGAGGCGGCTTCGGGGAGGCGGATGACGGCGAGCATGGCCGCCTCCCCTGGAGCGGCGAGGAGCGCCGCCGCCGCCGCGAGGAGCCACCTCCGTTCCATGTCCCCAGGATAGGCCGGTCGGCCCGCGGCCGCGACCCCCTTAAGGCCCGGACCGCCGTGGGCACAAGGGCGCAGAAGCAGCGGTCATGAGGCGTCCTGACGGACGTCCTCGCCCTGGCCGCAGCCTTTCCTCGGCCGAGGGATAAAGGGCATCATCTCCCGCGATGTCCCTGCTCGCGCTCTACAAGCCCGCCCCGTTCATCCCGACCTTGCCCGCCGAGACGGTCCCGGCCTTCTACAAGCGCATGCGCCTGCAGGTCTTTCTGTCGATCTTCTGGGGCTACGCAGGCTACTACCTCGTCCGCAAGAATTTCTCTCTGGCCAAGCCCTATCTCATAAGGGAGATGGGCCTCACTACCGGCGACGTCGGCCTCATCGCCACCGCCCTTTCCGTCGCTTATGGCGTCAGCAAGTTCGTCATGGGCAACGTCTCCGACCGCTCGAACCCCCGATATTTCATGGCGACGGGGCTCATCCTCTCGGGACTCATCAGCATCTGCTTCGGCGCCGCTCACTCGGTCCGGCTGATGGCCCTTTTGTGGTTTGCCAACGGCTGGGTGCAGGGCATGGGTTGGGCCCCTTGCGCCCGGACCCTCACCCACTGGTTCAGCGATAAGGAGCGCGGCACCAAGTTCGCGCTCTGGAACGTGGCGCATAACATCGGCGGCGGCATCGTCGGGCCCATCGGCAACCTCGCCCTCTGGCTGATCGGCGGCTGGCTCTGCCTCTTCTACGTCCCCGGAGTCCTCGCCGTCGTCGCCGGGCTCCTCGTCGCCGTGTTCCTCCGCGACACCCCGCAGTCGGTGGGCCTGCCGCCCATCGAGGAGTTCACGGGCGACTATCCCGCGACCGGGGTGGCCGACCGCGAGCGCGAGCTGAGCGCCAAGGAGATATTCTTCGGATTCGTCCTCAACAACAAGGCGCTCTGGATCCTCGCCTTCGCCAACGCCTTCGTCTACGTGGTCCGCTACGGCGTGCTCGACTGGGCTCCGACCTACCTTACCGTGGTGAAGGGCTCCACCGGGGACCTCTCGCGCTGGCAGTTCTTCCTCTACGAGTACGCGGGCATCCCCGGGACTCTCCTGGCAGGCTGGATGAGCGACCGCTTCTTCCAAGGCCGCCGCGCGCCGGTGTCCGTCCTGTTCATGGTCTTGGTCACCGCCGGCGTCCTGGTCTACTGGCTCAACCCGCCCGACCGGGCCTGGCTCGACTCGGCGATGTTGTTTCTCATCGGCTTCCTGATCTACGGCCCCGTCATGCTCGTCGGCGTGGCGGCGGTCGACCTGGTGCCCAAGAAGGCGGCGGGGACGGCGGCGGGGTTCACGGGTTTCTTCGGCTATGTGGCCGGCGCCACCATCGCCGAGCTCGGCATAGGCAAGCTGGTCCAGCATTACGGCTGGGACGCGGGCTTCGGGCTCCTCATCGCCTCCTGCGTTCTGGCTACCGGCCTTTTGGCCATGACGTGGCACTACCATGAGAGGTCGACGGGATGAAGAACGCACTGATGTTATCGGTAGTTCTTATGGGTTCCGCGAGCGCGGCTGCGCCGCGCATCGCGGTGCACGGCCACCGCGGCAGCCGCGGGACGCGGCCCGAGAATACCCTGGCGGCCTTCAAGGAGGCCCTGCGCGTCGGCGTCGACGTCCTCGAGCTCGACCTCGGCGTCACCAAGGACGGCGTCGTCGTGGTCAGCCACGACCCGCTGATCAATCCCGTCATCTGCTCGCTCCCCGGCGGCAAGCCGGCCGAGGCCGCGCCGCTGCGCACGCTGACCTACGCCGAGCTCTCGCGCTACGACTGCGGGAGCTTGAGGAACCCGCGTTTCCCCAGGCAGGTCCCCAGCCCCGGCGAGCGCATGCCGCTCTTGTCCGAGGTGTTCGCCTTGGTAAAGGCCTCCACGCAGCCCGCGGCCGCGCGCGTCGAGCTCAACATGGAGACCAAGCTCCTGCCCGGCGAGCCGGACCTGACCGTCTCGCCCGAGGAGTTCGCCGCGCTGCTCGCGGCCGAGATCAAGGCCTCGGGATTCCAGAACCGCGTCATCGTGCAGTCCTTCGACCGGCGCACGCTCGAGGCGCTGCGGCGCCTGGCGCCGAAGCTCAGGCTGTCGATGCTCATATCGGACAACCTGCCCGACCTGGGGGCGCTGGCCGCGGCCCAGAGGGTCGACTTCATCAGCCCCGACTGGCTCTGGATCACCAAAGCCGACGTCGACGCGGTCCATGCGGCCGGGGCGAAGGTGGCGCCGTGGACGGTCAACGACGAGAAGGGCTGGGCGCGGATGGTCGATTTCGGGGTCGACGCCGTCATCACCGACTATCCCGAGGACCTCATCGTCTGGCTAAAGGCGAAGGGCCTTCGTTAGTTAGAAGAGCTTCGACCCGTCCGGCACCGGCTCGGTCGGAGCGATCAGAACCACCGCCCCGTCGGCGCGCGCGAAGCCCGTGACGAGGACCTCGGACGGGAAGCCCGCGATGCGCTTGGTCGGGAAGTTCACCACCGCTACGAGCTGCTTGCCGACGATCTCGTCGGGCTTATAGAGCTGGGTGATCTGCGCGCTCGAACGCTTGACGCCGATCTCGGGCCCGAAGTCGATCGTCAGCTTATAGGCCGGCTTGCGCGCCTCCGGGAAGTCCTCGACGGCCGTAACCGTCCCCACTCGGAGCTCGATCTTCTCGAAATCCTCCCAACAGATGGGCTGCATGGGCTAACTGTACTCTTTCAGGCGCTCGGGGAAGAGCGCGCGCAGGCAGCGGTCGGAGCCGTCGAGCCACTTTATCATCCGTATCGAGGGGTCGATGCTCTTCGACCAAGGGAGCCTGAAGGGCGGGGCGGGATCGTAGATCAAGACCATGCCGACTCGCCGGGCCTGGAGGTCGATGTCCCGCAGGCTCAAGGGCCGGTCGTCTGTGTCGAGATAGAGCGGCGCCTCCCACAGGGCTTTGAGGGCCGGGCGCCGGGAGTCCTCTTCGAATACGCCAAGACGCGCCGCCGCCACGCGTCTGAGCCAGGCGCCGAGCCCTCCGGCGGAGAAGGCGGTCCGCGCGCCGTCCGGCGCGCCTTTGGCCGCGGCCGCCTGCGCGGCGGCGGCGGCGATCAAGAACTCGGACGCCCGGGTCTCGAGCGCCGACATGGCGTCGTCGAAGCGCTCGTTGCGGACCACGCCGGACAGGGAGGCGTTGAGCGTGAAGGCTTCGTCGTCGAGGTGCGCCGCCATGGGCAGCGGGAGCTTGTGCCGGACCTCCTCGACTTTGACCCCGCGCTGATAGAGATGCAGGACCCTTGCCGCGTCGGGGTCCGAACGGACGAGGCAGCCGCGGAGCGAGCCCTCGTCATAACGCAGCGCGGCGGCCTTCAGCGGCCCCCGCGCCAGGCTGGGGACCTCCTCCCCGGAGACGAAGAGCGGGATGCGGAACATGCCGCAGGCGGCGCGGACCTTCTCCAGCGCGCGCGGCCCCGCGCTCGCGCCTCCGGCGGCTAGGCGCACCCGCAGCAGGGTCCCGGGCCAGGGCTCCGCGGCCGGCTCGAGGCGCTCCCCCTCGAGCGACGCGGCCCGCAGGCGGACCCGCCCGGCGCCTTCGCCCGAGGAGACCTCGACGGCGACGGGCTTGAGGCGCAAAGCGGCCAGCAGGCCCGCGGCCAGATTGCGGCCCCGCTCGCCGTCCGGCCCGCCGTCGTCGAGGAGGCAGGCGTAGGGGTCTTCCAGCTCGGCGGCGCTAAAGGGCCTCCCGTCGAAGCGCGCCGTGACTCCCTCCGCGTCGGCGTCGATGCGGAGGCTCTCGGCCCCGGACGCCGCGGCGCAGCGCGCCCAGGGGAGCAGGAAGGTCTCGGGGTCGGCGAGCTGGCGCTCCTTGAGCTTCTCCAGCGCCCGGGCGCGGTCGACGCGCAAGGAGCCCGCCTTCACGAACTCCGCGCCGTCCATGTCGGGAGAGTCCATCAGTACGAGGCCCAGACCCGGCTTCTGAGGTCGGTATGAGTGCAGTTCACGAATACATTCCCGTAGTTCGGGTCCGCGGTGACGTTGTTATAGCCCCAGCCCCCCGAATCGCTCGGCGTCGCGCCGGGCGTGACGCGGGTGGAGGCCTTGTGGTACTTCGGGGTCTTGGCCTGCGGCAATTCCCCGATGTACTTTCCCGCCACGGTCAGCGAGCTCAGGTCGGAGGGATACACCCCTTCCAGGTCGCCGTAGTAGATCGACAGCGCCGAGCGGATGGAGCCGAGGTTCCCGCGGCTGCTGCTCTCTTCGGGGGAGCGCATCATATCGCCGAACTTCGAGACCACTACGGCGCCGATGAGGCCGAGGAAGGCGAGGACGGCTCCCACGTTCACGAGCAAGCCCATCCCTCCGGCCGGCTCCCACCCCCGGTGGATGCGCCAGGTCCTAAGGGCGCTCCGATAGGTCAGCCACGCGAAGAGGGCGGCGGCCGCCGCGAAGAGCAGGGGCGCGAACCACTCTTGGCCGTAGCGGAGGAAGCCGGCCGACAGGCTCAACGCCGTGAAGGACCAGAGCGCCGTCAGAGCCGCCAGCGGGAGGACCAGCACGCAGACGCGCAGGAGCGTCACCAGGCCCATCTTCTTCGGCGGCGGGGGGACGCGTCGCTCGGGCGGGAGCGGGCCTTCCGGCGGCTTCGGGACGTCGTCGGGTTCCATTCTTATCAGCCTCTTCGCCCCAGCCCGAAGGCCTTGTGCAGGGCGCGCAGGGCCACGTCGGCGTGCTCGGTGGAGACCACGCAGCAGACCTTGAGGTCGGAGGTGGTGATCATCTCGATATTGATCTTGGCCTTGGCCAAGGTCGAGAACATGAGGGCCGCCACCTTCGGTGAGCGCCTAAAGCCCGTCCCTACCGCGGTGATCTTCACCACCCCTTCCTGAAGGTCGACCCCGCGCGCGCCGAGCTTCTTGGCGGCGGCGGCCAGCGAGGCCTTGGCCTTCCGGGCGCTGTCGCGCGGGCACATGAAGGAGATGTCGTTGACGCCCTTGACGGTGGCGCTGGACTGGACGATCATGTCGATGGGGACGCCGCCCTCCGCGAGCGCGGCGATGACCGTCGCCGCCACCCCGGGCCGGTCGGGGAGGCCCGCCACGGTGAGGCGGACCTCGCCGTTGTCGTGGGCGATGCTCGAGACGTGGGCCTTCTCCATCGTGTCCTCCGGGACTTCCTCGATCCAGGTGCCGACGCCGGGCTGGAACGCCGAGCGCACATGGAGCCGCACGCCGTAGCGCTGGGCGACCTCTATGGAGCGCGCCAGCATGACCTGGGCGCCGGCGCCGGAGAGCTCGAGCATCTCCTCGTAGGAGACCCGCTCGAGCTTGCGGGCGTCGGGCACCACGCGGGGGTCGGCGGTGTAGACCCCCTTCACGTCGGTGAAGATCTCGCAGCGCTCGGCCTTGAGGACGGCGGCCAGGGCCACGGCCGAGAGGTCGGAGCCGCCGCGGCCGAGTGTGGCCGTGTCGCCGTTGGGGGCCAGGGCCTGGAAGCCCGCCACCGCCACGATCCGACCGGCGTCGAGCTCGGCGTGGATGCGCTTGGGGCGGATGGACTTGATGGTCGACACCGTCGGCGGGCCTTCGCAGCGGAAGCCCGCCTGCGGGCCGGAAAGGGAGACGGCGGGGGAACCCTGCGCGCGGCAGGCCATACAGAACAGCGAGATACCGACGATCTCGCCGGTCGACATCAGGTGGTCGAGCTCCCTGGGGTCGGGCTCGGGGGCCATGCGGCGCGCCAGCCCGATGAGCTCGTCGGTCATCTCGCCGGGGGCCGAGACGACCACGGCTACTTGGAAGCCCTGCTTGCGCATCGCCACGGCGCGCTCGGCGGCGCGCGAGATCTTCTCGGGGTCGGCCACCGAGGTGCCGCCGAACTTGAGCACGGCGATGCGGCGTTTCACGCCCACTCCACCGACGCGCCGCGCTTGTCGACGGACAAGGTCAGCGCTTTGGCGGACTTGCCGGCTTTGGCGAAGGCCTTCTCCATGGCCCGGCCCACGCGCTCTTGGGTCCGGCCCTTCGGGACGAAGGCCAGCACCGCCGAGCCCGAGCCCGACAGCGCCGCGCCGCAGGCCCCGGCTCTGTAGGCGGCCTCAAGCGAGGCCGAAAATCCCGGCAGGATGCGCGCGCGGTAGGGCTGATGGAGGGCGTCGCGCATCGCTGGGCGGAGCTCCGAGAGGCGCCCGTCTCTGAGAGATGAGAGCAGGTGGGCGACGCGGGCGGCGTTGGCGGCCGCGTCGTGCAGTGTCACTTTCTTAGGAAGCACTCCGCGGGCGCGCTCGGTCTCGACCTCGTAGTCGGGGACGCAGACCGTCACGCCCAGGTCCTTGGGCACGGGCCAGAGCGCGCCGAGGGGTTGTCCGTTCTCCATGAGGCTCGAGCGCAGGCCGCCGTAGGCCGCCGGCACCGCGTTGTCGGGATGGCCTTCTAGCGCGCAGGCCTTCGCCACGACATCGGTGAACGAGGTGGTCTTGAACCCTTCGAGGGCGGCCGCGGCGAGCAGGCCGCAGAGCCGCGCCGCCGCGCTCGAGCCCAGGCCGCGGGCTTGGGGGATGTCGCTGGCCACGGTCAATCTTACGGCCGGGACCGGCCGTTTCTTAAGCCCGGTCAGAAACGACGCCGTGATGAGGTTCTTGCGGTCGAGCGCCCCGGCGGCCCCGAGCTCCACGGTCAAGCTCATGCGCAGGGTCAGGGCCATGCCCAGCACGTCGAAGCCCGGCCCGAGGTTGCTCGTCGTGGCGGGGACGGTGACGCGGACGAGCCGCGAGGCCCTCATGTCTTGGCGAGCAGGCGCTTGAAGGCCGCCGCGTCGGCCGAGCAGGTCCTGATGCGCGACTTTAATGTCTTGGCCGAGTCGGGGTCCTTCAAGCCGTTCCCGGTCAGCGTGAGGACCACCTTGAGGTCCGCGGACGCCTTCTTGAAGCCGCCCTTCTTCGCGAAGGCGAGCAGGCCCGCCGCCGAGGCCGCGCTGGAGGGCTCGCAGAAGACGCCGTCCTCGCGCGCCAGCAGGCCATAGGCCTCGAAGATGGCCTTGTCGGTGACGGCGCCGATCTCGCCGCGGCTCTCCTCGCGCGCGGTGATCGCGAGGTCCCAGGAGGCCGGGTTGCCGATGCGGATGGCCGTGGCCTTGGTGTTCGGCTTGGCCACCGGGCGGCCGAGGATGAACGGCGCGGCGCCGGCGGCCTGCCAGCCCATCATGCGCGGCCGGCCCGAGCCGCGCTCCACGTCGAACTCCTTGTAGCCGCGCCAATAGGCGGTGATGTTTCCGGCGTTGCCTACCGGCAGAAAGTGGTAGTCCGGCGCGCGGCCGAGAGCCTCCACGACCTCGAAGGAGGCGGTCTTCTGGCCCTCGAGGCGGTACGGGTTGACGGAGTTGACCAGCGCCCAGGTCCCGCCGGCGCCCTCGCGGGCCAGGCGCAGGGCGTCGTCGAAATTGCCTTTGACCATGACGGTCTCGGCGCCGTGGGCCAGGGCCTGGGCCAGCTTGCCCAGCGCCACCGCGCCCTCGGGAAGGAGCACGACGCAGCGCAAGCCCGCCCGCGCCGCGTAGGCCGCCGCCGAGGCGGCGGTATTGCCGGTCGAGGCGCAGAGCACGCCCTTGGCGCCCGCTTCGACGGCCTTCGATACCGCCATCGTCATGCCGCGGTCCTTGAAGGAGCCCGTGGGGTTGGCGCCCTCTATCTTGAGCCAGACCGCCTCGGGACCGAGGCCGGCGCGCTTGGCGAGGCGCGGGGCCAAGACGAGCGGGGTGTTCCCTTCGTGCAGGGTGATGACGGGCGTCTGCGCGCTGACCGGCAGGCGCTCGCGCCAGCGGTTTATCAGGCCGGCCATAGTCTCAGGCATGCGTGGGAGACCTCCCCCGGGCTCAGGGCGGTGACGGCGCGGCGCGCCTTGTCGATGACGGCGCGTTCGGCGGTATGGGTGACGATGTGGACCGGCACGGAGCGGGCGCCGCCGGGCGGGTCGTCTTGGTGGATGCGCGCGATGGAGACCCCGAGCTTTCCGAGGACGCCGGCGATGCGTGCCAGCGCCCCCGGCACGTCGCGGACCGAGAAGCGCAGGTAGTGCGGGGCGGGGGCTTCGGCCACCGCCCGGCACGGCCGCCCGCCCGAGGCCTCGAGCATCCCTTCCTGCCCGGGGTTGTCGGGGCCGCCGAGGATCCCGCCGGCCGCGGCGAGGACGTCGGCCAGCACCGCGCTGGCGGTCGGGCCGGCTCCCGCGCCCGGGCCGTAGAACATCAGCTCGCCGGCGGAGGCGGCGCGGACCAGGAGCGCGTTGTTGCCGCCGTGGACGCCGGCCAGGGGGTGGAGGAGGGGGACCAAGGTCGGGCGCACGTGGGCCTCGACCGCGGGAGTCTCGCCGCGCCCGCGGACGATGGCCGTGCCGACCAGGCGGACGGTGCGTTTTAGCTCGGCGACCGCCCAGGCTATGTCGGCGGTGTCGACGGCTTCGATGCCGTCGCGCGGCACGGCCGCCGGCGGCAGCCAGCGCCCGGCGAGCAGGGAGGCCAGGATCGAGACTTTATGGGCCGCGTCGGTGCCGTTCAAGTCGAGGGTGGGGTCTTTCTCGGCGTAGCCCAGGCGCTGGGCCTCGCGGACGGCGTCGGTCCGCGTCGCGCCCGAGTGCGCCATCGCGCTCAGGATGAAATTGGTCGTGCCGTTGAGGATGCCGTGGACCTCGTCGACGCGGTCGGCGGCCAGGCCCGCGCGCAGGGTGCGGATGATGGGGACGCCGCCGGCCACCGCGGCCTCGAAGTGGAGCGGCGCGCCCTTGCGCTCGGCGGCCGCGGCCAGCGCGTCCCAGCGCCGCGAGAGCAGCAGCTTGTTGGCCGTGACGACGCCCTTGCCGGCCGCCAAGGCGGCCAGGACCAGGCGGCCCGCCTCCTCGTAGCCGCCGAAGAGCTCGACGACCAAATCGACTGCCGGGTCGGCCAGGGCCTGGCGCCAGTCCTTCGAGCGGCGCACCGAGGCCGGCAGGCCCAGCGTCCGGGCCTCGCGGACGGCGTCGCGGTCGCAGACACAGGCCAGGCGCAGCTCGGCCCCCAGGCGGCGCCTGAAGCGCGAGCGGCCGGCCATGAGCAGGCGCGCGGTCTCGCGGCCGACGGTGCCTAGGCCGCAGAGGGCGATGGAGACGGGGCGCCGTTTCACGCCGTGGAGTCTATCAAAATCGCCGCGGCGGCCCGGCGTGGAAAGCCGCCCCCAAATTTATAAGAATAGGGGGTCCATGATCGAGAAACTGGTCTACGCCGTCATCGGCACCCCCAGCGAGAGGCGGATCAAGGAGCTGCGCCCCCAGCTCGAGCGCGCCAACGCGTTCGAGGACCAGGTCAAGGCGATGGCCGACGCCGATTTCCCGCGCCGCACGGCCGAGCTCAAGGTCCGGGTGGCCGAGGCTCTGGCGTCGGTCGCCTCCCACGAGGGCGCCGTCGCCCGGCGCAAGGTGCGGCAGGCGGTCTTCGATGAGATCCTGCCCGAGGCCTTCGCCCTGTGCCGCGAGGCGGCCCGCCGCTCGATCGGCCTGCGCCACTTCGACGTCCAGCTCCTGGGCGGCATGGTCCTGCACTCCGGGTCGATCGCCGAGATGCGCACCGGCGAGGGCAAGACGCTGGTGGCGACGGCCCCCGCCTACCTCAACGCCCTCTCCGGCGAGGGCGTGCACGTCGTCACCGTCAACGACTACCTGGCCAAGCGCGACTCCGAGTGGATGGGTCCGGTCTACCGCTTCCTGGGGCTGACGGTGGCCTCGGTCCAGCACGACCTCCCCAACGAGGAGCGCCGCCAGGCCTACGGCTGCGACATCACCTACGTGACCAACAACGAGGTGGGCTTCGACTACCTGCGCGACAACATGGTGGTGCGCGCCGCCGAGCGGGTCATGCGTCCCATGCACTTCGCCGTGGTCGACGAGGTCGACTCGATCCTCATCGACGAGGCGCGCACCCCGCTGATCATCTCCGGGCCGGCCGAGGAGTCGACCGACCGCTACGTCGTCATCGACCGCCTCATCCCCCACCTCCAGATCCGCTTCATCACCGAGGAGGAGGAGATCCAGGCCAAGTACTCGGGCGAGGACCTGGGCAAGGGCTGGGACGCCATCGTCGACGAGAAGAACCACAGCGCCGTGCTCACCGACCAGGGCATCGCCAAGGCCGAGAAGCTGCTCGGGATCGAGAACCTCTACGACGACCTCTCCGGCGCCTGGGTGCACCACATCACCCAGGCCCTGCGCGCCCACCACCTCTACAAGCGCGACGTCGAGTACGTCGTCAAGCAGGGCGAGAACGGGCCCGAGGTCGTCATCGTCGACGAGTTCACCGGCCGGCTCATGCCCGGCCGGCGCTGGTCCGAGGGTCTCCACCAGGCCGTCGAGGCCAAGGAGTCGATCGCGCCGCGCGAGGAGAACCAGACCCTCGCTACGATCACTTTCCAGAATTTCTTTAAGATGTATCACAAGCTCTCGGGCATGACCGGTACGGCCATGACCGAGGCCGACGAGTTCATGGAGATCTACAAGCTCGGCGTCGTCGAGATGCCGACCAACCGCTCCAACGTCCGGGCCGACAACCCCGACATCGTCTACTTGAACCAGCGCGCCAAGTGGCGGGCCATCGTCGCGGACATCGAGGTCCAGTGGCGCAACTCGCGCCCCGTCCTCGTCGGCACGCGCTCCATCGAGAAGTCCGAGCAGCTGGCGGCCATGCTGCGCGAGAAGGGCGTGCCCCACCAGGTGCTCAACGCCAAGTACCACGAGATGGAGGCGCAGATCATCGCCCAGGCCGGCAAGAAGGGCACGATCACCATCGCCACCAACATGGCCGGCCGCGGCACCGACATCGTCTTGGGCGGCAGCCCCACCGACGAGGCCGACGCCAAGGCCGTCGTGGGCGCCGGCGGACTCTACGTCATGGGCACCGAGCGCCACGAGGCGCGCCGCATCGACAACCAGCTGCGCGGCCGCTGCGGACGGCAGGGCGACCCCGGCGAGACCCGCTTCTACCTGGCGCTCGACGACGAGCTGATGCGCCTGTTCGGCTCGGAGCGCATCCAGGGCCTCATGGCCCGCCTGGGCATGACCGAGGACGAGCCCATCGAGTCGCCGTTGGTCACGCGCCAGATCGAGGGCGCCCAGCGCCGCGTCGAGACCCACAACTTCGACATCCGCAAGCAGCTGCTCGACTACGACAACGTGATGAACAAGCAGCGCGAGAACATCTACCGCCTGCGCAACCTCATCCTCGACGGCGACACAGTGCGCGAGCACGTCGAGCTCATGTTCGAGGAGGAGGTCGAGGTCATCGTCGACGAGCTCCTCCCCGAGGACCGCCGCGCCGACCAGTGGGACCTGGAGGGCTTGGCCGCGCGCGTCAAGCGTTCGTTCGGCCTCGACTGGGACCCGGCGCCCTCGGCCGAGACCGGCCGCGAGGCCATGCGCCAGGCCCTGCTCGCCGAGGTCAAGGCCCACTACGCCGCGCGCTCGGCCGAGGACTTCACGGGCTGGGACTTCCGCGAGATCGAGAAGATGGTGCTCCTGCAGATGATCGACCAGAACTGGAAGGGGCACCTTTACGACCTCGACCACGTCAAGAAGTCGATCCACCTGCGCGCCTACGGCCAGAAGGACCCCAAGATCGAGTTCCAGAAGGAGACCTACGCGCTCTTCGAGGCCATGCGCGACCACATCCGCGAGCAGACCGTGGAGTATCTCTCGCGCATCCAGGCCCCCAAGCGACCGCCGCCGCCCCCGCCGACGGCGGCGATCCATCCCGACGCCTCGTCGGTCGAGGCGGAACCCGGCGCTGAGGGCGCCGAGATCGCGCCAAGGGCGGCTGCTCCGGCGGTTCCCTCCGCGCCGGCGCGCTCGGCGCTGTATCGCACCGATAAGCCGGCGGTCCCCAAGACCATCCAGAAGATCGGCCGCAACGACCCCTGCTTCTGCGGGTCGGGCAAGAAGTACAAGAAGTGCCACGGCACGCAGGCCTAGCGGGCCTAGCAGGCCTAGCCGGCCTGGCGGGCGCGGCACTTGCCCTGACACTGCCTAAGGCCGGGCTGTGCTTCCTCGGCTGGGCCGCTCCGGGCGTCCTCATCCTGCTGGCTCGGCGCTCGGACGTCCGGCGCGCCGCCGTCCTCGGCCTCGTGTTCGGTCTGGCCTTCGCCGGCACCGCTCTGCACTGGATATACCTGACCTGCCGCTTCGCGGCGGTGCCCGTCCCCGCCGCGCTGCTGGCCTGGGGCGCCCTGTCGGCGGTGCTGGCGGTCAACTGGGCGCTGTTTGCCGCGGCGGGGCGCGCGCTGACGGCGCGCCTGCCCGAGGCCGCGGGGCCGTGGGTCTGGGCGCTGTGCTGGACCGCGCTCGAGCATGCGTCGCTGCGCTGGACGCCGCGCCTCGGCGCCGACCAGCTGGCCTATACCCAGTGGAGCCATCCCGCGCTCTTGCAGGTGGGGGCGCTGGCCGGCCCCCACGCCCTGGGATTTGCCCTCGTCGCGTTCAACGCCGCCTGGGCCGGCGTGGTCTTGGCGCTTGAGCCCGGCGCGCGCCCCCGCCGCCAGGCCATGGCGGGCCTGTGCTTCGCGTCGGGACTGGTGGTCATCTGCGCGGGCTACGGCTTCTTCTCTCTGGCGGAGCGCGCGGCCTTTCTGGCCGCGGCACACCGCGGGCCCACCGCCGTCGTCCTCCAGCCCAACGTCGACCAATACCGCAAGTGGGAGGAGTCCTCGGCCGACGAGATCCGCGCGACCTTCGAAGGCTTTCTCGAGCGGCCGGCCGGGCCGCGGGCCCTGGTCGTCTGGCCGGAGTCGTCCTTGCCGGGCTGGCTCGACGATGAGGAGAACGCGGCCTGGCTGGGCGCCCTGGCCCGCCGGGCCGGCGCGCCGATGGTGGTGGGCGCGGTGGTCCGCGTCGGCGAGAAGCGCCATAACGCCGCCGTCTTGATCGATGCCGCCGGCACGCCGGTCGGGCTCTACGCGAAGCGGCGCCTGGTGCCCTTCGGCGAGTTCGTGCCTCTGCGGCGTTGGCTCGAGCCCTTCATCGGCATCCTGGCGCAGATGGGCGACTTCGACGCCGGGGCGCCGGCCCAGCCGTTGTTTCAGACCCCGCTGGGCCCGGCCGCCGCCAACCTCTGCTACGAGGCGGTCTTCCCGCGCCTGGCCTTGGCCGACGCGGCGCGCGGGGCCCGCGTGCTCCTCAACCTGACCAACGACGGCTGGTACAAGGACACCTGGGGGCCGGCCCAGCATTTCCAGACCAACGCCTTCCGCGCCGTGGAGACCCGCACCACGGTGGTGCGCGCGGCCAACACCGGCATATCCGGGGTGCTCGACCCGTGGGGGCTGGTGGTGGCCAGCGCGCCGGTCATGACCGCTGGGCGGCTCGACGTGCCGCTGCCCCTCGAGGACCCCTTCCCGCGCGGCTCGCCCTACTCGCGCTCCGGCGACTGGCTGGGACTGGGTTCGATCGCGGCCGTGGCGGCGCTGGCCGGGCTTGCCCTACGCCGCGCGTGAGGGCCTGGTTCTCGCCGGCCTATACGGTGGCGGAGGGCTCCGAGACTTTTCCGACCCGCAAGTTCGAGCTGACCGCAAAGGCCCTGCTCGCCGACGGGACCCTGCGGCCTGAGGAGCTGGCGGCCCCCGACCTGCCTACGCCCTCGGAACTCTTGCGCGCGCACACGCCCGAGTGGGTCGCCAAGGCGGTCTCGGGCGGGCTGACGCCGGCCGAGGAGGCCTTGCTCGAGCTGCGCTGGTCGCCGGCGCTGGCGACGGCCCACCGGCTCTGCGTGCGCGGGACGCTCGAGGCCTGCAGGGACGCGCTCGGCACCGGCCTGGGCCTGCACGTGGGCGGCGGCTCGCACCATGCGTTCGCCGACCATGGCGAGGGCTATTGCCTGCTCAACGACCTGGCCGCCGCGGTGCTGGAGCTGCAGGCGACGCGGCGCGTGTCGCGCGCGGCGGTCGTCGACCTCGACGTCCACCAGGGCAACGGCACGGCGTCGATCCTCGCCGGCCGCCCGGGGCTCTACACCCTCTCGCTCCACCAGGAAGGGGGATATCCGTCGGTCAAGGTCCTCTCGACGCGCGACGTGGCCCTGCCGGCCGGGACCGGAGACGCCAAATATCTTAAAATCCTCGAAGAGGAGCTGCTCGCCCTACTGGCCCGGCGTCCGGAGCTGGTCGTCTACCAAGCCGGCGTCGACGTCTGGGAAGGCGACCTCCTCGGCGGGCTGGCCCTGAGCGCGGAGGGCGTGGCCGCGCGCGACCGGCTGGTGTTCCGGGTCTGCCGCGAGCGCGGGGTGCCGGTGGCGGTGACGCTGGGCGGCGGCTACGCCGAGCGGGTGTCGGACGCCGCGGCCCTGCACGCGCGGACGCTGCGCATAGGGATGGAGAGCTTCAAGTAGACATGGCGGCACAGGACTTCACCGAGGTCGAGAACGCGCTCAAGGCCGAGGCCGAGCGCCTTACGACGGTAGCGCGGCTCTTGGACATCGACGCCAAGAGCGCCGACATCAGCGCGCGCGAGGGCGAGGCCGCCGACCCGGCGTTCTGGGCCGACTCCGTGACGGCCAAGAAGAAGTCCAAGGAGCTCAATGACTTAAAGAAGCTGGTCTCCGAGTACCAGCTCGCCAAGCGCGGCGTCGACGACCTGAGCGCCCATGTCGAGCTGGCCCGCGAGGCCGCCGACGTCGGCGAGTTGGCCGAGGTGCGCAAGGCCCTGCCCGCCCTGCAGAAGGCTGTGGGCGCCTTGGACGCGCGGCTCAAACTCTCGGGCGAGTTCGACGGCTTAAACGCGATCTTCTCGCTCAACGCCGGCGCTGGCGGCACCGAGGCCTGCGACTGGGCCGACATGCTGCTGCGCATGTACACGCGCTGGGCCGAGGCCCACGGCTGCCAGTTCCAGATCACCGACATAAACAAGGGAGAGGAAGCCGGCATCCGCAGCGTCACCGCCTTCGTGCGGGGTCCCAACGCCTACGGCCTGCTCAAGAGCGAGGCCGGCGTCCATCGCCTGGTGAGGATCTCGCCGTTTGACGCTAACAAGCGCAGGCACACCTCGTTTGCGGCCTGCGATGTCCTGCCCGAGCTCGATGACGCCATCGAGGTGGAGGTCGACGAGGCCGACATCGAGGTCGACACCTTCCGCTCCGGCGGGGCGGGCGGCCAGAACGTCAACAAGGTCGAGACCGCGGTGCGCATGAGGCACCTGCCCAGCGGCATCGTGGTGGCCTGCCAGACCGAGCGCTCCCAGCTGCAGAACCGGATGAACTGCCTCAAGATGATCAAGGCCCGGCTCTACCAGATCGAGCTCGACAAGAAGCGCTCGGCGTTGGAGAAGCACTACGACGCCAAGGGCGACATCGCCTGGGGCTCGCAGATCCGCTCCTACGTCTTCATGCCCTATCAGCTGGTCAAGGACATGCGCACCGGCCACGAGTCGAGCCAGATCACCTCGGTCATGGACGGCGACCTCGACTCCTTCATCCAGGAATACCTCTCCTGGCTGGCCGCCGGCCGCCCGCCGCGCCGCGCGACCACCCCCGAGGACTGACGCCTACTTCGCCAGCTCCTCCATGAGGAGCTCCATGTCCATCTTCATGTTGTAGGCCGCGTTGTCGATCTCCTTGAGGGCCTTCTTGGCGTCGGCCGCGACGATGGCCTCCTTCTCGCGGGCCAAGAGCTCGTCTAAGGGCTTGCGGGCGCGCTCGGAGCCGATCCCGCCCAGCGCCCGGGCCGCCAGGGCGCGCATGAACTTGGACTTGTCGCTCAACAGCGGGGTGATGGCGCGCACCGCTTTGGGCTCGCCGACGATCCCCAAAGACTGCAGGGCGGTGGCCCGTACCGCCAAGTCCGAGTCGTTTAGGAGGTTGCTGAGCGGCTCGACGGCCTCCTCGAGGCCCGGGCGGCCCAGGGCGCGCGCGGCCGCGGCGCGGGTCTTGGCGTCCTCGGAGGCCAGCTCGGCCAGGAACGGCTCAGGCTCGAACTTGACCTCGGGCCGGACGTCGGCGGCCGCGGACGCGGGCTCGCGGCGCAGGCGGATGCGGTCGCGCACGACGATCATCTCGCGCCGGATCCACTCGGAGAGCGGCGAGTCCTGCGGCGAGGCCTCGTAGGCGCGGCGGTAGGCCGCCACGGCGTCCTTCCAGTTCCGTCCGTCGAGCTCGAAGCGGCCTCGCGCGGCGTGCCCGTAGGCGGGCAGGCTCGGGCGCACCGCCGCGGCCTTGAGCAGGTCGTTCTCGCCCTGGCGGTCGCCGTTCATGGCCCGTGCCAAGGCCAGCGCGCAGAGCGCCAGCGGATTTTTCGGGGCCTCTTTGACCGCGGCGACGAGGTCGAGCTCGGCGTTGTGGTGGCCCTCGTAGCGGGACTGCATCATGATGGCGTCGAGGTAGGTGAGCCCGCGCGCCAGGCGCAGGCCGGGCATGCCCGTGTTGAGCGTCAGGGCTCGCGTGAAGGCGTCCAGGGCGGGGGAGAAGTCCCCGCGCATCTTGGCTGCCATGCCCTCCTTAAAGAGCGCGCGGGCCTCCTCTATGGGGGATCGTTTGGGGCCCTCGGCCGCCCGCGCGGCGGGGGCCAGGGCCAGCAGGGCGGCCAAGATGACCGTCACGCCGCCTCTAGCGGTAGTAGCGGTCGGGGTTGTAGACCCAGTAGAGGTCGAAGGGGTCCAGGCGCGGCAGGCGCATGTAGCGCTCGCCCTTCTCGTCGGAGCGCTCCTCGAGCGAAAACGGCGTCAGCCCCGGGTTGGGCTTCTTGGCGTCGTCGGGCTTCTTGACGACGCCGGTCTCGCGGACCTCGTTGACGAGGTGGGTGGCCCACTTGACCGCCACGGCGCCGTCGCCGAACTCCTCCCAGTCGCCGTCGGAGTTCTTCGCGTACATCCGCTTGACCAGGCCGTCGAGGTCGGTGCCCATGCGTTTGGCCACCGGTTCGGCCAGGCGCCGCCACCATTCCTTGGCGATCTCGAGCTGTTCCTTGTTCTGGGTCATGTTTCCCCAGAGGACCGTCGACATCTGATGGTGGAGGATGATGGCGTTGGGATAGACGTAGGAGCGCGCCGCCAAGGTCGTGATGACGGCGCACATCGAGGCGGCAAACGACTTGACGACGACGTGGACCGGGGCCTTCGAGGACTGCATCGCCTTGACGATCCGGTAGCCCTCCATGACCGACCCGCCGGGACAGCGGTCGATGACCAGGAAGATCGGGTCGTCGGAGACGTTGTTGAGGTAGTCGATCCGCTCGGAGACGAAGTCGGAGACCCCCCGGACGATCACCCCGTTAAGCGAGATGCGCCGGTCCGAGATGGTCAGCACCCCCTGCTCGAAGGGCTCCTTGAGGACGACGGGCTCGCGGTTGGCCTCGTTGCGCCACTCCTCGCGGCGGGTCCGGCTCTCGATGTCGTTGCGCAGGCGGGCGAGCTTGTCCTCGAGTATCTCGCGCTCGGACTTGAGGCGCATCCCGTCGGCCGAGAGGCGCTGCATCTCCAGGTCGAGCGCCATCTTTTCGGCGTTGTTGGTCATCTCCGCGGCGCGCAGCTTCTCGCGCGTGAGGTCGTTCTCCTGTTGGAGTTTCTCGCGCGACTGGCGCACGTCGGCCAACTCCTTGCGGTGAAGCTCCTCGTCGAGCATGTTTTCCGCCGAGACGCGGCGCTGTTGGCTGGTGAGGTCCTCGACGGACTTCTTGTTGCGCTCCTCGAGCAGGCGGTTCTCGAGCCCCAGGCGCTGGAACTCGGCCTCGAGCTTGGCGAACTCGGCCTTCTGGCGCTCGACCTGGGTCTCGTGGCGGATGCGCAGCTCCTCCTTCTCCTCGATGAGCGCGCGCAGGCGCTTGGCGACCTCCTCGCGGACGATGGCGTTCTCGGCGGTGAGCTTGTCGAGCGCCAGGCGCTCCTCGCTGGGGCCCTTGGGCGCCTCGAGCGCGGCGGGAGGGGTCATCGTCACGGTCCAGCCGGAGAGCGTCGCGGAGGACTTCGCGGTGCCGGTCGAGGTCGCGGGCTCGGCCGGCGAGCCGGCCGCGGCCGGGGGGCGCGGGACGGGGGACGGGGCGGCTAGCGCGGGGACTGAGAGCAGGACGACGGCCAAGAACGGGGTCAGACGCATGAAGGGGCCTCCAGGGGTCATCTCGACAAGGGGATGAGGACGAAATCGCGCTCCAGAACGGTGCCGCCCTCGGCCTTGATGAGATCCTTGTTCTGGAGCACGCGCAGCAGGTCGTCGACCGCGCTCTGGCGCTGCTCGAGCCCGAGCTTGCGGTAGGGGGGGGAGCCGTCCTCGAAGTACTTGGGCTCGTACTTGGAGTGGCGGATCGCGAGGTCGTAGCCGGTCTCGTTGACGGGCAGAGTGGCGCGATAGAGACCCTGGGCGTCGGAGCCCGTGGCGAAGCGCCGGCCCGTCGAAGCGTCCATGAAGACCACGTCGGCTCCAGCCACCGGCTCGGCGCTGAGCAGGTCGAAGAGCTTCCCGCGCATGCGCCATTCCGTCACCGGCCCCGAGCGGCGCTGGCGGCGCGGCTCCGCCTCGGCCTCGGCGATGATGATGGCGTCCTCCACGGGTTCCGGCTGTTCCTCGACCGGCGCCGGCCGGGCCGGCCGGCGCGGTCGCCGCGCGACGGGCCGCGGCTCTTTGGGAGGCACGTCGAGAGCGGCGGCCATGGCGGCGGCTTGGGCCGCGGCGGCGTCCTTGGCGTCGGCCAGAGGTTGGAGCACGGCCGCGGGCGCCGGCGCCGGCGGGGCCGGAGCCTGCGCTACCTGGACCGGCGCGGGCGGCGGCGGAGGAGGCGGAGGGGACATCAGGCCGTAGCCCATGTAGCCGGCGGCGCAGAGCACGGCCAAGCCCAGCCAATGCCAGGGCGGCCGGGCCTCCTCTTTCTTAAAGGCGTAGGGGTCGGAACCCGGGTCGTAGGCCCCCGGCGCGTAGCCCTTGGGCGGCTCGTAGGCCGGCGGGGTGTCGATGACGGGGGCCTTGGCCGGCGGCTCGTCGGGCGCCTGGGTCGTGAGGACGGTCTCCGGTTCGGCCGGAGGCACCTCCTCGAGCGCCGGGTGGCGCTCGACGGCCTTAGCCGGCTCCGGCGCGGCCGCGGCCGGTTCCTTGGCGGGGGCTTCCTCGGGCGGCTTGGTGGCGGGCTTGCGGGCTATTGGCGCCGAAAAGTCCCGTCCGCAATGCGGGCATATGTCATCGGCCTCGGCTACGGGTTTTCCGCAGCCCGGGCAACGGGTCATCATCACCCATCATTTACCACGCGAGCCGGATAAAATCAATGCCCGGCGGAAAGTCGTGAGACGTTCAGTACTGCTCTTCGCGCCTGCGCCCGAACACGACCGGCAGCGCTGAGAAGCGCCACAGATATATCGCCGCTCCCAGCGCCACGAACTGAAGGAAGAGAGCCATGTCGCTGCGCGGAGTCAGCGGCTGCTTCCGGGGCAGGTGTCCGTCGTAGAGGTGCTCGGCGCTCAGCGCTCCGCGACGGGGCTGGTCGTAGTCCTCGCCGGCCCCCTTCGCGGCGGTGGCGGCGCCGCTCGGCGAGTCGGCCGTGGACCCGGGGAGCGGTGCCGGTCCCGCCGGGGCGTCCGTTCCGGCGGCCGTGCCGGGTTTTTTTGGGTAGGTCTTCTTGGTGACCCAGGGCCAGAGACTCGACAGGGCGCCGGCTCCGGAGGCCCCCAACACCCCGAACGTCGGCGTGGCCCGCGCGGTGCCGGCCTGCGGCGCCGGGGCCAGGTCGGCCCGCCGGGCACTCTCGAGGGCGGCGTGGCGGTGCGGATAGAAGGAGGGACCGAAGCCCGGCATGGAGTCCGAGGGCACCTGGGTAAGGCCCGGCATCGGCCGGTTCCCCGCGGCCATGAGCATCCGGGCGCCGACGCGCGGTCCGGCGTCGGAGGGGCTGCCGGAGCCGCTCCCGCCGCCGGGACCGCCTTTGCCGCCGCCGCCGCCGCCACCGCCGCCGCCGCCGCCACCACCGCCACCGCCACCGCCATCACCGCCACCACCGCCGCCGCCGCCGCCGCCACCACCACCGCCGCCGCTCCCGCCGCCGCCGGCGTCGTCGCCGCCGGGCTGGTCCTGCGGGGCCTCATCGGCGGGAGGCGCCGTCCGCCGGGGTCCGGCCGGCGGGGTCGTCCTGGGTCCCTGCGTCCTGTTGGTCGGCGGGGGCTGCCGCCGCGTCAGCGGAGGAAAGGACGGGGCGCTGTCCGGCGGGGTCGGGGGGATGGAGACGTATTGGTTCTCGATGACTGTCCGGGGCGTCTCGGCGCCGAGCGGATTCGGCGACCAGCGCCGAAGCGGGGCCTGCTCGCGTCCCTGGTACTCGCGGCGCAGGCGCTCCAGGCGGTCGCGCTCGCTGACACCGCGCCGCCGCAGCTCTTCCTCGGCGCGCAGGCGGTTGCGCTCGGCCTCGGCGGCCTTGCGCTGGGCCTCCTCGGCGGCGGCCCGAGCCTTCTGGGCCTTCTCGCGGGCCTCGACCGTGGCGCGCTCGGCGGCCTCGCGCTCGGCACGCTCCGCTTCGCGGGCGCGGCGCTCGGCCTCCTCTCGGGCGCGGGTCTCCTCGGTCCGGGCCTCGGCCAGGCGGCGCGCGGCCTCCTGGCGCCCTAGCTCCTCCATGACCTCGCCGCGCACGCGCTCGGGCTCGACGCGGCGCCGGGCGGCCTCCTCGCGGATCATGCGCTCGCTGGGCGACTCGCGGCCCTCGACGCGCTCGCGCGGGCCGGTCCGCTCGCGTGCCATCGCATCGGCGATCTCTCTGAGGACCCGGGCCGTACGCGCCTCGGCGGCTTCGGGCGCCAGCATGCGCCGCGCCAGCTCGACGCCGGGGACATAGGAGAGCACCCGGGCGGCCAGCGAACGGGGCGCCGCCGGCTCCACCGGGGGCGCGACGACCGGCGTCTCGATCGTCGCGGCCGCGCTGTGCTCGGCGCGCAGGACGGCGTTGGGGTCGGGGGCGGCGTGGCTGGTCGGCTCGGCGGAGATCGGCCGGCCGTCGGGCCCCAGCAGGCCGGCGCGCGGGGCCGGGGCGGCGTTTAGCGGCCGGCCGTCTGGGCCGAGCAGGGAGACGGTGCGCGGGGCGGCGTTGAGCGGCCGGCCGTCTGGGCCGAGCAGGGTGGCGGTGCGTGCGCCCTCGACCGGGCTGAGCGGCCGTCCGTCCGGCCCCAGGAGGGTAGATGCCGAGCGGGTGCGCACGGCCTCCTGGGCCGCCGTGTACTCCTGGAGCAGGGCGGCGCGCTCGCGGGCCAGCGCCTCGGCGCCGGTCTGCCGGGCCCGAGCCGAGCGGGCCTCGTGGGCCATCATCCCGAGAAAGAAGATGTCGGTGCCGAGGTCGGCGCTCTTCTTGACGGCCTCGGCCCAGTTGCCTTCCATGGCCGCGGTGATCGTCGAGCCTAGGTTGTCGACGCCGCCGACGATCCACGTCCCGTAGAGCGTGGTCGAAAGCACGGTGTGGGTGAGCTGGGCGCCCTGCATCAAGGCGTTCATCCCTCGGAAGGTCTGGCCCGCGGCGCGCATGGCGGTCAGGGCCTGGAGGCCGCGTCCAACCCCGAAGGTCGCCCAGATCACCGGGTTGAAGGCCGCCTGGCCGATGTTGTCGGTGACGCGCAGGGTCCAGCCCGCGCCCACCTGCAGGGCCCCGCCGACGCCGCCGTTGCGCGTGCCGTCGTCGATGAGCTGGGTGGAGTAGCCGCCCGCCGTATACGTCGAGAGCGAGCCGGTCAGCTCCTGGATGGAGTACATGAAGCGGTCGCAGTACTCCCGGTTATGGCGGCGCTCGCACTCGGCCCGCGTGGCGAAGCGCCCGCGGCCGTCCCAGCGCCGCATCATCTCCTGGAACGCGGCGCGGTCGGTATTGCGGTAGTTGAAGCCGGCCTGGGCCAGGGCCTGCTCGCGGCGC
This sequence comes from Elusimicrobiota bacterium, assembly GCA_016196755.1. GTDB lineage: Bacteria > Elusimicrobiota > Elusimicrobia > UBA1565 > UBA1565 > SCTT01. The sequence goes on from JACPXC010000018.1 coordinate 23,006, forward strand.
TCGCGGGCCTGGGGCAGGAGGATCGACCAGGAGTCCGCGTTGAGGCGGTCGAGGTTGCCGTCCTCGCCGATGGCCCAGCGCATCGGGGTTACGTTGTTCCAGTTGGCGGCGGCGGCCACGCCCCACTCCCCGTCGCCGGTGGCGGCGTACATGAGGGTCTGCGGGGCGGCCTGCAGGGCGCTCCACAGGCTCTGGCCGGTGGCCTCGCCGAAACTCAGCACGTGCCCCAGGACCGGGACTTCATGGATGGCGGTGCCGAGGATCCCGAACGTCGACGAACCGGCCTGCGTCTGCACCAGCCGGTCCTTGTGCTCGGAGCCGCGGTTGGTCCAGCGCCCCCCGTCGCCATCCCAGTTGAAGCGCTGGAGCGAGACGTTCTCGTAGGTCGTGGCATTGGTGAAGACGCCGGAGGGCGTGCTCCCGAAAGACGAATGCCACTGGTTGTAGCCGCCCGAGGCCAGGTACTCGCGCCAGCGCCGCGGGTCGACCCGGCCGTTGCCCGAGCGGTCGGTGTGGATCGGGCGGGTCATGATCAGGGCGCCTTCCTGGCGGCCGCCGTAGGTCGACGAGGTCCCGAAGCTGGCCTGCTCGATCCACATGCCGCCGTTGGCGTATCGGTAGACCTTCTGGAGTTTTCCGTCAGCGCCGATCGTCAGGGTCACGGAGGTCAGGTCCGCCGTGTGGTTGGAGGAGTCGTAGATCCAATTGGAGAGCGGGCGCGAGTGCCCGCGTCCCTCGTCGTCCCAGCCCAGGGCGCGCACGATGTCGGCGGCGATGCGGTCGGCTTCCGCCTGGCGGGCCTGGCCGGTGAGGCCGGCGGTGGAGGAACTGCCGAAGATGGCGCTCAGGTCCGCCTCGTAGGACTGCACCGCGCCGCCGCGGCCGGCGCGGATACGGATCACGCGGCCGACGAACTCGACAAAGCGCCCGTCGGGCTGGCTGACCCCCTCGAGCGTGAAGGTGCCGCTGGGCGTGACCGTCCCGTACTGGGTGATGGCGGGGCCGCTGAGCGGCGACATCGTGACGCGCCCGCCGGCCTCCACCACGACCCGGCGGTTCTCGCGGCGGTCCTCCACGACGCGGCGGTCGGCCGCCTGGTCGTGGGTCTCGATGCGGACCACCTCGCCGGTGGACGCGTCAAACTCCGTCCGGGTCAGCATGCGGCGGGCGAAGTCGACGAGCTCCTCGTGGATCTTCCGGCGCGTCTCGGTGTCGATGACGCTGGTGCGGGTCTCGACCTGGGCGCCCGGGGCGTCAAAGGAGGAGACGGTGCGGACCTCGCGGTGGTCGGCCGGCGAGAGGATGATGACCATCGAGCGGCTGGAGCTTGAGCCCTCGAAGCGGCTGGAGCCGTCCTCGAACTCGCGGAGGATCCCGAGGAAGGGCGCGCCGTCCTCCGGGCGCTCGACGTAGGAGACCGCGCGCTCCCGGCCGCCCTCGAGGCCGGCTTCCCAGGGGGCAAAGCGCGTGCCGGGCGTCACGGCCTGGCCGTGGATGGCCTGGGTCACGAAGTATTGGTAGAGGCCGCGCTTGGCGAAATAGAGGGCGAGCTGGGGGGCGGCCCGGCGCAGGCTATCGGCCTGGCGGCGGCGCTCCTCGGCGGTAGTCGGCGGGCCGGCGTGCCCGAGGCCGCTCAGGATGGCGATGCGCCGCAAGACGAGATGGGCGTCGGCGGCGTCGAGGTTCCCGTCCGGCGGCGCGGGGTCGATGCGGTTCTCGGCGACCGCGGCGCCGGCGAGCTGGAGCAGTTCCTGGCGCAGGGCGGCGCGGTCGCGGGTGAAGGCCTCGCGCCGCCCCACCGGGGTGAGCGAGGCGAAGGGCGAGAGGCCGGCGGCCAGGGACTGGCTCAGGCGCTCCCAGGTCGTCGGCCCCGTGGGGGCCGGGTCCGCGGCGGGAGCCGTCGAGGTCGGCGACGGCGCGGGCGCCGACACCGTCAGCGTTGCCGGGGCGGTGATCGGCGGCAGGGCCGAGAGGTCGAGGGGCGCCGAGGCGGAAGGGACGGCGACGGCGGACGGCTCGCCCAGGTGGACGGCCTCGCCGAAGAGCTGGGACAGCGCCTCACGGGGCGCCCGACGGCCGTGGCGGAGGTCCGCGGCGAAGCGCTCGAGGGAGGCCAGGCCGTCGTGGGCGGCGTCCTGGCGGGAGGCGTCGCGCAGGCGCGCCAGCACCCGGCGCGTCACCGTGCCGGGCCGGGCGCGCTCGATGCCGGCGAGGTCGTCGACCAGGGCGAGCAGGCGGTCGAGGCGGGCCTCGAGGAGGGCGCGCACGTCGGCGTCGACGACCTCGGTCGGGACCCGCGCGCGCAGGGCCTGGAAGCGGGACTTGAGGGCGGCCAGGACGTCGAGCGGGGCCATCGAAGAGAATTCCGGGAGCTCGACGCGGGCCGCAGCGGCGGCGCCGGCGACGGTGGGAGCGAGGGCGGTTCCTGGGAGCTGGGCGGCGGCCGGGGTCAGCTGGGCATGGAGCGCGTCCATCAACATCCGCAGGTCTGAGGCGACCGAGGGGCGCGGGAGCGACGGGGCGGCCGAACCCGGCAGGGCGGCGGCGACCGGAAGGGGGGAGCCCAGCGTCAGGCAGAGGATGGCCAGCATGGCAATGCGTCGCTTGCGGTCCACGATTGCCTCGGGTCTCATCCATGGTTCAGGGGCTTGGGGTGGGAACGGCGAGCGCGCGCATGCAGCGGCGGCGAAAGAGCCCCCTGTCCACCTCATGGCGATAGTATGCGGCACCGAGGGCCCACACCAAAATCGCCCAGAGGGCTCATAAATTTTTGGGTCCTGGGCCCCAGCTTGGATGCGGGTCCAAGGGCGTCGCCCGTCGAGCGCGGGCGTTGTAGAATGGGAGGGATGAAGCTGGTCGTCGTCGAGTCTCCGAGCAAGGCCAAGAAGATCCGCGAGCTGCTCGGCGCCGAGTACCGCGTGGCGGCGTCGATGGGCCATGTGCGCGATCTGCCCGTCAAGGGCGGCCTGGCCGTGGCGTTTACCGACGGCAAGGTGGTGCCCACCTATGAGCCGCTCGAGAAGTCCTCGCGCGCCGTGGCCGAGCTCGTCGACCTGGCCAAGCGGGCCGACGAGGTCCTGCTCGCCACCGATCCGGACCGCGAGGGCGAGGCCATCGCCTGGCACGTGACCCGGCTCCTGGGCGAGCGCCGCTACCGGCGCGTGGTGTTCCACGCCGTGACCAAGGCCGAGGTCCAGAAAGCCGTGGCCTCGCCGCGCGACCTCGACATGAACTTAGTCGACGCCCAGCAGGCGCGGCGCGTCCTCGACCGCGTGGTGGGCTGGCTGGTCAGCCCCACCCTGCGCCGCGTCGGCAAGGAGGCCAAGAGCGCCGGGCGCGTCCAGTCGGTGGCCCTGCGGCTGGTGGCCGAGCGCGAGGCGGAGATCGCGCGCTTCAAGACGGTCGATTACTTCCTATTGAGCGCGCGCCTGGAGCGCGCGGGGACGCCGCCGCCGTTCACCGCGCGCCTGATCGCCTGGAAGGGGCAGCCGCTGGCCCAGCGCTTGAGCGACGCCGCGGTGGCGGAGAAGACGGTGGCCTGGTGCCGGCGGCAAGCCTGGCTGGTCTCCGCCTGCGAGCGCCGCGACGGCGCGCGCAACCCACCGCCGCCGTTTACGACGGCCACGGTCCAACAGGCCGCCTCGGTGGGCCTCAGGCTCGACCCCGGCTCTACCATGAAGCTCCTGCAGGCCCTCTTCGAAGACGGAAAGATCACCTACCACCGCACCGACTCCACGGCCCTGGCCCCGGAGGCCGTGGCGCAGGCGCGCAAGCTCATCGCCCGGGACTTCCCGCCCGAGTACCTTCCGGCGGCCCCGGTCGTCCATGCCGCCAAGGCGGTCAACGCCCAGGAGGCCCATGAGGCCATCCGGCCCACCGCCCCCGAGTCCGGGCCCGACGCGCTGGGGAGCGGGGAGCTCGGCCGCCTCTATCGGCTCCTATGGCAGCGCTTCATCGCCTCTCAGATGGCCCCGGGCCGCGACCAGATCACCACGCTCGACGCGGCCTGCGCGCCGGGAGCCTGGAAGGACGCCTCGGGCAAGGCCGTCCCGATGGGGGTCTTCCAGGCGAAGGGTAAGGTCACCCTCTTCGACGGCTGGCGCCGGCTGGCCGGCGAGGACGCCACCGAGGAGGCCAAGCCCGCGAAGGGGGCCAAGGGGGAGGAAAGTGAGGAGGAGGACGGGTCCGCCGAGCTGCCCCTCCTTAATGTAGGGGATCCGCTCGAGCTCCGGGACTTGGAGGCCAAGAAGCGCACGACCAAGCCGCCGCCGCGCTACACCCAGGCCTCGCTCATCAAGAAGCTCGAGCACGACGGCATCGGGCGGCCGTCCACCTACGCGGCCATCCTCCGCACGGTCCTGGCCCGCGCCTATGTCGAGGAGAAGAAGCGCAAGCTCCACGCCACGCCGCTGGGCCGTTCGGTCACCGTGTTCCTGGTCCGCAACTTCACGGGGAACTTCGTGGACCTGGATTTCACGCGGCGCATGGAGGAGGAGCTCGACCGCGTCGCCCGCGGCGAGGCCGACTGGCAGAAAGTCGTCACCGAGGCCAGCTTCGCGGTGCTCAAGCTCGCTAAGAAGGCCGGGCTGTGGGGGAACCCGCTCGAGCCTTCCCCGGCATCAGGGCCCGCGGTCCGTCCCAAAACGCCTTCTTGAGCAGGAAGAAGGGAAGCCCCGCGGCCGCGTAGACCGGCCAGCCCAGCCCGTTGCCGAGCCAGCGCCCACAGGAGACCGAGGCCTCGCGGCCGTTGGAGCCCTGGGTCCCCGCCCGCGGATTCTGGGCCAGCGAGATCGGCAGGCAGGCCAGGGCGCCGAGCATGAAGCCCGTGCTGTAGACCGGGGCCGCCAGGGTCCGCGCGGGGCCGATGACGAAGGGGCCCTCCCCGCGGTAGGGGAAGGGGTCGAACGCCGCGCGGCAGGGGACGGCGGCGGCGAGCAGGACGGCTAGGAGGGTCGCGCGCGTCACGGACCTCTAGGGTGTGCGGGAGTCGCGGCCCGGTCAAGGGGAAGGTCTGACGCCGCCTGACTCCCTGCCCCTACGCCTCGGCGAGAAAGGCGGTCATCCTAACCGCATGAACGGGAACCCGGACGGGGACGCCTTCCGAATCGGCCAGCTCGCCAAGGAGCTGGTCGCCATCCACCTGCAGGCGACGGAAGACCCGTCCGCCGTAGCCGCGGCCATGGTGCGGGAGACGACGCTCGTGGCTCTGAAGTCGCGGCCGCAGGACGCCGACGCCGTCATCGCCGACGCCTGCTGCGGCAGCCTGCAGGCCCTGCTCCTCTCCGGACACGACCTCTCCCGCGGCGCGGCCCTGATGTTGGCCGAGGTCCAGGACCTGGCCGGTCCTCTGCGCATCAACCCCGCCGTCCTCACCGACTCGGTGCTCGCCGGTTTCGCCCGCATGCGCCGCTTCATGAGCCAGGAACAGCTCATCGACATGCTTGAGACCCTGGAGTCCCGCTTCGCCGGCGCCGGCGCGGCTTTCGCGAAAGCCCTGGCCCGCCAGCCCGGCCAGGCCCGCCGCGTCCCTGTGTCCTAAGAAGCGCCGGACAGGGAGCAGGGTGGCGTTGGGCGGGCGAGGGTGCTAAACTCGACAAGAGAGGTGCCCATGAAACTTTTCATTTGGCTGGCGTTGTGCCTGCCGTTCTCTGTCGTCTCTCCCGCCGCCGCGAACGAGGAGATGGAGGGCCGCGGGGAGGAGCGGGTCGACGGACCCGAGAACTCCGACCCTGAGCGCTACCTCGAGCACCTCGAGGAGGGCCTCGGCCTCGACGCCAAGCAGAAGGAGAAGGTCCGCGCGGCCTTCGCGGAGTCCGATAAGCGCTCCAAGTCCAAGCGCGCGGAGCTCAAGGCCCTCCAGGAGAAGGCCCATGCCCTGCGCAAGGATTTGAACGAGGAGCGCCGGCGGCGCGACGAAGCCGTGCGCGAACTCCTGACCCTCGACCAGAAGGACCGCTTCGACGCCCTGCGCATGGGCCGCCACAGGCGCCAGCCGGAGGGCGGCGGCAGCAGCGAGCGGCGCCGCTACTGGGAGGAGAAGGAGGAGCGCGGCGGCGAGCGCAGGGAGCGCTTCGAGCGCCGCTTCAAAGGCGGCGACGAGCGCGACCCCAGCCGCTTCCCGCCTGAGATGTGGCACGAGCACCGCGAGCCCGGCGGCCGGCCGTCCGAGCGCGACCCGCGCATGAACCCGAAGCCCGGAGACCAGCCGCCCGGCGCCCCGCCCGAGCCCGGCGACTGATAAGTCGGTGTCAGTGTTTCGGAAGTTTCGGAAGTTCAGTCGACGAAAGGGCCTAAGCTGAACTTCCGAAACTTCCGAAACACTGACACCAGAAAGAGGGAGCCCGCCCGGGCCGTGCCGGGGCGGGCTCCTCTTTGTCCGGCGGGTCTTAGTACTTGTCCGAGACGGTGACCTTGATGCCGGGGCCCATCGTGGCCGACAGCGCCACGCTGCGCACGTAGATGCCCTTCGAGGCCGAGGGCTTCATCTTGATGATCGTCTGCAGGACCGCCCGGGCGTTGGCCGCGATCTGATCGGGGGCAAAAGACTTCTTGCCCACCGCCAGGTGCACGATGCCGTAGTCGTCGTTCTTGAATTCGACGCGTCCGGCCTTGAGCTCCTTGACGGTCCGGCCGATCTCGAATGTCACGGTGCCGCTCTTCGGGTTCGGCATGAGGCCGCGGGGGCCGAGGACCTTGCCGAGGCGGGCCAAGTCCTTCATGACGTCCGGCGAGGCCACCAAGACGTCGAAGTCGAACTTGCCGCCCTCGATCTCGGCGATGAGCTCGGCGTGGCCGACCACGTCAGCACCGGCCGCCTCGGCTTCCTTCGCCTTCTCGCCCTTGGCGATGACCGCGACCTTGCGCTTGGCTCCCGTGCCGTGGGGCAGCGGGACCGTGCCGCGGATCTGCTGGTCGGACTGGCGGGGGTCGATCCCCAGGCGCACGTGCAGTTCGATCGACTCGTCGAACTTCGCTGTGGCGGTCTTCTTGACGATCGTCGCGGCCTCGTCGATCGAGTACAGCTTGGCGCGGTCTAAGTCCTTCAGTACGGCGTCTAATCTCTTTCCCATGTTATCGTTCCCCGCGCTCAGTCGCCGACTTCGATGCCCATCGAGCGGGCCGTGCCCCGGACCATCTGGAGGGCCTGCTCGACGTCCTTGGTGTTGAGGTCGGGCAGCTTCGTCATGGCGACCTCGAGGGCCTGCGCCTTGGTGATCTTGCCGACCTTGTTGCGGTTCGGCTCACCCGAGGCCTTGGCCAGGCCGGCGGCCTTCTTGAGGAGGGCCGACATCGGCGGCATCTTCGTGATGAACGTGAACGTGCGGTCTTCGAAGACCGTGATCACGGCCGGGATGATCATCCCGGGCTCGTTGGAGCGCGTGCGCTCGTTGAACTGCTTGCAGAAGTCCATGATGTTCACGCCGTGCTGGCCTAGGGCCGGGCCGACGGGCGGGGCTGGGTTGGCCTGCCCCGCGGGGATCTGCAGCTTTATCTGAGTCTTTACCTTTTTGGCCATCTACGTCCTCCGTGACCTCGTAGCGCCGCTTTCAAGGCGGCTGGGTCGTGTTGGTGCGGCTTACAGCTTCTCGACCTGCAGGAAGTCGAGTTCGACCGGCGTGGGCCGGCCGAAAATGGTGACCATGGCCTTTAGCTTGGCCTTGGGTTCGTTGACCTCTTCGACCACGCCGATGAAGTGGCGGAACGGCCCCTCGGTGATGCGGACGTTCTCGCTCTTCTCGAACTGGACGGCGGGCTTGGGCTTGCCGCCGGACTGGTTGGTCAGGTCGATGATGCCCTGGACCTCGGCGTCCGGGAGGCGGCGCGGCTTGGGCTCGCCGAGAAAGCCCGTGACGCCGTTGATGTTGCGCACGGCCCAGTAGGTCTCGTTGTCGACGGTCATGTCGAGCAGGATGTAGCCGGGGAAGAACTTGCGCTTGCGGACCTGCTTCTTCGACTTCTTGACCTCGACGACGTCCTCGGTGGGGACCAGGATCTGGTGGATCTTGCCCTGGAGGTTCTCCAGGGTGATCTTGGTGAGGAGGTTGGTCTTGACCTTGTCCTCCCAGCCCGACTGGACATGGACGACGTACCAACCCCGCTCTACGGCGGTCTCGGTGGTGGACATGGCTAACGGCCTCCCAAAAGCGCCCGCATGATGATCGAGAGCACGAAGTCGACGCTGCTGATGTAAGCGGCGACGAGGGCCACGATCGAGAGCACGACGGCAGTCGAGCCGATCGCCTGCTGGCGCGTGAGCCAGGTCGACTTCTTGAGCTCGAGGTACGATTCCCGTACGAAAGTCACCGGATCGGGCATGCTTTCCATTCAAACCTTCCTGCGGCGCTAATCTGCGGGGGCGCCAGGAGTCGAACCTGGGCTAACTGTTTTGGAGACAGTAGTGCTACCGTAACACTTCGCCCCCTAAGGGTGGAGCTACTTGGTCTCCTTGTGGGGGGCCTGCTTCTTGCAGGCCTTGCAGAATTTATTGATCTCCACCTTGTACTGCTTCTTCTTGGTGTGGGAGAAGTAATAGTTCTTGTTCTTGCAGACCGTGCAGGACAGCGTCGTGATATGCCTGTTCGCCATCCCGCGCTACTCCTTGATCTCGCTGACGACGCCGGCGCCGACGGTGTGGCCGCCCTCGCGGATGGCGAAGCGCAGGCCCTTCTCGAGGCCGATCGGCGTGATGAGCTCGACGAGGAACTCGGTGTTGTCGCCCGGCATGATCATCTCC
>JACPXC010000001.1 GCA_016196755.1 Elusimicrobiota bacterium
GTCGTTCAAGCGGAGGAGCTTCGAGGATTGCCTCCGTCGGCAATCCTCGAAGCCACGCGCACGAGGCGCGTAAACGGCTCCGTCAACGGCGCAGGGCGTCCGGTTCAGGATGCCGGGGACCTGGCGACCTGAGCAGTTACTAGAAACTTCTTATATTCCGAACTGGTTAGAATCCCTTGTTTCTTCATTCGCTTCTTGATGTGGGCCGGAACTTCTCTGAAATCGCATGGGAAGCCGTGATATTCCCCGTCGGCTGATGGTTGGGCGATGAAAAACTCGCCACCCCGATAGTAAAAGACTTTCTTGGGATTCCCTCGATCTTCTAAATAGAGTTTCTTTTCGACCGCATCTGTCAGCCAGGCTTGTGCGTCTGCCAGGGTAATGCTGGCCGGGCAGATCGAGCCTTTAATGCCTGGGTTTGTTTTCCCTTCTAGGGGCCCTTCATGATGCTTCGGGCTAGATATGTACCGCAACGCGACCATCCAGGCAAGGGTAGCAGGTAATCGAGTTCCTGTCCAATTGGGGAATATTGAGACTTTTGGACCTTTATCCCAACTACAAAAAGGCCGCGGTTATATCCGCGCCTTCAGCTTGCGGATCATCCAGCCTAGCACGGGGACGTGCTCCCAGAGGCCGCGGGCGGAATCCCAGTAGTCCTGGTGGTAGACGATGCGGCCTTCCTTATTGAAGCGCAGGTGGGTGAGGCCGATGGAGCTCGTCAGCTCGCCCTTTTTGAACTTCTTGAACTCGATGTGCATCTTCCAGCGCATGTAGAAGTCGGGCCCCTTGCGCGACCAGTCCTCGAGCTCGACGACGCAGGACTCCGCCCCGGCGGCGCTCTCGGCCATGTAATGCGCGATCTTGTCCGAGCCGCGCAGGCTCTTGACCGTGTCGTCGAACCAAGCGTCCTCGGCGTATAGCTTCGGGGCCTTCGCGCGTACGACGTCGGGCGTAAACGACGACCAGTAGTCCTTGAAAGCGGCCACGGCGGCGGCCTCCTCGGGGCTGCCGGGGGCTACGGTGCCGACCTTCTCGGCGGTGGTGGCCTCGAGGGCCCGGTCATGCCAGCTCAGCATCGGCTCCTCCTGGCGCGCGGCGCTCGAGCATGCGGCCAAAGCGGCGAGGGCGAAGGTCGGCAGTCTGCGTCTCATGGATCTCCTCCAAGGGCGGGTGGGCGCGGAGCTCGCCGACCAGGCCCGCGGCGGCCAGGAGCTTCAGGACGCCGTGCGACGGGTCGAGTTCCCAGGCGGTCAGGCCCTGGCGGGCCACGCTCGGGAACTGGTGGTGGTTGTTGTGCCAGCCCTCGCCGAGGGTCAGCGCGGCCACTAGGGGGTTGTTGCGGCTGTCGTCGGGGGTGGCGAAGCGCCGCGAGCCGAACAGGTGGGCCAGCGAGTTGACCGTGAAGGTGCCGTGATAGAGCAGCGTCGTGCTGACGAAGAAGCCCCAGACCAGCATGCGCGGGGAGTGCGCCGCGCAGGCCAGACCCAGCGTCACCGGAGCCAGGAAGTGCCAGCGGTCCAGCCAGACGAGCTCCGGGAAGCGCGCCAGGTCGGGCACGGCCTCGAGGCGGGTCTTGGCGAAGTGCGGGCTCAGGATCCAGCCGGCATGCGACCACCAGAAGCCGCCGTGGCGCGGCGAGTGGACGTCGTCTTTGGTGTCGGAGTAGCGGTGGTGGTTGCGGTGGTGGGCCGCCCACCAGAGCGGGCCCTTCTGGCCCGAGGTGGCGCCGAGCAGGCCCAGGAGGAACTGGAACGCCCGCCCGGTCTTGAAGGCCCGGTGCGAGAAATAGCGGTGGTAGCCCGCCGTGATCGCGAACATGCGGACCAGGTAGAGCGCGGCGCAGACGCCCGCGGCCGCGGCGTCGACGCCGGTCCAGAACGCCCCCAGGCAGGCCAGGTGGACGCCCGCGAAAGCCGCGTTGTTGACGGCCCCGAGCCTCACGGCACCCCCGGCAGGGAGCGGTTGCCCGGCCGCGAGAGCACGAACTGCACGTCGCCCAACTGGCGGTCCGCGAAGCCGGCCTCGCAGTAGCTGAAGTAGTAGTCCCAGGCGCGGACGAAGTCCTCCCCGAAGCCCAAGGCCCGGACCTGCGGGGCCGCGGCGAGGAAGCGCTGGCGCCACTCGCGCAAGGTGCGCGCGTAGTGCGGCCCGACGTTCTCGAGCCTTTCGAGGCTCAGGCGCGAGCCCGCCGTCGCGGCCTCGAGGAGACGGGTCACCGAGGGGACGACGGCGCCCGGGAAGATGTGCTTCTGGATCCAGTCGCAGCCCCGCCGATAGGCCTCGTAGCGGTGGTCGGGGATGGTGATGGCCTGGATGACGGCCAGGCCGTCGGGGCCGAGCAGGCCGTCGACGGCGGCAAAGAAGCCGGGCAGGTTCTCGTGGCCCACGGCCTCGATCATCTCGCAGGAGAGGACGCGGTCGTAGCGGCCGCGCGCCTTGCGGTAGTCGAGCAGCTCGAAGCTTATCTTGTCGGCCACGCCGGCGGCGGCGGCGCGCGCCTTGGCCGCCGCCAGCTGCTCCTCGGAGAGCGTAAGCGAGCGCACCGTGACGCCCCAGTCGCGCGCGGCGTCGACCGCCAAAGAGCCCCAGCCCGAGCCGATCTCGAGCACGGTCATGCCCGGCGAGAGGCGGGCCCACTCGAGCAGGCGCCGCCGCTTGGCGGCCTGGGCCTCGGCCATCGTCATGTCAGGCCGCTCATAGAGCCCGCAGGAGTAGGTCATCGAGTCGTCGAGGAAGAGGCCGAACATCTCGTTGGAGAGGTCGTAGTGGGCGGCGATGTTCTCCTTGGCTCCGCGCAGGTTGTTGGCGCGCAGCAGATGTCCGACCCGGTTGGCCGCCCGGCCGAGCCGCGAGAGCGTCCGGTAGCGCGGCTCTAGCGCGGGCTCGTTGGCGAGCAGGAGGCGCAGAAGGGCGGTCAGGTCGTCGGAGGCGTAAAAGCCCGCCGTGTAGGCCTCGCCGAGGCCGACGTCGCCGGAGAGCGCCAGGCTCGTCCAGAAGCGCGGGTCGCGCACCTCGAGCCGCACCGCGGGGCCCGGGCCGGGGCCGAAGGCGGAGACGCGGCCGGACTCGACGATCTCCAGCCGCCCCGACGCCAGATGGCGCATGAGACCGAGGACGGCGGCGCGTGCCGCCCGCTCGAGCGCGTTGGGGGAGCGGACGGGGAGCGGGTCTTGGGCGGTGGGCATCCTCATGCGGGGACTCCTAGGTCGGATTTTTCGAGCGACTCCGCGGCCGCGAACGCCGAGCGCACCGCGTCTTCATGGAAGCCGTAGCCGAAATAACTGCCGCAGAACCAGGTGCGCCGGATGCCGTTGAGGGACGCCAGCGCGGGCTGGGTGCGGGCGGACTCGAAGGTGAAGGCGGGGTGGTGGAGGCTGAGCGAGCGCACGGTCCCGCGCAGGTCGCGGTCTTCGTTGAGGGTCACGCACCAGCGCCCGCGGGTCTTGAGCCCCTGCAGGTGCGTCATGTCGTAGGTCAGCGTGGCGCCGGCCGAGGGACAGGCCGGTCGCCGGTAGTTCCACGAGGCCCAGGCCCGCCGCTCGGGGGGGAGGACCGAGGCGTCGTCGTGGAGCACGACACGGTTGGGATGATAGCGCCAGGCGCCCAGGAGCCGGCGCTCCTCCGGCGTGGGGTCGGCCAGGAGGGCCAGCGCCTCGTCGGCGTGGGCGGCCACCACGGCGGCGTCGAAGCGCCGCTCGCGCCCGTCGGCAAGGCGCACGACGGCGGAAGCGGGCTTTCGACGCAGCGACGCTACGGGTGACTCCGTGAACACGTCGCCGGGGAAGAGCTTGAGGAAGGCCTTCACGTAGCTGTGGCTGCCGCCCGGGATGGTCTGCCAGCGCGGCCGGTCGCGCAGGTCGAGGAGGCCATGGTTGTCGAAGAAGCGCGCGAAGAGCTCGGCCGGGAAGTCCAGCAGTTCGCCCAGCGGCGCCGACCAGATGGCCGAGCCCATGGGGACGACGTAGTGGCGCGCCAGGTCCGGGCCGAAGCCCCCGTCCTCGAGCCAGCGCCCCAGGGTGCGCTGGCCGAAGGACCCGGCGCGCAGGTCGGCGCGGGCCCGGTTCCCGAATCGCACGATGTCGGCCAGGAGCCGCCAATACGACGGGCGCAGGAGGTTGCGGCGCTGGGCGAAGAGAGAATCGAAGTCCTTGCCCGCGTACATCAGGCCCGAGGCCTCGTCCCAATAGCCGAAGGACATGTCGGCCCAGCGCCATTTCACGCCCCACTCCGAGAGCAGGGAGTGCAGGAGCGGGTAGGTGCGGTCGTTGAGGACGATGAAGCCCATGTCGACCGGCGTGCCGGCGTCGGGCCCGTCGGACACCGTGACGGTCAGGGTGTGCCCGCCCACGTAGGCGTTGCGCTCGAAGAGGGTGACGTGATGACGCCGGGACAGCAAGTAGGCCGCGGCCACCCCGGCCACGCCCCCGCCGATGACCGCGACCTCGGAGCGCGCGCTCACGCGGCCTCCGTGGCGCGTTTGGCGGGATGGGTGAAGAACGGGGCGCCCTTGAGCTTGAGGAGCAGGGCCTGCCAATAGATCGCCGTGACGATCTTTGCGGTCATAAACGGGAACTCGGCCAAGGCGGCGGCCAGGGTCCGGCTGTCGAGCGGCCGGCGGCGCAGGCCCATCGTGGCTTCGAAGCTCAGGACGCCGTCCTGGCGGTTCTCCATGTGGATGCCCAGGGCCGCGCCCGGCCGTGAGAAGCTCCAGCGGTAGTCTATCTCCATCGGGATGAACGGGGAGACATGGAACTCCTTCTTGAACTCGAAGGACAGGGAGCCGGCCGAGCGGCCGCGAGCGTCCATGACGTAGCAGTGGCGTTCGAGCCAAGGGGTGTTGCTGACTTCGGCCACGACGGCGTCGAGCGTCCCCACGCTGTCGTAGCAGTAGAAGAAGCTGACCGGGTTAAATCCCACGCCCCAGGTGCGCGGCTGGGTGAGGAGCTCGATCCGGCCCTCGGGGCGCCGGCCGAGGCGCTCCTGGACCAGGGAGCGGACCGACTCCTCGAGCGGCTCGGCCGGGTCACCCAGGTGGTCGGCGCGCCGGAAGCGTACCGGGGCCGGCCGGCGGGTCGAGAAGAACGGGCAGTCCTCTAGCAGGCGCGGCAGCTCCTCCAGGTCGAGGAGCAGGTAATAGACCGAGTAGGAGAACGCATGGGGTGCCGGGGTGAGGCGGCGGTGGCGCACCCGCCCGGCGTAGAGCGCGCTGTTCAAGCCGGCCTCTCGAAGACGTAGTGCGAAACGCCCCACTCGGCTCCGCCGCGATAGGCGAAGAGCTCGGCGCAGGCCAGGAAGAACAGCCGCCAGCGGGCCAGCCAGACCTCGGCCTTGGCGCCGTAGACGGCGCGCAGGACGGGGGTGACCTCGGCGCGGCGCGCGTCGAGGTTCTCGAGCCAGTGCTCGGAGGTGCGGCCGTAGTGCGTTCCGTCGAGGCGCCAGTCGCCCTTGAGGACGAGGTCGGGGCGGGCCAGCGACGGCAGGAGCCCATGGCCGGGCATGATGCCGCCGGTGAAGAAGTGCCGCGCCATCCAGTCGTCTTCTCCCTCGTCGAGGAACGGGTAGGTGAAGTCGCGGTGGCTGAAGACGTGGACGAAGAGCCGGCCGCCCGGCTCGAGCCAGGAGGCGACGCGGCCTAAAAGGGCAGGGATGTTCCGCATATGCTCGAACATCTCCACCGAGACGATCCTCTCGAAACGTGCGCCGGCCTCGAAAGCGTTCATGTCCGCGGTGCGGACCTCCACGTTCTTTAGCCCGCGTCCACGGGCGCGCTCCATTATGAACTCGCGTTGGGGCGCGGAGTTCGAGACCCCGAGGAAGGTCGACTTGGGGTAGCGCTCGGCGGCCCAAAGCAGCAGCGAGCCCCAGCCGCAGCCCAGCTCGAGGACGCGCTGGCCGTCGGCCAGCCCGGCGCGCTCGGCCACGGTCTCGAGCATGGCCTCCTCGGCCTCGGCCAGCGTCGTGTCCGTTTTGTTGTACAGGCAGGACGAGTATTTGAGCCGGGGCCCCAGGGCCAGTTGGAAGAAGGCGGGGGGGACCTCGTAATGCTGCTCGTTGGCCTTCTCGGGCACCGGCGCCACGGGGGCCTCCGCCATGGAGGCACGGAAGCGCGCCTCCGAGCCGTCGGCGCGCGCCGCGGCGCACTGGGCCAGGCGCCGGCGCAGGATCGTGCGGATCCCCGCGCGCACCAGCGCGTCCGGGACCAGGCGCCGCTCGGCCAGGGCGATGGCGGCCCTCACTTGGGGAACCAGGGGATGAACATGGAGGTCGACCTCACGTAGTCGGCGTAGTCGGGACGGGACTTCAAGGCGTGGGCCTCGGTGAGCGCCACGCCGGTGAGCTTCACGAGGAAGACGGCCATGACCAGGGGGGCGACCAAAGTCCAGCCCCAGGAGGCGGAGCCGGCGGCCATCACGACGAAGCCCCACCAGAACAGCCATTCGAAGAAGTAGTTGGGATGGCGCGAGTAGCGCCAGAGTCCCTCGCGGCAGGTACGTCCGCGGTGGGCCGGGTCGGCGCGGAAGGCGGCCAGCTGGCGGTCGGCCCAGGTTTCTCCGGTGACCGCGGCGGCGGCCAGCGCGGCGCCGGCCGCGCCGGAAGCTCCCGGCGGCCGCGGGTCGGCGGCGAGCACGGCCAGGGGGACGGAGAGCAGGGCGGCCAGCGGGGTCTGGGCCAGGTACAGGGCGAAGAAGCGCGGCGCGGCGCCCGCGCCCCAGCGGCGGCGGAACCCGGCGTAGCGGCCGTCCTCGGCGGCGGCCAAGGCGCGCTCGCGCAGGAGGTGCCAGGACAGGCGCAGGCTCCAGGCCGCGAGGATGGTCGCGGCCAAGAGCCGGCGTCCGGCGTGGCCGGAGCCCGAAGCGGCGTGCAGGGCGCCGAAGGCGCCCAAGGACAGAGCCCAGCCGAGGTCGGCCGTGGCGGCGTTCTTGGTGCGCCGCTGGAGCGCCCACAGACCGGTCTGCAGGAGCGCGGATAGAGCCAAGCCGGCGGTCCAGGGACTCACGACGGCGGCCTCATCAGCTGGGCCAGCACGCGGTCCTCGACGGCTCGGGTGTCGCGGCGCGGGCCCCAGACCTCGCGGGCGGCGTCGCCCAGCGCGCGGAGCTGGCGCTTGTACGGCCAGCAGTACCAGCAGTACCAGAGATGGAAGCGGAAGAACAGCGCCTGGGGCCCCGATTCCAGGGCGCCCTCGGCCAGCGCCCGGCAGGCGTGGCGGCAGATCGGGGCCTTCATCGGGGGCCCCCCCAACGGGCCTCGAGGCAGTCGCGCAGCTTGTTGCGGGCTCGGAACAGGATCACGCGCAGGTTGGTACCGGACACCCCCAAGATGTTACACAACGAATCCGTGCTTTCACCCTCCACCTCGCGCAGGTAGAAGGCCAGGCGCTGGTCCTCGCTCAGACCCCCGGCGCACTCCTCGAGGTGGGTCTTGAGCTCGGAGTCGAGGGCGGCCTGCTCGGGCGGCTTGGGCGACCAGATCCCCCAGGCGTTGAAGCGTCCGTCGTAGCGCGCGTCGACCTCGTCCTCGGAGACTTCCTTGAGGCGCCGGCGGCGCAGGTTCGAGGACTTGTTGTAGAGGATCCCGAAGAGGAAGGTGCGCGGCGTCGAATGGCCCTCGAAGCGCGGCGCGGCCTCGAGGAAGGCTACGAAGACGTCCTGGACCAGCTCCTCGGCGTCGCTTTCCCGGAAGCCCAGCCCCAAGGCGGCGTGGAAGAGGGGGGCGGTGTTCTCGCGCACGAGGCGCTCGATGGCCTCCGGCCGGCGGGCGCGGAGGTCGGCGGCGGCGACGACGTCTTCCATCCGGAGGAATTCTACCATTGCCGCCGTAACATCCCGCCTCTGGCGCTCCGCGCGGCGCGCGGCTATCCTGAAGGCCGATGGAGCCCAAGGTCAAGAGCCGCGGCAAGCTGGCCTATAAGTTCCTGTTCTGGTTCCTGGCGGTCTCGCTGGCGCCGATGGGGTTCATCGGCTGGCACCTCATAGGGATCTCCCAGGAGACCCTCAAGTCGGAGTCCCTGCGCAATCAGCGGGCCACGGCCAGCGGCTTCGCGGAGACGGTCTCGAACTTCGTGGCGCGCTTCCGCACCGCCTTGAGCATCACGGTGCGCCTGGAGGGCTTCGCGGCGATGGACCGCGCCCAGCAGGAGCGGGATCTAAACCGCGTCATGCAGCAGAACCCCGAGTTCCTCGAGCTGGCGGTGGCCGACGCGCGCGGCCGCGAGGTGGTGCGCTGGGGGCGCTACCGCGCCGCCGAGTCCCCGATGCGCGACTTCTACGACCAACTGCCCTTTACGACGGCGATGAAGGGCCAGGAGTACGTGGGGGGCCTGGCGCGCTTCCAGGGCCTCTACCCGATGGTGACCCTGGCCGTGCCGATCCCGGGCGGGCCCAACGAGCCGCCCCGGGGCATCCTGTTCGGGCAGGTCAGCCTGACGGGTGTGTCCCAGCTCCTCAAGGACGAGTTCCCGGACAAGAAGCGCGGCGAGGCCGCGGTCGTGGCGGGCCACGCCGGCGACTTCTTCCTCGTCGCCCATTCCGACCCCGGGCTCGCCTACGGCGGAGGGGCGGGCCTGCCCAAGGAGGTGGGCGACCGCATCATGACCCAGACCGCCAAGCGCGGCGGCGGCGAGATCGCCTTGAAGGACGGGCACCGGGTGCTCGGGGCCTTCGCGGAGGTCAAGGAGACCGGCTGGATCGTCTACGTCCAGCAGCCCATCGAGAACGCCTATCTGGCGGCCACGCAGATGCGCGTCCAGGTCCTGCGGGTCCTCTTGTGGGTCGTCATCATCACCTTGCTGCTCTCTTTGGTCATCGCCAGCCACATCACCCAGCCGATCCGCCTGCTCCAGCAGGCCGCCGAGCACCTGACGGCGGGGCGCTTCGAGGACCTGCCGGAGATGACGCTGACCAACGACGAGATCGGCGACCTGGCCCAGTCCTTCGTCCAGATGTCGGACTCGCTCAAGGAGAAGACCGGCGAGCTCCTGCATGCCAAAGACGAGCTGACCAAGTACGGCCGCGACCTCGAGCGCCGCGTCGAGGCGCGCACCCGCGAGCTCAAGGCCGCGCAGGACGAGCTGGTCAAGAAAGAGCGTCTGGCCGCCATCGGCCAGATGGCCTCGGTCGTCGGTCACGAGATACGCAACCCGCTGGCCGTCATCAACAACTCGATCTTCTTCATCAAGACCAAGATGCAGAAGGAGACCGTGCTCGACCCCAAGATCGAGCGCCACATCTCGATCATCCAGTCCGAGGTCAAGCAGGCCAACTCCATCATCGACGAGATCCTGACCTACTCGCGCTCGCGCGAGCTCAAGCCCGAGGTGGTCAAGATCAACCATTGGCTCGAGGAGCTGCTCTCGGTCTACCCTTTCCCGCCGCACGTGCGCCTCGACAAGAGGCTCGATCCGCGCGACCCGGCGGTCTTCATCGACCCGGACATGTTGAAGCAGGCGGTGCGCAACCTCATCGGCAACGGCGTCGAGGTCATGCCCCAGCAGGGCATGGTGCGGATCGCCACCGAGGTCGACAAGGGCTGGGTCCGGCTCGACATCGGCGACACCGGCCCGGGCATCCCGCCGGAGATCGTCGACAAGATATTCACGCCGTTCTACACGACCAAGGCGCGCGGCACCGGCCTGGGGCTGGCCGTCGTCAAGAAGGTCGTCGACAACCACGGCGGGCGGGTCGACCTCACCACGGAGATCGGCCGCGGCAGCGTGTTCCACCTCTTCTTGCCCGTGGCGGCGGGGACGCCGGGGGCGGCGCCGGCGCGCGGGCATGCCGCCGCCCCTCAGACCGCCGTCCGCCGGTCCGTCGAGTAGTCGGACTCGAATTGACGCGCCCCATCGCCTCCTTTTATACTGTGGGCGAGTCGGCCCTCCCACGGGGCCCGGAGGCCGTAGATGGCGAGGCGGGTTTTCCTCGAGCTGGGGGCCGCGGGCCTCATCGCCGCGGGCCTCGGCGTTCCCGCCCGGGCCCTCACGAGCCACGTCACGCCGGAGATGGACCGGCTCGTGCGCTCGGGGGTGGACTCCATCTACCGGATGGAGTTCGACAGCGCGACCGCGCACTTCGAGCGCATGCGCGACCTGCTTCCCGGCCATCCCTTCGCGGAGTTCGGCCTGACCGCGTCGGCCTGGGCGCGCTACGTCTACGGCTCGGAGCTCGGCGACGAGGACCAGTTCAAGGCCTTCGAGGCGCAGTCGCGCCGGGCCGTCGAGCTCGCCAATGCCTGGATCGCGAAGCACCCCGACGACGCCGAGGCCTACATGGCCCTGGGCGCCTCGCTTGGCATCCAGGCCCGGCTGCAGGCCACCCACCGGCAGTTCGTGCGCGCCTACATGAGCGCGCGCAGCTCGATGAAGGCCGTCCGTATGGCGCTCCAGCTCGACCCTCAGCTCTACGACGCCTGGATCGGGCCGGGGATGTACGACTACTATACCGACGTCTATCCGCGGCTGATCCGCGCCCTGGCCAAGATCGTCCTGCGCGGCGACCGCGAGCGCGGGATCCGCGAGCTCAAGCTCACCGTGGAGAAGGGCCGCTGGATGACGGTCACGGCTAAGATGCTGCTCGTCGAGATATACCTCCACGACCCGTTCGGCGCGCGCGACCCCGCCGCCGCCATGCGGCTCATGGATGAGGTCCGCGCGCGCTACCCAAAAAGCGCTATGCTCCATTCAGCCCAGCTCATCGGGCTCTACCAGCTCGGGCGGCTCGAGGACTTCCACAAGGGTTCCTTGGAGTTCGTCCGTATGGCCGCCAACGGGGAGTATCGCCGGTTCGACCTCGCGAAAGGCTACGTTCTGCTGGGGACCTCTTTCTGGGCCATGAAGAAACCTGAAGAAGCTCTGGCCGCCTTCAAGCGCGGCGCCGACGAGAAGCCCGTGAGCCGGTGGGCGGTCTGGTCCCTTGTCCGGGCCGGGAACATCCTCGACCTGATGGGACGGCGCGCCGAGGCTCTGGCCGTCTACAAGGAAGCGGCGGCCCTGCCCGACCGGTGGCGTTTCAAGGAGTTCCTCGAGCAGTACCTCGAGAAGCCGTTCCGGCTCGAGGGGGAATTCCAGATCGACCCGGTATGAAGCCTCCGAGAGACCCCAAGAAGCCTTTCCGTCCCCGGCCCCCCGGCCAGGGCCCGCGTCCGCCGTGGAAGGGCGGGCCGCGCCCGGATCGTCCGGGCTGGAAGCCGGGTCCGAAGCCGGAAGGGCAGGGGCCGAGCCAGGGAGCCCGTCCCGAGTGGAAGCCGCGTCCGCCGTACAAGGGCGGTCCGCGTCCCGACCGTCCGGAGTGGAAACCGCGTCCGCCCTTCAAGGGCGGTCCGCGTCCCGACCGGGCGGAGTGGAAGCCTCGACCCAAGCCGGAAGGCCAGGGGCCGTCCCAGCCCGGCGCGCCGCGCCCCGAGCGCCCGCCGTATCAGGGCGGCGCGCGCCCCGACCGCCCGGCGTGGAAGCCGCGCCCGCCGTTCAAGCCGGGGGATCGTCCCGCCGGCAAGCCCTCGTCCCGCGACACGTCCTGGCAGCAGTCCAGCGCCTACTACGACAAGTCCGTCGGCGAGGGCGGCAACTTCTACCACCAGACCGTCGTTCTGCCCGGCCTTACGCGGATGCTCAGGCTCGGCGACACGGAGCGCGTGAAGCTGCTCGACCTGGCTTGCGGCCAGGGCGTGCTGGCGCGCTCGCTGCCGGCCACCGTGGACTACTGGGGCGTCGACCTTTCGGAGTCGCTGGTGGCCGCCGCGCGCAAGCACGACCCCCGGCCCACCCGGCGCTACGAGGTGGCCGACGCCTGCAAGCCGCTGCCCTTCGAGGAGTCCGGCTTCTCCCACGTGGTCTGCATGCTGGCCATCCAGAACGTGGAGAATCCGGCGGCCCTGGTCGCCAACGCCGCGGCCCGGCTGGCCCCCGGCGGGCGCTTCGTCCTGGTCCTCAACCATCCCTGCTTCCGGATCCCCAAGCAGACCTCCTGGGAGGTCGACGAGAGGCGCTGGGTCCGCTTCCGGCGCGTCGACCGCTACCTCTCGCGCATGCGCGCGGCCATCGTGATGAACCCCGGGCTCGGCGCGGCGTCGGCCGAGACCTGGAGCTTCCACGCCCCGCTCTCGGACATCTTCACGTGGTTTAAGGACGCGGGGCTGCTCGTCGAGGGGCTCGAAGAATGGGTCTCCAATAAGCGCAGCGAAGGCCCGGCGGCCGTGATGGAGAACCGCGCGCGGGCGGAGTTCCCCCTGTTCCTCGCCCTGGCGGCGCTCAAGAAGCCGTGACCGAGCATACGCCCATCCCCGGTAGGACCCCGCTGCCGCAGCGGCCGTCCATCATCGTCGTCGATGACGACCCGGAGATGCGCGAGATGGCCCGCGTCAGGCTCGAGCGCATCGGCTACGACGTCTGGGAGGCCCCCGAGGTCTCGATGGTTCTGACCCTGCTCGAGAAGGTGCGCGCCGCGGCGATCCTGCTGGACATCCAGATGCCGGGCTTCGGCACCGGCATCGACGGCTTGCGCTTCCTGCGCGGGGACCCGCGCTGGCGGCAGCTCCCGGTCATCGTCCTGACCGGGATCGCGCCGGAGAAGGCCCGCGGCTTCGTCAAGGACGACTTCATCACCCGCCTGTTGTTTAAGCCGCCGGACTGGGACGTCGTCGCCAACGCCTTGAAGGAAATGACGGGCCGGCCTTAGCTCTTCAGCTTGCCGCGCAAGAGCGTCGCCCGCAGGAAATCCCGATCGGCGCCTTTTAGTTCCTTGCCGGCCAGCATCTGGACATGCCCCGGCTGGGAGAGCACGGTCAACTCGTTGACCGTGGTGAGGTCGGCGGGCAGCTCCCAGCCCAGCGACAGACCGAGGCGCGCGTAGGAGAGGTGCTGCATGGCCTCCTCGTAGGTGACCAGTCGCGCGTGGGCGAGCGCCCCCATCGAGCGGTAGACCAGGTCCTCGAGCCGCGTCTTGCCCAGGCCGTGGAGGAGCTCGGTGCGTGCCTTGGACTCGGCGCGGACCAAAGACTCGACCGCCGCGCCCACCGCCTCTACGATCTCGGCTTCCGAGACCCCCAGGGAGCGCGCGTTGGCGACCTGGTAGAAGTCCCCGAGCACCTTGGTGCCCTCCCCATAGTGACCTCGGGCGATCATCCCCGCCGCGCCGAGGCGCTGGAGGACGCCGTTGACCTGGCCGCTGAGCGCTAAGCCGGGCAGGTGGACGAGCGCCGAGGCGCGCAGGCCTGTGCCGACGTTGGTCGGGCAGGCGGTCGAGTAGCCCCAGGCGGGCGAGAAGGCGAGGTCGAGGGAGGCGGAGAGCTGGTCGTCAGCCGCCGAGACCTGGCTGAGCAGGTCCTCCAGGCAGAGGCCCGAGTCGATGCCTTGGATGCGCAGGTGGTCCTCCTCGTTGACCATGACGCTGAGGACCTCTCGCTCTCCGACCACGACGCCGCGCGCCTGCGGCTCCCGCACCAGAGCGCGGCTGGCCAGGCGGCGCTCGACCATGAACTCGCGGTCGACGGCGTCGACCTCGTCTAAACGCACGCGCGCGGCCTTGGCCAGCGCCGGCGCGGCGGCGGCGGCCGCGAAGACCGACTTGAGGACGGCGGCCAGGTCGTCGTGGCGCGCGCGGGGCGGGAATGAGCGTCCCTTGAGGTTGCGCGCCAGGCGCAGGCGCGAGGAGAGCACCACCTCGTGGCGGGGGCCCGTCGGACGGGCCCAGGCCATCTTGACGCGCAGCATCGCGGAGAGGATCATGAGTCCTTGAGGCGGTGGATGCGGTCGCGCAGGCGCGCCGCCTCCTCGTAGCGCTCGCGGCGCAGGGCTTCCTCGAGCTTGGCGCGCAGGTCGGCCTCCGTCTCGACGCGCCGGCGCTCCATGCCCGTGCCGGCGGTCGGCCGCGCGGGATAGGGGGCGGAGCCGGTCGGGGATTTTCCGGCGTGCTTGACGGAGCCCTGCATCTCCTTGAGCACGGCCTTCAAAGGCTCGGCGAAGGCCTCGTAGCAGCCGTGGCAGCCAAGGGTGCCGGTCTTGCGGAAATCGGCCCAGCGCAGGCCGCAGGACGGACAGCGCGCCGCCGCCGCGCGCTCGCGCGCCGTAGCGCCGCCGAGCAGGGCCAGGAGCCCCAAGAGGGCAGGGTCCGCCGGGAGGGAGGGCTCGGCGTCGGCGCAGTGCGCGCACAGGCGCAGCTCGCTGACCTGGTTGTCGACGATCTGCTTGAGGACGACGGTGGCGGCGTTCTTCTTGCAGCGGGCGCAGAGCACGGCGCCCTCCGCTAGACCTTGACGGCCTCGTACACCGCGGCGCCGGCTTCGGCGGTCTTGGTGTACTCGCGGAAGGCGCGGATGAGGCTGGTCGTGAGCGGGCCGGGCTTGCCGTCGCCGATCACGCGGCCGTTGAGGAGGACCACGCCGATGATCTCGGCACCGGTGCCGGTGACGAACACCTCGTCGGCGCGGTAGAGCTCGGGCACCGAGAATACCTGCTCGTGCATCTCCAGGCCGAGCTTCTCCTTGGCCAGACGCATCGCCACGTTGCGGGTGATGCC
This sequence comes from Elusimicrobiota bacterium, assembly GCA_016196755.1. Classification (GTDB taxonomy): domain Bacteria; phylum Elusimicrobiota; class Elusimicrobia; order UBA1565; family UBA1565; genus SCTT01. Next base: position 14,508 of record JACPXC010000001.1, read on the forward strand.
CTCGAGGATGCCGACGTGGACGGGCGGCGTGAAGACCTTGAGGTCGCGGATGTAGAAGATGTTGTCGCCCGAGCACTCGGCCACCATTCCCTCGCGGTTGAGGAGCAGGGCCTCGTCGCAGTCGGCGCGCGAGGCCTCGGCGCGGGCCAGGATGTTGTTGAGATAGTTGAGCGACTTGATGGAGGGGCTCAGGGTGTCGGGCGCTATGCGGCGCAGGTGCGACACGATGACGCGCAGACCGCGCTCATAGACCTCTTTGGGGTAGAGCTGGATCTTGTCGGCGATGACGATGACCGTCGGGACCTTGCACTTGCGCATGTCGAGGCCGAGGTCGCCTGTGCCCCGCGTGACGACCACTCGGATGTAGGCGTCTCGCAGCTCGTTGACGCGGACCGCCTCGCAGATGACCCGGGTCATCTCCTCGGCCGGGAACGGGATCTCGAGCAGGACGGCCTTGGCCGAGTCGTAGAGGCGCTTCACGTGCTCCTTGAGCTGGAACACGCGGCCGCCGTAGGCCCGGATGCCCTCGAAGACCCCGTCGCCGTAGAGCAGGCCGTGGTCGAACACGGAGACCTTCGCGTCGCTCTTCTCGAGGAACCGGCCGTCGATCCAGATCTTCATGGTGACCCCTTTAGCCGGCGGCGAGGCGTCCGTCGCTCAGGCGCACGGCTCTGGTGGCGTAGCCCACGGACGACTCGTTGTGGGTCACCATCACGACCGCCACGCCGAAGCCGTCGGCGAGCTCTCTTAACGACGAAAATACCAATTCGGCGTTCGGCCTGTCCAGGTTGCCGGTAGGCTCGTCGGCGAGGAGGACCGCCGGACCGTTGACGAGCGCGCGGGCCAGGGCGGCGCGCTGGCGCTCCCCGCCGGAGAGCTCGCGCGGCATGCGCTCGGCGTGGGGGCCGACACCGAGCTTCTCGAGGATGAGCCGGGCGCGCGCTTCGAGGCCGGGCCAGCCCTTGCCCTGGGCCGAGGCCGGCTCCCGGCCGGCGGCCAGCGCGATGCGGGCCGGCATCAGGACGTTCTCGAGCACGCTGAACTCGGGCATCAGTGCGTCGAACTGGAAGACGAAGCCGATGTGGCGGTTGCGCAGGGCGGCGCGGGCGTCCTCGGAGTCCGCGGAGACCGGCTCGCCGGCAAGCAGCACCGTGCCGGAGGAGGGGCGGTCCATGAGGCCGACGAGGTTCAGGAAGGTGGACTTCCCCGAGCCGCTGGGGCCTAGGACGGCGACGAACTCCCCCGGCCGGATCGAGAAGTCCAGGCCGCGGAGGACCTCGAAGGGCACGCCGTTCTGGTCGTAACGCTTGATGAGGCCCGTGGCTTCGAGAACCGCCTCAGCCATAGTGGATGGCCTCGATGGGGTCGATGCTGGAGGCGCGCCAAGCCGGGTAGACGGTGGCCAAGAGCGAGAGCAGGAACCCGCAGCAGGTGACGACGGCGACGTCGACCGGGTCGACCTGGACGGGGACGCGCGAGAGGTAGTAGATGTCGCCGGGCAGTTCGACGATGGGGAAGCGCCAGATGACCCAGGACAGGAGCAGCCCCAGGCCGACGCCGAAGACCGTGCCCGAGCCGCCGATGAGGAGGCCCTCCCAGAGGAAGACTTTGCGGATCATGCCGGGGGTGGCCCCCATGGCGCGCAGGATCCCGATGTCGCGCAGCTTCTCGGTGCCGAGCAGGATCAGGTTAGAGGCGATGTTGAACGAGGCCACCAGGATGATGAGCGCCAGGATGAGGAACATGACGGCCTTCTCGAGCTTGAGCGCGGCAAACAGCGTGCGGTTTAAGTCCATGAACGAGCGCACGGCGTAGTCCCAACCGAGCCCCTGCTGGAGCGCGGCGGCCTCCTTCTCAGCCAGGTCCAGATCGCTTAATCGCGCCTGGTAGCCGGTGAGCCCGCCGGGAGTCTTGAAGAAGGCGGCGGCCTCGGTGATAGAACAGTAGGCGGTGGAGGCGTCGAACTCGTAGTAGCCGGTCTTGATGACGCCGACGACCTTGAAGCGCTTCATGGCCGGGACCAGGCCCATCGGAGTGTCGAGGCCCTGCGGTGAGATGAAGACGACGGTGTCGCCGAGCCAGGCGCCGATGTTGGAGGCCAGCTCGGCGCCGAGGACGACCCCGGGCGGCTTGGTATCGTTGATCCCCGCCCAGCCGCCGTCGGTGACGGCCTTGGCGAGGTCGTTGACCGCGAACTCGCGCTCCAGGTCGATGCCCTTGACGACCAGGCCGGTGGAGCGCCCTTTGAAGGTCAGGATGGCCTGGCCGAGCACGAACGGCGCGCGGGCGACGACGCTCTTGCGGGCGTCGAGCGCCGCCTCGACGCGGGTCTTGCGGTCGCCGTCCATGTGGGCCGAGACCGTGAGGTGCGACTGCGCCCCGACGATCTTGCGCCGGATGTCGGCCTGGAAACCATTCATGACCGACAGCGTCGTGAGGAGCGCGGCAACGCCGATCGTGACCCCAGCCACGCCGATGAGCGTGGTGATGAGGGAGAACAGGCCCTTTCTCTGCGCCCGGAGGTAGCGCCGCGCCACGAACAGCTCGAACATCTAGGGCTTCAGGGTGGGGAAGAGGATGACTTCGCGGATGGTCGTGGTGTCCGTGAACAGCATCGTCAGGCGGTCTATGCCGATGCCGATGCCGCCGGTGGGGGGCATGCCGTGCTCCATCGCGGACACGAAGTCCTCGTCGAGCAGCTCGGCCTCGCCGTGGCCGCCGGCCTTCTGGGCGGCCTGCTCGGCGAAGCGCCCGCGCTGGTCGACCGGGTCGTTGAGCTCGGTGTAGGCGTTGGCGAACTCGAGGCCGGCGAAGAAGAACTCGAAGCGCTCGACCAAGGACTCGTCGCCGGCCTTGCACTTGGCCAGCGGGGTGATCGCCGTGGGATGGTCGAGGACGAAAGTGGGCTCGGGCAGGTGGGCCTCGATGTAGCGCTCGAAGAGCGCGTCGAAGACCTTGGCGTCGGGCAGGTCGGGGCCGTGGGGAACGCCCTTGCGCTCGGCCAGCGCGCGCAGGCCGGCCGAGTCGAAGCCCTTGCCCTTGAGGCAGAGGTGGATGTCCTCGCCCAGATGCTTCCGCCAGAGCTCGGGCAGGTACTCGCGGCGGAATTTGAGCTTGCCCGTCTCCGGGTCGCAGACGAGCTTCAGGTCGCGGTCGGCGAAGCGCACGGTCTTGCCGAGCAGGCCCAGCTCCTCGGCCACGCCGGTCAGCACCGACTCGAAGAGGTCGGCCATGACGTTGTAGTCGCCGTAGGCCTGATAGGCCTCGAGCATCGTGAACTCGGGGTTGTGCTTGGTGTCTATCCCCTCGTTGCGGAACACCCGGCCGAGCTCGTAGACCCGCGGCAGGCCGCCGATGATGAGCTTCTTGAGCGGCAGCTCGAGGGCGATGCGCATGACGAGGTCGGCGTCCAAGGCGTGGTGATGGGTCTTAAACGGGGTGGCGCTGGCGCCGCCGGCGTGTCCGAGCAGGATCGGGGTCTCGACCTCGAGGAAGCCGGCCTCGTTCATCGTGCGGCGCACCGCGTCGACGATCCGCGAGCGGGCGATGAAGCGGCGGCGGACCTCCTCGTTGGCGATGAGGTCCAGGTGGCGCTGGCGGTAGCGCGTGTCGGTATCCTTGAGCCCGTCCCACTTGTCGGGCAGGGGCAGGAGGGCCTTGGCGAGCAGGGTAAACGAGCGCGCCTCGACCGTGGTCTCGCCGGTCTTGGTCTTGAAGACGATCCCGGTGACGCCGATGAAGTCGCCCAGGTGCAGCTCCTTTTTGACGATCTGGTAGGCGTCGCCCAGCAGGTCGAGCTTGAAGTAGACCTGGAGCTTGGTCCCCTCGTCGAGGATGTGGCCGAAGGCCGCCTTGCCCATGACGCGCAGGAGGACGACCCGGCCGGCCACGGTGACCGTATGCTCGGTGCGCTGCTCGGGGGCTAACCCATCGCCCAGCGGAAAGACCTGGGACGGCGAATGGGTCGGCGTGAAGCGATGGGGGTAGGGGTCGATCCCGCGCGCGCGGATCTCCCCGAGCTTCGCGAGGCGGTCGCCCCGCGGGTCGCCCGCAACGTCAGCCTGCGGCGTTCTTGCGTCCATCGAGGATGCTGGAGATGAGCTCGCGGAGCATCTTGGGGTCGAACGGCTTCTGGACGTAGGCGGCCACGTTGGGGGCCATCTCGAAGAGGTCGCGCATCTTCTGGCCCTTGGCCGTCAGCACGAGGATGGGGATCGACTTGGTCTTGGGCTCCTTCTGGAGCCGGTTGTTCAAGGTGTAGCCGTCCATGACCGGCATCATGATGTCGAGGATGATGAGGTCGGGGCGCGGGGCGTCGGGGACCGGGGGCTCGACCCCGAGGCGCTCGAGGGCGACGGCGCCGTTGGAGGCCTCCAGGATGCGGTGGCCGTCCTTCTCGAGGATGAACTTGAGCAGGGTCACGATCTCCGGCTCGTCGTCTACGACCAGGAGGGTTCCCACGGCGCTCATGTCTTGAGGATGGAGGCCGTCATTTCGCGCAGGCGCTGGGGGTCGAAGGGCTTTTCGATGACGGCGGCTACGTTGGGCACGGTCTCGAGCAGCTCCTTGGTCTGTCCCTTGGCGGTCAGCATGATCACCGGCATCTTCCGGGTCCGACCGTCCTCCGCCGCGCGCCGGGCCACGGTGTATCCGTCGGTCACCGGCATCATGACGTCGAGAATCATCAGGTCCGGCACCGGCCCCTCGGAGGGGGGCTCCAGCCCCAGCTTCGCCAGGGCTTCGCCGCCGTGAAAGGCCTCCGAGATCTCGTGGCCGTCACGGGTGAGCAGGAAGCGGATCAGCGTCACCACGTCCCGCTCGTCGTCTACCACGAGGATGCGGGCCACGCGGCAGTCTAACAGTTTGCCGGTATCGAGTCAATTTTGTAGCATCGTACCAACATGGCCATCGAACAGACCCTTATCCTCATAAAGCCGGACGGCGCCAAGCGCCGCTTGACGGGCCTCGCCATCGACCGGCTCGATGCGTCCGGGCTCAGCCTCGTCGCCGCCAAGATGGTCTCGGTCACCGAGTCCCTGGCCAAGGAGCACTATAAGGACCTCGCCGACAAGCCGTTCTTCCCGAACCTGATCCGCTACATCCAGGGCGAGTTCCACAAGATCCCCCAGAACCGCATCCTGGCCCTGGTCTACGAGGGCGAGGACGCGATCAAGCGGGTGCGCGCCGTGGCCGGCGCCACCAACCCGGAGCAGGCGGACCCCGGCACCATCCGCGGCACCTTCGGCCGGGTCACCACGGAAGGCCAGTTCGAGAACGTGATCCACGCCTCGGGCAACGCCGCCGACGCGGCGCGCGAGGTGGCGCTCTGGTTTACGGCCTCGGAGATCGTCGGCGCACCGTTAGCCCGGGCGTGACCCGGGCGCTGGCCCTGGCCCTGGTCGTGGGCTCCGCCGCTCGCGCGGCGGAATCGCCCGCGTCCAAGCCGGCGGCGCCGGCGGAAGCCGTCCCCGCCAAAAAGCCGCCCGTGCGCGAGATGCCGGGCGAGCCCGTCGAGCTCCTCACGGCCGACGGCTGGACCTTGTCGGGCCGCTATTCGCCCTCCAAGGAGGAGGACCAGCTTACCTTCGTCCTGCTCCACGACGGCAAGGGGCGGATGCAGAACTGGCTCTTCTTCTGCCGCAAGATGGCCGCGCGGGGCGTGGGCTTCCTGGCCGTCGACATGCGGGGGCACGGGGCCAGCGTCAAGGCGCCGCCCGGCAAGCCTGCCACCTGGCGCCAGTTCATCGTCTCGCGGCGCGAGAACCCCTACGAGGGCATCCGCGAGGACATCGCGGCGGCCGCCAAGTTCCTCGAGGAGAAGGGCGTCCCGCCCGAGGCCGTGGCCCTGGGCGGGGCTGACCTGGGGGGCAGCGTGGCGCTCAAGTACGCGGCGCTGCATCCTGAAGTGGCGATGGTCTTCGTGCTCTCCCCCGGCATCAGCTACCGCGAGGTGCAGACCGTCAACGCGGTGCGCGCCTACAAGGACCGCCCCATCCTGTTCGTCGTGGCCGACGATGACCGCAAGACGGTGGCCGAGGCCGCGATCCTGTTCCAGTTCGCGCGCCAGAACGCCGGTGAGCAGAACGCATCCCTGATACAGACCGCGCGCGGCCACGGCACCCGGATGCTGTACTACAACAAAGGCCTCATGGATCAGGTCCTGGACTGGATCGACACCCCGGTCAAGGTGCCGGATGTGACGACCTCCACCGAGACCTTCGTCGGCGACGGCGCGGCCCCCGACCCCGCCGTCTCCCCCGACGGCACGTCCCTGGACCCCGACCCCTCCCTGGCCGACTGATGGCGTCGGGAGAGGCCGCGGCGTACCGCCTGCTCCCGACCGAGCAGGCTAACCCGGCCTCGCGCCGCCTGGACCTCCTCCCGCTGCGTTCCGTCGTGGCCCTGCTCTGCCGCGCGGAGGCACGCGTCTTTCGCGCGGCGGCCGCCGAGGCGCCGCGGATCGCCCGCGCCGCCGCGGCCGCGGCCGACGCCTTGGCCGGCGGCGGCGCGCTGATCTTCGTGGGCGCCGGCACCAGCGGGCGGCTCGGCGTGCTCGAGGCGGCGGAGATCCCGCCCACTTTTGGCCTGGCCCCGGGCCGCGTGAAGGCGATCATGGCGGGCGGCCGGGGTGCGGTGTTCCGCTCGCGCGAGGGCGCCGAGGACGACGCGGCCGACGGCGCGCGCCGTCTGCGCCGCGCGGCCCGCCGCGGCGACATGGTGGTGGGGGTCGCGGCCAGCGGCGTGACCCCCTTCGTGCGCGGCGCGCTGACCGAGGCCCGCGCCCTCGGCTGCCGTACGGCGCTCGTGACGGCCAACTCCCGCGTTCGCGTCCCCGCGGCGCAGATCGTCATCGCCCCGCGCACCGGCCCGGAACTCCTGGCCGGCTCGACGCGGCTCAAGTCCGGTTCGGCCGCCAAGCTCGTCCTCAACGCCTTGACCACGGCGGCGATGGTGCGGCTCGGCAAGGTCTACGACGGCTGGATGGTGGACTTCAAGCCCACCAACCGCAAGCTCGTGTTCCGCGCGGCGCGGCTGATCGCGGCGCTGGGCCGCGTCGACGCGCGGCGCGCCGAGACCCTGCTCGCCGAGTCCGGGCGGCACGTCAAGACCGCCGTCGTCATGGCGCGCCTGGGGCTCGGGCGGCGCGCGGCGCGGCGGCGGCTTTCGACGGCGGCGGGCTCGCTGAGGCGCGCCCTGGGGGAGGTCTGATGGCGCTCCATGGCAAGCTTCTTATGGAGACGGTCGGCAGTCTGGCGCTCAAGGGGAACCCTCTGGGCGACCCGCGCCTGCGCGAGGTCCCTGTCTACCTGCCGGCGTCCTACACCGAGGGTACCGAGCGGCGCTATCCGGTCATCTACTTCCTAGTCGGCTTCACCGGCTACCCGAAGGCGATGGCCCAGACCCACCCGTTCCGCGAGAACGTGATCGAGCGCTTCGACCGCCTGGTCGCCGCGGGCCGCGCGCCCGAGGCCATCCTGGTCGTCCCCGACGGTTTTACGCGCTACGGAGGCAGCCAGTACCTCAATTCCGAGGGTACCGGCCGCTATGAGGACCACCTGGTCGGCGAGCTGGTCGGCTACATCGACGGGCGCTACCGGACCGCGGCGTCGCCGGCCGGCCGGGCCGTGATGGGCAAGTCGAGCGGCGGCTACGCGGCCTGGGTGTTGGCCATGCGCCATCCCGAGGCCTTCGGCCATTGCGTGTCGCACTCGGGAGACAGCCTCTTCGAGGTCAGTTGCGTCGCCGACTTCCCAAAGTGCGTCAACGAGCTGGAGGCCTACGGGGGCGACTTCATGGCCTTCCTCGACGCCTTCCGCTCGGCGCCCGACAAGGCCTCCCTGCCGCACAGCCTCGTCAACGTCACGGCGATGTCCTCGGTCTACTCGCCCAATCCCAAGGGCCCCTGGGGCTTCGATCTCCCGTTCGACGTCCGCACCGGGCAGGTCGTCGAGAAGGTCTTCTCGCGCTGGCTGGCCCACGACCCCGTGCGGCTGGCGGCCAAGCACGCCAAGGCCCTGCGCGGGCTCAAGACCCTCTACTTCGACGCGGGGACCAAGGACGAGTTCTACCTGCATCTGGGGGCTCGCGCGCTCTCGCGCGAGCTCAAGAGCCTCAAGGTCCCCCACGTCCACGAGGAGCACGGCGGCGGCCATATGAACATCGACGGCCGCTACGACGAGGGCTTCGCCCGGCTCAAGGCCGGGTTCGCCGCGGTGGTGCGTGGGCGCTGAGCTGGCGCTGGGCCTCATGTCGGGCACCTCGGCCGACGGGGTGAGCCTGGCCGTAGTCGAGGTCCGCGGGAGGCGCCTGCGCGTGCTGGCCGACCGCACCTATCCGTACCCGCCCGGCCTGCGGCGCCGCGTCCTGGCCGCGCCGCGCGCCGCGGCCGCGGAGCTCTCGGCCCTGGACTTCGACCTGGGCCGCGCCTTCGCGCGCGCGGCGCTGGCTTTCCTGCGCGCGTCGGGCGTGCCGGCCCGCCGCCTGGCCGCGGTGGGCAGTCACGGGCAGACCGTCGTGCACCGGCCCGACGCCGCGAGCCCTTCCACCCTGCAGATCGGCGAGGCGTCGTTTCTCGCCGAGGCGTTGAACGTCCCGACGGCCTGCGATTTCCGCCCGCGCGACGTGGCCGCCGGGGGCCAAGGCGCGCCGCTGGCGCCGTTTTTCGACGAGCTGCTCTTCGGCGACGGCCCGCCGCGCATCCTGCAGAACGTCGGCGGCGTGGCCAACGCCGCCCTGGTGGGGCGCGGGACGGCGCCGGTGGCCTTCGACACCGGGCCCGGCAACGCCGTGATGGACGCCGCGGCCCGCCGCGCCTCCGGCGGTCGCCTGCACTTCGACCGCGACGGGCGGCTGGCTCGGCGCGGACGCGCCGACGAGGCGCTGGTGCGGCGCCTCCTGCGCCTGCCCTACTTCTCGCGCCGGCCGCCCAAGAGCCTCGACCGGGCGGCCTTCGCCGAGGACTTCCTGAGCCGCTGGCTGCCTGTCCGGCGCTTCAGCCACGAGGACGCGCTGGCCACCGCCACGGCCTTCACCGCGGCCTCGATCACCGACCAGGCCAAGCGGTTCCTCCTGCCGCGCGCGCGGGTGAGCGAGATGCTGGTCAGCGGGGGCGGGGCTCTCAACGGGACCCTGATGGCGCGCTTGGGCGAGCTCATGCCGGTCCCCGTCCTCTCCAGCGCGGCGCGGGGGCTGGCCCCGATGGCCAAGGAGCCGGCCCTGATGGCGGTGCTGGGGCTCTACGCGGTGCGCGGCCGGGCCAACAACGCGCCGCGCGCCACCGGGGCGCGCGGGCCGCGCGTGCTGGGCAAGGTCATCGCCGCGCTTTGAGGGAAGCCCACAGGCGTTCGGCCACGTCGGCGGCGCCGACGATCGCGAAGGTGACGCCAAAGCCGATGCCCACGGCGGCGATTCCCGAGCGCCGGAAGCCGTAGAACGAGACGAACGCCGCGGCCAGGCCGAGGACGACGGCCAACGGCGAGAGCCAGTCCGCCTTCTCGTCGAGCCGGCCGGCGATCATGTCCGCGGTGTCGATGGCGAAGCCGCAGCCCGGGCAGGTCACCGAGGGCGGCAAGGGGTCTTCGGCCTTCGGCGCGTAGCCGACCGACCCCAGCACGAAGGCCGCCGCGCCCTTCTCGAGCATGCGCCGGCAGCGCGGACAGCGGAAGTGAGTGGCGGCCATCAATACCCCACGATGCGGAGAGATTCCAGGAAGCGGTTGAACTCCTTGCGGAAGTCCAGGTACTCGGCTTCGCGCGTGGTCAGCTTCACGATGAAGTAGTCGTCGCCGACCCCCGGCACGAGGGCGTAGAAGTGGTGCAGCTCGAGGAGCTCGGCGGGCAGGCGCCCGGCCGGCGTGAAGCGCTTCTCGCGCACCTCGAAGAGCCGGGCCGGCTTGCGCGCCACGCGCCACGAGGTCAGGCCGGTGGAGGCGCGGTCGGAGGCGTCGTCGGAGCGCCGCAGGGCCTTCATCGTCTGGCGCGGCGTGCGCCAGCCGGGCTTGCCCTTCTCGAAGGCGTGGACGTGGTAGGCGGGGCGCCAGCCCGCGGCGGTCTCGGGGCCGACCAGATGGGTGGCGGTGCCGGCCGGGGTGGCCTGCTCGAAGGCGGTCCAGCCCATCGGCAGGGTGCAGGAGAAGGAGCGGCTGGGAGGCGTATAAGGGAAGGCGTCGTCGGCGGCCCCCGCGGGCAGGGCCAAGAGCGCGGCCAGCCAGAGCCCGGTCATTGCTTCTCCTCGGCCGCGCGCGCCGCCTTGTCGGACTCGAGCCATTGGCGTTCCGCCGCGGAGCCGGGACGCGGGAGCACGGGGTCCGTGGGAACGGTCGGGGGGGCCTTGCCGAGTCCGGCGTCCTCGAGGATGCGGCCGGCGCCGCCGTCGCCGCTCATCATCGAGTGCATGATCGTGTCGACGAAATCGGTGGGACGGTCGCGCCACTCGCGGTAGAGCGCCAGCAGCTCGCGGTCGAGGGCGGGCTCCTTGTCGCCGGCCTTCTCCAGCGCCTGGTAGAGGCGGAACTCGCCGGTCCAGGCGCGCAGGACCGCGCCGTAGGGGTCGCCGGGCATGCGCAGCTGCGCGTCGAGGAGGAGGAGTCCGTTGACCAGAGCGCCGGCCTGGGCCGTCTGCGAGCGCGTCATGCGCCGGCTGCCGTCGGCGTAGACCCGCATGCGGCCCCATTTGGTGGCCGACTCGCCTGCGGAGCCGACCGAGCGGTCGAAGGCCTGGGCCGACGGCGCGGGGAGGCCGCGCGTCGTGAACATGGCCGGGTCGTCGGGCAGCAGCCAAGCCCGGTCCGAGGCGAGCAGGGAGTCGCGGCCGCTGAACACCGGGCCGTCGTGGACCGCCACGACCTCGCGCGGCGTGCCGCCACCGGAGGCCATCGTCGACAGCCCCGTCCGCGCCCCCGAGCCGGAGCGCCGCGAGTCGAGCACCACGTGGGGGAGGCGGGCGAGCAGGACTCCGAGCGTCTGGGAGCGTTCGGGGTCGGGAAGGTTGGCGCCGATGAGCGTCAGGAGCGCCACCTCGTCGCGCCCGTAGGGCGCGGTGGCGAGGAAGGCGCCGAAGGCCTCGGGCGACAGCGCGGGATAGGCGGGAGCCGACACCGTCGATACCGCGGGGGCGGCCGGGCGCTGGGCTGCGGGCAGAGCCAGGGGCGTCATGCCCTCCGCCGTGGCCGAGGGCGGCGGCGCCGCGGGTTCGGCGCGGAAGGTTTGGACGGGCGCCGGGGCGGGGACGGGAATCGGAACGAGGACGGGGGCGACGGGTGCGGCCGGGACGGCAGGAGGAGGAGGAGCGGCCGGCAGGCCTGCCATCGCCCGTGCCGCGCCGATCTCGCCCGGGGTCTGGGGATCGCGCAGGGACCGCAAGGTTTCCGCCTCGGTGCCTAGGTCGGACTCGGAGGGGAGCGGAGCGGGGGGCGGCGCGATGACGGCCGGCGCGATGACGCTCGGCACTACTGGCGCGAAGGCGGCCATGGGAGACGGCGGCGGCGCGGCCTCGCTCTTCCACGGGGCCGGCAGCGCGACGATGTCCTCGGGCACGGGCTCTTCGGCGGGCGCGACGGGAGTGGGCGCGGCCGGGACGGCGGCCGCTGCGGCCGGGGGAGTCGGGGGCGGCGAGGGAGGCTCGACGGCCGGCGGCGCCGGCGGTTGGGCGGAAAGCTCGGCTTGGGGCGGCGGCGCCTTGGGTCGGGCCTCCTCGAGGGCCCAGAGTTCGGACGCCGAGAAGAGAGGCTTCAAGTCCTCGCGCGCCGACTTCGGCAGAATGGGCCAGTCGCGCTGGGCCAGACGGCGCAGGGCCGCCTTGTCCTCGGGGCTCAGAGCCCCGGCCGAGGCGGCGCGGTCGCGGATCAGCTTGATCTCGAGAAGGTCGCGCAGGCGCCGACGGCTGCGCAGGTCCTCGAGGAGGAACGAGGCGTCCTCGCGGCTCACCGGCGCGCCCCCACCCGGCGGGCGCATGAGGCCGTCGGCGTGGAAGGTGTAGCCGCGCTCGCTCAGGAGTCCGGCGTCGAAGACGCCGACGGTCTCGCGGTCGAAGAGGGCGTCGGGCTCCGAGGCGGGGCAGACGGAGGCCGTGACGAGCAGGGCCAAGAGCAGGGACGCGGTGCGCATCGCTCTCATTATAATGCGCGATGGGTGTTTCGTAAATGTAAGGCGCATCCCTAAAGTCTGGAACCCCTTAAGAGAAAATGAACGGATTCGATCCCCATGAAAAATAATCCTTTAAAACACATCGTTATTAAATTAAGCGAGATTTCATTCGCCTGGTTTCCCCATTGGACCCATCATTCGTGTAAGAGGATGGTAAGGGCAAGGCAAGAAGAGAGTAGTCCGGAACGTCTCATGAGAGGTGGGGAATGCAGATGAAGCGGATTCAGTCTTTAGCTTCGTGCGCCGTGCTCCTGTCGGTCTTGTCGGTCGCCGCGAAAGCCGTGGAGCAGAACGACTTCGACACCAGCGCGGCCGGCGTCTCGACGCTGCTCGCGGGAGCCAAGAGAGCCGCGCGCGCCAACGGCGCCGCGGTGCCCGGCTCGTCTTTGGCCGGCGCTCCGGCGGCCTCCGCGTCGGAAGACCAGTACGAGCGGGTGATCGTCGTTTTCGCCGACAACGTATCTAAGGAAGAGCGCCTGCGCCTCGCCGCCGAGCGGGGCGGCACGGCGATCCGGGACTTGGCGTTGATCCACGCGGTCTCGATGGTGGTGCCGAAGTCGCGCAGCGAGTCCATCGCAAGCACGCCGAGCCCCGCCGACGCGGGCAAGGTCGTGCGCACCGAGGACGACCTCGTGCAGAACTGGCTGGTCGCCGCCCCGGCGGCCCTCCCGCTCTCCCCGGCCTTGGCGGCGCCGCGGCTCCCGGCCGCCCCGTCCGCGGAGGAGTTGTCGATCGCCACGGTCCGCAGCCAGCACGTCCCGTGGGGCGTCTCGTCGGTCAACGCCCAGGCGCTGTGGCGGCGCGATTCGGGCGGCGTGCCGCAGCGCGAGAACCGCGGGCGCGGCGTCAAGGTGGCGGTGGTCGACACCGGCATCGACGTGAACCACGCGAACCTCAACGTGCGCGGCGGCTACAACGCGATCGCCCCGGGCGGCTCGTGGGCCGACGACCAGGGCCATGGGACGCACGTGGCGGGCACGATCGGCGCCACGGACATGCGCGACCGCGGCGTCATCGGAGTCGCCCCCGAGGCTTCGTTGTACGCGGTCAAAGTCCTCGACTCGGGTGGGAGCGGCAGCTACTCGGACATCATCGCCGGCATCCAGTGGTGCGTCGAGAACCGGATGCAGGTCATCAACATGAGCCTGGGCGCCTCGCGCGGCACGGAGTCCCTGGCGGCGGCGATGACGGCGGCCCACGCGGCCGGCGTGACGATCATCGCGGCGGCGGGCAACTCCTCGGGCGGCCCGGTGGGCTTCCCGGCGGCGTACCCGGAGGCCATCGCGGTCGGCTCCATCGACATCAACGAGCGGCTGTCGTCGTTCTCGAGCGTCGGGCCGCAGGTGGCCGTGGTCGCCCCGGGGTCGAACGTCACCTCGACCCAGATGGGCGGCGGCTACGCGACCTTCAACGGCACGTCGATGGCCACGCCGCACATCGCGGGCTTGGCGGTCCTGGCCATCGCGGCCGGAGCGCGCACGCCCGCCCAGGTGCGCAACTGGATCGTCGCCTCGGCCCGGCCGCTGGAGTCTCAGCCGGCGCCGGAGGACGCGTACGGGACCGACCAGGTGGGGGCCGGCCTGCCGGACGCCTCGCGCTTGGGCGCGCGCTGACGAGCTCTAAAAGAAAGCCCCTCCGGCCGCAGGCCGGGGGGGTTTTTCTTTGGTGCCGGACTTTGGCTTTTGGCTTTTCGCTGAAAGCGAAAAGCCAAAAGCCAAAGTCCGGCACCAAACGGGCACCAAACGGGGCACCAAACGGGCCGGCACTCTTGCTGGGCCCTCGGGCCCATATTCTCGTGGGCCGCGCGCCCCTTCTGGGTGCCTCGGATCGGAGCCATAGTCATGACATGGGGGATGGAGCGGCGTTCGTGCCACTCGTGAACGGACCGAGCGCCGGAATGCTGGCGGACCTCTCCCTAAAAGAGCCGGCTTCCTCAGGCTACTCGCGGGAGGACGACCGGACCTGGCGCAAGCTCCAGGACCGGCTCTTTCCTATACAGGACCGCCTCGCTTTCGACGCCTATCTCGATTGCCGCGCCGCCATGCTGGGCGGCGTCCCCGGCGTGCCCGATCCCGCCGAGGTGTCGCGCCGCATCGAGGCCCGCAGCGGATTTTCCATCGTCCCGGTGGGAGGCCTGGTCCGCGCGGCGGAGTTCTTCGACTCCCTGCGCCAGGGCAGCTTCACGGCCAATACCAGCGCCCGCAAGCCCGACCAATGGCGCTTCTGCCCGTCGCCCGACTGGTTCCACGAGAGCCTCGGCCATGCCGCTTCCCTGGGGGACCCGCGGATCGCCGCGCTCTACCGGCGCTTCGGCGAGGCGGCGGCCCAGGCTCCCGACAAGGACGGCCTGCGCCGGCTCGGAAGGCTGTTCTGGTTCGCCTTCGAGGTCGGCCTGGTGCGCGAGCGCGGCACGGTCAAGGCCTTCGGGGCGGCGATCCTCTCGTCGCTCTCCGAGCTCGAGAACGTCGGCCGCGGCGAGCTCCGGGCATTCGACCCCGCCGAGATCGAGCGCACCGCCTACGACTATCGCGGCACCCAGCCGCTGTACTTCGTCGCCGACGGCGTCGACCACCTGCTGGACTCCCTGGCCGTCCACCTCGAGTGCCAGACTTAAGGCCTAGCCCGCTCTGGGACCTATGCCCGCGCGCCGTAGGTCTTCCCGGCCCATGTCTCCATATAGGAGTGCCGTTACAATGACGGCATGACGAGGGGGTGGTCGTGAAGCTCCTTGCGGGCCACGGACGAAAGTCCGCGGCCGTCATCGTGACCCTGTCCCTGCTGTCCCAGCAGGGATTTTTCGTTTCCGAAGCCCTAGCCCAGCGCGTCACCGCGGTGAACCCCGGCGGCGCTCCCATCGCCCCGGTGACGACGGCGGGCGTGGCGACGGTGCCCGTGACCCTTGCGGCGCCTTTGGGGCTCTCCGCCGCCGCTCCTGGCCGGTCCGCCAGCCTGCCGGCGCCCGTCGCGCCGACGCCGACGGCCAAGCCCGCGGCTTCCGCCGCCGCGGCGCTGGCCGCTCCGGCCACCGTCACGCCCGCAGTCATCGCTCCCATCGCCGTCGCGGCGCAGGCCGCCGAGGTCCTTCCCGCACCCGCCGCCGCACCCGCCGCGGAAGTCCAACGGCTCGCCGCCGCTGCCGCGGGTCCCCTTGCCGCGGCGCCCGAAGCCGCGAAGGCGCGGCCGGACGGGACGCAGGCCGGGCTCCGACGCCTGGGCGGCGTCCTGGCTAAGGGAGCCCCCGCCGCGCCTCTGGCCGCGTTCTTCGACCAGGCCCGGCGTTCCCAGGTCAACGCCGTCACGGAGCCGTCGGGGAGCGTCCCGACCACTGAGGCTGTGGGAGAGACCGGCCGCGACTCCCGGGGGCGGCTCGAGCCCGCGGGCACGGACGCCGAGGCGCCCGACCGAGCGATATCGCGAGGAAGTGCCGCCTCCGAGGTCGTGGGAGCGGCCGCCCAGCCCGACGTGCCGGAGCCCAGCGTCGGCAATCGCTTCATCGAGTTCAACGTCCAATACCTCAAGGACATCAAGAAGCTCTTTCTCGAGTCAGCCACGACTCCGAACAGCCAGGACTACATCTACCTCCTGACCAAGACCTTCGGCCTCAACCTCGCCATCCGCGTCGCCTTCGCCTACAAGGGCGTCAGCGACGGCGCGCTGCCGCTGGAGCGCGCCATCATCTCCACCGCCTGGTATCAGGTCCAGGACGCGATCTTCACGGTCTTCGGCCAGACTTATATGAAGTTCCTCGGCAAGATGACCGGGATGCTCCGGATCGGCTCGGCCAAGATCGGTGACCTCGCCTTCGTCTACGTCCAGCTCGTCGCCTTCGAGTTCCTCAACCGCCTCGTGCTCGGGCCCATCGGCGAGAACCCGCTGGTGTACTCCTGGGGGGGCATCGGGCTCTTGCTCCTCAACAACCTGCAGGGGTTGATTTCGGGCGGGCTCCTCGTCCCGGTCATCAACAAGCTCTACGCCAAGGGCTTCATAAGCGAGAAAACCAGCAACGCCCTCTATCAGCTGGCCAGCCTCACGATGCACCTGGGGCTCCTGGCTACCTTCGGCTACCAGAGCGTGTTCACGTGGCTGACCACGGCGCTCATGATCCTTTCCTGGTCGGCCTACATCGGGCTGTCGTTCTTCGCCGACGACAAGTCCGTCCCGGAGAAGAAGCTGTGAAGCGCTTTCTGGCGCTCCTGCTCTCGGCGGCGCTGCTCCCGAACCCGTCTTGGGCCGCTAAGATCGTCACGCCCGCCGTCCCGGTATCCATCGGCGCGCCGATGAGCGGCGTCGCGGTCGCCGGCGCCGCGGCTGCCCCGACGCTGGCGCCCACGCTTGCCGCTCCCTCGATCACGGCCCCGTCGCTTGCTCTTCCGACTCCTTCCATCGTCCCGCGCGTCTCGGGTCCGGCTGCCGCGTCTGTCGCGGTCGCCGCCGCGTTGGCCGCTCCTGCTCCCTCCGCCAACGCTGTCGCGGAGCAGGCTCCGAAAGCCGGGGCCATCCCCGCCCTCGGCGCGGGCGCCCAGGTAAACGACGTCCAGGCGGAGACAGTCCCCACCCGGGAAGGCGCGGTCGGCCAGGCCGCCGCTCGCTCGCAGGCGACCCTGCGCCGCCTCGAGGCTCCCGAGGGCACACCCAAGACCGTCGCCGAGCTCAGCCTCGAGCCCGAGGCCGGCAAAGCCTACCAGGCTTCCCCGATCGACTGGCGCGATGAGATCCTCTATTCGGTCATGGCCGACCGCTTCGCGCGCTCCAAGCGCGGCTTCGGGCTGGGCGACCCCAAGAGCGGCACCTCGCGCCACGGCGGCGACATCCAGGGCATCATCGAGAAGCTCGACTACATCAAGGCCTCGGGCGTGACGGCCATCATCCTCTCGCCGGTGACGATGGGCATCCCCGAGGCCTACCACGGCTACGCCCCGACCCAGCTCCTGGCCGTCGACCCGCACCTGGGCACCATGGCGGACTATAAGAAGATGGTGGCCGAGGCTCACAAGCGCGGGATAAAAGTCATCATGGACCTGGTCATGAACCACACCGGGCCCATCTTCGAGTACAAGGAGGGCTCCAAATTCCAGAGCCAGGGACGCAAGGAGATCGGAGAGCGCACGGAGCTGCTGGGCCCCGAGGACCTCATCGACGAGGATTTCACGCGCCGCGGCGTCATCGACGACTGGAACAACCACGACCAGGCTACCCACGGCGACTTCCCGCCGAACTACCGCCATCTCGACACCGAACGGCCGGAGACCCAGGAGAAGCTGATCAAGCTCGCCAACTGGTGGATCAAGGAGACCGACGTCGACGGGGTGCGCCTCGACGCCATCCGTCACATGGACTCGGGCTTCGTCATCCGGTTCGCGCGCGAGGTGAAGCACTACGCGGCGAGCCTGGGCAAGAAGAACTTCCTGATGCTCCCCGAGAATTCCACCGGGGTCGACGGGGACCTCGTGCGCGACATGGCGCTGGGGATGGACTCGGGCTACAACTATCCCGAGTTCCGCCGCCAGCAGCGGGCCCTTCACGGCCGGGCCCCGACGCGCGAGCTGGAGAACAGCTTCCAGACCGCGCTCGGGGCGCTGGCCGGTACCCTGAGCCGGATCGTCCGCTTCATCGACCTTCACGACACGTATCGCTTCCTGCGCCAGGGCGAGCCGGAGAGCCTCCTGCGCGTCGCCTTCGCCTTCCTGCTCTTCTCGACCGGCATCCCGCTGGTCTACTACGGCACGGAGCAGGCCTTCCGGCAGTACACCGACAGCATGGACGCCGAGGGGCCGGCGGCGCCGGCCGACCCGCAGAACCGCGAGGATATGTTCGCGGAAGGCGAGTTCAAGTCGGAGAGCTCCAAGGGCGACAAGTTCGACGTGGAGTCGGCGTCCTTCAAGGCCTTGGGGCGCCTGGCCCAGGTGCGCAAGGACCTGGCGCCGCTCCGGCGCGGCAAGCAGTATATCCGGTGGTCGGACACCTGGGGCGCCGGCATCTACGCGTTCAGCCGCATCCATGCCGGAGAAGAGGTGCTGGTCGTCATGAACACCTCGGGGGAGGCGCGCTCCGCCGAGATGTTCGTCGACTCCAGGATCACGCCCGCGGACTCCCAGCTCGGCGACGCCCTCGACGCCGGTTACGGCGCCAAGACCTTCGCCGGCGCCGAAGGCGGCTCCAAGGTGAGGGTGAGCGTGCCCGCCCACGGCGTCCGCGTCCTCGTGCGCCGCGCCCCGTGAAGCTCGACGACTGGCGCGGCAAGGTCATCTACCTGGTCCTCATCGACCGTTTCGCCAACGGGGACCGCTCCAACGACGACCAGGGCAAGGGGGAGTACGACCCCGAGGACGACGACTGCTTCCACGGCGGCGACCTGAAGGGTCTGACCCAGCGGCTGCCGTTCATCAAGAAGATGGGCTACGACGCGGTCTGGGTCACGCCGCCGGTGCACAACCAGTGGGTCAATCCCTACATCAAGACCCGGGGCTTTCACGGCTACTGGGCCTACGACTTCACGGCCATCGACCCGCACTTCGGCACGCTGGCCGACTACAAGGACTTCGTGGCCGAGGCGCACAAGCTCGGGCTCAAGGTGGTCCAAGACATCGTCGTCAACCACACCGGCAACTTCTTCACGGTCGACGCGGCGGGCTTCGACCCGGCGCGGCCCGAGCTCAACTGGAAGCTGGCCGACGGGGCCTTGATGGCTCCCAAGGACCCGGTGTTCCGGTTGAACGATCCCAACGACCCCGAGCACAAGCGCGCGGCGGTCTACAACTTCACGCCGAACATCGCCGACTTCAAGAGCCGCGAGCAGACCCTGACCTGGTCGATGGGCGATCTAGACGACATCAACCTCAAGAGCCCCCTGGCCGTCCAGCGCTTCAAGGACATCTACAAGTTCTGGATCGACGAGGCCGGAGTCGACGCGTTCCGGGTCGACACGGTCTACTACACGCCCGAGGAGTTCTACGAGCGCTTCCTGCACGACCCCGACGGCATCAAGCCTCACGCCGCCAAGAAGGGCAAGCACGACTTCTTCGTCTTCGGCGAGGTCTGGTCCTACGACACCGCGGCGATCAACTCCTACATCAAAGGCCCGGGCCGGCCGCGGCTCGACGCGGCCGTCGACCTGCCGCTCAACGAGGCGCTGACCCAGGTCTTCTACCGCAAGGCGCCCACCGAGCGCCTGCGCGCGGCGCTCAAGGCCGCGCGCGCCAACCGCTCGCTGTGGGTGAACTTCCTCGACAACCACGACATCGAGCGCATGTGCGCGCGCGCCGGCCCCGCCACGGTCAAGCAGTCGCTGGCCGCCCTTTTCACCTTGCCCGGCCTGCCCTGCGTCTACTACGGCACCGAGGCCGGCCTGACCCGGGCGCGCGAGGACATGTTCACCGACGCGCGCTTCGATCTGGAAGCCCCGCTGGCTCGCTTCCTGCGCGAGCTCATCGCGTTCCGCAAGGCCACGCCGGCGCTGACCCGCGGGAAGCTCAAGCTGGAGCGCACGAGCCACGGGCCGGGCCTCTTGGCCTGGTCGAGCGAGCACAAGGGCGAGCGCGTCCTCTCCATCTTCAACACCGCGCCGAACCAAGTGGCCTGCGACCTGGGAGGGGCCGGCCTCGAGGTCCTGCTCTCCTCCTTCGGGCGCAAGTCCGTGCCCGGGGTGTTCCTGCTCGAGGCCGACGAGTACCTGATCCTCAAGGGCGCCGCGGCGGCGGCGGTCGACCGCGCCCCGGAGCTGCGCGCGCCCCCCAAGCGCGCGCTCAAGGGGACGGCGGTCCTGGCCTACGCGCTGGCCGACCCGGCCTGCGAGCTCTCGCTGCTCGACAACGGCGACTACGGGCGGCGCGTGCCGCTGGCCGACCCGGCGGCGGGCTCCGTCGAGCTCGACACCACGCGGCTCGGCAACGGCAGGCACGAGCTGCGCCTCTTGTGCCGCACCAAGGGCGGTCTCTCGCTGTCGGCGCCGGTGCCCGTGACCGTGCGCAACCCCTACAAGCTCCTGGCCCGCGCCAAGGTGCCGCAGGGCCAGAAAGGCGGGCTCGGGGGAGGTGTGCGCCCGCCGGCCGACCCCAGCTACCGCGGCCAGCTCTCGATGGAGCGCGTCGACGCCTTGACCAGCGGGCGCGACCTACGCCTGCGCTTTAAGATGACCGACGTCACCGACGAATGGAACCCGCCGCACGGCTTCGATCACGTCTACTTCAGCGTGTTCTTCGACTTCCCGGGCGTGCCGGGCGGCCGGGCTCTGCCGAAGCTCGGCTACGCGCGCGAGGACTTCCGCTTCAACGCGGGCTTCCTGCTCTACGGCTGGGACATGCGCTCCTTCGGCGCGGCCGACTCGGGTCCGGACGCCTACGGCAAGCCCCTGGTCGGCGACGTGACAGCCTCGGCCGACAAGGAGCGCAACCTCGTGGAGTTCACGTTCTCGAGCGCTTTCTTCGGCTCGGTGGCCGACTTCTCGGGCGTGAGGGTCTTCATCTCCACGTGGGACGGCTACCTCGGCGAGCTTCGCGCGGTGGCCGACAAGCGCGAGGAATGGAATTTCTATACTATTGACGGAGCCGGGTCGAAGGTCCCCAAGGTCTACGATCACGTGCTCTTGGAGCTTTGATGACGCCAGCCGCCGACAGCCTCGTGGTCCTCGCCGTCGACAAGGGCGGGACGCGGCTCTATCTCGCCGGGAAAGGCCCCGACGGCCCCTTCAAGCCCTGGGTGCCCGGGGAGGCCCTGCCTGTCTCCGGGAGCGTCGGCAAAGGCTTCGTCTACGTCTGGCCGACGCGGACCTATTCGGAAGGGATGGGCTCGGACAAGCCCGCGGAGCTGGCGCCGGAGGACCGCGCGATGATACGCGCCGCCCGACGCGCGCACGGCGGCGAGCTGGCCTGCTTCAAGGCGGGGGAAGACGGCGGCGAGGCCTCCGCCGTGGCCGCGCCCAAGGGCGCCTTGACCTTC
This sequence comes from Elusimicrobiota bacterium, assembly GCA_016196755.1. Classification (GTDB taxonomy): domain Bacteria; phylum Elusimicrobiota; class Elusimicrobia; order UBA1565; family UBA1565; genus SCTT01. Next base: position 35,585 of record JACPXC010000001.1, read on the forward strand.
GATTCCAGCTACGTCAAGAACATGAAGGCCATCTTCGTCTCCTGCATGACCAGGCCCAACCGTCAGGACTACATGTGGCTGGCGACCAAGACTTTCTCGTTCAACCTGGCGATCCGGCTCTTCTTCGTGAGCAAGGCGGTCGGCGCGGGCGAGCTGCCGATGTTCCGCGCCGTCATCTCGACTTCGTGGTACCAGATCCAGGACGCGGTCTTCACGGTGTTCGGGCAGACCTATATGAAGTTCCTCGGCAACATGACCGGGATGATCCGGATCTTCAGCTCTCCGGTCGGCGACATGGTCTTCGTCTACGTCCAGCTCTGCGGCTTCGAGTTCCTCAACCGCCTGGTCCTGGGGCCGCTGGGCGAGAACCCGCTGGTCTATACGCCGGCCGGCATCGGCCTCATCTTCCTCAACATCATGCAGGGCATGCTCTCGGGCGGGCCGCTGATCCCCGCCGTCAACCAGATGCGCCGGGTGGGTGCAATAAGCCACTCGACTATGATGCACCTCTACCAGGTGACCAGCCTCACGATGCAGTTCGGTCTCTTCGCGGCCTTCGGCTACCAGCGCTTCTACGCCCTGCTGACCGGCTCGGTGCTGGTGCTGTCCTGGACCAGCTACTTCGTCTTCACGACGTTCTATAAGGATCCCGAGTTCACGCGGGCCGACGGCGAGACAGCCGCGCGGCTGTCCGGGCTGGCGGCGGCGTAAGCCGCGTGCCGACCCTATTCACCCACGCCGCCTCGGCGGCGGCCTTCAAGCGCCTGAGCTTCGTCGAGCCGATGCCGAGCGGCTTCCTGACCCTCTCCATCCTCTGCGCGATGCTGCCCGACGCCGACGTGGCGGCGTTCTTGATGGGGATTCCCTACGAGCACATGCTGGGCCATCGTGGACTGAGCCATTCACTGACGTTCGCCGCGGCGGTCGGAGGCATCTGCGCGGCCTGGGTGGCGCGCGGGACGGAGAGACGCGTCGCGCCGCTTTGGGGGTACTTCTTCCTCGTCATCGCCTCCCATGGGATTTTCGACGCGATGACCGACGGCGGGCTGGGCGTGGCGTTCTTCGCGCCGTTCAGCGACGAGCGCTACTTCCTGCCGTGGACGCCGCTCAAGGTGTCGCCGATCGGCGGGGGGTTCTTCACGGCCCGGGGGATTCCGGTCGCGGTCAGCGAGCTGGTTTGGGTCTGGCTGCCGTTGGGCGTCCTGAGTTTGGTGATCAGTCGAGCACGCGGCTAAAGGTCCCTTGCGGGATTTTCGCCGCATGTTTACAATCTCTACGATGCGGCGCTGGCTCCTGACGGTCCTGGTGTTGTCTCCGCTGCTGTTCACCTCCTGCGATGGGGGCGGCGGCGGCGGCGATGAGACCCCTCCTCCGGTCGACGGCGGCGGGGGCGGCGGCGGCGGGGGCGGCGGCGGGCAGGGACAGTGCAGCCGCGGCGGCAGCTACTGCGAGTCGAGCGCGGACTGCTGCGGCGCCCTGCTCTGCAACGACAACGGCGTCTGTTCCGGCGGCGGCTGTCAGCGGGCGGGCACGGTCTGCACGAGCTCGGCCGACTGCTGCGGCACGAGCACCTGCTCGGGCGGCATCTGCTCGGGCGACGGGATCTGCATGCGGCGCGGCGGCGGCTGCACCTCCTCGGGCCAGTGCTGCGGCGTCCTGCTCTGCGCCTCGGGGGCCTGCACGGACGGCACCTGCACGGGCCGCGGTTCGCGCTGCGAGTCCTCCTCGTCGTGCTGCGGCATCCTGACCTGCAGCAGCGGCGTCTGCCGCTAGCTCCGCCCCGTTAGCGCTCCAGCGCCTTCGCCATCGCCGGGAAGCCCCGTCCTAGCGCCAGCGCCGCCTGAGGGTGGCGGGTCAGGAAGGCGACCGCGCGCGGGTCGGAGCTCAGGCGCGCGGTGACCGCCGCGTCGGCCAGCGCGCCGTGGATGCCGGGGCAGGCGGCCAGCTTGCGGAACAGGGCGCTGCCCAAGAGCTCCCGGACCGCGGCGGGGTCGCGCATCGCCGGCGTGTCGAGGAAGGCCCGGACGAGGGCCCCGTTGCCGAGGATGACCTTGGCGGCGGCCGGGTACTTGAGCACGGCGCGCACCAGCGGGAAGTCCAGGTAGGAGTCGACCCGGCGCCGGTCGGCTAGGAAGCGCCGCAGGCGCGGGCCGTCGGTCAGCACGGTGCGTCCCATGAGGAAGGCTGAAGGCTGCTCGAGCAAGCCGGCCAGGCTTATCGGCCTCGGGCGAAGGCGGACGCCGGCCGGCACAGGCATCGCGACCGCGGCCCGCCGGGCTGGGGGGATATCCCTGGCGGCGTTCGGGATCGGCATCATCGAGGGGCCGAGCGACGCCATCGAATCGCGCATCGGCTCGCGCAGGACCGGCGCGGCCAGCGAGACCACCTCGGTCGGCTCGTCGGTCATCCGCGGGTCGGACGGATAGAGGAGCGTAGAGACAGCCACGAAGACCGTGGCCGCACCCAGACCCAGGGCGGTCATGAGACCGAAGTCGGCGTCCTTCACGCGCCATATGATGGCCTGAGAGGCGTGACGGCGTCGTGAGGCCGAGGTGAAGGTTTTGTGTAGGGCTAGAGGCCTAGGATGCTGGAGGCTTCGGAGGCCCATCTATCTCATGGGTCCATTGTCGGAATCCGGCGGCCTCCGAGGCCCAGGCTTCCCTATAGGGGCACCGTTACAATGATGGCGTGAGAGCGCCCTCCCAGCGCCTGCGGTCCGTCCTAGCGGCCTTCCTCGCGTTCTCGCTCCCCGTCCTGCCGGCCGCGGCCCAGGTCGTCCGATCCCAGGCCCCCGTCGTCGTCGCGCCCGTCGCGGGCGGCCAAGCGGCCGCGGGATCCGTCGTTCCGGTCTCCCTGACCGCCCCGTCGCTCACCGCGGGGCCCACGCTGGCCGCTCCGTCCTTGGCGGCCCCCGCCGCTTCGCCGCGCGTCAGCGCCGCGGTTCCCGTCGCCGCCGCCGTTCCTGCGGCCGTCCCCGCGCTGCCGGCCGCGGCCGCGCCATCGGCCCGGGTCATCCCTCAAGCCGCCGCCGCCCAGACCGCCGGCCGCGAGGCGGCGGCTCCCGCCGCTCCCCTCGCCTCCCTGCGCTCGGTCGAGAAGGCGGCCGGCAAGACCCCCGCGCCCGCGCTCGGCCGCTTCTTCGACGGCGGGAGCGCCCGCGGGAGCGTCAACGGCGTCACGCCCGCCCTGGCCGGCCCGTCGCACGTCTCCTCGCTCAGCCGCCTCCAGCGCGCGGCCTGGTGGAAGGACCCCGCGGCCTCGCACGCCGCGGTCAGCGTGCCGCTCTACGCCCTGCGCCGCTCCCAGAACGACCCCGGCATCGGCAAGTACACCGACCTCGGTCCCTACTACCGCGACGTCCTGGCCAAGCAGGGCGTCGGCGTCATGCACCTCCTGCCGCATTTCGCCATCCTTGGTGAAAGCCCCTACGCCCCGGTCAGCCTCGACGCGCTCAACGAGGACAACGTCGACTGGGCCGCGGTGCCCGAAGTCCAGGCCGACCCGGCGCTGGCGGCGCGCCTCGAAGCCCCGGACCAGGCCCGGCGCCAGACCGTCGATTACGCGGCCCTGCGCGGACGCGAGGGCGGCGTGGCCGCGGCGGCCTGGGCCGCCTTCAAGCGCGAGCAGCTCGGCCGCGGCACGGCCCGCGGCCGCCAGTTCCAAGCCTTCCTGACCGAGAACGACGCCTGGCTGGGCGAGTACGCGGAATTCATGGCGCTGGCGGCCGCGCTCGGAAAGCCGGCGCTGGAGTGGACCGAGGCCGACCTCGCGCGGGCTCGCCGCACGCCGGGGTTCGCGGAGCGCGTCGAGCGCCACGCCTTCACCCAATGGCATGCGGCCACCCAGCTCAAGGAAGCCCTCGGCACGGTGCACGCGGCCGGCGGCAAGGTGATCTTCGACATCCCGATGTTCAGGGGCAAGAACTCGGTCGACGCCTGGAAGCGCCCCCAGTACTTCACCGACCTCAAGACCCGCAACCCCGGCATCAAGAACGAGTGGATCAACGAGGACTGGGGTGACCTGGCGCTCTGGAACTGGACGCGTCTTAGAGCCGAGGGCTACAAGACGGCGCTCGACCCCTTCCGGCGCTGGCTGGACCGCGGCTTCGACGGCGGCCGGGTCGACGCCCTTCACTTCGCCTACCGGTTCGGCAGCGGCCAGCTGGCCAGCGGCGACGAGCCCGGCGACGACTACGTGCAGGCCCTGGCAGGCGTGTTCGAGGAACGCGGCGCTTTCCCGCTGGCCGAGGCCTTCGAAGGCAAGGCCGAGGCGGCTGAGCGCTTCGGCTTCGTGACGGTCTACAACGGCTGGAAGAAGGTCAGCTCCCACGACGACCCGCGCAAGGAAGGCTTCATGGGCCGCTTCATGGCGGAGAGCTCGAAAGAAGGCTCGGGCAAGAGCGCGCGCTTCGCGGGCTACACGCTGGGAGACGAGTGGAACGACCCGTTCCCGGTCAAGGAGTCGGTGGCCGGCGGCTCTAGCTGGCGCTACCGCATCCCGCTGCCCTCCGACCCCGACTACGAGAACCGCGCGCGGGCCGACTCGCGCGGCCAGATGGGGGCTTGGCTGGCGGCCCGTGCCGGCGACGTCTGGCGCGCCGCGGAAGGCCTCTGGTCCGCGCTCGCCGTCGCCGCCGACACCTTCGTCAAGCATGTCGACGGCACGGTCAAGATCTGGGCGGCCAGCCTCGACTGGTTCCTCGAGGAGTGGGGCCGCGACACCTTCATCTCCCTGCCCGGCCTGCTCCTGACCACCGACCGGGCCGCCGAGGCCAAGGAGAACATCCGCCAGTTCGCGCGCCAGGAGCGCGAGGGGCTCATCCCCAACCGCATCGCCGCGGTCTCCGAGTACAACACCGTCGACGGGTCGATGTGGTTCATCCAGGCGGTCAAGCGCTTGGCTGACTCCGGCGACGCGGCCTTCGCGGCCGAGATGCTGCCGGTCATGCGCCGCATCATGGCCCGCTATGCGGAGGGGACCGGCTACCAGCGCTACGGGCGCTTTAACCGCATCGCGATGGATTCCACCGACGGTCTCATCGTCAGCCCCGCCCAGGCCACCTGGATGGACGCCGACCCGGAAGGCCGCGACCGCCCCGTGACGCCGCGCAACGGCAAGGCCGTCGAGATCAACGCCCTGTGGTACGCGAACCTGCGCTTCATGGCGCGCCTCGAGCGGGCCGACGGCGCCGCGTCGGCGGCTGATGCCTTGGACGCGCGGGCCGAGCAGGTCAAGAAGTCCTTCAACAAGCGCTTCTGGTTCGTAAACGAGGACAACAAGCGCTTCTGGGGCGGGACCGGGGGAGCCCTGCGCGACGCGGTCGACGGCGACCCGCACGGCGAGGCGATCCGGCCCAACATGCTCTTCGCGGTCAGCCACGGCGAGGACCTCCTGCCGCCCGACCGTCAGCGCGCCGTCGTGCAGGCGGCCGCCAAGGACCTGCTGACGCCCTACGGCCTGCGCACGCTGTCTTTCCGCGACAGCCGCTATCAGGGCCGCTACGACACCTCCAAGCCCCCGTCGGAGAAGGACCAGGCATATCACCAAGGCACGGTCTGGCCGTGGCTGATGGGCTCCTTCGTCGACGCGCTCGTGAAGGTCCGCAAGGGCCAAGGTTGGAGCGACGAACGGGTCAAGGCCGAGGTACGCGGCATCATGACTCCGCTCGTCGAGTTCCTCGCCGCCTCGCCCGAAGGCTCCCTGCCCGAGGTGTTCGACGGCGGCGGGTTCGACGAGGCTCTGCGCGGCTTCAACCTCGAGGACCCCGCGGGGCTGGGCCCGGTAGTCTCACGCCTGGCGCGCGTCCAGAACCGGGGCGGCACCCGCTCCCAGGCCTGGAGCGTGGGCGAGGTCCTGCGCGTGCTCGAGGCGCACGGCCTCCTGCGCCGGCCCTGATTTCGTAGACTGCCGCCATGAACGCTCTCCTCCTGTCGCTGCTCCTCGCCCGCGCCGTCTCGGCCGCACCGTCGGTCGCCCCCGAGAAGATCGGCGCGATGCTCATGGTCGGCTTCGAGGGCACCACCTCGACCGACGCCTGGCCGGCCAAGCTCGGCACGCAGATCGAGAAGGGCGAGGTCGGCGGCGTCATCCTCTTTAAGCGCAACATCACCGGCAAGGACGGGGTGGCGGCGCTCAACAGCTTCTTTAAGTCCAAGGACAAGACCGTGCTCGTCGCCGTCGACCAGGAGGGCGGAAAGGTCCAGCGACTGAACGCGGCCAACGGCTTCGAGAGCTTCCCGTCGGCCCAGGAGGTCGGGGCCGGCACCGCCACGGCGGCGGAGGCCGCGCGCACCTACCGCCGCATGGGGAAGATGCTCGCCGAGGCGGGCTTCAACGTCGACATGGCCCCGGTGGTCGACGTCGACCACGAGCCGCCGTCGCCGGTCATCGGCGGGCTCATGCGCAGCTTCTCGAAGGACCCCGAGACCGTGGTGAAGTACGCCGTGGCGATGTCGCGGGCCCTGGCCGAGGAGGGTGTGCTGGCCTGCGTGAAGCACTTCCCCGGCCACGGCAGCGCCCAGGGCGACACGCACGAGGGGTTGGTCGACGTTACGAGCACCTGGTCCGAGGCCGAGCTCGCGCCGTTCTACCGGACCGTCCGGGACCGGCACGGGCCGCGCATGGTCATGACGGCCCACATCATCAACACCAAGCTCGACCCCAAGTATCCGGCTACTTTCTCGCCGACCATCCTCAAGGACCTGCTGCGCGCCAAGCTGGGCCGCGACATCGTCGTGGTCTCCGACGACATGCACATGGGCGCGGTGATGAAGAACTACGGTTTCGAGGAGGGGGTGGTGCTGGCCGTCAACGCCGGCGTCGATCTGCTCATCTTCTCGAACAACCCGCTGGCCGCCAAGGGAGTAGAGGGCTTCCTTCCCGACCCCGACCTGCCGGCCCGGGTGACGAAGATCATCTCCGACGCCGTGGCCGCGGGGCGCATCCCCGCCTCCCGCATCGAGGAGTCCTACCGCCGCCTCAAGAAGCTCAAGGCCCGGCTCAAGGCTTAAGGCTCGACGTAGGTCTTGAGCCGCTTCTTCCAGGCCGCCAGCCAGCGCGCCTCGTTGCGCTCGGGCGGCGAGTTCTTGACCCGCTCCTCGAGCGCGCGCTCGGCCGAGGCGGCAAATTCCACCGCGGCACTCCCATCCTCGGCCGTGCCGCTCATTCCCTGAAGGACCTGGAGCAGGCCCCAGCCCTTGCCGGCGTAGCGCTCGCTGTCCTTGACGCCCTCGCCCTTGAAGTTGACGTAGTCGACGAGCGGATAGAGCCCGAGCGGCTGGTTCGCCACGCGATCGAACTGTTTCTTCACGTGCGTGCGCTCGGCGCGCGGCAGGGCCTTGAGGAGCTTCGGCAGGGAGTCCTTGAGGCGCTTGGCCGCGAACTCGGCTTGGAGCGGGATCGTGGACTCTAGGAGAACCCGTAGCTCGGTCAAACGCGGGCCGTCGAAGTCCTTGTAGAAGTCCTCTCGGGTCTTCCACGGGCAATGCGGGGACTTCCTCAGCCAGGCCGGCAGCGCGGCGCCGTTCTTGCGCAGATGCTTGACCAGCTTCGGGAAGGACTCTTCGAAGGGGCCCATATAGCCCTCCGGGTACCAGATGAAATGGCCGATCCCCATCGACGGAAACTCCTCGCCCTCGTTCCAGTGCGTCAAGAATCGGGCTTTTTGCCCGGCTTCGTTCTGGTAGATCTTCATCCCGATGGCCAGGGCCGCCGTCGAGGAGAGCTGGACGCAGCCGGCCGCGGCCGGGCGCGTTCCCGCCGCTAGGAGGCTCAAGGCAAGGAATGCGGCGCGGTTAAGGATGATGGTCATCATGAGTGTATGTCGTATGGAATTCATATCTTACACTCATGGATACCCCGCGCAAAGCCCTGTCGCTGCTCATCGCCCTTTCCTTCATTTGGCAGCCGTGCTCGGCGGCGACGATCACGGTCGTCAACGAGGATCTCAGCGGCCCCGGCTCCTTTGTCGAGGCGATAGGCGCCGCCGCTTCAGGCGACGTGATAGACTTCGACCCGGGCGTCAGCGACATCCCCGCCGGCGACCCGGTCGTCGCGGCCGACAACGTCTCGATCTTCGCGGCGGGAGCCCCGTCCTTGACCATCCATAGCGACATAGGGATCGACGACCGGCTCGGCGTCGGCGTCAGCGCGAACAGCTCCGCCTTCACGGGAGTCCTGAGCGACGGCGCGGGTCCCGGCGAGGTGACGGTCGTGGACCTGGCCGGCGGCGGGGTCCTGGTCTTCTCCGGCGCGAACACGTACAGCGGAGGGACGACGGTGGACGCGACGACCGGCGGGGTGACCCTCGCGGCCGGCGCCTCCGACGTCTTCGGGACCGGCGCGGTGGCGGTCAACGGCAACTCCAGCGGCAACAACGCGGTCTTGGACCTGGACGGCTTCGACCAGACGGTCGGCTCCTTGAGCGGCGACTCCGGCGGCATCGTCGACTTAGACGGCGCCCGATTGAGGGCCGGCGGCGAGGGGGTCGATTCGTCCTTCTCGGGCGCCATCTTCGACACGGCCGGCGGCGGTTCACTCATCAAGGCCGGGGAAGGGACCTTCTCCCTGAACTCAGGCGACAACGGTTTCGTCAATACCTTTACGGGAGGCGTGACGCTCGACGCCGGCGTGCTCAACGTCTCGGCGGGCAGCGACCTGGGCGATGAGTCGGGCAGGCTCACGTTCAACGGCGGCACGCTGCAGTTCAACAACAGCGTCGCCACCGCGCGGCCGATCACGCTCGCCGTTGACGGCGTCGTCGACGTGTTCGGGGTCAGCGAATACAACGGCTACGACGACCCGCAGTTCAACGGCCTGATCTCCGGCGCGGGCGGCAACACCTACAGCGGCGGCACCGTCATCGACGGCTCGGCGAGCACCGTCAAGCTCCAGGCCGCGGGAAGCTCTATTTATACGGCGGCAACACTTACGGGGGAGGGACCCTCATCGATGGAAGCAGCCCGTTCGGGGTTCGCCTCCAGATCGCCGACGACGACGCGCTGGGCACGGGAGCTTTGACCATGACCGGGGACGGCGACGCCGAGGGCCTCGGGGCCATCCTCAACCTCGACGGCTATAACCAGTTGGTCGGTGCGCTCACCGGCGACTCCCAGAGCTTCATCAAGCTCAACGGCGGGACCCTGTCGACGACCAGCGACGCCGACACGACCTTCGCGGGACGCTTCAGCGATCAGGGCTCCGGCGGGCTGGTCAAGGATGGGACCGGCGTCCTGACCCTCACCAACGGCAACAATTCATGGAGCGGCGCTACGGAGATCGTCGGCGGCACGCTGCGGCTCGGGGCCGACGACGCCATCGGCGACGCCATGCTCCTGGTGGCTTCGGGCGCCACTTTCGACATGAACGGCTACGGCCAGGCGCTGTCGCTGTCGGCCGTCAACGACGGCGTCATCAAGACCGGCGCGGCGACCCTGACCGTCGACGGCGACTACTCGGGAGCCGGTACTCTCGAGGTGCAACTGCAGCCCGACGCCAACCTCGCGGTCACCGGTGCCGGGCGGCTCGCCCGGCCAGTCGGCCGTAATCGACGCCCTCAACGGCGCGGCGGGCGGAGGCGACCCGGACTTCAGCGCTTTCCTCACCGCCCTGGGCGCCCTGGGGCCGGAGCAGCAAAAGGAGGTCCTCAACCAGCTCAGTCCGACGGCGCTGTCCTCCTTGGGCGGGCTCTCATCGGCCGGCGCGGGGGGCCAGTCGGCGGCCGTGGGCCAGCGATTGGCGAGCCTGCGCTCGAACCCCGGCGGCGACGCCTTCGCCGTCTTCAGCGTACGAGGCCGGGCGGTCTACGGGGGGCCTCTCACCGCGGACCCGGCCGGCGACCTCACCAACGTCGATGCCTCGGCGCCCGACAGGGGCTGGGGCTTCTTCGCGGCGCCCATGGGCGGCTTCGGTCGGCGCGACGCGGTGGCCTCCCAGCCCGGCTTCAGCTTCAACAGCGCCGGCCTCATCGTCGGAGCGGACCGCCGGATCGACGGGCGCATGGCCGTCGGCCTCTCGCTCGGGCACGTCTACGGCTCCGCCGTCACGGCCGCCGGCGGCGGCTCGAGCACGAGCCACAGCCTGCGCTACGGCGCCTACGGCACGGTGTTCGGGGAGACCTTCCACGCCGACATGTATATCGGCGGGGCGCGGGATTGGTACAGGACCAGCCGCAACATCGTGTTCCCGGGCGTCTCCCGCTCGGCGAGCTCCACCCCGGAGGCCGACGAGTTCAACGTCAACGCTCAGGCCGGCTGGGACCTCAAGACGTCGCGCGTGACGCTCTCGCCGACGGTCGGCCTCGCCTTCGACCGGCTGATGATCCATTCCTTCACCGAGGACGGCGCCGGGGCCGTCAATCTGAAGGTAGACGGGCAGGTCGCCGATTCCGTGCGCTCGACCTTGGGGACGAAGCTCTCGCGCAAGTTCGGCTCCGGGACCCGGACCGTCACTCCCTACGTGAGCGGCGCCTGGCAGCGCGAGCTCGCCAACCAGAGCCGGGCCATCACGGCCCAGTTCGCCTCAGGAGGGGCCCCGTTCTCGGTCAACACGGCGGCGGTCTCGCGCGACGCCGGGCTCGTGGGGGCCGGCGTGGAGACCGACTGGGGCAAGGGCTTGTCGAGCAAGCTCGGCTACACCGGCGACCTGCGGCCCGACTTCGAGGCGCATAACTTCAGCGCCAACGTGCGGGTGCGCTTCTAGTACAATCTGCCGATGAGGTGGCGGCGTGCTGTCCTGGCAGTATTCACGTTCTTGTTCTCCGCTTGCTCCAAGCCCGCCGTCGACGCCTCCGGCCGCACCGTCGTGCGCTTCCTCGCCGGTCCCGACGTGGGAGGGGGCCAGAAGGCCATCATCGCGCGCTTCGAGGCCCTCAATCCCGGATTGAAGGTGGAGATGGTGGAGGGGCCGGCGGCCTCCAACACGCGCGAGGACATGTACGCGGCGGCGTTCATAGGAAAGGAGAGCACCTACGACGTCCTCTACATGGACGTGGTCTGGCTGCCCAAGTTCGCCGCCCAGGGCTGGCTGAGGCCGCTCGACGACCGCTTCCCTCCGCAACGCCAGGCCGAGTTCCTCCCCGGCGACATCCTCGGGTCCAAGTTCGCGGGAAAGACCTACCGCCTTCCGGTACAGTCCGACGGCGGCCTGCTGTATTACCGCAAGGACCTCCTCGCCGCCGCCGATCTCGCCCCGCCGCGCACCTGGGCCGAGCTGGCCGCGGCCGCGAAGGCCGTGCAGAAGCCCCCCGAGACCTGGGGGCTGGTGTTCCAAGGCAAGCAGTACGAGGGGTTGGTCTGCGTCTATCTCGAGCTCCTGTGGGGCAACGGCGGCGAGCTCATCGACGAGGCGGGGACGGTGCTCGTCGACTCGCCGGCCGCCGTCGAGGCGCTGACCTGGCTGGTCGACGCCGTGCGCAAGGACGGCTTCGCGCCCGAGGGCGTGCTGACCTTCCAAGAGGAGGAAGCGCGCCACATGTTCCAGGAGGGGAAGGCCGTCTTCATGCGCAACTGGCCCTATGCCTGGAACCTGCTGCAGGCGGAGGGTTCGCCGGTAAAGGGGAAGGTCGGCATCCTGCCGATGGTGCACGGGCCCGGGAAGGCCTCGGCGGCGACGCTGGGCGGTTGGGGCTGGGGCATCTCGGCGTTCTCGGAGCACCCCGAGGCGGCCTGGAAGTTCATCGAGTTCGCGGCCAGCCTGGAAGGACAGAAGACCGCTTACGTCAAAGGCGGCATCATCCCCACGCGCAAAGCCCTCTTCGAGGACCCCGAGATTGCCGCGAAGAGCCCGCATTATCGGGAGCTCTTGGGCGTGCTGGCCGGGGCCCGCCCGCGGCCGATGCATCCCGCTTGGGCGCGGATGTCCGATATCCTGCAGGTGCGCCTGAGCGGGGCGCTCTCGGGCCAGGCCTCTCCCGAAGACGCCTTGCGCGCCGCGGCCGAGGACATGCGCGCGGCGCTGGCCCGTTGATGGACAGCCGCGCGGGGTTCACGCGCCGGGAGGCGGCGATCAATTGGGCCTTCGCCGTCCCGGCCCTCGCCCTCATGGCCGCGGTCAACCTCCTGCCGGTGTGGACCGCCTTGTCCCACGCGGCGGGCTTCCGCTACCTCGCCCACGACGCCCGGTTGGCCGCTTCGCTGGGCAATTCGCTGACCTTCACGGTGTCCACGGTGGCGTTCGAGACCGTCCTCGGGCTGGCCTTCGCCCTCCTCCTCAGCCGGCCGTTTCGCGGACGGGGCCTGGCGCGCGCCGCGGTGCTCGTGCCTTGGGCCCTGCCCACGGCCATCATGGCGATGGCTTGGCAGTGGATCTTCAACGCCGAGTACGGCGTCCTCGGCGACCTCCTTTATAAGGCCGGCCTGGTGTCCTCGCCGCGCATCGCCTGGCTGGCCTCCCCGCGCGGGGCGATGGCGGCCTGCGTGCTGGCCGACGTGTGGAAGACCACGCCGTTTATGACCCTCCTGTTCATGGGCGGCCTGGCCAACATCCCCGATGACCTCTACGAGGCCGCGGGCATCGACGGGGCGGGACCCGTCCGGCGCTTCTTCATGATCACCCTGCCGCTGCTTAAGTCCACGCTGGCCTTGGCCGTGACCTTCCGCGCCATCCAATCCTTCAGCATCTTCGACCTGGTCTGGGTCCTGACCGGCGGCGGCCCGGGCGGGGCCACGCAGATGACGGCGCTCTACGTCTACGACAACGTGTTCCGCTACCTCGACCTCCCGTATGCATGTACGCTGACTTTGCTCATGGCGGCCTGCCTGGCCGTCCTGGCCGGAACCGTGCTCGGGCTCTCGCGGTCCAAGGAGGCGCGGTGAGGCGTGTAGGCGACATCCTGTTCGGGCTGGCGGTGGCGGCCGTCGTATTATGGAGCCTGGGGCCCTTTCTGTGGCAGATCATCACCTCGCTCAAGCCTCCCGCCGAGGTCGTGACTGCGCCGCCGACCTACTGGCCGTCGGCCCCGACCTTGGCCAGCTACTTCAAGATCTTCGCCACGCGTCCGTTCGCGGCCTACATACGCAACAGCGCGCTCATCGCCTTGGCCTCTACCGCGCTCTGCACGGCCCTGGGGACGCCCGCCGCCTACGCCCTGGCGCGCCTGCCGCTGCCGGGCGGGTCCTGGGCCGTGCGCGCGGTGCTTCTCGTCTCGGTCTTCCCGCCCACCATACTCATCGTGCCGCTCTACAAGCTGGTCGCGCGGCTGGGCCTGCTAAACGACCCGTTGGGGCTCATCCTGCCCTATACCGCGCTCAACCTCCCGTTCACGATCTGGGTGCTGATGACCTTCTTTAAGCAGATCCCCAAGGAGCTCGAGGAGGCCGCGGCGGTGGACGGCCTGTCGCGCTGGCAGACGCTCTGGAAGATCGTCTTCCCGCTCTCGGCGCCGGCCGTGGCCACGGCGGCCATCCTGGTCTTCATCTTCTCCTGGAACGAGTTCCTGTTGGCGATGACGTTCATGTCGCGCGACAGCGCGCGCACGGTGCCGGTGGGGATAGCGATGCTCTCGGGCGCCTCGAGCTACGAGGTGCCCTGGGACCAGATCTCCGCGGCCGTGGTGCTGACCACCCTGCCGGTGGTGGCGCTCGTGCTCGCGTTCCAGCGCCGGATAGTCGAAGGGCTGACGGCCGGGGCCGTCAAAGGGTGAGCGCATGGCCGAGGTAGAGGTCCGCAATATCCGCAAGAAGTTCGCCGGGGGGGCGCGCCATGTCCTCGAGGACATCTCGTTTAAGGTCAACGACGGCGAGCTGGTCTGCCTCCTGGGGCCCTCGGGCTGCGGGAAGACCACGCTCCTGCGCGTCATCGCCGGCCTCGAGACGGCCGACGAGGGCCGCGTCCTCATCGGCGGGGCCGACGTCACCGAGGTGACGCCCAAGGACCGCGACATCGCCTTCGTGTTCCAGAGCTACGCGCTCTATCCGCACCTCCTGGTGCGCGAGAACATAGCGATGGGGCTCAAGCTCCGCGGCGTGCCCGAGGCCGAATGCGCAGCGCGCGTGGCGGAAGCGGCGCGGATGCTCGACCTTGGCGAGCTGCTCGAGCGCCGGCCCGCGGCGCTCTCCGGCGGCCAGCGCCAGCGCGTGGCTCTGGCGCGCTCGCTGGTGCGCCGGCCGAAAGCCACCTTGCTCGACGAGCCGCTCTCGAACCTCGACGCGGTCCTGCGCGAGCGCACGCGCGGCGAACTGCGCCTCTTGTTTAAGAAGGCCAAGGGCACGGCGCTCTACGTCACCCACGACCAGGTCGAGGCCATGACGCTCTCGGACCGGGTGGTCGTGCTCGACAAGGGGCGCATCCAGCAGGTGGGTACGCCCGACGACATCTACCATCGCCCGGCCAACACCTTCGTGGCGACCTTCCTCGGGGCGCCGGCGATGAGCCTGTTCAAGCTCGATGAGAAGACCACCGGCGGGATCCGGGGTGAGGACGTCGAGCTCTCGCTGACGGCCAAGGAGGGCTACGAGCCGGCTAAGGTCGTCCTAGTCGAGCCCACCGGGCCGCAGGCGGTCCTTGGTCTGGAGTCCTCGTTTGGGAACCTTCGAGCCTGCTGGCCTGGCTCGTTTCCCCGAGGGCGGGAGCAGGTCTTCATACGCCTTCCGCCCGAGCGCCTGCATCGCTTCGACGCCTCCAGCGGTGAACGGCTCGCCGGCTAGTTGTCCGAGGCGCGCCAGGCGTAGACGCGGTGGCCGTCGACTTCCTTGGCGGCGGGGGCGAAATCGGCCGAGCCGCGGATCTCGGCCATGACGTGCTCGGCCGCGTAGATCGCGTTGACGTCGGCGTATTTCTGCATGTGGCCGGCGATGTCGATGGAGCGGTCGCTCATCTCTTCCATCGGCACGGCGTCGTCGAAGAGCACGGTGCCGGTGTTGACCCCGCAGCGCACGCGGAAATCCCGCCGCATGGCCTTAACGTGCAGGTTGAAGTCGGTCAGCTCGGCGATGACCTGCTTGGCGGCCGCCACGGCGGTCTCAGCGTTGGGGAAGCAGATCATCACGCCGTCGGGGGTCCAGGCCGCCTTGAGGCCGGAGTTGTCGGCGATGGCCTTCTCGACGAGCTTACGGTAGAGCTTGAAGTCGCGCGTGGCGATAGAGGGGTCCTCGCCGATCTTCATCCCGGTCGAGTCGACCACGTCGATGGAGAGAAAGGAGAGCGTGCGCTTCTGCTTCTCGAGCTGCATCTTGGCCTGGGCCATGAGCTCGAGGAGCTCGTCGCGGCTGCGCTGCTGGGTGGAGCCGCCCTGGACATTCGACGCCGCGACCGCGCGCTTGGACCGCTCGGCCAGCTCCTCGGCCTCGCGGAGCTCGGCCTCGGCGGCGAGGCGCGACTCCGCGGCGAGGCGGTCGGCCTCGCGGACCTTGACGGCCTCGAGCGAGCGCTGCTCGGCGTCGAGCTCGGCCGCGCGCCGGGCGCGCTCGAGCGACTCGCGGTCGGCGCGGGCCTTGGCGTCGGCCTCGAGCCGGGCCATGGCCGCCTTCTGCGCCTTGAGGCGCTCGGCCCGCTCGGCGTCGAGGACCTTCTCGCGGGCGGCGCGCTTGTTCTGTTGGGAGAGGCTCCAGCGGAAGCCGTTGAGCCGGCTGCTCTGGGTCAGGGCGACCACCCAGAGGACCAGGAGAGCGGCGAGATAGAACCAGGGAGCGTAGTCGACGCCGCCGACGGCGTGGGGGAGGTTGGCGCGGACCGCGGCGACGAAGGGGGCCTGGGCGGCGGCCTGGGCTTTGAGCAGGAAGGCGGCTCCAGGGTAGACGTGGGCGTCCTTGACGCCCTCGAGCGCCAGCGCCGCCGCGAAGGCCGCCATCCCGAGGGAGAGCGCCAGGATGACCGTGCGGGTCAAGAGAGCCAGGAAAGCCAGGGCCAGACCTTTCATGAAGTGTCTCATGGCCAGATTATAACCTGAAAAATCTTGCCGCCGTGCCGGGCTTTAGTCTCATATGCGTAACCTAGGCCCGTTGGGCCCAAGGACCTATTTAGCGGGCGCGGAGGCGCGCTTGAGCGCGTTGGCGAGGTCGGAGCGCAGGCGCAGCTCGGGGATCGGATAGGACATCCCTTCGGCCAGCACCAGGCGGGCGCCGGCCAGGTCGCCCGCCTCCAGCGCCATCCAGCCCAGGCCGAGGCAGGCCAGCGGATGGCCGGGCATGAGCCGGCGGGCGGCCTCGAGCTCGGGTTTGCCTTCCTTGGGCCTGCCCGCGCCGTACAGGAAGATGCCCAGCCGGGCACGGGCCTCGGCGGAGTCCGGCGCCAGCGAGGCGCCCTTGCGCAGGGCGACGGCGGCCTCGGCGTCCCGCCCCACGACGTCGAGCAGGCGGCCGTAGGCGGTCCAAGCCCGGGCCGAGCGCGGGTCGAGCTGGAGGGCGCGGGCCACGGTGTCGGACGCCTGGGACGGTTCCTCGGAGTCCAGCACGGTCTCGGCGGCCTTGGAGAACAGGCGCGATAGATGGGCGTTGCGCACGACGATGTTCGTGACCCCCGGCGGCAGATAGGAGGACTTGGAGGCGTTGAGCGAGGTCAGGATGGATTTCGAGTTGAAGCGGTGGAAGCTGCGCGGGGCGTCGGTCTCGAGGGTGGGGCGGTCGTCCTCGTGGAGCGGGCCGTCGCCGGCCCAGCGGCCCAGGTCCTCATCGCCGAGCACGAAGGTGCCGACCAGCAGGGTGAAGGGGTCGTCGAGCGAGCGCGCCAAGCGCGACATGTCGTCCTTGAAGGCCGGGTCTGAGCGGAACGCGGACTCAAAGCGCGCGTAGTCCGGGGCCAGGGGGGATTCCGAGCCGAGCAGGAAGTAGTCCGCCTCCCCATTATAAAGGAGGACGGAGTGCGGGAACTCGGACCGGAACGTCCGGACGACGAGCTTGAAGTCCTCTTCGCGCATGTGGTAGCTGTGGAACCACTGGCAGAAGACTCCGCCGGTCTCGAGCCGCCGCCGGGCCAGGGCGAAGGCCTCGCGCGTGAAGAGGTAGGCCACCCCGGCGATCCAGGGGTTCGAGGGCTCCGAGACGATCAGGTCGTAGCGCGGTCCGGGCGAGGCGAGGAACTGTCGCGCGTCGGCCAGGATGAGGCGCAGGCGAGGATCGTCGAGGACGGCGCGGTTGGAGCGCGCGAAGAGGGCGGCGGCGCGGGCCACGGCGGGCTCGATCTCGAGGACCTCGAGCGAGGCTAGGCTGCGCTCGCCGGCCAGCGCGGAGGCGGTCAGGCCGGCGCCGAGCCCGACCACCAGCGCGCGCCGAGGGGCCGGCGGGCCCCAGAGCCGCGGCAGATAGCCCAGCAGGAGCTGGGTCGTCATGTCCCCGCCCTCGGAGGCGTCGGTCTTTCCGTTGATGCGCAGGAAGCGCTCGCCGTGCGGGGACTCGAGCACCGTGGTGGTGGCGTTGGGGCCGGTCTCGTGGAAGATGACGCGGTCGCGCGAGAGGTCGCCGACGAACTCCGCATAGCCTTTGACGTAGGTGTAGTACGGAGCGTAGAGGAACATCCCGCTGGCCTCGACGCGCGGGTTGCCGCGCGTCGAGCCGGCGGCCAGGAGGATCGGCACGAGCGCCGCGGCGCCGGCCGCGCGCCGGCCGGCGCGCGCGAGCAGGAAGGCGGCCGCGGCCGCGTAGAGCACGGCGCAGGCGGCCAGCGTCCCGCGCCAGCCCAAGAGCGGCAGGAGGGCCAGGCCCGCGGCCGCGGAGCCCAGGATGGCGCCGGCGGTGTTGGCCGAGTACAGCGCGCCGACCGCTCGGCCGAGCCGCCCGTTCTCGGGCGCGGCCATGGCCGCCAGCCAGGGCAGGATAGCTCCCATCAGGAAGGCCGGCGGCCCGACGACCAAGGCCGTGAAGCCGAAGGCCGAAAGCGCGGGAAAGGCCCCGCCGGTGGCGCGCACGAGGAGGAAGGGCAGGTAGTCGTATGCGGCCAAGCCGGCCGTCACGGCCAGGCCCAGGACGCTGAGGAGCGCGGCCAGGCCCGCGCCGGAGTCCCGGCGGCGGCGGGAGAAGGTCAGGCTGCCCAGCGCCAGGCCGGCCAGCATGAGCGAGAGCACGGCGGTGAACGCGTAGGTCGTGGAGCCGGCCAGCATCGCGATCGCGCGCGTCCAGGCCGTCTCGCAGGCCATAGCGGCGGCCCCGGTGACGGCCAGGAGGACCAGTGTCTCGGTCGGCACGGCGGGGCCGGGGCCGGGAGCAGGGGAGGAGGGTACCTTGTGGGACAGACGCCGCGCCGCGGCCCAGGCCAGCCCCGCGGCGACGACGTCGAGCGCCGCGCCGGTCAGGAGCGCGCGGCGCAGGCCGAAGGCGGGCAGGAGCCAGAGGCCGCAGGCCAGGCAGCCGAGCACGGCGCCGAGGGTGTTGACGCCGTAGAGAGCGGCAAGCGGCTCGTCCGGCGCACGCGACCGAGCGTTATCGCGAGGAAGTGCCGCCTCCGAGGTCTTGGTGGCGGCCATCAGAAGGGGCAGGCTGGCGCCGAGCAGAGCCGCGGGCAGGAGGAGGACGGCGGCCGAGAGCGCGAAGGCGGCCGCGGCTTGCGGGGCGGGGGGCAGGCTGACGATGCCGGCGGCCAGGGCCGCGCGCGAGGCGGCCTCGAGGGCCGGCCGGCTGGCCAGGGCGGCCGCGGCGGCAGCCAGCTCGATGAGCGCGTAGAGGCGCAGGGCTGCGGCGGGGGAGCGCCGGTCGGCCGCGCGGCCGCCGAGCCAACTGCCGGCGGCCAGCCCGCCCATGAAGGCCGACAGGACGGCCGCGACGGCGGGGGCGGTGTGGCCCAGGCTCAGCGTGACCAGGCGCACCCAGAGCACCTCGTAGACGAGGGCCGCGGCTCCGGCCAGGAACGTCGAGGCTAGGATGAGGCGCAACGCGCGCTCAGTAGAGCAAAAACGCGGCGCGCCGGGCCCGGAACTCGTCGAGGCCCGCGCTCAGCGCGGCCTCGAGCTCGGCGGCCGGGGCTCCGGCCTTGTAGAGCTCTACGAAGCGCCGCGAGCCGACCATGCGCGTCAGGCGCTCGTAGTCGACCTTGAGCGGGCCGGGGTGGAGGTCGCGCAGGACCGCCGCCATGTGCGCGAAGACGCGCAAAGGGCGCGCCGCGTCGCGGTCGATGACGTTCACCCGGACTCCCGGGCAGGCGACGCCCTTGAAGATGTCTTTCTCGGGGGTGAAGGCGGCGAGGGAGAACTCGACGCCGGGCAAGCCGGCGGCCTTGAGGCGTTTGAGGGCCGCCGCCGCGTCGAGCCACGGAGCGCCGACCCAGCGGAACGGCATGGGCGTGCCGCGGCCGACCGAGACGTTGAACGGTTCGAAGCAAGCCAGCCCCGGATAGAGCGCCGCCGAGGCCAAGTCGGGGAGGTTCGGCGACGGGCGAGTCCAAGGGAGGCCGGTCTGGTCGTACCACATCGAGCGCCGCCAGCCCTTGAGCGGCAGGATGGTCAGCTTCGCACCCAGGCCGGCGCCGAGGTTGTGCAGGCGCGCCAACTCGCCCATCGTAAAGCCATGGCGGACCGGGACGCGCAGGTAGGAGATGAAGGACCTCAGGCCTTCCTCGAGAACCGGGCCCTCGAGCGAGTCCCCGTTGACGGGATTGGGGCGGTCGAGCACGACGTAGTCGATGCCGGCGCGCGCGGCGGCCTCCAGCGAGAGCGCCATCGTCGTGGAGTAGGTGTAGAACCGCGCGCCGGCGTCCTGGATGTCGAATACCAGGGCGTCGAGGCCCGAGAGCATCTCGGCGGTGGGCGTCCGGGTGGCGCCGTAAAGGCTGTAGAGCGGGATGGTCCGGCCGTCGGGCAGGGCGAAGATCCCCGAGACCACCGAGCTGTCCTCGGAGACGCCGGCGAAGCCGTGCTCCGGCGAGAACAGGGCGGAGAGCGTCATGCCCGAGGCGTTGGCGAAGATCTGTACCGAGGTGCGGCCCTTGCGGTCGCGTCCGGTCTGGTTGGAGATGAGCCCCACCCGAAGGCCGCGGAGCTCCGAGAAGCCGTGTTCGACGAGCACGTCGAGCCCGGAGAGGACGGGGGGCGGCGCGGAGTCGGCAGCCAGGGCGGGGACGCCCAGAAGGAGCGTCAGCCCCAAGGCGTGCAGAGCGGTGAAGCGGCGTGTACCGGCCATCACGGCCAGTATATCACTTGCCGGATTCGACCTTTGCGCGCGAGGGCTCGGCGACGTTGCGCTCCATCCCCTCGGTGATGAGGGTGGTCTTGATCGTCGTGGTGAGCGTGGTCTCGACGGTCTCGCTCTCGACGACGACGCGCGGCGCCTTGTACTTGACGACCTTGCAGAAGCGCTTGGCCTTCTTGAGCGGCGCGGACAGAGCGTCGCGCAGCTCTCCATCGTCGGTCGGCGCGCGCGCGTAGAGCCGCTTTGGCAGGGGGGTGACGCGCGCGACGCGCGCGACGCGGGCGACCGGGCGGCAGCCGAGCTGGCCGGAGATGAGGCGCTTGAGCGTGGCGGGCCCGCCTTCGAGGTAGCGGTTGTAGAACGGGCCCCAATAGACCGTCATCCTGGCGGGACGCGCGCCGGAGCATTGGTCGGGGTCGGCGGTCTCGATGCCGTCCTTGAAGCGCACGATGGCGTCCTCGGCGACGCCGTATTCGGGCCAGTCGCGCACCACGACGTCGGCCCCGCTCAAGCGGTTGCGGCAGGCGGCGGGCAAGCCCGAGACGGCGGTACGGACGTAGCCTTGGAAGGTCCGCACCTCGCGCCGGCGGGAGCTGCGCTCGCGGCGCACGGTGGTCTCCGAGCGGAGCCCATCGAGCAGCGCCGCCTCGGCCTCCTCCTTCTCCGTATGGCGGGTCCGCACGACGCGGCGGTAAGCCCCGGACTCACGGCTGGTGTGGACCTCGGAGCTCCAGCGCGCCTGCCAGGCGTAGAGGACGGCGTACTTCTCGGCCAGAGCCTTGAGCGCGTCGACGCCGTGCTGGTTGTCGATCTCGGCGCAGTAGCCCAGCACGCCCTCGGATATCTCGTTGTAGTTCTCGGCCAGGACCCTGAAGGCCTGCAGGCCGTACTGGTTCTTGATGCGGCCGGCCTGCTCGTATTGCCAGGGGTGGTACTCGAACCCGTTCTCGAGGATGACCTTGAGTCCCGGAATGGCGTAGGGGCCGGCCGGACCGGACTGGCCGCCGACCAGCTTGCGGAGCTCGGCCTCCGAATAGTTCTTGGCGGAACCGGGGACGGCGAGGAGCAATAGCGGCAGCAGAAGGGAAAATCGGCGCATCGGCGAGGGTATTTTATAAAATCCCCTCGACGGTTATATGGGTCTATAGGCCATGAGCCAAGCCTTCATCAAGAACGACGCCGAGGACGGCCCGCCCGAGCGCCGGCCGCCTTCGGGGCCCAACTATGTGACCCCGCGCGGTTTCGAGCTGCTGAGCAAGAAGGTGCGCGCCCTGGGTGAACGGCGCGGCGAGTTAACTAAGGAAGAGCGCGGGGAGCTGCGCTACTGGCAGGGACGGCTCTCCAGCGCCGTGCCGGTCGACAACTCGAAGCGTCCGCCGGAAGACGTGCGCTTCGGAGCCGAGGTGGTCCTCAAGGACGCGGGCGGCACCCGCCGGGTCCGGATCGTCGGCCAGGACGAGGCCGACGAAGCGCTCGGAGCGCTCTCTTGGGACTCGATCGCCGCGCGCGTCCTGACCGGACACCGTCCCGGCGAGTCGGTCACGCTCGAGGACGGCGCCGCCGTCGAGATCGTCTCGGTCGGCTATCCCCCGTGGACCTAGCTTTGGCGGCCGTCTTGCTGACGGCCAGCCCCGCCGCAGGGAGGGACCCCGTGCCCGCGTTGACCCTCGAGCAGCAGGTCGGACAACTGTTCGTCGTCGTCGTGGACACGCAGTCCGCCGCGCGCGACGAAGACCTGATCCGCGGCGGGCTGGTCTCGGGGGCCCTGCTGCGCTGGGACCGCTTCACCGCGGCGGAGTTGGCGGCGTTGACCGCCTGGCTGCGCGCCCGCGCCCCCGAGGGGCTTCCGTACCTCGTCTTCGCCGACCACGAGGGCGGCCCGATGTTCACCCAGCGCTCCTTCGGCGCCACGGTGTTCCCCGGCAACATGGCGCTCGGCGCCGCGGGCTCGGAGGCGCTGGCCGAGGCCGCGGCCGCGGCCAGCGCGCGGGAGCTCTCCGCGCTGGGCGTCCACGCCGACTTCGCGCCGGCCGTCGACGTCAACAGCAACCCGAAGAACCCCATCATCGGCGTGCGCTCCTACGGCTCCGACCCCGCTCTGGCCGCGCGTCTCGGAGCGGCCCAGGTGCGCGGCTACGCGGCGGGCGGCGTCCTGGCGGTGGCCAAGCACTTCCCCGGGCACGGCGACACCGCGGTGGACTCCCACGTCGGCCTGCCTAACGTCGACCGGCCGCGGGCGTCTTTTGACGCGGTGGAGCTGCCGCCCTTCAAGGCGGCGATCGCCGCCGGCGTGCCGATGGTCATGCCGGCCCACGTCATCGCGCCGGCGCTCGGCGCGGTAGGCGTGCCGGTGACCTTCTCGAGCGCGGCGTTGGCGGTCCTGCGCCGCGAGCTGGGCTTCTCGGGCGTCATAGTCTCCGACAGCCTCGACATGGGGGCGATCACCAAGTCGACCCCGGTCCCCGAGGCGGCCGTGCTCTCGTTTCTCGCCGGCTGCGACCTGCTCCTGACCGGGAAGACCGACTACCGCCAGGCGCATGCCTACTTCGTCGCCGCCGTGCGCTCGGGGCGAGTGCCCAAGGCCAGGCTGGACGAGTCCCTGGCGCGCATAGCCAAGCTCAAGGCTGCGCTGCCGCGGACTCCCCCGCTGGCGCCCGACCTCGCGGCGGGCCCCGCGCTGGCGAAAAAGGTGGCCGAGGCGGCGCTGACGCTGGTCCGCGGAGCCCTGCCGCTCAAGGCCGGCAAGGGAGCCCCTGTCTTGATTGCTTTCCGCCCGAAGTCATCGGGCGCCGACCTCGAGCGCTTCGCGAAGGCATTCGGGTTCCGCGAGGCCGTGTTCCTCGACCCCAAGCCGTCCAAGGCCGATGCCGAGGCGGCTCGCGCCGCCGCCGCCAAGGCCGGAGCGCTCGTAGTGGGCACCTACCTATGGGGAGGGGAGCCGCCCAAGGAGCAGCGCGCCCTGGCCTCCGAACTCTTCGCTCTGGGCAAACCCTCTGTCCATCTCAGCCTCATGAACCCCTACGACGCGGACGACTACCCCCAAGCCGGCGCCGTCCTGGCCTTGTACGGCCCCACCCCCGCGATGCTGGACGCCGCCGCCGCCGCTCTTAAAGGAGAGCTCCAGCCGAAGGGACGTATGCCGGTCCGCCTCGAATAGAAGGGGGGCCCGCCGTCTTGATTTTCCCTCTTTCCGCGTGCTATTATTAACGGCGTAGTTTAACGCCGATTGACTAATAGATGGCACTAGATGGACAGTGTCACCTTTGGGGCTGAACATGTATCTAAAGAGCATCGACATCCTAGGCTTCAAGTCCTTCGCGGACCGCACCCGCGTCGAGCTCAAGACCGGCATCACCGGCGTCATCGGCCCCAACGGCTGCGGCAAGTCGAACATCATGGAGTCCATCCGCTGGTGCATCGGCGAGATGAGCTGGAAATCCCTGCGCTCGGAGTCGATGGTCAGCGTCATCTTCGCGGGCACCGCGCGGCGCAGTCCGATGAACCTCTGCGAAGTGACCCTGACCTTCGACAACGCCCAGAGCCTCCTGCCGGTCCAGTACTCCGAGGTCCAGGTCACGCGCCGCCTGTTCCGCTCCGGCGAGTCCGAGTACTGGCTCAACAAGACCCAGTGCCGCCTGCGCGACATCCGCGAGCTCTTCCTCGACACCGGCATCGGCAACGACGGCTACGCCATCATCGACCAGGGCCAGGTCGACTTCATGGTGAAGTCGAAGCCCGAGGAGCGCCGCAGCCTCTTCGAGGAGGCCGCGGGCGTGGCGAAGTACAAGGCCAAGCGCACCGAGGCGCTGCGCAAGCTCGACCGCGTGGAGATCGACCTGGGCCGCCTGCAGGACTCGGTGTCGCTCATCAACGAGCAGATCAAGAAGCTCGACGCCGACGCCCGCAAGGCCGAGCTCTTCAAGAAGTACAAATCCGAGCTGGCCTCGCTAGAGGCCGGGGCGATCCTCAAGGAGCTCGGCGGGCTCGACGGAAAGCTGGCCGAGGAGCGCGCCCGGTTGACCCCGCTGGCCGAGTCGCTGGCCGAGCTCAAGACCAAGATCGGCGGCGAGGAAGCCCGGTTGGCCGCCCTTAACCTCGAGCGCGCGGCCCAGCAGGGCCAGATCATCGAGGTCAACCAGAAGATCTCCGACGCCAAGGTCGAGGCCGCCCAGCTTGAAGAGCGCGTCAAGAGCGCCGAACGCCAGACCGAGGACCTCCAGGCCCAGCTCGCCGAGGGCCGGCTCCGCATCGAGGAGGAGGCCCGCCGCGTGTCGGCGATGGCGCCGACCATCGCCGCCGCCCGCGCCGCCCACGCCGAGGCCGCCGAGCGCGCCGCCCGCGCCGCCGAGGACCTCGAGCGCTTCAAGGCCGATTTCGCCGCCAGCGCCGCCGAGCGCGACGCCGCCTCCGCGGCCGTCGACGAGGCGCGCCGGGCCGTCACGACCGCGGTCTCCGCGGCCGTCGAGGCCGGCCGGCGCGTGCTCGACGCGGAAGGGCGCATCGGGCGCCGCCAGATGGAGCTCGAGCGCACCCGCCGTGAGTCCGAGAAGGCCGGGGCGCGCCAGGCCGCCGCGCTGGCCGAGGCCGACAAGGCCCGCGAGGCCCTCGGGACGGCCCGCGAGGCGCTCGCCGCCGCGCGGACCGCGGCCGAGGACGCCGAGGCCTCCGCGGTCGCCGCGCGGGCCGAACTCGACGCTCTGCGCCAGCGCGCTATGGAACTGCGGACCGAGGAGGCCGGCGTCTCGGCCCGCCTCGAGGCGCTGGAGGCCCAGGGCCGCCAGGACCCCTACTGGGTCGGCGCCCAGGCCGTGACCGCTGCGGGCATCCCCGGGATCATCGGTACGGTCCGCTCCATCGTCGATTACGACCCGTCCGCGCGGCGCGAGGTCGAGGACGCCCTCGGCGAGCGCCTCTACGCCGTGGTCTGCCGCGACCGTGCCGCCGCCCGCACCGCCCTCGAGCTGCTCAAAGGCCTGGGCCGGGGCCGGGCCCGGTTCCTCGTCGCCGCGGGCCTGTCGTCCGCGGAGCCGGCCCTCGAGGGCCTGCTGGCGCGCCTGAGCTTCGCTCCCGAGAACGAGGGCGCCGTGCGGCACCTCCTGGGCCGCGCGCGGGCCGAGGACGGCGGCCTTTCCGACGGACCGTGGCTCTTCGGCGGGGCCGAGGGCGCCGAGGCGCCGGCCGGCGGCCTGGCCGACGTCGACGGGCTCAAGGTCCGCTTGGCCGCGCTCCTCTCCGACATCGCGGCCGTGGCCGAGCGCCGGACCGCGCTCGAGGCCGAGCGCGGCGGACGCGACGCGGCGGCGAGGGAGACCGCGGCGCTCATGCGCGCGGCCGACCTCGCGGCGCATCGCTTGGAAGACGTCCTCCGCCACGCCGAGACCACCGCGACTAACTATCAGGACGAGCTCGCGGTGCTGGCCTCCGAGGAGGAGCGGCTCAAGGCCGACCTCGAGTCCTTCGCCGCCGAGAAGTCCGCGGCCGCCGAGGCTCACGCCGAGACCCAGGGCCGCGAGGCCGCCAGCCGCGAGGCGGAGACCGCCGCCGTCGCCGGCCTGCAGGCCGCCGGCGAGCGCTTCGCCGCCCGCCGCGCCGAGAAGGAGCATCTCGAGCGCTCGGTCGACGGCCTAGCCAGCCAGGCCGGCTTCGCCGCGGGCCAACTCAAGGAGCTCGTCGAGACCCTGGCTTCTCTGGAGAGCGCGCGCGCCGAGCGCCTCGCCCGCCACGCCGCCTGGGACGAACGGCTCGCCGAGCTGGCCGGCCAGCGCGACGAGTCGCTGGCCCGGGTCGAGGAGCTGCGCGCCTCGCTGGCCGTGCTCGAGAACGAGGCGTCGGCCCTCCACGAGCGCTCGCAGAAGACCGTCCTCGACGCCGAGGAGTTGGCGCGCTGTTCGAACGCCCATAAGTCCGAGGCCGACTCCCTGCAGAACGACATCCACCAGGGCGAGATGGCGCTCTCGCAGGCCGAGTCCCGGCGCGGGTTCCTGACCCAGCGCCTCTTGGAAGAGTGGCAGCTCAGCTACGAGGACGCCAAGGCCAAGTACGCCGAGGCCGAGGTGGACGCCGAGCGGCTCGAGTTCCTGCGCCGGCGCATCGCCGCGCTCGGCAACATCAACATGGCGGCCCCCGAGGAGTATGAGGAGCTGACCAAGCGCCGCGACAGCCTCCAGGCCCAGGTCGACGACTTGAACCAGGCCAAGGCGGATCTGCGCAGCGTGATCGCCAAGATCAACGCCACGACCCGCGAGAACTTCCGCCAGACCTTCACCGAGGTGCGCGAGCACTTCCGCAAGCTCTACGCGGTGCTCTTCGAGGGCGGCGAGGCCGACCTCATCCTCACCGACCAGGAGAACCTGCTCGAGAGCGGCGTGGAGATCGTGGCCCAGCCGCCGGGCAAGAAGCTCCAGAACCTGTCCCAGCTCTCGGGCGGCGAGAAGACCCTGACCGCGATCGCCCTGCTCTTCGCGTTCTTCATGGTCAAGCCCTCGCCGATCTGCATGCTCGATGAGGCCGACGCCGCGCTCGACGACGCGAACGTCGACCGCTTCGTGTCGATGCTGCGCGAGTTCGGCGGGCGCACGCAGTTTCTCATCGTCAGCCACAACAAGAAGACGATGGAGGCCTGCGACGCGATCTACGGCGTGACGATGGAGGAGTCCGGCGTCACCCAGATGATGTCGGTCGAGTTCCGCAAGGCCGCCCCCATGGCCTCGGAGGCGGCACTTCCTCGCGATAACGCTCGGTCGGCCGGGTCGGCTGACGGGCCGCGCCCCGACGGTCCGTTCGACCGCGAAGTCGCCCCGATCACCGAGACCGGAGCCTGATGCTCTGGGGCGTCCTCAGCGACATCCATTCGAACCTCGAGGCCCTCGAGGCGGCCGTCGACCGCCTCGCCTCCCAAGGCGCGGAGGGCTGGCTCTGCTGCGGGGACATCGTCGGCTACGGGGCGGAGCCCAACCCGGTCCTCGACAGGCTTCGCGGCCTCAAGAACATCCAGGCGGTGCGCGGCAACCACGACCTCGCCGTCCTCGGCCGCATGGACATCGCCTGGTTCAACGAGGCGGCGCGGGCCGCCGTCGAGTACACCCAGAGCACGATCACCGCGGAGAACCTGGCCTGGCTCAAGGAGCTCCCGCCGCGCGTCGACGCGCCGACCTTCACGCTCGTCCACGGCTCGCCGCGCAACCCGGCCGAGGAGTACCTCGTGACGGTCCAGCAGTTCCACGACAACTGCAGCTACTTCAAGACCTCGCCCTGCTTCGTCGGGCACAGCCACCTGCCGATGGCCTTCCTCATGAGCGAGCCGGTCAGCTACGTGGACCACGGCCCGCTGACCCCCGGCCAGGTCATCCCCATCCCGGAGCACACCCGGATCGTCATCAACCCGGGCTCGGTCGGCCAGCCGCGCGACCACGAGCCGCGCGCCTCCTGCGGGCTCTACGACGACGGCGCCCGGACCTTCACGCTCAACCGGGTCAAGTACGACGTCGACGCGGTCCAGAAGAAGATCCGGAGCGCCGGCCTGCCCGAGTTCCTCGCCCTGCGCCTGGCCTACGGCCAGTAAGCGCCTTCACCAAGCCCTATCTAAACCGAGTTTCCGCTTGACGGATTTTCAGTTTCCCGCTATGCTGAAAACATGAGACGCAAGGAGATCCAGATCGGCCGCCGTAATCAAGTCACCATCCCCAAGGAGTTCCTCGAGGAAGGCGTCACGCTCTTCGTCTGCGAAAAGCACGATGACGGTACAATCGTGCTCCATCCGCGGGCCTCGGTCCCGTTCGGCCAGCGCTGGTTTTGGTCCAAACGCTGGCAGAAGGGCGAGGCGGAGGCGTCGGCCGACATCCGGGCTGGGCGTCTGAAGCGCCATAGTTCGGCTAAGGACCTCAATAAAGCGCTCGGTCTCGATTCCGGCGAGTGACGGCATTCGTCCTCCTCACCACGGCGCGCTACGAACGCCAAGTCGCGCGGCTCTCCCCCGCCGTCCAGAAGCAATTGGCCGCCCGCCATGAACAGTTGGCCGCTAACCCAAGGCATCCCTCCCTACGCACCCACCCCGTCGAAGGGGCGGTAGGGGATTTTGGGACCAAGGTATTCGAAGCCTACGTGAGCGAGAAGTACCGCCTCACTTGGGAATACGGTCCCAAGAAAGGAGACATCACCCTGCGCAATGTCGACAATCACGACGACTGCCTCGCCAGCCCCTGACAGTGAGTGTCCCCGATCAGAGTCTTCTTAACTGGATCTTACCTAGGGCCCTTGAATCCGTAACACTCCGAGGCTATATAGGGATAGGCCCATGTTGGGGGTATTCCGCCGTTTGATAGCCGCGGCCGGCCGCGCATTGCGCGGCCGGGAGGGACAGCTCGCCATCCCGTCGCTGTTCGTCCTGCCCTCCTTGTTCCTCTTCGTCTACCTGCTCTTCGAGACCGCCAAGCTCTCGCGCGAGAAGATCCGCCACCAGTTCGCCCTCGACTCGGCTTCCTTCATCGAGATGACGAACTACTCGGACTTCCTCAACCGCTCGGCCTACGTGAACGGGGCCTTCCCCCAGCGCATCTTCTACGAGGGCTTCTACAACACCTGCATCGAGAAGAAGAACAACACCCAGGGCGACTGCGGCACCCAGGGCGACCGCCTCTACAACATCCTCTACAAGAACGGCGCCTTCCCGCGCACCGACCAGGCCCCGCCCGACCAGGCGCTCGACAAGGACCCGGTCTGGTTCCTGCAGTTCGGCGGCGCCGGGGCGGGCAAGAACGGCAGCCCGCCCGACATGGGCAGCGGCCGGCTCGACCTCATCACGATGCAGGACGCGCTCGACTACTGGCTCTCCTGGGATGACGCGCAGGACATCTACAAGCTCTACGTGCAGATCTACCAGCTGCTCGGCTCGGTCGAGGACGCCCAGTACTCGGTGTTCAAGCGCCTGACCCGCGACTCCAACCACAGCTTCTTCCAGAAGTCCTACTGGCTCAACACCAACGACCGCATCGACAAGGGCAAGCAGGGCGCCCAGGGCTTCGAGAACTATTCCTTCAACCCGAAGCCCTACTGCATCCAGGAGATCATGATCGTCGGCAACAAGCCTACCAACAACCCGTTCCAGCCCTACGTGCAGTGGGGGCCCTCGTCTCCGGTGCAGATGCCGTCGACGATCGCCGGCTGCCAGCCGAGCTCGGGGCTGTTCCAAGCCGAGTGGGTCTCGCCGAGCGAGCTGGCCAACATGAACGCCCCGCGCGCCTCGAAGAACTCGCTGGGCCCGCGCGGCTATCCGATCGTCCAGAACTGGGGCGAAGGCCTCATCGACCGCAACTATTTCAGCGTCAACTTCATGAAGGAAGTCACCTGCCCGGCCGCCACCGGCTATTCCGGCGCCGGCCCCTGCGTCCACGCGACGGTCTCGCTCTCCGGAGGACTCCTGTGGCCCAACCCCACCCCGAAATTCCAGACCAGGCTCTATCCATGAGCCCGGTCTTCGGCCGACCGAGCGCTATCGCGAGGAAGTGCCGCCTCCCCGGCCTTGGGGGCGGCCGCCGCCAACGCGAGAGGGGGCAGGCCACCACCGAGGTCGTGCTGCTCCTGCCGCTGTTCATGTTCTTCCTGTTCGCCTTCTCGAAGGTCTTCGCCCTGCTGATCCTGGTCCAGAAGATGGAGATCGCCTCGTTCTACGCGGCCCGCCGCTGGCAGCTCGAGTCGCACCGCAACGTCCAGTACGAGGGCAGCTTCGACTCGCCGATCCTCTGCCCCGACATCGAGAACAAGGTGCGCCAGTATATCGGCTTCAACGACCCTCAGACCCGCGCCTTCCTCGGCCTGCAGAGCGCCACGATCTGCCCGGTGACGCGCACGCAGGTCTGGAACGTGGTGACTCTCAAGGTCACCACCCGCCCGATGAGCATCAAGGGCTTCCCTCAGCTCAAAGTCCCGGGTTATAACTTCGAGGTCGTGAAGTATGTCCCGAACCGTGATCGTCCGATCGCCTTCGTGCTCCCGGGGCTGGCGCCTTGAGCTTTCCCGCCGCGGACTGGCGCCGACCGGAACAATCCGCTATCCTAGGAGTCTAACGACCATGCTCTGGGCACGATTTAAACTGTTCATGCAGCGCTTCTGGCTCCCGATGGCCATCGTCGTGGGGCTTTCCATCGCCGTCCTCCTCCCGATATGGTACCTGGCGGGCATGGAGGAGAGCGTCCGCCGCTATATCGTCGGCATCAACGTGGCCTCCCTGCCGTGGGGCATCCTCCAGACTTTGGTCTTCGTGGCGTTTCTGTACCTGCTCCAGTACGGCGGAGGCTTTGCCCAGTTCAAGAAGGCCACCACCGACGCCGCGGCCGTCAACGTGCACTTCTCCGACGTCATCGGCCAGACCGAGGCCAAGAAGGAGGCCTGGGAGGTGGTCCAGCTCATCAAGGACCGCCAGAAGCTCCAGCAGGTCGGCGGGCGCATCATCCGCGGCCTCATGCTGATGGGCCCTCCCGGCTGCGGCAAGACCCTCTTGGCCAAGGCCATCGCCACCGAGGCCGGCATCCCGTTCCTCTCCGTGGCCGGTTCCGAGTTCGTCGAGGTCTTCGTCGGCGTGGGTGCCGCGCGGGTGCGCAAGCTCTTCAAGCAGGCCCGCCAATACGCCCAGGCCTACGGCGGCTGCATCATCTTCATCGACGAGCTCGAGGTCCTGGGCCGCAAGCGCACCTTCTACGACGCCTTCGGCGGCTCCTCGGAGAGCAACTCGACGCTCAACCAGCTGCTCGTCGAGATGGACGGCATCGTCGACAACGACGCCAGCGTCATCGTGATGGGTGCCATGAACGCGGCCGAGGACGTGCTCGACCCGGCGCTCCTGCGCCCCGGCCGCTTCGACCGCAAGGTCCAGATCACCCGGCCCAACCTCCAGGAGCGCGAGGAGATCTTCGAGTTCTACGCCCGCAAGATCAAGATGGAGCCCGGGATCGACTACGGTCGGCTGGCCCGCAAGGCCATCTACCACACCCCGGCGGAGATCGAGAACATCCTCAAGGAAGCGGCGCTCATCACGACCCGCAACAAGAAGTCGATGGTCGGGTACAAGGAGATCTCGGAGGCCATCGAGCGCATCCAGCTCGGCGTGGCCCATCGCCTGTCGATGACGCCGCGCGAGCGCGAGATGACGGCCTATCACGAGGCCGGGCACCTCGTGGTGCTCTATCTGACCCATCCCACCAGCGACGTCTTCAAGGCCTCGATCATCTCGCGCGGCGGGGTGCTCGGCGTCGTGCACTCGACCCCGCGCGAGGAGCTCTACAGCTCCGACCGCAACACCCTCTTCGCCCACATCAAGATGGCGCTGGGCGGCTACGTGGCCGAGAAGTTCAAGTACGGCGTCACCACCGACGGCGTCAGCTCGGACTTCTCGACGGCCACTCGCGTGGCGCACTCGATGGCATGGCGCTTCGGGATGGGGACCAGCGGGATGATCGGCGACTTCACCTCGATCCCCGAGAACCTGCTCTCCGAGTCGCTCAAGGCCCAGCTCAACCTCGAGACCCAGCAGATCCTGCGCCAGGGGATGGCCGAGGTCGAGAGCACCCTCAAGGCCGAGTGGGGCATCGTCGAGCGCTTCGCCGCCGAGCTCCTGCGTCACGACGAGCTCGACTACGACGAGATCGCGCGCATCTTCCTCGAGTTCGGCAAGCAGCCGCCGCGCAACCTCGGTCCCGAGATGGCGGCCCTGCCGCCCCAGCCGGCCCGCCCGATGCTCCCGGCGGAGATCGCGGCCATCCGGCCGCCGTACGCGCCTCAAGACAAGAAAGAAGGCTGACGGGTGTCAGGGCAGCCGGTAGAGGATCAGCGCACCCTCGCGCCTGAGCGGCTCCCCCGCCCACCCGCGCGGCTTGTCGGTCACGAGATAACCGGCGCCTAGCTTCTCACGAAGAGACTGCGCGCGAGCCGCATCCAGCTCCGCGTCGACCCGCGCGCCTTCCGCCCCCGCGTTCGGCGCCGCGGCCAGCCGTCCCAGGTCGATCCCCGAAGCCTCGAGGTCGTCGACGAGCACGGAGGCCCCGCGCCCGAAGGCGAAGGCCAGCCCGATGACCTCCGGGCAGGGCGTCAGCGCGCGGCGCGCCTCGTTCATGAAGTTCTGGCAGTCGACGACGCCGAGCGGCGAGCCCGTGACGACGGCGTCGGGTTCGAGGTTCGCGTCGACCCACCGGCCGAGGCGGGCGAGGTCCTGGGGAGCCGGGGCGCGCGCCTCCTTGGCCCAGGACGACGCGCCGGCGGCGGCCAGGAGCACGGCCAAAGCCGCGGTGCCGGCGTGGCCGCGGCGGCGGGCGGCTTCGCCGGCCGCCAGGGCGAGGCTCAGTCCGACCCCGGACAGCAGGCTGAAGGCCGGCATCGTCAGCGAGCCGCCTTGGAGGCCGACGCCGCGCAGCAGCGCTTCGAGAGCCGGGCCGAACAGCGCGCCGATGAAGCCGAGCGCGGCCGCGGCCAGCATCGCGGTGCGGGCCCACGGCCGCCGGCCGGCCGCCAGCGCCGCGCAAGCGGCCACGATGAAGAGGCGCAGGACGTAGTCGTCGAAGCGGGAACTCACCAGGAACGCCGCGGCCAGCGGCACGCCGGCCTCGGGGGCCTCCGTCACGGCCTTGGCCAGCATCAGCGCGACGAGCACCGTGCCGGCCAGTTGGACCAGGTAAAGGCTGACCCAGGGTTGGAGCTTCACGAGCAGGCCCCAGAGCGGCGAGTCCGGCGCGGGGTAAAGGCAGGCCAGCCGTCCGGCGACGACGAAGAACAGGGCCAGGGCGAACCCGCGCGCCCATAGCCCCGCGCTGGGCAATGCGCGCCAACGCCACCAGGCCAGCGCGATGAGGCTCCAGCCCGTCGTCGAATAGAGCCAGTCTGTCCGCGCGTAGCCGAAGCCGCCCAGCCAGGGGCGGGCGGCCTTAAACGCCGCGGCGACGAAGGCGGGGTCGAACTCGCGCCACGGGTTGCCGCCCGCCGATCCCAGGAGCGGCAGCGCGGCCACGGCGGCGGCGGCTAGGCGCGCGGCCGGCCCGCGCCAGGCGCCGCCTCGGGCGCTGAGCAGTTCGTCGACGCCGAAGAGCGGCCATAGGTAGATGGCGGGGTTGGCATGGACGTAGGTGGCGACGGCCAGCGTGGCCCAGCCCGCCGCCCGGCGGCCCGCCACCCAGAAGCAGACCGCCGCCAGGAGCGGGACCAGGCCCATCGTGCGGTCGAGCCCGACCAGGCAGTACGGGGTGTCGCCCATCGCCAGGTGGACCCCCGCGCCGAGGAAGAGCGCCGCCATGGCTCCGGCCAGGCGGTTGGCCGTGGCCCGCGCGACCAAGATCGCCATCAGGGCCGCCGCGGCCGCCCAGCAGAGGAGCAGGACGATCCCAGCGGCGGCCTCCGGGCTGGCGCCGGTGACCCGGCAGACGGCGGCCAAGAGGCGGCCCAGCCAAGCCGCCGAGCGGGTATATGGCGCCTCCGCGCCCATCGTCAGGAAGGCGCTCTTGGCGAGGCTGGGATTGCCCAGGAAGAGGCGGGTGAACAACAGGGGGTAGCTGAATCCGTCGAGCGGCAGCCGTTGAGCCGCCAGGAGGACCGCCGCCGCCGCGCTGCCCGCGGCCAAGGTCCAGTCGGGCCGCTCGTCGAGAGGCGGTGCGCGCAGGTCGTTTGAGGAAACGATGATAGACCGATTATAACACGACGGGTTGGGCCCTTGGGCCCAGGGCTTTTTGGGTCCCTTGACAAAGCAAGGTGCGGCCCTTACACTGATAACGTCGTAGGGGGGATGGCAAATCATGCCGTCTGGCGCCGAACGGGGCGGTGACCCGCTCAAGGATTATTGGTGGCTTTTGCTCGTCGCCGTCGTATTCGTAGGCGGCTGGCTGTCCTCCTCTTCCCCGACCTCCACGGGCGCCGACGAGATCCAGCTGGCCGCCCGCCAGGAGAACGCCGCCGAGCAGAGCCTGCGCTCGCTCGACTCCAGTGAGAATCCGGCGGGCGCCCCGGGGTCCGCGGCCGCTTCGGGGGCTTCCGCCGGGGCTCATGGACGCGCCGCGGCGCCGGGCGGCGGGGCGGACGGCCAGCCGGGCTCGCTCTACCAGGCCCCCGGCGCGGCGGCCGGCTCGCCGATCCCCGAAGGCGCCGGCGCCGAGATCGCCGCGGCCGCCGCGCAGGGCTCAGGCGGCGGGAACTCTTTGGCCGACGCGCTGCGCGGCGTGGCCGCCGCCCCCGCCAAGCAGCCCGACAACGGCTGGGGCGGCGCCGCTCCCCGCACGGGCCTCAAGCCCAAGGCCGCCTTCGGGCTGGTGGGTGCCAGCCGGATGGGCGGCGGCGGCTCGACTGGCGCGCAGCTGGTGAACGTCGAGAAGGCCTTCGGCACGGGAGGGAACCCGGGCCTCAACCTCAACCCGGCCAAGGCGCCCGGCGCCGGGGGCCGCGTGGCGGCGGCGCTGGAGGGCTCGGCCGGCATGGCGGGCCTCAACGCGTCGCGTAAGGCCGGCCTCAACGCCCTCAAGTCCGGCGACGAGCTGGCGGCCGGGCGCGGCCGGCAGTCCTTCGACGGCAGCGCGGCGGCGCGCTCGGCGATGGGCCAACTGCGCGAGACCGGCGCCTCGGGGGTCAACGGCGGCGACGGCGTCCCGACCAACCTCAAGGCCAACGACCCCTCCCACTCGACCAAGGAGTTCGAGCCTCCGCCGCTGGCGGAGACCGCGGAGCAGAAGGACCCCGGCAACAAGGACTACATGAAGCAGCAGATGATGATGATGATGCTCGGGATCGCGGTGACCGGGATCCTCGGTCCCGCGCTCGGCGGCATGAGCATGATGATGTTCAAGGGCCTGGGCGGGACGACGCCTCCGCCGGGCAACCACGATATCTCCGTCGGGAAAGGATGAGGGAACCATGGACACCCAGAACGGCTCCGGCGTGAAGATCCCCGAGATCCGCGGCACGGTGCGGCGGCGCGACGACGGGCGCGGCGCCGGGGTCGGCCTCCTGGCGAGGCTGGGCCTGGGCGGCGGGGCCGCCTCCAGCGGCAGCCTGGCCGCCGGCGGCGGGCTTCTGGCCGGGAAGGCCGGGGTCGTGGCGCTGGTGCTGGCCGGTTCCTCGGTGGCGGCCGGGCTGGGGCTCATCAGCTTCTCGGGCGACGGCCGGGGGCCGTCGCCCGCCGCCTCGTTCTTCGCCCGCACCGAGGGCTCCGCCCCGCCGTCCGACTCCTTCGAGGCGGCCTCCAGCCTGCCCGCCCAGCCGGCCGGCGAGGTCTCCGCGTCGCTCGAGAATTTCAACAAGGCCAACGCGGGGGCGGTGACCGACCCGTACGCGGTCCCCAAGGCCGACGAGATCAAGGATGCCGCCGCACCGGCACAGACGGCGGGTGCGGTCCCCGACAATACCACGACTCCGTCGGCGGGTACCGCGCCGCCCGCGGCGGCGCCCTTGCGGAAGCTGGTCAAGTCCTCCGGCTTCTCCGGCGCGGCCGGCGGCGGCTCGAGCGGGGCCGCGGGCGGCGGGGCCGTCTCGGCCCGGGCGCCGGGCGGCGCGGGCGGCGCCTTCAACCGCTCGGCCGCGGGCGCGGCCGCGGCACGGCGCTCAGGGGGACGCTCGGCGGCCGGCGCCCAGCGCGCTTCTTCGATCACCCGCGCCGGCGGCGCCACCGGCCAACTGCGCGCCCACAGCGGCGTGCTCAAGCGCGGCCTCGGCGGGGCGAAGCTCTCCAGCGCCGGCACCGGGACGGTGATGGACGGCTCCGGTCACGTGGGGAGCATCGGCTCCACGGGCGGACAGATCGCGGGCGGCGGCACAGGCGCGGGCGCCAAGGGCGTCGACTCCAGCGCCTCGAAGACGGTGAGCCAGAACCTCAAGGAGGTTGAGCCGCCGCCGGCCCCCGAGGCGGCCAGCAAGGGCGAGAACAAGACCAAGTACCAGAAGATGATGATGATCGGCGTGGCCTCGATCGCGGTGGCTATCGGACTCCTCCTCATGATGGGCTTGATCAAGAAGAAGATCGAGGCGCTCATCCCGGCCGCCGAGGCCGACATGACGCAGGTCATCCGGGGGAAGATCATGGCCCTCTACGCCAAGGCCAAGATCCTCGCCATCGCAGCCACGGCCGCGGCCGGCGTGGCCACGGCGATGGGGATCTCCATCATGCAGAAGTTTCCCTCCGAGAAGATGCCCGGCATGATCCTGACCGGCGTGGGCGCCTTCCTGACCATGCAGGCGGCCTATAAGATGTACCAACTCTACAGCGTCGAGAAGGCCGACGAGTCGACCCTGTCGGTGGCGAAGGCCAAGGAGATCACCACCTCGTTTGACGGCTTCAATCTGATGAAGACGCTGGGCCTGGGCGCCTCTTGAGGGGCTTTTGGGGGATACGATGAGCGACACTTCCACCGAAAAGGACGAGGAGAAGAAGGGCGCGGGCGTCCCGGCTTGGATGACCGGCACCGCTCGCGTGGGCTCCGGCGCCGGCGGCGGCTCCTCGGCCGCGGGCGGCGGCTTGGCCCGCTTCCTCGCCCTGGCCACCGCCCCCAAGGCCATCGTCGCCTTGACCGTGGCGGGCGGCCTGGCGGTCGGGATGGGCATCGTCAACTCGATCGCCGACCCCAAGGAGCCTTCCCTGGGCCAGCGCTTTCATAAGGAGCGGGTCAGGACGGATGGCCGCTCGGACCTGCCCGGCATGGAACGGCCGGGGGAATCGGCCCTCAACATGGCCCAGAAGGCCAACACCGGCTTCTATACCGACCCGAACGCCTCGGCTCCGCCGCCGGACTCCGAATCGCCTGCCGTCGATGCTCCGGCCGACCCGGCCCTGCCCGAAGGCGCGGCCCAAGGCGCCGCCGTGGACCCGGCCGGCGCGGCCGAGCAGATGGCCGCCGCCCTGGGCGGGCAGCAGTCGTCGAAGGCCGGCGGCAAGTTCGGCAAGCTCTCGTCGAGCGTGGGCGGCGCGCGCGGGGTGATGGCCGGCGGCGCCGGCCTCGCGGGGGGCATCGGCGGCAGCTTCAAGCAGAACCTGTCCAACTCGCGCTCGGGCGACCTTAGGGGCTTTGCGGGCGCCAACCGCGCGCAGGCGACGCGCGGCAAGCTCAGCGCGCGCAACCTAGGCAAGAGCTCCCTGAAGGGGGCGACGGCCAAGCGGCTCGACAAGATGAATCGCGCGATGGGCAAAGTGGGGGCCACGAGCGCCGACGCCGCGGCGGCCACGCATACCCGCCAGTGGGAATCGGCTTCTCCGACCGGCGCGGGGATCAGCGGCGCCGGCGCCTCGGGCGGGGCCACCGCCGGCGGGCAGTTCAGCGAGGAGGAAGGCGTCGGCGGCGGCGGGCCGCTCGACCAGAACACCTCGAGCCCGAGCAGCGCCGCCCCGGTAGCCGACGTCAACGGCAGCAACCAGACCCAATATCAGTCCCAGATGACCATGGCCAAGGGCCTGCTGATGATGGCGTCGGCGATCATCACGATCATCGGGATCATCTCGATCATCCGCGACGGCATGAGCGCCACGGTCTTCGGCGCCGGCGTCGCCGCGGGGCTTCTGGCCCTGCAGAAGGTCATGCTGCTGGCGGCCATGGGCATGGCCAGCGCGGCGGCGGTGATAGGGGCCACGATAGGCTCGAAATACGGCCAAGGCCAGCAGGGGGCGATCGTCGCCCTGGGCGGCACGATCACGGCCGTGGCCGCGGGCGCGGCGATGGTGGCGCCGAAGATGCCGGCCTGGCTTCTGGTGCTGGGCGGCATCGTCGGCCTCGCCGCGCCGCTTATGGGCGGCGGCGGAAAGACCGCGGACCGGTCGGACATCTCGGCGAACGGATAACTAAGGAGAACGGCCATGACTCCCCCTAAAGGCAAGTCGGCGGGCGAACAGGACCTCCTCGTGGACCTCGGTTCCGAGGCCTACCGGACGCCTCCCGACATCCCGACCCTCAAGGAAAAAGAGAAGGAGAAGAAGGGCGGGGGCGTCGTGTTCACGGGCGCGACACCGTCGACGAGCGGGGGGGGCTTCCTCTCGCGCTGGTTCGGGGTCGGCGGCGGCAGCGGCGGCAGCATGGCGGCGCGCGGCGGGATAGCCACGGTGGGCAAGACCGGCCTCGGCGTCGCCGGCAAGGGCTTCGGGCCGATGTTCGTGAACTTCCTCGCCTCCAACCTCGGGACCCTGCTCCTGACGGGCATCATCACCGGCGGTGCCGTGTACACGCTGTATTCGCTGGGGATGAGCGCTATGGCCGACGCTCCAGCCAAGACCAGCGTCTTCCCGTCCTCGGGCGCTAGCGCCGCGGCCGCGTCGTCGGACGACGGCGAGGGGGCCCGGGTCGACGCTTCGGGGCTGAGCTATTTCCAGACCGCCAACTCGGGCGGGGCCTTCGCCGATCCGGAACTGGCCAAGGTCAAGGACGGGGCCAACGCCGAGAAGGTCGCCGAGGTCAAGAGCGGCGAGGAGACGAAGGTCCCGGATGCGGCGCCGCCGCCCGACGGCGGCCCGCAGATCGCCGACGCCCTGGCCAAGACGCTCGAGAAGCCCAAGATGATCGCCGGCCGGCCGGGCGGCGCACTCGGCAAGGGCAACGGCCTGGCCGGGGGGAGTGGTCTGGCCGGCGGGATGACCAAGAAGTTCGACCCGCAGCCGGCGAACATGGGGAAGGTCACCGCGCCGATGCGGCGCGGCACCGATGCCAAGCTGACCGCCCGCCGCATGTCGCCGGTCAACCGCGCCAAGGGCGGCTCGATGGGACAGCTCAAGGTCGCCAACGGCCTCTCGCGAAAGGCCCTGGGCTCCACCTCGGCGGAGGGCCAGTCCTTCACGGCCGCGGAGGCCTTCAACACCGCGCCTCCGGCGCAGGGAGCCAAGGGCCTGGAGGCGGGCATGGGGGCGGGGACCGACGGCTCCGGAGTCGGACCCAGCGACTCGGGAGACGGCGGCCCGCTGGGCACCGCGAACCCTCCCGAGGCCCCGCAGCCCGGCCAGCAGGAGGACAAGTCCCCCTACTCGTCGGCCTTGATGGCGGCGATGGCTCTGCTGATGACCGCCTCGAGCATCATCCTGATCATCGGCGTCCTGGCCCTCATCAAGAACATGCCGATCATCGGCGTGATCGCCACGATGTGGCAAAAGATCCTCTATGGCGCGGCCATCGGCATGGCGGCCTCGGCCTCGGCGATCGGCGCCATGGTGGCGGGCCAGCAGGGCCAGAAGGACCAGGGGCTCATGGTCACCATCGGCGGCGCCATCACGGCGGGGGCCGCCACCGCGGCCTTGGCCATGCCGGGGCCGACCTCGGCCTGGGTGGCGGTGCTGGGCGGCATCGCGGGGATCGGGGCCTCGATCGGCTCGCTGCTCCTGCCGATGATGAAGGGCGGCGGGGCGGGCGGGGCGGCGAAGTAGGGGGAGTCCCATGGGCGAACAGACCAACGGCTTCGACCAGAACGGACGCGGGACGCTGGACGCGCCCGGCGCGGTCGAGCCCGATATCCCGGTATTAAAGAAGAAGGAGAAAGAAAAGAAGGGCGCCGGGGTCGTCCTCCCCGCGGCCGTTGCCCCGGCCGCGGTGCTGACCGCCGGGCAGGGGCTCGGCAAGCTCGGCATCGCCGCGCTGGCCCTGGGCGTGGGCGGCGTGGGGATGATCGGCCTCGGGATGGTGCGCCAAAAGGCTCCCACCGGTCCCGACACTCCCCAACTCGAGGCCCTGTCCTCGAACATCGCCGTGGGGCGCCGCAATGCCACCGGCTCCAAGTCGCTCTCCTATATGGCCGAGGCCGGCTCGGGCCAGCTCAAGTGGGAGGACCCGAACAAGGCCGCGGCGAAGGGCCCTGAGAAGACCTCCGACGCCCCGGCCGACGTCGCGGAGCCGGCGGCCGCCTCCGACGACACCGAGGAGGCGATGCCCGACCCGGGGCTCGACAAGCCGGAGATGGCGCACAACCTCTCAGGGGCGAGGCTGTCGAGCGGCCTCGGCGGCGCGGGGTCCTTCGGGAAGAACAACATCTTCGCCAAGGGCACCGGCTTCAACGTAAAAGGGCTGAGCCCCAAACCAAAGAGCGACCTGGCCGCGTCCAGGCTCAGCGCTCAGCGGAGCAATCTGTCCGCGGCTCGCCGCGGACGCAACAACCTCTCGGCCAAGTCTCTGAGCACCAACAAGATCCTGACCGGCAAGACGATCGGCCAGCTCAAGTTCGCGGGTGCGCGCTCGGCGACCGCCAAGAGCGCCGGCGACACCGGGGCCGCCTCGACCTACGCGGCGGACGCCTTCGACCAGACCAAGACCGGCGCAGGCACCCTCGAGACCGGCGGCTCCTTGGGCGAAGGCCTCGGCGGGACCATCAGCCCGCCCGGCACCGGGGCGCCGGATACGACCACCGAGGCCTGTCCGTCGGGCTACTCGGGGGGCGAGGGCGGCGGTTGCGTGCCGCCGGACATCGCCAACGGCGTCAACCAGACCCGCTACCAGGGGCTGGTCGACGGCGCCAGGCAGATGCAGACCCAGTCCAAGACGATGTTCCTGATCTCGGTGATCCTGATGGCGCTCGGGGCCGTCCTCATGTTCTTTCTTCCCCCGGTCGGCGCCATCCTCCTCGCCTTGGGGCTCATGCTCATGATGATGGCTCGCCAGATGGGCAACCAAGCCAAGCAGATGGGACAGATGATCGACTCGGCCTACGGCCAGCAGGAGCAGGGGCAGATCATCCAGCGCGCAGGCGACGACGCCCAGGGCGGGGAGAACTCGGGGAATAATGACGAGCGCGCCGAGTCCATCGAGCAGAAGCTCAACAAGGACCGCGTCGACGAGCACACCAACGACGCCGGCTTCACGGTGACCCCTTGACCCTGCCCGAGGGCACCAAGACGCGCCTGGGAAAAGCCCTCGGCGCCGGCCTCTGGGCCGGCGCCGTCATGGGCTCGGCGTATACGCTCTGGAACGCCGGACGCTACGAGGCCACCCTGACGGGCCTCACCGACAAGGCGCTGATGGACGCCCTCATCACCTGCTGCGTGTCCGCCCCTCTGGGCTGGGCCTTCTGGGCGGGATTCATCCTCAAGGACAAGGCCGCGCCCAGCCCCGTCAGCTGACGCCTTCCAGCGCGGCGGTCAGCTCGGCGGCGCTGTGGAAGCGTCGGGCCACCTCGGCTTCCAACCCGCGCCGCACGACGGCGTCCAACGCCGCCGGGAGGCCGGGGCAGGCTTGGCTGGGGGGGATGTAGGCCATCTCCCGCTTCTGGGCCAGGAAGTTCGGCCCCTCGAAGGGCAGCCGCCCGGTCAGCATCTCATAGAGGCAAACGGTCAGCGAGTAGACGTCAGACTCGCGCGAGACGGTGCCGAGTTCCTGCTCCGGCGACATGTAGGGCGGCGTGCCCCAGGCGTCCGCCTTGGTGAGCCGCGCCACGGTCTTCTTGGCTTGGTGGGCTATGCCGAAGTCCATGACTTTGACGGTGCCGTCGTCGGAGAGCATGACGTTGGAGGGCTTCAGGTCGCGGTGGATGACCTTGTTGGCATGGGCGTAGTCGAGGCCGGCAGCGACCCCGCGCAGCACGCGGCGCGCCTCATCGAGGGAAAGGCGCTCGGTCTCCTCGATGACCGCGCTCAAGGGACGCCCCAGCACGAACTCGAAGACCAGATAGAGGATCGTGCCCTCGCGGAAGATGTGGTGGATGGCCACGAGGTTGGGATGCTTGAGTTGGGCCACGAGGCGGGCCTCGGCCATGAACATGTCGAGCTCCCTCCGATTGGCCGAGACCTCGTCGCGCATGCGTTTGATGGCCACCTTGCGGTTTAAGGCCATGTCCGTGGCCTCGTAGACGACGCCCATCCCTCCTCGGCCCAGTTCGCCGTCGACCCGGAAATTGCCCCCCAAGGTGTTGGGGGGGGGCAGCTGGCCGACGGGACCCGAGAGCAGGGCTCCGGAGGCGGGACCC
Organism: Elusimicrobiota bacterium; assembly: GCA_016196755.1. GTDB lineage: Bacteria > Elusimicrobiota > Elusimicrobia > UBA1565 > UBA1565 > SCTT01. The sequence continues at coordinate 77,512 of JACPXC010000001.1, forward strand.
GACAGCGCGCCGCCGGGAGGGGGGATGGTGGGAAGGCCCTGGGGCGCGGCGGTGGGGTAGGCCGCCACGGTGACGGGCTCGGACTTGCGTCGGGCCAGCCAGACCGCGACGACGATGAAGACGGCGGCAAGGCCGCCTACGGCGGCATAGACCATGCGCGTGTTGCGGCGCTGGTGCCAGGAGCGCTCGAAGTCGACGTAGTGGTTTTGGGCCGCCCCGAGCTCATCGTCGACCCGGCGGCGGTAGGAGCGCACCTTGGCCTTGATGTCCTCGTTGACGACGGCTTGGCCGGCGCGCTCCAGCGAGGCCTGCGAGGGCTTGCGGCGGCCTGCGCCGGAATAGACGCTCATCCCGTCGACGACCATGAGGCTGAAGGTCTGCTTGATGTAGCCCGTGAGGCGGTCCTCGAGTTCCTTGACCCGGTCGCGGACCGAGGATAGCCCGCGGTGCGCGTCCGTGAAGCGCGCCTTCACGGCAGGCAGGTCCGCCTCGGGCGTAAACGACGCCCTCACCTCGCGCAAGGTCTCGCGCAGCGGGTCTCCCTCGCGCTGCAGCTCGACGAGTTCGTCGAGGTAGGCCTCGGCGGGGTTCGCCCCGTTCTCGGCCGCGGCGGCCGGCAGCGTCAGCGCGGCGGCGAGCAGCAGCCTTTTCACGCGGCGGTCTCGCGCACGGGAAGAAAGAGCCGGACTGCGCCCACTCCCTTGATCTCGCGCTCGCCCAGGTCTTCGAACTCGAATGCCCCTCCGACCAGGTCGCGCACGGCCTGCGAGCAGCAGGCGCGGTCCGGCGGTGCCTGCTTCTCGAGCCGCGAGGCCTGGTTGACCGTGTCGCCCAGTACGCTGTACTCGAGCCGAGCCGCATAACCGATGTTCCCGACCACGGCACGGCCCGAGTTGACCCCCAGGCGCAGGCGCAAAGGCGAGAGGCGCTTCTCCACGGCCGTCGACCGCCACTTTTCGGGGATGGCCAGCGCCGCGCGCAGGGCTTGCCCCGCGTAGCGCGCGGGATCGCCGCCCGCCTCGCCCGGCTGGGCCCCGAAGATCCCCATGACGGCGTCGCCGATGAACTTATTGACGTGGCCGCCCTCGGACTGGATCGCGCGCGCGACGGTCTCCAGATAGGGGTTGAGGAGCTCGCTGACCTCGCGCGGCGTCTTGGAGCGGCTGAAGGCCGTGAAGCCCTCCATGTCGACGAAGAGGACCGTCACGTCGCGCTCTTGGACGTCGAGGCCGACCTGTCCGGAGCCGGCGGACTGCTCGACGATGCGCTCGACGACGTCGGGCGCGAAGTAGCGCGCCATGTTCTCCTCGACGCGAGCCAGCGCCGCCTGCTTCTCGAGCGCCAACTGCAGGCTGATGAGGCTGGCCAGGGCCGAGCCCAGGTAGAGGTCTCCCTCGGTGAAGGTCCGGCCGTTGCGGCGGTTGTCGAGATAGAGCACGCCCAGGCGCTCGCCCTTGCCCCACAGCGGCAGGAGCAGGCCCGAGCTGATGTCGTGCACGCTCTGGCTCTCGGAGCGGTCCTTGAGCCGGGACTGCAGGAAGAACGAGCGGTCGGGCGGCAAGGATGCCAGGAGGGCCGCGCTGAAGGCGAAGCCGGGCATGCGCCCCAGGTTCTTCTGCCATGCCAGCCGCGCCGCGAAGCCGCCGTCGGGGTGGGCGAGCAGGATCGCGGCCGCCTCGGCGGCCGCGATCTTGCTGGTCGCGTAGGCCAAGAGCGCGGTCAGGGATTCCTCGATGCCGGGGATCTGGGCCAGCCTCTGCACCAGCTCGTGGAGCTGGCCGAACTGCTCCTTGAGGCGCGGGTCGTCGGTCTCGACCTTGAGCGCGGTGCCGGCGGCCACGTCGCGCAGGATCTCGGTGGCGTCGAGCGCCCTGGCTGCGCCTGGGCGGTCGACGAAGGCGAAGCGCCAAGGGCCGGCCTCAAGCACGTCCCCGGCCCTGAGCGGCACCGCGCCGGATACCCGGCGGCCGTTGACGCGCGTGCCCGTGATGCTGGGCTTGGGGCGGCCGGTGTCGGGCTCGGCGGAGGGGCTCCCGTCGGCGACGGACCAGCCGGCTTCGGTCTCCAGGAGATGGCAGTGGCGGCGGCTGGTCTGGGAGCGCAGCGCCTCGCTCTCGGGCAGAACCAGGTGGCAATCGGAGGCGCGGCCGATGACGAAAGGCGAGGCGGCGGGCGCGCAGGACGGCTCTCCCGGCCCCGATTCCCGAAGCTGCCACCGTCCCTCGCCGGCGGCGGCAAGGACCGCTCCATCCAAGGCCTCCAGCTCCATGCCCGGAGTTTAGCCGAGTTTGCCGGATGCCGCAACGCCGCCTTGAGATTATATAGGTCTAAGGACCTAAGGACCCTTGACACCTAGGGCCCGGGTCTCTACACTCATAGAGAACGCCCATGAGCGAGTTCCTCAAGCGCAATAAGAAAAAGGGCGCACTGGCGCTCCTGCTCCTTTTCTTCCAGCGCGGCAAGGGCCTGGGTCCTCTTCTGGCGCTCCTGCTGATCCTCTCCTTCATGTTCATCTCCCCGAGCGGGCTCTTCCTGAGCGGCGGCTTTTTCGACTCCATCGGCAGGCGCCTGGGCCTGGGCGGCGGGAGCGAGGGCGAGGGCGACCCCGGGCAGTTGGTCCGGTTCTCGGAGGCGATCGGCGGCAAGGGAGCCCGCGGCTTCGGCATGATCGGGGGCCTCTTCGGCCTGGGCAAGGGCGGCGAGGCTCAGTACGGGAAGTCCACCATCGACATGGTCAGGCCGGGCAAGGAGCTCGAGACCAAAGCGCAGTACGCCGACGGGGTCGGCAAGACCGCCACGGTCGACGGGGTCCTGCGTCCCGACGACGCCGCGAAGCTCGAGGGCGGGGTGGCGGTGTCCGAGAGCGACATGCAGAACGGCCTGCTGGCCGAGGCGTTCGCCGGCGAGATCCAAGGCGGGCCCGGCCTCGAGGGCCTCGACTCCCTGCGCGAGAAGCTCGGCGGGAACCCGCTCAGCGCGCGAGCCTCCAATCCGCGCTCCGACCTGATGAACACCGTGCTGGGCGGCCGCGGCCTCAACCCCAGGGGCGGCAAGGACGGTTCGATCAAGTGGGACAAGGGTAAGGGCATCAGAGCGGGGGCGTCCGGGGGACTGGGCCGCGGCAAGGGCGGCAGCAACAGCGTCATGTACAAGCTCGCCGAGAGCAAGGCCTACAGCGTGGCCGCCGCCCCGCCCCCGGGCCACTGCAATCCGGGCGGTTGTCCCGGCGAGTTCGCCTCGAACACCGCCGGAGCGGTCTTCGACGGCGGCAGCATCAAAGGGGGGATCCTCGACTCCGCGGCGTTCGGCAGCTCCGGCGTGGACATCCCCGGCCAGGGCCAGATCGACTCGCTGATCGCGGAGGCCAGCAAGGCCGAGCAGGACGCCCTCAAGTGCGAGAAGGCCGAGGCCGACTACGGGAGCCAGGAGCGCCAGCACATGGATGAGATCGGGCGCCTCTCCGACGAGCTCAACGCGATGGACTGCGGCGGCGGCGGCTGCGGCTCCTCGAAGTACAAGGCCTGCATGCGGGTCGGCGACCAGATGAAGGTCGAATGCCGACAGTACAACGACGTGGCGGCCAAGAAGGCCGCGGCCTGCCCGCTGATGGAAGGCAAATTCAGCCCGATGGACTGCAACCAATAAGAAGCGGAGGAAGCATGCCCCCTTCCAACGACCATCCCGAGATTCCTTCCCTGAAGCCCCCGACAGGGAAAGAGGAGGAGAAGAAAGCCGCGGCCGCCGTCCCCGCGTCCGGCTTCAAGTTCCCCGGGGTCAGCGCCAAGGTCGTCTCCGCGCCGAACCTCCGGGTGCGCGGGCTTTCCGGCGGCTCGACGGTGATGGACCGGCTCAAGAACCTGCGCAAGAAGGACCTCATCTTCATTGCCGCGGGACTGTGCACCCTCGGGATGGCGCCGCTCGCCGAGCATCTGCTCATGTCGCCCGAGGACCAGAGCGGCATGCTCAAGGAAGGCTTCAGCACCCAGGGCCCGCTGTTCGCCGACGGCTCGACCGTCTACGAGCATGGCAGCGGGGTGGGCTCCCCGGGAGGCCTCATCGGCCAGGGCACCGACGTCATCACGCCGCTCAACGTGCGCGACCCCTCCAACCTGGTCATGTCCCCCGGCTCCACCAAGAAGCCCGACGCCGTGACCGTGGCCGCACCCGCTTCGGCCAGCCCGGCCAAGGCCGAGCCCGACTGGAAGGACGTCCTCAAGGACTCGGCGCGCAGCGGGGCCGTCAAGGCGGCCCAGCAGGCGCCCCGGCTGCCGCGGCCCAGCGCCAAGATGGCGGGGGCCATCCGCGGCCTGTCGGCCTTGGGCGGCGGCGGCACCTCCGCCTCGCTCAAGCTCGACCCCCTGCGCTCCGAGCACGCGCCCAACAAGGCGGCCGGCAGCAACGCGCTGACGCGCTCGCAGGCCACCCCGGGCTTCCGCGGGGCCACCTCGCGCAGCCCGGCCTCCTCGGGGGCCGGCGAGGACCTGCGCTCGGCGGGCCAGCGCCAGGCCGACATCTTCAATCGCGGCGGCTCGGCGGCCAACGCGCTCGACGCCGCCTCGCGCGAGGCGATCCACGGCGGCGGCGCCGGCTCGGGCAGCGGGCGTCCCGGCAACGGCGACGAGAACAAAAACCCGGGCAACAACAGCAACAAGTCCGACAAGCAGCTCGGCGACTCCCTGGCCTTCCTGCGCCAGAAGATGGAGCAGGAGAAGTCGATCGACCTCAAGTGGAAGAAGCGCGAGTGGAGCAGCTTCGGCCGCCAGAAGATGGTCGAGGAGGCCGGCATCAAGATGGGCTTCGACCTCTTCGGGAAGCTGGCCGAGAAGGCCGTGGTGGAGCCGCTGGGCGAGGCCATCGCGCAGAGGTTAAGACCCAGCGGCGCGGCCAGCGGCGTGCAGTGCCAGACCTCCAGCGGGCCGATCGCGCTCCCGAATAACGCGGCCGGCACGTACAGGTGCGTCGACAAGAAAGCGCAGTTCTTCGCCAAGGACGGCACCCCCGGCCAGTCGGTCGACTGTCCCGCGGGCTGCTTCCCGATGGGCGGCGGCGGCGGGACGACGGGGGGCGGGCGCAGCCAGGACGACGACCGCAGCAACGCCAACCGCGTCGCGGCGCCGCGCCAGCGGCCGGGCGACACGACGTCGGCCGGCCTGCAGGTCGCCTGGGACCGCTACTGCGGGCCAAACGCCTCGGAGGCCCTTAGGGGGCCCAACGGCGCGGTCTCACAGACCTGCACGACGATGCAGACGCTCAAGATCGAGATGGACAACACGAGCATCGAGCTCAACGGCAACAGCGACGCCGCGGAGCGCTTCATCAGGCAAGGCTACCGTGCGCTGACGGTGGCCCAGGATCGGCTCAACTCCGCGGTCACTTCGCTCGGCCAGGTGACGGGAGTGCAGAACCCCGCCGCATCGCCGCTCACCCTCATGCAGACCAAGTTCTCCTTGGTCCAGCAGAAATTGGGCGCGGGCGACAACGCCACGGCCAAGACCCAGTTGACCAACGCCAAGACCGAGGGTTACGACAAGATCGTGGGCCCCCGCGGGACGACGGAGGCGCCGCTAGCGCCGGCGTCCATCGCCGAGGCCCAGAGCATGGAGGTCCCGGCCCAGGAGGCGGTCGACGACGCCATGACCGAGTTCACGCAGGCCGGCGAGCAGGTCAAGACCGGGCTGGCCCTGGTCGCGGCTTCCAAAGGGCGCATCCAGGCCCTGCCGGCGCCGACCGAGACCGCCGGGATCCCGGTGCTCAACCGCCTGCGCACCGAGGCCGGGGCGACCCTTGACCGCTACAAAGCCGACCTCGAGACGCTCGGCGGCACCGACGGCGTCAACGGCGGCGCCAACAAGGCCGCCATCGACTTCCGCCAAGCGGAGGTCGTGCGGTTCCAGGGCGAGGTATACGGGCCGAACAAGGCCCGTCAACTGGTCGTCACCGCCGTCGATACGGCCGGCGGAGTGGTCGCCCTGGTCGGCGACGGCATCCCGTCGACGACGGACGGAGATCCGGTCAAATGGAACGACGGTGACGCCGCCGCCGAGCCGCCGGTCACCCCGCAGCAGGCGGCGACGATAAACCTCGGTCTGATAAGGGACGGGCTGACCGCGTACCCGACCCAGGTCGGCCCCGCGACTGCCGCGGTGACGCCGCTGGCGGCCGGCTCGACTCAGCTCAAGGCCATGATCGAGCGGGCGGCCGAGGCCTTCGAGACCGTCCTGCCTCCAAGGACAGCCCCGGCGCCGGGTCCGACGGGCCGCTGACGGGCGCGCTAGGCCGGTAGTCCCACAATAATGTGGGCCCGCCGGCCCTTGCCGCTCCTGGGCCCCTTGGACTATACTTTCGCATGCGCCGGGATTTCTTCCTCGCATTCGTCCTCCTCGTCGGTCTTTCTTGGCCCGCCGGCGCCGTGCCGCCTGGGGCGACCATGCAGGTCGTGGCGGTCCCCCGAGGCGTCGACCCGGCGGTTTGGGCCGACGTGCGCTCCCGCTATCCCTGGCTGGCCGACGCGGACCGCATACTGCTGGCCAAGGTCCTCTCCAAAGTCAAGCGCGACACGCCCGAGAAAGAGGCCTCGGTCCAGGCCTGGCTGAGGGCCGACCCGCGGGCTCGGGCCGCCCAGGTGGCCGCCGCGGCGCGGACGGACCTCGGCGCGTCCGCCGGCCGGCTCACCGCCTGGGCTTCGGCCGTCCCCTCCGCGAGCGGAGCGGCGCCGGCGGACCCCGCTCAGGCCGCAGGGACGAACCGCCCCGGCGAGGTGCCCGCCACGGGCCCGGGCGGCGTCGTAGGGACCGATTCCGGGCCGGTCGGAGAGGTCTCGCGGGCCGTAACGCGCCGCGAGCAGCTCGACGACGTGGCCAAGCGCATCGTCGAGTTCGCCTGGAAGGAACCGGCGGAGGGCAAGAGCTTCATCAAGCCCGAGACCCGGGGCCGGGCCGACCAGCGGCCGGCTTTCGAGCGCGTGGCCGCCGAGGTCGTAGGCCGCGACGACCGCCGCGCGGCGGCGCTGCACCTCTATTACGTCCTGGGACCCAGCCGGCCGGCCCCGGCCTGGGTGCTCGGCGACGAGCGCCTCAAGAGCCTGCTCGTCACCGACCGCGCGCTGTTTGCCGGCTTCGAGAGCCGGCTGGCCGGCTGCCTCGACCGCTGGCGCCATGACGCCGCAGGCGGGGCTGCGCGCACCTGCGAGGGGCAGGCGGACCGCGGCCAGACGCGGACCCCTTATCAAGGAGACCCGGCCTGGGTCGGCGACTTCGTGCTCGACGCCGGCGCGGAGGCCGCGCGGCTCTTGAGCGCGCTCGGCCGCAACCCGATCGAGCTCGCCGGCCCGGACGGTACGCCCGGCGCGGGTCCCGCGCCCGGCGGCGGGCCCCGCCCGCCCTTGAGCCGCCGCGCTTCAGCCGAGTTCACCACCGACCAGCTCTTCGGGAAGTGGGGCGACCGCAACGTGTTCTCGCTCGACGGCCGGATCCTGGCCCTGACCGTGCGCACCCGCCAGACCGTATCGGGCGAGCCGCCGCGCGCCGTTATCTCCCACCAGCTCGGCCTCTACGACATCTCCAACGACAACGACATCTATGGGAAGCGCATGGACATCGACAAGCTGGGCGACCAGAGCTTCTCCCTCATCCCGGGCGGCAAGACCTACAACATCAGCCTCACGGCCCAGGGCGGCGATGTCGCGTTCTCGATCACGCGTCCCGACGGGACCAAGCCCGAGATGTCGAGCGGGCGCCCCATGCCCACGGTCAACGAGCTCTTCCAGGACCGCGCCCAGAGGGCGCTGGCCAGCGGCAACAGGGTAATGATCGGCGGGAAGGCTTACCGCGTCACCGGCGAGTCGGCCACCACCGGGAACCTGATCTTCTGGGACGAGGCCCAACTCGAGGCCTCGCGCCGCGCGATCAACGGCGGCTTCGCGGGACAGGCCGCGCGCTACTGGGTGCCTTCGATGATGGCTCCGGTCAACGAGATGCGCGACGGCCGGGCCCAGAACCTCTCCGAGAGCGTCCCGCTCAACTTCCAGGCCGGCAACGGCAAGTGGCAGGGCCTGCGCTGGGACGGCGTCACATGGGTCCCCGCCGAGGGTGAAGAGTTCAAGCCCCGTCCGGCGCAGCGGCCGGCCGACGGCGCGCCGACCGCGGGCGGGCCTACGGGCCCCGGGGTCGCTCCCGACGGCGGCCCGACGACCCCGCCGGCCGGCGGCGGCCGCACCGACGCGGACGGCTGGCCGCTTCTCGACCGTCTCTCGGCCGCAGCACCCCGCGCCGCGCGGCTCAACTCCCAGCTCTCGGCGCGGGCCAAGGAGCGCGTGCGCTTCTACGCCCTGCCCGACGACGTCGTCTCCGACGGGCCCGGCCAGCGCGTATTGGTCCTGCTCGACAAGGCCGCGCCGGATCGCGGCAAGCTGTTCGCCCCTCCCTACGTGGGGATCGCGTACCCGACCCGTACCCCGCCCTCCCAGGGCTCGGAGACCGAGGCCGTCGTCAACGGAAAGATATTCCTCGCCCGGACCGACCGCGGGGCGGGCTTCGTGGACCTCGAGGCCGTGGTCGCCGAGCGCGGCGCGATCTCGAAGGGCCTGCTCGGCTACTACGTGAAAGACGGCGGGGCCAAGACGGTCGACAAGGTCACCGACATCGCGATCCTGCCCACCATTCTCGGCGCGGCGGGCTACGGCGCCGAGGCCGACCGGGCGGCCGCGAACATGCGGTCGATCCTCGAGGCCGAGGCGCCGGTCCGGAACTGGTCCTTGGGAGGGACCGAGTTCCGGGGTGCTGACTCCTTCCTGCGCGCGGGCGTGGTGGGCGCCAACGGCGAGCGCTTCTGGTGCGTCTACCCGGAGAAGAAGCTCTGCAATCAGGGGGGCACGGAGGCGCCAGGCACCGTCCCTGCCGCGGGCGCGGGCTTTCCGCTGGACCCGGCCGCGACGACCATCGCCCCCGACGAGACCTTCCAGGCCTCCGTCGAGGTGAACGGGAAGCCGGCGGCGCGCGTGGCGCCCCAGCCCGCCGACGCGGCGCTCTACCTTTCGGTGGACGGGGAGAAGCGCTCCTGGTATCTGATGACGATGCTCACCAATAACGCCGGCCAGAAGCGCAAGATCCAGCCCACTTTGGTCTTCTCGAACCGGACCGAGCCCAACGGCGCGCGGCGGCTCGACCTGCCGCAGGGCCTGACGCTGCATGCGGTCCGCGTGAAGGGCGAGCTCCCCGACCAGATGCCGCTGCGCATGGGTCCGCTGCAGGGCGACGTCGCCGCGGCGGGTTACATCTCGGCGCATCGCGGCGGGGCCTGCGTCGGCGTGGTGGCGGTCTGGGGCGGGACGTGGCAGGCCGCCTGCGGCAAGTGCGGCGCCTCCTGGGAAGGCGGCCGCTGCGTCGGCAATTGAGTCATCGGACTTAAGCCGCGATGAAGGCCCGTCCCGGGCCCGCCTAAAAAATGCCGACTCCGTAATTATTTTTTACGTTAAGCCGGATTTAATTCGCCGTCCCGCCTGAACGGGGACATCGTAGGGGTAAGAGGATCACCCCCATGAACCCCAAGACCATACTCGTCGCGGCGCTGGCCCTGATTCCGGCGGCCCAGAGCCCGGCTGGAGCGGCCGAGGCCGCGCGCAGCCGCAGCGTCAAGGAGGGTTCCGCCGCGGCGTTGGCCGGAGCGGCCGGCATGGTCGGCTCCCTGTCGGGGGGCGCGGCGCTGAGCGGCGGGGTCGGCGGGGCGGTGGCCGCCATCGGCGCGGCAGCGGCGCGCGCCAGCCTGATCACCCCCGAGGAGGTCGAACGTTCCATAGAGAGAGGGCAGACCTACCTGCTCGCCAACCAGCGCGCCGACGGCAGCTGGACCGTGGGCACCGGGGCCACCTCCGCCAACACCGAGTACGTCCGCGCGGCCATCACGGCCTACGTGCTCTCGGCCTTGCGCGGCTCGAGCGCCGAAGGGGTCCAGGGGGCCATCGGCCGGGGCGAGGCCTACATCGACCAGTTCGGGGGCACCTCCACCACCACGACCAGGGAGGGTTTCGGCGGGAACACCCAGCGCCTTTACGCCCTGACCCTGGGACTCGCCAACTCGGTCTCGCGCACGCCGTCCGAGGAGAACGACATGCGCGTCAACGCCTACATCGTGGAGATATCCTCCCTGGTACGGACGACGGGCTCCACCGGCTATTATGGCGGGACCCGCCCGTCCACCTTCCAGCTCGCCATGCTGGCCGAGGCCCTGCGCGAGGCCCGCGAGGCGGGCTTCCACGTCTCGCGCCGGCTGCTTGGTACCATCCACCGCGACATCGAGTCGGCGCGCAGCCCCGACCACGGCGGGTTCGGCTACTACACCGGAGGGCATACGGAGCGGGCCGAGGGGACGGCCTCGCGCAGCATCGCCAACGAGGTGGCCCTGGCGCGCGCCGGCCGCTCCACGCCGGCCCGGCTCACCGCGGCGCTCCAGCGGCTCATGCGGGCCCAAGGCTTGATCGGCGAGGTCGCCGCCAGCACCACCAACTTCTACTCCGGCGGGACCACCCCGCACGACCCCGCCCGCCAGAACATCGCGGCTTACTATCAGCTCTTCGGGCTCTATTGGGGGAGCGAGGCCCTGGCGGGCCTGCAGCCCGCGGAGGGTGCCGGGTACGGGCACTCCCTGGGCCGCCTCCTCATCAGCATCCAGCGGGCCGACGGCTCCTGGCGCGACAGCCAGGTCTACGCGGGCCCGGCCTACGGCACGGCGATGGGCATCCTGTCGTTGCGCAACTGCGCCCAGGCGATCCGGCGCGGCGAGCGCGCTCGGCGCGACTCGGCGCGTTAGCGTTCTAGGCCCTACGGGCCATTAGGCCTAGGCCGATGGGCTGGTCCCGAGGTAGGCCTTACCCCACTGGATAACATGGGTCTCGGCTGTTATTCTGATAGGACGAAAGGGAATATGCGCCGACCCCTAGCCGCCACGCTGGCTGCCGTGCTCGCCGTCCTGGACCCGGCTTTGCACATCGGTCCCTATGCCGGCCGCCTTTTCGCCGAGGAGCCGACCCCGGCGTCCGCGGCCCCCGATCCCACCCGGCCGTCGATAGACGTCAACGAGGCCGTCGGTTTCCTCGAGACGAACAACGTGTTCCGGGGGCCCGACGACCCTCTGCGGACTTACGTGGTCGACGCCCGGACCGGCCAACTCTCGCCGATCGGCGAGGTCATCTACCTCTATCTCCGCAGCGAGACCCCCGACCGCATACGAGAAGTGGCCCCGGCCTTCGAGCAACTGCGCCAGTCCGGGCCGGCCACGCCGCGCATGCTCGACGCCGCCGGTCAGTCCCAGCAGGACCTGCAGACCCGCTTCGCCGACTTGCTCCAGGTCTTTAACGGCGGCTCTCCCGGGGGGGGCGGCGGCGGCCCGGGCAGCAGCCCGTTCGCCCAGAACGCCCTGCTCAGCGTTTCCTTCGACGGGGCCGCGCGGGCGCGCGGCGAGCCTGAGTACACCCAGATCGAGACCGACGATTCCTACGTGTTCATGGACCGCGAAGGGGTGGCGGTGCGGATGGCCAAGAACTGGGCCTGCCGCCACCAGAGCTGGGATCCCAGCGCCGAGCCGTACCTCATGAACCGCCAGCAGTTCACCACCTTCCAGACCGAGAAGGAGGCCTCCGGCGAATGGGAGCAGTGGGCCTGCGGCGAGCAGGGCGGCGTCACGATCTTCAGCCGCGACATCCAGAAGTCCCAGAAGGCGATGAACGCCTCGGCGACCAAGCCTTCCTGCGCCCCGCGGGTGCCCGAGACCGGCCGCTACAACGTCGAGATGCTCGAGTACAGCGCCTGCCTGCTCTCCAAGGACGTGGAGCGCTCGCGCTACGGCTACAAGGTCGACCTCCTGGTCAAGCTGGCCACCATGTTGGGCGAGCATCCCAGCGAGGAGATGATCCTGCGCCAGACCGACCGCCTGCTGGCCGAGTACGAGGCCAAGGCCAAGAACACCAACATCAACCTCGACGACCAGCATTGCGGCCGCAAGGTGACCACGGCTTGGGACGCGGCCACCTGCAAGCTCAAGGAACGCGACGACTACGTCAAGAAGTCCGAGGAGTTCCTGATCGCCTATCAGCAGCGCATCAACGCCTACAAGACCCGAGAGGTCATCACCCAGGCCGAGATCCAGGGCCTGCAGGCCGACGAGGCGCTGGTCAAGAAGTTCCTGACCCTGGCCTACCTCGAGGCCCAGCGCGGGCAGGCCTATACCCAGCTCGAGGGGATTAGCTGGGAGTCCTTCAAGAACGAGTCGGGGCAATGGATAACGCGCGCCGTCACCGACTCCCCCGATTCCAAGGCCCTGCGCGAGGCGCTCGAGAAGCTCTACCCGGACCCGACGGCCAGGGCCAACTACCTGGCCCAGGGCGGCGAGATCGCGCGGCGGGTCGAGCGTCTGCTCCGGGCTTACGACCGGATCAAGGAGGAGCTGCTCCGGACCGACCACGCCGGCTCGATGGGGGTCGTCCAAGGCGCTCTATCGTCCACGCAGCGCGAGTTGGGCGAGGTCGGGCTCGACGCCCGCCTCTTCACCAGCGTCCCGATCATGACCCACCTCGGCAACGAGGAGAACTCCGGCTGGTCGCGCTCGACCTACTACGGCGTCGCGAAGGGCATCAACTGGATCAGCGGCCTGTGGGGCGGCGACGCGCTGGGAGGCTACATCCAGCAGCGCGACGACCTCGGGCGCTACGTCCCCGCTATGCATAACGTCGCCGCCCTCATCGGGAGCGGGGATTTCGCCGGGGCGCGCGAGGCGATGCTGAGCGTCGACCCCAACGCGCAGCGCACCCATTGGCAGGTCGAAGCGGGCTCCACCGGCGACGACCCCTCGCGGACCGAGCGCACGGAGACGATGTTCCGCAAGATCAACCAGACCGTCACCAGCCTGATGTCGACCCACATGTGGGTCGACATCGGGCGCGACATCGTGGTCTCGAGCATCGTCCTGGCCGTCGCCGCCCCCGCGGCCGCGGCGGTACTCAGCGGCATCGCCAAGGCCGCCTACACGGTGGCCAACATCGCGGCTCAGGGCGGCAAGCTCGCCAAGACCGCGGCCTTCTTCGCCCGCATCGTGGGCGGGGTGGCCGAGCACGGCGCGATCCGCCTGAACTCGCTGACTCCCGCGGCCAACACCCTGCGCCAGAAGACCATGTGGGGTCGCGTCCTGGCCGCCACGGCGATCCGCGGCATCAACGCCGGGGTCCGCCACGGCGTGTTCGCGTTGGGGATGTCGGGCGGGGTCTCCGGCGGGATCAACTGGGCCAGCCACGAGTTCAGCCCCAACTCGGGCTACACGAGCGGCGCCCACGCATTTTCGGAAGGCTACAAGTCGGGCGCTAAGTGGGGCGCCGCCAACGGCTGGGTCCTCTACTTCGGCTTGCCCTCGACGGCCTTCGAGGAGAGCTTCCTGACCAACGCGGCCAGCTCGCTGGCCAACCGAGGCGTGCTCGGCAACGGCGTCTCGCTGATCCAGCGCGGCTGGACCGCCTTGGGCGGCAAGAGCGCCGGCAACTGGGGCGACCGCTTCCTGGGCTGGATGATGAGCAAAGGCGGCACGGCCGGCACCGTCTTCGGCACCACGGTGTCGATGGGTGACCAGTTCGCCAAGTACTACGTCTTCAACAAGGGCGTGGAGTCGATCGCCTACCACGCCTCGTACCAGTTCAACTCCGTCGACTCCGGCGACGTGGAGCGCCGCATCAAGCGCGCCCAGGCCGCCGGCATGCACGCCATGGAGATGCCCTACTGGGCCCTGATCCCGACCTTCTCGGCCAGGACCGCGCAGGCCGTCGAGCAGAGCCAGCACAGCCAGCAGGGGTTCGCCGAGTACAAGAAAGCGGGCGAGCTCGACCGCATCGCCAACGCCGCCGCCGACATCGCCGTGCTGCCGCTCAAGAACGCTCCCCAGCGCCCGTTCCTCACCCGGCTCTTCGAGTTCAACCTGATGGAGGCCACGGGCCAGAAGGGCGAGTTCAAGGTCACCAAGGACATGAAGTACGACGCGATCCGCCTCGAGCTCGAGCGCTCGGTGACCAACAACGGCCGCCAGCCGGCCAACCCGTACGAGTACTACCGCATCAGCCAGATGGAGCGCGGGACGCACGACCGTCTGCACATCACCGAGGAGGTCCGCGACCAGGCCCAGGGGCTCTTCGAGACGGCGGTCCTCGAGAGCCCGGCCCTGGCGCGGCGCATCATGTCCGCCCAGCCGGGCTCGCGGCTCGACGGCTTCGGCCTGGTGCGTCTCGGCCACCAGGAGGAGGTGGCCCGGGTCCTCTTCATCCAAAACCGCGGCGGCAAATCGGTGCCCGCCGCCGAACTGGCTCAGGCCAGGGCCATCCTCGAGCCCTACCTCAAGTCCGAGGAACACGTCACCGGCAAGGCCGCCGAGATGCTCACGGCCCTGTCGAAGAACACGAACCCCACGCCGGTCTACCAGAAGTTCGTCGACGGGATGCTCGAGCGCACCCAGACCTGGAAGGCGGAAGGGGGCACGAAGTACATGGACCTGGTCGCCGAGTTCCGCACCGGCGCGAAGAACTCGGCGATGGCGCCCCACGAGCTCAACGTCATCACGAAGATGATGGACTTCCTCGAGGCCATCCAGACGCGCTTTACCACCTTCAACCAGGTCGGGACCGCCAGCGGCCGGGCCCAGCGCGCCCTGAGCGCGCTGTTGACCGAGGCCAAGGGCGGGGGGGCCGCGAGTCCCTTGGTGGCCAAGACTATCGACGGGATGCTCTCGAAGCTCTCCTCCTGGCGCAACGAACATCCCAGCCTCGAGACCGCGGTGGGCAAGACCTACTACGAGATGGTCAACAAGATCAAACAGGAGGTCGAAGGCCTCAGAAAGAAGCTCAGCCCCGGCGACCATGGTCTTCTCGAGACGGCCGTCAAGGACCTGGAGGCCGCGCCTTCGCTCCTGCGCGACGCGAAGGGCGGGAGCCTGCCCGGCTGGCGCCCGGAGCAGTTCGAAGGCTTGATGCACTTCCTGCACTCGGTGGCCAAGGACGGGGCCAACACCTCGGAGGTCATCCGCACCTTCCTCCTCATGAAGACCGGCGGCGGCAAGACCCTGCTGGCTTACGAGGGCCTCCTGCCGGTGGCCGAGGCCGACTCCGGCCTGCACGGCGGCAAGAAGCTCAAGACCATCTTCCTGACCGTGCAGTCGAACCTGGAGTCCCAGGCCCGGCTCGAGTTCCGCTCGATGAAGAAGCTCCTGAGCGACCTGACGATCGACACCTGGGAGGGATTTAAGTCCAAGATCGCCCAGAACAAGCTCGAGAACAAGGGCGGGGCCGAGGACTACTGGATCCTGGGCGACGAGATGGACGGAGCGGCGCTCCAGCCCGCGCTGACCATCGGCGAGACCACGGCCGGCATCGGGCGCGAGAACTCGGGCTATCGCCTGCTCAAGAGCATCACCGAGCGCATGAAGGAGCTCCTCGACCGCGGGCCGGCCGAGGTGCGCAAGCTCATCTCCTCGGACGCCCGCCGCCAGCAGACCCTGGTCGACACGATGGCGCCGAGCGAGACCCAGGCCAAGCTCCGCGGCACCACCGAGGAGCTCGTCTCGCTCTCCGAGCGCATGACCCAACTGCAGAAGCGCGGCGACATGGCGGGCCTCGAGGGCCTGGCCAAGCGCGTCGAGAAGGTCCTCACGAACCAGCGCGAACTGCTCCGGGGGGCCGACCCGGCCGTGTCGACCGGCGTCCTCGAGGCCGGCTCGCGCATCTCCGAGACGGTGCGCAACCGCGGCGCGGTGGGCCGCTCGGACTGGAAGCAGGTCAAGGTCCGCTTCGCCGACATGCTGCGCGAGCAGGAGGCCGTCCTCGCCCAGACCGCGCCGCTAGGCGAGAAGCAGGCCGCGGCCCTGCGGCGCGTGGCCAAGGTCCAGCGCGAGGCCGGCAACGTCACCGAGGCGGCCAAGCTCGAGGCCCGCGCCAGCAAGATCATCGCCGAGACCGCCGAGGCGCGCGCCGGCATCGAGAGCAACGCCAGGGCCTTCAAGGACCTTCTGCGCGAGGGCAAGCCGGGCTGGGAGCAGGCCGCGCGCAAGCTGGTCTCCGAGCGCTCCTCCCTCGTCGAGCGCTCCGTGGTCAAGGAGAACCCGATCTACGAGGTCTTCCGCCGCATGCGCGAGGACATGTACCAGCTCGTGCACTCCAAGACCCGCGTCACCCAGACCTCGGAACGCCTGGCCACGACCCCCGAGCGCACCGCTCAGACCCTGGAGGTTGCGGCCGACGTGTTCTCGATCCCGCGCCAGAAGCTCCTCACCGAGGCCGCGGCGCTGCGGCAAGAGGCTCATGGCAAACCGCCGGCCGAGGCCCGGACCCTCCTCGAGCGGGCCGACAAGCTGACCGAACGGGCGAATTCGAAGGCCCCGGCCTACCAACTGGCCGAGAGCCTGCGCCGTGAGGCCGTCGGCAAGCCGCCCGCCGAGGCCCAGGCCCTCGTGCGCCGGGCGTCGGAGATCATCACCCATGCCGACGCCCGGGCCGCCTCCCTGCGCGCCCAGGCCGCCGAGGCCCGCCAGCGGATCGGCCAGCCGCTCAACGCCGAGCAGCAGGCCGCCGTCGAGGCGCGCGCCCAGGCCCATGAGAAGCTGATGAGCGCCGAGCGGAAGGTGATCCTGATCAAGAGTGAGCTCCGGCTGGCGGGCTCAAAGCCCGCGGCCGAGCTCCACCAGGCTCTGAAGGCCGCCGAGTCCGAGGCGGCGCGCTGGCGCGCCGACTACAAGAAGGTCAACGACGTGGTCAACGCCTCCGAGGCCAGCCGCGCCCAGGCCGCCCAGTCCATCCTCACCGAGCTCAAGCTCGAGACCGCGCGAGCCGGCGAGGCCTGGGCCCAGCGCCTGCAGGGCCTCAAGGGCCTCGAGGCCGACGCTCTGCGCCGCGCCCTCTCCGGCCTCGAGCGCTCCTTCGAGAATCAGGCCAAGGCCCTGGAGTGGACGCCTCAGCGCGCGGTGGACGTCCTCCAGCGCCGGATCACCGGCGTCTCGGCCACCGAGTACGTCTCGCGGCTGGCCCTGCAGTACACCGGCCTGCAATGGGTGATGTCCAAGGTCCCCGGCCTCCGGTCCCTGGGCTGGTCTAAGTGGATGACGGCCCACGAGGTCGGCCTCACGCGGACCTACGCCCAGGAGCTCATGTGGGGGTTCATGTTCGACCCGTTCATACCCCCCCAGGTCCGCTGGAAGATGCTGTGGACGATGGGCTCCTCGCTCCTGTGGCCGCGCGGGATCACCGGCCGCGGCACGAGCTGGGTCCTGACCGAGCTCCTCAACCTCGCCACGGGCTACACCGACAACGCGGCCAACATCCGCGTCGACAACATCACCGGCAAGGTGAACGCCATCCACAACGGGCAGTGGTTCGAGTCGATGGACACCCCGACGCGGCGCTATTGGGAGCTCGAGTACAACACCGACCTGACCCTGCCCTACGAGCACAAGACCCAGGTCACCCTCAACGACTTCGTCCGCGACAACCTCAACGCCCGCTTCGTCGGCTTCTCCGGCACCGCCGGCCCGCGCTTCCGGGAGTACCTCGGCAACTACAAGGTCGAGATCGCCGGCGTGGGCTCGGCGTCGGTCAAGGATGTGCTGCTCAAGCTCCACGAGGGCCCCGGCGGGAAGCTCACCGAGATAGGCAACGCGGTGCGCGAGGCGCTGTCCCACGACGCGGCGATGCTCGCGGCGGGAAAGCAGGCCGACGCCCTCGTGGTCCTCAGCCTCCCGGACACCCGCACGGTCAAGGCGGTCCGAAAGTACCTGCTCCGGATGAAGATCCTGACCCCGGACCAGATCTCGATGGTCTTCTCCGACGCCGAGCTCCTGCGCGTCAACCGGCCGGAGGCCAACGTCGCCCAGCAGATGAACCTCGGCGGGCTCAAGGATGGCAAGGTCAAGCTGCTTATCCTCGACACCCGGGTCGGCGGACGCGGCCTCGACCTCGACTTCAAGGGCTATCGCAACCCCCGTCCGGACCAGTTCGGCGGCTATTTCGACTTCAACATGCTGGTCATCGACCCGCAGTTCGCCAGCGAGGCCCACTTCCTGCAGGCTCAGGGCCGCATCGACCTCGGCCGCGTGTACTCGAGCCTCGACCCGAGCCGCTCCTTCCACCCCGAGGCGGCGGTGCGCCGGTTCTCGATGGTCCTGGACCTGCAGACCGCGATGCGCGACCCGGTGTTCATGCGGATGCTGCGCACGGAGCCGATCTTCCAGCAGCTGCGGGCCCACCCGCGGGTCGTCGAGATCGCCTTCTCCAACGGCCGCTTCACGCCGAGCTGGGCCGACATCAACGCCTTCGTCGCCGAGTCGCGCGCCAACGGGCGCGAGGGATTTGTCACCGAGCTTTACGAGGGGACCGTCCGCAAGTACCTCGCCGAGAAGCAGACCCAGATCGAGCTCGACCAGCTGCGCTCGTCGGGAGTCCTCCAGGACGCCGGGAGCTTCGACCCCTCGCTCTACGGCCTGCAGCCCGTCGTGCCGGGCACCCTCTACCCCGGCGGCTTCTGATCGGTGTGATCGGTGTCAGTTGTTGAATAGTTGAATTGTTGCTTCGCAACAATTCAACTATTCAACAACTGACACCGACTAGACACCGACTAGGGGCGGGCTTCGTGGAGGCCGTCGGGCTGGTAGAGGATGATGCGGCTGCCGTCGTCCTCGAAGCGGAAGGGGATGCGCATGAGGTGCTTGAAGCGCTCCTTGATCTTCACGTGGGCCTCGGGCTTGGCGAAGAGCAGCATGAAGCCGCCGCCGCCGGCCCCGAGCAGTTTCCCGCCCAAAGCGCCCGCCGCCTTGGCCGCGTCGTAGATCTCGTCGATGGCCGGCGAGGAGATCTTCGAGCTCAGCGTGCGCTTGATGCGCCAGCTCTCGTCGAGCAGGGTCCCGAAGCTGGCCAAGTCCCCGCCGCCGGTCAGGATCGCGGTGGCCTCCCGCACCATGGCCTGCATGCGCTCGAGCTCGGAGCGGGTGTCGCCCATGCGCTCGAGCTGCTCCTTGACGATCACCGAGGCGATGCGCGAGAAGCCCGTGAAGTACAGCAGGAGGTGGCCGTGCAGGTCGTCGAGCCGGCCCTGGCTGACGGCGATCGGGACGACCTCTATCTTGCCGCTGGGCTGGAAGTCGATGCGGTTGAAGCCCCCGAAAGCCGCGCTGACCTGGTCTTGGCAGCCGACGTTCTCTCTTAGGACGTCCTGCTCGATGGTTATGGCCTCGCGCGCGAGCGCCATCTTCTCGGGCATCTGGTGCTTGAGGGTCCGCATGGCGTGCAGCAGCCCCACGACAAATGACGAGCTCGAGCCCAGGCCGGTGCGCGCGGGCAGGTCGCCGTCGTGGTGGATCTCGACGCCCTCCTCGATGGCGAGGTGCTTGAGGATCGCCCGCACCGCCGGATGCTCGATCTCCGCATTGGAGGCCACGGTCTCGACCTTCGAGTAGAGGATGCGGCTCTTGTGGCCGAAGAAGGGGGGGAGGTAGCGGCAGGTGATGTAGCAGTACTTGTTGATCGTGGTCGCCAGGACCGTGCCGCCGCGCTCGCGGTACCAGGAGGGATAGTCGGTGCCTCCGCCGAAGAAAGACATGCGGAACGGCGTCCGGGAGATGATCATGAGCGTGCGTAGTATATATTAACGCCCGGTGGCGCGGCCCTGGGCGGAGTGTTATACTTGAGACGGCTCCCCCCCTATGAATAATGTCAGTTTCGGCCTTAATTTATTGAAGGCCCGCCTCACCGGCAAGCGCGTGCCCTTCCAGCTCAACATGCACATCACCGACGTGTGCAACCTGCGCTGCAAGTACTGCTACATCGACTTCGACCACGCCGTGCCGGACATGAGCCTCGAGACGATGAAGGACGTCATCTCCCAGGCCCGGGCCTGCGGCACGGAGCGCATCAGCCTGGAGGGGGGCGAGCCGCTGGTGCGCCGCGACATCGGCGAGCTCGTCGACCACATCGCCTCGGTCGGCATCGACTGCAACATCAACACCAACGGCTATTACCTCCCGCGCAAGATAGGCGAGCTCAAGCGCGTAGGGACCATCTCGGTGAGCATGGACGGCCCGCGCGACGTCCATGACGCCCTGCGCGGGCCGGGCAGCTACGACAAGGCCATCGCCGCCATCGAGGCCGCGCGCGGCGCGGGGATCAAGGTCCACGTCCTGAGCGTCCTGACCAAGGCCAACCGCCCCCATGTCCGCTTCATGGTCGACCTGGCCAAGACCATGGGTTTCATGTGGATCCCGACCTCGCTGTTCTTCATGGCCGGGGTCAAGATCGACCGCGAGGCGGCGGGCGCCTTCAAGATCGAGGACGAGGATTATAAGGCCCTGATGCGGGAGCTGATCCAGCTCAAGGCCGAGGGCGCCCCGATCGCCTGGTCGAACCGGACTCTCAAGTACGTCCGGGACTGGCCCACGACCTATTTCCAGAGCAATTTCTTCAATATGACCGAAGAGTACGTGATGAAGGAGTTCAAGCCGCTCCAGTGCCAGGCGTCGCGCCACTTCTGCGTGATGCAGACCAACGGCGACCTCTATTCCTGCGACCCCCTGCTCGGCTACGGGAAGGCGCAGAACGCCGTGGAGCTCGGCTTTAAGGAGGCCTTCGAGCGGACGAGCCAGAACGGCTGCATCGCCTGCAACTCGCTGGTCTGCAGCGAGTACCACTCCCTCTTCACCATGAACGTCCCGGTCATCATGAACCTGCTCACGCAGTACGCTAAGCGCGGCTGATGGCGCCCCGGGTCTTCGTCACCGGCGCCACGGGCTTCCTCGGCCGCAACCTCGTGCGCCTCCTCGACGCCGAGGGGATCGAGACGGTGGCTTTCCATCGCCCCGGCTCGGACCTGGAGGTCCTGCGCGGCCTGCGCCACCGCGCCGTGGCCGGCGAGCTGACCAGCGCCGAGGACCTTCGCCGGGGCCTTTCTGGCTGCGAGGCCGCTTTCCACTTGGCCGCCTGCACCTCCCTGCTCAAGCGCGACCGCCGGCGGCGCGCCGAGGTCAACGTGGCGGGCGTGCGGGCGCTCCTCGAAGCCTTGGCGGGGCTCAAGGTCCGGCTGGTGCATTGCAGCACCGTGGGGACCGTCGGATTCTCTGGCCGGCCGGACGTCCTCGACGAATCCAGCCCGTTCGACGCCGGAGGCATCGATTACTTCCTCTCGAAGCGCCGCGGCGAGGAGCTGGTCTTGGAAGCGGCCCGTCGGGGGCTCGACGCCGTCGTCGTCAACCCCGGGACCCTCATCGGGGCCCGAGGCATGCGCGGGGTGCAAAAGACCGCTTTCAAGAAGGCCGCCGCGGGCGGGGTCCTGGCGTACCCGCCGGGCGGCAGCTGCTTTACCCCCGTGGAGGACGCCGCCCGGGGGCTCGTGGCGGCCTGGCGCAAGGGACGCTCGGGCGAGCGCTACATCCTGGGCGGGGCGAACCTGGGCTTCCGGGAATATTTCTCAAAAGTGGCCGCTCTGGGCGGGGCGCGTGGGCCGCTCCTGCCGCTGCCGGGCGCTCTCCTGCCGACGGCGGGCTGCCTTGTCGAGTCCATGGGCGGCAGCATCGGACGCGACACAGGCAGGTTGGCCGCGGGCTTCGGCTACTACTCATCCCGAAAGGCCGAGCGTGAGCTCGAATACGCGCTGACACCGATCGACGAGGCCCTGCGCGGGATCTACGAGGCGTTGGGGGCGGGGGAATAACATGGGCGCGGTCGACTTCGGCGCGAAGCTCCTGAGGCTCTACGCGGGGGCCGATTACGGCCAGCTCGGCCTGCGGGAGTCCGACCACAACGCGATGTACGCGGGCAAGCGCCTGCCCCTGGCGGTGACCATCTCGGCCACCCACCGCTGCAACCTGGTCTGCTCCCACTGCCAGTCCGAGAACTCCGACACCAAGGAGGACATCTCCACCGAGCGCTTCCTCAAGCTCATCGAGGAGATCGCGGAGGCCGGCGCCACGCGGGTGGGCTTTACCGGCGGCGAGCCGCTGATGCGCAAGGACATGGGCCGGATCCTTGAGCGCTGCCGTCAGCGCGGTCTCATCGTCTCGGTGGTGTCCAACGGCTGGCTGGTCAAGCGCAACATCGACTGGCTGCGCGGCATCAACCTCCTGTTCCTGAGCCTCGACGGCGGCCGCGAGGTGCATGACAAGATCCGCGGGCCGGGGAACTTCGAGAAGTTCGTCGAGGCGGTCTCGGCCGCGCAGGGGGCCGGCATCCCCGTGGCGGCGCTCTCCACGCTCAGCTCGATGAACGCGGCCTGCGTCCCGGAGATGGCCGACATCATCGTCAAGCACAAGCTGCACTGGATGGTGGGCATGATCCAGTCCGGCTTCACGAAGCGCTCGGACCAGGACGCGAGCAAGCGCCAGATGGAGGAGATGGTGCGGACCGTGGCCGCTTCGCCAAACCTCCGGACCTCGAAGCGCTATCTCGACTTCGTGCTGGGCGAGGGCGAGATGAAGCGCTGCTTTGCGGGCATCGGCTACTGCATCATCGCCCCCAACGGCAACATGTACCCCTGCTTCCCGGCCGAGTTCGACCACGCGGGCTACGCCGGCGTGGCCATGCTCGACGGCGCGGACAAGCAGGCCGCCGACGGCTATCGCGGGATCAGCATCCTCGAGAAGCCCTTCCAGCAGGCTTTCGACGAGCTGCCGCTCTACCGGCGGACCTGCTCGACCTGCGCGCTGGCCTGCCACGTGGAGGCGAACTACCTCTACGAGTTCACGCCGGACAACATCCGCCAGAGCCTGAAGCTGATGCGCCCGGCCGCCTGACGCCCATGGCGGCGGCGCCCGGGGGTCGGCTGCGCTGGTCGCTCTGGGCCGCCGGCTGCCTCGCCCTCTTCGTCCTCGGCCAGGGTTTTTTCCAAGACCGCAGTCCGGATCTCCAGCTCCTCGAGCACGCGCTGGGGCGCTCGGTCCCGGGCGACATCTACGCGGAGTCGGCGGGCTGCGGCCCGTATCTCCTGAGCACCAAGGCCGTGGCCGCGGCGCTGGGAGCCCTGGGCCTGGCCGACCTCTGGCTTTGGGCCGTGGCCGTCCTCCGGCTGGTCTTCTTCCTCGTCGGGCAGGTCGCGCTCCGGCGCCTCCTGCGGCGGCTTTGCGGCGACGACGAGGCGGCCGTCATCGGCACCTTGCTCTTCGCCGCGGGCGCCAGCCTCGTCCCGCTCGGCACGGCGGCGATCCTCAACGGGCGCCTCAACCATCTGCTCGCCGTCCCCGCCGTGCTCTGGTCGCTGGAGTCTTTCCTGGCGGGGGCGCGGACGCGGGCCTACGTCATCGCCGGGGCGGCGGTGCTCCTCAACGCCAACCCCGCGATATATCTGCTCGCCCTCATCGTGGTCGAGGACGCCGCTCTGGCTCTGGCCGCCGGCGGGGGCAGGGAGCTGCGGGCCGCCCTCCTGCGCGCCGCGGGCATGGCCGCTTACTGTGCCGGCCTCATGAGCTGGTTCCGCTCGGCAGGCTCCGATGACCCCGGGCCTCTGGCTTTCCTGGCCAGCGTGCGCTACCAGAGTCCCCAGATAAGCCTGCTCGAGGGAGCCAACCGCGGGGACGTCGTGTTCGCGCTGGCCGGGGCCGCCTGGCTGGCGGCATTCGGAGGATTCGGCCGACTCCGCCACGGCGCCAGCCTGGCGAGGATGACGGGAGTCGTCCTGCTCGGCTGCGTCGTCAGCTCGATCTTCGAGGCCTTCCCCGGCGAGGTCCGCTCCAGCGGACTCTGGGCGATAGCCGTCCGCGTGGATTGGCTCAAGAGTCTGTGGTACCTCAACCTGTTCGGCTTGGCGGCCGCCGCGCGCTGGCTTTGGACGTGGTGCGAGGAAGACCGTCCGTTCGTCGTCGCGGCCGCCTCGGGGGCCGGGCTGTTTCTCTCCTCTTCCTATGACGTCCTCACACGCATGGGCGCGGCGCTTCTGACCGCCTTCGGCTCCCGTCTGCCCGCGGCGCTGCCTTGGGCCGCCCTCGGCGGCGCCGCGGCTTTCAGCGCGGTCTGGTCGGCCGCTCCCGAGCGCTTCGCCGCCCTAGCGCGGGCCGTCCTTCCTATCAGAGGAGGGCTTTTCGCCTCGTTGATGTTCACCCCGGCTTGCGCGGCCGCGGCCGCGGCGGCGGCGGCCGCCGGCTGGGCGGGCTCCCGGCCCTGGGGCAAGGCCTGGCGGCCCGAGCTGCTGGGTCTGGTGGCCGCGGCCTGCGCGCTGGCGCTGCGCGCCGGCGGCTGGGGGCCGCGGCCGCCCGCCCCGGAGTGGACGGCGGCCCTGGCTTACGCCCGGAGCACGCCGGAGGGCAGCCGGTGGTTCATCCCGCTCTCCATGGACCAGTCGGTCTTCACGGCGGAGGCGCGGCGTCCGGTCTACGCCGCCGCCACGTTCTACGACGTCATCCACGCCTGCACGGGGCTGAGCGGAGTCCACGCCCGGCGCCTGACCGGCATGGGCGTGGACTTCGCGCGCTCGGGGAGCTACGAGGAGACCCTGGCGGAGCGCGACCGCGCCGACCGCCAGCTTGACGCGCCGCGCCTGCTGCGGTCGGTCGACGACGTCTCCTCGGCTTTCGCTCTCCGGCCCGCCGGCGCCCCGCTGGCGGGGCTCGACGAGAGCTACCGCAACGCGGCCTTCGTCATCTACCGCGTGAAGTAGTCCAAGGTCCCGCGGGGGCCTAGGTCCTAATTCGCCCCCTCTCTTACCTAATGGTCTCATAGAGGCTCGGCGCGGTCGGGAGTATGATGGACCTGTCATGCTCTTAAGCCTGGCACCACTTCTGGTACAATGAGGCCTAACATGGGACGCCCGACCCGAATCCAATTCCCCGGAGCCTGCTATCACGTCGTGCTCCAAGGCAACAACAACCGGGACATCTTCCTCAACACCCAGGACCGGCGGGCCTTCATCACCCTCCTCAAGGCCTACAAGGACCGCTACGACCTCAAGGTCTACGCCTACTGCCTCATGAACTCCTACGTGCACCTCCTCATCGAGACCGGTCAGGCCAACCTCTCGAAGGTCATGCAGGGCTTCAACACGGCCTACACCAAGCACTTCAACTCCGAGCACGGCTCGGTGGGCCACGTCTTCCAGGGGCGCTACAAGGCCCTCCTGGTCGACAAGCAGAACTTCCTCATGGAAGTGACGCGCTACATCCACCTGGCCCCCGTGCGCGAGGGCCTCAAGGAGCGCGCCTGGCGCTACCAGTGGTCCTCCTGTCCCGCCTACGTCGAGGCCGAGGTCAAGGACCAGCTGGTGGACTCGGCCCCGGTCCTCAAGACCATCGCCGCCAACCGCCTCAAGCAGTCGGTGCGCTACCTCCAGTACATCAAGGAGCGAGTCAAGGACGCCGACGGCGAGCTGCCCACGGTGAAGGGCTTCTGCGTGGGCACGCCGGCCTTCGCCGCCGAGGCCCAGCGCCTGGCAGGCCTCGAGGGCCAGGGCGACGGGCCCGCCCTGCTGAGCTCGGCGGCCATCCTGGCCGAGGTCGTCGCCAAGCACGGCGTCGACCAGGAGACCCTGCTGGGCCGCAGCCAGTGGCGGGACATCTCCGCGGTGCGCAAGGAAGCGATCTACCGGATGTGGAAGGAGGCGCGCATGGGCGTCACCGCCATCAGCCGCCTCTTCAGCCGCACCCCGTCGGCGGTCAGCCAGCTCATCCGGGCCATGGAAACCAGCCGGGTCTCGCGCAATTAAGGACGGTTTTCGGCCTGGGTCCGAGGACCCAGATCGGCCTGGGCCCACTACCCCCTTTGAGATGGTCCTAAGGCTCATTACCCTCCGGCGCGTCCCGGCTACCCTGATGGTGTGGGGATGACCTGCGCCGACGCTTTCCGCAAGGCCGTGGCCGGCGGCCTTTCCGCCGCCCTCCTCCTCGCCTCGCCCGGCAGTCAAGCCTTCGCCGCCAAGATCGCCGCGCCCGTCGTCGCTCCGACGGGCCTGCCGACCCTCCCAGTCGGGGCCGCGGCGGCCCTCCGCATCCCCCGCATGACGTCCGGCCTGCCGGCCATGACGGCGCCGGCGATGCCGTCGCCCACTCTGACCACGACGCCGGCCGCTCTGGCGCCGACGGCCATGCCGGCCCGGGCCGTGGCTTTGCCGGCGGCTATACCGACCGCCGCGGCCGTGCTCCAGCCCGACCCGCTGGGTCGCGTGGCGGCCCCCCTGGCGGGCCGCCAGGACGCCCCGGGCCTGGTCGGCGTCATCGGACACAACGTCTCCGGCCGGAGCCGGGACTTGGCCCCCGAGGCGGCCTCCTTCGTCGCCCCTTCCGCCGGCGTCATCGCTTCGCCGCAGGCCTCAAGAGAGTGGGGCGAGGCTTCATTCTCGGCCCTGCGCGGCGACTCGAGCGGCGGCGCCGTGGCGGCGCCGGTCGACCGGGCGGGCTTGTCCCGGCGGACCATGCTGGGCCGTCCCGGGCCGGCGGCCAACGGAATCAAAGCCGACGAGTTGCCCGCCCCCGGCGGCTCGACGCTGGTCACGGCGGCCAAGTGGGCTATCCCTGTCGCCCTAGGGCTGGGCGCGCTCGGAGTCGTCACCGGCTTCATCCCCCTTCCGGCGCTGTCCGCGCTGACGAGCTACATCCCGACCTTCGGCCTCTCGTGGCCGGCCCTGATCGGCATCAACGTCGGCGTCATGCTCGCCGTCCAGATCGGAAAGAAGCTTTGGGCCAACCATACCGAGAAGAGCGAGAAGGCGGCCGAGAAGGCGGCCAAACTAGAGGCCGCCAAGGACCTCGCTCCCGCCACCCTGGAAGGGGAGGCGGCCGCGCAGGCGCTGACGGCGCGCCTGGGCACCAACGAGGGCGTCTCGATCTACGACTACAGCACGGGGCAGAACCATGTCATCCCCGTGGAGCAGGCCCTCATCGACCATGTGAAGGCCGGCGAGTTCAAGGTCGTCAGCGACAACACCGGCGCGATGTTCGTCGTGCCGGTGCTCGTAAAGCCCGACGACCTCGTCGTCAACGGCGTCTCGGACTCTGCCGAGGCGACGCCGGAACCTGCCGCCTTGAAGACCGCCGACCCGACGCCGACCCCCGCGGCTTCGACCGACGCGGACGCCCTGGCGCGCCAGGCCGAGGCCGCCGCCGCGTCGAAGGCTCTCGAGGACGCCGTCGAAGCCATCGTCCCCGCCGAGGCCGCCTCTGCGCCCAAGACGCGCCGCGGCGCCAACCCCACCGGCCTGGCCGGCAAGAAGCCGCGCAGCTTCTCCCAACTCCCGGCCGACGCCCGCAAGATGGACGCAGAGGCCCTGTCGGCCGGCAAGGCCAAGGCCCAGGCCCGCGCGCGCAAGAAGGCCCCGGACGCCCGCCTCGTGCGCGTGACGATCAACTTGGACGACCCGCGCGCCCACCCGGTCTACGTCTTCCACTCCCGCAAGACCGGCCAGATCCTCACGGTCTGGGAGAAGCGCATCGGCGTCAAGAAGGGCACGATCAAGGGCGACACGCTCTGGGACAGCGGACTCCAGGATATCGCCGCCTTCTCGGAGGCCTACACGGCCCTCAAGGCCGGCGCCCATTGGTTCGCTCCCGTCCGCGTCGAGTTGGCCGCGCGCCGCGGCACCTCGCCCGTTTGGGTCTTCACCGACGCGCGCGGGCGGACGCGGCGCGTTCCCGCCTAGGTCTTAGCGTCGCTCGTCCTTCCGCGGCCCGAATGTCTTTCGCGCCGCATCCTGATTGTGGGCGCGGCATAGGACACGGACGTTAGCCGGGTCGTCCGAACTTCCTCCCAATGCCCATGGCTTGATGTGGTCGTACTCGAGCCATTCCGTTGCGCCGCAGCGCCTTCCGTCTTCGGCGACGTAGGCGCAGCGGCCTTCGTCGCGCCGCATGACCGCCTCGCGCACGCGCTTGGGGATCCGGCGGGAACGGCCGTTCGGCTTCCGATTCGACGCGCGGCCGGGTTTCCCGCGCCCCCTTTGTCTCCACGGGTCCTTGGCGTCCAGCAGCATCTTTATGGCCTCTCCGATGACGTGCTCTAAGCGGCCGTCAGGGTGCTTGTGGCGGAGCAGGCCCTTGGCCCTCTCGATATCCGCGAAGAGTCCCTCCGTCGCGGTGAAAGAAATCCGAACGAGGCGGTCTTTTGTCGAGTCCTCCTGCGGCGAGACAAAGGCCGTCAATTCCAGGGGCGGGGTTTGGCACAAGACCTCTGCGACGGGGAACGTGAGTGTATTCTCATCCTGCGGTGTCGGGGCCTGCGCCGGTGCCGGCAGCGCTCTGATCACATCGGCTTTCGGCCCGCCATGCTCGAAAGTCAACGCTAGGCGTTCGATTTCTCGACGAGTCTTACCGCGAGCGGCGGAGAGCGATTGCTCCGCGTTCTCCGGCGTCAGGTATGGTGCCAGGCGCGCCAATCCGCTCAGATGCAGCTCGCCTTTGGCGAGCATCTCGAGCGCGTCGGGGTGATGTCGCGCGGCACGGGCGGAGCGTATGCGCAGGAAAGCCTCGGACTCCGAAAGCCCAAGCCGTTCCGTGCAGTAGGCGAAGGTCGACGGGTAGCCTTTGTCCTCAGGGGCGCGTCGACGGTCGAATTCCTGCAAATGGGCCAGAAGGATCACGATCACCTGCCGTTCTCCGCGCGCTAGTCGCTGCAGACGGCAATCCAGTTCGTGGTTTGTAAGAGTTACCGCAACGGCTGTTGTCGAGGTCATATTACTAGTACGCGAAACGTCGGAATTAGTTCCCTGCCGTCCTCGCGGCGGCGCGAATTGAGGTGGGTCCAGACACACCCTTAAGTCTGGCACCCGCCCCTGGGTCCATAGTCCTACAAAACAGAGGGCCGACTACCCTCCCTATAGCGTCCCTAAGGCTCATACGCTCCGGAGGGGCGGCGGCTATCCTGTAGACGTGCGGACGAGCTTCGCCGACGCTCTGCGCAAGGCCCTGGCCGTCGGGCTGTGCGCGGCGCTCCTCATAGGCACGCCTGGCGTTCAGGCCTTCGCGGCCGAGGTCATCGTGCCGCGCGTGGCGCCTGCCGCCCTTCCCGGCGCCCCTCTCGGTTCGGTCGCCGCCGGCGTCCTGCGCGCGCCGTCGCTGTCGCACTCGTCGATCCCTACCTTCTCGGGCCCGTCGCTCGCCTCGCCGCAGGCCGTGGCCGGCCCCACGATCCGATCCGCCGGCTCGCCCGCCGTCCAACCCGCGGCCGCGGCCCGCGCCCAACTCCCCAAGTCCGTCAGCCGCGTGAAGGCGCCGCTGGCGGCGCGCGCCGAAGCCGCCGGCTTGGTCGGCGTCATCGGCCATGACGCGGCGGGGGGGAACCCGGAGAACGCTCCGGAGGCGGCGGCCTTCATCGCCGCGCCGGCCGCGGCCTCGAAAGGCTGGGCCGCGGCGGCGTTCTCGTTCTTGCGCGGCGAGTCGCGCGCAGCCTCCCAGGGAGCGGTCGACGGAGCCGAGACCTTCCGTCGCCCGCTGCTCTCGAACGCTCCCGCCAAGACCAACGGTATGCGCTTCCGCGCGGTGCCGGCCGCGGCCAACGGGGTCTCCGACCCCACAAGTTCCGCGGCCGGCGGCGCCGCGAAGGCCGAGGCTCCGCGCTCCCACCTCAGCGAGGACTTCCTCGGGTTCCGCAGCGTGCACGGCGTCCGCCGCGAAGCCCTCGGGGCGCTGCCCGCCAGCGCCACGGTCCCCCAGGTCATCGACCGCATCGCGCGCCAGTTCGGCATGCCGCGCGAGACGGTCGTGGCGCTAGGCCGCCGCTTCGCGCTCTACGAGAACTCCGAGCGCGCGGGCTGGCTGGCGGTCTACGACCGCCTGCAGGCCGGCAACCGAGCCGAGTACGAGCATCTCGACCACAAGAAGTACCAGGGCTGGTCTTCTTTCCTCGCGGTGCACAAGCACGTCATCGGTTTGACCGTGCGCCTGCCCTACCACCTCTTCGACTCGTTCCTGTTCGGCTTCTTCCGGCGCGCGGCCACCTATGAGTTCCGCCGCGGCGGCGAAGACTTCTTCGCCGTGCGCCAGGCCCTCGATATCGAGAAGGCCCGCGCGGCCGGGACCCTGACCCGGGAGATGCTGGCCCGTCCTCCGCTGGCCGAGAAGTGGCTCGAGTCGGCCCTGCAGGCCCAGTTCCTCGGCGGCCTCACCGCACGCCATCGCTTCCTGGCCAAGCCCTGGGCCCGGAGCCTGCGCCGCTGGGTGGTCGTCCCTTTCGCCGCGCCGCTCTATAAGTTCGTCCTCCGCCGCGCTACGCTCGCCATCCTGAGCGCCTTGGCGATGGGATTTGTCACCGGCGCGGTGCCGATGCCCATACTGGCCTTCCACCTGACCGGCGTGCCGGTGCTGGGGCCGGCCCTGGCTTGGCTGGCCCACGGCCTGCCGGCCGCCGCGGCCGGGCTGCCCCTGGTGGGCGGCGGGCTCTCCGCGATGTTGGGTCACGCCTTCGGGGTCCTAGTCGACGAACTCACGGTGGGCGGATTGCTCAACGCCTTCACGCTCTCGACCATGCTCACCTACCCGAGAGCGGTCCGCGCCCGGCTCATGGAAGACCGCGGCCAGGGCCGCCTGCACACGCCGCGCCTGCGCGAGCGCGCCTTCTGGTACGGCCTGGTGGGGACCCTCTTGAGCGCCCGCTTTTGGAAGGACAACCTCAAGTCGCTCTTCGGGCTGCTGACCGTCGGCGCCGAGATCGAGGGGATCATGAGCTACGCCGGCGGCCTCGACGCCGCCGTCACCCCGGCGTTCAAGGGCGCCACGGGGCACGAGTTCAAGCTCTTCTCCACCGTCGCCGCCGCCGTCGAGCGCCCCGAGGGGCAGAGCCCCATCCCGTTCGGCGGCGCGATCACCTGGGGCAACGTCCTCATCTACAAGCTCCAGAACGCGATGGGCCTGAACATCACCGACACGGCGTATCACTACACCCACGGCCTCTTTTACGGAAACTACGATGACGCGGTCTCGCAGGCCGTCATCGCCCCGCCGCACGCCGGAGGCGGGGCCCCGGGAGGCGCCTCCGTCGTCGCCTCCATCCTGGGCGCCCGCGCCGCGGTCGCCGCCCTCGAGGACCGAATCGATGGCCGCGAAAGCCGCCTCGCCGAGCTCGAGAAGCAGTCGAACCCCATCAGCGAGACGGACCAGCGCGCCTATGAGGATACCCTGCGTCTGTTGGCCGAGAAGACCGATCGCGCGGCCGTCGAATCGAAGCTGGCCGAGATCACGGACTTGAAGAACCCCAAGGACGGCTCCGCGGCCCTAGGGAAGCTCGAGGACCTGGCCGACTACTACCGCGGCCTCCTGCCCGCCGAGCGCCAAGCCACGGGCTACCTCGAGTCGGTGGGAGTACGCCTGGCCCTGGTCAAGACCGCGCGTCAGGCGCTCGCCGACTTCCAGGAGGGCCGCGGGGATGGCTCGCCGGCGCGGCGGCGCTCGCCGGTCGACGCCGAGGCCGGGCGGCGCATCGAGCCTTTGGTGGCCGAGCTCGAGAAGCTGCGCGGAGAGGCGCGCGCCGAGCTGACCAACCGCGACTCGCTCGAGCGCCTGCTCGCCTCGGCCGCCCGGGCCCGCGAGCTGGCCCTCAATGAGCGCCGCGGCGGCAAGGAGATGCTCGAGTTCCACAAGAACATGGCGCGTCTGGCCACGGTCATGGACCTGGCGTTCTCGCTCAACACCATCGAGGCCGCCCAGCGCGCCATCCTCGACATGCAGCGTCAACTCGACGCCAAGCTCGAGAAGATCCGCCTCACCGCCGAGCAGTCCGAGCGCGACCGTGCCGAGGCCGAGCTCCAGAAAGCCAGGCTCGAGGAATGGCGCCGCGAAGTCGCCGCCGACGTCGCCGACAGCCAAAATTCCCTGACCGACATGACCGAGCTCGAGGAGCATACCCGCACGGCGGTCGAAGGGATATCGTCGTTCCGCTCCGAGCTCCGGACCCTGCTGGCCCGCATCGACGCCGAGGACCGGGGCTCGAGCGCGGGCGCCTTGGCCGAGTACGGCCGCCGCAAGGCTCTCCTGCCGACCTTGGTCTCTTGGAACACCGACGGTAAGCCCGGCGACCCCGACTTCACCTCGCTCAAGAGCCTGCGCGAGAGGCTGGCCGACGTCGATGCCTACGCCGGCAAGGTCTCCGACGGCCTGGGTCGCATCGGCGGGGCCCCGGTGGAGTTCGCCGGCGTGCTCGTCGTGGCCGTCCCGGGCGTCCCGGACGTCAGCGTCTCCAATCCCTCCGCCGCTCAGACCCTGCAGATCCTGGCCGCCCGCAGAGCCCAGTGGGAGGCCGAGCTGGCCTCCTACAAGTCCACGCGCGACAAGTTCCGCGACCGTCTGGACCCGGACTACGCCGGCAGCGAGGCCGACGATTTCGGCGACTCCCACCCGGTCTCCCTGCCCCGCCGCCTGAGCGCCGCGCGAAGCGACGCCGCGGCGCGCGTCTCCGAGGCGCGCGAGCTGGGCGCCCGCGTCGACGCGGCCGCCGCCGAGATCCGCGCCGTTCTGCCGGGCGTCGACCTGCCTTCCCTCTCGGGCTTGGGGCTCGAGGCCTTCCGCACCGCCATCGAGGGCTACCCCGACAAGCTCAAGGCCGTGGAGATCCCGGGCCAGGAGACCGCCCAGAACCAGAAGGCGCGGGTCGCCCTGCTCAAGGTGGGCCGCCTCATCCCAGCGGCCGGGCATGTCGCCGTCGAGTGGTCGGAGGCCGACGCCACCGTCGCCGGCATCCAGGACGCCCTGTCCTCGCCGCTGCCGCAGGCCGCCGCGCTCTACGACGGGGTGGTGGGCGTGGTCTCGGCCGTGCTGGCCGACGTCGCCGCCGACGAGGCCTACGTGCGGGCCGGCTTCCCGCAGGGCCAGAACCAGGGGCTCATCGACCGCAAGCGCGCGCTCCTGCAGTCGATCTCACCGGTGCTTGCCGAGGCCCGGACCATGCTGAGCGCCCACGCCATCCCGTTCCAGCAGGGCACGGTTCGCTCTTACGACCCGAGCGGCGACAAGTACGCCAAGCTCTTCGACGGCCAGATCCGGCTCTTCGAGGGCACGCGCGACGCGCTCGAGAAGACCCTGCCCTGGGCGCTGGCCGCCAACGGGGCCAAGGAGGGCGACACGGCCGGCGGCCTGCAGAACATCGAGGCGCGGCGCCAGCGCTTCCGCGAGCTGTCGACCGGCTACGACGACGAGCGCGGCCATCACAAGGGCGTGGAGGAGCACCTGGCGAACATCGCCAAGCTCAAGGACCCCGACAACACGGAGACCGAGGAGGTCTACGGCCAGACCCTGCCCAAGAGCCTGCCTCGCCTCATCACGCAGTTCACGGCCGAGAAGGCGACCCGCGCCGGTGAGCTCAACGAGCGCAACACCGACATCAACGGCATCCTCGAGCGCATCGACGCCATGACCGGCGGGCGCCACGACCTGGCCGCGCGCCGCCTGCCCACCGGCCTCGGCGTCGACCCCGGCAGCGTCGACCGCGTTCAGGCCTTAGTCGACGGGCGCGCCCTGCAGACCCTGGGCGACCTGCTCGCGGAGATCGGCGCCGAGTACAAGGCCAAGTCCGGCGACGTCAGCCTCGAGGGCGGCGGCGACGGCCTGGTGCCTTCCGGTACCCAGCCCACGCCGAAGGTCGACGACAATACCCAGCTCGCCCTGCTGGCGCTCGAAGCCGCCAAGCGTCTGGTGCCGTCCTCGGCCGGAGACCTCCAGAGCGCCCCGGCGGCCTACGCGGTGGCGCGCTTCCTCTATTCGGACGCCGTGGTGGCGGCGGCCAAGGAGAACCTCTACGACCGCATTCCCGTGGCCGAGGCCTTCCTCACCCAGGCCAAGGCCGCGTTGGCCGACGCCACCCGGGACCTCGACTACGACGTGGCCTACGTGCGCGCCGGGGGGACGGGGGAGAGCGGGGACTCGGTCATCGACCGCAAGGTGCGGGTCTACTCGGCGCTCAACGCGGTGACCCGCGCGGGGATGTCGTTTTACGGCATGAAGGTCGGCTGGGACCAGGCCTCCTTCGACACCGTGGCGCGGATGGGGACCTACTACGACTCGACCCGCGACATCTACGCGAACTCCGGCACGGTCACCCAGAACGAGGTCGACGCCATCCGAAAGATGAAGGAGACCCTGCAGAAGACCTTCGACGACCTCCAGGAGCAGCGCACGAAGCTCAACCGCTGGATGGGGCAGCTCAACGATCCGGAAGAAAGCGCGCTGAAGCGGATTGGGGAGGACTTGCGCCGGGTGCAGGAGAAGACCCGCGCCGTGCTCGAGCAGAACTTCCAGTTCCGCGACGTGGAAGAGCGCTTCAAGCGCTCCGAGGAGGTC
This sequence comes from Elusimicrobiota bacterium, assembly GCA_016196755.1. Lineage (GTDB taxonomy): Bacteria > Elusimicrobiota > Elusimicrobia > UBA1565 > UBA1565 > SCTT01. The sequence goes on from JACPXC010000001.1 coordinate 111,745, forward strand.
CTCGACTGGACCCTCAAGAGCATCGAAGACCGCCAGGCCCGGCTCTCGGCCGAGCTCAAGGAGCTGCGCGACCCCGCTTCTCTCGACCCCCAGCTGCGCCACCGCATCGAGCAGCTGCGCTTTACGGGCTCGAGCTGGTACATGGGAGCCGACACCGGCGACGCCACCGCGGCCCTGGTCGTCCCCAAGAAGGACTTCGGGCGCTTCATCGACGCCGTATTCTCGTCGCTGCTCACGCGCGCCTCCTCGGGGCGGGACCTCTCGGCCGTCAAGCGCCAGCTGCTCGAGAACCCCTCTTCTCTCTCCGACATCATGCCGGGCTCAAAGGTCATCGGCTTCGGGGAGGCCGACGGCTTCTACATGGTCTACCAGACCGAGTTCTCGGTGCCGCATGGCCTCGAGTCCTCGAACTGGGTGACGCTCGGCAACGTCGCCAAGCTCTGGGGCAACAACGTCTCGGTGACCGGCTACCAGTTCGCCAGCCCGCCCAATGACGAGAACGCCCCGTGGGGCGACAAGGGCGTCGACGTCCAGATCGAGTCGATCCAGGGCAAGAACTGGGTCAACTACTTGAACGTCGACTTCCATCGCTTCATCCAAGACATCCCGCCCGACACCAAGATGGCCTCCACGGCGCGCCAGAGCCGGCTGATGGTCTTCGAGGACTTCGCGGTCCTGCTCTTCGGCGACAAGCTCTACGTGGCCTTCACGGGTTTCGCCGACGGCGCCGTGTCCCAGACCAAGGACAAGCCCTACTTCTACGGCGGCAGCCTCAAGAGCTCGCTGAAGTTCTCCGAGGTCATGCGCCTCAACGCCGAGCAGCAGCAGGTCTTCGCCAAGGACCCGCGCTATTTCCTGCAGACGATTGATTTGGACTTCACCGGCCTCGACCCGGAGATGCCGCGCGCCGTCATCCGCTCCGACGGCGAGGACAAATACTACAAGCGCACCCAGGTCGGTCCCAGCTTCGACATCGGCCGCCTCATGGACTCCCAGGACGCCTTCACCGTGGACCTCTACTGGGCGCGCCAGGAGGGCACCGACGACTACAACCAGGACGCCCTGGGGGTCTCGGTGCTCAAGGGCTTCACCCTGCGCGCCGCCGACGGCAAGCCCTGGATGGTCCTGTCCAACCGCGCCGGGGCGGAGATGGGCGAGCGCCAGAACGCCTACTCCGACAAGGTCACCGTGGCCCTGCCCGACTACGGCGTGGCGGTCAGCGCCGAGGGGCGGCTCATCGGCGACGCGCGGACCTACTACCTGCAGGCCGGCAAGAAGCTCGGGGAGACCTCCGAGGTGGCGCTGGGCTACGGCACGCGCTATCCCGGCATGCCCGAGCGCCTGACCCTCCAGCTCAACACCTCCTTCACGCTGGGCCAGCTCTGGCGCTCGGTGGCCCAGGGCGCGGCCGAGGAGCTCCAGGGCGGGGGGGCGCTCACGGATTTCGACGCCGCGCTTGACGCTTACAAGGTAAAGGAACTGAGGGAAGTCTTCCAGCGCGACGTGGCCTCGCGCCTGGCGCGCGGCGACATCGGGCGCCTGGCCAAGGAGCTCCAGGAGCTGCGCCGCGCCGGGGCGCTCATGGACAACACGCGCGTGCGCGGCATGGTGGGGTTCACCTCGAACCCCATCGGCGAGTCGATCTCGGACCGCGCGGTGGGCGGGGGATTCACCGCCGGCACGCAGACCACTCTGACCCTCAACAAGACCCAGAAAGCCTTGGTCGAGCAGAAGGTCCACGCCGTCTATCGCGAGGGCATGCGCCTGCAGTACCGGATGATGGAGCTCACCAAGCAGTGGCAGGCCTCGCTCATCGAGGCCGCCGAGGCTCAGTGGGAGCTCAAGATGGCCCGGGTCATGGCCGAGGGCGGACCGGGCGAGCTCAACCGCCGCGAGGGCGCGGCGCGCGCGGCGGCCGCCGAACTGCGCCTGCGGCAAGCCTCGGCGCGCTACAACGCCATGGCCGGCCGGCCCGAGAGCGATGCCCTGCCCTTCAAAGACCTTTCGGCCGCCGAGCTCGAGGCCGTGCTGGCCGAGATCAGGTCGATCATGGCCGGTGCCGACCCGCTCGTCGAGATCCTCAAGGGGCTCGACCCCGAGGCGATCAAGGAGTCGCTGGGCGGGGAGCCCTTCAATCTGGTCGATTGGCTGCCCTGGGTCGACCAGCTCACCGTCTCGGTGGGCGTCCAGTTTCAGGACCTCCTGGCCAACCAGCTCCTCGGCGTGGGCGGCAGCGTGCGCCTGCCGATCTACGACCCGGCCTCCAAGGAGCGCGACAAGGCCTACCGCCTCGAGGCCGAGGCCGCGATGTCCGAGATGCTCGAGGTCTGGGCCGACTACGGTACGCGCGCCGAGCGCGAGCGCCTGGCGGCCGCGGGCTGGGAGGACGGGGCGGCCCTCATGCGTTCGCGCGCCGCGGCCAGCACCGACGCGCTCGACGCCGCGGTCAAGGGCCACCGCAACGGCCTGGTCCCCGAGAGCCGCCTGCGCGAGGCCTACGACCAGTGGCGTTATTATCAGGGCGGGGCGCTGTCGGCCTCCGCTCAGGCCGCGCTCCTGCAGGGCTGGGCGGGCCTCGACCAAGCCTTCGCCCGCCCCCGGCCCGATCAGCGCGCCCCGGGGCGCATCGCCTCCTTCCAGGACGCCTTCGACGCCGCGGCCTCGGCTTCGCGAGGCCTCGACGAGATCGAGGCGCGCCGCCAGGCCGCCGCCCACATGACCGAGGCCAACGCCAGCCGCATCCAGAAGGTCTACGCCGACCTGTTCGTGGGCTGGAACATCACCGCCACCGGGGTGGGCTGGCTGCCGTCTTTCGGCGCCACCGGCGTAGGCGTCACGCCGATCCTCACCTTCGAGCTCAAGACCGCCGAACTGCGCGACCTGCAGGTCCGCCAGGGCGAAGGCCAGCAGGCCTATTTCCAGGCCGCTCAGGCCAAGCTCGAGGCCGATCTCGCCGTGGAGTTCTACCGGCAGGGTCTGGCCTGGCACCAGGCCGGCCGCATGGCGGAGCTGCTCGAGCGGGAAGTCCTGCCCGAGATGAGGGCCGCCGGGAAGCCTCAGATGGAGCTCGACCTGGCCGCGCGCCGTTTGCGCTTGGCCCAGCAGGAGCGCGAGCAGGCCCGGGCGGCCCTGAACCATCTGCTCGGCCGCGCCCCCGATGCGCCGCTCGACCTGGGCCTCGACCCTGAGCGGGCGCTGGCCGACCTCAAGTCCATCCTGGCCGCCAAGCGCCCCGTGGAGGCCGACCAAGCCGTGCTCGCCGCGCGGGTGTCGGTGGCGCGGGCCGTCGAGGTCATGGCCGACAAGAACCTCAAGATCGACGAGCTGCGCCTGGAGCCGGTCTCCCTCGTAGTGCGCTCCTTGGGGCGCCTGGTGCGGGCCCTCTCCGAGGACGGGATCGGGAATCCCGACGTGGCGGCGGCGGCGCGCGTGCAGACCCTGGAGGCCGAACGGGCCGCCCTCGCCTACGCGCAAGAGCTTCCGATCCGCCGCGGCCAGCTCCAGGCCGAGCTGAGCGCGGCGCGGACCGCCCTGCGCGACGCGCCTGGAAAGGTCGCGGCGCTCGACCTCGAGGGCCGCATCATGGTGCTCGAGGGGGCCTTGGCCCGCGTCGCGGCGGACGCCGCCCCGCCGCGCCAAGGGGCCGTCCCGGGCTCCTTCGCCGAGCTGACCGACCGCGCCGCGGCCGCCCAGCAGGAGCTGGCCTCGGCCGGACGCTCGCCCGAGGTCGACGCATTCGAGCCTGAGGTCCAGACCCAGCGCTCGCTCATGGGATTGCGCTACTACAGCGCCAAGCAGACGATGGGGGGTGACCCCATCGATAAGAACTATTTGGAGAGCTGGGTCGAGTTCCGCCTACGCGCCCAGGGGACGCCCGAGGAGGTCCTCTTGGCGTTGGCGAAACTGCGCGTCGACAAGGCCTCGCGCATGCGCGCCAACGACGCCGCGGCCGCGCGGGCCAAGGGCCAGGTCCTGGTCAGCGAGTTCGAGGCCACGGTGCGCTTCAAGCGCTGGCTCGACGCCCAGACCGTGGTCCCGCGGACCGCGGTGGACGGCCGGCTGGCGGAGCAGGGCGCGCGTCTCAAGGCCCTGCTCGCCCTGCCCGAAGCCCTGCCGGTCGCCGAGCTGGCGGCGCTGGTGCCGGCGGGTCCCGACGGCCGGACCGCCGACGTGACGGCGCTCTCGGCGCGCCTGCTCTCCGAGGTGCGCGCCCTCGACATGGGCCGCCTGCGCGAGACGGTGTTCGACGGCGGGGTTCCGGAGTCGTTCGGGAACGAAGACTCGCTCATCAATCAGATCCGCGCCGACGTCATCGCCGAGCGCATGAGCTACAAGGGCTTCACCCCGGTGGCCGCCTTCGGCCTGTTCCGCGGCAAGGCCGTCGGCGGGCTCTTCATGGAGGCTCCCGACCCGCGCTCGATCTCGGCCGGCCTCCAGCGCGTGCTCTCGGACTCGGTGCGCCGCGAGCTCGAGTCCCAGGGCCGCATGCGCGAGCTCTCTCTGCGCCTCCACCTCCTCATGATCGGCGTGGAGGGCCGCGCCAAGCTGGCCGAGCGGCAGGCCGCCGCGGCCGCCGCGGCCCAGGAAGCCTACCGCGCGGCGGCCTCGCGCGTCGACGCCGGGCTAGCCGGCCCCGAGGAGCTGCTGTCGGCCCAGGACGCCCTGGTGCGCTCCTGGCTCGCGCTCAGCGCGACCCTGGCCGAGCTCAAGAGCGGCTTCATCACCTTGGTCTCCGAGCTAGACGCCCTGGGCTACGACTCCAAGAAGCTCCTGGCCGCTCCCGCCATGCCGGGGCTCCCGCCCGCCGGCGAGGCCGGTCTGTCCCCGGCGGCCCAGCTGGCCGACTTCGCCTCGCGCCGCTCGCTCGACGCGGGCTTCGCGGGAGAGCTCGAGGCCGCGCTGGCCGGCCTGCCGGGCGCCGGCGCCGAGGCGGCCAAGGCCTACGCCGGGGCGGCGGCCTCGTACCGCGCCCTTTCGAAGGACGCCGAGGACGTCCGCCATCACCCCGGTCTCTCGCCCGAGCAGAGACTGCGCGCCTTGACCGCGGCCGACGTGGAAGGACGCCGCCTGGCCGTCGCCGGGGTCCTGGCCCGCGTGCTCGACGGCACGCGCGAGGCGCCCCAGGCCCGCGAGGCCATCCTCGCCGTGCTCTCCCGGGACTTGACCGCCCAGGAGAGCGCCGCTTCGGGGCTCGACTCCCGGGAGCGGGCCTTGGCCGGGGACCTCCGCAAGGTCATGCTCGACGGCCTCGAGATGCCGGCCGTGGTGCGCGGCCAGGTCGAGCGGCTCGAGACCCTGCGCGCCGCGCTCCTCGGGGCCCGCCAGGCCCTGCGCGAGGAAAGCCTCAAGACGCGCCTCTCGCCCACCGAGTTCCTGATGAGCGACCAGGCGCTGGACCGCTATCTGCGCGCGCTGACCGAGTACGACGCCGCGGTGCTGGCCCTCTACGCCGCCCCCGAGGTCAAGGGCTCGGCCGACCTGGCCTACACCCTCGACGGCCTGCACCCGTTGAAGGTCTCGCTGGCCCGCGCCACGGACCTGGCGCGGCAGGGGCGAGGGATGCTGGCGCTCTCCGCCCTGGTCGCGCTGGCCGAGGACCGCCTGGCCGCCCTGCGCTGGGAGCGGGGGCTTCCATCCGAGACCGACGCGGCGCTGGCCGCGCTCCGTCGTCTCACCGACTTGCGCGCTTCCTGGCGCGCCAAGGACCCCAAAGGGTTGTCCCCGCTCGTGGCGCTGACCAAGCCCGACGCCCAAGGCCGCCGCGGCTGGAACGCGGCGGACTGGCTCAGCGAGGAGCGCTTCCAAGAGCTGTATAAGGGCCGAATCACGGTGGACGCCGACGGGCGGCGCTGGGTAGCGGGACCCGCCGGAGAGCGCTACGAGGCGGTCTCGGGCCTCGACGTCGCCGAGGCGCGCTTTTCGGCGGCGCGCGGCGCCTCGGACGCCAACGAGGCCCGCCGCCGGCTCTACGCCATCCTCAAGGACAGCGAGTTCGCGCTGATCGGCCTCGACGGCGCGGCCGCGCGCGGGATCAGCTACGCCGACCTGACCGAGAAGGCCCGGGCCGGCCAGCTCTTCGTCTTCGCCGCCGCCCCGGACCGCCGCGGCTTGCGGCCCGCCGCGCATCCGCTCAAGACCCTGTGGGACGGGCCGGGCTCGGTCGAGACCATCGTCTACGTCGGCGCCCAGCGCCTGGCCCGCGACCGCTTCCCGACCTACGAGAGCCTGCGCGAGCACGTCGACGCCCTGCGCGCCGCGGGCTCGCCCGCGGCCGAAGACTTCCTGCGCCTCGAAGCGGGGCCCGCCGGCTTGGCGCGCATGCTCGAAGCCGCCAAGGAGCTGCGCACCCGCTCCCAGCGCGCCGGCTGGATCGGGGTGAAGCTCCAGAGCTACGGCGTGGCCGTCGATGAGGCCGGGCGGCCGCGCGAGCTCTACCTCGTCCAGGACGACTTCGACGCCGCGCGCGCGGCCCACGAGGCCGCGCCGCGGACTTGGGCCGAGGCCCTCCAGCGCTTGGCCGAGGCCAAGGCCGCCGAGGTCAAGGCGCGCGCCGCGCGCGACGAAAAGAAGTCGGCCGCCGTCGACCTGGCCCTCCGCGACGCCGAGCGGCGCTCCGGGCAGGCCGTGTCGGCCTTGGTGGCCGCCTCGCGGCTCATGGCCCATGCCGGGCAATGGGAGGGCTCGCGCGAGCGGACGCTTGCCGGCCTGCGCGACGCCGGCCTTACGGACGAGGAGGCCGCTCGGCGCGACGAGGCGCTGGGCGCCGAGGGGACGCGGCGCCTGCTCGTCTCGCGCGACCTCGTCCTCCACGTCGACTCCCAGAACAACCTGGTCCGCGTCTCCGGGACGCAGGTCTTCGGCGTCGGGCCCCTGGACGCCGCGGTGGGCGTCGCCGACGGGGCCGTGCGCCGCGTCCCCGGCGAGCTCTTCGCCGCCGAGCTCGATGTCGACGGGCGGCTCGTGAAGCTCTACATGGACCCCGACGAGGTGGCCAAAGCGGGAAAGGGCTGGGTCCTGGTCGGCATCGACGGCCGGGAGGCATCCGTAGCCGCCAAGGCCGTCGACCCCGCCATGCGCGTCCTGCACTACGCCGACCCGGCCACCATGCTCAAGGACGCGGACGGCGCGCCGCGGCCGGGCACCGCCCTGCCGGTCCTGCTCAACCGCCGCTACATGATCGAGCTCCTGACCGACTCGGGGCGGGCCAAGTCCGAGGCGGACTCCTGGGCCTACGGCCCTTGGAACTGGGGGAACATCCTCTGGGAGATCCCTAAAGGGGTGCTCGGCACGCCGGTCGAGCTCCTGACCGGCCGCGACGCCAACCAGAACGGCTACCTGGGACGCGTCAACATGTACAAGACCGAGGGCGGCGCCACCGAGCATCAAGGCGTCTTCCGCAAGGCCTTGGGCCTGCTCGACGTCTTGGACCTCATGCCCGACCACGTGGACTGGTATTTCGACCCCAGCATGTTCCCCAAGACCGTGACCTTGGACTCGGAGCTCCTGCCCGGCGAGAACGTCGGCCGCAAGGACATGCGCGCCGGCGACAAGGACGTCCACCTCGGGCGGGGCGCCTACGAGCGCACGATCCAGACCCAGGTCGAGGATCTGGTCAACGCCAGGCGGCGCGTGCTCTCGCACTTCTCCGGCGGCGTGCAGGAGTCCTGGCTCGAGGATAGGCGCGGCCGGGCCGGCTCCTTCACCTCCTCGCGCGTCCTCACCGAGACCGGGACCGAGGCCGTCGACCGCGCCCTCGACGACCCGGCCATCGGGTACGACGACCGCTCGACGCGGCCCGGCGAGGGCCCGGTGACGCTCTCGGGCCGCCCCGGGCACGTCGAGGTCGACCGCGTCGAGCGCCGTGTCGAGGTCACCCCCGGCGGCGACAACTACGGCCGGGTGGCCGACCGCTTGGCCGGCCTGCCCGAGCTGGTCTCGGGCCGCGCCCGCGCCGCCGAGGAGCGCGCCGCGGCGCTGGCCGCCGAGCGCGCCGACGCCGAGGGCGTCGCCGAGACTTACCGCACCAGCCTCGGCGCCGCGCGCGCCGAGGAAGCCGAGGCCCGGACCCGCGCCCAGGCCCAGGCCTGGCGCATCGGCGCCCAGCGTGCCTTGGAAGGCCAGATCAACCGCCTGCGCGCCGAACTCTCCGAGCACCGAAGCGAGCTCGCCGCCGCGCGCCGGCGCCTGGCCGAGCTCGAGGACGCCATCCGCCGCCTGCCGCGCGCCCCGGCGAATCCCTCGGATCCCTCCGAGCCCCAGCCTTCGCCCCGCTTCCCCTGGCTGCCCTGGGTCGCCGGCGTCCTGGCCCTGGCCGCCGCTCTCGCCGTCATCACCGCCCTCCTCCTCCGCCGCCGGCGAGTGGCAATAACTTAATTTCCGGGTATCCTACGGAGGCGATGGGGGGGACCGCTTCCTTATTATTGGCGCTGGCGGCGCTGGGCGCCTTTGGGTACGACCAGGGGCAGGAGGCGTTCGAGGATAGGCTCCTGCACGCGCCCTGGGAAGACCGGCTCCGCGTCGTTCGCACCGTGGCGGGACGGGGCCCCGACGGCTTGGAACTCCTCAAGCTGGCCGCCCAGGACTCCGACTGGCAGGTCCGCGCGGCGGCCGCCGAAGGATTGGGGCGGGCCGGGCCGAAGGCCGAGAAGACACTGGCGCGCCTGGCCGACGAAGACCGCTGCCGCCTCGTCCGACTGGCGGCCGCCCACGCGCTGGGACGCCTGGGGGCTGCGCCGCCGGCCGACCGAGGGATATCCAGAGCAGGTTCCGCCCACACTTTAGGGGAGGGCGCCGTCGATGACACCTCCGAGTGCGCCTCCTCTTATCTCCCCGCCTCCGACGCAGGGTCCGGCCGAGCGGTCAAGTCGCGCGACTCGACCCGGCCCGATGAGGCGGGCTGCTCCTATCTGCGTTTTCAGCGCCTGGGCAACAACATGTGTCCGGGCCAGATGACCGTCCACGGGATCGGCCGGCCGCCCGACTCGCCCAAGCTGCTCAAGATGCGCGGGGACGAAGGGGGGGTAGCGCTCTGTTGTCCGTCCGACGAGTCCGCGGCGCCGGAGCCCGTCGAGGTCGAGTGCCGCTTGATCCCCGAGGAGTGCCCGCCGCCGTGGCAGCAGATGGACGAGCCGGGCGATGCCATCAACGGGAAGGAGGGGCGCTACCGGCGCTCACAGCGGCACCATCTGGGCGACCTTGACTGGGTGCAATGCTGCCGGCCGGTCCCGGTCGAAGTCGAGGAAGAGGCGACGGCTCAGGCCGAGGCGCCGTCGCCGGTGCAGCGCCCGCGTCGGCGGCCGCAAGCGCCGGCCGCGCCGCTGCCCCCCGAGGAGCCGCTTCCTCCGCGCACCGAGGGTCCGAGCCCGGAGAGCCTCATCGCCAAGCGCGCCCTCGAGAAGCGGGCGCCCGAGACCCTGCCTCTTCCGGTCGGCCCGGCGGGCCGCGAGGACGCTCCGGTCGACGGCACGGCTTCGCTCGAGCGCGGCGGACGCCCAGGGCCGACGGCCGAGCTCGACATGCCGGCCGCCTTGGGCGGACCGGAGGTCCTGCCGCCGCCGCGCGGGGCGGGAAACCGCGAGGACGCGGACGTGGAGGCGGCGGCGCGCCTCGAGAAGGGCGGGCGGGCGGGCCCCAAGCCCGACGTGGACGCCGGCGCTTGGCTGGGCAAGCGCGACGGCGCCCTCCCGGGCCCCAAGGGGCCCGACGGGCGGGCGGACGCCCAGGTCACCAGCGCGGCCGACATCATGCCCGATGGCGGCCTCAAGCGGGAGGCCTACGACCCGCTGCCGGTACTCATCGAGAAGCTGGCGGCGCCGGAGGCGGCGATCCGGGCCCGGGCCGCCGAGATGATCGGCTCACGAGGGGCCGCGGGGCGGCCGGCGGTCAAGGCTCTGCTGGCCGCGCTCAAGGACGAGAACGCCAGGGTGCGCTCCGACGCCGCGCTGGCTCTGGGCGGCGCCAGCGCCGGCACCGACGACGCCGTCCCCGCCCTCAGGCGCCTTTTGAGGGACCGGCATCCCGACGTGCGCTACAGCGCGGCCACCGCGCTGGGACGGGTGGGGACGCCGGCGGCCGAGCGGGCGTTCTCGCGCTACATGAGCCGCGAGTCTAAAGTCCTTCGACGTTGATGTTGCCCGTGTAAGTCGGCGGCTTGGCGACGGTGCGTGGGCCCTGCGCCGTGGGGGTCGCCGGCTTGTCCGGTTCGGGTTCCTCGCCCTCGCCCTGCTGCCCCTGCATGGCCTGCATCGCGGGGCCCATGGCACTCTGCAGGGCCTGCCCGGCGGCACCCGCCGCGTCGGCCCCGGCGCCCTGCACGCCCTGCGCGCCTTCCTGCGCGGCCTTCTCGGCCTTGGCGATGACCATGCCGGCCTGGGCGGCGAGGATGCCGCCGCCCATGATGAAGGGCATGCCCTGGGTGAGCTGGTCGTATTGGCCGGACACCACGCCGCCGATCGCCGCGGCCGCGCCGCCCGCGGCCATGGCGGCCATCGCCACGCCCTGCGCGGTCGCCTTCTGGGCCGGGTCGCTGGCCAGCTTGCCCGCCAGCATGAGCAGGACGGTGCCGGCCATGAGCGCCGCCGTGGCGGCCATGACCAGGCCTTGATAGGGGGTCTTGTTCTCGCCCTTCTTGTCGGCGTCGGGGGCCGGCGGGGGCGTGACCGAGCGCGAGTCCAGGATCGAGTTCGCCGTCGAACCGATCCCGGCGCCGCCGGTCGAGGTGCCCGCCGCGCGCTGGGGGGGAAGGGCGGCCGCGGCGTTTCCGCCGTCGAAGGGAAGCGAGGCGGTGTGGGCGGAGGTGGCTCCCAGGCCCATGCGCTGGCCGCTGCGGGACATGCGGTTGGTGAACCGGGCCTGGTCCATGGCGTTTGCGCCGCTCGAGTTCATCGCTATCTTCCTGGTCATCGTCCGGCTCTGCGACTTTCGGGCCATGGCGTCGAAGGAGCCGGTGCGGGGAGGACGGTAGACCTCCTGGAAGCCGGAACCGACGCCGCCGGTGATGCTGTCGACGGCCTTGAGGGTGACCTTGCCGCCGGGGTCGCCGCGCTCGGAGATCGCGCGCTTGGTGAACTCCGGACGGGGGACGGCCTGCTTCGGGGCGGTCTCCGCCGCGGCCGCGGGCGCGTCCTTGGTGGCGGGGGCGTCGGCCTGCTTGATCGCGCTCGCCCAGTCGGTCTTGGCGGCGGCGGGCGCGGCGGCCTCTTTCTCGGGCGCCGGGCCGTTGGCCTGCGACAGGAAGTCGAGCGAGGCGCCGGTGGCCGCGTCGGGTTCGGGCTCGCGCCGGACCGGGGCCGGCTTGAGCGTCAGGCCGGGGGTCTCGTCCTGCGAGGCGTTGACGAACACGCGTCCGCCAAGACGCATGGAACTGTCCCCGCCGGAGTTGCCGATGTAGACCGAGATGCCGGCCGCCACCGAAGAGGCGCCGACCACCATTGCCACGAGCGAGGCCTTGGCGGCGGCGGCGGGTCCGAGGCCGGTGGCCTGCCCGACGGCGCTGACCATGCTTTCCCAGACGCTCAGATGGGCGCCGCTGGTCGGGGCGGCCCGGCCGATCGTCGAGAGGGCGGCGGCGCCGCTGTCGAAGGCGGCGGATTGCGGCAGGGAGGCGGCGGCGCCGCCCGGAAGGGTCGCCGCGCCGCCTTCGTCCTCTTTGTTCCGGCGCTTGTCCTTCTTGAGTCCCAAGGGGTCGTTCTTGTCGGCCATACTAAGGAGAGTAAGTCCATCGGCCCATTTCCGCCAGGGCCTAAGGGCCTACGGGCCCGTCTTCCTTGACAAGCTCGGGGATTGGCTTTATGCTTGCAATGCATGCAGAAACCGCCGTGGCGCTCGCTTTCCTCGGGCCTGTTCAGGCGGTTCCTGCTCGCTCTGCTGTTCCTGGCCCTGGCGCCGGCCGCGTTCATGGGCTTTCAGCTCATCCGCCTGAGCCGGGACGGCATCCAGGACGCCGTCCTCGAGCTCCATTTCAAGCTGGCCGAGAAGACCGCGGTCAACGTCTCAAGGTACCTGGCCAACGTCGAGGACAAACTGCGCTTCACGGTCTCCGCCCTGCGGCGCCCCGGCCTCGACTGGAACACCCGCCAGGAGTTCCTGCGCAGCCTCGTCGAGAGCCACGAGGACCTCGAGGAGGTGTCTATCCTGGCCAAGGGCAAGGAGCTGATGAAGGTCTACAACCCTCTCCTGGCCGACAAGGAGACCTCCGCCGACTATCTGCGCGACCCCGGCTACCTCGAGTACGCCAAGACGCGCACGCGCAAGCTCTGGGTCAGCGCGCGGGCTTCCGGGCCGCCGCGGCTCGAGCTCTACATGCCGCTATCGGACGCCACCGACATCCGGCTGTCCTTGGTGCTCAAGTCATTGTGGGACACGATCTCCAAGGAGCGCGTCGGCGGGACCGGCTACGCGATGCTGGTGGGGGCCGGCGGGGTGCCGTTGATCTACCCGGACGCGCGTCTGGCGCGCTCGGACCTCGAGGGCCTCCTGCGCTGGCGCATCGTCTCGGCCGGCCTTACCGCCAACGCGGTGGGCTCGAGCGAGTACGAGGACCCTCGCGGGGTCATGCAGGTCGGAGCGTACGCCCCGGTGCCCGAGATCCAGGCCGCCGTCATCATCCAGCAGCCCAGGGACGAGGCCTACATCGCGGCCAAGCGCATGAAGCGCACGGCGGCCTTCGTCATCGCCGCGGTGGTGATCGCCGCGCTGGGCTTCTCGCTCTCGCTGGCCCGCGCGCTGACCCGCCCGCTCTTGAGCTTGACCCAGGCCGCCGACACCGTGGCGCGCGGGGGCTTCCCCGAGGAGCTCAAGCTCGGCACGGGCGACGAGCTCCAGGAGTTCGCCGAGACCTTCAACCGCATGGTGGCTCGCCTGCGCGGCTACGCCGAGCTGCAGGTCGACCGGGTGCTCCTCGAGCAGAAGAAGACCGAGGCCATCCTGTTCTCGATCGGCGACGGGATCCTCATGACCGACAACGACGGCATCGTCCAGTTGGCCAACCGCAAGGCCAAGGAGGCGCTGGAGAGCGAGACCGTGGAGGGCCGGCCCCTCGACGACGTGCTGCCCAAGGACACCGAGCTGCGCCGGATGGTCCTCGAGGTCGTGGCGCATCCCGACGAGAAGGCCGTGCTCGAGGTCGACCTCTCCAACGACGACCGCCGGCTGTTCTTGCGCATCAGCGCCCAGCGCCTGCTCTCTCCCTCCAAGGGGACGGTTCTCGGGACCGTCACCGCGCTCCACGACGTCACCTTCGAGAAGGAGCTCGACAAGATGAAGGAGGAGTTCCTCCACTCGATCACCCACGACCTGCGCAATCCGCTGGGCTCGATCATCGGCTTTCTCGAGTTTTTGCGCAAGGGCGTGGTCGGGGTCCTCAACCCCCAGCAGAAAGGGATGGTCGAGTCGATGATAAAGTCGGCCAACCGCCTGATGACCTTGGTCAACAACATCCTCGACGTGGCCAAGATGGAGACCCACGAGCTCGAGCTCAACTTGAAGGAGGCCTCGCTGGCCGGCCTGGCCAGCCACTCCCTCGACATCCTGGGCTCGCTGGCGCAACGCCGCGGCATCAGCCTCGAGCTCGACGCCAGCGAGGAGTTCACCGCGGTCTGCGACCCCGACCAGATCGAGCGCGTGATCACGAACCTCCTCGGCAACGCGATCAAGTTCGCCCCGGACGACGGGCGCATCGTCGTCCACGTCGACGACATCGGCGCAGCACTCCGGCTCTGCGTGTCGGACAACGGCCCGGGCATCCCGGAGTCCCACCTCGAGAAGATCTTCGCCAAGTTCGAGCAGGTGCCCGGCCAGCGGCGGGGCGGCACGGGGCTGGGCCTGACCATCTGCAAGCGCTTCGTCGAGGCCCACAAGGGGCGCATCTGGGTGGAGTCGGAGCTCGGCAAGGGCGCGCGCTTTTACTTCACGATCCCCAAGGACATCCCGCTTCCGGCCGAGGCCGCCGGGGCCGGGGCGGGCGGGGAGAAGAATGCTTAGCGCCGCCTTGGCCGCGCTGATGGCGCTGGCGTCCGTCCCCGCGCGCGGCGCGCCGGATACCACCCAGGCCATCAAGGTGATGCCCGGCGACACGCTCTGGAGCATCGCGCAGAAATACCTCAAGGACCCCAAGCGCTGGAACGTCGTCCTGCGCCACAACAAGCTGCCCACCTCCGACCCGACGGTGGCCCTGCCGGGGATGACGCTCAAGGTCCCGACCGAGGAGCTCAAGGAGCGCTTCCAGGCCGCCATCCTGGTCCACATGGAGCGCAGGGTAGCGTTCCGAGAGGCCGACAAGGCGGCCTGGGACGGCGCGGCCTCGGAGATGGAGCTCTTCGAGGACTGGGGCCTGCGCACCCAGGACCAGTCCTGGGCCCGGGTCAAGTTCCACGGCGGCAGCCTCCTATCGCTCGACCCCAACTCGATGGCGGTGCTCAAGTCCCCGCTCAAGACCGACCATGAGCTCGAGCTCAAGCGCGGCGCCATCCACACCACCTTGGCCCGGGTCGTCACGCCCTCGGCCCGCGTCACACCCAAGGGCGGCGACACCAAGTACACCGCGCGCATCCTCGACGACCTCTCGACCCGGGTCCAGGTCTACAAGGGCGCGGCCGACGTCTCGGACCTCAAGGGAACCAAGTCGGTCGAGGTCAAGGCCGGCTTCTACACCGAGGTGAAGCTCGACCGCTCGCCGGCTACGCCGAGCAAGATGCCCAGCGTCGACATGTCGATGGCGCCCGAGCTGCAGGACTTCGGCAAGGGCAAGGCCGACTCGGTCGTCAAGATGCGCGGCGTCGGCGCGCCCAAGCTGGGCGCCCTGGCCGGCGACATCGCCGCGCTCTCGGTCGGCATACCCGTCGCCGCCTACATAGTCCAGATCGGCAAGGACGCCGCGTTCACGAACATCCTCTTCAAGAAGCAGTTCGACTCCGACGAGGGAATCAACCTGCGCCAGGCGGGACTCAAGGACGGCAGCTATTTCGTCCGCGTGGCCATCCTGGACCTGCTCGGCGAGCAGGGCAAGTGGTCCGCCCCCAAGCCCTACCGTCCCGGCGGCGACGATGACTTCCAGTCGCTGTCATTTGCCGCCGACTTCGAGGTGATCCGTCCCGAGGAGGAGGAGGTCAAGGTGCGCGTCTCGCGCTACCGGGTGATGGGGCGCGCTTCGGCTGAGCTCAACGTGCTCATCAACGGCGACCGCGTCACCAAAGACGCCGACGGGCTGTTCTCGACCGAGGTCCTGCTCAAGGTCGGCGTCAACAACTTCCGCATCGAGGCCTCCGACGTGCGCGGCAACGAGAAGGTCATCATCCGCCGCGTGGTGTTCGAGCCTTAGCGCTCCAAGAGCCGCGCCGCCTTGAGGACGGGCGGCGGCGCGTCGGACGCCAGGACCCCGGCGTCGGCGCCCAGGTAGCACGCCGGCCCGGCGTCGTCGTCCGGGACGGTCACGACCACGAAGCCCCAGCCCGCCGGATTGCCGCGCAGGCGCGTTCCCGGCAAGCGCAGTGTTATCTCCCCGCGCTCGGGCGAGGCCTCGACGAGGACGTCCTCGAGGCGCGCCGGCGCGGGCTGGCCGACCCGCCACAGCGCCGCGCCGCGGCCATCGGCCGTGACGGCGAACTCCCAGGCGTCCTTGGCCGCGACGACGGCGCGGTGGGCGCCCAGGAGGCGCCTGGCGCCGGAGCCGGCGAGGCCGTTCATGTCGATGTAGACCTCGAGGGAGACGCCGGTGAAACCGGCGGGAGCGGCGGGGTCGGCCCTCAGGCCCGCCAAGGTCACGGTCAAGGAGAGGTCCGCGCCTTGGCGCTCGATCGAGAGGGACGCCGGCAGCCACGGGGCGGTCGAGGTGCGCGCGGTGGCCGCGAAAGCGGCGCCGGTGGTCAAGGCGGAGGCCGTGACCGCTCCGGAGGCGGGTTCCCCGGCGGCCTTGAGCGCGGGTGCTAGGGTGGCGAGGAAGGCGTCGAGCGGAGCGCCCGGCTTGAAGTGCGCGGCGGCGGCGGCCCGGTTGAGCGCGGTCAAGGCGGCTTCGAGACGGCCCAGCGCCGCGCCGCCCGAGTTCTGGTAGCGCTCCACGGCCCGGACGGCCTGTCCGTAGAGGTCGCGCTGGCGGCGCATCTCAGCCGCGTCGAGCCAGGCGTCGGCGCCGCCCCAGGCCGGCCAGCTGGAGGGGGCCTCCGCGAACGGCTCGACGGCCGCCTCCGCCGCCGTGGTCCAGCGCGGTCCGCCGGGGGCCAGGGCCTCGGCCAGGAGCGGCAGGGCGGTCCCGGGCTCCAGGGCGACGGTCTCCTCCAGCACGGCGCCGGGGGGCTCGTCGGCGGAGGGCGCGCGGCGGGCCTCGCCGGCCGCCAGGGGACGCAGCGGCACCGCGCTCAGGGGCGCGGCGGCCGGCCAAGGCCGCGGCCCGGCGGCCGGACCGGCGGCGGTCCAGCGGAAGCCCTGGGCGGCGAGGACGCGGCGGGCGTTCTCGTCGAGCGCGGCGCCGGCGGCGACGAAGCCCTTGGGCTCGGCGCCGAAGGCGGCGCGAAACAGCGCCCGCTCCACGGTCAGCCGCTCGATGAAGGCGCGCGGCCGGAGCAGCCCGACCAGGGGGTCGCGCTCGAGGCGCAGGGCGAGCTCGACCTTGCCCGCGGCCGCGGCCTCGCGGAGCCAGGGGAGCTGGTCGGCCGGGGTCTCGGCGGCCGAAAGGGCCGTCGTGAAGCGCGCGGACGCCGAGGAGACTACGGCCCGGAAGCGCGCCCAGTCCAGCGCGGCGGGGTCGGGGGCGAAGAGCAGGGCGCGCTCCTCGGCGCGGGCGGGGGACGCCGCAACCAGGAGAGCTAGCGCCCATCCGGCGGTCATCGCACCACCTTCACCGAGACGGGCTTGCCGGCGCGCCGGCCCCCGGCCGGGCCGTCCGGGTCGGGGAGCCAGCGGCCGTCGACCTCGAAGGCGTATTCGTAGCGGCCCGGGGGGAGGGGCACCAGGGTCTGCCAGGGGCCCTTGCCCTCGCGGGTGAGGCTGAGGGAGGCGGGGTCGAAGCCGTTGAAGCTGGCCGCCAGGCGCACCGACTTGGCGTCCGGGGCCTCCAGGGCGAACTCGACGAAGCGTATGTCGGGCAGGTCCTCGGCGGGGCCGTCGTGCTTGGGCAGGCGGCGGACGGTGGTGGGGCGCAGGACCCCGGGGTCCCAGCCGCTCAGGAAGCGCCAATAGTCCCGGGCCGCGTCGACCAGCACCAGGGAGGGCACCCCGGCGAGGACGACGACGGCCAGGAGCAAGGCCCAAAAAGCCCGGCGGCCGCGGCGAGTGATATCGGACATCGGAGCCTCCATTATATACGCCGGGAGCCCCCGAATAGTTCCCTAAAATAGGGGGCATAGGTCCCTTGACGGGAGCTCACCCGGTCTTTACACTTTTCTTACGTCCGAAGAGGGTGAACCAATGGCCGAAGAAAAGCCCAAGAAGATGTTCGCCATGCCGCCTATCCCCCCGATGTCGACGTCCGGGGGCAAACCCTCGACCGGCGGCGCGAAGAAGAAGGACGACGACAAGGGCGGCGCCGTGGCCCCGCTCCCGATGTGGTCCTCGGCTCCCGGCGACAAGCTGGCCGGCATGCCGATGTTCCGCGGCGCGTCGATGCGCACAAACTCCCTGCTCGGCCGCCTGCGCAACCTAAAGACCAAGGACGTGGCCTTCATCGGCGCCGGCCTGGCCGTCCTCATCATGGCCCCGCTGGCCGAGTACCTGGTCAGCGAGTCCGGCGACTCGGCGGCCACCCTGACCCCGGGCTTTGACCAGAAGGGCGGCGTTTTCCCGAACGGCTCGGACCCCGCGGAGATGGGCATCCAGCAGCTGGCGCGCGGCGGCCTGCTCGGCGAGAACCCCGACGTGATCACGCCGGCCAACTACCGCGACCCCAGTTCCCTCATCATGGCCTTCGGCGGCGAGAAGCAGGAGCCCCCCCCGGCGGCCACTCCGACCCCCGACGTCAAGCGCGACGCGCCCAAGGACAACGTGTGGGACCGCGTCGTCGACTCGGCGAAGGCCGCCGGCACCAGCGTGTCGCGCAAGGTCGGCCTGCCCAAGCCGGGCGGCAAGCTGGCCGGGGCCCTCAGCGGCCTGCGCGGCCTCGCTAGCGGCTCGTCGGGTGCTAAGTCGAACAACCTCGCCGCGCCGGACTCCAAGGGCTTGTTCAGCTCGCCGCGCGGCTCCAACGCGCTGACCCAATCTCAGGCCATCCCCGGCTACCGCGGCGCGGGCGCGCGCTCGATGGCGGCGGGCTCCGGCGGCAACGGCTTCGACGGCCGGCGCGGCGGCGGCTCGGGCTCGGGCGGCGGCGGCCAGGCCGGCGACGTCACCGGCGGCGGCGTCTCGGGCGGCGGCAAGGTCACGGGCGGCTCGGCGGCCGACGGCGACCCGACCAAGAACCCCTCGGGCTCGAGCACGAAGGACAACAAGGCGCTGGGCGAGAACCTGGAATTTTTGCGCCGCAAGATGCTGATGGAAAAGGAGATGGACCTGAAGTTCGCCAAGCGCCGCTACGACGAGCTCGAGCGCAAGAAGATGATCGAGCAGACGCTGGTGCAGACGGCGCAGCAGGCCTTCCTCAAGATCTTGGACAAGCTGCTCGAGGGCAAGAAGAAGGAGGAAGGGGGCGGCGGGGGCGGGGGCGGGGGGCCGAGCGGCGGGGCGGGTGGAGCGCCGACTGGGCCTAAGCCGAAGGATGATACGGCGTTGCCGTCGGCAGGGAACCTGGGTAGCGGCCTCGGTCGAATGGCGGAAGTGCGAGCGGTTGAGAATAAGGATGGAGCGCAACAGCAGCTCGAGGCCTCTAAGGCCAAGAAAGTGGAAGTCGGCACTTCGCTCAATACCCTGACCGCTAATGCCGGGTTCATGAAGACGAAGGCCGACCTCCTGAAGACCGGCGACACCGACTTCAAGGCGTTGGGAGGGATGGTTCAGGCGGCGGCCGACAAGGTGACGGAAGCCAAGGCGAAGTTGGGGACTGACTTGGACCAAGTCAATCAGCCTCTTGCCGACCATCAGACGCAGATCACGGCGGTCAAGAGCGACAAGGAAGGGAAGCTGGATACGCTTGCCACGAAAATTGCTCCGCTTCCTGGCAAGGTCAACGCTGAACTCGTGAAATTGACCGAGGCCTCCGGCAACCTCACGTCTGGTGGGGCAAGCAAGACCGCCTATGACGAGGCCAGGAACCTGAGGCCCACCGCCGATGGGGCCAGGAGACCGGCGAATCCGAATCCTACTCCGGCACCTGAACCTCGTGAGGATGCCAGAGCCATGGCCGCGGCCATCCGAAACATGGCGGGACCGATCGAGACGAAGATTGGGGCTATGATTACGTCGATGGGTACAGTCAGTCCTGACCCGGGCACCTTGAGGACGCTGACGGAAGCCCGGACTCTGTATCCCAATCTCGTTCGAGATGCCGCGTCGAACGTGGAAGCTGCCGGGAGGAACGTCCAGACTGGTTTGGCAGCGGTGACGACATCGCGCGAACGCGTCATCAGCCTTGAGGACAACTACGGGATAGCGCAGCAAACATTCGTGAATAACACGGATAAACTAAAAGATATGGCCACGGCTTCGGATAGCGCGATCGCTGCCTATGAGCTGGCGCCACCCTCGGGATCGCCGGACGCTACCGTCGCTACTGAATTAAAGGAAACGGCTACCGGAAGGGTGACGTACTACAATGCGAATAATGTGCGAGAGCAAACGACGAACATGCAGGCGCTTGCTACTCGCCTCCGCTAGTAGCCGGTTCCGATGAAACCGGCGTCAGAACCGGCGTCAGTTGTTGGATTGGTGTCAAGGATTGGTGTCATACATATAGAACGAGAGAAGCGGACTGGGGTCCGCTTCTCTCGTTTCTGGCTACTCCAATCCCGCAGAGCAGCCCCAGTAGCGATGTCAGAGTCGTGGGACTCCCTGGCGCCAGGGGATGACAAACGCGCTTGAGCCTCGCGGCCGTTTACCCGTCATTGAGTCCAGTGTCAGTTGTTGAATAGTTGAATTGTTCGAGCGAGCCTGGGGCCCTTCGAGAGAAGGGCCCCGCGCATTCCGCGCAGGGCAACTCAGGGGCGCTCAAGAAGGCACGCCGCCAAGCCCCCTGATGGCCGTACCCCAATACCGGGTATTCTTCGACACCAGCGTCTATATCGCCGCCGTCGTCCCCGCTGACCCGCTCGGGCTGTTCAGGAAATGGATCGAGCCGTTCCTCGGTGAGTAAGAGCTCGCTACGGCCGCACGCCCGTGTTCTTACCATCACACAGTAAATTAGCATTGCAAATTTACGGCATATATATCATAATGTATCCATGCCCGCCGCCCTCCCGCGCCTGCTCGCGCCGCCCGGCCGGTCTTTCTTCCTCTTCGGCCCGCGCGCGACCGGCAAGAGCACCTGGCTTCGCAGCGTCTTGCCCGACGCGCGGAGGCTTGACCTTCTGGATACCAGGTTGGCCCTGGAACTCACCCGCAGCCCGCACCTGCTGGAGTCCCACCTTGGCGGTCTAAAAGAGGGGGACTGGGCCGTCGTCGACGAGGTCCAGAAGGTCCCGGCGCTGCTCGACGAGGTCCACCGGCTCATGGAGGACCGCCGCCTGCGCTTCGCGTTGTGCGGTTCATCGGCGCGCAAGCTCAAGCGCGGCGGGGCCAATCTGCTCGGAGGGCGCGCGCTCCTGCGCCGCATGGAGGGCTTCACGGCGGTCGAGCTGGGGACGGAGTACGACCTGGAGCGCGCGCTGCGCTGGGGGACTCTCCCCATCGTGCAGTCCTCCCTCGGCGAGGAGGCCGCGATCCTGGAGTCCTATGTCCACAGCTACATCCAGGAGGAGATCAAGGCGGAGGGGATCGTGCGCCAGGTGCCGCCCTTCCTGCGCTTCCTGAGCGTGGCGGGCCTACTCAACGGCCAGGCCGTGAACGCCTCGAACGTATCGCGCGAGGCCGCCGTGCCGCGCGTCAGCGTCGACGCCTACTTCGAGATCCTAGTCGACACCCTCTTCGGGCATTTCCTCCCGGCATGGCAGCCCGGCCTCAAGGTCCGCGAGCGGGCCCGCCCCAAATTCTACTGGTTCGACCCCGGCGTGGCCCGGGCGGCGGCGGGGCTGCTCGCCGACCCCGTCGACCGGGCTTGGGTCGGCTTCGCGCTGGAGACACTGATCTTCCATGAGCTGCGAGTGTTCAACGAGGCCAGCGGCAGCCGTCGCCCGCTGTCGCACTACCGCACCGCCGCGGGAGTCGAGATCGACTTTATCGTCGAGACCCGCCGCCGCTCCGGGGACGCGAAAGCGGGGGTCGTCTGCATCGAGGTCAAGTCCGCCGAGCGCTGGGACCGGGCATGGGAGCGGCCGATGCGCGAACTGGCCGCTTCCGCGGGCGTCGGTTCCGCGGACCTCATCGGCGTCTATAGGGGAGACCGGCGGCTCAGGTTTGACGCGGTCCAGGTGCTGCCGGTGCAGGATTTCTTGACCGCTCTACACCGGGGAGAGCTATTCTGAGAGGATGCGCGCTCATCCGTTCGGGCAGCCACGAGATCAAATGACGCAGCTTCGACCTCAGGGCCCGATTGCGGCCGGGATTCGCCTCGAAGATCCATTGCAGCCGGATGCAGTCGGCGACATCCCATTCGCGCGGGAAGTCATGCCAGGCGTAGCGGATCTCGGAGTCCTCGGGCACGACGCCCACCCAATCCTCCTCGAGAAGGCGTTTTTTATAGGACTCCCGATGCGCCAGGCAAAAGGGCAGCCTCGCCTTGTCCAGAGCCAAGGCGATGCGGCACGTCTCGACGAGCCGGGAGCTTGAAAAGGCAGCCAGCGCGACGGACCAGCCGCCCGCGGGATGCCTGCCCACCGAGAGGTCGATGTGGGTGGAGTTGCCGCCACGATAAATCTCCCAAGGGTGGGCTCCAGACCGCTCCTCGGAGTCGAACCAACGTCGGAAAGCCTCCGTGGAGCGCGGCTCGAGGGCTTGGAGTCCCCCGTCGCGGCCGTCCGCGTAGCGCTTGTAGTAGTCCCTTCCCGCCAGTCCCCGCTTGAAGCCCTGACTTTGGAAAGTCCGGGGGTTGGCCTGGTATGCTGCGCGGCAGTAATTGAAGAACTTTGCAGCCGTCATCTCCACGATGGGGCCGGGGTCTTCGCGGTCCAGGATTTCCAGGATCGCAATCCTCTCGCTCGAGCTCAACTCGCGCTCGAGGGGGAGCCAATCCGGGAGCAGCGCCTTGACGTCCCGGCGCAGCAGAACGCCCCGCCGCATGGACAACGGCAGGCGGCGCAGCAGGTCCGCCTGGGCGCCGACGGGGTCCCGCGCGGCCTCGGCCTTCCAGAGGCGGAGTCCGTGGAGCCAGGACCGCAGGCGCTCCGGATTTTCCGGATATTCCCCATGGCCCCGCTCAGGATGCGTGATCGTCTCCGCGTCGCCGCCGGCGATGAAGTAGGTCCCGCGGTATCGCCGCGCGGTGACCCGCGACCACGAGCGTCCCTCCCGCAGCCAGAATCCCCATACGACGTCGGTGCCGTCATGCCGCGGGATGAACTGGCGCACGAGCGCTAGGAGGTCGGCAGTGAGCCGCTTTGTTTCGGGACCCTGATCCTGTTTCATCTAAGGGTGAAGGATGGTCAAGAACTGTTCGGGGCTGACGATCGGGATGCCCTGGTACTCTCCCAGGCTGAGCAGGTCTTTGATGTCCCCCGTCACGAGATAGTGGGCGAGTCCGCCGAGCGCGGCCGCGAGGAATTTATCATCGTCCGAATCCTTCGAGGCCTTGACCGGCGGCAGCTTCGTGATGAGCTCGGCTTGTTCCCACAAGATAAAGGCGATGTCGAACATATGCTCCGCCAGGCCGTATTTGTCGCGGAGTCGGGGGCGGTCCATGACCTCCAGGATTTCCTCATTGATAGCCGCGCTGGTGACGAGGACGAACTGCCCGGCCTTGAGAGCCTTGAGGATGCCTGCGGGTGGACCCTTGGGACTTATCAGGCCGGAAATGACGACGTTCGTGTCCAAGACGACCCGAAGCTTAGCGGGCACGCCGGGCTTCCTTGATCGCCTGGCGGATTTCCGCCGTTAGTTTCGCCGGCTCGACTTCCCGGTTCTTTCCCCAGAGCTTCTCCACCGACCGCCAAGGATCGTAGTTCTTGAGCGCCTTCCTGGCCAGTATGGCCTCCATGCAGAGCTGGCTGATGGATCGGCCGCTCTCGAAGGCTTCGCGCGCCAGCTCTTTGTGGATCTCAGGCGGCACCCGGAGCAAGATCTTCCCATTAAAAGTCCGCATCGATCCTCCGATGATATAATGATATCATTATATCAGATGCTTGGCGATCCCTCAAGGGCCCTCCCGAAAGAGTAAGAGTCGAGTAAGACATCGCAACCTGGAGCCAAAGTCCCTTGACTCTCCTCGCGCCCGGCGTACCCTATACTGAGGAGGAACCATGAGCGCCGTCGGGGTAAAGCCCAAAAAACTCTTCGCGATGCCGCCCGTGCCGCCGTCGACGCCGGGCGCCAAGCAGCCGCCCCTGCCCGCCCTGCCGACCAAGCACAAGCATCATGACGACAAGGGCTCCGCCTCGCCGCTGCCGATCTGGACCGCCTCGCCCGGCGACAAGCTGGCCGGCCTGCCGATCTTCCGCGGCGCGCGCCTGCGCGGCGGCTCGTGGCTCGGCCGCATGCGGGGCCTCAAGACCAAGGACGTCGCCTTCATCGGCGCCGGCCTCGCCGTCCTCCTCCTGGCCCCGCTGGCCGAGTACCTCATCAGCGACTCTAAGGACCCCGCCGACGCGCTGGTCCCCGGCTTTGACATGAAGGGCGACGTCTTCCCCAACGGCGCCGACCCCGCGGAGATGGGCATCCAGCAGCTGGCGCGGGGGGGGCTCCTCGGCGAGAACCCCGACGTCATCACCCCGGCCAACTATCGCGACCCGAGCTCGCTGATCATGGCCTTCGGCGCCGACAAGCCGGCAACGCCTCCCGAGGCCGGCCCCACGCCCGAACCCAAGCGCGACGCCCCCAAAGCCGACGTATGGGACAAGGTCGTCGACTCGGCCAAGAAAGGGGCGGCCGCGGCGTCGCGCAAGGTCGGCCTGCCCAAGCCCGGGGGGAAGTTCAAGGGCGCTCTCAGCGGTCTGCGCGGCCTCACGGGCGGCTCATCGGGCGCTAAGTCGGCCAGCCTCACGGCTCCCAACTCGAAGGGGCTCTTCAGCTCGCCGCGCGGCTCCAACGCTCTCACCGTATCCCAGTCCATCCCCGGCTACCGCGGCGCCGGGGCGCGCTCGACGGCCGCGGGGACGGGCGGCAACGGCTTCGACGGCCGCCGCGGCGAGGGCTACGGCCCCGGCGGCGGCGGCTCCTCCGGCGACGTCAGCGGCGGCGGGATCTCCACGGGCGGCAAGGGCACCGGCGGCTCGGCGGCCGACGGCGAGCCCACCAAGAACCCCTCGGGCTCGAGCACCAAGGACAATAAGGCCATGGGCGAGAACCTCGAGTTCCTGCGCCGCAAGATGCTCATGGAAAAGGAGATGGACCTCAAGTTCGCCAAGCGCCGCTACGACGAGCTCGAGCGCAAGAAGATGCTCGAGCAAGCGGCCATGCAGACCGCCCAGCAGGCGCTGCTCAAGATCTTAGACAAGCTGCTCGACAAGAACCGCGGCGGGGGCGGCGAGAAGAAGGGCGGCGGGGGCGGAGGCCCGAGCGGAGGCGGGGGGGGCGCGCCGAAGGAGGACCCGACGAACTCGGCGCCCACGCCGACGGCCGGTACGGAAGGGATGAACCCGCCCTCCGCCGGCAACTCCCAAGTCGGGCAGACGGTCCCCGCCATGGGGGCCAACCGCGACGCCAGGGCCAACGTCGCCGAGCTCGGAACTCAGTCGAGCCATCTTTCGCGCACCATCGCGCCGCGACTCATGACTTTCGTCGACGGGATCAATCAGCGTGACCAATACGGCCGCCAAATCCATCCGCCCGCCTCCAGCGCGCAGCAGAAGGTGGCCGCGGCCGAGACGGCCTACAAAGGAGCCCACGAGAAGCTGGTTTCGGCCCGGGGTCTGCTCGAAACAGCGAACGGCCAAACAAAGACCGTCAACACGGCCCTCAAGGGCGACGTAGCGAACATCAAGACCCTGGCCACCACCGCGAAGGCCGACGTCGACATACTCGGGGCCGAAGGGGCCGAACCTCCGGGGACGCTCCCTCCCCTTGGCTCACAGACCGCCCTGACCGCGATCACCGGCCGGACTACCCAGGCGTCGGCCGTGGCCGCGATCGAGCCGGTCCAGCAGGACGCTCGATCGCGCGTGGGCGACGCCAATGGAACCATTCGCGGGGCGCCCCGGAACGTCGACCCGGAGATCTCCCAGGTGCAGACTGTTCTGACGGCGAACCCGAACTGCACGGCCTGCACGTCGGCCCTTACCGCGCTTGGAGCGGCCAACGCCTCGCTGGCCTCTTCCGCCGCGGCGGGCGAGAAGGCGTCGCGAGGGACGGGTTGGGCCGTCGAGCGGTCGGGTATCGCGACGATCGCGTCGGCCGGTCTCGACGAGCTCATAACGCGGCGCACGCCGGATTTCCAGGATAGCGTGACGAAGCTCGGAGGCTACCGGACTCAGATGGAGGCGCTGCGGCGGCGCTGGGATACCGAACCCGAGACCGCCCGGCCCGGCATCATCGCCAGCGCCGATGCTCTGCGCGTCAAGGCGGCAGCCGAGGTAACCAAGCTGGAAGGTTTTCATCGGACTATCGAGCGCAAGCTCATCGACCCTTCACCGACGGAAGGCGTGGAAGCGAAGCTGGGGACCTGAGCCCTAGCGCTCCATCGTGGCGGGAGGAGGCGTGAGCTCTTCCCGCCGGTACTTTCTCTTCTCGATTCGCTTGACCTTCATGCGCACCGGCACCGTCGGCATCGACGTGTCGCCGCCGGGCGGCGGCTCCACGGCGACGGGGCGGGGCCGCGTCGCGGCGGGGCGGCGGCGGCCCCAGCTGAACGGATCGACCCGCACCCAGAGGTAGTACGCGATGACGCAGGCGAAGAAGATCAGGGCCACGTAGGCCCAGCGTCTCGGGCCCGCGTATTGGTCGTGGGTGCGCATCGCCCTCCATTATAGCCGTGCAAGCCCCATCTGAACCCTAGGACCTAGGACCTAGGGGTCCAGGGGTCCTAGGGGCGCTGGCTACATTCGAGCTTCCCGGCTAAAATCCCCCTATGCAAGGATGCCGATTCTTGCTGGCAGCGGCGATGTTTTTCGCCGCCGGCCGCGCGTTGGCCGAGGAACCCACGGCCACGGACCGATACTGGCAGGAACTCGCGGGTCCCGGCGGGGACATGAACGCCATCATCGGCGAACGCCTTTTCGGACCGGCCACCTTCGGCAGCCGCTCCGCCGCGGAGCAGGCCGCCATCATCGTCAAGGCCGGCGGCTTTCTCGAGGAGGCGGGCAATACACGGAAGCTGGAGCATGCCCAATGGGGCGAGTACCAGAGGCTGTTGACGACAGATAAAGACGCGCTCCGCGGGCTCATGCAGGCGAACCCAACCCTACGCCAGCTTATCTGGGACACCGCCCGGCCCAATAGCGACGCGGCCACCCTTCGTCTGCTCGACGCATACGCCGTGGCGAAGGAGAAGAAGCCAAGCCTGACCTTCAAGGAATTCCTCGAATCGAACAACGACAACGAGTTCCTCGTCGACGTCTTGATGAGGGAGGACATCAAGAATAAGAAGGAGGAGCCGAAGACCCCGGCGGCGCCGAAGATGGACGTCGACGGCGCCGCGGCCAAGGCCGCGGCCTCCGCCGATGTCCTCGCCTCGGTGGGCTTCGACGGCGGCCAGGCCTACGGCAAGCCGGGCGACCGCCACGTCTACAAGGACAAGGCCGGCAACGTCATCTCGCTGTCGGTGACCACCCGGCGCATGGCCGACGGCTCGATGGAGGACGTACTCCACGTCGTCAACCTCAACAACCGCGCCCAGCCGATGGGGGCCACCTACTCCCTGCGCACCGACGTCGACAAGCTCCAGGCCGGCGTGCCGGTCTCGATCGGCGGGGTGGCCTTCACGCTGAAGATGAGCCCCAGCGGCGACGACCACGCCATCACCATGACCGGCGCCAACGGGCCGCTGGTCAACATGAAGAACCCTCCCGAGCCGCCGATGGGCCTCTCCCAGCTCTACGCCTACCGGGCCGCCAAGGTGTTCAACTACGGCCATGTAGTCGAGATCGGCGGGGAGGAGTACTACGTCTCCCCGGAGACCTACTCCCAGCTCGAGGGCCCCGCCGACGCGCAGAAGTTCGTCGGCTACGGGCAGTTCTCGTACTGGCCCAAGAAGGACCTCGACGCCGTCTTCGCGGCCAAAGAGGGCCGCGAGGAGGTCGATCCCCAGACCTTCGACTTCAAGAAGCTCGACGTGTCGGGCTCCAAGTTCAACAACGTGCGCGGCATCCGCCCGGACATGATGGCCACCGTCATCCGCCGCGAGGGCGCCCAGGACGTGGCGGTGCCCCAGGCCCAGATGGGCCAGGACGGCCAGGGACGATATTGGAAGGCCGTGCTCAAGAAGGGCGAGTACG
The DNA here is from genome assembly GCA_016196755.1 of Elusimicrobiota bacterium. Lineage (GTDB taxonomy): Bacteria > Elusimicrobiota > Elusimicrobia > UBA1565 > UBA1565 > SCTT01. The sequence goes on from JACPXC010000001.1 coordinate 139,278, forward strand.
TGGTGGAGCCTGGCGAGGCTCCCAAGCCCGGCACGCCGGGCTGGCCGGCGCCGCCCGAGGTCCCGGTCGATTCCCGCCTCGGGTCCTTCCATCCGGATGCGCCCGAGGACTGGACCAAGCTCCAGGACCGGTTCGGGAACTGGCTCGTGCCGGTGATCCCGCCGGCTCCACGAACATTGCCCGCCAGAAATCTCCCGGGCTACGCCCTCTATACCAACAAAGAGGGCAACGAGTATTTCTTCCAGATCACCTTCGTGGCCAACGGGGTGCCTTGGTCGTCGGGCGCGAGCGAGCTCTTCCACAAAGGCCCGACGCCCCCCGGCAAACGTCCGAAGCCGGGCGTGCCTTCCGTGCCGCTCAATTTCGCCCCGTTCGAATCCGAGCTGGCGATCCACAACAACCGGCTCAGCCACACCGTCCACAGTTTTGACAACGGCGCCTCCGGCTATGTCATCCTCACGACCCCCGTGAAGCTCGAGCCCAAAGAATATGCGGTCTTGGGCGCGCCGTTGATCTGGGGCACCAGATTCCAGACTCACGCCGCCGCGCTGGCGCACTACAACGACCCCCAAAAAACCGAGACCGGCCTTGAGTACGAGAAGGACCCAACCCAAGCCATGCAACCAGGGAGCATGCCATGACTCTGCTGAGACCCGTCTTGGCCGTCCTGTTGTTGGGCGCCGCCGTCATGCCGGCCGCGGCGGTCGATCCGACTCCCCAGGAACAGGCGGCGGCGCGGTTCTGGACCGATTTTGCCAGGGCACCCGAGCAGCTCGACTCGGCGACGCTCTTCCCGGCGTTCAGGAGTCTCCCCGCCGACGTTCAGCCGCTCGTTCAGACCCAGATCACCGCGCACATCGTACGCATGGTCCAGGCTCGCACCAACGCCGACCCGGCGAGGGCGACCGAGTTGAAGGGGCTGATCTCCGCGGGAGGGGGCGAAAACGTCCGCTCGCTCTTCTGGGACGCGGCGCGCGTCCAACTCGTCTTCGACCGCGTCATCTCGAGCCACACGGCGAGGCAAGCGGCGCATCCCGGCGAGACCCTCACGGCGTTCGTGACCGGGCTGAGCGCGGAAGACGCCGCGAGAATCATGCTCGGCGACGTGGTCAACCCCGGCACCCCCGACGGCACGCTCCCCCCGGCCCCGGGGACCGACCCCGGTTCCGGACGCGGCGGAGCGGCGGGGCCCAACACCGGCGAGGTCGGCTTCGAGGGCTCCCAGGCCTACGGCATGCCCGGCGACCGCCACGTCTACCGCGACGCCGCCGGCAACATGATCTCGCTTCTCATCTCCTCGCGGCGCATGGCCGACGGCACGATGGAGGACGTCATCCACGTCGTCAACCTCAACAACCGCTCCCAGCCGATGGGGGCCACCTATTCCCTGCGCAGCGACATGGCCGCGCTGAGCGCCGGCGTGCCGGTCTCGATCGGCGGGGTGAGCTTCACCCTCAAGCTCACCGGCACCGGCGACGACCACGCGATCTCGATGAGCGGCTCCCGCGGGGCCTTCACCAACATGAAGACCCCGCCCGAGGGGCCGATGGGCCTCTCCCAGCTCTACGCCTATAGGGCCGCCCGGGTCTTCAACTACGGCCGCGTCGTCGACATCGGCGGGGTGGAATACTACGTGTCGCCGGAGACCTACTCCCAGCTCGAAGGGACGCCGCCCGCGCCCCAGCGCTACGTGGGCTACGGCCAGTTCACCTACTGGCCCAAGTCCGAGCTCGACAAGGTCTTCGCCCAGCGCGCCGGCCCGCCGCCGCGCGACGAGGTCAACCCGCAGACCTTCGATCACCGCTCGCTCGACCTCTCCGGCTCGGCCTTCGGGGCCGGCGTGCGGAGCTTCCGGCCCTCCTTGGCCGCCACCGTCATCCGCCGCGAGGGCGCCCAGGATGTGACGATGCCGCGGGCCTCGGCGGGACAGGACGACAAGGGCCAATGGTGGGACGCCGTCCTGCGCAACGGCAAGTACGTCCTCCAGCGCGGCGTGGCTCCCACGCCGGCCGGCGGCCAGCCGGGCGCCGGTGGCGGTACCGTGCCGCCCGAGGGACTGCCGTTGGAAAACGGGACGATGTACGCGCCCACCGGCAACGCGGCGCGTCTGCAGGCCCTGCTCAGGCCGCCGGCCTCCACGCGGATACGCTTCCTTGAGAACGCCTCGGCCCCCGCCCACCAGCGCCTGCTCATCGTCGTCGACAACCTGCGCGCGCAGATCGGCCACCCGCGCTATGACGGCGAGGGGGTCGCCACGACCACCGGCTACAGCGAGGAGATCGTCGACGGCCGCTATCTGGTCACCAACACCAACGTGGGAAAGAAATGGATCGACCTCAACGTCGCTATGGCGCGCGGCACGATCGAGCCTGCGGGGATCGTGGCGGACACCAAACCCAACGGGTCGATGGTCATCCGCAATGTCGACGTGCTTTCTACGATCCTGACGAACGCCGGCGGATACTCGGCCGCTGACATCTCCCAGATCCAGCAGAGGGTCCAGGGTCGCGCGGCGGGCCAGCCCTTCCAGCTCTCCAAGGGCGTGGGCGGGCTGGAGCTCACTCTCACGGTCGGCAACCTGCGCGGGGCGATCTGGCCGACAGAGGCTCCGATGCTCCCCTTCGAGGGCGGCGACGCAAGCGTCGTCCCGGTGGGCGGCGGCTTCGTCATGAACCCGTTGCCCGGCGTCCCGATCACCCACGCCAACTTCACGCAGGCCGCGAACTTCCTGCCGGCGGCCACTTCGGGGGGGCCTCTGCGCAACGGCACGGCGCTTACGCCGCTGCCGGCCGCGGGGACGCCGGGCGGCGTCCTTTATAAGGTGGACGGCGCGGGGAATCAGGACCATTATCTGAGCTTCACCTACTCCACGCCGAGCGGGCTCATGCGCATGCCTCCCCTCTTGGTGTTCCAGGGTTCGGGGCAGAACCGCATCACGGCGCCGCCGGCCGCCGTCAGCTTCGGGAACGTGACGGTCACCGAAGATCAGCAGAACAACGGACGCATCACCAGCGGGTTCTTCCCGTCCGCGGACCGAAACGGCGGAATCGTCGGCGTGTTCACCACCACTGCTCCGAGGACGCTGGTGGGGGTGGCGATGTATTGGGGCTACCCGTCCCTTGCGGCGGCTGAGGCCGAGGCACGCCGCGTCTTTGCCCCCTAGCGGACCAGCCGGAGCGATTATTGCTATAGTCGCCAGGCCCGCCTTATGTCCGTCTCAGACGACATCGAGCGCCTCCTGAAGCTCCGGACCGTCGCCATGGTCGGCTGCTCCGACGACCCGCGCCGGCCCTCGAACCAGGTCGCACGCTACCTCATCGAGGTCGGCTACCGGGTCATCCCGGTCAACCCCAACCACGCCGAGATCCTAGGCGAGAAGTGCTACCCCGACCTGGCGTCGATACGCGAGCCTATCGAGGTGGTCGACGTCTTCCGGCGCTCCGAGTCGGCCGGAGAGGCCGTGGACCAGGCGATCGCGGCCAAGGCCGTGGGCGTCTGGCTGCAGGACGGCGTGCGGGACCCCGAGGCCGAGGCCAGGGCGCGGGCTAACGGCCTCACCGTGGTGGCCGACGACTGCATCATGCGCCAGCATTTGAGCCGGATGGGACGTTGAACCGTCTTATTGAGAGGAGAAAGATAATGGCGACGAAGACCCCCGTGAAGCCGTCGGTGATCTCGGTAGAGCAGCGCGAGGCGATGGAGGCCGACGGCTGGCGGCAGGCCATGGTCCAGCTCGACCGCGCCCAGGCCAAGCTCGGCATGGAGCAGTTCCTGGTCGAGCGCCTGCGCTACTGCAAGCGCATCCTCACGGTGTCGGTCCCCGTGGTCATGGACGACGGCACCCTCAAGGTCTTCGAGGGCTACCGGGTCCAGCACAACACCGACCGCGGGCCCGCCAAGGGCGGCATCCGCTACCACCCGCAGGTCTCGCTCAACGAGGTCAAGGCGCTGGCCTTCTGGATGACGATGAAGTGCGCCGTCGTCGAGCTCCCATACGGCGGGGCCAAGGGCGGCGTCATCTGCGACCCCAAGACCATGTCCCAGCACGAGCTCGAGCGCATGACCCGGCGCTTCACCTCCGAGATATCGTCTTTTATAGGCCCGGACCGCGACATCCCGGCCCCCGACGTCAACACCAACCCGCAGGTCATGTCCTGGATGATGGACACCTACTCGCACCTGGCCGGCCACGCCGTGCCCGGTGTGGTCACCGGCAAGCCCATCGAGATCGGCGGCTCGCGCGGCCGCGTCGAGGCCACCGGTCGCGGCGTGTTCTACATCACCCGCGAGCTGGCCCAGGCCGAGGGCTTCGAGCTTTCGAAGGTCTCGGTGGCCATCCAAGGCTTCGGGAACGTCGGCATGAACGCGGCGCGCATCTTCGCCGGCCACGGAGTCAAGGTCGTGGCGGTCAGCGACGTCACGGGCGGGCTCTACGACAAGAAGGGCCTGGACGTCGAGGACGTGGTGCGCTGGCAGAAGGAGCACGGCACGATCGGCGCCTATCCCGAGGCCGAGCGCGTGCCGGCCGACAAGTTCGTCGAGCTGCCCTGCGACATCCTAGTCCCGGCCGCGATGGAAAACGAGATCACCCAGCGCAACGCCGCCAAGATCAAGGCCAAGTACATCGTCGAGGGCGCCAACGGCCCGACTTCCACCGAGGCCGACGCCATCCTGCGCGAGCGCGGCGTCATGGTCGTCCCCGACATCCTGGCCAACGCCGGCGGCGTCACGGTCAGCTACTTCGAGTGGGTCCAGGACATCCAGGCCTACTTCTGGAACGAGAAGGAGATCAACGCCAAGCTCCAGGAGATCCTGGCCCGGAGTTTCAACGAGATCTACGAGATCCACAAGAAGGACAAGGTCGACATGCGCCTGGCCGCTTTCATGCTCGCCTTGCGCCGCCTGGGTGCGGCCGTGCGTCTGCGCGGCGTCTTCCCCTGAGCCCGCGGGTCCTCGTCGCTCCGAACGCCTTCAAGGGCTGCCTCGGCGCGGCCGAGGCGGCCGCGCTCATCGCCCGGGGCTTGCGCCGCGCGGCGCCGGGTCTTGAGGCCGACCTCATGCCGGTGGCCGACGGCGGCGACGGGCTCGTGGCGGTCCTGCTCGCGCGCCGCGGCGGACGCCTGGTCCGCGCGCGCGTCCGGGGCCCCCTCGGCGAGAACCGCCTGGCCGAGTACGCCCTCTTGGCCGACGGCCTCACGGCCGTAATCGAGATGGCGCGCGCCTCCGGCCTGGCGCTCGTGGCGCCGGGGCGCCGCGACCCGCTGGGCGCTACCACATTCGGGACAGGACAACTCGTGGCCGACGCCCTGCGCCGCGGCCGGCGGCGCATCCTCGTGGGTCTGGGCGGCAGCGCCGCCAACGACGGCGGGGCGGGCTTTGCCGCCGCCTTGGGGGCGCGGCTGCTCGACGCGGACGGCCGCGGCCTGCCGCTGGGGGCTGAGGCCCTGGCCAGGCTCGCAAAGGTGGAGACCTCGGAGCTCCGGCGCCGTCTCGGGCGAGCCGTCGTCATCGGGATCTCCGACGTGACCAATCCTCTGCTCGGCCCGCGCGGCTCGGCTCGGGTCTACGGTCCGCAGAAGGGAGCGACGCCGGCGCAGGTGGGCATCCTCGAGCGCGCGCTGGCGCGTTGGGCCGGGGTCGTCGGACGGCGCGCGGCCGGGCTGCCCGGCGCGGGCGCGGCCGGAGGGCTGGGCTTCGCCTTGGCGGCATTCTGCGGGGCCCGGCTGGTGAACGGGGCGGAATGGGTCCTTGGAGAGCTCGGCGCCGCCGGGCGCCTGCGCAGGGCCTCGCTCCTCGTCACGGGGGAAGGCTCGGTCGATGCTTCGAGCTTCTTCGGAAAGGCGCCGGTGGCTCTCCTGCGTCTGGCTGGAGGATTAGGCCGTCCCGCGGCGGTCGTTTGCGGGCGTCTCGAGCCCGGAGCCGGGGCGCGCCTGCGTCGCGCGGGGGCAGGGGCCATAGAGGTGCTCTCCCGACCCGGCGAAGCCGACGCCGCGGCGATGCGCGCCGCGCGAGCGCGCCTGCCTCTGGCCGCCGAGCGTTTGGGCCGCGCGCTCTTGGCCGTCGTCTTGCTCGCTCCCGCCGCGTTCGCCGAAACGCTGGCCGAGGCCGACGCGCTCTATTTCCGCCGCGACCGGCCCGGGGCGCTCGAGCGCTCGAACGCGGCGCTCGAGGCCCGCGTAGAGGCGGCGCCAGACGACGCCGAGGCTTTGTGGCGGCTCGCTCGCGGCCTGGTGCGCGCCGGCGAGCGCAAGGGGAAGGGGCCCGAGGCCCTGGCCCTCTTCGACCGCGCCGAGGACCTGGCCGGCCGCGCCGTGTCGCTGTCCTCGGCGACGGCCGAGGCTTGGTTCATGCAGGGGCTGGCTCTGGGCCGCCGCGGCGAGGCGCGCGGGATGATGCGCTCGCTGTTTATGATAAAGCCCATGCGCCGGCGCATGGAGGCCGCCCTCGCGCTGGACCCCAAGCACGCCGGGGCGCACCACGTCCTGGGCGAGCTGTACTGGCAGGTGCCGGCGATGCTCGGAGGCTCGAAGGCCGGGGCCCTCAAGGAGCTCGAGGCCGCATTGGCCGCCGACCCGTCGTATACCGGGTCCTATTCGACCTTGGCGGCGGTCTACCTGGCCGCCGGCCGCAAAGTCGACGCTCAGGCCCTGCTCGAGCGCATCCAAAAGGTCGACCGCCCCGCCGACCCCGTTGAATATCCATACGACGTCGCTGAGCTAAAAAAGATCCTGGCTGGAAGTTAAGAAGTTTAGGTGCCTGGCACCGTTTTTAGTCGGAGTCGGCGGGGGCGTAGGGGACGGGCTTGGCGTTGATCGTGACGGTGACCGGGTACCAGCCGCGCGAGAGCATGAGGGTCTTCTCTTTACCGCCGTCTGTCGCGAAGACGAACTCGCGGGCGGCGTCGTCCGTGCCTTCGAGCAGGGCTTTGAGGGCGGCGCGGTCGAGGTCCGGAGCGGCGTTCTCGGCGACGCGGATGAGGCGCGCCCCGGCTTTGACCCCGGCCGCGGCGGCGGGGGAGCCGGGCGATACCTCTTGGCAGACGATCAGATCCCCGTCGCGGCGCAGGCGCAGGCCGTAGCCGCGCCGCCAGGACGCGCCGCGCTGGAGCTTGAGGGTCTCGGGCTTGGTATTGGCGCGCCGGGCTACCCTGAGCGCCGCCGCGCTGCCCGGCGCCCCGTAGAGCGCGTCGAGCGAGGCGGCAAACCCCAGGCGGGAGGCGGCCTTGCCGTTGACCGAATAGACGCGGTCCCCGGCCTTGAGGCCGGCATGGTCGGCCGAGCGGCCCGGTACGACCAAGGTGATCTCGAGCGCCTTCTCCGAGCCTTCGCCGACCTCCTTGACCCACAGGCCGGGGCCGGCTCGGAAGTAGGCCTCGGGCTCGCTGAGCGTCAGCGGCTCGAGCAGGCGTACCTGGAGAGTCCAATCCTCGCCCAGGGCCAGCTTGGCGTCGTCCTCGGGGGCGGTGACCAGCGTGCCGCCCGGGGTCACGCGGGCGAAGGCCCCGGAGCCGGCGATGGCCGCGGGGAGAGCGGAGAGCGGATAGACCCGGCCTCCGGCCAGGCCGATCTTGAAGGCGTGCAGGCGTACGGCGCGGACCGGGCCCTCGTCGCGTGCGGAGACCGCGTTCAGCCAGACCTTGCTGCCCGGGGGGATGGCGAGGAAGTCGAGCTTCTTGTCGGCGGCCAGCGGGGCGGCGGTCTCGGCCACGACGACGTCGCCGGCTTTCAGCGCGGAGGAGAGGCCCTCGGGGAACTTGAGCCAGAGCCTCTCGCCGGCCGGGATGCTCAGGCGCGGATAGGACAGGAGCTCCAGCGGGTCCCCGGAGCGGGCGGCGGCGAGGCTGGCGTCGCGGACAGCCTCCTCGCGCGCCGTGAGGGCGTCCGCGGCGCGCGACGGCGCGGAGAGCGGGGCGACGAAGGCGGTCTCAAGACCCACCGGTTCGCCGGAGCGCAGGACGACCGCCCAGAGCCGTTCGCCGGGATGCCAGGCCGCCAGCGCCTCGCGGAGGTCTCTCTCGGCGTCGGTGCGGGCTCCCGCCACGTGGGTGAGCAGATCGCCTTCCCGGAGTTCGAGCGCGCTCAGCGCGCCGAAAGCGGGGGCGGCGTCGACCCGCAGGGCGCCGCGCTCAGGCTGAAGGCCCATGGCGGCCAGCCCCCCCGGGACCCTGCCGGCCGGCTTCTTTGGCAGGAAGGACGGGGCGAGAGGCGGCTCTGGGGCCGGTTCGGCCGGCGCGGCGACGGGCGCTGTGCGCGGCAGGCCGCGGCGGGGGCGCCGCGGGCCGTCCGCCGCGTCCGCGGCGGGCGCCAGGGCGGTCAACAGGGCGACGACGAGGGCTAGGGGTCTCATTGGGCCTCCCCGGTCGCGTTGGGGGCCTGGACGCTCTCGGCTTCGCTTCGGCGTTCGTCCTTCTCGGCTTGGCGGCGTTCCCAGTCCCTCCGGGCTTCCTCGAGCACGGGGGTGAGCGGGTCGGAGGGAAGCTTGAGGGTCCCGGCTTCGCGGGCGCTCAGCGCCGCGCCCGCGGCCTGGGTAAGCTCCGCGGCGGCGCGCGACGGGCCCGACCAGCAGCGCGCGTCGGGCAGGCGGCCCAGCGCGGTCGCCAGCGGCAGGGCGGACTCCAGCGCGCCGGCGGGGTCGCCCGCGGAGAGCCGCTGGCGGGAGCGGCCGAGCTCCCCGTCGAGGGCCGCGCTCAGCCGGTCGGCCGCGGCGGCGCGCGGCAGATCGCTCATGCGCACCGCGGCGTATTCCTGCTCCAGGGCCCCGCAGCGCGCGCCCGCGTCGGAATCGAGGAGGGCCATGGCGCCGGCATAGAGCTCGGCGGCCTCGGAGGCCTTGCAGGCGGCCTCGCGGTCCCGGGCCTTGGCCACGGCGGCGCGAAAGCCCTCCTGGAGTCTGCGGCGCGAGTCGGTCTCGGAGGCCAGCTTGGAGAGCTCGGCGGCCACCGAGGAGTCTGCGATCCTCTCGCAGCCGGCCGGCAGGGACTTGAGGATGGTCAGCGCGCGCTCGGCGCGGTCGGTGCGGTATTCGCAGCGCTCCTTGGATGCGTAGAGGCGCGCGCCGTCGAGCGATTCCTCGAGCTCGCGACGCGCGGAGGCCCAGGATTCGACGGCCTTGAGCCGCGCGCGCGCCGCGGAGGCCAAGCGCGCCCGGGCGGGCTTCTTGGAGTCGGCGATCTGCTCGATGAGGGCCTTCCAGGCCGCGGAGGACTCCTCGAGCCGGCAGGCTCGGCCCAAGGCCTCGGCCGCGGCGGCTTCCGCGCGCAGGACCGCCAGCTCGGAGGATACCTCCTGCGCGGTCTCGCGCCGGGCCGGGTCGGCGTCGGGCGCGTCGAGATAGAGGCGGTAGTCCGCGCGGCCGTCCGGGGCCGGGGTCTTGAGCGTCAGGGCGTAGGGGCCGCCGGAAGCCCGCTTGGAGAGCGCGCGAGAGAGCAGGACCAGGCCCTTGTCGCCGTCGTCGCGGTAGAGGAGCTCGGCGACCTCGGAGCGCTTTCCCGCGGGGACGCCGTCGAGCCAATAGGCGACGCTGAGGACCAGATCGTCGCCGGGCTCGACCGGATCCTCCGCCGCGGGGCGCACGTGCAGGGCGGGTCCGGTGAGGGTCGCCGAGGCGGCCTCGTCCTTTTCGGCCAAGAGGTCCTTGAGGCGCGCGGCCAGGTCCGCGCTCAGGCGCGGGGCCGCGGCGCGCAGGTCGTCGAGCTGGCGCCGGGAGTCCGAGTCGCGCTCGAGGCGCGTCAGCTTCTCGCGGACGGCCAGCAGCGTCTCGACGCGGGCCTGGTCGGCGAGGTAGTCCTCGAGCGTCTGCTTGAGGGTGGGGGACGGCTGGCCCGAGGACTTGGCGGCCTCGAGCTGTTCTTTGACATCGGCGCGGCCGCGCACCGCGGCCCACTTGAGCAGATGCTCGGCGGCCTTCGCCGGGGCGTCCGGGGCCGCCAGCGACGCCGTGTAGAACTGCTCGGCGCCGTTGGACAGGGCGCGGCCGCCCAGCTCGGCATGGGTACGCTCGCTCAAGGCCCTGCCCCAGGCGGTCCTATATAGGGAACCGGCGGCCAGCAGTGCCGGCCCGGCGTCCTCCAAGCCGCGCGCGGCGGAGGCGCGCTCGGCGAGGCCGGCCAGAGCGGAGCGCGCCGCGCCCGCCAGCAGGCCTCCGGCGGGCATACCGCGCAGGTCGGCGAAGGCGTCGAGCGCGTCGGCCGGCTCGGCGCCCTTGCGGACGGCGTCGTAGGCGGCGACAAGCTCGCTGAGTCGTGGGCCCGCGGCGGCATGGCGCTCCAGGGTTTCCCAAGCCACCACCGCCAGGCGGCGGGGTTTTGAAGAACCGGTGGTGAGCAGGAGCCCGCGGCGCTCCAAGGCCTCCACGGCGGGCAGGCCCAACTCGCTCTCGAGCAGGGCGGCGGCTTTCGTCCGTGCGGGCGCGGCCCCGGCATGAAGCGGCTGGAGCAGGGTCAGGACCGCGAAAAGCGCTGGAAATCGAGTCATGGCTCCAATATTTACACCCGCAGCGCCAGGTTGTCAATGAGGCGCGTGTTGCCGAGCCAAGCGGCGGCCAGCAGACGCTGGCGCCCCCCCAGGCGTTCGGCGGGACGCAGGGTCTCTTCATCGACGAGGGCGAGATAGTCGAGCCGGAAGGCCTTGGCGCGGGAGAGGGCCGCGCGGCCCGCGCGCAGGACCGAGGCGGGGCCGGCGCCGCGCAGCCGCGCCGCGGCGGCGGCGGCCTTGAGCGCCGCGTAGAGGGCCGGCGCGGCCGCGCGCCGCTCGGGACTCAGGTACATGTTCCGGCTCGAGAGCGCCAGGCCGTCCGGGGCGCGCAAGAGACGGCAGCCCACGACCTCCACGCCTAGGTCCAAGTCCGCGGCCATGCGGCGCACGACGCTCAACTGCTGGAAGTCCTTCTCCCCGAGATAGAGCCTGTCGGGGCGGACCTGGTTGAGGAGCTTGAGCACCACGGTGGCCACGCCTTCGAAGTGTCCCGGGCGGCTGGCGCCGCAATGCAGCTCGGAGAGGCCGGCGACCGAGACCGAGGTCGCAAAGCCGGTCCCGTACATGGCGGCCGGAGACGGGTGATAGAGGGCGTCGGTCCCGGCGCCGCGGCAGAGCTCCGCGTCGCGCCCAAACGGGCGGGGGTAGCGGGCCAGGTCCTCCTCGGGGCCGAACTGCAGGGGATTGACGAAGATCGAGACGACGACGCGGTCGTTCTCGCGCCGCGCGCGCCGCACCAGGGACAGATGGGCCTCGTGGAGCGCGCCCATCGTCGGCACGAGGCCGACGCTGAGGCCTCGGCGCCGCCAGCCGGCGGTCGACCGGCCGATCTGGGCGGGCGTGCGGACTATCTTCATAGATGCAGGGCGAAGAACTCGACGACGCGCCGCTCGTACTCCGGACCCACGGCCTCATGGCATTTCCCGTGCGTGCCGCCCGGCACCACCCAGAGCTCCTTGGGCTCGGGCGAGGCGTCAAAGACTGCGCGCACCTCGGAGAGCGGCATGAGCCGGTCGTGCTCCCCGGAGACGTAGAGGAGCGGGATGGGCGGCATGCGCGGCGCGTGGTAGACCGGACTGTAGGGCTCGGACTCGAACCCGATGCGCAGGCGGATGATGACGAGGGTCAGCCAGACGAACGGATAGTACGGCAGGTGGTAGGCGTTCGAGCAGAATTGGCGGATGACCTCGTTGAAGGAGCGGAACGGCGACTCGAGCAGCGCGCAGCGGAAGCCTCCGTGCACCGCCTGGCCGCGGATGGCCATGCCGGCGCCCATCGACAGGCCGAGCAGGCCCAGGCGCTCGGTCCAGGCGGGGCGGTGGGCCTTGAGCCAGGCCAGGGCGGCGTCGAAGTCGCGCGCCTCCAGGGAGCCTATCGTCGAGAGGGCGCCCTCGCTCTCCCCATGGTGGCGGCTGTCGAACAAGAACAGGTTCCAGCGCTTGGCGAGGAAATGGAAGCGGCTGAGCAGGTCGCCCTTGTTGTCGCCCCAGCCGTGGCACATGAAGATCGTCTTGTCGGTGGCCGCGGCGGCGGGGATCAGCCAGCCGCGCAGGGTCAGTCCGTCGGAGCTCGCAAACGAGACCTTCTCATAGCGCAGGGAATACTGCTCCGGAAACACCGTCATGGGCAGCATGCGCGGGGGGAAGAAGACCACGTTGGAACCCCACCAGCAGGCGGCGACGACGCCGAGGACGAGCACCGCGCCGAGCAGCGCCGGCCAGGCCGTCACGTCCTACGGGCGCCGCTCGCGCGGCTCGCGGGCGGCGGGAGGCTTGGTCCCGTAGGTCTGCTCCGGGCCGGGGAAAGCCGCGGTGCGCACGTCGCCCGACCAGCGCTTGATGGCGTCGAGCATCTGGGGGCGCAGGTCGGCGTAGCGCTTGACGAACTTGGGCGTGGGCCCCTGGCCCATGCCCAGGAGGTCGTCGACGACGAGGATCTGGCCGTCGCAGCCGGCCCCGGCGCCGATGCCGATGGTCGGGACCGAGAGCTTGCGGGTCACCTCGCGGGCCAGGTCCTCGGGGACGCATTCCAGCACGATGGCGAAGACGCCGGCCCCCTCGAGGATGCGCGCGTCGGTGACGATCTTCTCGGCGTCCTGGGGACGCCGGCCCTGGACCTTGAAGCCGCCCAGCTTGTTGACGGCCTGGGGGGTGAGCCCGAGGTGGCCCATGACCGGGACGTTGATGCGCAAGAGCTCCTTGACGACCGGGGCCACTTCGAGGCCGCCCTCGACCTTGACCGCCTCGGCTCCGCCCTCTTTGACGAGCCGGCCGGCGTGACGGAGGGCCTCGCGGGCGTCGAGCTCGTAGGAGAGGTAAGGCATGTCGGCCACGAGAAGCGCCCTCTCGAGCCCGCGGCGGACCGCCTTGACGTGGTGGAGCATCTCGTCGACCGTGACGGGGATCGTGTTGGCGTAGCCCAGCTTCACGTTGGCCACCGAGTCGCCCACGAGGGCCACGTCGACGCCGGCCTCGTCGAGGAGGCGGGCGGTCGGGGCGTCGTAGGCGGTCAGGGCGACGATGCGCTCGCCCTTGCGCTTGAGCTCGCCCAGGCTGGAGGTGGTCACCTTGGTCATGCGAGACGAGATTGTACTACTTCGCGTCTACCCTAGGATCGACTCGGCCCAGCTCTGGAAGCGCTCGAGATGCTTCCATAAATGAGCGGCCTTCTTCTCCGTATAGGCTTCTCCACTATACGACACGATGCTTTTCTCCGCGAGTATCTCTCGAAGGCGGCTCACGGCCTTCTTGCTCGCATCGTCAGATCTGACTACCTCTTCGAGGAGGTCGGCTGCGGCCATGTGGTCGCCTCCTCCGCTCTTGGCTCCGCTTACCCTGATGCAAACCGCATCAGCGTAGGCGATCGCGGAGGTGGCGATAAGGACGCCGGCGGAATTCCATGCCCTGCACTTCATATCCCTTTCGGCGCTCACGAAGAATTGCTCCGCGATCCGGCGATAATCGTCGGCCTTGGAACGTACCTGCGAGAGCCGGTAGGACGTCAGAGGAGTTCCTCGAGTCTGGACGGGAGAAGGTCGATGCCTTCACGGCGGATGTTCGAGATCAGCGGGCTCCCGGCCTTCAACTGATTCCTGAGCTCTTGACGCGTGAAAACGATGGGAGAGATGCGCAGGTCATGGTCTCGCTTGAACTGAGAGGCTAAGTCGCGGGCCTCTTGAGCCAGCCGAGCTTTCGAGTTGGGGGGGGCGACGAGTAAAAGGTCGATGTCGCTTCCGAGTTCAGCGTCGCCGCGCGCCACGCTTCCGAAGATCGTCGCGGAGAGCGCTCGGCCGCGGAACCGGTCGCTGATGGCCGACCTCAGCCCGGACATGATCCTGCGTTCCGCCTGGAGCAAGGGAACCAGGGCTTCTTTGACCAAAACGCGCTGGAAGCGCAATCTTACCAGCTGCGTCTTGCCTGACCCCATGCGCGAGATTACACCGGCCTCTTCGAGCCTGCGCAGGGCTACCGCGCAAGCTTGATGGTTGATTCCCGCCATCCGGGCTGCCGCCCGCCCGCTCATGCCTTCGCGCGAATCCAAGAGCGCGCGGAGAATCGCGATATGGCTCGGCGCCGAGAATATCGCGTCCAGCGGAGCGAAGAGCAGATGCTTCATATGTCTACTATAACAGACAACTGTCTGTTTTTCAAGACAAAAGCGGATGCTAACTCCCGAGCAGGGATAGCCACGAAAGGTCTCTTCCGAGCCAATGGGTGAGGAATCCTCAGCAACGCCGAGCGCAGTCGCCGCCGGCCGTAAGAAACGATGTCGAGATCCAATGGGCGCGGGCCCCAGCGCCGGCCCGGACGGCGCCCGGCCCTGGCCTCGAGGCGCTTAAGCTCGACGAGGAGGCTAAGAGGGCGGAAGCTTGTCTCGATCAGCGCCGCCGCGTTGAGATAGGTCCGCTGGCGTCCCGGGCCGATGGGGGCCGAGCTGTAAGCCGAGGAGACGCGCAAGACTCGCGTGGCGGGCAGCGTCCCTAGGTCGTGGAGGGCCTTGCGCAGGTGGCTCAGGCGGTCGCCCTGGTTCGAGCCCAAGGCGACGACGACGCGGACCGGCCTCAACCGCGGTCCCTAGCCGCCCGCTCGGCACGGCGCCACTCCGCGCGCAGGCACCAGAGGACGACGGCGCAGAGCAGGACGGCCGCGATATTGCCGGCCCAGCCCTCGAATGCTCCCCGATCCCAGGGACCCTCGTAGCCCAGCGAAGCGAGCGAGGCGCCGCCGGCCAAGCGCAGGACGGCGCCGGCCTTGACGGCGATCCCGCCTTCGAAGACGAAGGCGGTCCAGAGCAGCCAATACAGCGCCCCGGCGGCGGCCATGACCGAGACCAGGACGCCGCCTATGTGGACGGGGTCGTACAAAGGCTCTCCGGCGGGCGGCTCATCGTCGAAGGACTCGACCAGGACGCGCAGCCGCGTCAAGGCGTCTCGGACCGTCATCGCGCCAAAAGGTCGGACATGCCGTAGAGGCCGGGACGCCGGCCCGCCAGCCAACGCGCGGCGCGCAGGGCCCCGCGCGCGAAGACCTCGCGCGAGTGGGCGCGGTGGACGAGCTCGAGGCGTTCTCCAGGGCCGGCCAGGACGACGGTGTGGTCCCCGGCGACGTCGCCGACGCGCAGGCTCAGCGCGGGGGCGGCCATCCCACCGGCGGCCAGGGCCGCCTGCAGCCGCTTGGCGCTGCCCGAGGGCGCGTCCTTCTTGGCGGCGTGGTGGATGTCGATGACCGCGGCCTCATAGCCGGGCAGGGCCGCGGCGGCGCGGCGCGCCAGGTCGGCCAGCACGCTCATCCCCGGGCTCATGTTGGGCGCCCAGAACACCGGTACCCGGCGCGCCAGCGTCTTGAGCCGCCGTCCCTGGGCCGCGGAGAGGCCGGTGGTCCCGCTGACGACGGCCACGCGCCGGGCCGCGGCGGCGGCGGCAAATCCCAGCGCCGCGGCGGGAAGGCTGAAGTCGATGAGGACTTCGGCCTCGTCAAGCAGCTTGAGCAGGAGTCCGTCGGGGGTTCCGCGGCCGACCCCGCCTATGACGCGGAACCGCCGGTCGCCCTGCGCGGCGGCGGCCACCGCCCGCCCCATGCGGCCGCCGGCGCCGGACAGGACGATGCGGAGGGGGGAGGCCATGCGGGGATTATACCGAAGGTATCAGCAGATGTTACGTCCCGGTACCCCTGCGTAGGCCTTGCCAGGCGGGACGGCCGCGGTTATCGTATCATGCCGACCCTATATGGGAGCCGCAGAAGACACCCCAGGTTCCAGGCCGCGCGTCCCTGCCGAGGACCGGCCCGCGCGCCTGTGCGAGGTCGTGGAGCGCAGTTGGCATGCGCTGGCTTTCGACCACTTCGAGGGCCTCTTCGTCATCGTCACCCTCCTGGTCCTGGGCGCCATCCTGCACTTCATCGACCAGAAGATCTCCCTGCTCGACCTATATTTCGTGCCGGTGCTGGTCGCCGGCGTCTTCATGGACGCGCGCCGCGCCGTCCTGGGTGCTATCCTGGCCGTGGCCTGGGTGTCGTTCTTTGCCGTCATCGACCCGGAAAGCTTCTCCCAGGACATGATGACGTCGCAGGGCCTGTACCTGCACCTGCTGAGCTGGGGTTCCCTGCTCGTCCTGACCGGGGCGATCACGGGCCGGATGGCCGAGCGCCTCCAGGAGCGCTACCGGCGCGCCGCCGAGGCCCTGGCCGAGACCAGCCGCCTGCGCGAGGACCTGGCCAAGGTCAACGCCCGGCTCGAGGAGAAGAACCTCACCCTCGAGGTCACCAAGAGCAAGGTCGAAGCCGTCCTGTACGCCTCGATGGACCCCTACGTCGCCAAGCTCATCATCGACCGGCGCCTGCGCAACGAGAAGCGCCTGATCACCGTCCTGTTCGCCGACCTGGCCGACTTCACCCGCACCTCCGAGGAGAGCGCGCCCGAGACGGTCATCGAGGAATTGAACCGCCTCTTCGCCGAGATGGAACCGGCCGTCGCCCGCTTCCGCGGCCACGTCGACAAATACATCGGCGACGGGCTGATGGTCGAGTTCGGCGTGCCCCTGCCCAGCGAGAACCACGCGCTCCTGGGCGTGCTCGCCGCGGTGGCGATGCAGAAGCGCATGCACGAGCGGCGTTTTCCGTGGAAGATGCGCATCGGGGTGGCCACCGGCCAGGCCTTGGTCGGGCTGGTCGGCTCGGACAACAGGAAGAACTACACGGCCATCGGCGACCCCGTGAACCTCGCCTCGCGCCTGCAGGGCCTCTGCCCTCAAGGGGTGGTCTGCGTCGACGAGCCCACCCATGAGGCCATCAAGCGCTTCTTCAAGACCCGCCGGGTGCGCGACGGCCTTAGCGCCGAGGACTCCAAGGACATCGAGGGCCGGCTCGAGCTGACGGTGCAGACGCTGGAGGGAGCGCCGACGGCCAAGCTGGCGATGGAGGCGGCCGACCTGGCCAGCCGGCTGGGGGACATGCAGGCCGCGCTCAAATGGCACCGCCGCGCCCTGGAGCTCGACCCCGCCTTGCGCGCGCCCATCGAGCGGGCCATCACCACGGCGTTCTTGACCGGGCCGGACCGCGACGTGGCGGTGCGGGGCAAGCGCGAGCGCCAGGCGGTCTTCGAGGTCCAAGGGCTCAGGGACCCTATCGACGACGCCAAGCGCGTGCCTCCCGCGGCCGTCGAGGTGTTCCGTCAGTTCGCGCGCGAGCTGTGGCTGGCCGAGGAGCATCTGCTCGGCGTGGAGGCGGTCTCGGGCTCCATCGGCCATGGACAGGTGACGGCGGCCCTGAGCGGGGCGCTGGCGCGCGCGGCCGGCCTCGACGACCGGCAGTGCAAAGAGACCTTCATGGCGGGCTATTACCACGACATCGGCAAGCGCGCGGTCCCGGACTTCCTGCTGGCCCGCGAGCACCGCATCGACGAGCTGCCCGCCTCGGACCGCGAGCTCCTGCGCTCGCACGTGCTCGAGGCCGAGCGCACCATCACCGAGTGGGGCCTGCCGCGCTCTCCCGAGGCGATCGAGGCCATCGTCCAGCACCACGAGCGCCTCGACGGCACCGGCTACCCGTACGGCCTCAAGGGCGCGCAGATCTCGGGGCCGGCGCGGATCCTCGCCATCGCCGAGTCCTACGAGGACCTGACCGCCTGGCGCCCGTCGCGGGCGCCGCTGACCGCGCGGGCCGCGTTGGCCGAACTCCGGGCCGAGGCGGAGCGCGGCCGGCTCGACGGCCCTCTGGTCGCGCGCCTGGCGTCCGTCCTGACTCCCATCGTATAATCGTCCCCGATGTTCTTCGAGGGAGCCGAGAAGAAAGCCGAGCTCGTGGTCGTGCCCGGGAGCCCGTCGCTCCGCGCGCTGGGCCGCCCGTTCTGGGAAGGGGTGGTGCTCAAGGCCAGGGCGAAGGTACTCTCCACGCTCTCCAACGCCGACTGCGACGCCTACCTGCTCTCCGAGTCGAGCCTTTTCGTCTGGGACGAGCGCGCCCTCCTCATCACCTGCGGGCGCACGACCCTGGTGCCGGCCGTGCTCGAGCTCGTGGACAGGGTCGGCAGCGACAAGGTCGCCGCTCTGATCTACGAGCGCAAGGACCAGATCTTCCCGGAGTACCAGCCGACCAACTTTCTTGACGATGCCAGGGTCCTGGGCGCCGTGCTGCCCGGCAAGGCCGTGCGCTTCGGGGAGGAGGACGAGCACCACGTCTGCCTGTTCCACAGCGACCGGGGGTTCAAGCCCGACACCCGCGACGTCACGCTCGAGATCCTCATGCACGGGATCGACGCGCGCGCCCGCGCGGCCTTCTTCAAGGGCCCCGAGCACACCCTCGAGTTCATCCACCGCGAGACCGGGGTGCGGGGCATCGTCGACGGCTTCGAGGTCGACGACCACGTCTTCGAGCCCACCGGCTACTCGCTCAACGCCCTGCGCGGGCGCGAGTACTACACGATCCACGTCACGCCCCAGCGGGTGGGCTCCTACGTCAGCTTCGAGACGAACCACTTCTTCAATGAAGACTTGGACAAGGTCGTCACGCGCGTTCTCGACATCTTCCGGCCGTCCTCGGTCGACGTGCTGGCCTTCTCGCGAGAGCTCGACCCGGTCACCGTCCCCAAGCCCTACCTGCCGCGCCGCTCGGTGGTCGACCGCCTGGGCTGCGGCTACGGCGTGCAGTTTTTGAGCTTCTTTAAGCCGCAGTCCCGCCCCTCCAAGGCGCAAGCCCTCGAGGTGCCGGAGCTCTCGCCGCGTGGCTAAGCTTCCTCCTCTTAAGGAGTGGGTCGAGGAGGTCCAGGACGGCGCCTACGGGATGAAGTGGCGCGTCAAGGCGAGGCTCTTCGAGGGCAAGAGCCCGTTCCAGTCGGTGGCGGTCTACGACACCGTCAGCCACGGCCGGATGCTCCTCATCGACGGCCTGCTGATGACCTCGGAGCGCGACGAGTTCGTCTACCACGAGATGATCGCCCATGTCCCGCTGTTTCTGCACCCGAGGCCGCGGCGCGTCCTCGTCATCGGCGGCGGAGACGGCGGCACGGTGCGCGAGACTCTCAAGCACCCGACCGTCGAGTCCGTGACGCTCGTCGAGATCGACGGGATGGTCGTCGACGCGGCGCGCGAGTATCTGCCCTCGACGTCCGCCTGCCTGGCCGACCCGCGCGTCTCGGTCCGCATCGAGGACGGCGTCAAGTTCATGGCCGCGCATGAGAGCGAGCCATTCGACGTCATCCTCATCGACTCGACCGACCCCATCGGCCCGGCCCAGCCGCTCTTCGGGCCGGGATTCTACGCCGACGTCAAGAAACGCCTCTCCGCGGACGGCATCGTGGTCGCCCAGGGCGAATGCCCTTTCTACCGGCTCGACGTCCAGGCCGCCCTTCGCAAGGTCGTCGCGGGCGTCTTCGGCTCGGGGACGCTCTACAACTACCACAACCTGACCTACCCGGGCGGGCTCTGGTCGTTTGTCATCGCCTCGAAGCTCCCGCGCGACCTCGCGGCCCCCGACCCTGAGCGGGTCGCGGCGCTCCAGGCCGGACTGTCGTACTACAACCTCGAGACGCACCGGGCGGCCTTCGCCCTGCCCGAGTTCATGAAGCGAGGTCTCCGCTGATGTCTCCCTACCTGGCCGAACTGATCGGAACCATGATCCTCGTCGTGCTCGGCAACGGCGTGGTCGCCAACGTCGTGCTGAATAGATCCAAAGGGCAGAACTCCGGCTGGATCGTGATCACGGCGGGCTGGGCCTTCGCCGTCACCGTGGCGGTCTATTGCGTGGGTTCCTTCAGCGGCGCGCATCTGAATCCGGCGGTGACGCTGGCGATGGCGGCGCTGGGGAAGTTCGACGCCGGCCTGGTGCCGGGCTACGTCGCAGCACAGCTCACCGGCGGGTTCCTCGGCGGCGTCGTGGTCTGGCTGGCGTATCTGCCGCACTGGGCGGTCACCGAGGACCAGGGGGGCAAGCTCGCCGTCTTCTGCACCGCTCCAGCCATCCGCCATCCGGCCTCGAATCTCCTCGCGGAGGTCATCGGCGCCTTCGTCCTGGTTCTAGGCGTGCTCGCCATCCTGCGTCCCGAGAACCTCGTCCCCAACTCCGGCTTCGACAAAGGCTTCGCCCCGGCTCTGGTCGGCGTCCTGGTCTGGTCCATCGGCTTGTCTCTGGGCGGGGCGACGGGCTATGCGATCAATCCCGCGCGCGACCTGGGGCCGCGCCTTGCCCACGCCGTCCTGCCGATCGCGGGAAAGGGCGGCTCCGACTGGGGCTACGCCTGGGTGCCCGTCGTCGGCCCCATCATCGGGGGGGGCCTCGGCGCGCTGTTCTTCGGCGCGCTGTTTCCACACGCGCGATGAAGTACATCCTCGCCTTCGACCAAGGCACGACCAGCTCGCGCGCCATCGTCTTCGACCGCCGCGGGTCCATCCTCTCGGTCGCGCAGCGGGAATTCCGCCAGCTCTTCCCCCAGCCCGGCTGGGTGGAGCATGACCCGGGCGAGATATGGGCCACGCAGTCCGAGGCCGCCGCCGAGGCCCTCAAGAAGGCCCGCCTCACCGCCAGCGACCTCGCCGCCATCGGCATCACCAACCAGCGCGAGACGGCCGTCGTATGGGACCGCGCCACGGGGAGGCCCATTCACAACGCCATCGTCTGGCAGGACCGGCGCACCGCCCCGGCCTGCGACCGTCTGAAGGCGTCCGGCCGCGCGCCGCTGATCCGCCGCAAGACCGGCCTGGTGGTGGACGCCTATTTCTCCGCCACCAAGCTGCAGTGGATCCTGAACCACGTCCCGGGGGCGAAAGCCAGGGCGAAGGCGGGCGAGCTGGCCTTCGGCACCATCGACTCCTGGCTGGTCTGGAACCTCACCGGCGGCAAGCGCCACCTCACCGACGCCGGCAACGCCTCCCGCACGATGCTCTTCAACATCCGGACCGGCGACTGGGACGAGGAGCTGCTGAAGCTCTTCGGCGTGCCGCGGGCGGTGCTGCCGGAGGTGCGGGGGTCGAGCGAGGTCTACGGGGAGACGACGCTCCTCGGCGCTCGGGTCCCGATCGCGGGCATCGCGGGCGACCAGCAGGCCGCCTTGTTCGGCCAGGTCTGCGCGCGGCCGGGGATGGTGAAGAACACCTACGGCACCGGCTGTTTCATGCTCATGAATACGGGAACGAGACCGGTCGCCTCGAGGAACAACCTGCTCACGACCGTGGCCTGGCGCATCGGCGGCCGCACGGAGTACGCGCTGGAAGGCAGCATCTTCATCGCCGGCGCGGTGGTGCAGTGGCTGCGCGACGGCCTCGGCATCATCAAGAACGCCGGCGAGGTGGAAGCCCTGGCGTCGCGGGTGAAGGACACGCAGGGCGTCTACCTCGTGCCCGCCTTCGCCGGCTTGGGCGCGCCGCACTGGGACCCCTACGCCCGGGGACTGCTCGCCGGCCTCACGCGCGGCACGACGGCGGCGCACATCGCCCGCGCGGCGCTCGAAGGCGTCGCCTATCAGGTCGGCGACGTGCTCCGCGCGATGGAAGCCGACGCCGGGATCCGGCTAAAGGAGCTCCGCGTGGACGGCGGGGCGTGCGCCAACGACCTGCTCATGCAGTTCCAGGCCGACCTGCTCGGCGTGCCGGTGGTGCGGCCGAAGGTCTCCGAGACGACGGCGCTGGGCGCGGCCTATCTCGCCGGCTTGGCCGTCGGCTACTGGAAGGACCGGAAAGAGATCTCCTCGCAGTGGCGGCTCGACCGGAAATTCGTCCCGGCCATGAAGCCGGCCCAGCGCAAGCGCCTGAGGGCCGGCTGGACCAAGGCGCTCCAGCGCGCGAAGGCGTGGGCGGTTTGAATTATGTTGGTAGAATCTCCCTGGGAGTCCGTAGCTCAGGGGTAGAGCACGTGCCTTTTAAGCATGGGGTCGTGGGTTCGAATCCCACCGGGCTCACTTTAGCCTCCTTCGTCTAACGGTTAGGACGCCGCCCTTTCAAGGCGGTAACAGGGGTTCGATTCCCCTAGGAGGCGCCACTTTCGCCAGCGCACTAGCGCCGCAGCTTCGGCGCCGGCAGCACCCGGCCGACCTCGTCGCGCCCGAAGCGCCAGCCCAGGCTCAGCAGGTGCGACATCCCGAGCTCGCCATAGGGCGTCAGCGCGTAGTCGACGTTCAGCGCCCCCCACTCGATGCCGAAGCCGCCGGTGACGCCGAGTCCGGCGTCGTTGCGGCCGTTGTAGCCGACCCGCAGGGCGATGAGGTCGTTTAAAGGGGAGGTCAGGCCCGCCTGCATCACCAGCCGCCCGGTCTCGTCGTGATTGGCGTCGGCCAAGAGGGCGAAGGGGCGGTCGAGGAAGTCGAAGACCACGGCCGAGCCCCAACGCACGTTGAGCGGCAAAGACTCGCGCGCGGACTGGAACTTGGTCGCCGGGCCGGCGTTCTGGATGGACACGCCGATGCGCACGAGCGGGGCGTCCATCAGGACGGCCTGCGCGCCGACGTCGGCGGAGTACGCCGAGCCGGTCGTCTGGTCGATCGACTCTCGCGTGTGC
Source organism: Elusimicrobiota bacterium (assembly GCA_016196755.1). GTDB lineage: Bacteria > Elusimicrobiota > Elusimicrobia > UBA1565 > UBA1565 > SCTT01. Next base: position 161,728 of record JACPXC010000001.1, read on the forward strand.
CGCAGGGCCGCCCCGACGGAGACCTCGTCGGTCAGCGGCAGCCCTATCCCCAGCGCTGCGCTCAGCGCGTACGGCGAGAACGTGCCCAGGCCCGTCCCGTCGGGGTTCGACAGCGTGCGGCGGTGGAGTTGGCCGTAGCGCAGGTAGTCGACCGTGGCGCCCCAGCCCGGAGCCCCGACGGCGATGTGCTCGCGCGAGACGTCCTGGAAGTGGGAGGTGTGCATCAGCGAGGCTCGCGGACCCTCGAGCGTGGCCAGGCCCGCGGGATTATAAGCCAGGACGTTGGGGTCGTCGGCGCCCGCCCCGAAGGCCCCGCCCAAGGCTCCCTGGGCCGCGCCGGCGTCCAGAAACAGGAGCTCGAAGGGCCGGGAACCGCCGTAGCCCCGGGCGCCGGCGGGCACGGCCAGGAGTATGCAGAGCGCCGCGGCGAGCAGGCCCCTCATCGGATCACCGCCAGCTTCTCGACGCGGGTGTTGCCGTCCGGGCCGGTGACGACGAGGAAATAGACCCCCGAGGCCGCGTCGCGCCCGTCGCCGTTGCGCCCGTCCCAGCGCCGCAGGCCGCCCTGGGCGGGGCCCGGCGCCTCCCAGACCAGGGAGCCGGCCACCGTGTAGATCGACAGCCGGGACTCGGGCGGCAGGTTGTCGAAGATGATCCCCGAAGTGGGGTCGCCCGCGCTCCAGGCCTTGCCGTCGTCGGTGTCGGCGTTGTTGGGCCGCCAGGGGACCGGATAGACGCGCAGGGTGCCGAGGTCGGCGGCGGCCGGCGAGAGCAGGGCGAAGAGCGTGAAGTGGCTGCTGGCCCCGGTCAGCGTCCCGCCGTCGTCTTGCGTGAAGACGCTCGGGAAGTCGAAGCGCCAGCGCCCGGTCAGCGGGTCGAAGAACGCGATGAGCAGGTTGTCGGAGCGGGTCTCCGTGCCGTCGACGCGGCGGTCGCCGTCGACGTCCAGGCGGCCGAAGCTCAGCGTGGCGCAGCGGCCGTTGGTCAGGACGGCCTGCCCGCTCTCCAGGGAGACGTCGCGGAAGATCCCCGAGGCCGAGAAGGACGAGGGCACGAGCGGGACGGCGGCCGGCGCGCCGTCGATGCGCAGGACGTCGCTTTCGGCCGCCACGCAGGCCGTGGCCAGCGCGACCCGGGTGGTGAAGGCCTCATCGGGATCGGTGGCCTCGGCCGCGGCCGGAGCGGCGCGGTAGACCTTGACCCGGGTCAGCACCCGCCCCGAGGACAGCCGGGTGGCCTGCTGGTCGGGGTCGGTCGGGTCGACGAGCACCGTGCCGACGGGGGGGGCCGCGTCGTCGGTCCCGGAGGCGTCGCGCGCCACGGCGCGCACCTGGTAGCGGCCGGGGGTCAGGGTGGTGACGTCCCAGAGGGTCGTGAAGGGGGCGTCCACGGCCGGGTTGGGGCGCGCGGCCTCGGCCGCGGCCATGTCGGCCCAGGGCGCCGCCGACGAGGACCGGAACTGAAACGCCACTCGGCGCACCTCGCCCGCGCTCCCGGCGGCCACCCCGGCGGCCACCGTCAAGCGGTCGCCCCAGACTTTCGCGCCGCCCGGCGGGGAGCGGATGAAGGTCGAGAGCGGCGAGCCGGTGGAGAGGGCGAGCGCGGCGGCTAGCACGTCGACGTTCTTCTCGGAGATCCCGCGCTCGTCGACCACGCGGATGCCGAAGGTGTATGTGGCGTCGGGCGTCAGCGGCGCGCTCGTGTAGGTGGTGGCCGAGGCCGCCGTGCTGGCTAGCAGGACGCCGTAGTCGACCGTGCCGGTTGCGGAGTCCGAGAAGAGTTCGTAACGGGCCGCCGTCGTCGACGGGGATATCCCCCAGGAGAGGCGGATGCGCGCCCCGCCGACCGGCACGGCCAGGAACGCGGAGACGCGCTGGGGGAGGCGGCCGGCTATGAAGGTCGAGAGGGCCGCGTCATAGTCGGTGGTCAGGCCGTCGCCGTTGGCCGCCCGCACGCGCAGCGAGTAGGTGGTGTCGGCCAGGAGATTGACGATGACGCCCAGCGTGCCGGTGCCGGCCGTCACTTGGAGGAAGGCGCCGCCAGGGGTGGAGCGTTCGACCAAATAGACCGTGCGGCCGGGGTTCCCATTGGCCGACCACGACAGCGTGACGCTGTCGACGAAGACCGCGGCCAGCGCGCTGGCGGTCGGCGGCGCGGCCAGCGTGAAGACGGTGGTCGCGGCGGAGAGCGCCCCCAGTCCGGTCCCGCCGATGGCGCGCAGGCTGAGGCCGAAGGGGGTGTCGGTGGACAGCGACGTCTCGACGAAGGCGGCGGCGGCGGTCGTGGCGATGACGACGCCGTCGGAGGCGCGGATGACGGCGTAGCCCGTGACGGCCGGACCCGCGGTGCTGTTCCAGGTCCAAGACAGCGACGACACGCCGAGCGCCGCGCCCGCAGGGGCGCCCAGCGCCCCGGGCAGGGTCTGGGTCGAGGCTAGGGCGAAGATGCTGCCTACGGAGTCGCCGTTGAAGGCCCGCACGCGGACGAAGTGGGAGGTGCCCGCTGCCAAGCCGATGAAGGTCGTGGCGGTCGCCGTGAAACCGGCGCCCAGGGCGACCGGGGTGGAGACCGCCAACGGGAAGCCGACCGTCGAGAGCGAGACCTCGTAGCGGGTCCCGGCCGGGTTGCCGCCAGCGGCCCAAGAGAGGGCTATCGTGCCGGTGGATAGACCGGAGGCGGTGAAGCCGGCGGGTACCGCGGCCTGGGTGAAGACCGTGGCCGCGGCCGACAGCGCGCCTTCGGCCGAGGAGTCGTAGGGACGGACCCGGATGCCGAAGGCGGTGTTGGTCGAGAGTCCGGTCAGCGTGAAGCTGCTCGCCGCCGCGTCGGCCAATTGGGTCCCGTCGGCCGCGGCATGCACCCGGTAGCGCGCCGCCGGGCCGCTGGTGTCCCAGGTCCAGGTGATCGACGAGGTCCCCAGCGCGGAGCCGGCCAGGCCGCTGAGCGGGGCCGGGACGGTGACGGTGGTGAAGACGACCGAGAACGGCGACGGGATGGCGTTGCCGTTGAGCGCCCGCACGCGAAACGAGTAGGTGGTGCCGGCCGCGAGGGAGAGGATGTCGGTCGTCGTCGCGGTCAGGCCGTCGGCGAAGGCGACCGGGGTGGATACGTCCGCCGCGAAGCCGTCGGTCGAGGCCGTGACTTCGTAGGGCGTGTTGCCCGGGTTGCCGGCCGAGCTCCAGCTCAGCGTCGCGCTCGCCAGGAAGACCGCGTCGGCGGAGAGCGCGGAGGGGGCATTGGCCAGCGTGAAGGCGTTGAGCTCGTTGGAGAACGCCGAGAGCAGGCCGTCGGGGGTGTTGCGGGCGCGCAGGCGCACGAAGTAGGCCGTGTTGGGGTTGAGTCCCGTGATCGTGATCGCCTGCGACCCGCCGACCCCGGCCGAAGAGGCCGTCGGCGTGGAGGCGCCGAGGTTCAGCGCCCCGGGCAGGGTACCCGAGGAGACCACGAAGTCGGTCTCGTTGTCGGAGCCGTCGGTCAGGGTCAGCGAGAGCTCGGCCGTGGAGAGCGCCACGAGCGCCGTCGCGGAGGGCGCGGCCGGCAGGGAGTTGACGGTGAGCGTCACCGTGGAGATCGCCGCCGGGATGACCGTACCCGAGGTGATGAGGACGGCCCGGTACTGGAAGAAGCGGTCGAGCAGGCCGTCGGAGTGGGACGGGTTGACGGTCTCCCCGCCGTCGGGGTCGCGGTAGGAGTCCGTCGCCGAGACCGGCCCGAGCCAGGCGGTCCAGGTCCCCGGCTGGCCGGAGCCGTCGCTGGGCGCGGTGCGGAGCTGGAACTGCGAGGTGGTGCCGGGCTGGAAGCTGCCGTTCCAGCGCAGGCGGCGCAGGACGTTGCCGTCGCGCCCGGAGTCGAAGGCGCTCGAGGTCAGCGTGCCGCTGGGGGCCGTCTGGCCGTAGGCGATCGAGACGTCCGAGAGGGCCGGGCTCGTGGCGACGTTGACGGTCGTGAAGGTGGCCGAGTACTGGAGATAGCGCGTGGCCCCAAGGGCCGTCAGCGAGGCTCCGTTGGCGAAAGCCGCGAAGGCCCCGCCGTTGGACCAGGTGGGACCCGGGGTCGCCACGTTGCCGGCCCTAAACGACAGGCCTAGGGCCGTCGAGGTGTCAGCCTGGACGGCGGGGGTCCAGTCGGCGGCCCCCAAGAGCGAGAGGTTTCCGGTGTCGAACACCGACGACTGGTAGACGCCCGAGGCGATCAGGATGTTCTCGAGCACGTCGCTGAAGCCGGCGGCCGTTCCGGTGCCGCCGAATACGAACAGGCGCAGGCGGTCGGTGTCAACGGCCGCCGCGGCGCGCGCGCGGGCGGCGGGGAGGACCGGGCCGCGGGCGGCAACGGTCCGGGGGCCGGGGTCGTACTCGAGGACCTGAGCGCTCGGCGTCCCGGCGTTCTCGCCGCCATAGAGGTATATCCTGCCGCTGAAGGGGTGGCGCGCGGCCGTCAGCGCCGCCATCGGGCCGGGGAGGGGGGACAGGAGGGTCGTCGAGCTGCCCGCTGGGTGAAAGGCAACCACGTCGTTGAGATAGGTTCCGGTGGCGTTGCCGCCGAATACCAATACGTCGCCGCTGGCCGGGTCGAAGGCCGCGGCCGTCTCGATGCGGCCGGAGGGGAGGGTCGTGGCGACGTTGACGACCGCTTCGGAGGTTGGATCGAAGTCGACGATGCTGGCCAGGTGCACGCCGACCCCGAACTGCATGCCGCCGAATACGTATATCCGGCCGGTCGACGAGACGTAGGCCGCCGAGGTATGCGAGCGGGCGGTGGGCAGAAGGCCGACCGAGGACTGGACCGAGTGGGCGATGGGGTCGTACTTGATTATCTGGGCCTGCGCGAAGCCGCCGGAATCGAATCCGCCGAACACGTAGATCTTGTTGGTGGCTGGGTCGTAGGCCGCCGAGGTGCCGGCGCGGGCGGTCGGCAGAGCATCGGCAGAGACGGCCACCGAGTCGGCGACGGGGTCGTACTCCAGTACCTCGTTGGTGAGCGTGCCGTCGGCCTTGCGGCCCCCGAAGAGGTAGATGCGCTTCGTCTGAGGATGGTAAGCGGCGGCCGTCAGCTCGCGGGCCTGCGGCAGTTGGGCGGCGCGGACGACGACCGACTCCTGGAGCGCCAGCGACAGGAACGCGCCCGTGCCCGAGCCTTGCAGCGTCGTCGAGCTTAGCAGGCTCCCGGCCCGCGCGAAGCCCGCGTCGCCGCCGCCGTCGTCGGTCTGCAGCCAGACGCGCGGGATCCCGGTCAACGACCGGATGGCCGTGCTCAGCGAGACGACGTTGCCGTCCTGGGAGTCGTAGGCGGTCCAGCCGCTCTGGACGCTGGTGGTCGACGCCGAGGCGGCGCCGGCGCTCCAGTCGCGCTGGACGTAGTCGATGTCGGCGGCACGGGCCGGGGCCCAGAGCAGCAGCAGAAGCGGCAGAAGGCGCATGGGATGCGCGCACGCTCGCGCGCGTACTGATAGTCTAGGGGGGAGGTGTTACGGCTACAAGTCTAGGCTAGCGCTTTTGGGCGGGGTTCTCGCCGCAGTTTACGAAGGCGCTGCCGGACACCGGACCCGAGCCGGACAGACGCAGATAGCTGCCGCTCCGAAAGCCCCGGACGTGGAAGCTGCCGCCGACGACGGTCGAGCCGACCGGACGGCCCGAGCAATAAAGGGCGACGTTCTGGCGGACGCTGACCGTCTGGTAGACGGCCGACTGTCCGGGCGGCAGGTAGAGCGTCACGGTCTGCGATATCGCCGCGTTCCCGGTCTGCACCTTTCCGCCGTCCCCGCTGGCGCTCAATTGGCCGGAGAGCGTGACCGTGACGTAGGACGTATGTTGTCCGATGATCCAGCCTGTGCCGCTCAGGCTGGCTTGGCCGCGCAGCTGCACCATGCGCTGGGCCTTGAACGCCTTGGTGAGGGGAGTCGCGGTCTGGGCGAGGGCCGCGGAAGCGGCCAGGCGCGCGGCTTCGGGCGATCCCGCCGCGGAGGCGGCGGTGACGGAGAGGAGGACGGCTAGGAAGATTCTCATGCGAGGATTGTGCCAACCAAAGGCCTGGAGCAAAATAGGCCTTTGGACCTACTAGCTGGCGAAGCCTTCCAGGAACTCTTCGATGAGGAGCGGCAGGTCTTCGGAGTAACCGCCCTCGAGGAGGGCGAAGCGGGGCAGGCCGGTGTCCGCGCACAGCCGTCCGAGGCGGCGGTAGGTCTTCTTGTCGAGCTTGAGCTGGGCCAGCGGGTCGTCCTTGTAGGTGTCGAAGCCCGCCGACACCGCCAGCAGGTCGGGCTTGAAGGCCAGCAGGTCCTCGAGCGCCGGCTCGAGCTTGCGCAGATAGTCGTCCTCGCCGGTGAACGGGGCCAGCGGCACGTTCCGGCAGTTGTCGCGGCTTTCTTGGCCGGTGCCGGGATAGAGCGGGACTTGGTGAAGAGAACAGACTCGGACTCCCTCTCGTCCCAGCATGATGCTCTCGGTGCCGTCGCCATGGTGGACGTCGATGTCCAAGATGACGGCGCGCTTGACTTTCCCGCCGTCGAGCGCGGCGGTCACGGCCACGGCCATGTTGTTGTAGTAGCAGAAGCCCGCCACGCGCGCGGCGCCGGCATGGTGTCCGGGCGGCCGCATCAGCGAGAAGGCCGGGACGCCGGCCAGTCCCGAGCGCATCGCGGACATCGCGCCGGCCGCGCTGACGCGCGCCGACTTGTCGATGCCGGGGTGGGCCGCCGTATCGGGGTCGGCGAACGAGCCTTGGCGCACGGACTGGAGGTGCGACTCCAGGTGGACTCGGAGCAGGTCGGGGTCGGAGGCCGGGATGTCCGGCAGTTCGAGCTTGTGCCCCGCGGCCTTCAAGCGCTGGGCCGAGCGCGCCACACGGAAGGGCGCCTCGGGATGCCCGGGCGCGCCGTAGCCGGCGACGGACGGGTCGGAGAATATCCTCAAGACGGCGTCAGCCAGAAGAAATCGGCCATCTTGAGTCGGCCTTCGACCGGGTCGCGCAGCTTCCGGAGCAGCTCGTCGAGAGGCGCCGGCGGCTCGCCGTCGGGAAACGGCAGGACGACCTTCTGCGCCTCAGCCCGCCGACGCGCCACGCTCTCGGCGATCCCCGAGCGGTAGAGCATGTGGCCCGAGCCGGCGATGACGAGGACGCAGTCGGCCCCGCCGTCGAGCGCGGCGAGGACGCTCTCGCCCATCGTCTCGTTCCAGGCCTGCTGGGCCTCGAGCATGCGGGCCAGGCGCTCGGGCGTCACGTTCCCATGGCCCTCGGTCATGGCGCGCGTCGCGTACGCCAGGTAGTCGGCGTCGGCGATCGGGGCTACCACGGCTGGGAGCTGCGCGCGTTCCTCCGGCGTCAGGCCGATGAGGCCGCGGGCGTAGACCCTGGAGACGACCGCGATCGGGGCGTTGAGCGCCTTGAGCGGGATGCCGTTGGACTTCGCGTACTCGAGGATCGGCGCGTAGAGCGAGTACTCGAAGCCCCAGGCCTTGGCCCAGAACGCCTTGAAGTCGGCGTCGCTCATGCGGCCGGAGCTCCAGTCGTCGAGCGTCGACTGCTTGTCGCGCGAGACCATCTCCAGCCCGACGGCCAGCTTGGGCTTTCGGGCGTGCAGGCCCTTGAGCACGGCCAGTTGTATCCGGTGGGCCATGGCGTCGTCGTGCTTTTCGCCGGCGTAGACGACCTTCGCCGCGGCCAAGGCGTCGAAGAGGGCGCTCTCGGAGACGACTCCGCCGGCCGGAGCGGCGATCACTATCGATTGGGGGGAGCTTAATGCCGTCGCCGACCGGATCGGCGCTTCAGACGTGAGAATCGGTGAACCGATAAGCGGGATCGTCAGCAGCGCCGGGGCCAAGGAGTTCACGCGCGACAGCTCCAGAGCGTGTCCTCGTCACGAAGGAGGTACAAGCTCCAGCACGCCGCAAGCATCGGCCACGCCGCGAAAAAGAGCAGGTTCAAGCCCTCGAACGGCGAGAGATACTGCTTGTACGACGAGAGCGTCGATACGGCGTGAAAGAGAAGGACGAGCCCGTACGAGAGGCGCTTCTTGTAGCCCGCGATGAAGGCGGCGAGGACCAGCGCCTCGGAAAGGCCGATCACGAGGAACGCGGCCTTGCCCCACTCCGGCAGCAGGTAGAAGTTCGCGAAGACCTTGCCCGCATGTGCGGGCCTCAGGAACTTGTCCGCCGTCCACGCCATCATGACGATGAATACGGCGAACCTTAGGCTGAAAAGCGACCAGCGCAGTCTCTCATCTCTGTTCATCGCGTTCTCCGTTCGCGTCAGTATACGAATCCTAGGCGGCCATGCTGCGCGGTCTATGGGCGCCGTCGCGCGCCGCCCCCTCGTGGAGGTGACAGAGAAGGCATGGACGAAGTCCGTCTCCCTTGGGCCTTTGGGCCCTTCCCGCGCCCGTCCCGCTCTTGTATCATGGCCTCGTGGAGCGCAAATCCCAGCCGCCCGCCTCCAAGGCCGACCTCGCCGCCGTCAAGTCCGAGCTCAAGGGCGACCTCGCCGCCGTCAAGTCTGAGCTCAAGGCCGACCTCGCCGCCGTCAAGTCCGAGCTCAAGGGCGACCTCGCCGCCGTCAAGTCTGAGCTCAAGGGCGACCTCGCCGCCGTCAAGTCCGAGCTCAAAGGCGACATCGCCCGGCTGGACGTCAAAACAGACCGCATCGCCGCTGAGCTGGTCAAGACCCAGGGCCGCATGAAGGCCATCGAGGAAACCATGGCCACCAAGGACGACATCGGACGCGTCATCAAGGCCATCGACGCCTTTGCCGGCAAGCTCGAGACCTACGGCCGCGAGACCATCCTTATCCCGAACGCCCTCGACGAACACGGCAAGACGCTCCGCAGTCACGGCTCCAAGCTCGATGACCATGAACGGCGGCTCGCCGAGGTCGAGAAGACTTAGGCGCCGGCAAACGCGCAGCTGATCAGCCTGAAGGTTTCGGGCATGGACTGCGCGGCCTGCACCTCGGCGATCAAGAAATCCGTGGAGAAAGTCCCAGGAGTCTATTCGGCCAGCGTGGATTTCGACGCCCAGAGGGCACTGGTGGCCACGGACGGCAAAGCCGATTCCCAGGCGGTCCTTAAAGCTGTCGCCGTAGCCGGCTACAGGGCGGAAATTCTAGACGGAGGGGGCCATGGAAAGCCGCGCTCCTAGCCACGAGGCTTGCTGCCGGGTCAAGACGACGACCTGCCCCTGCCCGCTGTGCGGCAACGCCGGGCGCAAGGTGACCGCCGTGACGCTGGATCACCACGTCCCTCAGCGCTTGAGGGCCGCGATCGGCGACGACGCCGCCTTCTGCCTCAACCCCGCCTGCGAAGTCGTCTACTGCAATCCCGGCGGATTTGTCGTCCGAAAAGGGCAGACGACCCTGCCCGTGACGATAAAGGATTCGGGAGATCTTGTACCGGTCTGCTACTGCTTCGACTTCAAGCGCGGCGCCCTCCGGAAAGACCTGGCGGAGCGGGGGAAGACCGATATCCCGGAGCGAATCCGGCAGGGCATCGCCGAGGGCCGCTGCGCCTGCGAGCGCAAGAACCCGCAGGGAGCGTGCTGTCTGGGCAATGTGGCCGGAGCGATCAAGAAAATTCAAGGTGAGACTTGAACAAAGGTTGCTCTACCGACGAGGACCGGACCAAGGCGAAGCGCCGGTTCCCTCCCGAGGCGGTCGCTTTGCTTTACGGCCACGCGGATTACACCGTCCCGCCCAGGGCCCCCAAGCCCACCTCCGGCCTGGTGGACCAGCAGCGCTGGTTCATGAAGGCCGCGCGTCGTGATTGAGCTCCTGCGCGCCGCCTCCGAGGTCCAAGCCGTTTGCGAGTCGGAGCGCTGGAGGTACTGTTTCATCGGCGGGTTGGCGCGCGACGCGGCCCCGGGACTGGCTGGATATCGAGGGAGTCATCGTGCGCCAGTCCGGCAAGCTCGACTGGCCCTACATCATGAGCCAATTGGAGCCGCTGGCCGAGCTCGAGCGCTAGCCCGCGTCTCTTCCGCACCCGGTCCGGGTCGAGGCGCCCGAAGTAGTCTTCGGGAGGAGCTCTCCCTCGGCCGCTAGGGCGCCGACGTGCATCTGGAGGGCGCGGAGCCCATCTTGCACTCCTTCAGCAGCAACTCCCCTCCGGCGCGCAGCAGGCCTCTTCCGCCGCGGGGCCGGTCGGCTCGCCCGACACGAAGAAACTCCCCGCATAGGGCGGGTGGGAGAGCTTCGCGGCGGTGTCGGTGCAGACTTCGACCGGCTCGTAGCGCGGGAAGAGATGGCCCTCCTCGTCGATGACGGCCTTGTGCGGGCCCAGATAGAGCGCGGTCTGGCCCACGAAGCGGCAGCCCGCTTTCTTCTCGAACTTGAAGCCGCGCACGGTCAGCGAGAAGAACTTGTAGCCTTCGACTTCCTTCCAGAACGTCCGCTTCAGGACCGAGACCCCGTAGAAGCCGGCCCGTTCGAGGCCGCTCAGGAACTCCTCCTCGGAAAGCGAGCCCGAGATGCACTCGCCCCACAGGTCCTTGTGGGCCTGGAGGTTGAGGGGCACGGGGCGGTCCGCCACGATGTCGGCCACCACGAGGCGGCCGTGGTCTTTGAGGATACGCCAGATTTCCGCGAAGACCTTGGGCTTGTCGGGGGAGAGGTTGACTACGCAGTTGGAGGTCACGAGGTCCACGCTCTTGTCCTCGGCCGGCACCGTCTCGAGGTAGCCCTCGCGGAAGTCGACCACGTCGTAGCCGAGTTTCGCGGCCACCTGGGGACGGCACTCGCGCGCGACCTTGAGCATCTCGGCCGTCATATCGACGCCGATGACCTTTCCTGTCGGGCCGACCTTCTTGGCGGCGATGAAGCAGTCGATTCCTGCGCCGGAGCCCAGGTCCAAGGTCGTCTCCCCGGGCCGCACGCCGGCCGAGGAGATGGGGGAGCCGCAGCCGTAGAAGCGGTCGAGCACGGCCTGCGGGATATGCCCCACCTCGTCGTCCGAGTACTTCACGGGGCAGCAGAGCTCCTTTTGGGGCTCGACGGCGGCCTTGCCGTAGAACCCCTGGACGATGCGGTAGGGGCGCTCCACGTCGAAGGCGAGGACGCAGTTGGAGTGGGTGAGGCGCACTTCCGGGGTCTTGCCGTCCTCCCCCAGCCAGTCCGTGGCGTCGTCGGAGCAGGTGAAGGCGTCCTGTCCCATGGCATGGAGGACGACCGGGGGACGGAACCCCGAGCGGGCGTTGAAGGCCGCGCGTTTGCCCTCGGCGAGCGCGAACATCTCGTCTTTCATGAGCTCCACATAGAGCGGGTGGTAGGGGTCGTGGCCTACCAGCGAGCCGGTATGCCCGTTCGAACTGAAGAAATAGCTGTGCTCGACGTCGCCGCCCCCGGTGAGGAACCTGAAGGGGTCGTTTTCCGCGCCCCCGGCCAGCGTCGCTTCCCGGAACTTCCGGGCCACGGGGCTGTCGAGCCATAAGGCTTTGAGGGAAGGCGTGTCCACGTCGCCGAGCTTAAGCTCCGGCAGGCCGGCCGTGGCCGCCGACGGGTAGACCCCGCCGTCCCGGTACAGGCACAGGCTCTCCCAGCACTGGTTGCCGAGATCGTTCTTGACGCCCGGGCGCCCGTTGGCGCGGCGGCGCAGGGACTCGGCGTTGTCGAGGACGAGACCGAGCCTGCCGGCCCCGTCCCGGACGCGGCGGGCCAGCGCGAGGAGTTCGGCGTTGGTCGGAAACGGGTCGCCGCCGGAGGAGACGATGCGGCCGCGCTTGTGGGCCCACATGAGGTGGAGCGACTTGGCTCCCAGGCGGGCGCCCAGCTCCGGCAGGGCTTCCAGGTCCTTGAGGTTCTCGCGCGTGACGACGGCGGTCAAGGAGGTCTCGAACCCCGCTTCGGCCAAGGCCGTCAGGCCCGCCGAGGCCTTCTGGAAGACCCCCTTGCCGCGGATGGCGTCGTTGACCGCGGCGGTCGCCCCGTCGAGGCTGACCTGGAACTTGAGCCTCGCCAGGTCGAAGGCGGCGAGCTTGGCCAGGCGCTCCGCCGTCAGCAAAGTCGCGTTGGTCATGATGACCAGCTCGGAGGCCTTCGTTTCGGTGACGAAGCCGACGAGGTCGAAGAGGTCGGGCCGGACGAACGGCTCGCCGCCGGTGAAAAAGAATCGGCGCGCGCCGAGGGCGTGCGCCTGTTCGATGACGGCTTCGAGAAACGCCTTCTCGGGGCCCTTCTCGCCGTCCGGACCCGAAGAGACCAGGCAGTGGGTGCAGGAGATGTTGCAGGTTTGCAGGAGGTGGACCCAGAACTCGGAGAGGCGCCGGGGCTCGAGGTGGGCGGAGCGTCCGGCGTAGCGCCGGTGGGGGATCGGCGAGAAGGAGAGGAGGCCGGCGTGGAGCAGCCCTCTGCTCAGGGATTGAACGTCAAGCCAGGATTGGGAAGCGTCCGCGCCCGACGACTCCGCGTGCAGGCGGCGGACCTCGCCGAGCGTCCGCGCGCCGTCGACGAGGGAGTAAAGGCCGGCGCCGCGCGCGTCCAGGGCCGCCCAATTGGGCGCGTCGCCGTCCACGAACACGAAGAGCCCGCCGCGCTCAAAGCGCGCTGCGTCCGGCTTATGGAGGATGGACGAGTCCTTGAGTTCCGCCGTGGTCGCAATCATGTCGATCTCCTTAAAATCCAATAACAGGCCACTCCCAATGCGCCGGCCGTCGGGATGGTGACGAGCCAAGCCAAGGCGATCTGCCCGACGGTCGCCAGATTCAGGCCGCCCTTGCCGCCGCGCAAGCCGATGCCGATGATAGCGGAACTTGAGACATGCGTGGTGGACACCGGAAACCCCTGGAGGGCCGTGCCCACCACGAGCGCCGTCGTGGCCAAGTTCGCCGCGAAGCCCTCCAGGTGGTCCATTTTCGTCACCTTGTGGGCCAGGGTCTCGGTGACCTTGAGCCCCATCACGATGCCGCCGACGGCGTTGGCCGCCGCGAGGACCAAGAAGAACCAGCGCGGCGCCACCGTCACCGAGGGGTCCAGGACCGCGTAAAAGAAGAAGCCCAGCCCCGCGATCTTCGGGGTGTCATTTAGCCCGCGGGCGAAGCCGCTGGCCAGGGCGCTCGCCCAGTGGGCCCAATGGCAGTTGAGGCAGTACTGCTCCCGGCAGAGCCAATGGAGGAATCGGAAGGAGAGCCAGGCTCCGCCGAAGGCGACGAAGGGCGAGAGGAGGAGGGGGAGGGCCACCTTGCGGCCCACGCTCGACCACAGCACCTGGTCGAACCCGAAGGCGTAGACCCCGGTCAGGACGGTGGCGCCGACGATGGCGTGGGTGGTCGAGACGGGCATGCCGAAGCGGGCCGCCAGCAGGACCCAGCCGACGGCGCCGCCGAGGATGGCGAGGGCGAAGGCCTGGTTGAGCTGGACCTGCGGCGAGAGCATCCCTTTGGTGAAAAGCAGGATCATCTTCACCGCCCAGGCCGAGGCCAACACCCCGCCGGCGGCCACCGCCAGCGAGGTGACGAGCACGGCCTTTCGGTAATCGGACTCCCCGCTGCCGACCAAGGTGGCGATGGATTTCGAGATGTCGTTGGCGCCGTTGGCGAAGGCCAGCGCCGCGGCGGCGCCCATCCCTATGATGATCGTGGTTTCCATCGGCCCATTGTCCCAAATGTCGGTCCCTTTGGGCCGGGATTCGTTACATCTGCTAATATCGGGCCATGGCCACGACTACCATCCGCGGGGGAATCGACGATGCCGCGGCGGACGTCGCCCCGCTCGAGAAGCGGATTCTGGCCCGCTTGGCCGGCCTCTGAGATCCGGGTCCGTAACGATTCACGCCTTTCGCGGACTCAGGGGCATGGAGACGATCCTGCTGACGCTGTCGCTCAACGAGGGCAAGAGATGAGGGAGCTATTGTCCTCCGCGTTGGTCTGGGTCGGCGCGTCCGGCGTCGTCGGCCAGGCGGCCTTCGTGGCGCTCTACGTCCTTGCCTGCGTGGCCTTCCTCCCGGGGTCGGTCCTCACGCTGGGGGCCGGGGCGATCTTCGGGCTTTGGCGGGGATTTTTCCTCGTCTCGCTGGCTTCGACGCTGGGCGCCTGCGCGGCCATGCTGGTCGGCCGGTTCCTCCTGCGCGATTGGGTCGCGCGCCGCCTCGCGGCCTTCCCGGCCTTCGAGGCGGTTCGGGGCGCGGTGGCGGCGGAGGGCTGGAAGGTCGTCGCGTTGACCCGGCTCTCGCCGGTCCTCCCTTTCTCCCTGCTGAACTATGCCTACGGCCTGACCGACGTGGGCCTCAAGGAGTACGCGCTGGCCTCCTGGCTGGGGATGATGCCGGGGACGCTGCTGTTCGTCTATCTCGGGGCGGCGGCGGGCGAAGTGGCGCGCTCCGGCCGGCAGGGCCGGTCCCCCGCGGAATGGGCGTTTTTCGCCGCGGGGCTGGGCGCCACGGCCCTGGCGGCCTGGCTGGTCGGCAAGAAGGCCAAGGCGGCGTTGGCCGCCAGGGTGGAGGTCCGATGAGTCTCGTTTCCCCGATGGACGCGCACAATACCCGATTGCTGGCGAGCGTCCACCCTCCGGATTGGGCCAACCCGGAGCCCGCCGGGCGCTACAACCTCGTGGTCTTGGGGGCGGGCACCGCGGGGCTCGTCACGGCCATCGGAGCCGCCGGGCTGGGCGCCAAGGTGGCGCTCGTCGAGCGCCATCTGATGGGGGGAGACTGCCTGAACGTCGGCTGCGTCCCTTCGAAGGCCCTCATCCGGGCCTCGCGCGCGGCCGCGGCCGCGCGCCGCGCCGGCGACTTCGGGGTGCGGGTCTCAGGAGTCTCGGTGGACTTCGCGGCCGTGATGGAACGGCTCCGCCGCCTGCGGGCCGACATCGGCGCCAACGACTCCGCCAAACGGTTCAAGGACGCCGGGGTCGACGTGTTCCTGGGACCGGCGCGCTTCAGCGGCCCCGACACGGTCTCGGTCGAAGGGAAGACGCTGCGTTTTTCTAAGGCGGTCATCGCTACCGGCGCCCGGGCGGTAGAATTGCCCATCCCCGGCCTCAAAGAGGCGGGGTACCTGACAAACGAGACGGTCTTCAACCTGACCGAGCTGCCGCGCAGGCTGGCCGTCATCGGGGCGGGCCCCATCGGCTGCGAGCTGGCCCAGGCTTTCCGGCGCCTGGGCTCCGCGGTGCACCTCCTCGAGGCGATGGGCCAGATCCTCATCCGCGAGGACCGGGACGCGGCCGTCATCGTCGAGAAGACCTTCGCGCGCGAAGGCATCATGTTTTCCTGCAACCACGACGTCTCGCGCGTGGAGCGGCGCGGGAAGGAGAAGGTGCTCTTCACGAAATGCGACTGCCATCCCGACGGCCTGACGGTCGATGAGATCCTCGTGGGCGTCGGGCGCGCCCCGAACGTCGAAGGCCTCAATCTCGAAGGGGTCGGAGTCGAGTTCTCGAAGACCGGGGTCAAGGTGGACGACTTCCTGCGTACGACCAACCCGCGCATCTTCGCCGCCGGGGACATCTGCCTGGGCCCCAAGTTCACCCACACGGCGGATTTTTCCGCGCGCATCGTCATCCAGAACGCGCTCTTCTTCGGCCGCAAGCGCATGAGCGCCTTGACCATCCCCTGGTGCACCTACACCGACCCGGAAATCGCCCATGTCGGCCTTTACGAGAAGGACGCCAAGGACCGAGGGCTCCGGGTGCGGACCTTCGTGCAGGAGCTCAAAGACGTGGACCGGGCGGTCCTGGACGGGGAGGCGGAAGGCTTCGCCAAGATTCTCGTCGAGGTTGGGACGGACCGCATCCTCGGGGCGACCATAGTGGCCGCCCATGCCGGGGACATGATCAGCGAGGTCTCGGTGGCGATCAACAACGGGGTCGGGCTCGCCGGCATCGGCGCCACCATCCATCCCTACCCGACCCAGGCCGAGGCTCTGCGGCGTTTGGGGGACGCCTACAACCGCACGCGCCTGACCCCGCTCATTCGAAATTTCTTAGGCGCCTGGCTATCCTGGACTCGCGGCTGACCGGCCTCATTTCAGCTGCCATTCGAGGAACGAGAACACGTCGGCCCACTCCGCGGCTTTCAAGCTGGCGGGCTTGCCGGCCCCGTGCCCGGCCTTGCCCTCGACGCGCAGCAGGACCGGCCGTCCTGAGGTGGTCGCGGCCTGCAGGGCGGCCGCCATCTTGCGGGCGTGGAACGGGTCGACCCGGGTGTCCGAGGCCCCGGTCGTGATGAGCACGCCGGGATACGCCGCCGGCGCGGCGCGGTGATAGGGGGAATAGGCCTTGAGCCAGGCGAAGTCCTCGGGCTTCTCGGGGTCGCCGTACTCCGGGATCCACAGCCGCCCGATCAGCGAGCGCGGATAGCGCAGCATGTCGGCCAGCGGGACCTGGGCCACCGCGCCGCCGAACTTCTCGGGCGCCTGCGTGATGGCGGCCAGGACCAGGAGCCCGCCGTTGGAGCCGCCCATCGCGGCCAGCTGGCCGGGCCTTGCCACGCCTTCGCTCGTCAGCGTCTCGGCGCAGGCCAGGAAGTCGTCGAACACGTTCTGCTTCTCGCCGAGCATGCCGGCGTGGTGCCAGTCGGCGCCGAACTCCGAGCCGCCGCGCAGGGTGGCCTGGGCCCAGACCCCGCCGCGCTCGAGCCAGGCGAAGACCTCGGGGCGGAAAACCGGCGGCACCGGGACGTTGAAGCCTCCGTAGCCGGTGAGTATGGTCGGGCGCGGGCCCTTGAGCCCGACCTTGCGGACGATGACGAGCGGGACCTGGGTGCCGTCCGAGGAGGGGCAGCGCCCCAGGCTGACCGCGAAGCGGTCCGGGGCTATCGGGGAGGGCAGAGCGTCGGCCGGCGTCGCGGCGCCGGTGGCCGGGTCCAGCACGAGGACCATCGGCGGGTTGAGAGGGGACTCGTAGCGCAGGGTGGCGCGCGCCGCGCCGGGCTCCGCCGAGAGGCCGGCGACCGAGCCGAGTCCGGGCAGGGGCGCCTCGCGGAGGTCGGAGCCGTCGAGAGCCGCCGTCTTGAGAAGCGACGCCGGCCCGGCGCGCTCGAGGAGGACCAGGCGCTCGCGGGTGAGCGCGAAGGACTCGAGGATGCGCCGGGACTCGCCGACGAGCTCCTTCCAGCCGGCGCGCGCGGGCGCGGCGGCCGGGGCGCTCATGAGGCGCCCGTGCGGGGCGCCCTCGTCGGTCAACACGTAGAGCGTGCCGCGGTCGATGAGGCCCTCGTAGAGCGACTCCTTGCCGACGACGGCATCGGACCAGCGGCCGGTCCGGCGGTCGAGCACGCGCAGCTCGGACTTGGACCAGCCCTCGGCGGTGGTGAGCAGCAGCCAGCGGCCGTCCTCGGAGAGCGAGACGTGCGACCACTCTTCCTTCGGACGGCCCTTGCCCCAGACCGGCACGTCCTTGGCGGGGTCGTCGCCGAGCTTGTGAAGAAAGACGCGGCGGTGGTAGCGCTCTTCGCCGGCCGGTACCGTGTCCGGCGCGGGGTAGCGCGTGTAATAAAGGGCCGAGGCGTCCGGCAGCCAGGCGACGCTGGCGTGGCGCGCGCGATCGATCGTATCGGGGAGGTCGGTCCCGTCGGAGACCCGGCGCAGGCGCAGGACGGAGTCCTCGCTGCCGCCGATGGAGACCCCATAGGCCACGAGCGCGCCGTCGGGCGAGGGCGACCACCAGTCGAGCGAGGCGGCGCCCTCCTTGGAAACGGCGTTGGGGTCGACTACGGGCTTGATGGACCCGTCGGGCCCGCGGACGACCAGGACGGCCTGCTCCTGGCCGGCCAGCCGCTTGGTGTAGAAGAGGAGTCCTTTGCGCTCGACGGCGGCGCCCAGCGCGCCTACCTCGAGCAGGCGCTCGACGCGCTCGGCGTACTTGGCCCGCCACGGGAGGGCGGCGAGCGCCGCGCGGGTCCGCGAGTCTTGGGCACCGGCCCACTTCGTGACCTCGCCGGCCGCGCCGTCCTCGAGCCAGCGGTAGGGGTCGGAGACGGCCGCGCCGTGCAGGGTCTCGACTAGCGGGACCTGGCGCGCGGACGGCGCCGCGGGGGCTCCCGCCGGGAACCCGGTGGGCGGCAGGCCGGCGCAGCCGGCGGCGAGGATGGCGGCTAGCGGGAGGAGGAATCGCGTTTTCATCGTCGAGCGCGACTATACAATATCCTCGGCGGCGCGATATAATCAGCACGATGCCGAGCGCCTCCTGGCGTGCCCGTCTCAAGCGCCTCCTCCCCGACGTCCTCCTCGATGAGCCGATGTCGCGCCACACCACCTTCCGCATCGGCGGCCCGGCCGATGCGTTCGTCACGGCCAAGCGCGCCGGAGACCTCTCGGAACTCTACGGCTTCGCGCGCGCCGAGGACCTGCCGGTCACCCCGGTCGGCTGGGGCTCGAACCTGCTGGTACTCGACGGCGGCGTGCGCGGCATCGTGCTGGCCCTCGGCGGCCCGTACGCGCGCCTGCGCTTTTCCGAGGGCGGCCTGGTCTGGGCCGGGGCGGCGGTCCGCCTGCCGCGCATGATCGTCGCCTGCGCCGAGAAGGGACTGGGCGGCGCGGAGCCGCTGGTGGGCGTGCCCGGGACGGTGGGCGGGGCCCTGGTGATGAACGCCGGCACCCGCGAGCTCGAGATCGGCGACGTCACGGAGTCGGTCGATGTCTTCGACCCGGAGTCGCTCGAGACGCGGCGCCTGGGCGGCGCCGAGGTGCGTTTCGCCTACCGCTCCAGCAGCCTCGCGGGCTCGCTGGTCCTCGGCGGGACTCTTTCGTTGAAGGCCGGTGAGCCAGGTGATATAATGGAGCGCGTCAGGCGGTTCCAGCGGCAGCGTCTCCAGACCCAGCCTGTCCACACCTTCAACGTGGGCTCCACTTTTAAAAACCCCTCCGGCCGTTTCGTGGCGAAGCTCATTGAGGAGGCGGGGCTCAAGGGGCGCGTCCACGGCGGGGCGCGGATCTCCCCGATGCACGCGAATTTTATCGAGAATTTCAGCGCCGCCGCGGCGGCCGACGTGCTGGCGCTCGTGGAACTGGCCCGCTCCGAGGTCCGTCGGCGGGAAGGGCTCGAGCTCGAGCTCGAGATGAAGATCATCGGTGAAGCGGCACCGCGTCCGGCTTAGGCCCAAGGCCCGCGCGGCGCGGCGCTCGACGGTCGGCCGCGCGGCCGGCGTCGCCGCGCTGGCGGCCGCGGCGGCGCTGGTCCTCATGCTCAAGCCGTGGGAGCGCGTGAGCCTGCCCACTGTCGGCTGGGGGCCGCTCGGAAAATTCTTGGCGGTGGAGTCGGCGGTCGTGCAGGGGGTCCCGCCGGAAGCGGCCCATGAGCTCGAGGCCGCCTTGGCGCTGGTCCCCGGCGAGCCGTGGGGGCCGTTCGAGGCCCAGCGGCGCGCCGAGCTCCTCCTCGAGCGCTTCGCCTGGCTGGAGCAAGTCAGCGCCTCGCGCTCGTGGCTGCGCCGTTCGGCCTTCTTCATGGCCGTGCCGCGGGGTGCCGTGGCGGCGGTCTCCGGCGCGCGGCGCCTGGGGCCGGGGCCGGCGTGGCTGGGTGAAGATGGTAGGCTGTTTTCGGCGCCGGCGGGCGTGGTGCCGGCGGAGGGGCTGCCGCGACTGGACCTCGCGGGCTGGCCCGACGGCGCCGAACTGGCGCCGGCGGCCCGGCTGATCGCGGCGGCGGCGGCGCCGGACGCTCTGCCGGCCAATCCCTCGGCGTTCGCCTACGACGCGCGCGAGAAGGGCTGGCGCGTGGAACTGGAGGACGGTACGCGCCTGGTGTGGGGCGGGCCGGAGTGGACGCCGGAGAAGCTCGTGCGCCTGCGCGAGGTGCTGGCCGACGCCGGCCCGCGCCTGGGGCGGGGATTTACGGCCGATTTGAGATATTTCGAGGACGGGCGCATCCTGGTGCGCCCCTAGAGGGACGATGGCGAAATCCGAGGTCGTGGCGGGTCTGGACATGGGGTCGGCGCGGGTGACCTGCGTCATCGGCGCCCCGGACCCGGAGGGGCAGGGGATGAAGGTCCTCGGCGGCGCCTCGGTGCCCTGCGTAGGCGTCAAGGGCGGCGTGGTCATCAACATCCAGGACGCCGCGCGCTCGATCCGCCAGGCCGTCGAGAAGGCCGAGGCCCAGGCCGGCGCCGACGTCGACAGCGTCTACCTCGGCGTGCGCGGCACCCACATCGAGTCGTTCAACAACCGCGGCGCCTACAACATCGCGCGTTCCGACAAGGAGATCACCTCCGAGGACGTGGCCGCCGTCATCGAGAACGCCAAGGCCATCCCCATATCGAACGACCGCGAGATCCTGCACGTCATCCCCCAGGGCTTCGGGCTCGACCGCCAGCGCGGGGTGCCCGACCCGGTGGGGATGGAGGGCTCGCTCCTCGAGGTCGAGGTCCACATCGTCACCGCCTCGAGCAACCATCTCAACAACTTGAACCGCGCCGCCTCCGAGGCCGGCTTCAAGGTCATCGAGCCGATCTACAGCCCGCTGGCGCTGGGCGAGTTCCTGGTCACTCTCGAGGAGCGCGACCTGGGGTCCTTGCTCATCGACCTGGGCGGCCAGACCATCTCGGTGGTCGTCTACTCGGAGGGTTCGGTGCGCTTCACGCGCGAGCTGGCCCCCGGCACCGACGCGATCACCCGCGACATGGCCATCGGCCTGCAGACCCATATGCCCACCGCCGAGCGCATCAAGATCGAGCACGGCGTGGCCCACCCGGCGCTGGTCAACGGCGGCGGCGAGACGCTGATCTCCTTCAAGGGCCTCGACGGCCGCAGCGAGAAGCAGGTGCGTCTGCAGGTGCTCACCGAGATCATCCTGCCCCGCGTCGAGGAGATCTTGACCATCGTCGGCACCGCCGTGCAGGGCTCGAACTACGCCGACGTCGTCTTGCCCTGCGGCTCGATCCTGACCGGCGGCGGGGCGATGATGAAGGGCTTCCCCGAAGCCGCCAAGCAGGTCCTCAACATGTCGGCCCGGCTCGGCCTGCCCCACGACGGCATCGTGCAGGCCCCCGAGAACCTGCTCGACTCCGCGTTCTCGACGGCGCTGGCGCTGGTCTGCTATCCGCAGAGCACGATGCACCGCGCCTCCGGCCTGGCCCGCAAGACCCCGGCCTCCGGCATGCTCCGGAGCCTCAAGCGCTTCTTCAAGGACTTCATGTGAGCGATTTCAACAAGCTGCGCCCGGTCCTCAAGGTCATCGGTCTCGGCGGCGCCGGCGGCAACGCCGTCAACCGCATGAGCGAGGTCGGCCTGCGCGACGTCGAGCTCATCGCCGCCAATACCGACGCCCAGGCGCTCGAGCGCAGCCAGGCCCAGGTCAAGATCCAGCTCGGCGCGAACCTCACCCAGGGCCTCGGCGCCGGCGGCGAGCCGTCGAAGGGCCAGCTGGCTGCGCTAGACTCCAAGGAGGACCTGCGCGAGGTCCTTCATGGGGCTCACCTGGTCTTCATCACCGCCGGGATGGGCGGCGGCACCGGTACCGGCGCGGCCCCGGTGGCCGCCCAGGTGGCCAAGGACTGCGGCGCCTTGACGATCGGCGTCGTGACCCGTCCCTTCAACTTCGAGGGCATGCAGCGCGGGGCCGCCGCGGCGGAGGGCATCGCCCAGCTCCGCGAGGCGGTCGACACGCTGCTCATCGTCCCCAACGACAAGCTCATCGAGCTGGCCGGCCAGCACATGACGACCGCGGAGGCCTTCCGCAAGGCCGACGACGTCCTGCGGCAGGCCGTCCAGTCGATCTCCGACGTCATCACCCAGTCGGGCAGCATCAACATGGACTTAAACGACATCAAGGCCGTCATGACCGGCGCCGGCCAGGCCCTGATCGGCATCGGCGAGGCCACCGGGCGCGAGCGTGCCCTCGAGGCCGCCCAGCTGGCGGTGCGCTCGCCGCTGCTCGAGAACGTCACCATCGACGGGGCCCGGGGCCTGATCGTCAACATCGTCGGCCCGCGCGCGATGACCATGGCCGAGATGGACGTCATCATGGGATTTCTCAACAAGGCCGCCAGCCCCGAGGCCAAGATCAAGATGGGCCACGTCTACGACGACGACATCGGCGACCGCCTGCGCGTCACCGTCATCGCCACGGGCTTCCCGCCCCAGGGCGCGGCCCGCACCCACGCCGCGCTGGGACGCCTGACCGAGGGCGGCGCTCGTTTGGCCCCGCGGGGGGGCGCTCCGGTATTCGGGCCGTCGTCGGCCCCGCGCCCCGACGAGGGCGACCTATCCAAGCCGGCGTTCATGCGCTGGCCCGCCAAGGTGCGCAAATTGAAGTAACATCTGAGGACCCATGGACCTTCAAACCCTTCTTCAGACGATGATCAACCGCAAGGCCTCCGACCTCCACGTCCGGCAGGGCGGCAAGGCGTTCCTGCGCATTGACGGCGACCTCGAGGCGGTGGGCGAGGCCGACCTGACCCAGGCCGAGGTCGAGCAGATGATGGCGCAGGTGGCCACCCCGCGCGCCAAGAAGCTCTTCGTCGAGAGCTCGGAGTGCGACTTCTCGTTCCAGGTCGGCGAGGTGGCGCGCTTCCGCGTCAACGCGTTCAAACGCATGGGCAAGCTCTCGCTGTCGGTGCGCATCATCCCGATGAACATCCCCACCGTCGACGACCTGCGCCTGCCGGTGGCCACCGTCAAGAAGATCGCCGAGAACGAGCGCGGCCTGGTGCTCGTCACCGGGATCACCGGTTCGGGCAAATCCTCGAGCTTGGCCGCGATGATCGACTACATCAATACCACCCGCGCGGTCCACATTTTGACCGTCGAGGACCCCATCGAGTTCGTGCACCGCGACAAGATGTCCATCATCAGCCAGCGCCAGATCGGCGAGGACACCTTCGACTTCGCCCAGGCCCTGCGCATGGCGATGCGCCAGGACCCCGACGTCATCCTCATGGGCGAGATGCGCGACGCCGAGTCGGTCTCGGCCGCGATCACCGCGGCCCAGACCGGCCACCTGGTCTTCGGCACCCTGCATACCATCGACGCGGTGCAGACCGTCAACCGCATCATCGACCTCTATCCGCCCCACCAGCAGGGGCTCATGCGAATCCAGCTGGCCGAGTCGCTCAAGGCCGTCATCAGCCAGCGGCTCCTGCCCTGCCTCAAGGGCGGCCGCATCCCGGCCGTCGAGGTCATGATCAACACCGCCCACGTCAAAAAGCAGATCGAGGACAACTCCTCGGCGGGGATCACCCAGGCGCTGGCCAAGGGCGCCTTCTACGGGATGCAGACTTTCAACCAGAGCCTGGTCAAGCTCTACAAGGACGGGATGGTCAAGGAGGAGGACGTCCTCGCCGCGGCCACCAACCCCGACGACGTGAAGCTGGCCATGCGCGGTATCGAGCAGGAAGTGCGGAGCGGGGGCTGACATGTTCGCGGAAGGCTACATCGGCATCGCGGGGACCATCGGCGTCGGGAAGTCGACGCTGACCACAGACCTGGCCAAGGCGCTCAATTTCGAGTCCATCCTCGAGGAAGTGGACGGGAACCCGTACCTCGAGCCGTTCTACAGAGACATGAAGGAATACGGGACGATGATGCAGGTCTGGCTGCTCAACCACCGCTTCCGCCAGCACCGCGAGTTCGTGACCCGCATCAGCCTCGGCAAGATCCGCGGCGTGGTCCAGGACCGGACGATCTGGGAGGACACGATCTTCGCGCGGATGCTCAACCGCCATCCCGACAAGATCATCTCGGACCTGGATTACAACACCTACCTCGACCTCTTCGACAACATGGTCCTGCGCGAGCTCGTGTTCCCGCAGATCATGATCTACCTGGACTGCCGCGCGGAGTCCGCCTTCAAGCGCATCCAGGCCCGCGGGCGGGTCATGGAGCGGACCATCACGCTGGACTATCTCAAGGCGCTCAAGGAGAACTACGAGGAGTTCATCGCCGAGATGGAAGGGGCGGGTGTGCGCATCCTGCGCCTGAACTGGGAGGAGTTCGTCCCGATCCCCGAGGTGGCGCGCCTGGTCCACGAGTACAGCCTCAAGCCGTCGAGCTTCACGAAGTGGGTGCGGCCGCTGCGCCGGGCGCCCAAGATGGACCCGCGCCCCGAGCTCATCGCCGACACCAAGGGCGCCATGCCCCAGAAGGCGCATGCCTGAGGCGACCGTCGTGGCGACCGACTGGACCCTGTCGGAGGGGCTCTTCACCGAGCCGCGCCTCGCGGCGGCGGGCCTGCGCCACGGCATGACGGGCGCCGCGCTCGGCGACATGACCGAGCCGGAGCGGCGCGCCGCGCTGGCCGGTCGACTCGGCATCCCGTCCCTCCTGGCTCTGCGGCAGGTCCACGGCACGACGGTGGAGCGCGCCTGCACGCGCAAAGACCTGAGCGAGGCCGACGGCTGGGTCTCGACCAAGGCCGGGCTGGGCGTCGGGGTGTTCGCGGCCGACTGTCTGCCGCTGCTGTTCTGGACCGACGACGGCAAGACGGTCGGCGCGTTCCACGCCGGCTGGCGGGGTTTGGCTGACGGGATGGCCGAGTCCGCGCTGAAGGCGCTGGCCGACGCCGGCGCGCCGGCCGCGCGGCTCAACGCCGCGGTCGGGCCGCACATCGGATCCTGCTGCTACGAGGTCGGCGCCGAACTCGAGGCGCGCTTTTCGCCCGGGCGCTTCTCGCGCCGCGTCGGGAAGCTCTTCCTCGACCTGGGGGCGGACGCCCGCGCCCGGCTCGAGGCGGCCGGCCTCGCGCCCGAGCGCGTCTCGGTCTCGGCGCGCTGCACCGCCTGCTCCGACGAATTCTTCAGCTGGCGCCGCGACCGCGTGCGCCGCAGCATGATGGCCTTCGTGGTCCCCGCGTGAACATGGAGACCCTCGGCCGCCCCTGCCTGCGCACGGTCGAGGCCTACCGGCCCGGCAAGCCGATCGCCGAGGTCCAGCGCGAGCTCGGCCTGCGCAAGGTCGTGAAGCTCGCCTCCAACGAGAACTTCCTCGGCGCCTCGCCGCGGGCCTTGGCCGAGCTGCGCCGGGCCGTGAAGGACAGCCATCTCTATCCCGAGGGCGCCAGCCCGCTTCTGCGCCGCGCGCTGGCCGCGGCCCACGGGGTCTCCGAGGGCCAGGTCATCGTCGGCAACGGCTCCGACGAGGTCATCCGCCTGCTCTGCGAGGCCCTGCTCGGCCCCGAGGACGAGGTGGTCTGCTCGCGCCACGGCTTCATCCGATTCAAACAACAGGCGATGCTGATGGGGGCGGGCGTCGTCGAGACCCCGATGCGCGGCCATACCCACGACCTCGCGGCCATGGCGCGGGCGGTGACCAAGCGCACGAAGCTCGTGTTCGTGGCCAGCCCCAACAACCCCACCGGGACTTATAACACGAGGTCCGAGGTCGACGCCCTGCTCGCGGCGCTCCCGTCTCAGTGCCTCCTGATCCTCGATGAGGCCTACGCCCACTACGCCGAGGCCCGGCCGGACTATCCGCGCAGCCTCCCCGGCCTCGTGCGCCAGCGGCCGAACCTAGTTGTTCTGCGCACCTTCTCGAAGGCCTACGGCCTGGCCGGCCTGCGTGTCGGCTACGGGGTCGGCGACGCGGGCCTCGTGGCCTGGCTCGACCGCATCCGGATGCCTTTCAACGTGGCGTTGGCGTCCCAGCGCGCCGCTCTGGCGGGCCTGGCCGACGCGGCCTTCGTGCGCCGCAGCGTCGCGCTGACCGCCAAGAACCGCGCCGCTCTGGTCCGCGCCCTCTCGGCTCTTGGGCTCAAGACCGAGGAGTCGGCGACCAACTTCCTGTTCTGCGAGGCGCCGCTCCCCGGCCGCGAGCTCTTCGAGCGCCTGCTCAAGCGCGGGGTGATCGTCCGCTCTCTCGATGAGTACGGCCTCACGCGGCACGTGCGCATCTCGGTGGGCTCGGCCTCCCAGAACCGGGCCTTGCTGTTTGCCCTGCGCGGCGCGCTGGGAGAAACCCGATGAAGCGCGCCCCTAAGTCCAAAAGGGGCTACGTCATCGCCATAGACGGCCCCGCCGGGGTCGGCAAGTCCACGATCGGCACCTTGGTCGCCAAGGAACTGGGCTACCGCTTCATCAACACCGGCGAGATGTACCGGGCCCTGACCTGGAAGGCGCTCGAGGACGGCGTCGACACGCGCGACGGCGGCGCGCTGACCCGCTTGGCCGAGCGCCTCTCGTGGGATTTCAAGGCCAACGAGGACGGCGTCATCATCCGCACCGTCATCGACGGACGTCCCGTGACGACCCAGATCCGCGAGGAGCGCGTCGGGATGAACTCGAGCCTGGTGGCCGGGGTCCCCGGAGTGCGCCGCAAGCTGCGCTCGCTGCAGCGCAAGCTCGGCCAGCAGGGCTCGATCGTGATGGAGGGCCGCGACATCACCACGGTCGTGTTCCCGGACGCCGATTTCAAAGTTTACCTGGACGCCTCGATCGAGGAGCGCGCGCGCCGGCGCACCAAGCAGCTGCGCGCCGGCGGCAAGAAAGCGGACCTCGGCAAGATCCGCGAGTCGATCATCCAGCGCGACATGCAGGACCTCCAGCGCCGCATCAACCCGCTGAGGCAGGCCGAGGACGCCGTCGTCATCGACTCGACCCGCCTCACCATGCTCGACGTGGCGGGGCGGATCCTGGGCCTCATCCGCGAGAGGGAGCGTGCCGATAAGTGAGCGTGGACGGGGCTACCCCCGAGTTCCGGCTGGCCTGCGTGCTGACCAAGCTGGCGATGAGCGCGACGCGCGGCTGGCACGCGTCCGGGCTCGAGGGCGTGCCGCGCTCGGGGCCGCTCATCGTGGCGGCCAACCACATCTCGATGGTCGACCCGCCGCTCTTAGGCATGAGCCTGAGCCCGGTCCGCTGGGCGCGCTTCGTGGGCAAAGAGGAGTTGTTCCGCTTTCCGCCGCTCGGCCTCCTGCTCAGGCGCCTGGGCTGCATCAAGCTGGACCGCCGCGGCGACGTGCGCGCGGTGCGCTCCGCGCTCGAGGTCCTCGAGCGGGGCGGCTGCATGGCGATGTTCCCGGAGGGGACCCGCTCGCGCACGGGCCAGCCCGGCAAGCCCAAGCCCGGCGTGGCTTTGCTGGCCCGCCAGGCCCGCGCGCCGGTCGTCCCGGCCCGCGTCAGCCATACGCGCACGCTCTTGGGACCGGAGCCGTTCACGATCCGCTTCGGGGCGCCGATACCGCCGCCGCCCATCGAGGCCGACAGCCGTGAGGCGGACCGCGCCTACGCCGAGCTCGTCATGGCGAGGATCGCCCAGCTTTGATTCGACACAGGCCCCCGCCGCGGGCCACAGGAGAGCACGATGACCGACGACACCCAAGAGCGCGAGGAAACGCAGGAAGCCGAAGGCGAGACGATGGAGGCGCTCCTTAAGGAGCATACCGACTTCCAGGAAAAGCTCGCCAAGCGCGACGTGGTCTGGGTCAAGGTGATCCTGGTCAAGGCCGAGAACGTCCTCGTCGACATCGGCGAGCGCAACGAGGCGGTCATCCCGCTCTCCGAGTTCCCCTCAGACGAGCAGCCGACGGTCGGCCGGCGCATCCCGGCCGTCCTCGTCAAGCGCGGCCGGGGCGAGCAGCCGACCCAGATGTCCATCGAGAAGGCGCGCTGGACCCTGGGCTGGGAAGGCGTCGTGAAGGCCCACGCCGAGAAGCAGCGCGTGAAGGGCAAGGTGAAGGGCGCGGTGAAGGGGGGCTTCCTGGTCGACGTCGGCGGCGTGACGGGATTCATGCCCGCCTCGCTGGCCGACCTGCGGCCGGTACGCAAGCCGGAGATCCTCGTCAATACCGGCGTGCGCTGCTACATCGTCGAGCTCGACAAGGGCAAGGGACAGATGATCCTCTCGCGCCGCGCCGTCCTCGAGGAAGACGCCTCCAAGCGCCGCGACAAGATCCTCGGTGAGCTCTCGGCCGGGATGATCCGCATCGGGCGCGTCACGCGCGTGGCCGAGGCCGGGGTGTTCGTCGACGTGGGCGGCGTGGAAGGGCTGGCCGCCAACGAGGACCTGGCCTGGCAGGGCTCGGGCGAGGCCAAGAAGAAGCTCGAGCGGGGCGCTAAGCTTCGGGTCAAGGTGCTCAAGGTCGAGGCCGGCAAGATCGCCCTCGGCCTCAAGCAGCTCACGGCCCACCCGGCCGACGCCCTGCGCAAGAAGTACGCGGTCAAGGCGGTCGTGCAGGGCACGGTCTCCGAGATCCTCAAGGACGGCGTGCGCGTGAAGCTCTCCAAGGGCGACGCGGCGTTCTGTCCGGTCCGCGAGCTGCCCACCGAGGGCGGCGACCCGACCCGCGGCCGCGCCGACCGCTACGAGGGCGGCGGCGCGCGCGGGGGCGGCGGGGGCGCGCGCGGCGCCGGCGGCGCGGGCGGCCGCGACCGCGACAGCCTGCCGCCGATCTGGCCGAAGGTGGGCGACGCGGTGGGCGGGATCGTCCTCGGCATCAGCCATACCGCGCTCGAGGTGACGATGTCGATCCGGCGCTTCGACGCGATCCAGGACCGCAAGCAGGTCGCCAAGTACATGCGCAGCGCGCCGCCCCTGACGCTGGGGCAGCTCCTCAACCCCGACGCGGAGTAGGCCGCTGGGCGGAGCGCGGCGGGCGTCGGCGGCCCTGCTCGCGGCCGCGCTATGGTCGCCGGCTCCGGCGGCCGCGCAGGGCTTCGGCCGGAACCAGGTCCGGCTCAAGAACTTCGACTGGAAGGCCGAGGACACCGAGCATTTCCGGGTCCACACCTACCCGGGCTCGGAATCCCTGTCCCCGTTCGCGGCGGGCGTCCTCGAGCGGTCCTACGGCCGCATCTCCAAGTCCCTCGGCATCTCGTGGACGGAAAAGGAGCGCAAGCCCTTCTTCCTCTACGCCGGCGTAAACGACATGCAGCAGTCGAACATCGTGGCGGTCGGCGACGGCACCGGCGGCGTCACCGAGGCGTTCAAGGACCGCTTCATGATCTTCCACGACGGGAGCAAGCAGTGGCTCGACCTCGTGGCCACGCACGAGCTGACCCACGTCTTCCAGTATCACCTGCTCGTTTCGGGCTGGTGGCGCTCAGGGCGCATCCTCAAGACCATCATCTACCCGCTCTGGATGATGGAGGGCATGGCGGAGTACTTCTCCTGGGGCCTGGAGGACACCGGGGGGGACGCTCTGGTGCGCGACGCGGCGAGCTCCGACTGCCTCATCCCGCTCTGGAAGCTCGAGAAGTTCTCGCACCTCAAGCCCCACCAGGTCCGCCTCGCCTACGAATCCGGAGCCAAGGCCCTCGAGTTCCTGGAGCGGGAGTACGGCGCGGGGAGCGTGGCGCGGATGCTCAAACTCTTCGAGTCGCGCTTCGAGACGAGCGCCGTGCTCTCCGAGTTGACCGGCTTGGACGTCTTCGCGTTCGACAAGAAATGGCGCGAGTACGAGGGTGAGCGGGCGCGCCGGCGCATCCGCCTCGAGGGCCTGCGCGAGCCCGAAGCCTACGGCGCGCGCCTGACCACGGCGACGGCGGGCCTGCCGGAGTTCAACTCGAGTCCGGTCTTCACGCCCGACGGGGCGAAGATGGCCTTCCTCACCACGCGCGACGGCTTCCCGCCCCAGGTCATGCTCAAGGACCTGCGGACCGGCAAGCTCAGGGACCTGCTGAGGCACCAGACCGAGGTCGAGACCGTCCACCTGGGCAACTTCGACAACGTCTCGCGCGTGCTGACGCTCTCGCCGGACGGCCGCACGTTGGTCGTGGCCGGCACCAAGAACCACGCCGACGCGCTCTGGGTCATAGACCTGGCCACCCGGCGCAAGCGTCGGGTCGACGTCCCCGGCTTCATGTCGGTAGGACAACCGGCCTTCCATCCGGACGGGCGGCGCGTGGCGTTCTCGGGCCTCAAGGACGGCGTCACGGACCTCTGGCTGCTGGAGCTCGACGGGGGGAAGCTCACCCGCCTGAGCGACGACCCGGCCGACGACCAGACCCCGGCGTTCGCCCCGGACGGCTCCTGGCTGGTCTACACCTCCGAGGTCGAGGTCCCCGGCTCTGCGATACTCTACCAGCGCCGGCTGCGCCGCCTAAGCCTCGTCAGCGGGGCCTCGCAGGTGTTGAGCGAGCTGCCCGGCAGCGCGCGCGACCCGGTGGTCTCGGCCGACGGCAAGCGCGTGCTCTTCGCGCTTCAGGGCGGCGGGCTCTATGACGTTCATGAGATAGACCTCGCCTCCGGAGCCGTCAAGCGGTTGACCCGCTCGATCGGGGCCGCCTACACCCCCACGTATACGCCGGACGGGGGCATCGCGTACGCGGCCCTGCGCCGCGGCTCGATCCACCTCTATAAGGGTCCGCGCGCCTCCTTCGAGGACGCCGCGCCGGCGCCTCCTCCGGCGGCGGGGGGACGGGTCGTCGAGGCCTCGAGCGCCCCGGCGCGCGTCCCCACGACGGCCCGCTCACCCTACTCGACCGACCTGTTCCTGCCGGCGTTCTTCTACTCCTCCAACGGCGGCCTGTTCTGGACCTCGTACTATCAGGGCTCGGACCTCATGGGCGAGCACGGCGTCACCGGCATCGTCAGCTACGCCTCGGGCCAGGGCTACCTGGACTACCAGGGGCAATACGACTTCAAGCGCTGGCGTACCGACCTGGCGTTCGGGGCCGTCGGCCGCCTGCGCAAGGAGGCCCTCGACACCGACACCGGCGTCAACCAGGACGAGTCGGCCCACGCCCAGTTCCTGTCGGCCTCGACGCCGCTCGACCGCTTCAACCGCGTGGACCTGGTGGCGGCCTCGGTGACGGAGTCCTACGACAGCGTCTTCGCCTTGGCGCGGCCTCGGCGCGAGGCGCGGCTCTTCTCCGCGGCCTTCGTGCGCGACACCGTGCGCGGGCGCTACCTGGCGGCCACGGGCGGCGGACGCCTGCGCCTGGGCTACTCGGTGGCCCCGCGCATCCTCGGCGGCAACAGCGTGCGCGAGGGCGTCTTCGGCGAGGCGCACCGCTACCTGCCGACGGGGGGACTCAGCGCCCTGGTCCTGCGCGGCCAGGCCGCGGGCTTCTGGGGGCCGGACCCGCCGCAGTACGTCCTCGGCGGCATCGGCGGCGTGCGCGGCTACGGGCGTTCCGCCACCGTCGACGCGGGGCGCGCGGGCGCGGTGACGACGGCGGAGTGGCGCATCCCCGTCCTGCCGAACCTCGACTACTACATGTGGTACATCTTCCCGGATTTCTACTTCAAATCGCTTTCGCTCAACCTCTTCACCGACGCGGGCTACGCCTGGTCGGCCGAGTCCGAGCTGCGCGGGGCCGGGTGGGGGAGCTTGCGCCACTCCTACGGCGCGGGGCTGAGCCTGCATACCTTCATCCTCCAGCTCTTCCCGCTGGTCCTGCATTTCGACTATGCTCAACGCACGACCAGCGATGGTGGAGTCTTCTATGTCTATCTCGGCCCGCTCTTCTGAGGCGCTGGCGCGCCGCTTCGGTACCCCGCTCTACGTCTACGACGGCGACGCCTTGCTGGCCCGCTACGAGCGCTTCCGAAAGGCGTTCGCGGCGCGCGAGACCCTGCTCTGCTACGCGTTCAAGGCCAACCCGCTTGCCGCCCTGGCGCGTCTGCTCGCCCGCGCGGGAGCGGGCTGCGACGTCGTCTCGGGCGGGGAGCTCGCGCGCGCGCTGGCCGCCGGGTTCGCGCCGGAACGCGTCGTCTTCTCCGGGGTGGGAAAGACCGACGACGAGCTGCGCGCCGGCCTGCGCGCGGGGCTTTTGGCGTTCAACGTCGAGTCCGCCGAGGAACTCGCGCGCCTCGCGCGCACGGCCGCGCGTCTCAAGCGCCGCGCCCCGTTCGCGGTCAGGGTCAACCCGGACATCCGCGCCGGCGGCCATGCCCACATCGTCACCGGCCTGGCCGAGACCAAGTTCGGCGTCGAGGCGGCGGAGGCCTTGGCGCTCTACCGGCGCGCGGCGCGCTCGCCCTGGCTGCGGGCCGCAGGCCTGCAGTGCCACCTCGGCTCGCAGATCCTCTCGCCCGCGCCCTATAGAAGGGCCTTGGCGCGCGCAACAGCCCTCCTAGGAGCCATCGCGGCGCCCTTAGGGCACCTGGACCTCGGCGGCGGCATGGGGATCGGCTACGACGGCGGCCCGGGCCTCTCGCCGGAGGCGCTGGCCCGGGCGCTGCTCCCCGGCCTGCGCGGCCTCCCGCAGCGCCTGGTCCTCGAACCGGGCCGCTGGCTGGTGGGGCCGGTCGGCGCGCTGCTGACCCGGGTGGTGGCGCGCAAGACCACCTCGCGGCGGCGCTTCGTCGTCGTCGACGCGGGGATGAACGACCTGCTGCGCCCCGCGCTCTACGGCGCGCGTCACCGCGTGGTCGCCGTGCGGCCGCGGCGGGGGGCCATCAGCGCGGCCGACATCGTCGGGCCGGTCTGCGAGACCGCGGACTTCCTGGCCCGCGGCGTGCGGCTCGGTCCCGCCCAACGGGGAGACGTCCTGGCCGTGCTCGACGCGGGCGCCTACGGCTCGTCGATGGGCTCGCAGTACAACTCCCGGCCGCGCCCGGCGGAGGTCGTCGTGCGCGGGGGGAGGGCGCGCCTGGCCCGCCGGCGGGAGACCATGGGTGACCTCGTGCGCCATGAGCTCTGAGCCCGTAGACCAGGGCCTCTACGACGAGGATTACTACCGCGAGAGCTGCGGCGGCTCGGAGTTCTACCGGCTCTACGGGCCGCGCACCCTCAAGCCCCAGCTCGCCTACGCGCTGCGCCTGGGGGACGTCTCGGCGGGAAAGACCGTCTTGGACCTGGGCTGCGGGAGGGGGGAACTCCTCTACCACGTGGAGAAGGCCGGGGCGCGCGGTGTGGGGACCGACTACGCCGCGGCCGCCCTCGGCGTGGCCAAGGAGAACGCGGGGGGGCGCGTCCTGCGCTGCGACGCGAAGGCTCTGCCGTTCGTCGACGCCGCGTTCGACCGGGCCTTCCTGCTCGGCGTGGTGGACCATCTCCACGACTGGGAGCTGGAGCGCTGCTTCGAGGAGCTCTCGCGCGTGCTCAAGCCCGGGGGCTTCGTCGTGCTGCACACCTGCACGAACCGGTTGCACTACAAGACCCTCACCTACGCGGCGCGCGCGCGCTTCGCCCGAGGGGCCAGGCGCCTGGGCCTCCCCATGAAAGACCCCCGGAGGCCGCGCTCCGACGAGGACGAGAGCCTGCACGTCAACGAGCACTCGCAGGGAGACCTGGAGCGCTTCTTCTCCAAGATCGGCTGGCAGGCCGACATAGAGGCGATGCCGAACTATAAATCCCTCGTGGGACGGCTCTACGGAGACCGCCTCCCGGAGGGCTTCCCGCTCAAGGCCTACGCCCCGTGGCGCGCCGCGTTGGCGCGCGGGACGGCCAAGACCCCCCTGGCGCCGCTCTTGGCCCGGGAGTTCTTCGTGGTGGCCCGCCCGAGAAGGGTATAATCAGCCCGATGTCCAAGAAGAAGCGCCAAAAGACCACGGGGGGGGAAGCTCCCGCTATTTCCGCCGTCGACGGGGGGGAAGGTATCTCGTCGAGGGGGAAGAAGGTCATCGCCGGCGGCATGGTCTTGGTCGCGGTGGGCTTCATGGTCCTTACCAAGGCCGATCCGATGGGCCGCAACTGGGCTGCCTCTTTGTCCCCTTTCCTGATCCTGGGCGGCTACGCCTGCGTGGGGTGGGGGATCTTCCTGCCCGAAAAAACCATCAAAGCCGAACCCCCCTCCTCTAATATTCCTTCCTAGGTTTTTCCGTTCGGGTCTTTTTTCTCCGCGAGTTTCCGAAAAAACGGCCTCCGCCTTTCATGGTTTTTTTGGCGCCGGCTGATTTTTAGCCTCCTCCCACCCCAAATCCCTTGATGGTCTTTTTGGGACCCCTCCCAAGGACCGTTTTCAGGGTACCTGGATACCCTGGAAACTGCCTTCGGATCCGGGGTCCTTTCGTGGTTTTTTCAGGACCCCGGATTTTAGGGGTCGGCCGGAGCTGCCCGACCTGGTGTTTCCCGGAATGTTGGCAGATCCCGGGTTGGCCTTTCATGGTCTTTTTGAGGGTCTTCGGGCCTCCCGAAAGCTGCCAACTTCTTGGCTGGTCCGGCTGCGGTCCGGCCGGATCTTGGCAGAATCTCGGCTGATTTTTGGGTGGTCCCGGGGAGGCTCGGACTGCCAATTTAGAAAACTTAACAAACGCCGTTAACTGTCGGATATTTCTCGAGGGAAAAGCGCGATTATCGTCGGTAGTCTGATAGGGCTTGGCGGGTAGGTTGGCGGATGGCTCCCTCGGGCAAATGTATCATAATATATATTATCGTGACGCCCCACTTGCGGCGCTGGATTTCGGCCCGGTTCCCACGTTTTAAAGAGCCTATCCGTGACAGCACTTTGCAACCCGCCGCCACGGCCTCGACCTCACGAATCCGGAGGGTCAGCCTCTCCGGTACCGGGCCCAAGAGGTCGAGGAGCTTGAGCCCGAGCGGCGCGATCGTCCATGTGTAGGGTGGCCTGCCGCCTTCCGGCCTCCCTTTGCGACGCCGTAGTAGACAAAAGCGTCGCAACATTGTCAAGTGCCGCCTGACCACCTCCAGATGGACGCCAGCGGACGCACGGCTAAAGCCCATCGCCTGCGCGTACTCGAAAGCCACGGCCTCAACGCGGACGCCGCGCGTACGCATGGCGATGAGCTCAAGGATGCGGACCGGCTGGTGGAGGTCGGTGCCCACAGCACGGGATTATACACCGGCCGCGCGGGCTTCACCGCTGACCTTCCTCAGGTGCCGGCAAGTACACCCCCCCGCCCTCTGAGACCTTTCCCGCCCCTCGCGGCCGTCACGAAAACGTCACCTTGCCCTATCAGCGGCCCGCCTGGAGCGTCCTGCCGCGCGCTTGAAGGGTCCCCCGGCCGCCCCCTCGGGTTGGCTGGCCCTAGGGGACCCCTCAAGCGCGCGGCGCGTCAGTCCCTCCCCCGCAGCGCGGCCGCCGCCGCCGCCACGCCCGCCGCCGCCACGACCGCCCAGCCCCAGGCCGGGAAGGAAGCGGACGCGGCGGCGGGCGCCTGGATGTAGGCCGGGGAGGCCGGGGCCTGGGCGGGAAGCAAGATGGTCGTCGGCCCGGCCACGGGCGGCGGGGCCACGGTCGGCATGGCCTTGAGGTCGCCGATGAGCTTCTTTATCTCGTCGGTCGCCCCCTTGAAGGCATCGGTGCCGAGGTTGAGGCCTGGCACGTCGGGGAGCTTGACGTCAGGCAGCTTGAGGTTGGGCAAAGACGGCAACTGGCCCGCGATGGTGCCGAGGACGGGACCCGCGATGGGGGCCACCGTGCCGATGAGGCTCCCGATTATCTCGGGGTTCTTGGCGATGGCGTCGGTCACCGGCACGGCCGGGGCCACCACGTTGATGAGGTCGCCGAGGTTCGCCTTGCCCGGGTTGCTGATGATCTTGGACGCCGAGTCCACCACCGTATTGACCGCGCCGCCGATGAAATCGCCTACCGCGCCCATGTCGCCCCCGCCTTCTCCATCCGGCCCACGTTCATGCGCACGGCGCGCAGCAGGACCTTAGCCAGGCGGCCCATGCTCTGCGAATAAATGGCGGCCGTGGTGTCCACGCCGTACTGCACGACCTTCGACGCGATGCCTTCCAAGTCGGTGTCTGAGAGGATGCACAGCGGCAGGTCGCGGCCCACCACCTGGCGCACCACCGCCGCCACCTGCGGGTCCTTCTCGGCCGCAAGTGCCAGAGCGGACGCGCGCGCGCACACGACCGGGAGGTCGTGGAGCGAGTCGGGGACGCGGCCGCTACGCCGTCCTTGTCCCGTTCCGCGTGTCATGTTCCCTTTGGAGGTCGGCCGCGTAGGTCAGGCTCGTGGCCCAGCCGGCCGCCGCCACCTCGGCGAAGAACCGGCCCGTCCGGCCGCGCGAGGCGGCGACGGCCTTGCTATAGCGCGGGTTGACGAGCAGGAACTTCACCATGTCGCGCGCGCCATCTTCGATAGTCGAGTACTTGCGCAGAACCTCGCCGAAGGTCGTGGTGTAGGTCGGCCCGGTCCAGCCGTGCTTATGGATGCTCCCCGGATTGTTCGTGGCCTTAAACGCCTTGCCCGTGCCGCTGGCGGTCTCGAGGACGGCCATGGTTGCCAACTCCTCGGGGTTCATCCCCTCGGTGCCGACGCGCGCGAACACCTCCGTGATGAAGCCGCGGAACCCCGCGCCCGTCGGAGCGGCGGGTTTCGCGGGATCCACAGGACCGGCCTCGGCCCCGGAGAGGACGGCGGCAAAGAGCAGCAGAGCCGCCGCCATGATGACTTGAATCACAGCCACCCCAGCGCGCCGGGATACTTCATCTTGATGAAGTTGCGCACGACCTCTAGGCCGCCCACGATGGCGGCGGCCAGCACGTCAGGGTCGAGGTGGAGCGTGAGGCCCCACTGAGCGGCGGCCGGGGACTTGGCGGCCGCGTAGGCGACGGCGGCCTTAGCGGCCGCTACGGCCGCCTTCCGAGCCGCGACCTTCAGCGACCACGCGCCGAGCCAGCCCTGCACCGTGCTGAACATGAGACACCCCCGAGGTGATGTAGACGCCTTCCAGGCGCATGAGGCGCGCCTGCAGGTCGTTTAAGACGCGGTTCTGCCACGCCGCGTTGGCGGCCATGATGACGCCGCAGGCCAACGCCATAATCTGGTCGCGCTTCATTCGTCCCACCACTTCATTGCGGTCTCGACGAACGCGCGCGGCAGGCCCGCCGCGTGGCCTAGCTCGTGTAGCAGGTGCTCGGCGCGGTCCCAGCGGACCCACGCCTCGCGCGGCTCGGGCTTCCAGCAGGCCGGATGGGTGTCCTTGCCGTCGCAGGTCGTCCCGTCGTCATGGATGGTCCCCGCCGTGGCGCAGGCCGCGCGCACCTGGTCCTTGGTGCCGCGCACCACGGTCAGGTCGAAGGGCGGCGGCAGGTAG
This sequence comes from Elusimicrobiota bacterium, assembly GCA_016196755.1. Classification (GTDB taxonomy): domain Bacteria; phylum Elusimicrobiota; class Elusimicrobia; order UBA1565; family UBA1565; genus SCTT01. The sequence continues at coordinate 198,462 of JACPXC010000001.1, forward strand.
CTCCGCTTCGGCGCGGGCGCGCAGGCCGAGGCCAGGAGCGCGGCCGCGATGGCGGGCCTCATTGGCCGCCCACGACGGCCCAACACCTATTTTGCGACTCGGCCGTCAGCCAATAGCCGTTGTTGATGTTGGCACCCGTCGATGCGATGCTTCCGCCCTGACAGCGGGTCGCCGAAGTGACGATAGACTGGCCGGCGACGGAGCCGGTCACGCAAGAGGCGAGGACCAGGCCTACGACGGCCACCTCGCAGTATTGGTCCACGGCGCAGGGCTCCATGAGGACGCCCATCGCGGGGCCGGTGGTCGCCGTGGTCGTAGAGGTGAAGGTCGGATAGGCGCTGTCGTCGGTCCCGCTCATGTTGATGGCGACGACGCACCCCGACGACTGAGCCGCGCCGTCCTGCGACTTGGCGAGCCAGGTGACGGCGTTGCGGGTCGATGGGATGGTGGCCGAGCCCAGCCTGATTGTCCCGGTCGAGAGTTGGAGATTGCCGTTGACCGTCCAGGTCGATTTCTGGGCGTCCTGTCCTATCATGACTTCTCTGCTAGTCCAGACTATGGGGTAGCGGCCCATGGTCGTTTGAGTCAGGCCGAAGCCCAAGCCCCAGCGGTCGGGACCTATCGGAGTCGGCCCATGGCCGTAATACAGGCCGTTGCTGGTCAGGGCGTAGGCGGGCCCCGTGCCGGTGGCTTTCCCAGAGTAGAAACTGCCCGTGGTCGCGGTGAAGTTTATACTGGCGTTGTTGTAGACGGTGATGAGGGCGTTCGACGGGCTACTGCCGGTTATCTCTATCGTGTCGGCACCGAATTGAGCATTGCCGCGCACGGTGAGGGTCCCCATCGTCACGTTTCCATTGAGGTCGGAGGCTCCGAGAACGCTGAAGGTGGAGAGCGCGGTCGTGGTTCCAACACTCACGCGGCCGGTCACGCTGGCGCTTCCCGCTCTGACGCCGTAGGTCACGCCGAGGCCGCCGCCGCCCTGCACGGTCTCGGAGCCCTTGACGATTTCCTGGCCGGTCAAGGTCAGGCTCGTGCCCTTGGCCGCCCCGAGCAGGCCGCCGTCGGAGAGCGACGTATGGCCGTGGGACGCGACACCGCTAGAGCCCGACGGCCAGGCGCGCGCGCTGGACGCGACGAGCAGGAGCAGGACCGGCCCGAGGGCGCGCCGCATCAGTAGTACTCCACGATCAGCCGGCCGACGGTCTGGTGGGTGTTGCTGGCGTCGGCGTTGTCGGCGTAAAGCTCGACGAGCGCGCCGGGCGGCAATTCGATGGGCTCAGAGAGTTGGTAGGGCTCCGAGATGCGGCCGAGGCTGTTCTTAAAGGACTGGAGGAAGCCCAAGCGCCCGCCGACTGGCTGACCGTTGACCAGGAACCGGAAGGTGATGGAGCCCGAGCCGCCGCTGTCCATGTCGTTGCCGACGGCGACGAGATACGGCGTCCAGCCGTTGCGCAGGTACTTCTTGCCGGTGTCGGCGTTGTTGAGGACGTCCTGCGACGGCGACGTGCCGCCCGCCACGTCCAGCGTCTTTTCGATGTCGGTCAGGTCGTCGCGCCACTTGAGCGCGCGGTCGGTGAACGCCTGGCTCCTGTAGCTCATGCCACGGCCTCCGAAACCTTGGCGGCCGCGCGGCCCAAGAGGCCGGGCAGGATGTTGACGAGGAAGAACAGCACGAGGAGCGCGCCGAAGGCCCAGCCCAGCGGCTTGCCGATGCCCTCGCCGAGAGCGCGGCCTAGCTGCCCCTGGAAGGTCTCGGGCGCGTCGGTGATGCCCGCCGCCTGGCGCTTGCCCTCGTCGGTCGATGCCCCCGCCGTGCCGGTCTTGGGCGCGGTCGGACCGATGATGGCCTCGACGGCCTTCTGCCCGAGGCTGGCCCCGTATCCCACGAAGTTGAACACGTCTACCTCCGGTGCTTGAAGAACGCGCAGTACAGCAACCATCCGAGGCCGAGCGCGCCCGCCGCATAGGCGGCGACGACGGCCTTCCCCTTGGTCTCCTTGAGGCTGACGCCCAGCTTTTCCTGGGCGAAGGTCTCCAGCCGGTCGTCGGCCTTGACCTGGGAGGCCCCGGCCAGAGCGTTGAGGATTCCCGGGCCGACGAGAGAGCCCGCCTTGGTGCCGAGCTTCGCGGCCTTGGCCTCAAGGACGCCCTGGAGCTTGCCCGAGGCCACCTGCGCGGCCCCGGCGACCTCGGCCTTAGAGGCCGGGTCGCCGGTTGCCGCGCGGATGAACGTCCCGAGGGTCAGCGCCATGGAGGCTCCAGCCTACGCCGGCTGGGAGCCCTCCTTGGGCGGCTTCACCGAGACCAGGTACATATAGATGTTCTGGTTCGACGTGGCCGCCAGGTTCTCGAACCGGACGGTGAGCTCCTTGGAGATGTCGCGCAGGTCGAGGCCGTCGATGATGCGGCCGTACTCGTTGAACCAGGCCGCGAACCAGCCCGAGGGCAGGACGCCGAACTGCGCCAGGTTCTCGTCCTTCATCTGGCTGACGAGCTTCCGGTAGACGGGGAAGTCCTCGCCGTGCTTGATGCTGATGACCGTCGAGTTGGCCGTCACCTCGGTGTCCACCTCGGCGTCCGTCGAGGTGTTGCGCTGGCTGAAGAAGATGCCGAGCAGACGGCGGCCCTGGCCGATCGGCAGAGGAGCCTCGACCGCCCCGGCCGCGTAGGCCGGAATCTGCACCCGCTGGATGTACAGCTGTCCCTCGGGCAGGTCGCCGAACAGACCATTGGCCGGGTCGTACTTCTCGGGCGTCGGGTTGGGCTTGTAGCGCGCCGAGAGCGCTATCTGCACGGAGGTGACGGTGGGCGCGGTGCCGCCAGTCACGAGGTCGGTCACGGGGCCCAGAGCGACCGTGACGACCGGCTTGCAGACCGTGGCCCACAGCGCCGTATCGAACGGGCGCATCCCCTGCCAGAGCCGGTTGCCCATGTTGTGCAGCGGCAGGAGGATGGGGACGCGGAACGAGGTCGAGGCGATGGCCGCCGCGAGGTCGAGGCCGAAGAGGATTTGGCCGAGGCGGTAGAGGCCCTTGCCGTCCACGCCCTCGATGATCTTCCCGTGCAGGTCGGTCTCAACGTCCACCGAGCGGACGACGCGGAGCGGGTTGGAGGCCGCCGTGCCGCCGTCGAGCGCGATGGTGCCGTTGACGGCCAGCGCGTACTCGGTGATGAGGCCGCGCGGGTGCTTCTTGTCGAAGGTGTACGACTGGTTGCCGGTGCCGAGCGAGATACCGGTCTTGACTTCCACTTCCTGATTACGGGGCATGGTTAAGCCTCCCTCTTGGAGTCGCGGCGCACGTCCTGGCCGTGAGCGCGCTTGTACGTCTGGATGTCCTTGATGCGGCCTGCGCCCGGCTTCCCCTTGGGGACGCGGACGGCGTAGAGCTTTTTGCCCTTGCTAGAGCGGTGAGTCGTGCGCGCCATGCTAGATGCGGGCCGCGCCTCGGAGCTTGTCGCCCCAGCCCATCTTGTCGAGACCCTTGGCGGCCAGCTTGAGGGCCTGAACGACGAGGATGAACATCGCCGCGCCCTTGAGGACCGACATCCCGAACGCCTTCGCCTTTTCCATGTTCAATCTCTCCCCCGAGTCATCGGGGAAAAGACTACGACCGCGCGGGCTCCGCGCGGTCGCAAGTCACTGTCAACTTACTGTCAGCTATCTATGGAGGGTCAGGCGACCGCCGCGACGAGCGGCCGCAGGATGGTGCGCGGCGCGTACTTCATCAGCCACATGCCCGCGCGGTGGAAGCGGTACACCGTCGCCAGGCTCATGCCGCGCTCGTCGCCGATGCGGTGCGCCTCGTTTTCCACCAGGTCGAAGCCGTGCGCGGCGCGCAGTAGCCGGATGCGCACGGCGATAGCCAGGCGCGGGTCGCGCTTGCCGTGGAGTCGGCGGTACGCCACCTGCCACGACGGCAGGGCCAGCTTAGAATTGGATTTCGCCATTGGTGACTATCCCCCCTTGGGTGACTTTGCGGAATCGGAGCTTGGGCAACGGGAGCAGCTCGTCGCCCAGGCCCGGCACACTCGGCGCGAAGTCTTGGAACCATGCGCGGTCGTGCTTGAGCGGCAGGTGGAACGCCATGACCCAATCGAGCGTCGCGCGCAGGTCCAGCGGCAGGTTAAACGGCCGTTGCGTCGTCAGGATGATGGAGACCTGCAGGTGGCGGCCGCGCTCAGTCAGGTGCGTGAACTCGTCGGGCGTGACGCCCTTCCTGTAGATCCAAGTCCCGTCGGCGTTCTTGGTGGCCTTCACCATGTAGGTGGTGGCCTCCTCGAGCACCATCAGGATGGGGTCAGGCGTCCCGCCGTGGCGCTTGAGAGAATCCATCTGGAGCGCCCACACGAGCATGTATATGTAGGGGACCTCGGCGGGGTGGGGCGTGTACGTCACGGTGAACGGGCCGTGGCCGTGGCGCATGAGGAAACCGAACAGCGCCGCGTAGGACGTCACGCGCTGGGCCTTGTACTCGTTCTTATGCGTCCATGGTTGGAGGATGAGGACGCGCCGGTGCCCGGCGATGACCTGCGAGGTCAGGACCGTTTTGCCGTAGCCCGGCGCGCCCACCACCGCCCCGACCTGGCGCTCAAGCGCGCTTGTCATCCTTCGCCATGTCCGCATCCTTCCAGAGGCGAGGAAGGACGACGACCGCCGACACCACCGCCACGAGGATGCCGCCAGCCAGGTGAGCAGAAACGCGGACCACTGCGCGAAGATAGGAAGCCAGCACAGTGCCCAGGGCCACCGCCTCCGACGCATTGAGGCGCCAGTGAGCGCGGCCGCTACGGTCGGCAATGATGGAGAAACCTCCCTCCAGAATGCCGCGGATGTTCTCGTTCGTGAAAACGCCCGAGCAATCCGGCGCTGCACCTGCGCCGGGCTTCCCTGCGTGTTCGCCGTGGCCTCCCAATCCCTCAAGGCGCGTTGCCAGAGCCGCCATGCCGTCAGGCATAGCCGGGCCTCCGTCAACGCCAGGGACAGACGGGCCTTTAGCCGGAACATCAGAGGTCGTACCAGGCTTTGATTCCACGGGGCTTATCCTCCTTCTTGGTGGGCGTCACGGTCGGCGGCGTCGTCGTGGGCGCTGGCTTCGGCGTGGTCGGCGGCGGCGGTGCCGAGGTCGTAACCTTCACGAACTCCGTCGGCCTTCCCGCTGACGAGCTTGGTGATGCGGTAGAAGGTTTCGCCGTCGATGCCTTCGATTCTTTCTTGGGGGCTGAGTCCGTCGTCGCCCCCTCCGTCGGTGTCTTGCTCTTTAGCTTCGCCGAGAGCGCGGCGCGCGCGTTCGATTTGGGCACGGTCTCCTCCTTCGATGATTATTCCCACGAGCACGTCGGCCGCGTCGCGCCACTCGTCGCGCGCGGCGCGGACCTCTGCCAGCATGTTGTGGGCGTTCTTGAGCTTGCGACGCAGGGTCGCGCCGTCGTCCTTCGGCCTAGCCATGCGACCTCTGGCTGATGAGCATCCGGACCAGGCGGCCCGCCTTGTCGAAGTACTTGCGGACGGTCGTCACCGTTTCGTTCTTAGGCCGGCTGACCGGGCGCGGGTTGAGCACGACCAGGCCGACGAGCGCGGGCTGACGCCATACGCCGCGCCGCGCCGCGTCCTTACGCCGCCGCCGCCCACGAGCTTGCAGGCGCGTCACCGCAGGCCGTCCGACGCCCGCCCGCCGTGGTGCCGCTTCATGGACGCCATGACGGCATGCTGTACCGAGCGCGCGCGCTCCTCGGGCGTCATGCCCCGTAGGGATCGCTGGGCCCGGCGTATGACGTACTCCTGGCGGCCGAACCATCCGAGCAGCAGGCCCGCCTTGAACGCCACGAGTCCGACCATCGCCGTCATCATGCTTTGCCTCCCGAGAGTCTTTATCCGTCGTGCGTCGTCGTCGCCGTCAGGCCGTGCCCGTTGGCCCGGCAAAGCCCGCCAAGACATCAGCGGCCGACGCCCACCCCGTAGCGGGTCTGCCTCGTTGTGCCGTGGTCGTTCGCCGTTGGTCGTTGAGACCGAGAGAAAGCGCCGCGCGGAGCGCGGCCGGGTCGCTATCAGACAGGTTTAGGGCTTCCTTCGGAGAAGGAAGTCCTAATAGTTGCGTTTTTGCACAGGGTACCCCCCCTGTGGACAAGGTGGGGATATCCCTGTGGACGGCGGCGCGGCGCGGGACGCCTGGCGGCCGTCGGTCGGGCTTGGGGATGGCGGCGAAGAGCGAGGGTGCGAGGAGGATTGTGCCGCGCCGCCCGCCCGCGTTGCGGCCCATGATGATGAGGTCCTTGTCGGCCAGCCAGCGCAGGGCGCGGTAGACCGTCGAGCGGTCGCACCCGCCGCACAACTCGGCCACGCGCTCGTCGGTCAACTCGCCTACGAAGGGCTCCATCTTGAGGCGCTGACCGAGGACCAGGGTGAACGCGGCCCACGCGGTACCTGACGCGCCCGAGGCGCGGAGGCGGGCCATCGCGGCCGCGTAGACAGCGGCCTCCCAGCCGGTCAGCAAGTCGCCCACCCTACCGACGACAAACCCTTGACTGAACTAGGACGAAATGTTACCCTACGCACAGGCGTTAACCCCCAAAGGTTACGGCCTAGTCGTCGGCGCGGTTCCCGGTCAAGGTCACGCCGATGACGAACGCAAAACGGCCCCGGTCGATGACCGGGGCCGTCTGCCTTTAGTACCTTCCTTTTCTGCCTATCGCACTACCGAAAAGTCCTTTGTTTCACGATATATATTATCGTTAGTAGTGGGATTGAGGCTGAGAGGGCTCCCCTTGGCCGAATATTGGGCCTTTTAGGCCGGCTGGATGTGGTTGGCGAGGCGGTGCGCCAGGCGCCAGCCCTTGGCTAGGCCGGGCCCGGAGAGCTCGCGCCTGGCTCGGCGCGTCCCTGAGGCCAGGATTTCGCCTTGGGTCACCGCGGTTGCGATGACCCGGTCTACCCGACCGATCGGATAGCCCGAGGCTCGGAGCCAGCGCGCCAGCTGGCTGGCCGTGGGCTTCTGCTGTCTGAAGACGCTCTTGGCGGCCGCTATAAGGATTAAGCAAGCATCCCGCTCGGCCCCGGCGCCCTGGATCTTGCTGCGCAGTTGGAGCACCGGGCCTTTGACCTCGATAAGGGTCTCCCAGGCCGGCTCCGCGGGTGGTTTGGCTGGGTCCTGGGCGCCGCTCAGGGGCGTCTGGCGGGCCCCAAGGAACTCGCGGCGTTCGGTGGATACGAACTCCGGCGTCCCCTGGGCTTCGAACTCGGCGCCGTCCGGCAGGCGCAGGCGCAGGCGATGCTGCGGGGTCTCGGCGGCCATGGCGCTATTATGCCAGTAACCTGTTTTAGCGTCAACCCGCCTGTTGATAGCCGTGGAATAAGTCGGCGGCGATATCCCAGCGCGGAATCAAAGTCGAAACTGGCGTCATATAATCCGACTCTAAAATAATATTTAAGACAATTAAGACCGATTAAAGACGGTCGGATGTGGACAAGGCTGGGGATATCCCCCTCCCCCCACCCTCAGCGCTCGACGACGCGACGCGTTCCGTCGACCAGGGTGACGATGAGTCCGTCGCTGGAGGGGTCCTCTTGGAGATGCCGGATGCGTTTTTCGGATGGGAAGTAGGCCTCATGCCAAGCGGCTTCCGCCTCGGCGCGAAGCAGGCTCGCGACGGCCTCCGAGACGGCGCAACCGCACCTCCGGAGCTTCGACAATTCCCGGATTAAGCGCTGGTCCAGCTGGATCCCCCAAAGGAGGTGATAGTAGGCGGAGAAGTGGTATTCATCGAGCTGCATTCGGGTGTGCTTCACCGTTGGATCGGGCATGGGGCGAGCATAGCCCCGAGTCGATACGGATGTGTGGCGGGAAGGTAAGGCGGAGGTTAGAACTTACCGGAGGCTTCCAGCATGTACCGGCGCGCGGACGTCTTGGCCGGGGACAGGGCCCCCCCCGCGGAGAACAGGGCGGCGGAGAGGCGGACAGTGAAGCGGTCCTGGATGTCGTGGCGGATGCGGAAGTCCATCTCCGAGCCCAGCGAGCGGCCGGAGCCGTTGGTGCGGTCGGCCTGGTAGAGGAAGTAGTCGATGTCGAGCACGATGCCGTGCCAGGCCGGCGGCGTGGCCCCTAGGCCGAATACGATGATGCCGCTGGTGCCGCGCTGGAGGCCGTTGGCGGTGGCCGTGGAGAGGCCGCCGAAGGCGTCGTAGGGGGTGGCGGCGAAGAACTCGCCGAAGCCTTCGCGCTCGAGGCCGTCGAAGCGCTTGCCGTGGGACGGGAAGAACGCCTCATCGGTCGTGGGGGTCGACGGGTCGTCTCCGGAGCCGCGCGCGAAGCTCATGCGCGCGAAGCCCTCGATCTTGCGGCCGGTGGTCTTGGAGCGGTAGAAGATCTGGCGCCATTTGGCCTTGAGGACCTGGGCGTTGCCGTTGTAGGTGACGTGGCCGGGGGCCGGGGTCAGGCCGGTGGGCACGGCGGCCCCGCGCTGCATGGCGGCCTCGCCGTCGAACACCACGGGGCCGTAGCGGAGCTGATAGCGCAGGCTGGAGAACCAGCGCGTGGCCTTGCTGACCGTGCAGCCGGCCCCCAGGCCTCCCGGGACGACCGGACAGCCGGCCGGGGCCGCGATCTGGTCGCGCTTGTCGCGCTCGAAGAGCTGGTTGAGCTGCCAGGTGCCCTCGGAGGGCAGCTCCAGGGTGCCGCCGAAGACGTCCAGGGCCCCGGGGTTTGACATCGGATGCGCGGCCGTCAGCGCGAAGGCCTCGGCCCGCATCCCCCAGAACGGCAGGCGGCCCTTGAGCGCGACGCCGGAGAGGCCGGCGCCGTTGTCGTCTAAGAGCAGGCCGCTGCCCTGCGAGAGGCTCTGGCGGCCGAAGGTGACGTCCCAGGGCAGTCCCCCCAGTCCGTGGGTAACCAGCGCGGCGTTCTCGAGGAAGGGCGTGTAGGCGGTGCTGGGGTACTGGTTGGCCGCTTGGTTAAACGGCGGCACAAACGGCGTGGTCGAGCCCATGACGCCCACGGCGCGGAACTTGACCGCGATGTCCATGGACTGGCTCTCCCCCCGCGCCTCGCCCAAGGAGATGTTCTTCAGGGTGAGGCCGAGGCGGGTCGACTGGCTGAGGAAGGACATCGCTTCCTTCGGGGCTACGGCCGGGCGGACGCCGGTGTAGGAGAGGGCGCGCATCCGGTGCTCGGCGGTGATGTCTAGGCCGGCGGCGGAAGCGTGGGCGGCTCCCAGGCCGAGCAGGGCGGCGACCGGCAACAGCGCGCGCATTCGGAGCATCGGGGGCAATGCTAGCAAATCCCCCGTTGGGGGCTAAACGGGCTCGCGGCGCATCTTCGTGAGTATTCCTGTCACCCGCCGGGCTCCGCACGCGTCCTGAAGGATGTCCTCGTCCAGTTCGGTGGCCGGGCTTTTGAGCAGTTCGCGGGCGTCATCTAAATCAAGCCCTCCACCGGCCTGGAGCTTCATGGCGATGATGTCCTCCGCGCGGATCGCAGGCAAAGCGAAGCCGCCCAAGTCGACCTGGACGCAGCGGCGGAGCGCGGCGAGGTCGGCGGCCTTCTTCGCCAACAGGATGTCCACCGCGGATTCCGACGCGTCGTCGGGCGTGACGCGTATGAGGCCGGCGATGGAGTCGTCTTGTCCCGGGGGGCGCCATTGGGCGCGCCCAAGAGGTTCGAGCGCCTTGAGGAGAGGCCCTAGGCCGCGGGGCGAAAATTCGGCGAGCCAATCCTGGTCCCGGGTCACCCGGACGCGGCCCCAAGCGATGACGGCCCACCCTCCGATGAGGCCGTGGGGTATCCCGTTCTCCTTCAAAATCTCGTGGGAACGGCGCAGGCGTTTGAGGGGGTCTGCCCTCATTCGGCCTGGCGCCATAAGCGTAGCGCCCTTTGCGGAGACACGCCGCGCGCGGCCATGCCGGCCATGAAGAGGGTGTGGGCGGCTTCGAGATGGATTGCCGCGAGCTCCATGCGGCCCCGAGGGGACAATGCCGCGTCCCGTTCTCGACGCGCGCGGCGTTTCTCTTCTCGGAGGCGGGAAAAACGGGCCATGCTTGATTGTAACGGGGATTCCGAGGACTGTCAACAAAAAGAGAGACCCCCCGGCGGCAAGCCGCCGGGGGGTCTTTAGACTCTTTTCTCGGTTTAGAAGCGGACCGAGAGGTCGGCGAACGTCATCAGCGCCGGGTTGTTGCCGGTGTTGATCGCCGCCGTGTTCGTGTTGGCGATCGTCTGCTTGATGAAGCCGCCGGGCTGGTAGATGGAGCCCCCGAAGCCGTACTTGATGTTCTCGGAGTGCTTCCAGTCAGCCGTGAGGCCGTACTCGACGCCCAGGTGCTTCGCGCCGCTCTGAGCGCCGGCGACGGGCACGGCGTTGGTGGCCGTGTTGCGCTGGAGGTTGAAGCTCCAGAGCTGCGTCCCGACCGTCAGCTTCTCCCACTTGGACGGGGTGAAGTTGAGGCCGAGGCCGTAGACCACGCGGTTGTTGAGGCCGGCCGTGGCCGAGCCCGTGCCGCCGAGAAGGCCGACGCCGAGGTTCTGAGCCGAGGCCCCGGTCTGCGCGAACCGGCGGTTGAGGATGCCGGGGCGGTAGTCCGTGGCGATCGACGTGAACCCTTCGTTGCGGGACTCGAGGTTGCTCGAGCGGCCCGTGCCGTAGCCGAAGTTGACCCAGGGGGTCAGCGCGCCCAGCCCGCCCAATTCGGCGTTGTAGCCGAGGTCGAGCAGCAGGGCTTTTCCGGTGTAGTTCGACGCATGGGCGTTGTTACCCACGGCGGTGGCAGCGGTGCCGGCCAGGGTCGTGCGGTCTTCGCCGCCGTTGGCCGCGATGTCGGCGTTGATCCAGCCGCCCATCGCCTCGCCGCGCAGCTTCACGCCGTAGACCCACAGGTTGTCGTTCTTACCGACGGTGCCGACGGCCGCGGCGGAGGGAGCCACGCCCAACTGGCCCGCGCCCTGCGTCACGCGGTTCCAGATGTAGGTGTGCGCCTTGATGGGCAGGCTCTTCCACAGCAGGTCGAAGCCGCGGACGTTGGTGTCGGCCGTGCCGGGGCCGAAGGCGCCCGCGGCGGTCTTGCCGGCCAGACCGGAGAACGCCAGCCAGTCGTTGGCGGCCTCGAAGCGCGCCGCGTCGATGGCGGTGTTGATCAGGCCGTAGTTGTCCTTGACGCCGAAGTAGATGATCAGGTCACCCGCCTCGCCGTAGTACTGCCGGCCGAGGGTCATGTCGACATGACCGACAGCCTTGTCGACCGTGATGTTGGCCTGGTCGACGAACGTGTTGCCGAGGATGCCGCCGGCCGCGTTGATGCCCTGCGACCCGGTCGCGCCCTGTCCGGCGCCGCCCGCCGCGCCCCAAGCCCGGTCGTTCTTGCGCAGGCCGACCGTGGCGTGGACGTCGTCGAGCAGGTCCCACGTCGCGTTGATCACCGTGCGGGTGACCACCGTGCCGATGCGGTCCTGGCCGGTCGTCGCCGCGGCGCCGACGGTGTCGCCGCGGGTGGAGAAGTCCGACGTATTGCGGCCCGAGGTAGCGGCGATGTCAATCTGACCGCCGACCTTGAGGTTCTTCAGGATCTCTGCGCTCGCCTGGCCGGGAACAAGCATGGCCGCGGTGATCGCGATCCCCATGAGTTTCTTCATTGCAGGTTCTTCCTCCCTCTATTTTTCGTATGCATCCCGTTGGGGATGTTGCGGCTTTTCCTAGCATCCCCACGCCGCCGGCATGACCGTCCAGCGGACCGCCCAGTCGGCGGCGAGATGCTTACGTATGAGGGCCCCAGACCGCAGGCCCGTACGAGCGCCCTGATTCTAGACGAAAGGGCATTTTAAAGTCAAGCGGTCGTCATGGCGCCGCAACAATCCGTGTGGCTCCGCTGTCGTCCCTCCAGTGTTGACCAGTATCATCCTGTCGTTTTTTCCCTCGGCGGCGGGGCAAAAAAGAAGCCGGGCCCCGACGGGGGACCCGGCTCTTACGGTCGTTTAAAGTCGACCGGTCAGCCCTTGCGGGCCTTGGCCCAGCCTTCCCAATAGGTGCCGGGATAGAGGATCTCGATGCGCTGGAAGGCTTCCTTGGCCTCGGGCTTGCCTTGGGCGGCCAGGCAGCGGGCCAGGACGGCATGGGTCATCGGGGCCAGGAAGTGGTCTTGGTGGGCGTCCAAGAAGCGCTGCGCCGAGGCCGAGGCCGCGGCGCAATCCCCCGCGCCCTCCTGGGACAGGGCCAGGCTGGAGATGGCCATCGGGATCGTGGCCGGGGTCCCCGGCTGGTCGAGCGCTCCCTGATAGGCCTGGGCGGCCTCTTTGAACTTGGCTTGCTGGAAGAACACGTCTCCGGCCAGGAGCCGGCCGTAGCCGGACGCGGCGCTGGAGGGATGGGCCTCGGTCAGGGCCTTGACTTGGTTGAGGCTGGCGTCCGCCTGCCCGGACTGCGCATATAAGGTAGCCGCCGAGAGCTGCGACCAGGCTTCCTCGCGGGCGTTGGAGCGGCGCACGAAGAACGCGGTGATGATGAGCGCCGCGGCCGCCACGCCCAGACCGGTCCACAGCGACTGCTGAGGGTGGAACTTGACCCAGAGCGCGCCGCGCTCCAGGACGTCGGCCACCTCGTTGCGCCTGACCTCTTCCTTGACCCACTGCTTGCTCATAGGTTCCTCGCCAGTTCCATCAATACTTGCCCCCGGAGGGAATCGAACCCCCATCTAACCCTTAGGAGAGGCTTGCTCTATCCATTGAGCTACGGAGGCAATAATATCGTTATTCTACAAACATCGGGGTCTTTAGGACACAATCGGTCTCTTGGTCAGAATCCCGAAAGGAGAATTTAAACGCATCTGTTCGGGCCGAGAGCGAACGTAACCTTTTAACGCGTAGGCTATTCCGAGATTATGCAGCCCTCGAATTTCCGTCATTGATTGCCGCTCATGCGTGCCCCGATATCTTCCAGTGCCCGCCCTTGTCAGGCCCTATTCTCTGAATCCGACCCCCCTTCTTCAAATTTGAGAGATGTTTCTTCACGGCGCGGGAACTTATCCGAAGTTTCGCTGCCAGCTCATCGATCGTTATCTCAGGACTTTGAGCGATGAATTCGACGATTTTCTGGGAACTTTTCTGGGAACCACCGTTTTGGCGGGCGGTTGCCTTTGCGAACTCCGGAGACCGGAAAAAGATGGTCCGAAAGAAGCCATCGGTCTCGAACTCTGGAGCCTTCAAACCGGCAGCGGCCAGGACCTCCTTCATACGCTGAATACCCGTGCCGGCACGCTCGACCTTATGGAGACGGGAGAATAAGTCCGCGATCAATTCGTTTCTTCGAACCGAGACGGTACCGAAGGACTTGCGGGGAAGCCCGTTCGGCAGGCCGCCGGGATTGGTGATCTCGACGCGGTCGTCGAAAATATCCACGCTGACCTGCGTTCCGGTGATCGAGTAGTCGCGATGCATGAGCGCGTTGACAACGGCCTCTCGCAGGGCCGCCAAAGGGATCTCGTAGATGTCCTCGCGGTCGAGACCCTTGATCTCGCTCCTTACGTTGAGATGCTTCTCGATGAAGTTGATCGCCTCTTTGAACTGCGTGAGCAGGTCGTCGCGCACGTCGCGCCTATCGAATATATGGACCCGCTCCGTCCCCTTGAAGGCGATGAGGGACATCTGCGCTTGTGGAATGAAGCGCCGCATCTGCCAGGCGTTGGCAAAAACTGGCAGGTCGTCCCGGCGAGCCAGGCTCTGGATCGTGGCCAGGTCCACAACGCCGCTCTGACGGTCCCGGCCTCCCCCCACCTGCCCAATCTGGCGTGAAACCAAGCCCAATAGGGCCATGATCTGTTTGCGCCACTGCTCTAGGAGCGGCTTGCGGTCACCCAGGACCAAGGTCGGCACGCCGCGCTGGGCCGCGGCGAAGCAGCCCATCACGGTCTTTCCCGCTCCCGGAGGCGCGACGAGCATTCCCATGTCGTGCGCCAGGACGCTCTTCATCGCCACGTCTTGCTCCGGGCTCAGCGTCCCCCGAAACTGAAGCGAGATCTTTTCGGGGACAATCCGGCGGTCAACGCTGATCAGGTCGCTCCCTGCTTCCCGCGCGAGGGCTTGAACGTCCTCTATCGTCCCGCGCGGCAGGTGGATGTGGCTGAAGTCTTCTCGGAAACATTTGATGAACCGCGGCGTCTGATGGTTTGAAAACCGCCGACTTTCGTTCTTATAGAACTGCGGATTGTGCAGCGCCGCCGGATGCTTGATCTGCGAGAGCATCCAAGGCGGGATGCCGGACTTCTCCAGGCTGAAGGAAGCCCCCAACTCGCAGCGGATATGCTTTGGAGCAGGATGACGGAGGCGGACCGCCGTGGGCGCCTGAGCGGCCGTTTTGAGCCGGTGGCCCCCACCGTTACCGGCGGCAGGACTTCCAGCAAACCTTCGAGCTGCGGCGGAGAAAGTCTGCGCACGCCGCTCAGAAACGCCCACTGATCCGGCCAAGACTTCAACTCCGTCGTAGAGGCGTCTACGAACTCCGAATTGCCCAGCGCCCGGCACTTCTTCTGAAGCGGCGCGGCAATGGGTTCCCGAAACCGCCCTTTGGCATGAAATCCTGGTTCGGGAAAAATCGGTCGTAGCTGCCCAGGTCCATGTCGCCCCGGGCGTCCATCGTTTGGCGCAGGAGACGCATACCTAGCTGGCGCGCCTGCACCGCGGAGACGGGCGCCGAGAAGAAAATCCAGACGTGCCCGCCGTTGCCCGAACGGGACCGTTCCAGGTAAGCGGGAGTTCCATAGCGGCCGCAGACTTCAAGGAACGCCAACGCGTCTAGCTGCCACCCGTCCTTGTCGAAGTCGCAGGCGAGGAACCAGCAGGAGCTGTCCTTGACCAGCGGGAAGATTCCGATGGTCTTCTCGCCCGCCAGGTGATCGCGGACGACCGGGTCGGTCAGCGGCAGGTACGTGCGCGGTTGGCCCTTGCGCAGGCTCCAAGGGTCCTCGCAGGCGGGGGCATAGCCTTTCTTCCCGCTCCGCTCGTTGACCCAGCGCACGGCGTACACGTCCTCCCTGCCGCGGAAAAGGGACCGGAACAGCGCGATCTTGTCCTGCACCGCGGACGCCTTGTCGAGCACCGGCAGGGCCTGGTCTTCCAGCGGCAGCTCCGCCGCCGCCTCCCCAGACGGAGCAGGCGCTTCGGCCCCGGCAAGCCCGAGTTGCCGACGCAGCTCGGCGTTTTCTCGCCGGAGGCGGTCCAGCTCGGGCAGATTCGGAGCCATCCCCTCCTCGCTGAGCGTCTGTTCGCTCATCGTCCCCTTTTCTTAGCCGCCGGCCGCGATCTTGGCCAACGCCGCGGCTAACGGCGCCAAGCCCTTGAGCAACTCCAGCGTCTGCTTGGGCAGGGTCAGGTGGACGCCGTCCTGGTCCTGGGTCATGCGGATGTTCATCCCCGGACCGAGGTTGAACTCCATGCCGGGAGCGCCGGATGGGTTCTCGGCCGCCGCGGCGACCCGGTCGCCGGCGGTCTCCCGCTCTTGCGCAGTGATTTCCTCCTCTGGCTGGGCGACGACCGCTCCCGGCTCTTCGGCCGCGTCCGCCGAGACGCTCTCCGGCACGATCCTCCTCATCTTTTCAACGAAGGAGGCCGCCTGGTCCGAGGTGAACCGGACCTCCTTAGCATCCTCGCTGAAGACTCCCGAGAAGAGCGCCTTCTTCTGTGCCACCAAAGCGAAGATGCCCTGCTCCACGCATTCCGAGGATATGAAGTGGATGGCCTGGACCGATTTCTTCTGCCCCATGCGGTAGACCCTGCCGACGCGCTGCTCGAGGACCGCCGGGTTCCAGGGGACGTCCAGGTTCACGACGATGTTGGCTCCGTGCTGGAGGTTCAAGCCCACGCCGCCCGCGTCCGTGGAGAAGAAGACGCGCGTGGAGGGATCTTCGAGGAATCGCTGGACCTCTTCCGCGCGCTTCTTCATCGGCAGCGATCCGCAGAATACGACCGAGCGCGCCCCCGCGCTCTCTAGAATATCCCGGATGGTGAGCTCGGCCAGCCGCAGCATCCGCTCCCATTGGCTGAAGACGACGACCTTCTGGGTCGGGTCCTCCAAGAGCTCGGACATCACCTTGTGGAACTCCTCTAGCTTGGGCGAGCCGATCTTCTTTTTCAAGGCAGGGGTGATGCGCCTGGCAGTCAAGACCTCTGATTCGATCGCTTTCCAGTCGTACTGGCCGTACGCGTTGCAGACGATGCGCATCGTGGTGAGGAGCATCATCATCAACTGGATGTCCTCGCGCGTCAGGCGCTTGAATCTCTTCCACTTGTTGATCAGGCGGCTGAGGCGAGCGCCGAGTTCCTGGTGCACCTGCGCCTGCTCGGGCGTGATCGGGGTCCAATAGTGGTTGTCGGTGCGCTTGGGGAGCTGGGAAAGGACCTCCGCGCGGGTGCGCCGGATCAGGAACTTGGACATCCGCCGGCGCAGGTGGTCTAAGCGGGTGTAGCCGACGATCCGCTCCTCCGGGTCGAGCACCGCGTAGGTGGGGACGAGCTTCCAGGGGGCCCCCAGGGCCCGCGGGTCCAGGAACTCGGAGATCGACAGAAGCTCCGGCAGGCGGTTCTCGAGCGGGGTGCCGGTCAGCACCAGGCGGACCGGGCTCTTAAGCCTCTTGATCGTTTGGGCGGTCTTCGTCTCCCAGTTCTTGATCCGCTGCGCCTCGTCGAGGATGACCATATCCGGCGCCAAGGCGAGGATTTGGTCCAAGTCCCGATAGAGGAGCTCGTAATTGATCAGAGTGAAGAACGCGCGGCCCGTCCTGTACTGCTCGTCCCTGGCCTTGGCGCTTCCCGCCACGATAGCGACGGTGGCGTCCGATAGCCTCTCGATCTCCTGCTTCCATTGGAACTTGAGGGAACTCGGGGTCACGACCAGGACGCGCCGCGCCTGGCCCAGTTCCTTGAGGAGCAAGGCGGCGCCAATCGCCTGCACGGTCTTCCCGAGGCCCATGTCATCGGCGATGAACGCGCGCCTTTTCTTGGCCGCGAACAGGATGCCCTCGGCTTGATAGGGATGCAGCCGGACCCTCATGCGGCCGATGGAATCGGACCAGGCGCGGCTACTGGCCGGGTCCTTGGCCAGCGCGGCTAGGCGCTGCTCCCAGCGGCTTTGGTCATCTTCCTGCCGCAAGGCTTCCTCGATCTGAGGGTCGACGTCGAGCGCGACGCCGCCATGGGAGCGCAGGCGCTCAAGAACCCGCGCCACGCGGGCTCTCGGCGCGCCGCGGTCTTTGTGACGTCCGGCCGCGGTCGGCGAAGCATCGCGCAGCCAGCCCTGGGAATCGATCTGTTCGTAGATCCACCCCGGCGCCGTGGGGCGCGCCGCGGCGGGGATATGGATGCGGACATGCTCCGCGGTCGAAAAGGTCTTGTCATGCGAGTCGCGCGGGCCCAGATACGCATGGAGGCGGCGTGTCGTGCGAGCGGCCAGGTCGAGTTCCTTGGCCCGCGGTCTAGCGCTGAGATAGTGCCGGACTCGCTCGATATGTTTGCAGGTCCCCAGCTCATTGGTCTTGAAATCGAGGCACTGGCAGGTCGCGTGCTCCCACTGAGCGTCCCGGACGGCCACGCGGTAGTCGGTGCCGCCTCGGTTGAAGTTCCCGGACCCGACCGTGTACGTCCCCAGCGGTCCACGGTGCGGCTTGTCTACGATCTTGAGCCCCTGCTCCAGCGCGCTCGCGCGCCGCAGTCCGCGCTCTATGTCCGCCAAATCCCGCAGGTATTTCTCCCGTTCCTGCGCGTCCATCGTTCCGGCCTCGCTCGCAGGAAGGGAGCGGGCCAGCGCCGGCTCCGAACCGGTCTCGCTCTGCTGCCACGCCAGAAGTACGGCGACGGCGTGTTTGCACAGGGGTTCCCAATTGAAAGGGCAGGCGCACTTCGACTTAGGCATGCCTAGAGGATCGAGGCGGACCTCGACGTCGTATGGTTCGTCGAGAGTTCCTTCGACCCGGGCAACGATCCGCTTGTTCTCGTAAGACTCCAGCGAGAGGACCCGTCCCTTGCGGTAGCAATCCACCCCGCGCGCGAGGGTGCGGGCGGAGGCCCAGGAATGGAGATTGCGGTCTACGACAAAGGCGTCCGGTTCCTGAAGCGGCCTATCCGCGGTTTCCAATACGATGACGCCGTTGCGCTGCGCCGGGCGGCGGGCGGAAAGCATGGGGCGGCCGTCTTGAGGCTTGCGGCCCTGGGGCTTGCGGGTCAACAGTGCTTGCGTCATGGGATGCCTCCTTAGCTTCGTTAGCCGGCGATGCCATTGCAATCGGCCGTTCCTGTCGAGGGGGATTCGCTGCGCAGCGCGCCAATGAAACATCGGGCGTAAGCGGCCTCTACATCAGGATTGCCGGTCTTCGAGAACCGGAGCCTCGTCTTCGGACCTTTGCCCCACTTCATGTAGGCGGTAGAGGAGGGGCGCAAGTTGAGGTCGTGGGCATGCAGCCGCAAGATCCTGAGAATCCTGTTGGCCTTAGACAGGTTGCCATGGATCACTCGTTCGAGGTAGGGGACCCTTCCGAATCTCCAACCCTCGTAATCCTTTCGTGAAAGCCGTCCCATTTGGATCAGCACCTCGACCGGCGCGACGACTGGGGTGGTCCGCAGGATCTCGGCGACCGCACGCGTGATTTTTGGGAAGAGAGTGTCCGTCTGGTAGGTGGCGACTGTGGGTCATAGCTCCTAAGTTAATTTCGTCAACTTCTGACCGCCGCTAACATGAGCCAACGATTTCCAGCGTTTTCTCCCCTCGACGAAGTATCGCCGACGACGATTGGGGCCTCGTTCTCGTACGAGTATCGCCTGCAAGGTAGTCCGACCCAAGGGCAACTCCAACACGTTCGGCAACCGAAGCTGGACCCCGGGATTGAGTCGCTGAACCCCGAGCAGCGCCTGTTCGGCCCCGGCCAAGTTCGAGGACGCTTGCGCCAGCTTCGGGAAGAACTTGGCCGGCGAGATTTCTTCCGGCGTAATCCCATGTCGTTGGGCGATACGGCCCTGGGCGACCCGAAAGGCGTTGTAAACCATCGCCGTCGCGTAAAGCTGCATGGCGACGCCGTTGGGGTTGGCCGTGTAGAACTTGTGCAGGTTCAACGTCTCCTTCAGGTCGAAGAAAACGCGCTCGATCTTCCACCGGAACGGATAGAGGGACAGCGCCTCCTCCGCCCTGAGCATCTCGGGATCGAGGACGTTCGTCAGCAAGTCCCGTTGCAGGTCCCCTTGCCGCAGCGAAATCAGGCGCAGCGTGATTTCGGGCGCGGTCTGGCCGGAACCCACGAGCACCAGCCACTCCTCCACAACCGTCCGGCCGCCGCACTGCTTGCGGCTGATCAGGTGCTGACGATCGAGCTTCAGAACCCCGTTGAGACGGAACAGCCCCCATTGTTTGCGCCGGCTGAGCTCCCAAAAGAACTGGATGCTCGCATAGAGGCGGTCTCCGACGATCAACGAGCCTTCGGGGAGGCTGCTCAAGAGCGGTATCGCGCGATGAAGTTCCGGCGCGGCGGCGTCGGGATCGAACAGCACTTGCCGCGTCATCCCATGAAACAGGTCGTAGATCACGCTCACACAACCAGGCAGGATTGCCGCCGCGTGATTGCGGACGATTTTGAGCTTGTGCGCGATCGGGTCCAGGCGCGAGCCGTCGACCAGGAAGATGGACGGGAAGCGTTTCCGCAGGCCGGAAATCGGACCGGCAAAGACCGGCTGCGCCTCTGCCATCAGGCGCTGGGTGAAGGCGTAGTAGAGGGCGTGGAAGAACTTCCAATGCAGCGTCTTGAAGCGCTGGAAGGCCGCGCTCGCGGTGGCCGTCACCTCCGGCAGCAGCCCGTTGCCGCCCTCGCGAGCCTGATCCAAGGCCTGTCCCGTCGAACTCGGCGTCTGGAGCGCAACCGCGGTCCAGAATCGCCCGAGAGCGAAGAGGCTCCACTCCCGCTCGCGCTCCGTGGTCCGGACCGACTGGAAGATTTCCGCGCAAAGCGCCTCGGTGAGGTGCTTGTTGAGAAGAGCGACCGTTTCGAGGAGGTTGATTGGAGTGTTCGGTGCGGCCTCGACCTTCGACGGCAAAGAAACGACATGGGACATGATCGGCCCTTCCATGTCCCTCACCCCGCTCGGCGTCGGAGCCTCGGCGGAGGGAGCCTGCGGATTCAACCTCTTTTCCTTATATGGATGCATCATGCCCGTCGGGAAATTAACTTAGGAGCTATGCGACTGTGGGTGATTTCACGACGGTAGTTCGAGCTTGTGCGGGATGATAACAATTTTCCGCACAGACGATCCCGTGCGATTTTGGGCCTCAGCCGCTGCCCCTTTAGGAACAACGACGCAAATGCCGTCTATACCAATGCGGTCAAAAACTTGTCCGCGCTGATGACTCGGACCCCGTCCTTGACGTAATCCTCCCCAGGCTCTCGTAGGACCTGATAGACCAAGGGCAGGTCCATTTTCTCTTTGAAATGAAGCAGGGGTCGTGAGGCGGTCTTGTCCGATAGCTTGGCCTCGACGCAGAACCAAGGCTTGCCGTCCACGGTCAGCAGGAAATCGACCTCTCGCCCTTCGACGTCCCTGAGGAATCGCAGCTCTCTGGGAAGCCGCCGAATTTAAGGAGGCGGTCGAGCGTGTCCCGAGTCTCACGGGTCGAATCCTGGAAACCAAGAGCGCGGCCGACATGAGCGTGCGGCACGCTCTTTGATACGACTTCGTGCAGGGACAGCGGATGCAGGCGATAATGATGGTACCGTCCCAGTAGGGAATCCCCCCCTTTCCGATAGACGTCCAGCCTTGAACTGCCCGTGACGATGATCCTGTATTGTCCCCGGTTCTTGTCGAAGAAGCCCTTGATGAACGTCTTCCAGTGCCGGTACTTGTGGATTTCATCGAAGATGATGAGCGCCTCGTCGGCGGCGAAGGTCCCCGCGAGAATCCGCTTCTTATCTTCCCGCGCGTCCCAGTTGAGGTATTTGACGTTCCCCTTGAAGCGACCCTGACCGAGCGTCTTGACCAGGGTAGTTTTGCCGACTTGACGGGGCCCTCCGAGAAAGACCATTTTCTCCGCAAGGTCGTCCAAAATCGGTTTTTCCAAATAACGGGACAGCATTCAGCCTCCAACAATTTCTACCATGGTATAAAATAATGGCAATAATATTCTATACGGGGGCGCGGGGGGAAGTCGCCGCCTAGGTTGGGACGCGTTGGATTGTGCCTCGAAAAGCGCTGCGTTTCATTGCTTTTCTGACACGCGTATATTCACACTTCGCTCTTCCAACGGCGCTACGCATCCTAATTGAAACCGTGCCCCGAGAGGGAATCGAACCCCCATCTGCGCCTTAGGACGGCGTAGCTTTATCCATTAAGCTATCGGGGCGTAAAGTCCCCCGAGGCTTACCTCGGAAAGTTCTTGAGACCGGCCTCGAGCTTGCGCCGCGAGGGCTCAGGCGTCTTGGCGACCTCGTTCCAGAAGAGCTTGCGAAACTCGAAGTCTTCCTTCAGCGACTCGTGAAGGAACTTATCGAGTCCGCTCATCGTTCGCCGGGGCACGTAGCGAAGTATAACACATATCCTATATCGCGTGCCTCAGTCCGTCGGGTCCTCTAGACGGTAACCAACGGCCGGTTCGGTCTTGATATGGCGGGGCCGCACCGGGTCGCGCTCGATGCGGTGGCGAAGTTGGTGGACCAGGATGCGCAGCGATTCCGGCGTGCCGGTATCTTCCTCTCCCCAGGCTTCCTTGAGCAACTGCGTCTGACTGACGACTCTCCCGGCATGGCGAGCCAGGAGCGCGAGGATGTTGTACTGCAGCGGCGAGAGCCGCACCTCCTTCTTCCCCACCCAGACGCGACGAGCGACGAGATCGACCCTGAGGTCGCCGTGACGGTAGAGCGGTTCCGGCTCTTTCCCCGCTCGTTCCGCGTGGCGCAGGGAAACGCGGATGCGCGCCATCAACTCTTCGACCGCGAAGGGTTTGGTGAGGTAGTCGTCGGCGCCCGCGTCGAGGCCCCTGATCTTGTCCATGTCCTGCCCGCGAGCCGAAAGCACGATCACCGGCGCGGCAGTCCAGCTCCGCAGGCGCTTGAGCACCTCCATCCCGTCCATGTCGGGAAGGCCGAGGTCCAGGAGGATCACGTCCGGCTTCTTGGTCGCCGCAAGCTCCACGGCGACGCGGCCGGTCGTCGCCTCGACGACCTTGAAGCCTGCCTCGCTCAAAGAGGTGTGAAGGAACCGCAGGATCGGCAGCTCATCGTCCACGACCAGGACTGTCTTCGCGGACGCCATCATGAGCCGGACTCCAGCGGCAGCGTGAAGCGAAACAGAGCGCCGCCCCCTTCCCGGTTCTCGGCCGTGATGCGGCCTCCGTGAACGGTGATGACCGCTTTGCAGATCGCTAGGCCGAGTCCCGCGCCCCCCGCGGGCGTCGCGGTGCGATAGAACTTCTCGAATACCCGCTCCAGGTCCTCGGGAGGGATGCCTGGGCCTCTGTCGGCCAACTCGACGACGAGAGAGCCATCCGCCGTCCGGGCCGAGAGTTCGATCGGCGACTTGGCGGGAGTGTGGCGCAAGGCGTTCTCGATGAGGTTGACGAAGACCTGCTCTATCAGGACGGCATCGATGGGAACCAGCGGCAGGTCCTCTGGGATCAAAGTCTTGAGCTTTCGGTCTGCTAGATCCGGCTCGAGCCGCTCGATGGCCGATCCGACGACCTCTTCGATCGAATGGGGCTCCTTTTTCAGCGCGACCGTGGCGGATTCCAGGCGCGTGGTCTCGATCAGGTTGTGCACCAGGCGGGCCAAGCGATGGGCTTCGTTGCGGATGTTGACCAGCAGCTCCGAAGCCTCTTTTTCCGCCAGGTTGCCGGCGGTCTGGATGAGACTGCTCGCCGACCCTATGATGGCCGCCAGCGGCGTGCGCAAGTCGTGGGAAACCGAGCTGAGCAGGGAGCTGCGCAGGCGTTCCGTCTCGGCCCGGAGTTGAGACTTCCGCACGTCTTCCTGAAGCCGGTCCACATCCAGGGCAAGCGCGAGTTGATGAGCGAGCGATTCGAGCAGCAGCATCTGCTCGGGGTTGAGGCGGTCCTCGCGTGACCTCGGCTGAACACGCAGCACGCCCATCGTCGCTTCGCCGCCGACCAAGGGGACATACAGGGCGTCGACCACCGGAAGGGTCTGGGTCCCCAAGCCCGCGGGCTGGCCGAGATCGAAGACCCACTGGGCCACGCTGCGCTCCTTCTCGTCCAGTCCGCTGCGCGCGGCGGACGTGGCGCGGACTTCCAGCCCCCCCTCGCGCCCAGGTAGAAGGATCATGACCTCGCTCTCGAAGACCTTGGCCAAGTGGCGGACGGCTGTCTCCAAGAGCGCCTCGACTCCTCGCGTGCTCGCCAACTGGCGGCTGAGGGCATGCAGGGTGGCCGTGCGCAACTCGCTGTGCCGCGCCTCCTCCATGCTCGCCTTCTGCCGAAGGGTCAGGTGGCTGATCAGGTACGAAGCGATGAACATCACGATGAAGGTGAAAATGTACTGCGTGTCGGCGACGGACATCGTGAATCGGGGCGGGACGAAGAAGAAGTCGAAGCAGAGTACGCCGAGCAGCGAGTAGAGGGTCGCCGGTCCGCGGAAGCCGCGGGTGGCGACGATGAGCGCCCCGAGCAGGTAGACCATCACGAGGTTGGTGAGCTGGAGGATCGGAAACAGCCCGAAACAGATCCCCGTCGCGATGGCGGCTGCGCCGACCGCGACCGCGTACTCCTTCCCAGGCGCAGGGGCGGAGGGCTCGACCAACAGCGAGGCCAGCGAGCCTTGGCTCGGTCCGCCGCGGAGCACGTCTACCTCGATGTCGCCGCTCTTTCGGATGAGATCGTCGACCAGGCTCCCCTGGATCACTTCGCGCCACCGCGGTCGGTCGCTCTTGCCGATGATGAGCTTCGTGACGTTGCGCTGACGCGCCAATTCCAGTATCCCTTCGACGACGTCTCGGGACGTGAGGCTCAGGGTCTCGGCGCCGAGCTGCTCGGCGAGCCGCAGATTCTCGACGGCGCTCAGGCGCGCGGACTCCGAGAGCGGGCGCCCGCTCGGCTGCACGAACACGGCGAGCCACTCGGCCTTGGCGCTTCCCGCGATCCGCCGGGCCGCGCGAACGAGGTTGGCCGAATAGGGCCCGGGTCCCACGCAGACCATGATGCGCTGCGCGGTCGGCCAGATCGCCTCCGGGGCCTGCTGGGAGCGGTAAGACTCCAGAACCGCGCCGACGCCCTCCGCGGTCACGCGCAGCGCCAATTCGCGCAGCGCGGTCAGGTTCGACAGCCGGAAGAAATTCTCGACCGCTCGGACCGCCTGCTCGGGGATATAGACGCGGCCGGCGCGCATCCGCTCCAGGAGCTCCTCCGGCGGCAAGTCGACGAGCTCGACGTCGGCCCGCTCCAGCACGGAGTCGGGGACGGTCTCTCGGACCGAGATCCCTGTGATCTGCGCCACGACGTCGTTGAGGCTCTCGAGATGCTGGACGTTGAGCGTGCTGTAGACGTCGATCCCGCGCTCAAGGAGTTCCAGGACGTCCTGCCAGCGCTTGGCATGCTTGCTGCCCGGCGCGTTGCTGTGCGCCAGCTCGTCGATCAGGATGAGCGCGGGAGCCCGCGCGAGGGCCGCGTCCAGGTCGAACTCCGACAGCTTGACGCCCCGGTGGTCCACCGCGCGGCGAGGCAGCACCGCCAGGCCTTCGAGGAGCGCCTGGGTCTCGAGGCGGCCGTGGGTCTCCGCCACGCCCACCAGGACGGAGAGCCCGTCGCGCTGCTTGAGGCGGGCCGCCTCCAGCATGGAAAAGGTCTTGCCCACGCCAGGTGCGGCGCCGAGGAAAACCTTGAGCCGGCCGCCCCGCGAGCGCTGCTCTTCCTTTTGAGCCTGGGCCAGGAAAGATTCAGGACTCCTCTTGGCCTCTTTCGGCATAGACTATTGTCGCAACTTCCCTGGAATGGCGTCCAACGCCAGATTGAGGGTCAGGACGTTCACGCGCGCTTCTCCGAGCAGCCCGAGGGTCCGGCGCTGCGTGTGGCGCTCGACTGCGCTCAAGACTTCCTCTACCGCAAGCCCGCGGGCGCGGGCGATCCTGGCGACTTGGTAGCGCGCGGCTTCGGGGGTGATGTGAGGATCGAGCCCGCTGGCCGAGGCGGTCACGAGATCCAGCGGGACAGGAGCGGAGCCTTCGCCATGCGCCTTCCGCAGCGCTTCGAGCCTCCCTTTGACGGCATCGGTCAGAGCCGGGTTCGCCGGTCCGAGATTCGAGCCGGAGGACGCGGCGGCGTTATACGGGAACGGGCCAGTGGCCGAGGGTCTCGCCCAAAAGTACCTTTGCCCGGTGAAAGATTGTCCGATGAGGGCCGAGCCCCGCTCATGGCCGTCGGCCGCGACCATGGACCCATTCGCCTCCTTCGGGAAGACGAGCTGCGCCAGCCCGGTCATGAGGGCCGGATACACGAAGCCGGTCAGCGCGGTGAGGGCGAGCAGCATCAGAAGGGCGGGACGCAGTTGCGCGAGCAGTATCCTCATGCCAACCCCAGCGCGGCCAAGAGCATATCGATGAGCTTGATGCCGATGAACGGCACGATCAGACCGCCGAGCCCGTAGACGAGGACGTTCGTGCGCAGAAGTTCCGAGGCGGAAAGCCGGCGGTAGTGGACGCCGCGAAGGGCCAGCGGGATCAGGCAGACGATGATGAGCGCATTGAAGATGACGGCCGACATGATGGCGCTCTGCGGCGTGGCGAGACCCATGACGTTGAGCTTGCCAAGGGCGGGATAGGTCGCCGCGAAGGCAGCCGGAATGATCGCGAAGTATTTGGCCACGTCATTGGAGATGCTGAAGGTCGTGAGCGCTCCTCGCGTCATCAGCAGTTGCTTGCCGATCTCCACGATCTCGAGCAGCTTGGTCGGGTTGGAGTCCAGGTCCACCATGTTCCCGGCTTCCTTGGCCGCCTGGGTGCCGGTGTTCATCGCCACGGCCACGTCGGCTTGGGCCAAGGCCGGGGCGTCGTTGGTGCCGTCTCCGGTCATGGCGATGAGCCTGCCTTCGCCCTGGAGCTTGCGGATGAGCTTGAGCTTGTCCTCGGGGGTCGCTTGTGCCAGGAAGTCGTCCACCCCCGCCTCGGCCGCGATCGCCGCGGCCGTGAGCGGGTTGTCGCCGGTGACCATGACCGTCTTGATGCCCATGTGGCGCAGCGCCGCGAACCTGTCGCGGATGCCGCCTTTGACGATGTCCTTGAGGCGGATGACGCCGAGGACCTTGGTCCCCTCGCAGACGACGAGCGGCGTCTCGCCCCGCCGGGCGACCCCCTCGACGAACTGGCGCGTGGCGGCGGGAAACGACGCGCCGAGTGACTTGAGATACCCGTCCACGGCGTCCGCCGCCCCCTTGCGGATGTTCCGCCCGGGCAGGTCCACTCCGCTCATGCGGGTCTGGGCTGTGAAAGGGACGAAATGGGCGTGCAGCTCGTGGAGTTCCCGGCCGCGCAGCCCGTACTTCTCTTTGGCGAGCACGACGATGCTGCGTCCCTCCGGCGTTTCGTCGGTCAGCGAGGCGAGCTGCGCCGCATCGGCGAGGGCCTCCGCAGTGACGCCGTCGGACGCGATGAACTCGGTGGCCTGGCGGTTGCCGAGGGTGATCGTGCCCGTCTTGTCCAGGAGGAGCACGTCCACGTCGCCGGCGGCTTCGACGGCGCGGCCCGACGTGGCGACGACGTTGGCCTGGATGAGCCGGTCCATGCCGGCGACGCCGATGGCCGAAAGGAGGCCGCCGATGGTCGTGGGCGCGAGGCAGACGAACAGCGCGACTACCACCGTGACCGGGATGGGCGCTCCCGCTCCGGCCGCCTGCACGCTGTAGATCGAGTAGGGGAGGAGCGTGCCGCAAGCCAGCAGGAAGATGATGGTCATACCGGCCAGCAGGATGTTGAGGGCGATCTCGTTGGGCGTCTTCTGGCGCTTGGCCCCTTCTACCAGCGAGATCATCTTGTCGAGGAAGCTCTCGCCCGGATTGGCCGTGATGCGCACGACGATCCAGTCCGAGATGACGACGGTCCCCCCGGTCACCGCGCTGCGGTCGCCGCCGCTCTCGCGGATGACCGGGGCGCTCTCGCCGGTGATGGCGGCCTCGTTGACGGAGGCGATGCCTTCGACCACCTCGCCGTCGCCCGGGATGAAATCGCCGGCCTCCACCAGGACGAAGTCTCCGGCTCGGAGTTGGCCCGAGGGGACGAGCGTGACCTTCCCTTCCCGGTCGGGCTTCCCCAGCTTCTTGGCCTGGATCTCGCGCCGGGCTTTGCGGAGTGTGTCGGCTTGCGCCTTTCCCCGCCCTTCCGCCATCGCCTCCGCGAAGTTGGCGAACAGCACCGTGAACCATAGCCAGAGCGAGACCGCGAAGATGAAGGCGGGACTCGCTTCGCCATCCCCCAACAGGGCCTGAACGCCGAGGCCCAGGGTGAGCCAGCTCCCGACGTAGACGCAGAACATCACCGGATTGCGAAGCTGATGGAGCGGTGAGAGCTTGCGCACGCTGTCGGCGAACGCCCGCCGCAGCAGCGGAAGGTCGAACAGAGGCCTTTCTTGGGACTTAGAGCTCATGAAGCCCCCGCCATGAGGAGATGCTCCACAACCGGTCCCAGGGCCAGAGCGGGCACGAAGGTAAGAGCCCCGACGATCAGGACGACGGCCACGAGGAGGCACACGAAGAGTGGTGTGTGCGTGGGCAGCGTCCCCTCGCCGGGCGGCACGAGCTTCTTGCGCGCCAGCGAGCCGGCCATGGCCAGCACGGGGACGATGATCCAGTAGCGGCTGATCAACATGACCACGCCGCCGAGGACGTTGTAGAACGGCGTGTTCGCGTTCAGGCCCGCGAACGCGCTGCCGTTGTTGTTGCCCATCGAGGAGAAGGCGTAGAGGACTTCGCTGAAGCCGTGGGCCGAAGGGTTCGACATCGAGGCCCTTGCTCGCGTGACCACGGCGACCGCGGTCGGCAGCAGGACCAGGAAGGCCGGGATCAGGACGACGAGCGAGGCCATCTGCATCTCGAAGGGCTCGATCTTCTTTCCAAGATACTCGGGGGTCCGCCCCACCATCAGCCCGGCCACGAAGACCGCTACCACCACGAACACGAGCATGCCGTACAGGCCGGAGCCGACGCCGCCGAAGATGACCTCGCCGAGCTGCATCAGGAACAGTGGAGGCAGGCCCCCGAGCGGCATGAAGGAGTCATGCATCGCGTTGACCGAGCCGTTCGAGGCCGCCGTGGTGGCGCAGGCCCAGAGCGCCGAGCTGGCCACGCCGAAGCGGACCTCCTTGCCTTCCATGTTTCCGCCTGGGGAGGCTCCGAGCGCAGTCAGCGCGGGGTTGCCTCCCTGTTCGGCATACGCGCAGATCAGGAAGAGAGGCACGAAGATGACGATCATGGCCGCAAGCAGCGCCCAACCTTGCCGCCGGTCGCGTACCATGACGCCGAACATCATGCAGCAGGCGGCCGGCAACGCCAGGATGGCCCACAGCTCCAGGAAGTTCGACAACGGCGTCGGGTTCTCGAGCGGATGCGCCGAGTTGACGTTGTAATAGCCGCCGCCGTTGGTGCCGAGCTGCTTGATGGCGACCTGGGAGGCCACCGGGCCAAGCGGGATCGCCTGCTCGGAGGCCGACTGCTTCCGCCCATCGACCTCATAGGCGACCGGATCGAGCAGCTCGACTTTGGCAGACGGACGGAAGGTCTGCACCACGCCTTGCGAAACCAGCGCCAGAGCCAGCAGCGTCGACAGCGGCAACAGCATGTAGAGGGTCCCGCGCACGAGGTCGGCCCAGAAGTTCCCGAGCTGGGTCGTCTCGCGTGAGGCAAGCCCGCGCGTGAGCGCCGCCAGCACGGCCATGCCGGTCGCGGCCGAGACGAAGTTTTGGACGGTCATCGCCGCCATCTGCGTGAGGTAGCTGAGGGTCGTCTCTCCGCCGTACGATTGCCAGTTCGTGTTGGACGCGAAGCTCGCCGCCGCATTGAACGCGGTATGGCCCGCCACTGCAGACAGCCCTTGGGGATTGAGCGGCAGCGAGCCCTGCAGGCGCTCGAACGCGTAGACCAGCAGGACGCCGAGAAAATTGAAGGTGAGGACCGCGCCCGCGTACGCCTTCCAGTCCATCGGCTGCTCGGGGTCCACGCCGCAAAGCCGGTAGAGGAGCCGCTCCATGGGGCCGAGGACACGGCCGGTCGCCCCGGAGCGGCCCTCGTAGACTCGCGCCATGTAGGGCCCGAACGCGGCGGCGAAGCCGAGGACCGCCGCGAGATAGAGCGTGAGCTGAAGCAGGGCGTCTCTCATCGCTCCCTCAGAACAGCTCCGGCTTGAACAGCGCGACCAGCAGATAGACCGATAGCCCGGCCGACAGCGTCAGCGCGGTCCAATAGACGGGCGTCACGACCCGCTCGTGGACAGCCGGTCGAACGCCTCGACGAGCAGCCAAGTCGCCGCGAAGAACGCAGCGGTGAGTCCGACATTCAACAGATCCTCCATTCCATTTCCCCCTAAAAGGTCAGGCCGAGCGACGAGGCGAGAAAGCCGTCGGTCTTCGCGAAGCCCGACCGCGTCGGATAGACGGGGTTCTCGCCCCAGAAATGCCGCAGCTCGTTCCGCCAGAGGAGCTGCGGATGCAGGGCCATGTCGAGATTGATCGAGGCCGCCGTGGTCCGGAACGATCCTTGTCCGCCGGTGGTCACGATGACTTGATCCTCGTCGACATATCGCTCGACCCGGCCGGTCGCCGAGAGCCGGTCCGTAAGACGCCAACGGGCGAGCAGCGCGCCCGCGTACCACTTGGAGAATCCCCCTCCGCTCAGCTTTCTTTGGATGCCATAGTCCGCGGCGGCGGCGCCTTGCACCCTGCCGAACGCAGGCGTCTTGAGCACGACGTTGTTGAAGAAGCGGCCGCGGTTGCCGACCTCCTGGCCGTAGAAGTTGTTGTAGGTGACCGACCACCCTTCGGTCGGGGCGAAGGCGAGCTGGACTCCTAGCGCCTTGTTCTCGTTGTTTTCGGAGATGTTCTGCCAGCCGTTGACCACGTGGAGCTGGCTCGAGAAGCTCTCGGTCCACTG
Source organism: Elusimicrobiota bacterium (assembly GCA_016196755.1). GTDB lineage: Bacteria > Elusimicrobiota > Elusimicrobia > UBA1565 > UBA1565 > SCTT01. The sequence goes on from JACPXC010000001.1 coordinate 228,538, forward strand.
GTAGCTGGCCTTCACCCCCGCCTGGTAATAAGGAGAGAAGTCGCTCATCAGGAGCCGGCTGTAGCCCCAGTTGTCCCGCGAGATCCAGCTCTCCAGGCCGATATGCGAGAGGTAGATGCCGCCGTCGATCCACAGCTTGTCCGTGACTCGATAGCCGACGACCGCTTCCTGGATGTGCCGGGTGAGGTCGGAGCCGCTCACGGTCCCGACGCGCGGCTCGCCGCCGTAATTGCTCTGCACCGAGTTGCCGGCCTGAAGCGCGAGCCGGCCTCGGACACGGTCCTCGCTGACTACCGCCTCTATAAACGCCAGGTTCACGTTGAACTCGTTGTGCCTCGCGGGCTGGGTTGTGAATGCGCGGTCGCGCAAGGGAGGCCGCTGAAAGTCGTAGGCGTAATACGTGTCCACGAAGCCGCCGAAGCGCACAGGCAGCCGCGAGAGTGAGGTCGCTTCCGTGGCTAGAGCGGACGTAGGCAACAGGGAGGCGATTAGGAACACGGCTGTCTTCATTCTGGAAACTCCACGCTCGCTCCAAAAACGCTGCCCGTCAGGACCCAAAGCAGCGCGAGAACGCCCGTCGCCGTGGCGATGTCCGAGATCGGCTTTCCCCACCGCTTCCAGGCGACCGGGCCGAACAGGACGTGGGTCACTCGCCGGGTCCGAGCGAAGCCCACGATGGCTTCCGCCGGCGTGTCCGATTCCAAGTACCAGGACGCGGCATGGGCCTCTTCGGCCAGCCGCTGGTGCTCCGGCGGATGCGCCGAGCCGCGAGGGAAGACATGCACCACCACCATATCCCCCTTCAACTCGGATGTAAGACTTGCCGCTGATTCCAACACATCGCCGGCGAGGTCCTCGTCGTTTGGTAAGCAGACCATCAGCGTCATCCGATACAGAATACCGGAGCCCGCCGTTACCGCTCCATAGTCGACCCATTATCGGTCCGTTAACCCGCCTTCAGAGGGGCAGGTCGGCCAGAAGGCTGTAAAGAGCGGTCGCGGTCGAAGCCCGCTTGAGCCGACGCAGGAGCTTGGCGTCGGATGCGATCCGGCTGAGGCTTGCCAGGATGGTCAGGTGGGATTTTGGCGCCGCTTCCGGGACAGCAAGCAGGAAGACGAAGTTCACCGGCTCGCCGTCCGCGGCCCGGAAATCGACCGGTTCGGCCCCGAGGCCGACCGCCAATCGGGGATAGGAAAGACTGCGGGAGCGGGCATGAGGAATGGCGACGCCGGACCCAATCCCGGTGGAGCCGACCTTCTCCCGGGCAAGTATCGCGGCCTTCAGCTCCTGGCGGGTTCCTGAGTTGCCGGGCAGGTCTAGAACGAGCGAGTTGACGAGCACATCGATGGCGTCCTCGGGGGTTCTCGCTTGCAGAGGGACGACCACCGATTCCGGGCGCAAGATGTCGGACAAGTGCCGAAGTTCCATACCTGAATACAGTACCGCGATAGACCGTTAACAGTCCATTATCATGGTCTTAGGGCCATGGCTCCTAAGTTAATTTCGTGAGCTTCTGACCGCCGCTTACATGAGCCAGCGACTTCCAGCGCTTTCTCCCCTCGACGAAGTACTTCCTGCGTCCGCTACTCGAAATGCGTTGTAGACCATGGCCGTCGCGTAGAGCTGCATCGCCACGCCGTTGGGGTTGGCCGTGTAGAACCGGCCCAAATCGAGCGTCTCCTTCAGGTCGAAGAACACCCGCTCGATCTGCCAACGCAACGGATACAGGCTCAGCGCCTCCTCCGCGGTCAGCCTCTGCGGGTCGAGCACGCTGGTCAGCAAGTCCCGCCGCGACTTCCCCTGCCGGAAAGAGATCATGCGCAACGTGATGACCGGGGCCGTCTGGCCCGATCCCACGCTGACCAGCCACTCCTCGACGACCGACCGGCCGCCGCCTTGCTTGCGGCCAATCAGATGTTGGCGCTCCACCGTCAACTTCCCGTTGAGTCGGAACAGGCCCTCCAGGCCGCGACGGCGCAACTCCCAGAAGAACTGGATGCTCGCGTAGAGCCGGTCTCCCACCAGAAGCGACCCCTTCGGCAGGCTGTCGAGCGTCGGCACGGCGCGCAGAAGCTCCGGCGCCGCGGCGTCGGGGTCGAAGAGCACTTGGCGCGTCACCCCGTTGAAGAGGTCGTAGATCACGGTCATGCAGCCCGGCAGGACGGCCGCCGCCAGGTTGCGGAGGATCTTGAGCTTGTGTGCGATTGGGTCCAGGCGCGAGCCGTCGATAAGAAGGAGGTTCGGGAAACGCTCCCGCAGGTCCGACAGGGTGCCGGCGAAGACGGGCTGGGCTTCGCCCATCAACCGCTGCGTGAAGGCGTAGTAGAGCGCGTGGAAGAACTTCCAGTGCAGCGACTTGTAGCGCTGAAAGGAACCGCCGTCGCTCGCCGTGACTTCCGGCAGCAGTTCGTTGCCTCCCTGGCGCGCCCGCTCCAGGGCATGCCCCAAGGAGTTCGGCGCCAAAAGGATGACCGCCGTCCAGAACTTCGTCAGCGAGAACAGGCTCCACTCGCGCTCCCGCTCGTTCGTGCGCACAGACTCGAACACTTGCGCACAAAGCTCTTCGGTCAGATGGTCGTTGAGGATTTCGACCGTCTCCAGCAGCTTTATGGTGCGGCTCGGGCGTCGGGACATCTGCGGCCCTCCAACGGCCCTCTATCCCATCGGCGCGGGACGCTCGGCGGAGGGTCCCGCGGAGACTACAGCAGATTCCCATATGAGGAAGCACGGGGTTCAGACGGAAATTAACTTAGGAGCTATGGGTCTTAGGGCGGCGTTCAGGCCAGCAGCCGGCCAAACATGCAGGCCAGCAGTCCGAAGAGAAGGACCTCTCCGCCGAGGCCCAGAAGGGACAGCAAGCGGGATGCTCCGCGATAGGCCTCCCCTGGCTTCGGAATTGCCTCGGCCCCGAGCGCCATTATTGAGACTGGATATCAATAAGACTTTTGTCGTAGACTCTGCTTAATGAAATACGATTTCAATAAGCGCCGGGTGGAAGCGGCGTTCTATCGTCGAGCGCTCTCCTCTATGTGCTCTAGCGGCCCAGGTCACGCTGCCGGCACAAAGGGCTCAATAATGAAACTCGGTATCATTAGCGTCTGGGCGGTCTGTGCTCCGATGGCGCTCCCAGCCCTCGATGCCGCGGCGGCGAGCGCTGCGGTTCCCCCCCTCATCGCTCCTCAATATCCTCTGCCCGCGCGGCCGCCGTTACCTCCTTCGGGTGGCCGGACCGCCGCGCCGGAGCCTGATGCCGCCGATTCTAAGGAAGCGGACGGCGGCTCGCAGTCGCCGATCGATACGCTAGCGCGCACTCTGGGGCAAGTTCCCGCCGACCAGGCTGCCGTGGTGACCGTCGAGGTGATCCTGCTGCCCAGGCCAAGGCTCGTCCAGGCGGTTTCGGCGGAGGGGCCGTCTCTCGTTTCGGAGACGAAGCCCGAGATTTTGGGCGAGCGGCGGGAGTATCGGTTGCCCCCGGCCTCTCCCGGCGCGCGCGCCACGGAACTTGATCGGGCGCTCAACGAGCTCAGGAGACTGCTGGGCCGCGCCACGCCGGATTCGGATGTAAGCCTGAAGATGAGCCTGAGCCTCTCGGCGCCCGCCCCCGCCGCCATGGCCCAAGACGGCAGTCTGGCCGACTATCTGGCGCGCGTGCGCGCGCGCATCGAGAGCCAGAAGGCGTATCCGTCGATCGCGCGCCAGCTCCGCTTCGAAGGCCGCGTGCTTTTGCGGACGCTCATTCGGGCGGATGGGACCGTGGGAGACGCCTCCGTGCTCGCGTCGGCCGGCGAGCACTTGGATAGGGCGGCGCTCGCGGCGGTGCGCCGCGCGGCGCCGTTCCCATCGCCGACCGAGCTGGGGCTGGACTCGGTCACCGTCGAAGTGCCGATCGCTTACGTGCTCAGATAGGAGGGTCCATGAGAATCTTGATGGCGTTGACGGCCTTCGGGGCCCTGCTCTCCCCGGCCCAGGCTGCGGAGGTCGGGCGGGTGGATGAGATCGTGGTGCAGGACACCGAGGAGACGCGCGCGATGCAGGAGCGCCGAGAGAGCACGACGGCAAAGACCATCGTGACCCGCCGCGAGATGGCCGAGCTTGGAGGGCAGACCGCGGCCGACGTGCTGCGCCGGCTGCCGCGCCTCTTCTTCTCGGGACCGCCGTCCATAAACAAGGACATCCGGATGAACGGGCTCGACAAGGAGTTCCAGAACGTGCTCATCAACGGCAGCCGGCCGCCCGGCGGCGGCGAGAAACGCGAATTTTCCCTCGACCGCATCCCGGTCGAGCAGATCGAGCGGATGGAGGTGTTCAAGAACCCGAACGCCTCCCACGACGCCGACGCGGTGGCGGGCTTCGTGAACATCGTCCTCAAGCGGCCCCCTCCCAAGCGGACCATCAGCGTGTCGGGGCAAGGGTCGGTCAACGACCGCGCCGACCGCCTCGGCGATAAGTTCACGGCCACGGTCGGCGACCAGTTCGGCCCAGTCGGCGCGCAGGTGGGAGGGACCCGGAGCGACGAGTTTCGCGGCAAGGACAAGGCGGTCTCCGACACCGCCAAGAACGAAAGAGAGTCGGAGAGCGAGCTCAAGCGCTTCTTGACCGTGTCCGGCCTTCTGAACCTGGAATGGCGCATCGGAGAGAGCGACCGGGTGTCGCTGCGCCCGCTCATCAGTAATCAGGACGAGAGCACGGACAAGGACCGGCTGGTCAAGAACCTGGCCACGGGAGCGAACAAGAGCCGCAACCGCGAGAGCGAGGTCAAAGAGGCCTCGCTGCAGAGCTACGGCGCGGATTGGGAGCATAAGTTCTCCGGCGGCGCGATCCTCAAGTTGGAAGGGTCCTGGGCCATGAACGAGGAGAACAAGGAGAAGAAGACGGCGCAGTTCACCGGCGCGGCGCTGGCTTTCAGCAAGAACGTGTTCGAGGACGAGCGCAAGCAGGACAAGGAGCGGGTCGCGGCGGCGGAGTTCAAGCTGCCGTGGACCGGACCGCGCCAAAACGAGAATCTGCTCTCGACGGGCCTCAAGTGGCGCGATAAAGACCGGCGCGTCACCAAGACGAACTGGGAGGTCAACCCTGCGGGGGTGCGCGCCGACAAGACCGTGCCTGACGACAGCTATCGGGTCGATGAGACGATCAACGCGGCCTTCGTGATGAACGAGGCGTCTTTGACCGACAAGCTCGTGTTGACGCCGGGGGTGCGCGTCGAGTTCACCGACGGCGGCTACCAAAGCGGCGGCGGCCGCTCCGCGACGGGGAGATTCGTTGATTGGAACCCTTCCGCCCACGCTCTGTACCGCATCCGCGACGGGCTGCAGGCGCGCGCTTCCGTCGCTCGGACGATCAGCCGGCCGTCGTTTCGGGACAAGGTGCCGACGCGCTCGGTCAAGCCGGACAAGGTCGAGGAGGGCAATCCTGACCTGGGGGCGGCGCGGTCGATCAACGCGGAGGCCGGGCTGGAGAAATACTTCGGCAAGACGGGCTTTCTCGGCGCCGGAGGCTTTTACAAGCGGATCGTAACTACTCAGGTCCTTCGCGGTTCGTGCGCATAGATTTTCTGCTGGACTAACTCACGTCCTCTGTTGTAGATTAACGACGCATGAAGCCGCGTCGCATCCAAGGCCGGATCATCAGCGATGAAGACGTCGCCCTCG
>JACPXC010000014.1 GCA_016196755.1 Elusimicrobiota bacterium
GCGAAGCAACATAGCTGTCAGGCATCTATGCGAGGCCCTCAACGAGACTAAAATCAGCTATCCCGGAACACGGCTGCGCCTACGCTACGAGGCCTCGAATGTTGCACCGATTTCTGCAACGGGTCAGGAGTCCTGAACTTGGGGTACTGTCGGCGCGCGCAGAACGGATAGCGCGCGCGACCGACCCATGCGTTAGCGCGATGAAAGCGATGGAACCAATTCGACTGGTTAAGCGTATATACGGGTATGGCCAAACCGATCGAGCTCATGGGCGTGTCTGCGGGGACTGCCGAAGAAGGTCCAGAAACTAGCCTGAAAGAGCTAAGCTGCAATATGCTAGCAGGTGATTTATCATTGAAATAAAAGCGTTTTCCTGCATACCATGAGTGAAGCGTCAAAACCCGAGACTCGCATCGCCCTCTTCCAGCGAAAAGAGGTCCGCCGTATCATCCACAATAACGAGTGGTGGTTCGTCATCGCCGATGTCGTCGGCGCGCTGACAGACTCGCCCAATCCGGGCGACTACCTGAAGAAGCTTCGAAAGCGCGATCCGACGCTAGCCGAAGCCTTCAAAGGGGGGGGGCAACTTGTCCCCCCCCTTGGTTTGGAGTTCGAGACCTCCGGTGGGCCTCAACTGCTGCAATGTTGGAACACCGAGGGTTTGTTTCGCCTCGTTCAGAGTATTCCTAGCCCCAAGGCCGAGCCTTTCAAGCGCTGGCTAGCCCGAATCGGTTACGAACGCCTCCAGGAGATCGAAGACCCCGAACTGGCTACGAAACGTACGCGCGCGCTCTATAAGGCCAAAGGATACTCCGACGACTGGATCGAGAAGCGGATGCGCTCGATCGCCATTCGCGACGAGCTGACCGACGAATGGAAGAAGCGCGGCGTCAGAGAGCAGCGCGAGTACGCCATCCTCACCGCCGAGATATCCCAAGCAACTTTTGGGATGACGCCCAGCCAATACGCCGAGTACAAGCGCCTCCGGCGCGAGAACCTTCGCGATCACATGACCGATCTCGAGCTGATCTTCTCCATGCTGGGCGAAGCCGCCACGACCGAGATAGCCCGCAATCGAGACGCCCAGGGCTTTCCCCAGAACAAGCAAGCGGCCAGCGCCGGCGGAACGGTCGCCGGCAATGCCCGGCTCGATCTGGAAAAGAAAAGCGGGCGCAAGGTCGTCACCCGTGAGAACTATCTCTCGCTGACGCAATCGGCGAAGAAAGCCGACCGGTTAACGCGCCGGACACGACGCAAGAAATGACTGCCTCTCGATGGTCGTGACGAGTAGCGGATCGTCTGTTGCGCGGCCCGCCGCTGCGCTCGGAGAGCCTTAAAAGGACTACAATAAGCCAATGGGGTTTGAAGTTGTCGGCGACATCGCCGCCATAGAGGCGATCGCCGTGGGCTCAGGAATCCGGGAGGTCGTCCGTCTTCGGAAGTTCTATGGGAAGGGTCGCTGGAGAAAAATGAAGGGGATCGCACAGATTCGTCTCCGGAACGGCAGCTTGAGGCTGGCGGAAATCCATTGGTACGAAGCCCACGGGATCGGGAAGAAGGAATTCAAAAGAAAACGCTATCTGGATTGAGATTATGAAAAGAGAAAAGACGGCTGCTCGTGAGTTCGTTGTTTGCGTGAAGAATTCTGGCTATCCCGCCTCGTTGGAACTACACAAGATATACCGCGTCATTCCCGATGAAGATGCAGCCGGGTCGGGAGACGTTCGAATCATCGATGAGAGCGGGGAAGATTACCTGTATCCTGCTCGTTGGTTCGCCGAGATAACAGTTCCCCGTCTAGTCCAGAAATCGCTTCTTCACCCTCGAAAAGGCGCATAACATCGGGTACTGTGGGCCATGAACAAATGGAAGCTGAACAAGGAAGAGCGCAAGATCGAGAAGGCGCTGCTCCGGGGAGATCTTAAACCTGCTTCGCGGGCGGAGTTTGACCGCGTCGCCAAAGCGATCGCACGCCGGCGAAAGGATGCCGTCATCTCTCCGCAAGTTAGCGTCCGGAGGCCCTGAGCGATAGTTGTTTTATTTTCCAGCACTTTTTTATAAACCCCGTAACAAAATACCCCCCACAATCCCTGTCCAACAAGGTAGAATTAACCATCCTTCCATCGTACTAAAGGAAGGCCCCCCGGACCGGCGTGCGCCTCCGCCCAGACCCGGGAAAAGGATTTCTCCAACAGGTGTTCGACTACCTCTTTAGTCTGTTCAGCAACGACATGGGCATAGACCTGGGTACGGCCAATACCCTGGTTTACGTCAAGAATCACGGTATCGTCCTCCGTGAGCCAAGCGTCGTCGCCATCGACCGGGAGAGCCGCCGGGTCCTGGCGATAGGCTCGGAGGCCAAGAGGATGCTGGGCCGCACGCCCGCCTCCATCTCCGCCATACGGCCGCTGCGAAACGGCGTAATCGCCGACTTCGGCGCGGCCCAAGAGATGATCAAGTTCTTCATCCGCAAGGTCCACAACGGACGGACCTTGCTGCGGCCGCGGATCGTGGTGGGCATCCCCTCGGGGATCACCGAGGTGGAGCGGCGCGCGGTGCAGGAGTCGGCCGAGCAGGCCGGCGCCCGCGAGGTCTTCTTGATAGAAGAGCCTATGGCGGCGGCGATCGGGGCGGATCTGCCGATCGCCGAGCCGCACGCGAACATGATCGTCGACATCGGCGGCGGGACGACGGAGACGGCGGTGGTGTCCTTGGGGGGGATGGTCGTCTCCAAGTCCATCGGCGTGGCGGGCGACGAGTTCGACGACGCGGTCTTGCAGCACTTCCGCCGGAAGTACAATATGCTCATCGGCGAGACGACCGCGGAGGACGTGAAGATCCAAGTCGGTTCGGTCTTCCCCTTGAAAGAGGAGAAGACCATGGAAGTGAAGGGCCGGGACCAGGCCACCGGCCTTCCGAAGACGGTCTTGATCACCTCGGAGGAGGTGCGCCAGGCTCTGATGGAGCCCGTGCAGCTCATCCTCGAGATGATCAAGAACACGCTGGAGGAGACGCCGGCGGAGTTGGCCGCGGATTTGGTGGACCGAGGGATGGTGATGGCGGGCGGGGGGAGCCTCTTGCGAGGACTCCCGGATTTGATCCGGCAGGAGACGGAACTGCCGGTGCACCGTGCCGCCGACCCTCTGAGCTGCGTAGCCCTGGGAACGGGGAGGTACCTAGAGATGCTCGACTCGATGAGCATACGAAGGTCCGATTCGGTACCGTTCCGGGTCACGCGCTCGTAAGCCTCCCGCGGCTCCGGACGTAGTTCAGGAGCGACCAAGGTCGTGATGACGCATGAATCGTGACAGCCGCATAGCGAACTGGCTGCTGCTTATCTTGGCGGCGGCCGCGCTGACCCTTTTGAGCCTGCAGGCCACCGCCAAGGTGGCCCAACTGCGCGCGGTCGTGGCCTATCTTCTGGAGCCCTTGCCCTACCACGGCGACCGCTTGGCGGCCCGCCTCGAGGCCGTGCCGGCCGGCGCCGCACGCATAATCGCCGCCGACGTGGAGCTCGTCGAGGCCCGGCGGCGCCTGCAGGAGGCCGAGGTGCTCAAGGCCGAGCTCTCCGCCGCGCGCGTCGAGAACGAGCGTCTGGCCGTCGCCCTGGGCATGAGGCCGCTGGCCGGCCGGACGGTGCGCTGGGCTCGGGTCATGGAGCGCGACCCCCAGAACTGGTACCGCTCGGTGCTCATCGACGCCGGCGAGGAGCAGGGCATCGACGTGAACGCCCCCGTCCTCGGCCTAGACGGCAGCACGCTGGCCGTGGTCGGCCGGGTGACCGAGGTCAACCCGCGCACGGCGAAGGTCCTGCTCCTCTCCGACGAGCTCTCGGCCCTGGCGGCCTATTTCCCGACCCAGGGCTGGGAAGGCCTGGTCCAGGGCCAGGGGACCACGAAGCTGCGCATGAACTATCTGCCGGTCGACGCCAAGTTCGCCGTCGGCGACGAGGTGCACACCTCGCCGACCAGCGCCAGCTTCCCGCCGGGGCTCATGGTCGGGCGGGTCTCCCGGGTCTTCCAGCGCGACCCGTTCCTCGCCTTCCAGGCCGTCGAGCTCGAGCGCGCGGTGGCGGCCGGCCGCCTCAAGGAGGTCATGGTGCTGGCCCCCCTGACCGAGCCCGCCGTCCCCACGGGGGCCTCGCGGTGAGGATCATCGAGGGCTTTTTGTTCTTCCTGGCCGGGCTCTTCTTCCATTGGCTGCTGGCGACCCGGCTCTCCTTCGGGGGGATCTCGCCCCACGTCCTCCTCCTGGCCACCCTCGGCGCGGCGGCCTGGTCCGGCCCGGTGGGGGGGCAGCTCCTGGGCTTCTCCTGGGGCCTGTGCCTCGACGCGGTGAGCGGCCATGTGTTCGGGGCCAACGCCCTCGGGTTCACCTTGGCGGCCTACTGCGTCGGCCAGCTGCGCCGGCAGATGGACGTGGCCAGCCCGCCCTCGCAGGCCGTCGTGGCGGCCGCCGCCGTGCCGCTCTACACCGTCTTCTACGGCCTGGTCGGCCAGGTATTCGAGCACCGCTTCCTGTGGCCGGGCTGGACGCCGTTCCTGTTCGACCCCATCTTCACCGCGCTCCTGGCCCCGTTCGTCTTCAAGGCCGCCCGGAGGCTCGAAAAACAGTGAGCAGCCGCGGCACCCGTTTCGTCGAGCGCCTCGACGCCCTCTGGCTGGCGGCCACCGTCGCGGTGGGCTTTCTGGGCGTGCGGCTCCTGCACATGCAGGTCGTGCGCAACGCCTACTACGCCGAGGTGGCCGAGCGCCAGCGCACGCAGATCATCGCCCAGGCGGCACCCCGCGGGCGGGTCTACGACCGCAACGGCGACATCGTGGCCACCAACCAGCCGGCGTTCTCGCTGATCTTCCTGCCCGGCAAGTCCCAGGACCCGGCGCGCCTGGCGGGCCTCTCCGAGAGCCTGGCCCGCGAGCTCCACCGCGACCGCGACGAGCTGCTCGACAAGCTGCGCGAGGCGGTCCGCGAGGAATCCGCCATCCACTTAGCCGAGAACCTGCCGCTCAAGACGATGTTCAAGCTCTCCGAGCTCAAGACCCTCTACCCCGGCGTCGACCTCATCGTCGAGGCGCGGCGCTTCTACCCCAACGGCGCCTTCGCGGGCCACCTCCTGGGCTACATGGGCAAGATCGACCGCCGCGCCTGGAGGCTCCTCAGGAACAAGGGCTACCGCGTCGACTCCTGGGTGGGCAAGGCCGGCGTCGAGAGCCGCTACGAGGACATCCTGCGCGGCGTCGACGGCGAGATCCGCATGGAGGTCGACGCCCAAGGCCGCCTGCGCCGGCGCTTGGGCGAGGTCCCCTGGCAGGTCGGCGGCAACATCCACCTGACCATCGACTCGCGCATCCAGAAGGCCGTCGAGGAGGGCCTGCGCGCCTCGCCGTCGGGCCAAGGCGCCGTCGTGGTAATGGACCCGCGCTCCGGCGAGGTCCTGGCGCTGGCCTCGGCCCCGGACTTCGACCCGAATCTGCTCCTTCTGCCCGACTGGGACGAGGGCCGCAAGGGCGCCGCCACCCTGCCTGAGTTCAACCGCGCCCTGCAAGGCACCTACGCCCCGGGCTCGGTCTTCAAGGTCATCATGGACGGGGCGCTCCTGCAGGAGGGCACGGTCGGCATCGCCGACCGGGTCTTCTGCCCCGGCTACCACACCGTCGGCAACCGCACCTTCAAGTGCTGGGAGAAGAAGGGCCACAAGTCGGTCGACTTCATGGACGCCCTGGCCTACTCCTGCGACGTCTACTTCTACACGATGGGCCTGCGTCTGAAGGGCCCCGTCATCGAGCGCTACGAGCACCTCTTCGGCCTGGGGCGCAAGACCGGAATCGACTTCCCCGGGGAGCGCTCCGGCAACATCTTCGGCCCGGAAGCCCGCAAGACGCGCAAGCGCGGCTGGTACGAGGGCGACACGGCCAACCTCTCGATCGGCCAAGGCGAGCTCCTGACCACGCCCATCCAGATGGCGGTCGTGGCGGCCGCGGTGGCCAACAAGGGCACGCTCTGGAAGCCGCGCTACGTCAAGCGCCTCGAGCGCCGCGCGGCCAAGCCCGAGGAGCATGCCAGCGCGGTGGCCGGACGGGTGGAGCTGCGCGATGACGTCTGGCAGAGGATCCGCGAGGCGATGGTGCACGTCGTCAAGCGCGGCACGGGCCAGCGCGTCAACGTCCCGGGCCTCGTCGTCGGCGGCAAGACCGGCACCTCCCAGAACCCGCTGGGCGAGGACCACGCCTGGTTCATCGCCTACGCGGGCAGGCCCGACGAGGAGCCCAGCCTGGCGCTGGCGGTCCTCATCCAGCACGGCGGCCACGGCTCCTCGGCGGCCGGCCCGGTGGCCCGGAAGGCCATCGAGGCCGCTTTCGACCTGGCCTCGGCTAAGCCCGCCGGGGTGCCGGCCGAAGGCTCTCTGATCGACGAGGTCCCGCCGGAGCGCGACATCGAGCGCGCGGCGCCCCTCCCGGTCAAGCCGCCCGCCCCGCCGCCCGCCGCGCCGCCCGCCCCGCCGGCGCCCAAGCGCGTCGTGACCCCGCGCCCTTCCCACTCCGCGCCCTCGCACGCCGAGGACGGCGACATCTACTCGGAGGGCGACTGATGAAAGTCGAGGGCGGCTCCTTTCGCGGGCGCGTGGACTGGGCGCTGATCGGCGCCTGGGCGGGGCTCGTCCTCATCGGCACGGTGGCCATCCTTTCCGCCGCCTCGCCGCTGCCCCATTACGGCCAGATCCTCCAGCGCCACTTCCTGGCCCTGGGCGTCGGCAGCCTCCTTTTCCTGCTCGCTTTGGGCTTCAATTACCAGGTCTTCCAGGATCAGTCGAAGGTCCTCTACGCCGCGGCGCTGACGGTGCTCGTGGCCGTGCTAGTCCTGGGCCAGGTCCAGCGCGGAACCAAGGGCTGGATCCGCCTGCCGTTCTTCTCGTTTCAGCCCGCCGAGCTGGCCCGCATCCTGACCACCTTGGTGCTGGCCGCCTACCTCGACCGCCGCGCCCAGCGCTCGGGCACGGTGGGCTTCGTGGCCGGCGGCGTGGCGCTCGTGCTCCCCGTCCTCGCCCTCATCATGCTCCAACCCGATTTTTCCACGACGTTGACCTTCTTTCCGATGCTCATCGGCATGCTCTACTGCGCGGGCGCCCCGCTGGCTCCGCTGGGCGCCACCGCGCTCTACGGGGGGGTGACCCTCGGCCTTCCGCTTTTATGGACCCTGATCATGCTGCACCCCGCCTGGTCCACCTCCTCGGGGTTCCTCGACGGCTTCCTGCGCCTGCGCGACATGGGCGGCCCGTTCGTGGCGGCGCTGGTCTTCATCTTCGCCGCGGCCTGGCTGGCCTGGCGCCTCACCCTGCAGTTCCGGGTCCTGGTGCCGCCGACCTCCTTTGCGGTGGGCGCGCTCATCCTCTCCGCGGGGCTGGCCAGCGCGGCGCTCGTCGACCATCAGCTCAAGGACTACCAGCGCAACCGCTTCGTGGCCTTCCTGCTGCCCGCGGCCGACCCGCGCGGCGCCTCCTACAACGTGGCCCAGGCCCAGATCGCGATCGGCTCGGGAGGGTTGTGGGGCAAGGGGGTCTTCTCGGGGACCCAGTCGAAGCTGGGATTTCTGCCCGAGCGCCACACCGACTTCATCTTCGCCGTCATCGGCGAGGAGATGGGGTTCCTCGGCACGATGGCCGTCTTGGCCCTCTACATGCTGCTCTTGTGGCGCATGGTCGACACCGCGCGCCAGGCCCGCGACCGCTACGGGTATCTGGTCTGCTGCGGCATGGCCTCGATCTTCGGGTTCCACCTCCTCGTCAACGTCGGGATGTGCCTGGGGTTCGTCCCGGTGGCCGGGATCCCGCTGCCGCTGCTGTCCTACGGGGGCTCGAACCTGGCCATGACCCTGCTGGCGCTCGGCATCGTCGGCAACATCTACTCGAGGCGCTATGCCTTCTACTAGCCCCGCCCTGCGCGGGCCGGTGCGCTACCGCGTCTGCGTGGCCCGCCTGGGGGAGGCCCGCAACCTCACCCATCTGGGGCAGATCGAGGCCCTGCGCCGCGCCGTCGGGGAGTCCGGCCTGCCGGCCCTGCTCGACGGGCGCCGCAAGCGCCCGCGCCTGGCCTTCGGGCCGGCGATATCTCTCGGCTGGGAGAGCCTGGCCGAGTATTTCGACATGGAGCTCTCCTCGGCCCTCGCGCCGGAGGACGTCGCGGCCGGTCTCAAGAAGTCCCTCAAGGACGGCTTCTCGGTGAGGACCCTGCGCCGCATCCCGTCCTTTTTTCCCTCTTTGGACAGCACCATCAACGTCGCCTCGTACCAGATCGAGGCCATTTTTCCCGACGACGCCCGGACGCGGCTGTCTCAGCTGCTCGCGCGCCGCGAGATCGTCGTCGAGAAGATCAAGGAAGTCGGGGTCGAGCGCGTGGATGCGCGGCCCCTCATCGTGCGCATGGAGCTCGCGGGCCCCGGACGCCTGGGCATGGTCCTGCGTTTCGGGCCCAAGCGGACCGTCAAGCCGGAAGCCCTGCTGCGCGAGTGGATCGGGAGCGTCCCGGAAGGGGCGCTGATCCGCCGCGACGGGCTTTTCTCGGAGACGTCCGCCGGGGAGCTCATGACGCCCTAGCCCCAAAGAGGGCAGGAGTGGAAACGGATATGGAGAACGAAGAGGAGAAAAAGAGCGTTACGGACGCGGCGCCGGCCCAGCCGGCAGCCGAGAAGGACGAGCGTCCGTGGATGCGCGAGGACGAGGAGTCCCATCCGGAGATCGTGCCGTCGGCCGGTGAGGCCGCCGCCGTGGGCTCCGACCCCGAGGCGCAGGCCGCCAAGGATGAGATGGGGATGGCCGAGGCCATGTCGCTTTACGACACCGACAAGAGCGAGGCTCCCAACCGCCGCCAGGGCGGGCAGGGCGGACAAGGCGGACAGGGAGGACAGGGAGGACAGGGCGGCGGGGACCGCGGACGGCGCGGCCGCGGCGGGCGCCAGGAGCCGCGCGGCCGCGGCCGGGACCGCGACCGCGAGCGCGGCGGGCGCGAGCGCCAGGTCGAGATCAAGCCGCCGGTGTCCGACGGCCGCTTCAAGCGCGAGATCTACGCCAACACTTCCTTCGAGGAGACGCGCGTGGCCATCGTCGAGGACGACCGCCTCGTCGAGCTGCTCTGGGAGCGCAAGAACAACCAGAGCATCGTCGGGAACATCTACAAGGGGCGGGTCGAGAACGTCCTGCCCGGCATCTCCTCGGCCTTCATCAACATCGGCTTCGAGAAGAACGCCTACCTCTACATCTCCGACGTCCACGGCGACACCCGCAAGCCCATCGACACGCTGCTCAAGAAGGGCCAGGAGGTCATGGTCCAGGTCGCCAAGGAGGCGATCGGCACCAAGGGTGCTAAGGTCACCATGGAGGTGACTTTGCCCGGGCGCTACATCGTGTTCACGCCCTACTCGCAGTTCGTCGGCATCTCCAAGCACATCGCCGAGCCGGTGGAGCGCAAGCGCATCTCCGAGGTCATCGACAAGCTCATGGAGACGACCCTCAAGGGCAAGGGGGTGGTCGTGCGCACCGAGGCCGAGGGCGCGAGCGAAGAGGACTTAAAGCGCGAGGCCGAGTACCTCGTGCGCAGCTGGGACGCGATCGAGAAGGCGCACAACGAGAAGCCGGCGCCGGTCGCCCTGCACCAGGACTTGGACATCGCCCTGGCCGTGGCGCGCGACCTCCTGACCGACGACGTCTATGTCTACCTCATCGACAACAAGGCGGTCTACGACCGGGTCATCGAGTTCATCGGCACGCTTAGCCCCGAGCTCAAGGACCGGGTCCGCCACTACGAGGGCAAGACCCCGCTGTTTACGGCCTTCAACATCGAGCCCGAGATCGAGAAGATCCGCTCGACCAAGACGGCGCTGCCCTCCGGCGGCACGATCGTCATCCAGGAGGCGGAGTCGCTGTGCGCGATCGACGTCAACACCGGCCGCTTCACGGGCTCGCGCTCGCAGGAGGAGACCGTCACCTGCAACAACGTCGAGGCGGCGGCCGAGGTCGCGCACCAATTGCGCCTGCGCAACATCGGCGGGATCATCGTCATCGACTTCATCGACATGAAAAAGCAGTCCAACCGCCAGAAGGTCATGGAGGCCCTGGCCGAGGCCGTCCGGCGCGACCGCGCCAAGATCCGCATCCTGCCCATCACGCGCCTGGGGCTCATCGAGATGACCCGCGAGCGGCGCAAGGAATCGACGGTCAGCCTCATGACCGACGAGTGCCCGGAGTGTCTGGGCTCGGGGCGCGTGCTCTCGGCCGAGTCGATGCGCATCCGCATCCAGCGCGAGATCCAGGAGCTCACCCAGGGCCGGCCCGGCGGGCAGATCCGCCTGGTCCTGCATCCCCAGCTGGCCGAGCCGTTCGTCCAGAAGCAGGCCGTCATCGAGGAGAACGTCCACCGCGGGGTCAAGATCGTCCCCGACGCCCACCTCCAGTGGGAGGACTACAGGATCATCCTCGAGTAAGCCATGCTCCGCACCCTTCGCGCCATCCTGCTCGCCTCCGCCGCGGCCCTAGCCGCGGCGGGGGCGGCGCGCGCCGAGGAGCTCGAGGTCGTCAAGGGCGGCAAGTACTGGGGGACGGTCGAGACCTACCAGGTCGGGCCGAACACCTACCTCGGCCTGAAGGAAGCCGCGAAAGTCTACGGGGCCCAGCTCTACTGGTACGCGGTCAAGGGCCAGGTCACGCTGACCTTGCGCGGCCGGCCGATCATGTTCACGGAGGACTCCGACGAGGTCAACGTGGCCGGCAGGAAGACGACGCTCCCGCGGCCGCTCTTGGTGCGCGCGGGCCGAGCCTTCGTCCCGGTGGAGTTCTTCGCCGACCCGGCTTTCGCCGAGGCCGCGGGGTTCGAGACCAAGTTCAACCCGTCGACCAGACTGCTCCTGGTAGACCAGCGCTCGAACGTCGGTCCGATGCGCTGGTTCACCTACCCGGACCACACCCGCATCGTGCTGGAGCTCTCCGAAGGCCTGCGCTATGAGGCCAACCGGCGCGAGGTGGGCGGCTACGAGCTGGCCATCGTCAACGGCGTCATCGACTGGTCGGAGCGCGTCGACGTGGGCGACGGGGTGGTCGACTCGGTCCACCTCACCCAGGACGCGCGCCAAGCGGTGCTGAGCGTTGGTTTCCTGGAGGGGGCCGACGGCGTGAAGCTCATGGAGTTGCCCTCTCCGCGCCGCCTCGTGCTCGACGTGGCGCGCCGGCCCGGCGCGCCGCGCGCGGCCCGGCCGGCCGGTGCCTCTCTTCCCGAGAAGGTCGCGGCGAAGGCTCCGATAAAGCCGGCCGCGCCCGGCGCCTCCGTGATAGAGGAGAAGCCCCCCGTTCCCAAGGCCGGCGTCCGCTCCAAGGCCCGCTACCGCATCGCCGTCGACGCCGGCCACGGCGGCAAGGATGGGGGGGCCGTCGGGCGGCGCGGGACGCTTGAGAAGGAAATCAACCTCTCGGCGGCCCTGGAGCTCGTGAAGCTCCTCGAGCAGGAGGAGCGCTTCGAGGTGATCCTGGTGCGCCCCGACGACACCTTCGTGAAGCTCGGCGACCGTTCCAAGAAGGCCAACGCGGCCTCGGCGGACCTGTTCCTCTCCCTGCACTCGAACTCCCACCCCAGCCGCCTCGAGTCGGGCTTCGAGGTCTACTTCCTCTCCGAACGGGCGTCGGACCCGGAGGCCGAGCGCCTGGCCGAGTTCGAGAACAGCGTCCTCGAGTACGAGGGCGCCGCCGAGGAAGGCGACGAGGCCTCGAGCATCCTCGTGCAGATGGCGCGCAACGAGTTCCTCAACGACGCCGGCGAGCTGGCGGGCCTGGTGGCCAAGAACCTGGCCACGCGCGTCGACCTCGCCAACCGCGGGGTCAAGCAGGCCGCGTTCTACGTCCTGCGCGGCGCCAGCGCCCCGTCGATCTTAGTCGAGATGGGATTTCTCTCCAACGAGCGCGACGAGGCCAAGCTGCAGTCCGCCAAGTACCGCCGGCGCTTAGTCGAGGGCATCTACGCCGGGGTCGTCGAGTTCTACAACCGCCGCGCCGCCGGTTCGGGAGGGGGGCGATGAAGGACCTGTGCGGCGAGCGGCCGATCGGGGTCTTCGACTCGGGCGTCGGCGGCCTGACCGTCTTCCGCGCCCTGCGCCGGGCGATGCCGCGCGAGCACCTGGTCTACCTCGGCGACACGGCGCGCGTCCCGTACGGCACCAAGTCCAAGGAGGCCGTGACGCGCTACTCCTTGGAGATCGGCCGCTTCCTCGAGCGCCGGGGCGTCAAGCACGTGGTCGTGGCCTGCAACACGGCCACGGCCTTGGCCCTGCCGGCCCTCAAGCGCGCGCTCAACGTCCCGGTCACCGGCGTCATACAGCCCGCGGTGCACGCCGCGCGCGCCGCCGCCCGCTCTGGAGCCGTGGCCGTCATCGGCACCGAGGGCACGGTGGCCAGCGGCGCCTATCAGAAGGCCTGGCGCCGGGCCGGCGCGAAAGGACGCATGGTGGCCGCCGCCTGCCCGCTCTTCGTGCCGCTCGTCGAGGCCGGCTGGTGGGACCACAAGGTGACCAAGGCGGTGGCGAAGGCCTACCTCGAGCCGCTCCTGCGCGCCAAGCCCGCGGCCCTGATCCTCGGCTGCACGCACTATCCGCTGCTCAAGCCCGTCTTGGCCGCCGTCGCCGGGCGCCGCGTCGTCTTGATCGACTCGGGGACCGCGACCGCGTCCCAGGTGCGGGCCCTGCTGGCGGGGCGGGGAGTCCTGCGCCGCGGCGGAAAGGGGAGCACGGAGTTCTTCGTCACCGACGGTCCGGGGCGCTTCGAGCTCCTCGCCAAGCGCTTCCTCGGCCGCGCCGCCAAGGCCAAGGTCGTGAGGTTCCCGGGATGAGGGGGCTAGGCTTGCTTCGCGGCGGCGGCGGCCAGCATCTCGCCGATCACCTGCAGCAGGTGGCCGATCTGGATCGGCTTGGGCAAGAAGCGCGAGAGCTCCGGGTCGGAGACCTCGGAGACCACCTGCTGGCCGGTGGCCACCGCGCTCATGAACAGGATCGGGGTGCGCGTCGTGGCGGTGTTGCGGCGCAGGGTCTCGAAGAGGTGCGCGCCCGTGTTGCCCGGCATGTGGTAGTCGAGCAGGATCATGTCCGGCTTGACCTTGCGGCAGGTGTCGAAGCCCGAGGCCGGGTCGTGGGCGGAAGAGACCTCGAAGCCCTTGTTGGTCAAGGCGATGGTCAGGATCTGCACGAGGTCGATGTCGTCGTCGATGATGAGGATGCGCGCCATGGGGTCTTAGTCCATAGCATAGGCGCCTGGGTCCCGCAGGTCAATACCGGCGCCGTCACGGTCCCACTATGACCCTAGAAGACCTAGCCCAAGCCATCGGCCGCGCCAAGGCCGTCATCGACAACGGCCTCTGCCGAGTCGGCCCCCGTCTCGACCGAGGGGACGCGCAGGCCGCCGGCCTGACCGGCGCCGCCAGCCGCG
Source organism: Elusimicrobiota bacterium (assembly GCA_016196755.1). Lineage (GTDB taxonomy): Bacteria > Elusimicrobiota > Elusimicrobia > UBA1565 > UBA1565 > SCTT01. The sequence goes on from JACPXC010000014.1 coordinate 13,454, forward strand.
CCTTGGCCCTTTCCGACGCCATCGTCCGGCTCTGCCGCCGGGACCACCCCGTCGAGGCCCTTCCTTTATTGCGCCAGCTAGCCGAGACCGCCGTCGACGCCCGCTGGCTTGCCGCGGACGCCTCGCGCGCCGACGCCGCGTCGGCCGCCCTGCGGGCCTCGGGCTGGACCGGACTATGGGACGACGCCCGTCTTTCGAGCCGCGCCCGCGAAGCCGGGATGCCTGAGGCCGACCTGGCCGCGGTCCTGGCCCTGGCCGCCGACTTCGCCGCCGGCAACCGGGCCGGCGCGCCGTGGAGCCACATCTTCGCCGCCAACGCGCGCCCGGCCCCCGCCCCGGAGCCGGTCCTGACCTTGGCGGTCCGCCTGATGGGCCACGTGCTGGCCGGGCTCGAGGCGCGCTGGCCGGGCTCGTTCCCCGGCGCGGAGGAGCTGTGCTCCTCATGAGCGCGCTCCTCGCGCTTTCGACCGGCGTGGTGGCGCAGAGCGACCCGTTCTTGGAGCTCGGCATCCCGACCTCGGCCCCCTGGGAGGACCCGGCGGCGAAGAAGGCCGGCGCGGCCAAGGCCGAGGCGGCGGTGCTCAACCCGCTCGAGGCCGCCCTGCCCGGCCGCCTAGCGGGCGACCTCGCCGAGCTCTTGGCCGCCCGCGCCGAGCTCGCGGCCCTGCCGGCCTACGCGCGCACGCGTCCCCAGGTCTTCCCGCCCGCTCCGGTCGAGAACGCGGTGGCCTTCGAGGAGTACCGCGTCGAGGCCCGGGATGCCTGGGTCCGCGCCCTCGACTTCCTCCTGGCCTTGGACGCCGCGGCGGCGCGCTACGCCGACGCGCCGCGGGTCAAGGCGCGCGCTCCGCGCGCGGCGGCGTTCGGCGTCCTAGCACTCTCCTACGCGGCGCGCGCGCGCTTCGTCCGCTCCTGGGACGACGCGGCGGCGCGCGACGCGGCCCTGGGGCGGCTCTTCGACGAGGCCGTCCCCGAGCTCGGCACGCCCGAGGGCGCCTGGACGCGGCTCTTGGCGCGCTTTTCGGCCGAGAACGTCCGCCGCGACGCGGGGCTGGTGCGCGCGGCTTGGCGCGCCGGGGGCTCGGCTAAGGTGCTGAGCCCCGCGGCGGCGGCGGCGGTCGAAGCCGACCTCAAGGCTCTGTCTCCAGTCTCGACTAAGCGCTTCTCGCTTCAGGCCGCCGCCGCCGCCGCCGGCCCCGAGTTCGCGCTGCCCTCCGACCCCGCGCCGGCGCCGGCCGCCGCCCCTGAGCGGCCCCGGCCCGCATTCCTGCCGCCCATGCCGGCCGGCGAGCTGACGGTGTCGAGCCGCGTCGCCGCGGCGGTCGGCGCCGTGCGCCACTTCTTCCTGCTCGACGCCTCCACGGCCCCCGCGGTACCGTCGCGCGCCGAACTGCGCGAGCTGGCCTCCACGCTCCGCCCCGGCGACATCCTGCTCGCCCGCCGGATGGACGGACGCGGCGGCCTGGGCCGGCCCGGCTGGTGGGACGCGGCGGGCATATACCTCGGCGGCGACGCCGACCGCCGGAGCGCCTTCGGCGACGATTCTCTGAGCGCGTCCCTGCGCGCCGCCGCCCCGTCTTTGGCCGTCCTCAGCACGGCGACGGCCTCCGAGGACCTGCTCTCGGTCGTCACGGCGGACCGCGCGGGCGTGCGTGCCGCTCCGCTGGCGCGCTTCGGCGCGGCGACGGCGCTGGCGGCCCTGCGTCCGCGCGTCGCGGAGGCGGACAAGGCCGAGGCCCTCTTGCGCGCCGCGCGCCTCATCGGCGGGGCGCTGCGCGGCGACGAGGGCGAGCTCCTCGAGCGCGTCTATGCCGGCACGCCCGCCCCCGGCGCCCTGGCCAAGCGCTTCGATGAGAGCTTCGGCACCCCCGCTCAGGCTTTCGATTTCGTCGCCGGCCTGCGGCCGGGCGCCGAGCACGGCGACCGGCGCATGAGCGTCTCGGAGTTCCGCGCCGCCAGCCGCCGCCCAAAATGGGATTTTGTCGACTCAGAGGAGAAAAAACGATGAACGGACCGCAACAGAACCCCCAGAACCCGGGACAAGGAGGAGGCGGCGGCGGAGGCGGCGGAGGCGGTCACCACCGCCGGCGGCGCCGCGGTCGCGGCGGTCAGGGCGGTCAGCACGGCCAGCAGGGCCAGCACGGGCAGCAAGGCCAGCCGGGTCAGCATGGGCAGCATGGTCAGCACGGCCAGCGCGGGCGCCGGGACGGCCAGCGCCGCGACCAGCCGGTCAAGCCCCTCCAGCGCACCGACTCCGAGGTCCAGTTCCTAAATAAGACCCCGGTCACGCCGCACGAGTGGATCCGCTTCGAGAAGGGCTCGAGCGAGCCCACGGTGCGCGCGCTCGACCTGCTCGCCCCGGTGGGCAAGGGCACCAGGGGCCTGATCGTCTCGCCGCCCAAGGTCGGCAAGACCACCTACCTCAAGCACATCTGCCAGGCGGTGCAGAAAGCCGAGCCGAACATGAAGACGCTCCTGCTGCTCGTCGACGAGCGGCCGGAGGAGGTCACCGACTTCAAGCGCTCGGTGCCGGCCGAGATCTTCGCCTCGACCTCCGACCAGGGCTTCGAGTCGCACATCCGCATGGCCGAGAACGTCTACCACCAGGCGGTCACCATCGCCGCGGCGGGCGGCGACGTGCTCATCGTGCTCGACAGCCTCACGCGACTGGCCCGGGCCTACAACACCGCGCAGTCCGGCAGCCGGACGCTCTCGGGCGGCCTCGACTCGCGCGCCATGGAGACCCCGCGGCGCTTCTTCGGGGCGGCGCGCAAGCTCGAGGAAGGGGGATCCATCACCATCCTGGCGACCATCCTCATCGACACCAACAGCCGCATGGACGAGGTGATCTTCCAGGAGTTCAAGGGCACCGGCAACATGGAGCTCGTGCTCTCGCGGCCGGCGGCCGAGGCGCGCATCTTCCCGGCCATCCACGTCAAGAACTCGGGGACCCGGCGCGAGGAGCTGCTCTTCGAGCCGAAGATGCTCGAGACCATCTGGGGCCTGCGCCGCAAGCTGGCCGCGATGTCGGACCTCGAGGCCACCAAGACGGTCGTCGAGCTCATGCGCCGCAACCCGACCAACGAGCGCCTGCTCGAGTCGATCCTCGGCGCGATATGACCCGCGCCGTCCGCCTGGCAGCGCTGCTGGCCGCGGCTCTCCCCCTGGGAGCCGCGGCCGGCGGCGGCCGGGACGGCAAAGGCGACACCATCCAGCGCCTGGAGTCCGACCCCTCGGCCTCGGCCTCCGAGAAGCTCAAGCGCCTCTACGCCGGGACCAAGAGCCCGGACCAGCGCTTCTGGCTGCTGCGTTCGCTCGAGTTCCGCGTCAAGCGGCACAAGGACGAGGCCGCCCTCGAGGCGCTGTTGGCCGCCGCGGGCGACCCGGTCCCCATGGTGCGCGGCTCGGCGCTGCGCTCGCTGTCGGCCTTCGAGGCCTTGCCCCGCGAGGCGGTCAAGACGCGCTGGATCGAGCGGCTCGACAAGGCGGCCAAGGGCTCCGCCGAGGACCCCGCCCCCGTGGTGCGCGAGGGGGCTCAAGACCTGCTGCGGGCGCTCGACGTCTTCCGCGACCCTGCCGCGCGCGGCGCCCCCGCGCCGCCCGAGGCGCCGCCGCCGTCGCGCGCGCGCCTGGCGCGGTCCATGGGTGTGGTCTGGGTCTTGGTCCTGCCGCTCTCGGTCGGGCTCTGGCTGGCCTCCGGCCGCCCGGTCTTCGACGCATCGGTCCCCGACGGCCGGCTGGCCGTGCTGGCCGCCGCCGAGCTGTGGCGGCGCCGCGGGCCGCTCTTGCTCTGCTCGGCGCTCTGGGGCGCCCTGCTCTTTCTCCTGGTCGGCTGGGGCTTCGAGCTCCTGGTCCTCGTGCTCGGCCATCCCTTCCGCCAGGCCGAGTCCTGGGGCGCGGCGTATCTGGGGGTCTGGTTCTGCCTGCTTGGTCCCGGGGCCTTCACCGCCGCCGCCGTGTCCCGGCGCCCGGAGGGCGGCGGCCTGGCGGCCGCCCTCGAGGCCGTCCCCCAGGTCGCGCTCCTGAGCCTGGCCGCGGCCCTGGCTCTGGCGCCGCTCGAGCTCCTCTATCGCGCGCTCTGGCGCGGGCGTGCCCGCGGTCCCGGAGGGTCGCCGGCACGCCTGCTCGAGGAGGGGGTCTTCGCCGCGTCGGCGCGCGCCGCGGCGGCCTCGGCCGAGGAGGGCGTGGGCTTGGTGCCGGCCCTGCTCGAGCCCGCCGCCAAGCCCGGCCCGCGCTTGGGCCTGACCGTCTATGACCCGCGCTTCACGTTCCTGGCCGCCGCCCCCTGCGCCACCGTGCTCTGCGCGCTGGCCGCCGCCGCCCGCCCCGCGGACTGGACCTCCTCGCGTGCCGCCGTGTTGGTCGGCTGCGCTCTCTGGGCCTGGGGCGTGCTGGCGGGCCTGCTGATGGCCGTGGCGTCGGCCCTGCAAGGCGTCTCGGCGGGGGCCCGGCACCGCGCGGCGCGAGGCCTCGAGAGCCCGGCTCAGTTCAAGGCATTGATGGAGGCTTCATGAGTCCCGTTCGAAAGGCCCAGATCACCAGCGTCGTGGCCCCGGCGGCCATCGGACCCTATTCGCAGGCCATCCGCGCGGGGGGCTTCGTGTACCTGTCCGGCCAGGTCCCGCTCGACCCGCTCACCGGGGCGTTGGTCCCCGGCGGAGTCCCCGAGCAGACCCAGCGGGTGCTCGACAACCTCTCGGCGGTGCTTCAGGCCGCCGGTCTATCGCTGTCCCGGGTGGTCAAGACCACCGTCTACATGACCGACCTCGGGAAGTTCGCCGAGATGAACGCGGTCTACGCGAAGGCCTTCCGGGACCCGGCTCCCGCGCGGGCCACGGTGCAGGTCTCGGCCCTGCCCAAGGGCGCCCAGGTCGAGATCGAGGCGGTGGCATGGAGCGGCGGCTAGTCCTCTTGGCGGGCGTCCTGGCCTTTTGCGCCTGCGACGCCACGCTGACCGAGACCCGCCCCCGCAAGTCCGGGCCGGTGGCCGAGGTGGGGCTCATCGACGCCGGGGCGGGCCGGGCGCGCTACGCGCTCAAGGGGCCGGGCTGGCTGGTGTCCAAGCGCCGAAAACGGGCGCTCGCGCTCATCGCGAAAAGATGCGGCGGACCGGCTTTGTTCAAGGTGGCCGCCGAGCGCGACGAGGACGTGCCCGAGACGCGCTACACTGAGGACGACCTCGACGCGACCACCTTCCTGGAGCGCGGGCACTACAAGGTCGAGAAGTACCGGATCATGGAGTACGAATGCCTCATGCCGTGAAGCGCGCCGTCGTGCTGCTCTCGGGCGGCCTCGACTCGGCGACGTGCCTATGGTGGGCCAAGAGCCGCGGCTACGTCCCGACGGCGCTGTCGGTGCGCTACGGCCAGCGTCATGCCAAGGAGCTGGGCTCGGCGCGGCGGCTGGCGCGCCGGGCGGGGGCCGCCCTCCATGAGGCGGCGCTGGGCCTGCCCTGGCTCAAGACCAGCTCCTTGGTCGACCGGAAGAAGGTCCTGCCCGAGCTGCCGCTTTCCAAGATCGGCGTCGGCGGCGTGCCGTCGACCTATGTCCCCGGGCGCAACACGATGTTCGTGGCGCTGGGGCTGTCCTTGGCCGACGCCATCGGCGCGGAGGCCGTGGTGGTCGGGGCCAACGCGCTGGACTACTCGGGCTATCCCGACTGCCGCCCGGCGTTCTATGCCGCTTTCGGCAAGGTGGCCCGCCTGGGCACGGCGCGCGGAGCGTCGGGCAGGCGCCTGGCGGTGCTGGCCCCGCTGGTCAAACTCGACAAGGCCGCCATCGTGCGCTTGGCGCGGCGTCTCAAGGTCCCGCTGGAGCTGACCTGGTCCTGCTACGCGGGCGGCCGCCGGCCCTGCGGGCGCTGCGATTCCTGCAAGCTGAGGGCCAAGGGCTTCGCCGTCGCCGGCGCCCCGGACCCCGCGTTATGAGCGGCCGGGTGGTGGAGGTCTTCTCGTCCTTACAGGGCGAAGGGCCGGCCCTGGGCGAGCGCCAGGTCTTCGTGCGCCTGGGCGGCTGCAACCTGCTCTGCGACTATTGCGACGAGCCCGACACCATCCCGCTCAAGTCCGGTTCGGTCTGGGACGCCGACAAGCTCAAGAAGGCGGTCTTAGACGCCGCGCGGGGGAAGAAGCACCCCAGCGTATCGTGGACGGGGGGAGAGCCGCTCCTGCAGGCCAAGTTCCTGGTCCCGATGATGCAGTGGGCGCACAAGCACGGCTTCAAGAACTATCTGGAGACCAACGGCGTGCTTCCCAAGGCCTTCGAGGAGGTGCGCGCCCTGACCGACGTGGCGGCGGTCGACTTGAAGCTGCCATCGGCCACGGGAAAATCCTACTGGAAGGCGCATGCGGAGTTCCTGCCGCTGTTGCGCAAAGGCGACTTCGTGAAGGTGGTGCTGACCGAGGCCTCGACGACCGAGGAGTGGGGGATGGTCGTGGAGCTCATGGCCGCCAAGGCCCCGAGCCTGCCGCTCATCCTCCAGCCGGCCACGGCCACACCCTCGGCGCGCGGCGACGGGACGATGGTCCTGCCGCTGCCGCAGGCCCGGCTCATGGCCTTCGTCGAGTCGGCGCGCGAGCGGCTCTCGGACGTCCGCATCGTCCCGCAGTGGCACCGCATCTGGGGGCTGCCGTGAGGGACACCGAGGGCACCTGCTGGAAGTGCGGCCGGGCTTTGACGCGCGGGGAATACGGCCGCCAAGAAGTGTGCCCGGGCTGCGCGGCGGACACCCGAGTGTGCCGGAACTGCCTCTTTTACGACAAGTCGATGGACAACGAGTGCCGGGAGCCGGCGGCGGAGAGGGTGCTCGATAAAGAGAAGGGCAACTTCTGCGAGTACTTCAAGCCCGGGACCCCGAAGGCCGTGGGCGTATCCCCCAAAGAGGTGTCCGCCAAGGACGCCTTCGAGAAACTCTTTAAAAAGAAGCCATAAAAACGAGAGACCCCGGGAGATCTCCTCTTGCATCTCCCGGGGTCCCCTTTTCGTACGCCCGCTATTCTATTGGCCCTAACGACGCGGGTCCGCCACGGCAAGTCTACGCACGAACGACGACCGCCACCACACGACCGTCTACGCACGGACACCGGCCACGGCCCCTGCCACGTCAAGTCTTCGTCTTCGCCGTCACTTGGAGGGACGACCCTCCGGAGGGGGAGCACCACCCTCCGTCCATGAGTATAGGCGGGAAGCTCCGCGCGTCAAGGGGTCGTATTTAATCAGCCAAGATGTTACCGAAACGGGGGTCGCTTACTCACTTAAGATGTTACCGAACGGCGCAATATAACGCGCCTTTCGGAGGCGTCGAAGATGAGCCCACGGGCCAAATGGGAATACATGAGGGCCATCTA
>JACPXC010000019.1 GCA_016196755.1 Elusimicrobiota bacterium
CGAGGGCGACGTCTTCATCGCTGATGATCCGGCCTTGGATGCGACGCGGCTTCATGCGTCGTTAATCTACAACAGAGGACGTGAGTTAGTCCAGCAGAAAATCTATGCGCACGAACCGCGAAGGACCTGAGTAGTTACCCGGATTCTCGAAAGCCCTCAAAGCCACGCCCGACGTACGACGGTATCTCCGGCCCCAGAACAGCCGGTTCAGCTTGGCTCCCGCGCCGGTCTTCATGGAGAGGTCGAGATAGTGGGCGGGCAGCCTCTTGAGCCCGTCCGGCCGCGGCGCAAGGAGGAGCGCAGCCGACAACAGGACGCCGCAGGCGAAACCGGCGAAAGCGAACCCGTGGTATCGCTCCATCAGAATTGGAAGTAGATGAAGTTCCCGCCGCCCGCGGGCGGACGCAGGAGGACGGAGACGGTGAAGACCGCCGCCAGGAGCAGCCCCGCCGCGAAGGCGACCGCCCGTCCGCGCGGCAGCCGCAAAGACCCCAAGAACTCGAGGACGGGCCGCCGTCCGGTCTTCAGGTCTTGATAGGCGACCGCCTGCATCGCCAAGGCCAGCGCCACGAACGCGAGTACCGGCCGGGCATGCAGGTGGGTCGTCGCCGCCCGCCCCGTCCCGGCGGCCAGCGCCTTCAAGTAGACCCCGATGGCCGCCACCGACGGAGCGCGGAACAGAAGCCAGCCGAACACCGTCAGTGCGAACATCACACAGCCCCGCAGGACCTGGAAGGGCGGGGAGCTCCGCTCGGCGCCTTCACTCAGCCTGAGGCCCCGGTCTCCCACAAGCAAGGCACCATGATAGAGCCCCCAGAGCAGAAAATGCCAGCTGGCGCCGTGCCAGAGCCCGCTGACGGCGAACGTGAAGATGAGCACCGCGAACACCCGCGCCGGAGAGCCTTTGCCCCCGCCCAGCGGGATGTAGAGATAGTCCCGGATCCACTCGCTCAGCGTGACATGCCACCGACGCCAGAACTCGGAGGGGGAACGCGCCAGGTACGGCGACAGGAAGTTCTCGGGGAGCCGGATGCCGAGCATCCGGGCCGCCCCGCGCCCCATGTCGGTGTAGCCGCTGAAGTCCGCCCAGATCTGCGCCGTGTAGCCCAGCAGGGCCTTGATGAGGGCGACCCGGTCGAAGTCCGCCGGGGCCGCGAACACCGCGTCGACGAAGACCGCCACGCGGTCCGCCACGACCAGCTTCTTGAAGAAACCCAGCGCGAACAGGCATAGCCCCCGCCAGACATCCTCGGACGTCGGCCGTTCCAACCGCTCCAGCTGCGGCAGGAGCTGACGCGCCCGCACGATAGGCCCGGCCACCAACTGGGCGAAGAAGCTCTTGAACAGGAGATAGGTGGGGAGGTTCATGTACTTCGCCTCGTCGGCGGCGAAGTCGGCCAGGTAGGCGATGCCTTGGAGGGTGAAGAAGCTGATCCCGATCGGCAGGTGCAGGTCGGGCCGCAGCCCCCCCAGAAAACCCGGATACAGGCGCTGGACCTGTCCGGTCGCCCAGGAGGCGTATTTCCAGAAGAACAGGTGCAGCGCCATCACGACGATGCCCGCGGCTATCCAGGCCTTTCGGCCAGCGGGAAAGCGGCGGGCCAAAGCCACGGCCAGCCAGGACGCGAAGACGACGGACAGGAAGATCGCCGTGTCCGTCAGGCCCGTCCAAGCGTAGAAGACCAGGCTGGCGCCGAGCAGGACCCAGAACCTGACCTCGCGCGCCGGCGCCAGCGCGTAGAGGGCCGAAGCGGCCATGAAGAAGAGGAGGAACTCCGGGTTGGAGTAGATCAAGCCAGCGATTCTGGCAAATCCGCCGCTGGAACCGTCCCGTCATTGACAGCATCGTTCCTACCCGCTACGCTATCAGCGTCCCTCCATATATGCCCTGGAAGACCATCATCGAGCCGTTCCGCATCAAGTCCGTCGAGCCCCTGGGGTTCACGACGCCCGCGGAACGCGAACGCCTGCTGAGGGAAGGCGGCTTCAACCTCTTCAACATCCCCGCCAACAAGGTCTTGATCGACCTCCTGACCGACTCCGGAACCTCGGCCATGTCCGCCGAGCAGTGGGCCGGGATCATGCGCGGCGACGAGTCCTACGCCGGGGCCACCAGCTTCTACCGCTTCGAGAAGAAGGTCCGCGAGCTCACCGGCCTGCGCGAGGTCATCCCCGTCCACCAGGGCCGCGCCGCCGAGCGCATCCTGTTCCAACTCCTGGGCGGCCCCGACAAGGTCGTCATCGCCAACTCCCACTTCGACACCACCCGCGCCAACGTCGAGGTCTCCGTCGCCGAGGCCCGCGACCTCGTCATCGGCGAGGCCGCCAGGATCGGCGTGCCCCACCCCTTCAAGGGCAACATCGACACCCTCGCCCTCGAGGGCTGCCTCAAGGAGCTCGGCCACAAGGTACCGCTCGTCATCATGACCGTCACCAACAACTCGGTCGGCGGCCAGCCGGTATCGATGGCCAACCTCCGCGAGGCCAGCCGGATCTGCAAGCAGTACGGCGTCCCCCTCTTCCTCGACTGCGCGCGCTTCGCCGAGAACGCCTGGCTCATCAAGAAGCGCGAGACGGGCTTCTCCACCCTGCCGGTGCGCGACATCGTCACCGAGATGTTCTCCTACTGCCAAGGCACCTGGATGAGCTCCAAGAAGGACGCCCTCGTCAACATGGGGGGCTTTCTGGCCCTCTCCGACCCCGCCTTGGCCAAGAAGGCCCGCGAGGTGCTCATCATCGGCGAGGGCTTCACCACCTACGGCGGGCTCTCCGGCCGCGACCTCGAGGCCGTGGCCATCGGCCTCGACGAGGTACTCGACGAGGAGTACCTCGCCTACCGCATCCGCTCGATCGAGTACCTGGGCGAGGGCCTGCGCAAGGCCGGCGTTCCCATCGTCGAGCCGCCGGGCGGCCACGGCGTCTACGTCGACGCCAAGGCTTTCCTGCCCCACATCCCCTCGCGCCTCTACCCCGCCCAGGCCCTGGCCTGCGAGCTCTACCGGCTCGGCGGCATCCGGACCGTCGAGATCGGCTCGCTGATGTTCGGCAAGAAGGGCAAGGATGGGGCCTTCATCCCGGCGCGCGCCGAGCTCGTGCGCTTGGCCGTCCCGCGCCGGGTCTACACCCAGAGCCACATCGACTACGTCATCGAGGTCTTCGCCAAACTGGCCGAGGATGCGCGCGGCCTGCGAGGCCTCGACTTGATCGAAGCATCCGAGCACCTCACCCACTTCACGGCGAAGCTCGCCCCGGCGGCGGCATGAAGCAGCGCGTCATCCTCGTCACGGGCGATAAGGGCGCGGCGGGCATATTCGAGAAGTCCTGCGAGCGCCGCAAGATCGCCGCCGAGTGCACCCCGTCGCCTCACGAGGCGCGTGCCAAGTGGCTCGACGAGGAGCACCAGCTCGTCGGCGTGGTCGGCGACGGCGCCACGCTCACCCCCCAGGACAAGTACCAGCTCATCGCCCACCACTGCGAGCCGGGCGCTCCGCGCCTGATCGTCCTCGACCCGCCGGAGATCCCCGACCCGCGCGCGCCGCTCGAGACCGTGACCCGCCTGCGCTGGCCGCTCCACGCCGGCTTCGTCGAGGCCTTAAAGGACATCGCCGGTCTCCCGATGGTCTTCCTCGCCGACCCCACGCTCTACATCACCGGGATGCTCCACGCGCGCCTGGCGGCCGTCGGCATCCAGCCCTACTCGGTCGAGTCCTCCGTCGGCCTCATCGAGATCCTGCGCAACGGCAACGGCGCGGCCCCCTCGGCCGCCGCGGAAGGGGGGCTCCTCTCGCGCCTCGGCCTCGGCAAGAGGGACGCCGGCGACAAGACCCCGCCGCCGCGCGCGATGGGCAGCTCGACGGTCGTCGTGCTCTGGAAAGGCGACGCCTTCGACGCCCAGACCATCCAGCAGCGCGTGGCCCAAGAGATCCCCGAGGTGCGCTTCTTCCTGGTGACCAGCGCCAGCGCGGTCCACACCGCCGAGCGCGCCCTGCGCCGCAACCGCCCCGGATTTTTGCCCCGCGACCTGGCCGAGCACAGCATCGAGATCTTCACCGGCAAGACCACGGCCAACCCCATGGGCCTGGGCCGCGTGATGCTCGTCGACAACTTCAAGCCCGCCCTCATCGGGGTCACCGCCGCGCTCATGACCGAGGGCTACGAGGTAGCGGCCTGCATGAAGGCCGACGAGGCGCTCGACTACGTCCAAAACGACCGCTACCACATCGCCGTCATCGGCTCTCCGATCTCGACGCCGCCCACGACCGCCGCCGAGCTGGCCAAGAAGATGCGCACCTTCGACCCCGACCTGCGCATCATCCTGATGGTCGACCACTACCTCTCGGGCGGCCTGCAAGGCATGAGCCAGGCCGTCGAGGTCGGCCTCGACGACTCCCTGCTCAAGCCCATCGACCCCTCGCGCCTGCGCTTCTCGATCTCCCGCGCGCTCGAGCGCCGGCGCCTCCAGCTCGAGAACACGCGCCTCATGGAGGAGCTGCAGGGCGCCAACGAGGAGCTCGAGCAGCTCACGGGCTTTCAGTCCAAGTTCTTCGCCACCGTGGCCCACGACGTCAAGAACCCGCTGACCGCGATCCGCGGCTATGCCGAGCTCCTGTCCTGGAAGGTCAAGGAGCCCGACCTGCTCAAGTGCGTGAGCCACATCATGTCCTCGTCGAAGACCCTCGAGGGCCTCATCTCCGACTTGGTCGACTACGCCGCCATCGAGTCGGGCAAGCTGCGCGTCAGCCTCGAGGAGATGGACCTCCTGCAGGTCGTCGGCGAGGTGCAGTCGCGCATCCAGGTCGCCGCCGACAAGCGCTCGATCAAGCTAAACGTCGCCGTCCCCCCCGCCCTGCCGAAGATCTCCGGGGACCCGCTGCGCGTCGGCCAGGTCATCCAGAACCTCTCGACCAACGCCATCCAGTACACCCCCGAAGGGGGCTCGGTCTTCATCAAGGTCGACCCCAGCCCCTCCCAGATCACCATCAGCGTCCGCGACACCGGAATCGGCATCTCCAAAGAGGACCTCCCGCGCATCTTCGAGCGCTTCTTTCAGGCCACCAACGCCCAGAAGATGCGCCGCGCCGGCTTCGGCCTCGGCCTCAAGATCGCCCAGGAGATCGTCAAAGCGCACGGCGGCGGCATGGGTGTGGACTCCGAACTCGGCAAGGGCTCGGTGTTCTATTTCACTCTCCCCTTGCCCGGGACCGACGCCGAGTCCCCCCAGCCGCCGGCCGCGGCCCAGGCCCTGCCCGCCGCGCCCTCGGTGCCGTCGATCCACGGCCCGCACACGCCGATGCCGCGCCGCGTCACGCCCCCGCCGACGGCCCCGTGAGCGCGCCCCTCGGGGGCCTGGCCGCGGAGCTGGCCGGGGACGTCCTGACCGGCGAGGCCGACCTCGCCGCCTACGCCTACGACGGCTCGCTCGAGCGCCGGCGCCCCGACGGGGTCGTAATCGCCAAGACCGCCGAGGACGTCCGCAAGGCGGTGGCCTGGTGCGCGGCCCAGGGCGTCCCGTACGTGGCGCGCGGGGCCGGCACCAACCTCTGCGGCGGCTGCGTGCCGCTGCGCGGCGGACTCGTCATCTCGCTGGCGCGCCTCAACCGCATCCTCGCCATCGACACCGCCGCGCGCCGAGCCGTCGTCGAGCCGGGCGTCGTCAACCTCCACTTGCAGGACGCCGCCAAGCCCCTGGGCCTGTTCTACGCCCCCGACCCCGCCTCCTACAAGGTCTGCACGCTGGGCGGCAACATCGCCGAGAACGCCGGCGGGCCGCGCTGCTTCAAGTACGGGACGACGACCAACCACGTGCGCGCCGTGGAGGCCGTCATGCCCGACGGCACGCTGGCCCGGTTCGCGTTGGACGACCCCGGCCCCGAGATCATGAGCCTCTTGGTGGGCTCCGAGGGCACGCTGGGCATCGTCACCAAGGCCTGGCTGGACCTCGTCCCCATCCCGGAGCGAGTCGTGACGATCCTGGCCTCATTCCCCTCCCTCGACGCGGCCATGGCCTGCGTGGCGGGCCTGGTGGCCGCGGGTGTCACGCCGCGCGTCCTCGAGGCCATGGACCGCATGACGGTCGACTCGATCGAGGCCTACATCCCGGCCGGCTATCCCAAGGCCGAGGCCGTCCTCCTCATCGAGGTCGAGGGCTCGCCCGCAGGGACCGAGCGCGACCTCGAGGCCGTGCGCGAACACTGCGGCCGCCACGGGGCCACCGAATTCCGCCTGGCCCGCGCCGAGCCAGAGCGCGACCGGCTCTGGGAGGGGCGCCGCTCGGCCTACGCCGCGCTGGCGCGCCTGGCCCCGAACGTGGCCGTCGAGGACGGCGTGGTGCCGCGCGACCGCCTGCCCGAGGCCGCGCGGCGCCTGCGCGCGCTGGCCGGCCACTACAAGGTCGAGCCGGCGCTCTTGTTCCATGCCGGCGACGGAAACCTCCACCCCAACATGATCTACGACGAGCGGAACGCCGAAGAGACCGGCCGGGTCATGGCCGCCGGCCGCGACATCCTGCGCATGTGCGTGGAGCTCGGCGGCTCGATCTCGGGCGAGCACGGCATCGGGCTCGAGAAGCGCGCGGCGATGGCCTGGCTGTTCTCCCCCGAGTCGCTGGCGCTGTTTAGGCGGGTCAAGGACGCGCTCGACCCGCAGGGGCTGGCCAACCCGGACAAGCTCATCCCGCTGGCCGGGGAGGGTCCGCCGGGGCCGGCGCTCGAGCGCCGCGTGGAGCCGCTCTCCGATGCCGCGCAGTCCCTGGTCGCGCGGGTGCGCGAGAAGGCCCGCTCCGGGGAAGAGCTCTTCGTCATAGGCTCCGGCACCAAGACCGCGGCGGCCCTGCGCCGCGACGGCCGCGAGGTCCTGACCACCCGGCCGCTCAAGTCGATCCGGCGGCTCGACCGCGCGAACCTCATCGCCGTGGCCGAGGCCGGCATCACGCTGGCCGAGCTCAAGGCCGCGATCGAGCCCGAAGGCTTCTACGTGGGGCTCCCCCTGGTGCCCGGCACGCTGGGCGGGCTCCTGGCCGCGCGCCCCTGGCCGGGAATCCGCGACGCCGTGCTGGCGATGCGCCTGCTCCTTCCCGACGGCACCGTCTGCGAGGTGGGCAGCCCGGTGGTCAAGAGCGTGGCCGGCTACGACCTGACGCGGCTTTTGCTCGGCTCCTGGGGGACCCTGGCCGTCATCCTGGAGGTCACCCTGCGGCTCTCCGCCCGGCGCCCCGATGTCCCCAACGATGTCCGCGCGCCGCGCCGCGCGCCGATGGGACCCTGGCACCGCAAACTCAAGAAGGCCTTCGACCCGCGCGGCCTCCTCAACCGCTGGGCGGAAGGGGCCGACGCATGAAGGACGGCCTCGGCAGCCTCCTGACCACTCTGGGCGAGCGCTCCGCATACGACGCCGCCAGCCAGTGCTCGCGTTGCGGCTACTGCGAGCAGTCCTGCCCGACCTACGTCGCCACCGGCCGCGAGGCCTTCTCGCCGCGCGGGCGAAACCAGCTCGTGCGCCTCATGCTCGAAGGCAAGCTCGACGACCCGGCCTCGGCCGAGGAGGCGCTGTCGACCTGCCTGCTCTGCGGGGCCTGCCAGACGGTCTGCCCGGCGCACGTCCCCACCCCCGACCTCGTGCTCGAGGGCCGGCGCGCCCTGCGCGGGAAGGGCTCGGCCTTGCTCGACGCCGTGGCCAAGCTCATGCGCGAGCGGCCGGCTTTTTTCCGCCTCCTGCTCGGCTGGGCCTTCCGCTTCAAGCGCTGGGGCCTGGCGGGCCTGGCGGCCCGGTCGGGACTGCTCCGCCTCATGAGACTTCCCGTCCTCGAGGAGATGATCCTGACGGTGCCCGACGCTCCGGCGCGGACCGCCGACGAGGAGCTGGCCGGCCGGCCCGAGCTCGGCCCCGCGTCCGAGGCGGCCTGGGGCTACTTCGCCCCCTGCGGGCCGCGCTACCTCATGCCGCGCGTCGCCGTAGCCACGGCCAAGGCGCTGGGCGCCCTGGTCGGCAAAGGCGCCGTCTTGGGCAACCCCTGCTGCGGCCTGCTGTCCTTCAACTACGGCGACTTGGACGAGGCCCGGGCCGCGGCGCGGGCGGTCATCGAGCGCTTCGAGGGCTCGGGCCTGCCCCCCGGTGTCCCGGTGGCCGCCGACTGCTCATCCTGCGCGGCCTTCCTCAAGTCCTATCCCCAGCTCTTTCTGGCCGACCCCGCCTGGCGGGCCCGCGCCGAGGCCTTCGCCGCGCGGGTCCGCGACGCCGTCGAGCTGCTCCCCGCGGAGAAGGTGCCCAAGAACGAGGCCCTGCCGCTGCTCACCGTCCACGACGCCTGCCGCCTGCGCAACGGCGAAGGCTCGACCGCGGTGCCGCGCGCCGCGCTCAAGAGCCTGGCCGGCGGCGGCTGCGCCGAGCTCGGGCGCGCCGAGCATTGCTGCGGGGGCGCCGGGGCCTTCGCCTTCGTCCATCCCGAGCTCTCCGGAGAACTCCTCAAGGCCAAGTGCGCCGCCATCGCGGACACCCAGGCCCGGGTCGTGGCGGCCTCCTCCACGTCGTGCCTTATCCAGCTTGAACGCGGACTGTCCATGTATTATCCTGAGTGTAAGGCGGTCCACCCGATGGAGCTCGTCGCCGACGCCCTCCAGCGCCGCGGGATCCCGGAAAAAAATGGGTAGACGACAGGACCTCGAGCGGCGCCAGATGCTCCTCGCCCGGTTCGGGCGCAGGATCGCCTCCGAGACGCGCATCGACTCCCTCCTCACGATCATCGCCGAGGAGGTCCGCCACATCCTCAACGCCGACCGCTGCTCGGTGTTCCTCATCGAGGTCGAGAAAAACGAGCTCTGGACCAAGGTCGCCCTGGGCGTGGGCGAGAAGGTCCTGCGCATCCCGATCGGCCAGGGCATCGCGGGCTTCGTGGCCAAGACCGGCTCGGCCGTGAACATCCGCGACGCCTACCGCGACACGCGCTTTACCCAGGACTTCGACCGCATCACCGGCTACCAGACGAAGACTTTGCTCGCCGTCCCGCTCAAGGACCGCGAGGGACGGGCCCTGGGCGTCTTCGAGGTGCTCAATAAGTCCAAAGGCTCCTTCAACGAGGAGGACGAGGGCTTCCTGCGCATCTTGGCGACCATCGCCTCCTCGTCGATCGAGAACGCCAAGCTCTACGAGAACCTGCGCAAGTCCCACCTCGAGACCATCTACCGCATGGCCATGGTGGCCGAGTACCGCGACCAACAGGACACCGCCTCGCACCTGCGCCGCATCTCGAAGTACACGGGCCTGGTGGCCGCCGAGCTCGGCCTGCCGCTCGACCTCGTCGAGGACCTGCGCTACGCCGCCCCCTTGCACGACATCGGCAAGGTGGCCATCCCGGACGCCATCCTCCTTAAGCCCGGCAAGCTCACGCCCGACGAGTACGAGGAGATGAAGAAACACCCGGTCTACGGCGGGCGCATGCTCGAGAACGCCGAGTCGCGCCTGCTCAAGCTCGGACGCAACATAGCGCTCAGCCACCACGAGCACTGGGACGGCACCGGCTACCCCTACGGCCTGCGCGGCGAAGAGATCCCGCTCGAGGCGCGCATCGTCTCGGTGGCCGACGTCTTCGACGCGCTCACCACGCGCCGGGTCTATAAGGGCGCCTGGACCGCCGAGGACACCTTCCGCTACATGGGCGAACAGTCCGGCCGGCTCTTCGACCCCAAGATCATCGACGCCTTCGTCCACGTCCGCGCCCAGGTCGAGGAGCTCATGCTCGACGAGGCGGCCAAGGCCGGCGACGGCGCCCACGCTTAGTCCCAGGCGGTGGTCGATACCCCCTCCTCAATCCCTAGGGCTGTTTGCTACAATCGTCGGGAACCGCGGGCGTGGTTCAATGGTAGAACGGTACCTTGCCAAGGTATAGACGGCGGTTCGATTCCGCTCGCCCGCTCCACTTGAGACCGGCGTAAGACAAGACGGGGATCCGAAAGGATCCCCGTCTTGCATTATGGGTCGGAGAGAGCCGGAAGGCGGCAGCGGACTCTTCAGCCGTCCGCTGAAGCAAAACCGCCCAAGAGCGCCAGGGGCAGGAACAACTGGGCTTGGATGCGGGGGACCGGGACATCGACCAGGCCGATAACCACCCAGAGGGCGACGAAGATCGCGCACACGAAGCCGGCTTCTAGCCGCCCCGCTACCCTCCTCCGAATCCTTCCGGGAGCGGCAAGCGCGGCGGCGAGGACGACGAACCCCCATAACTGGTCGAGCTTCAGCAGGCTCCATAATGCGGGGTTGTCCGCCTCGGGAGGCAGGCGCATCCGCCCTCCATTGCGGTCTTCGGCCCAACGCATCGGCCAGAGGTATTTGAGGATGTTCGGAAAGGCCCGCCAGAGGTAGCCTAAGGGCCGGGCGAAGACGGCCTCCCGGACGATCCGCCCCAAGGCGGTCTCTGCCCTCAGGTAGGTGTACCCGCGCTCCTTCTGAAGCCGTTCGATGGTCGTCGGGCGCGGGTCCAAGCCGTTGGTGCTCCCAGCCGCCGCGACTTGCTCCCGCAAGAAGCGCTTGGCCTCCAATTCCACCCCCGAGTCATAGTCGATGAGCGGCAGGGCGGTAGTCGTCATCGTCGTGACGCTGTCCGGAGTCAACCCGCGGTAACCGAATACTCGCTCATTCCGGATGACCCATGCTCCGATGACAAGCGCCCAGCCGGCCAAGCATAGGATCGGAAGGCCCCTCGGAAACCCAGGTTTGCCCGCAAGAGCCAGATAGGCAGCGATGATCGGACCCAAGACGATGAGCTCCCCCCTCGTAAGGGCGGCTAAGCCGCTGACAAGGCCGAGCCCAAAGCCGGCGAAGAGAGCGCCGGCTCCCGGCCGACTCTTGCCCAGACCGACGGCGCAGAGCACCGCCAGCGCCAAGAAGAATCGCGCCGAAGGCTCGCTCAACAAGAAGCTCTCCTGAAAGGCAAACTGCCCCTGCATGACCAGCAGCAGCCCCGCCAGCACGGCGGCACGGCGCCCCCAGGCCAGGCCCGCGGTCCCCATCGCCATCGCGATCGTGGCGAGACCCAGCGCTCTCTGCAGCAGAGGCAGCATGTGGACATCGCCGCCGAAGAGCCGCAGGCCTCCGGCAAAGATCCACGAGGTCATCGGGAGCCGGTGCAGGGTCGAATATCCCGCATAATGCCCGCTGAAGATATCCCGGGCCGTGTTAACGTAGCTGGCATTGCCCCCATCATCGGCCAACGGGATGAAATGCGCCAAAACCATGCGCGTCAACACGGCAAAAACCAGAACCGCCCAGCCCGCCTTCTCCCAAGAGACCCTTCCCATCTTTCAAAGATAGCAAACCGCACTCGAGCGATCCGAAAGGGTCCCCTTCTTGCTTTTACTCTTCTCTTAAGAACCCGCAACAGGCCGGTGACCTGGCCCGAGCATCCTAGCAACGGCAGGGGGGGTCCGATGATCTACGGCAGCGATGTGGTCTTGGAAAGGCCGCTCCCGAAGGAAATCCTCTCCGTCCTCGGCGCCGCCGCGGAGGCGCCCCGAAAGCTCGCTAGCCGCTTGCGCGGCCCCATGGCGGCCGCGATGCTGTCTATGGCCTGCGTCTCGGGTTGGCTAGTCTCCAATCTCCGCCAGAGGCCGCTCCCGCAGGTCCCGGAGCCGGCCCTCCCTGAAGCAGCGCAACCCCTCGCCCAAGCGCCGCAGGAAGAGGAATACCTGGTGCCTTTGAACGTCTCCCAGCTGCGCGCCGAGCGCACCAGCCCGACGCCGGTAGCCGGAGCCCTCCCCATACAGGGGCAGCAGCGGCCCGAAGTCATCGCGCAGCCCGCCGCCCGGTCGGGCTTCCACGAGGGCGCCCCGCTTCGCGAGCACGTGCGGTCCGGAGGGACCCACCTCTGGATGGCCGCCAACCGGGCCGCCCCTCGGCGCGCCGAGACCCTGGCGGGACTCAAAAAGGCCTTCACCGGCCCCGTCCCCCAAGTCACCGACGAGCGGCAGGACTGGCTCAAGCTGTGCAGGCGCGGGGTCGCCCGCTGCTCCACGAACTCCCTGGGCCGCGCGGTCCTCGTCGAGCTGAATGGGACGCGGTGGACGCACCTGGCCTACGACCACAGCCTGCCCGTGCCGCTGCGCAACACCATCCTCGTCGAGTTCCCAAACGGCGAGCGAAACATCACCATCGACAGCCCGATGCTGGTCGACCCGCTGATCTTCGACCTCTCGGGTGAGGGGGTGCGGACCACCGACCGTCTCGTCCGCTACGACATGCGCGGCAACGGGCGGCCGGTGGCCGTCCATGAGCTGGCGCCCGGGACGGCCGTGCTGGTCTTCGACGCCAACGGCGACGGCACGGCCGGCAAGGACGGCCGCGAGCTCTTCGGCTTCGACTCGCGCATCGACGGCCGGCGCGGGGAGTACTATATCGACGGCTTCGAGGCCCTGGCCGCCTTCGTCAAGCGTGCCGAGGCGCAGGGCGCGCTCGAGAGCGGCCGCACGCGCCTCGATGAGAAGGACCTGGCGCGCCTGCATAAGCGCTACGGGCTGGGCTTCCGCGTCGGCGGCTGGGTCACGAAGAACCTATCGCCGAAGGAGGCCGGGGTCCGCGAGATCGTTCTCTCCGAGGCCAAGTCCCACCGCGTCTTCAACTTCGACGGGCAGGGCAACGACGTGGTGCGGCGCTCGGGCGCGACGTTCGTCCGGACGGATGGCTCCTCGGGCTCCTACGAGGACGTCTTCTACTCCCACGACCAGCTCCGCATGGTGCTCGTGCCGAGCATCCGGAGCCGGTCCTAAACGCTATACTGGGCCGCATGGGGCCCGCGGAAATGGCGTTCTACGGCCTGGCCGCCGTCGTGACCGTCGCTGCCGTCCTCGCAAGCCTGCGCGAGGGCTCTCGTCGACCGACGACGGCGTCACGAAAGACGGCGGCGCAGGCGCTCGGGCTGCGCTATCTCGAGGAGCTTACCTCCGATCCGCCCACCCGGGACTTTATTCCCGTCCTCTGGTTCGCCGAAGACCTTCCCCGCCGATACCACTTCAGAAACGTGATGTTCGGGGAGTCGGGAGCCAGGAACACCTGGCTGTTCGATCTGGAGGTCTATGAGGCCAGGTCCCGACACGGCGACATCCTGCTGACCACCCAGACGGTCGCCCTCTTCAATATCCCGGGCGCCGCCTTGCCGATCTTCAAGGTCATCGCGGGGAAGGTGGCGGCAAAGAAGAGCGTGGACATCGTCCTCCCGTTCCTCGAGACCCACACCCTCATCGCCGAAGACAAGGCGGCCGCGGCCAGTCTGTTCCTCAACGCCGGCCCCGGCTTCCTCTCTGGAGAGACCGGCTGGTCCATCGAGGGCGGCGGCCAATGGCTGGCGCTCTGGCGGCCTGGGGCCATCCTGCCCTCAGACCAGCTCAAGGCGTTCCTGGAGCGAGCCGACGCGCTCAGGGCTCAGCTGGCCTGACGCTACCAGCCCTTCGCCCTCTCCTCGCCGAGCCGCTCATAGGCCGTCTCGCATAGCGCGGCGCGGTCGGCGTCGGAGAGCGCGGGGAAGCGCTCCACCATGGCGTCGAGGACGGTCTTGACCTCGTCTGCCGGAGCCCCCGCCTGGCGCAGGGCGCGCACGACGATGAAGCTCAACACTCCCAACCCGCCGCGGAACTGGCGGGAATCGGCGGCCAATCTCTCTCGGTTTATAGGTTCCATGCCCGAGTCTACCTCTATCAGGCGGTCAAGGGCGCGAGAGCAGGACGAGGTCGCCCGCCCGGGCCTCGACGACGAAGCCCTCTCCGCGGAGAGTCTCGAAGATGCCCGCGACGGTGGCGGCCTGGGCGCGGCGGACCCAGTACTCCGAGTACAGCACCTTCTCGGGCTTGAAGGCGCCGCGCTCGAAGACGGCCTCGGGGCCGAACGGCAGCGCCTTGATGTAGCGCCGCGCGGCGAAATGCGGCGAGAGGTACTCGTCGCACCAGAGCGGGGCGTCGGAGGGGATGCGTGAGGCCAGCGCCGGAACCGCCTCATGCCATGCCGCGGGGAAGGAGCGCTCCGGCGGCAGGAAGACGGCGCTCGTGACGAAGTTCGCGCCGCAGGCGCCGAGCGCCAGCGCGAACCCGGCCTTCCGGGCCGACGCGCCGAGCCTATCCACCGCCACGAGGCCCGCGACGGACGCCCATACGAGCGGCCCGAACAGCAGGGCCGCGTAATGCTCCTGCAGGCCGTGGAACGCCGTGCCCGAGGCGGCCAGTTGATGCGGGAGCCACGTGGCCAGCGCGGGGATGAGCGCCGGCCCCGCCAAGAGCGGGAACAGGGCGAACGAGCCCAGCGTCTTCACCGCCAGCCAGAGCTTCGACCAAGGCCAGACGAGCGCCGCGGCGAAGAGCCAGGGACGCAGCAGGGCGTTGCGCGCTATGTCCCCGGGAGAATCTCCCAGATGGACGAACAAGCCCCAGGTGTCGAAATAGTCCGTCCAAGCTCCCTTCGAGGACCGGATGACCCACAGCTCGAAGAGCCACAGGCCGGTCGCGCCGGCGAGGAGGCCGAGCATGCGCCCCCGGCCTCCGCGCGGGCCGGCCAGACCCGCCAGCGCCAGCCCCGCGAGCAGGAACGGGACCTGCTCGCGGGTCGTGACGAGCAGCGCCCCCAGCGCCAACGCCGCGCCGCGGCGGCCGGTCCTCCAGCAATGGACCGCCCACAGGAAGAGGGCCGGGGCGAGGATGACGTTGTCGATGAAGGAGACCGCCACGCTGCGGAACATCGGGTTGGAGACCGTCATGAGGGCGGCCAGCCAGCCCAAGAGGCTGCTCTTCCCGGCGCCCCGCCCGAGTTCGAACGCCGCCAGCCCGATGATCCCCGTGGCGGCGCCATGGAGCACCGCAAACGGCGTCATGGACTGGACCAGCCACAGTACAGGGGCGAGCAGCAGGAACGTGAACGCGAAATGCCCCCCCAGATATGACTGCCCCCCGTAGATCGCGGAGACGAGCCCGTGGCCGTGCGCGGCGTTCCAGAACGCGTTGGCCACGCCGGCGGATTCCTTCATCAGGTGGAAATCGGCGTACTGGGCGAGCTTGAAAAGGACGAACGCGGCCGGCAGGGCGATTCCGAGCAGGAGGCGCGCGGCGCGGTCGCGGGCCGCCAGCCAGGCCTCCAGCCTTGCCAGACGCGAGCCGTCGAGGACGGCGCAGGCGGCCGCCAAGCAGGCCAGCCCCAGGCCCAGCCAGAGCCACTCGAGGAATAGGTACAGCGCGCGGGTCATGAGGCGAAAGACTAAACAATATCGGTCCCAGACTGGAGATGGGCCCTAGGACCCACATATGCCTGGTGCCGTCAGCCCTGCCCCACGGCGCGCGTTTCCGGCATCCTTTGAGCAGGAAGGAGGTGGATCAAAATGGAAAACAAAATCGACGACAAGGCGAAGGCGGCCCACATCGCGGAAGCGAAGGCCAAGGGCGAGCAGTTCCCGGATTTCGTACCCTGGTAACGACCGGGACCCAGGAGGGCGCGCCGGTCAGGTGACGGCGCGCCCTCTCCTTTTTATGAAGCCCATCGCCTCCACCGAGAGCTACGCCGTCTTCGATGACGTCCTGTCGCCGGAGGACTTCACCCTGTTCTGGAACTACATGCAGGACGAGGACTACGCCTACGTCCGCTCCGGAAAATGGATCAAAGCCTTCCGCACCGGCGACGGCGACTGCCTTCAGGGCCCGGTCTACCTCTCCGAGCGCGTCACCGAGGACCAGCCCTACAAGCCCTACCCGACCGGGCTTGGCATCGACCTCCTGTTCAAGAAGGTCCGCGCCGAGGCCGAGGCCTTCAAGCCCTGGATCGGGACCCAGGGCAAGGACTGGGACTACTTCTCGGCCCGCCCCTACCTCTATCCCGCCGGCACCGGCCTGTCTTGGCACGACGACTCGCTCTCCTACATCGGGGCTTTCGCCTACTACGGCCACCCGGAGTGGAACATCCAGTGGGGCGGCGAGCTGCTGATCGCCGCGGAGAAGCCGCGCATCGGCGCCTACCCCAAGCGTCCCGTCGTCGGCGCCCCCGAGGGCAAGATGATCGGCTTCCACTTAGACAACGCGGGGCAGAACGAGCGCCTGCTCGGGCCCGGCCTGGGGACCTACGTCCAGCCCAAGCCCAACCGCCTCGTGCTCATCGGCCGGGGGATCTCCCACACCATCAAGAAGACCGAGGCCGACGCCGGCGACCGCGCGCGCGCCTCGGTGACCGGCTTCTTCGTCAAGCGCCAGAAGCAAGGCAAGGACGCCCTGCCCAAGGGCTACGACTAGCGGCGAAAGTTCGCTGATGCCCGCGCTTTAAGGCTGGGCGGAGCCCGGCAGCGGCGGGTGGCCCGGGGGAAGCTGGCTGGCCCGCGCCCCGCCGGCCCCGTGCATCGCGCAGGAGGAGCACGCCTTCACGCCGCGCAGGCCGTGGGAGATGCTGGCGCAGAGAAAGCCCCCCAGGCCGACGGCCAAGAGCAGCCAGCCGAGCACGCGGCCGGACCAGAACAGCTCCTTGTCGGTCTCCTTAAGAGCCTTGGAGAGCAGCCACCAGCCCAGGGCCGCAACCACGCCCATGAGCGCTCCCGTCAATAGCAGCATAGAGCCTCCTCGATGCGGACTTAAGAATAGCAACGTTCCGGCCAACCCGGGAGGACGGCGGTCAGTCTTTCTTCGGCGGGACGCCTATGCCGTAGAGGCCGGGCCGCCGCTGGCCTACGAACTGGTAGGCGGCGTAAGGCATGAGGGCGAACCGCCCCTCGCGCACCAAGGACGACGACGCGTCGAAGCTCATGACCGGCTGGAAGTGCACGGTCAGCGTAGTCGGCACGGTATCCTCCATGCCGGCCCGGGCGGTGAAGACCACCTCGACCTTGTGCCGTTCCGGCTCGTGCCCGGCGTCCGGCCGGGCCAGGCGCTTCTCGATCTTCGGCAGGGTGTCGTCGTTGCCGTTTCTGTCCGTCAGGCGGTAGTGGTCGCCGCCGACGAGGTAGAAGGCCCGGATGCGCTGCTTTTTGTTGAGGCTCAGCAGGCGGAAGATGTTGGTCTCCCCGTCGAAGGTGGTCCCCGCGGCGATCGACGAGAACTCGAAGAACGGGGCGAACTGCTCGAGCACGGCCCGGCCCATCGGATGGCGGAAGGAGGCCGGGGTCAGATTGGGCTTGCGGGGATCGTCGCCGGCCAGCACGAACACGACCTTGTCGAGCTTCTGCTCCGCCATCGCGCGCAGGCCGATGAGGATGTGCGCCCACTGGAACGGGTCGGCCGCCACCGGGTAGACCCCGACGCGCAGCTCGCGCGGCGTTACCGTGCCCGTCTGGTCGCCCGGCGAGGTCCGGATGTCGGCCCGCGGGTCGAGCTCGCCGCGGGCCATGAGCCCGTCTATGCGGCCGAGCAGCTCGAGGCCCTCCGACCGCACTTGGTCGAGCAGGGGCTTGTCGGCGGGAGCGATCTTGGCCATCGCGTCGAGCTGGGCCGTGAAGCGCGCCCGCACCGTCCCGGCGATGACGCGGCGGCGCGTCTCGGGGACGACGGTGTTGGCCGCGCCGCCGGGGGCGCGCATGCCGTCGAAGAGCCGCCCGAGGGAGGCGGGCGAGGCGGCGGCGCCGGGGCCCTGGCGCGCCGAGCGGCCGACGGTCTCGGCCAATCCGGCGGCCGAGGTCGGAACGGCATTGGCGACCATGCCGACAGCGACGAGAGCGGGAGACGGCGTGACGGTCACGGAGGGGATCGCGGCCGCGGGAAGCGCCGCGGCGCGTACGGTCGGGACCGCCGGGGACGCCGAGAGCGTCAGCGACGGCAGGGCGGGGGCGGCGCTCACCGTCAAATTCGGCAGGCTCAGCGGAGCGCCGACGGCGGGAAGGACGGTGAGCGGCCGGAGCGACGGCGCGGCCGTCCGCAGCTGCGCGGCGGCCGGGGATATCAGCAGTTGGGCGACCAGGGAGAGGAGCAGTACAGGCTTCATAGATTAAATCCTACTCAGGCGGCCGTCCGATTGCATTGACGGCGATCAGCCCCGATTCCGTAGGCCTCGACGGCCCTTGTCAGCCGGGTCCTTTCTCCCAGGCTAGATCCCAGGGTCAGCGTTCCAACACGATGACGGCGAACGGCCGGATGTCCGCGGCGGCGTCCGGAGTCAGCGGCAGGGCCTGGATGTCCTGGCTTATAAGGGAAGCCGGCATGTCGGGGTCGGCGGCCTCGAGGAAGGCGTTGGCGGCCTTCATGACCTCCGACCCATCAGCCACGAAGCCGAACGCGCTGGCCGGGTCCGAGCCCTCGACCGTCATGGTGAACAGATAGACGCCCTTGAGGGCCTCCTGGGCCGCGGCCAGTGCGGTCAGGCGAGCCAGCAGGGGCCCGGGCAGGGAGGCGTGAGGGCCGTAGCGAGCATGCATGGTGCGTCTGGAATATAACGGGGAACGTCGCCGCCCGCCAGGGCTCTCCGCAGGGCTCTCCGCGGGGTAGAATAGGGGCGTGAGCGTCGTCCTCTTGACAGCCGCCCTGCTGGCCCAATCCCCGCCGGATTTCGACGGCGACGGCGCCCGGCCCGAGACTGCCTTGGAAGCGGGCCGCCTCCCGGAGAAAGCCGGCACGGCGCCGCAACCCGGCCCGGCGTTGAACACTCTTCCGGTCCTGCCGCCGCGCGGTTCGAACCCCCGCGCCGAGGGCTCCATCGAACGCCGCGAGCGCGCGGCCCCGGACCCCCGCGCGGGACGCGAGTTCCGCCGCGTCACCGGGCCCTCCAACCGGCCGCTGGGGCCGCGCTGCGCCGACGGCACCGAGCCGCCCTGCGTCGTCTCGGACCCGCCGCGGCCCGACGGCAGCCCCGCGCTGGGCGGCTACTACTACGGCTGGGTCCCTGATGCGGAAGGAAAACCGCGCTACGTGAAGGTCTACATCCCGCACTACGGGCCGCTCCAGGAGCCGCCGCACAACGACCCGCCGGACCCTACCCTCAGACCGCTACGCCCCCGGCCGAAAAGCCTCTAAGACGGCGACGACACGGGCGACGAGCCCGGCGTCGAGCCCGACGGCACGGCGCCGGAAGTCAGCCACCACGGCCGCCAGCGGCGGGCGTCCGTCGGGGAGCAGGACCGGCGAGCGGTTGTCGGTGGGGAGGTCCTCGCCCTGGTCCACCGCGGCATGGGTCGGAGGGGCTCCGTCTTTCCAGCTGAAGGCGCGCTCGAAGCCGGTCTTGTCGTAGCAGAGCTGGAAGCTCAAGAGCGCCCCGGACTCCGACTGCCAGATGATGAGGTCCATCTCCTCGTCGGCGAACCAGCGCCGGCGCCCGGGCTGTCCGCCCGGCTGGGAGACCCCTTGCAGCTCGGCGAGCACTAGCGGACGAGCGGGAGCAGGAGCTCGACCTTGGGCAGGGCGTAGGCCGAATAGGCCTCCTGCCGGCCCGCCGAATCCGCCAGCCCTTCCGAGAGCCAGACCGAACGCTCGCCGGCGGCCGGGGCGGCCTTCACGGCCGCCGCCAAGGCGTCGACGTCGGCGCGCAGGGCCTTGGTCGCCGCGTCGGCGGCCTGGAAGCGCTCGACGAGCGCGATGACGGCCTCGCGCAGCTCCGGCGCCACGGGGGCGGCGATCTCGTACTTGAGCCAAAGGGCCTTGTCCATGACGTAGGAGGCCCCGTCGCCCTGGACGGGGTAGGCGTCGAGCAGGAACTTGAGCAGGAACTCCAGCCGCTCGCGGCGCGCGGGGTCGGTCGCGACCTCGGCCAGGACGGTCGAAGCCTCGGCGGCCGTGCGCCGCATCATCTGGAGGTCCATGCCCAGGCGGTAGGCCCGGTCCGAGCCGAGCCGAGCGTAGCGCAGGGCGCGCGCCGGATCCTGGTCGCCGAGCTCTTTGGGAAGGACCGCCGACGCGGCCGAGAAGCGCGCCCCGAGGGCCTTAAGCGACTCCATGGAACGAGCTTGGGCGGGGACGGCCGCGAAAGAAACGGCCAGCGACAGAACGAGGGGGGCGACTCCGTTCATACCACCTCCGGGACGGCCCGGCCAGTCTATCAAAAGGTCCGCGAATTTCTATACTGACCCACGTTCGATAGAGGTCTCCATGAAAGCCATCGCCCTGTCGCTGCTGCTCGCCGTCCCCGCCGCCGCCGTGCCGCGCGGCGTCGAGCCCGCCGTCATGGACCTGACCATAAAACCCTGCGACGACTTCTACCGCTACGCCTGTGGGGGCTGGATGAAGGCCAACCCCATCCCGGGCGACCAGTCGCGCTGGGGCCGCTTCAACGAGCTTGCCGAGCGCAACAAGGCCATCCTAAAGGGCCTGCTCGAGGCCGCCGCCGCCAAGCCCAAGGACGACGCCGACCGGCGCGCGGGCGGCCTCTACGCGTCCTGCGTCGACGAGGCCGCGGCCGAGACCGCCGGGGTGAAGCCCATCGCCGCCCTCCTGGCCGAGGTCGACGCCCTGGCGTCCGCCGCCGACCTGCCCCCCCTGCTCGCCCGCATGCACCGGCGCGGCGTCAACGCCGGCTTCGGCTACGGCTCCGAGCAGGACTTCAAGAACTCGGCCAAGGTCATCGCCGGCCTCGACCAAGCCGGCCTCGGCCTGCCCGACCGCGACTATTACCTAAAAGGCGACGCCAAGTCGGCCGACATCCGCAAAGCCTACGAATGGCACGCCGCGCGCTCCTTTGGCCTGGCCGGCGACTCGCCCGCCGCGGCCGCCGCGCGCGCCGCAGCGGTCATGCGCGTCGAGACCGCGCTGGCCAAGGCCTCGATGGACCGCGTGCTGCGCCGCGACCCCGCCAACGTCTACCACAAGAAGCCGCGCGCCGGGCTGGCCAAGCTGGCGCCGGACTTCGGCTGGGAGGCCTACTTCGCCGCGGCCGGCGGCCCGGCCTGGAAGGAGGTCAACGTGGCCTCCCCGGACTTCATGGCCGCTTTCTCACGCCTCCTCACCGAGGCGCCGCTCTCCGACGTCAAAGACTACCTGCGCTGGCGCGCGCTCTCCTCGGCCGCGCCGCTGCTCGACCGCGCTCTCGTCGAGGAGAGCTTCGACTTCTTCGGGCGCCGCCTGACCGGCGCCAAGGAGCTCAAGCCTCGCTGGAAGCGCTGCGTCGAGCTCGTCGACGGCACCCTCGGCCACGACCTCGGCCGCCGCTACGTCGAGGTCGCCTACCCCGCCGAGGCGAAGGCCGCCATGGACGCCCTGGTCGTCGCGGTCGAAGGGGCCCTGGCGCGCGACATCGACGCGCTCGACTGGATGACCCCCAAGACCAAGGCCCGCGCCCGGGGCAAGCTCAAGACCATGCGCAACAAGGTCGGCTATCCCAAGAAGTGGCGCGACTACGCGGGGGTCAAGGTCGACCGCGCCGACCTCGTCGCCTCGGTCGGCTCGGCGCGCGACTACGAGTTCCGGCGCCAGCTCGCCAAGATCGGCCGCCGGGTCGACCGCGAAGACTGGTACATGACCCCGCCGACGGTCAACGCCTACTACAACCCGCAGATGAACGACATCAACTTCCCGGCCGGCATACTCCAGCCGCCGTTCTTCGACGCCCAGCGCGACCAGGCGCTCAACCTCGGCGGCATCGGTGCCGTCATCGGCCACGAGCTGACCCACGGCTTCGACGACCAAGGGCGCAAGTTCGACGCCAAGGGCAACATGGAGGACTGGTGGACCGCGGAGGACGCCAAGGCCTTCGAGGAGCGCGCGGCCTGCTTCGTCGACCAATACGGGAGCTACGAGTCGCTGCCCGGCGTGACGCTCAACGGCAAGCTGACCCTCGGCGAGAACACCGCCGATAACGGCGGCCTGCGCGTGGCACAGATGGCGCTCGACGCCGCCCCGCCTACCGACCCGGGCGACGGGTTCACGGCCCGCCAGCGTCTTTTCCTGGGCTTCTCCCAGGTCTGGTGCCAGAACCGCACCGAGGCCGTGGCCCGGATGCTGGCCGTGGTCGACCCGCACTCCGCCGCCGAGTGGCGCGTGAACGGCCCGCTCTCGAACATGCCCGAGTTCGCGGCCTCCTTCGCCTGCAAGGCCGGCGACCGGATGGTCCGCCCAAAGCCCTGCCGGGTCTGGTAAAATCAAGGCTATGAAAAACGCTCTAGCCATCTTCGCCGCCGTCCTGCTTCTGTCTTCCTGCGCCGCGACGTCCAAGTCCGCGAAGAAGGGGGCCGCCGGCAAGAAGGGCGCCGCCGGGTCCTCCTCCGACGTCGACGGCCCGCGGCTCGACTACGCCAAGGGCGAGGACATGGGAGAGACCGACATCCGCGTCGGCAACTACGCCGCGGCGCCGGAGCTCGGGAACATCTACTTCGAGTACGACCAGTACGGCCTCTCGCCGACGGCCACCGACATCCTGCGAGACAACCTCGCCTATCTCAAGCAGCACCCCGAGTTCACGGTCCTCGTCGAGGGCCACGCCGACGAGAAGGGCACCGGCGAGTACAACCTGGCCCTGGGCCAGAAGCGCGCCAAGACCGTGCGCGAGTACTACACCCGCGCGGGCCTGCCGGCGGCCCAGGTCGGCACGATCTCCTACGGAAAGGAGAAGCCGGACTGCACGGGCGACTACGACGCCTGCGGCCCGAAGAACCGCCGGGCCGTCACTTTGGTCGCGGCCAAGAAGTAGCGGCCCCCCTAGGCCCTCTGGTCCGGTCGGGATTGGGCACAACGCCTGGGTTGCCCTGTCCGTTCCATCCAATAGAAAAAAGACGGCGCCGGGTAATCTTAAGGGATGACAACCGCCACCCGTAAGACTTTCTTAACCACCTTAGCCGCCTCCATATTGGTCGTCAGCCCCGGCCCGCTAGCCCTGCGCGCCGCCGCCCAGGCCTTTGCCCGGGCTGCTTCGGTCCCCGTGGCCCCTGTAGCCGCCGGCCTAGGCGCCGCCGGCGCCGCCGGCCCCGGCGTCTCCCCGCTGAGCGCTCCCCGGCCGAGCTCCCTGCCTTCCCTGTCGGTGCCGCTGTCTAACGCCGCGCCGCACGCCAACGCCGCCGTCGCAGCACCCAGCGCTTTCGCCTCCGCGCCCCCTGCCGCCGCCGCAGTCCTCGCGGCCGCCGTCGCGCCGTCATTGCAAACGGGCCCGATCTCCGCCCAGGTTGACGGCGCCCGGCCTGTCGCCGCCCCTGAGGCGGCCGTGCCCGTCGCCGCGCGGGGCCTAACCCAGGCCGTCCAGACCCTTGCCAGCCCCGGAGCCTCCGCCTCCGAGAGCGAACTCGCGCTCGACACGCTTTTCACGGGACGTGTCTTTAGCCCTGATAACATCGACGCCGAGCTCCCCGGGCCTCCGACCCGCCGATCTGGACTCAATGGACCGGACGAGCTTGCCCGAACGACACCCGCGACCCTGCGCGGCGCGGTCCCAATAGAATCTGTGAGTGTTTTGGCGAAGGTGTTGTCGCTTCCAAGCATCCTGGACAACATCCCATTAGGCGCCTACAAGAGCGCCAGCGGCTTCCGGGTGGCGGTCGAACCCCATTTCAACAACGAGGTCGAGATTCAGGCAGTCGGCACCAAGGATGAACAGCCGCAATTCGCCTCGCTCTTTTTCAATCGGGCCACCGGCAAGGTTACCGAAGGCCCCTTCAAGCCCGGCAGCAAGGAATACAAGCTCATCGGGTCGGCACAGCGTGACGGCATCCTCACCCTCGCTCTCCGAGCCAGCGGACGCTGGGAATCCGTCGACAAGACGGTCAGCCTAGGCATCGACACCGCCACTGGACGTCTCGTGTTCATGGCGGCGACGACGAAGGTGGCTTGGGGCCTGCCGATAGGCTGGCACTCAGGTCCCTTCAAGATGCCGATGGACGACTTTACCACCGGGCGGCTTGAAATGGATTCGATTCCCTAGCGTCTACCCTGGGCCGCCCTTGTCGGCCTTCCCGATCAGGCGCAGGCCGACCGCCGCGTAGCCCTGCAGCAGCCAGTAGTTGGCGTCGAAGAAGATGTTCTTGCGCGCCCAGGCGAACGCGCGGACCAGCCGGCCCAGCCCAAACGAGCCGAAGTCGAAGAGCAGGTCCATGTCGATGACGACCGGTCGGCGGCCGCCCTCCGCGTCCTTCAGGTAGCCGATGTTGGAGGGCCGCGCGTCCATCCAGATGATGCCTTGGGCGTTGAGCTCGTCGCGCACGGCCCGTGTGTCGGCGTGGTCGGCCCCCTTCGTGTCGGCCGTCATGGTCAGTTGGGTCGAGCTGCCGAGGAACTTGTAGGGGGCGATCGGCCCGGGCCGCCCCGGCGCGCCGCCGATGGCCGTCATCTCGACGCCGTCGACGATGACCGGCGCCGAGCCCAGCCGGCGCGCGATGAGCCGGAGCCCCAGCCGGCGCAGCGCCCAGGCCGGGGCCATCCACCACTGCGCGTGCTTGACAAAGACGCCGGGGTGCTCGCGCAGTTGATAGACGCTCGAGGTGCTGAGTCCCGCCTGGCGCATCACCGCCAAGCCGGTCTCGCCGGCGCGCACCCGGACGATGGCCTCGAGGACCTTGCGCTCCGCGGCGCTCGGCTCTGGAGCCGGCTTCTTCTCGCGCTTGCCGATGAGGAAGAGGCTGACCTCGGACTGGGCCTGCTGGAACCAGTACGCGGCGTCTAATAGGACGTTGTCGCGCGTCCAGACGTACGCCCGGAGCAGCCCGCCCAGCCCGCGGGACCGGAGGTCGAAGAGCAGGTCCATGTCGATGACGGCCGGCCGCTTGTTGCCGTCCGCGTCGAGCAGGTAGCCGACGTTGGCGGGCCGTGCGTCCATCCATAGGATGCCCAGCGCGTTGAGCTCGCTGCGCAGCCGGCGTGTCTCGGCGTGGGTGACGCCCTTGGTGTCGGCCGTCATCGTGAGCTGGGTCGAGCCGTCGACGAACTTGTAGGGGACGATCGGCCCGGGCTTGCCCGGCGTGCCGGCGATCTCGATCATTTCGACGCCGTCTACCACTACGGTCCGCGAGCCTAGGCGGCTGGCGATCCTAGCGAGGGTGTACCGGCGCAGCGCCCAGGCCCACTTGAGCCACCCCTGGGCGTGCTTGACGAAGACCCGCGGATGGTCGCGCAGCTGATAGACGCTCGAGGTGGTCAGGCCGGCCTGGCGGGCCACGCCCAGGTCCTTCTCGCCGGCCCGGAACCGCGCGATGGCCTCGAAGACGCTTTCGCCGCGGGTCGGCGCGGCGGCGGACACCGGGGCATCCGCCTCCTTGGCCGCGTTCCGGGGTCCGGAGCCGTCGAAGAAGAGTCCCAGACGCGGGGCCGACGCCTTCGGGCCGCCGGCCGCCAACGCTCGCAAGGGCGCCGAGGCTCGCGCCGCGCCGCGGACGGTCTTTCCCGGCGCCGGGGGCGCCTCCGCCGTAGGAGTCGGGAAAGCACCGGCGGCGACGAAAGGGATCGCCGGCGCGGCCGACGCCTGAGCCTGCGCGGAGAGCACCGTGAGCGCCGACGCAGCGGGGGCCGCGGGCGTCGGGAGGACCGGCGAAGTCAGGCCGGCGCCCGGCAAGACCGGGGCCAAGGTCGGGGCGGTCGCTCCGGACGCGGCCGCCGCGCCGCCCACGGGAGCCGTCGGCACGACGACGACGCCGACCGTCCGCCCAGCCACCGTCTGGGCGAACGCCGGGACGGCGCCCTCCGCGGCCAAGGCCGCGGAAAAGACGATGCTCAGTCCCCGTCTCACCCCTATGTTATACCCGAGGCGTCCCATCGTTACGAGGACCTTTCGGCCTATCCCATTCGACCCGCAGCAGAGTAGGCATTATGGGCCGGGCAATTTCCTCCGGCCTTTGACATACTCTGGGCGATGCTCGAGCTTCGTCCCTTCGTACGCTTGGCTCTTCTGGGCCTCCTTCTCCCCGCCGCATCGGCATACGCACAGACTGTCAGGGCGGCGGTCCGGACCGCAAGCGCCGTCCCGGCCGTGACTATGACGCTTTCCGCCAAACCAGCCGAGCTCCTCTCCCTGGTCCGGACCCGCTACGGGATCAACCCGGACCCCAACGTCATCGCCGACTTAGGGGAAGGCGACCATGCCGAGGTCCGCCGCGGAGCCTTTCCGAAGACCTCCCCTATCTCGCGCGCCCTGTTTTCGCCTGGGGAACCGGTGGCGGTGAAGATCCCCTATCTCGACCCGGGCGGGATGATGGCCCACGAGGCCGATGTCAGCCGGCGCCTAGCGGCGGCGGGCGGCAGCGAGATCTTCGTACGGGCCGCGCATGACGCGGAGCTCGGCGTCCTCGTCATGGAGAGTTTGGAGCGCTACAAGACGCTCGACGAGTGGGCCGAAGGACGGCGCGCCATCGCACCGCGCACCCTCGAGCGGATCGCGTCCCAGCTTAAGAGGGGTCTGGCGGTACTAGAGGCCGCCGGTTTAGTGCACTCGGACCTCAAGCCTGAGAACATCCTGATCGGACCTCGAGGGCGGATCAAGATCGTCGATTTTGGGATCAGCGCGGACCGGAGCGGTTACCCTCCCTACCCCGAGTATCACGGTTGGCGGGGAGGGCATCACGATTTCGTTTCGGCCAATCAGCTGAGCAACGGCCCGGCCGCGTACGAGGACGACCGCCACGCGGTCCGAGCCGTGCTCCGCCGGCTACGCTACCGCGCCGCCACCGCCGCTTCCCGCGCTAGGAAATAGAGCTTCTCCGAGTAATCCTTGAGCATCCGGTCCGAACAGTACTGCGGGGCCGTGGTCTTGATCGACTGCTTCATGACCCGCACCCAGCCCGCCGGGATGCCCTTCTGGTTGCGCTCGAAGAACAGCGGCACGATCTGCTCCTCGAGGACCGAGTAGATGGCCGCCGCGTCGGCGGCGTCGCGCTCCTCGTCGGGCAGGCCCTCCGAGCCCTTGGGCGCCCAGCCGTTCTCGCGCGTATAGCCTTCCTCCCACCAGCCGTCGAGGATGGAGAGGTTCGGCACGCCGTTGGCGGCGGCCTTCTGGCCGCTCGTGCCGCAGGCCTCCAGCGGGAACAGCGGATTGTTGAGCCACAGGTCCACGCCCTGCACGAGGTAGCGCGCCTTGTGCATGTCGTAGTCCTCGACGAAGGCGATGCGGCCGCCGATGGCCGGGTCCTTGGCCAGCTTGTAGACCTGCTGGATGAGCTGCTTGCCGCCGTCGTCGGCCGGGTGGGCCTTGCCGGCGAACACGAGCTGGACCGGCCGCCACGGGTCGAGCAGGAGCTTCTTGAGGCGCTCGAGGTCATGGAGGATGAGCGTCGCGCGCTTATAACGCGCGAAGCGCCGCGCGAAGCCGATCGTCAGCGCGTCGGGGTCGAGCAGCGCCCCGCCGGCCAGAACCTGGGTCGGGTCGACCCGGTCGGCCTTCCAGCGGTTGCGCACCTGCCCGCGCAGGAAGTTGAGCAGGTCGCGCTTGCAGCGCAGGTGGGTGGCCCAGAGCGTCTCGTCGGGCACCTCGTCGATCTTGGCCCACATCGCCGGGTCGTCCTGGCGCTTGCGCCAGTCCGCGGCCAGATGGGTGGCGTAAAGCTCGGACATGCGCTGGCTCAGCCAAGTCGGCAGGTGGACGCCGTTGGTGACATGGCTGATCGGGATCTCATCGACCGGCTTCCCGGGCCAGAGGTCCTTCCACATCTCGCGGGCCACGACACCGTTGCGGCGGCTCACGCCGTTGGCGCGGCCGGCCAGGCGCAGGGCCAGGGCCGACATGTTCCAGCCCGGCTTGCCGCCGGTGCGGGCCAGGGCCATGAACTGCTCCTTGTCGAGACCCAGCGAGGGCCAGTAGTTCTTGAAGTACTGCTCGATGAGCTCCTCGGGGAAGACGTCGTGGCCGGCCGCCACCGGGGTGTGCGTCGTGAACAGGGTCGAGCGCGACACCTCCTCGCGCGCGGCCTCGAAGGAGAGGCCCGCCTCGACGCGCTCGCGGATGCGCTCGAGGAGCAGGAAGGCCGCGTGGCCCTCGTTGGCATGCCACACCTCGGGGTCCACGCCCAGGGCGCGCAGGACGCGCACCCCGCCGATGCCGAGCACGATCTCCTGGCGCAGGCGCATGGTCTGGTCGCCGCCGTAGAGCCGGCCCGAGATCTCGCGGTCGCCGGGGTCGTTGCCCTCGACGTTGGTGTCCATGAGGAGGAGCGGCACGCGGCCCACGTCGATTCGGAAGACCGCCACCTGCAGCGGCCAGCCGCCGAGGTTCAGGCGCAGGAAGCAGGGCTGTCCGTCGGGCGTCAGCGCCGGGCGCACGGGCGAGCTCGACCAGTCGATCATCTCGTAGATGTTCTGCTGCCAGCCCTCGACGCCGACGCGCTGCTGGACGTAGCCCTGCGGGTACATGAAGCCCACGCCGTTGAGCGGGATACCGAGGTCCGAGGCGGTCTTGCAGTGGTCGCCGGCGAGGATGCCCAGGCCGCCGGAGTAGATCGGCAGGGAGTTGTGGACGCCGAACTCAGCCGAGAAGTACGCCACCGAGCCGCGCGCCTCGGGATGCTTGGCCTTGAACCAGGGCTTGGGGTCCTTCATGTACTCGTCGAACTGGGCCACGACCGAGTCGTACCACTGCAGGAAGGCCGGGTCCTTGGCCTTCGCGTCGAGGACCTCGCGGCGGCACTTGACCAGGACGGCCACCGGGTTGTGGTGGGTCTCCTGCCACAGGGTGCGGTCGATGGTCTTGAACAAGCCGCGCGCCGAGAGGTTCCAGCTCCACCACAGGTTGTAGGCGACTTCCTCGAGGCGGGCGATGCGCTCGGGCAGGTGGATCTTGGGGTTATGTCTCATGGCATTGGCTCCGTGAGGGCGGCGGGCTCGGTGAGGCCCCGCAGCGCCCGTTGAACGTCGTCCTTCTTTCCGATCAAAGTGACCTTGTCGCCGGGCAGCAGGCGCGTCTCGCCGTGCGGGACGATGACGGTGCCGCCGCGCACGATCGTGCCGATGACCACCTCGCGCGGCAGGCCGGCCTCGCGCAGCAGGCGCCCGGCCAGCCCGGCGCCGGCCGCCACGACGGCGCGCTCGATGACGCCGCCGCCCTCCTTGATCTCGGCGCTCAAGGAGTGGGCTCGCTCGGCCTCGCGGGCGGCGTGCTGCATGTCCTCGAACATGTCCTGTTCGCCGACGATCTCCTGACCGAGCAGAGCCTCGAGCACGTCCTCGAGCGAAACGATCCCGGACCAGCGGCCGTCGGCCTTGCGCACGCAGAAGAGGTGGGTCCGGCTCTTGATGAACATGTCGAGCAGGGCATGGGCGCGCAACTCCTCGTCGACGAAGACCGGCGGGCTCATGAGCTCGCGGATCGTCCTCTCCCCGCCGCCGGTGACGAGCTCCTGGAACACCCGGCGGCGCTCCACGACCCCCACGATATGGACGTCGTCGGAGCCGGCGTAGACCGGAATCCGGGAGAAGCGCCATACCTCGGCCTCGGGCGCCGCCATGCTCAGCGGCATCTCGGCCGAGACCCGCCAGACGACCAGGGCCGGGGTCATGATGTCGCGCGCGGTGAGCTTGTCTAAGTGGAGGGCGTTGACCACCCACTTGGCCTCCTGCGTGCGGATGCCGCCGCCCTGCATGCTCATCGTGGCCAAACTGATGATGTCGTCCTCGGGCACCGGGGCCAGGCGCGCGCGCGAGCCAAACAGCGCCGTGAACGCGGCGCTGACCTTGACCAGCGGCCAGAGCACCCAGACCAGGACGCGGATCGGCCAGGCCACCAGCGGCGCCGCCTGGTTGGCGTACTTGTAGCCGAGGTTCTTGGGTATGAGCTCGCCGAAGATGAGGATCGACAGGGCGAAGAACCCCGTGAACCAGGCCAACCCCCCCTCGCCGAAGCGCTCCAGGGCCAGGACGCCGACCCAAGCCGCCGCGCCGGTGTTGACGGAGGTGTTGAGGATGAGGATCGCCGCGATCGGGGCGTCGATGTTGTCGCGCAGGGCCGCGAGGATGGCGCCCGAGCCGTGCCCCTGACGGCGCAGGGTCTCGATCCGGGCCCGGCCGATCGAGTAGAGGGCGGCCTCGGCCAGCGACGCGAAGAAGGAGGCGGCCAGACAGACCAAGACCAGGGCTCCGAGGAAACCCATCAGGCCTCGCGGAACGGATGCTCGGGCCGGGCGCCGGCCGCGGCTCCGCGGGTGCGCAGGAAGGCCCGCGCCACGCCGTCCTCGGCGCGGCGCCAGACCCGCTCCGGGACCCCGTGGCCGACCTCGAGCGAGCCCCCCGCGATCATGCGATGGCCGCCGGCGCGGTGCCCCCCGCCGAGCAGCGCCTTGAGGGTCCGGCCGGCGTGGGTGGTCTCGCTGGACGTGCGCAGGGAGACGTGCAGGCGCCCATCGTAGCGCCCGGTCACCACCGACCAGCGCATCCTCTCGTGGGTGAGCAGGAAGTCGGCCATCTGGGCCACGCGGTCGGGCGTGGGCAGCTCGCGCAGGTGGACGCCGATGACGTCGCGCCAGACGAAGGCGCCGCGGATGCCGCGCGCCAGATGGGAGAAAAAGGATGCCGGGCGGCGCGGATTGGAGATCCGCCACAGGACGTTGAGGTCGGCCTTCGGCAGGAAGGTCGTGTAGGCCGCCGCGTCGCGCGGGCTGGTCTCCCGCCCGAGGTTCTGGGTCTCAGAGCCGATCCCGTAGACGATGGCGGTGGCCAGGCGGCGCGGGACCTTGACGCCGGCGGCCAGCAGGGCCTCGGCCAGGAGCGTCGTGGTAGCCCCCACCGTCGTGTCGATTATCGTCAGGCGCGCGACGGTGTCGGGACTCTTCGGGTGGTGGTCGACGACGATGTCGGGGCGGCGGCGCTTGGGGAACGGGAAGCGGTTGTTGCGGAACGGGGGCTGGGTGTCGACTAAGGCCACCGCGCCGTCGTCGAGGTCGCCCGGGCGCAGAGGATAGGCCGGCACCTCGAGGCTTTCCAGCATGGTGCGGTTCTCGCGGCGGCCCACGATGCCGCCGTAGGCGATCCGGACCCGGGTCCGGGCCACCTTCTGGGCCACCAGCGACAGCGCCCAAGCGCTAGCCAGGGCGTCCGGGTCGGGATGGTCGTGGGTCAGGATGAGCAGACGCTTTGGGGCCGTTTCGGCCAGCCAGGCGACGAGCCGGCGCGCCGCGGAAGAGGGGCGGAGCAGAGGGGTCACTTGGAGATCTCGACCTCGACGACGTCGGGGAAGATGTCCTCGACGGCCAGGCGCGGCGGGCGCACGACCTGTTCCGCCGAGAGCGGGACCGCGCGCGCGCCGGCCCTGAGCTGGGAGGCGTCGACGCGCACCGCGAGCCGGCGCGGCTCGAGCCACAAGAAGTCGCGCAACTCGCCGGACAAGGTCAGGCTCACCGTCTGAGGGGCTACGCGAGCCGAGACGACGCGGGCGGGCACGTTGCGCAGGTGCACCGCGGCCTGCGTGGTGTGGCGCCATTCCTTAGCACCCAGGACCAAGACCGCCCACAAGACGGCGGAGGTGCCGGCGGCGATGAGCTTCTCGCGCCCGTTCCTGCGGAAGAACTCGGCCAGGACGTCGCGCGTCGGGTCGGGCTCGCGCTCGGCGCGGAAGCGCTCGAGGCGCGCGCGTAGGGCGGCGACGTCGGGCACCGGCTCCAGGCGGCCATCCTCGGCCACCGAGATGACCCCGCGCTCCTCGCTGACCACGACGCAGGCCGCGTCGGTGAGCTCTGCCAGGCCCAGCGCCGCGGCGTGACGAGTGCCGAGGCCGGCGAGCTTGGCGGCATTGCGTGAGAGCGGCAGGCGCACCCCGAAGCGGCTGGCGCGCTCGCCCTCGATGATGACGGCGCCGTCGTGGCCCTCGGAGTGGAAGTCGAAGATGGATTTAAGGAGAGGCTCGGAGAGCGCTCCACCCAGGCTCCAGCCGCCCTCGAGGTGGCGGTCCAGGGGGTCGCGGCCGCGCAGGACCACCAGGGCCCCGATGCGTCCCTCGGCCATGTCGCCCAGCGACTTGACCAGCATGTCGACCTGGCGCTGGGTCGGCTGGGGGGCGGCCCCGCCCGAGAGGCTATAGACGGCGATGCGCTCGAAGGCACTGCGCAGCTCCTCCTGGAAGATGACGAGCAGGGCGACCAGGGCGATGGCGAAGAAGGCGTGGAACAAGCCGGTGGTCAGCACCATCCCGGTCGTGCGGGCGAACAGGTAAACGCCGGCTACGACCAACATGCCCTTGGCCACGACGGCGGCCCGGGCGCGCTTGAACCAGACCAGCAGAGCGTAGATGAGCACCGCCACCAAGGCGATATCCAGGACATCCGCGGGGCCGACGACTCTTAGAAGGGAGAGGACCATCCGGAGGAGCGTTTACTATACTAAAATGGTCCGGTCGGCTGCTCACCCACTTAGACGGCGCGGAGGATCCCACGTGAAAAAGACCCGGCTGGACAGCTTCAAAGCCAAGAGCCCGCTCGTGTCGGGCGGCCGCACCTACCAGATCTTCCGCCTCCAGGCCGTCGAGAAGGAGCACGACATCACCCGCCTGCCCTACTCGATGCGGGTCTTCCTCGAGAACCTCCTGCGCAACGAGGACGGGCACCACGTCCGCGCCGCCGACGTGCGCGCCGCCGCCGGCTGGGCCAAGGAGCGCCGCTCCGACGCCGAGGCCTCCTTCATGCCCGCCCGCGTGCTGATGCAGGACTTCACCGGCGTGCCGGCCGTCGTCGACCTGGCCGCGATGCGCGACGCCGTAGCCAAGCTCGGCGGCTCGCCCTCCAAGATCAACCCCCTGGTGCCCGTCGACCTCGTCATCGACCACTCGGTCCAGGTCGACTTCTTCGGGGCCTCCGACGCTTTCGCCAAGAACGCCGCGATGGAGTTCACCCGGAACAAAGAGCGCTACGTCTTCCTTAAATGGGGCCAGAAGGCCTTCTCCAACTTCCGAGTCGTCCCGCCCGAGGTCGGCATCGTCCACCAGGTCAACCTCGAGCACCTAGCGCGCGTGGTCTGGTCTCATGAGGAAGACGGCCAGTATCTGGCCTATCCCGACACAGTCGTCGGCACGGACTCCCACACCACGATGATCAACGGCTTGGGTGTGCTGGGCTGGGGCGTGGGCGGCATCGAGGCCGAGGCCGTCATGCTCGGCCAGCCCGTGGCCATGCTCATCCCCGAGGTGGTCGGCATGCGCCTCTCGGGCAAGCTCCCCGAGGGGACCACGGCCACCGACGCGGTGCTGACCGCCACCCAGATGCTGCGCAAGAAAGGCGTGGTCGGCAAGTTCGTCGAGTTCTATGGGCCGGGAGTCATCCAACTACCGGTGGCTGACCGAGCCACCATCGCCAACATGGCCCCCGAGTACGGCGCTACGGCCGGCATCTTCCCGGTCGACGCGCGCACGCTCGAGTATCTGGCCCTGACCGGCCGCCCCGAGGAGACCGTGCGCCTGGTCGAGGACTACTGCAAGGCTCAGGGCCTTTTCTTAAGCGCCTCCTCGCCGGAGCCGGTCTTCACCGACACCCTCGAGCTCGACCTGGGGAGCGTGAAGCCCTCGTTGGCCGGACCCAAGCGGCCCCAGGACCGCCTGGACCTCTCCGAGGCCAAGCCCCAGTGGGACAAGGCCCTGGGCGAGTTCCTCTCCAAGGACGAGGCCCCCGACCCCAAGGCGGAGTCGCCGTTGGCCGGCAGCCCCGAGCCTCTGCGCCACGGCTCGGTCGTCATCGCGGCGATCACCTCCTGCACCAACACCTCGAACCCTTCGGTCCTCGTGGCCGCCGGACTCCTTGCCAAGAAGGCCGTCGAGCGCGGCCTCAAGGCCCACCCTTGGGTCAAGACCAGCCTGGCCCCGGGTTCCAAGGTCGTAACGAACTATCTCAAGGACGCCGGGCTCATGAACCCGCTCGAGTCCCTGGGCTTCCATCTGGTCGGCTACGGCTGCACCACCTGCATCGGCAACTCCGGCCCCCTGCCCGAGGCCGTGTCGAAGGCCGTCGAGGCCAAGAACCTGGTCGTGGCCGCCGTACTCTCGGGCAACCGCAACTTCGAGGGCCGCGTGAACCCGCATTGCCGTGCCAACTACCTGGCCTCGCCCCCCCTGGTCGTGGCCTACGCCCTGGCCGGCCGCATGGACTTAGACCTCACCCGGGAGCCGATCGGAACGGGCAAGGACGGCAAACCGGTCATGCTCAAGGACATCTGGCCGTCCAACGACGAGGTGGCCGCCGTGGTCGCCAAGTGCGTCAAGCGCTCGCAGTTCGAGACCGAGTACGCCAAGGCCGCCGACGGCGACGACGCCTGGCGCGGGATCGCCGTGAAGGCCAGCGAGCGCTACGACTGGGACGCCGCTTCCTCATACATCCAGAACCCGCCCTACTTCGACGGCTTCGCGGGCGCGCCGCGCGAGTCCGCCGACATCAAGGCGGCCCGGGCGCTCCTCGTCCTCGGCGACTCAGTGACGACCGACCATATATCCCCGGCCGGCTCCTTCAAGGCCTCTTCGCCGGCGGGCAAGCACCTGATGGGCCTCGGCATCGCGGCTTCGGACTTCAACTCCTACGGCGCGCGGCGCGGCAACCACGAGGTCATGATGCGCGGGACCTTCGCCAACATCCGCATCCGCAACCTCATGCTCGACAACGTCGAGGGCGGCTACACCCTGCTGCTGCCGGAAGCGGCGCAGACCACGGTGTTCGACGCCGCGATGGAGTACAAGAAGCGCGGGGTGCCGCTCATCGTCCTGGCCGGCAAGGAGTACGGCACCGGCTCCTCGCGCGATTGGGCCGCCAAGGGGCCGATGCTGCTCGGCGTCCAGGCGGTCGTGGCCGAGAGCTATGAGCGCATCCACCGCTCGAACCTGGTCGGCATGGGTGTCCTGCCGCTGCAGTTCAAAGACGGCGACAGCGCCAAGTCGCTGGGCCTCACCGGCACGGAGACCTTCGAGGTCGCCGGCATCGCCGGCGGGGTCAAGCCGCGCATGGAGGCGACGGTCATCGCGGAGGCCGTCGACGGCAAGAAGACCGCCTTCAAGGCCGTGGTCCGCATCGACACCCCGGCCGAGGCGGAGTACTATCGCTACGGCGGCATCCTGCCCTTCGTACTGAGCCAGATCGCTTCGTCGAGCCAGCCGGTAGCCGCTTAAGCGGCGGTCAGCCGGTCCCAGAGAAGGCCGATCGCGTCTAGACCGTAGACGGCGATCAGGCCGAAGATCACGGCGTTCAGGGCGACGGCAAGCCAGCCCAAGGCGACGAAGAGCAGATCGTCCTCGAGGATTCCCGCCGAGAGCAGGAAGCCCGCGATGGCCGGCGGGAAATTTGTCGGCGGCGGCAGCGGCACCAGGATCAGGAAGCCCACGAACATGAGGCCCGCCCCGTTGGCGCGGCGCAGGGCGGGGTGGGCGGCCAGGAACCTGGCCCGCGGGCGCAGGACGCTCTCGAGCTTTCCCAAGAGCCGCGCGAAGACGCCGAACACCGCGCGCAGGAACCGGGCCGGCAAGGGCTTGTCGATCCAGCGCGCCGGGATCCACGGGCCCTTCCCCCGCGACATCCGCCAGCCGCAGAGCGCGATGACGGCGCCGAACAGCGTCGAGATGCCCGGCATCGGCACCGGATGCAGGAAGGCGGCCGAGAGCATCAGCGTGAGCAGGGCCTGGTCGCGCGGCGTCATATCGCCGAGCAGGCGGCGGAAGGTGACCGTCTCGCCGGCGCAGTCGGCCGCCAGGCGGGCGAAATCCTCCGACGGCCGGGGGCTGGCCACTACCGGGGCGACGTCCAGAATGGGCCGCAGCCGTCGTTGGCCGCCGTGAACCCCTCGTACACGCGCGACAGGAGCTCGCCGCGCCAGCGCATCGTCATGATGAACGGGAAGGCGAACGGGCTCCCCGACGCGCGGCAGCGTCCGTCGAGGACGCCCTCGACGACCAGTTCGCCGTCCGGGCTGGCGCCATGGTCGCGCGTGACCGTGAACGTGGGCGGGATGTAGCGCTCGGCCTGCTTGCGGAAGAAGGTCCCCACCTCGGGACCGACGAAAGGCCCGATGACCGAGACGAACTCGGCGTCCGGCGTCCAGCGCGAGAGCCACTCCTCGACGCGCCCGGCCGTGAAGGTGGCGTTGAAGTCCGCGGCGACCGCGGAAGCCGTCATCACCGGCGACCGAGCGCTATCGCGAGGAAGTGCCGCATCCGAGGCCTTGGGGGCGCCCCACGGCCTCGCCGCTGCGTACACGCGCGCCCCCTGCCAGAAGCCAGGCCCGCCGGCTAGGTCGGCGGCCAACAAGACCCATTGTCCCGCGGAATCCCTCAGGCCGGTGAGGAGCCAGGTCCCGGTGGAGAGCCGCGTCCAGGCCAGCGCGCCCTCCGGCTTGGCCCGGCGCCTGGCCAGCCGCTCGAAGCCCGCGCGCACGCCCTCCGGCCCCTGAGCGGCGCCGCCGGCGTCGAGCCATTGTGCGTCGGGAGCAAAGCAAGCCTGCGCCGCGGCCGGGTCGCCGCCCTGGGCCGCGGCCTGCAGGGACGAAAGGCAGTCCGCCGCGCGCGCCGGCGGGGCTAGGAGGGAAATCAGCACGGAGACCGCGAAAAACATGGCCGTTTCGAGGTAATGCTAACATAAACCCCATGGAAGCCCCGGGCCGCGCCCGCCGCTACAACGGGCTGGTCGCGGCCGTCGTGGTCCTGGCCGGCGGCGTCCTCGTCTACCGCCGAGCCCAGCCGCCCCCACCCTCCCTTCCCGCGGAGCCGGCGCGCCCGACCTCCCCCGCCCCCGTCTCGACCGCGCCCAAGCCCGCGCCGCCCAAAGCCCCCGCGAAATCCGAGGGCCTGGCCTTCGACCTCGTCGAGGCTTCGCGTGAGACCGGGGTCGTCTTCACCCACGAGAAATTCGTCCCCGGCCCTCTGGTGACGAACGTGGAGCCCTGGCTGGCCTCGGCCGGGGTCGGCGTGGCGGTGGCCGACGTGGACGGAGACGACCGGCCGGACATCTACGTCACGACCAACCGCCAAGGCGCGGCCAACGCGCTGTTCCTCAACAAAGGCGACGGCACCTTCCGCGAAGCCGCGGCCGCGGCCGGCCTGGCCG
This sequence comes from Elusimicrobiota bacterium, assembly GCA_016196755.1. GTDB lineage: Bacteria > Elusimicrobiota > Elusimicrobia > UBA1565 > UBA1565 > SCTT01. Next base: position 36,815 of record JACPXC010000019.1, read on the forward strand.
ACGTCAACGGGCGCCTGGGCTCGATGCGCCCGCTGTTTTTCGACATAGACAACGACGGCGACAAGGACCTGGTCCTGACCACGCACTATTGCGTCCAGGTCTTCAAGAACGACGGCAAGGGCGTCTTCGCCCACGTCCCGGGCGACGCGGGGATCGACCATTGCGGCATCACCTTCGCCTCCAACGCCGTCGACCTCGACGCCGACGGCGACCTGGACTTCATCGCCGCCGGCTACTATCCCCCGTTCGACCTGCACGAGCTCAAGTCCAGCGTCGTCATGCAGAACAGCTTCACCGACGCCGACAACGGCGGAGAGACCCGCGTCTACCGCAACGACGGCGCCGGGAACTTCTCACGCTGGCCCGGGAACCTCGGGATCGCCGGCCGCGTCTGGACCCTGGCCGTGGCCGGCTACGACTTCCAAGACGACGGCAACCCGGACCTCTACTTCGCCACCGACTTCAACGCCGACCGGCTTCTCCTCAACCGCGGGCAGGGCCGCTTCGAGGACGCCTCGGACGCGGTGACGGTCAAGTACAGCCGCAACGGCATGAACGCCGACGTCGCCGAGGTGACCGACGGCCGCCCCGCGGTCTTCGTCACCCACATCTTCGAGCCGCCCCACAAGCTGGGGCCCAACACCCTGTGGACCTGGATCGGCGGCGAGCGCCGCTTCGAGGACCGCGGCAAAGCCAGCGGCGCCGGCGCCTGCGGCTGGGCCTGGGGCGGGCGCTTCGTCGACCTCGACCTCGACGGCTGGCAGGACCTGGTGGTCACCAACGGCTACATCTCTGCCAACCCCGACAAGAGCTACTGGTACAGTCTGAGCGTCCTGGCCGGCTCGACCCGGGACGTCATGGCCGACGCCAAGAACTGGCCGCCGATGGGGGACTATTCGATGTCGGGCTATCAGCGCAAATGCGTGTTCCGCAACGAGAAAGGGACCTTCCGGCAGGTCGTCCACGAGACCGGCATGAAAGATGACCTCTCCGACGGCCGCGCCGTGGCCGTCATCGACGCGCGCGGCGACGGGGCCCAGGACCTCGTCATGGCCAACCAGGGCCAGCCCCTGCGCTACTACCGCAACGTGGCCAAGCGCAAGAGCGCCTGGATCGGCTTCAAGCTGGTCGGCACGCGCTCCAACCGCGACGCCTGGGGCGCCCGCGTGCGCCTGCGCGCCGGCGGCCGCGTGCTGACCCGCCAACTGGCGCCCGCCAACAGCTTCATGAGCCAGGCCGACGACCGACTGGTCTTCGGCCTGGGTGCTACGGCTGGAGAGCCCGAGGTCGAGGTGCGCTGGCCCTCGGGGACGGTCCAGAAGCTCGGGAAGATGGCGCCCGGCAAATATCACCGGCTCGTCGAGCCGGCGACGCCCTAGACCTGCCCGCGCCTAGGCGGCAACCCCTTGACCTTGTCTTCCCGCTTGGCCGCCGCCTCCCGCTCGAAGCGCGCCCGCTCGGCCACCAGCAGGTCGTAGGCGCGGCGCTGGCGCGGCGCCAGGCCCGCGCGGATGGCGCGCCGGGCCGCCGCCACCGCGGCGGCCTGGCCGGCCAGCAGCTTGTCGAGCTTCCTATTGAGGCGCTCGATCTCGCGGTGAAGCGCCAGCGTCTTGTCGCGATGGACTCGCCTCTCCCCGGCTTGCCGCTTGAGCAGGCGGTCCAAGGCCTCGAGCCCGCGGCGGACAGCGGGCTCCTGCCCGGCGCTCAGGCCCACGTTGCGCGCCAGGTGCACGAGCTCCAGGCGCACGTCGATGCCCTGGCGGTCGCGCAGAACGAGCGGGCCCAGGTCCTTCGGGGGGCGCCTCACCTCTTCCTGGGCTTCTCGGACTTCTTGGGCCGATGCCCCATCCCCTGGATGCCGTCGCCGCCCAGGCGCCGCACGTCCTCCTCCTCCTTGCGCTGGCGGAACTCGCGCTCCTGGCGGTCGCTCTGCTCGAGCATCATGTCGTAGTCCTTGCGCTGCTTGGCGCTCAGCATCTGGCGGAACCGCTTGCGCACGTCGGCGCGCTGCTCCTCGAGCTTTCGGCCCTCGGCCTCGAAGCCCTTGTTGAGCTCCTTGATGCGCAGGTGCATGGCCTCGACCTCGCGCTGGAACTTCATGCGCGCGCCGTAGTGCTCCTTGAAGAGCTCGCGCTGGTCCTCGAAGATGGTCATGGCCTTCTTCTTCTGCTCCGGAGTGAGCTTGAGTTGGCGGTGGTAGTGCTCGGTCTCGAGCTTGGGGTCGGGCCCCTGCTCCTCGGCGTTCTTCTGGTACTCCAGGTACTCCGGCGTCGGCTGGCCGTCCTCGGCCGCCGACCAGGACGGCGCGGCCAGCGCGGCCGCCAACAGCAGGATCGTCGCTCTCATGTGTCCCCCTCTCATTGCACGAAGATCTCCATGCGTCCACGTCCCAGAGCGAAGCCCGACACCGCGCGCGCGCCGAGACGGCGGGCCCAGGCCGCTCCCTGAGCGGCGAAGGGCTTGGCCGCGTCGCAGCGCGCGAACAGCGGCCAAGGCGCGGGCTCCGTCAGCCGCGCCTCGAGCCGATCGAGGCACAGGCTGAGTGCCGAGAGCGGATGCAGGCCGGCGAAATCCGCGAGCAGGGCGTCGAGCGCCGGCTCGCGCGTGCCGCCGACACGGCGGTCGGACACGCGACCGCGCTCGGGCTTGGCGCCGGGCGACAGGCGCAGGAGCTCCCCGCCGGATCCCAGAGACCAAGCCTCGCGAGCGCGGCCGCCGTCGAGGAAGACCCAGGCGCGCACCGCGGGCGCGCGCGGGGCGGCGAGCCCCTCGGCCGCCAGCGCCGCGGACCAGAGCCGCCAGCGTCGGGCGTCGCCCCCCGTCAGCCCGAGGCCGGCGCGCCCCGCGTCGTCGAACACCGCCTCGAGTCCATCGCCGAGCCCCTCGGCCAGGCGCCGCCAGCGCGGCGCCGCCGCGCTCAGCCCGGACCACTCGAGCGCGTTCACGACGCGCCCCCGACGAATACGCCGGTCTCGCCCAGCGCGTGCTTGGCCCTGTGCTCGCGCCAGCGCCGCCGGCCCTCCTCCATGAGCGCCGCCGGGATGTCGAGGGCGTCGTGCAGGGTCAGGGCGTGCTCGCGCCACATCCGGGCCTGGAAACGCTCGCCGACCGGGGTGAGGTCCGCGTAGAGCGACACCGTCCTGAGCATGTCGTCGACGTGGAACAGCCGCCGCGCCACGTTGGTCTGGACCGAGGCGCGGGCGCGGGCCGTGAAGGCCTCGCGGCGCAGGACGCGCAGGATGTAGCGGTTCACGTTGATGAATGCGTGGGCTCCGAGCAGAAGCCCGCCCAAGCGCCGGGCGTCCGAGCGCAGCGGCGAGTAGAGGAGCTGGCCGCCCTGGCCCGGCTTGAGCAGGGGGTCGGCCGCGAAGAGCAGATTGACCTTGAGGTGACAGAACTCATGGATCAGGGTCTCCTCCTGGAGGAGCCCGTCGTCGGAGTGCGAGAGACAAAGCGCGCCGCGCAGGTTCCGGTAGGAGGACGACACGCTGCCGTAGCTCTTGGGGTTGTCGAGCGGGACGATGAGGCGCAGGAAGTCCGAGAGCTCATCAAAGAGCGGGCGGTCCACCGCGCGCAGACGGGCCAGGGCCTTAGCGAGAACGGCGCAGAAGCGCGCCTCGGCCGAAGCCCCCCAGCGGGCCAGGCCGTGCATCGTCACGGGCTGGAGCACCAGCGGGTCGCGGCGCTCGACCCAGAGCTCAGGGGTAAGGGCGGGCAGGAGGCGACGGTGCCCCGCCGCGCGGCCCCAGCGCACCTCGAGACGTCCCCCGGCCGTCCGGCACTCGGCCTCGGCGCCGGCCGCGGCCCGCGGCAGCTCGGCGTACTCGCGCGTGCCAGTGGCATGGAAGCGGCCCTCGGCGCTCAGACGCACGCGCAGGCTCCGACGCCGGCGGGTCAGGAGCGCCGCGGCGGCAGCAAAGCTCTGAAAGTAGGAGAAGTGGACGGCCGCCTCCTCGGGCGGCCGCGCGCCGGCGACGAAACCCGCAGTCAGAGAGAGCCAGCAGTCGAAGGCGGGGAAGAGCAGAAGGGGGTCGCGGACCGCGGCCGGCGCCGCGAGGAGCTCGGCCATCGAGCGCTCGAGCTCCCAACCGCCGAGACCCGCGGGCCGTTTCCGCCGCAGCCAAGCCAGCGCGGCGCGCAGCTCGCCGGCCGCGGCCGCGGCGCGCAGCGCGGTCAGCGTGCGCCACGGCCCCTCGACGCCGCGACCGACCACCCAGTCGGCGCCGTCGAGCGCCGCGCTCACGACGCCCTCCGGGCCATGAGGCTGACCACGTCGGCCTGCAGCCAAGCCGTCAGCGCGTAGCCGGCGAAGATCCAGACCGCAAACGAGAGCGTCCGCTGCATGGTCAAGGACGGCACCTTGTTGACCGAGCACCAAGCCTTGAGCAGCTTGGCCTGGTCGCGGGTCAGCCCGTCGGCGTAGCGGGTGTCGAAGTAGCGCTCCGCGAAATCCGGGTCGCGGCCGATGACCTCGAGCGAGTGCGCGGTCAGCACCAGATAGGGCTCGATGGCGTCGGCCTTCCAGTCCAGCGTGTCCTCGCGGACCTGGACCGCCACCGCGGCCGCGCCCGCGCCCAAGAGCGCCGCCAGCAGCAGGAAGCCGGGCGAGGCGCCCAGCCACGGCGTCGCGACGCCGAGGAGCAGCGGGGCGGCCGCCCAGGCCCACCACAGCCCGGCGCCGCCGCGCATCCAGGCGAAGAGCGCCTGCACCCCGGCGCCGATCGCCCCGCCGAAGACGGCGAGATGGAAGGCCCGCGCGGCGACCGCGCGGCCGTCGAGGCCCGGCACGCTGGCCAGCGCCCAGGCGAAGCCCCCCCAGGCCACCGCGGGGCGGACCGGCCCGAGCAGGGCCCCCAGCGCGCTCCAGACGAAGAACGAGAAGCCGCACAGCGCCAGCCCCGTCCATTGGCTCTGCCCGTAGCGCGCGGTGATGAGGGCCAGGAGGACGGCCGCCGCGGCGAAGAAGCCCGCCCAATCGGCCGCGCGCCAGAGCGTCTTAAACGGCGTCGCGGCGGCGGCGCGCGCGGCGGCGCGCGAGCGGGCCGCCGCCTCGGCCAGCGCCGCGCGCAGGCGCAGGCCGCCCAGCGCCCCCCAGGCCGGCGCGCCGGCGACGCGCGCCGCCTCGATGCGGCGCGCCACGCGGGTGCGCCAGAGCCAGACGAAGGCCGAGACGACGATGCCCAGCGCCGCCGGGATGAAGCAGTTCATGAGCGTCGACAGCGTGGCCCGCCACGGCGCCAGCGGGGTCTGCGGGACGAGCAGCGGGAACAGGGTGCCGAGCATCATGAAGAGCTTGGCGTCGCCGGCCGGCCACAGGCGCAGCTGCCACAGGGCCAGGCCGGCGGCCCAGGCCGCCGCCGCGTGGGCGAGCGCCGCGCCGTAGAACGGCCAGACCAGGTACATCCCTTCGGCGCGCCAGGTCCAGAACGCCAGCGCGGCGTAGCCGGTCAGCGCCGACGCCAGGCCCCAGGCCAGGGCGCCGTTGCGGATCTTCTTGACCCGCAGGTCGGTCCAGGCGAACACGCCGAAGAGGACCATGAAGGCCGCCCAGGCCGCCAGCCGCACCCCCTCGATCACATGGACCTCAGGACGGGATGTCCCCGGCGGAGGCCATCGCCTTGAGGCCCCCCGGCGGCGGCTCGGGGTCCGGCGTCATGAGCGCGCGGACCAGCTCCTCCATCCCTTCCCCGCCGTCGGCCCCGGCCAGCGCCTCGACGGTCTTGCGGAACAGATCGGGCGCCAGCTGGGCGACGCGGCGAAAATCGTCGACCTGGCCCTGCAGGTCGCCCAGCTCGCCGCGCACGAGCCCGCGCCCGATGCAGGCGTAGCGCTGACGCGGGTCGAGGAACAGGGCGCGGTCGTAGGCGGCGCGGGCCTCGGCCGGACGGCGCAGGACCCGCAAAGCCTCGCCGCGCGCCACCCAGGCGTCGGCCGCCTCGGGCGAGAGCGCCAGCGCGGTCGCGGCGTCGGCCAGCGCCTCGCCCCCGCGTCCCTGACCGGCGCGCAGCTCGGCGCGCCAGGTCCAGAGCCAGGTAGTCCGCGTGTCGAGGCGCAGGGCCTCCTCGAGGTCGGCCTCGGCCTCCTTCGGCCGTCCGGTCTGCCAGCGCAGGCGGCCGCGCCAGCCCCAGGCCCAGGCGAAGTCCGGAGCGATGCGGGTCGCCAGGCTCAGGTCCGACTCGCCCTCCGCGGGCTTGTCGAGCGAGAGCTTGACCGCCCCGCGCCAGCCGTAGAGCCGCCCGTCGTTGGAGTTCTGGGCCAGGGCCTCGTTGAAGGTCTCGAGGACGGCCCAGGAGCGTGGGTCGAGGGCCGGCGCGCCGTACTCGAGCGGGAACCAGCATTTCTTCAAGTCGCGGCGCGCCGCGCGCGAGAGGTCGTCGAGCGCTCCCGCCCAGTCGCCCAAGGACCACAGGGCCTTGGCGCGCTGGCCGCGGATCCATTCCTCGGAGGCCACGCGCTTGAGGTTGAGGGCGCGGTCGAAATCCTCGATGGCCGGCCGCGCGCGCCCCAAGGCCAGGAGCGACTCGCCGCGCTTGGCGTAGGCGTAGCCGTAGGCGGGGTCGAGCGCCAGCGCCCTGCCGAAGCAGACGATGGCCCCCTCGTGGCGCTTGCGCGAGGCCAGCTCGCGGCCCAGCCAGAGCTGGGCCTGGGCCAGGCCGGGCGAGAGGCGCACGGCGGCGCGGAAGTCGCGCTCGGCGGCCGCCGGCTTCTTGGCCCGGCGGTGGGCCTCCCCCCGCCACATCCGGAGCCAGCCGCACCGCGGGTCGAGCTTGAGCGCGGCCTCGATGTCCTTGAGCCCCTTGGCGACGTAATAGTATTGGACGCGCGAGCGCCCCAGGCAGGCGCGGATCCACGCCGTGCGCGGCTCGAGGCGCGCGGCGCGCTCCAGGTCCTTGATGCCCTCCTCGACGCGCCCGAACGACGGCGTGCGCAACAGGTCCCCGCGCAGGGCCCAGGCCCAGGCCGCCTTGGGGCGCTTGGCGACGACCTCGTCGAGCAGGGCCAGGGTCTTGGCGTCGTTCTCCAAGAGCCCCGTGCTCGAGATCAGCATCGCGTAGAAGGCCTTGGCGTCCGGGTCGAGCCGCGCGGCGGCCGCGAAGGCGCGCGCGGCACCCCGCTCGTCCTTGGCCGCGGCCAGCGCCCGGCCGAGCAGGATCCACGCCGCGACGCAGGTCGGCTCGACGCGGGTCGCGCGCGCGAAGTCGGCGCGCGCCTCGGCCGGCTTCTTGTCCTCGAGACGCGCGCGGCCGCGCAGGAGCAGGGCCGGCACCGAGTCCGGGTCGACGCCAAGGGCGCGCTCGAGCGAGGCCAGGGCCGCCTCGCTCTCGTTGCGGGCCAGTTGGGCCGCCGCCATCCACAGCCAGGGCAGGCCCCAAGCCGGGCGCTGGCTGGCGGCGTTCTCGAGGTCGCCCAAGCCCAAGTCGTATTTTCCGAGCCGGAGGTTGAGCTCGCCGCGCCAGGCCAGCGCCTCGGCGTCGCGCGGGTCGGCGTCCACGGCCCGGTCGAGGTCGGCCAGGCCTTCCTCTTTGCGGCCCAGGAGCCGCCGGACCCGGCCGCGCAGGGCTAGAATCCGAGGTGTGGCGGCGGGACGGGCGGCCAGGGCGTCCAAGCCATCGAGGACCTCCTGATGCCGGCCCGGGTCGTAGCGCTGTCCGATCGGCAGGGCGTGGGGGACGAGGAATTTCTGCTCGACATTGAGGAGAGCGGGAAGGCCGGCCGTCCCACCCAGGCCGCCCAGGCGCTTTAGACGGCGCTCCAGTTCGCCCAGGCTCTCGGTCTTGGCCGATTTCGCCATAGGCTAAGTATGACTGTCCGGTAGGCCGCCGTCCAGCCCCCGGGCACTTTAATTTCGCAATAATTTCTACTCAATTCCTTGACTTGGTTATTATGCTATAGGGTACGCGCGCGCGCGCGTGAAAACGAGATGCCTAGCGCGATATTACTCGCCCTCCTGACCCTGGCCGTCCCCTGCGCCGCCGGCGTCAGCCCGACGATCACGGTCCAAGGCCGCCTGCTCGACGCAGAATCCGGCACCCCGCGCGACGACCCCTCCGCCGACCTGAGCTTCCGCGTCTACGACGCCGCCTCGGCGGGGACCCTGCTTTGGGCCGAAGGGCCGACGTCTCTGCCGCTCAAGAACGGCCTCTTCGAGGGGCTCATCGGGTTGAGCGTGCCGCTGTCGTCGGCGGTGTTCGCCGGACCCGAACGCTGGCTGGAGATCCAGGTCGAGGCGACGACGCTCTCGCCGCGCCAACGCCTGGCCGCCGCGCCCTGGGCCCAGCGCGCCGCCGCGGCCGAGTCGCTCGAGCCGGGGAGCACGGAGTACGTCCAAGTCCGCGACAGCCTGCAAGCCGGAGCGACCTTTTACCTCTCCAGCGCCAGCGTGGCCGGACAGCTGACGGCCTACGGCGAGGTTCGGGCGGCGGCCGATCTCCGGGTTGACGGCCTGCTCCGCGGCGTCAACGGGGTCCCGCTGACGTCCGCCTCGGGCAAGCTTGACGCCTCCGCCTTGGACCCGGCCACGTTGGTCCCCAACCTCTCGGTGGATGCCTCCAGCGTCACCAAGCTCGGCAACGCCGTCGACGGTCCCAATGGGCTCCTGCGTCTGGACGGCGACGGTCTGGTTCCCGACGCCCGGCTCGACCCCTCCGCCGTCACCAAGCAGGGCAACTCGTTCAACTCCCCCCTCAAGCTATTGCGGCTCGACGGCTCCGGCCTCGTCCCCAACGCCCTCCTCGACGTCTCGAGCGTGGCCAAGCTCTCCGCCGCGGGCCTCATCCCCAACACCCTGCTCGACGCCTCCAGCGTCACCCTGCGCGGCAACGATTTCAATACCGCCGACCGCCTCCTGAGGCTGAGCATCGCGAGCCTCGTCCCCAACGCCCAGGTCGACGGCTCGAGCGTCGTGAAGCTCGGGCCCTCCGGCCTTATCTCCAACGACCTCCTCGACGCCTCCAGCGTCACCCTGCAGGGCAATGAGTTCAACGCCGCCGACCGGCTAGCCCGCTTCGACGCGGCGGGGACGCTCAACCTCCCCGGGGCCGGCGACGCCGTCTACAGCCTGACGGCCAGCACGTCGATCAACGTCACCGGGACCGGCGCCAAGGTCCGCGAAGGCGCGGCCGACCTGCTCCCCAAGGACGCCATCCTCCTGCGCATCGGCCCCTGCCCGCCGGGCTATGCCGAGTACACGGACCTGCAAGGGCGCCTGCCGGTGGGCAACTGCTCCGGCTGCGCGGTGGGGAGCACGGCGGGGACGGCTTTCACCGTGGACGGCGCGTCCATCACCCATTCCCACGGCGCCGGGGCTGCGACCGGCGGCGCCTTAAACACCGGCGGGAACAACGCCCGCACCGACGTGAGGGACGCGACGAACCCCTATCTTCAGTTGAGGTTCTGCCAAAAGAGCTGACATGGGAACGCTCCTCGCGCTCTTGAGATTGACGCTGACCGCCGCGGCCTTCGCGGGGCCGACGGCGGTCAACTGGCAAGGACGCTTGGCCGACCCGGGCACCGGCAATCCCGTCGCCGGCCCAACGGCCCAGGTCACCTTCCGCATCTATGACGCCGCCAGCAATGGGACCTTGCTGTGGTCGGAAGGTCCGCGTTCGCTGGCCGTCGACAACGGCCAACTGGAGGCCCGCATGGGCGAGGTCACGGCCTTGAGCTCGGCCGTCTTCTCCGCCCCCGGACGCTGGCTCGAGGTGTCGGTCGACGGCTCCGTCCTGTCCCCACGCGAAGCCTTCGCGGCGGCGCCGTGGTCCCTGCGCGCCCAGACCGCCGAGACGCTGGCGACCGGGAGCACCAACTACGTCCAGAACCGCGCCACCCTCCAGAGCGGGGCCGTGGCCCATCCTTCCAGCGGCTCGGTAAGCGGGACCTTGAGCGTCTACGGCCTGGTCCACGCCGCCGGAGACCTCCGCGTCTGGGGCACCCTGCGCGCCGGCTCGGGAAACCACGCGCTGACGACCGCCGGCGGCCTCTGGGACGCGGCCAAGCTCGACCCGGCGACCACCCTGCCGAACGCCTCTCTCGCCTCGTCGAGCGTCACCAAGCTGGGCAGCGCCGTCAACGCCCCAGGCGGCCTGGTCCGCCTCGACGCCTCGGGCTTCGTCCCCGCCGCCCTGCTCGACCCCGCCGTCGTCACCCAGCTCGGAAACTCGCTCAACGGTCCGAGCCAGCCCGCGCAGGTGGGCGCCGGGGGCCTGGTCCCCGACGCCTTAGTCGACGCCTCGAGCGTCGTCAAACGCTCCGCCGCGGGTCTCATCCACAACTATCAGCTCGACGCCGCGTCGATCACGCTCCAGGGCAACGGGTTCAACGCCGCCGACCGGCTCCTCCTCCTCGACGGCGCGGGCCTGGTGCCCAACGCCCTCCTCGACGCCTCGAGCGTGGCCAAGCGCGCGGCGACCGGCCTCGTCCACGACTACCAACTCGACGCCGCCAGCGTGACCCTGCAGGGGAACTCCTTCAACGCCGCGCTCAAGCTCGTCAAGCTGGCCGGCGACGCCGCGCTCAACGCCCCCGCCTCGGGCGACGCGGTCTACGCCGTGACGACCAGCTCCAGCATCGACGTGGGCGGGATCGGAGGGAAGGTCCGCGAGAGCGGCTTCGACCTGATGCCTAAGGGCGCCATCGTCATCTGGGCCACGGCGGACTGTCCGCCCGGCTGGTCCGAGGCGACTGAGTTCCGCGGCCGCGTCCCGGTGGGGGTCTGCGCGGGCTGCGTGGTCGGCCTTACGGCCGCCACGGCCTTCACCGCGAACTCCCAGGAGCTCTCGCACGACCACTCGGCGGGCTCATCCGGCGGCAGCTTCCGCGACAACGACCTCCAGCGGACGGACACCGCCGTCACCACGATGCCGTACCGGCAGGTCTTCTTCTGCAGGAAAAGCCAATGAAGTCGCTCCTCCTGCTCTGCGCGCTGCTCCAGGCGGGAACCGCCGACGCGGCCGTACCCGGGACCCTGCGCTTCCAAGGCCGTCTGCTGAACTCTTCGACGTCCGACCCCCGCGCCGAGGCCTCGGTCAGCGCCGTCTTCCGCGTCTACGACGCCGGCTCCGGCGGGAACCTCCTTTGGTCGGAAGGCCCGGTGACGGTCTCGCTCGCCGAGGGCGCATTCGACGCCCTGCTGGGCCAGAGCGTCCCCCTTTCCTCCGCCGTCTTCTCGGCCGCCGGCCGGTGGCTGGAAGTCTCGGTGGATGGACAGACCCTCTCTCCCCGACAGCCGCTGGCCGCGGTGCCCTGGGCCCTGCGCGCCGCCGCGGCCGATTATCTCGAGCCCGGCGACCCCAACTACCTCCAGATCACGGCCGCGCCGCAGGCAAACGCCCGTTTCTTCGTCTCCAGCGCCTCCGTGGCGGGGACCCTGACGGTCTATGGCGAGTTCAGGGCGCAGACCGACGCGCGCGCCACGGGGATCCTGAGGGCCGGCGCGGGGGTCGTCGCCCTGACCGGCGCCGCGGGCCTGCTCGACGCGGCTCAGGCCGACCCGGCGACCACGGTCCCCAACGCCGCCCTCGACTCCTCCAGCGTGACGAAGCTCGGCAACGCCGTGGCCGGCCCCGACGGCCTCGCCCTCCTCAGCGGCTCGGCGCACATCCCGGACGCCGCGCTCGACGCGGCCGTGGTGACCAAGGAGGGCAACTCGGTCAACGGCGCGGACGCCCTCGCCCTCTTGAGCGCGGGCGGCCTGCTGGAGAGCTACACCCTCGACGGCTCCAGCGTCGCCAAGTTCACGGCGGCCGGAATGGTCCCGAGCTCCCTCGTGGACGGCTCGAGCGCCACCAAGCTCGGCAACGGATTTAACTCAGCGAACAAGGCGCTGCTCCTCGATGGAGGCGGCCTGGTCCCCAACGCCCTCGTCGACGCCTCGAGCGCGGCGAAATACGCGGCCAACGGCCACTTCCAGAACTACCAACTCGACGCCGGCAGCGTCACCAAGGCCGCCAACGCCTTCAACGCCGCGGGACATCTGGCCCAGCTCGACGCCTCCGCCGCCCTGACGGCGGCCGGCGCGGGGAGCGCGGTCTACTCCATCGTCACGAGCTCGGGCATCAACGTCACGGGAACGGGCGCCAAGGTGCGCGAGGCGGGCGCCGACCTCGTGCCCAAGGACATGCTCATCCTCTGGCTGGGCGACGCCTGTCCCGGAGGCTGGACCGAGGAGACCACCCTGCGAGGGCGCATGCCGCTGGGCAGCTGCGCGGGCTGCACCGACGGCACGACCGCGGCCACGGCGCTGATCACCGACGGCCAGTTGGTCACCCACGCCCATGGCGGCGCGGCCGACGTCGGCATGCGCACCGGCGGGGTCAACGCCTTGACCGACGTGGCGGACACGACCATGCCCTACATCCAAGTCCTCTTCTGCAGGAAGCTCTAAGGTGGGAGTCTCCCTGCCCTCCGCGCGCCGGCTGGCGGGGACGGGAACCCTGGCCGTCCTGCTGGGCGCCGCCGCGGCGGCAGGCGTGTTCGACGGCGCGACCCGGGAGGTCCGCCCGGGCACGGTGGATTCCGGCGGCGCCCACGGTGCCGCGGGCGGCTCCTACGAGACGACCCCCTCTATAGGCGAAGCGGCCGGCGCGCGGATGACCGGCGGCGCCTACGACATGCGCACCGGGCACGCCGACCGGGCCGCCCGGCCGCGCGCGCTCACCGACCTCGCCGCTTCGGACGCGTTCCTCTCCTCGATGACCCTGTCCTGGTCGGCCCCGGGCGCCGACGGGAACCGCGGAGCCCTACCACCTGGTTCCTCGTATTACATCCAGACCGGCGAGAACGCCGTCCCCGCCTGGGACTTCGCATCCTCCGGCGTGAAGGTCTCCACCTCGGACCTTCCGCCCGGCTTCCGGGCCTCGCGCAGGATGACCGGCCTCCTGGCAAACGCCACCTATTACTTCCGCGCCTGGCACCGCGACGCCGACGGGCGCCTCAGCCGGCTCTCCAACGCGGCCACGGCCCACACCTTGGCCCAGCCCGTAACCGGCGCACAACCCTTCGCCGTCTTCGGCACCAGCGTCACCATCAACTGGCTGCCCCGGCCGGAGGCGCCGCTCGAGGAGAGCGCCGAAGGCTATCGGCTCGAAGCCTCGACGACACCGACCTTCACCGGCCTGATCCTGTCCTCCGCCACCGGCGGCGTGTCGCTGAGCACCTTGACGATCGTCGAGCTGGCCCCCCAGGCCACCTATTACATGCGCGTCGGCGCCCTCAACCACGCCGGGGTGGGGAACTTCCTGGCGCTCTCCACCGTCACGACCTCCGCCTACGGCATACCGCCCTCCTCGACCCAAGTCGACTGGATCGGGGTCTCGAGCGCAGCGCTGCGCTGGAACCCGGTCAATCCCAACGGCTATGTCCTTCAGGCCTCGACGGCGCCCGACTTCACGGGGACGGGAGACCGGGAGGCCTCCAACGCCATCCCGCTATCGGGAGGGCTTACGGTCACCGGCCTGGACGCCAACACGACCTACTACCTGCGCGCCGGAGCGCTATGGGACCAGACCACCTACTACGCCCTGGCCTCGACCCGCTCCAGCCTGGCCCCGCCGCTCACTCAGGCGGCCTTCCTCTCCGTCGACGAGTCCTCGGCCGTCGTCGGCTGGGCCGCGCTCCCCTCGGCCGAGGGCTACCGCCTCGACGCGTCGACAGCCGCGGATTTCTCAGGGACGGTCGTCTCGTCTTTGACCTACGCGCTGGGGGCCTCGACCCTCACCGCCCTGGCCCCGGCCCTGGCGCCCAACGCCACCTACTACTTCAGGGTGGGTTCCCTCAATCACGCCTCGGTCCCCAACTACACGCTGATCGGAGCCACCCCCACCCTGACCGCGCCGCTGACCGCCTCGGTCGCCGGGGTCCTGGCCGCCTCCCTGTCGGCCTCTTGGACCCCGGTCTCCGCCCAGGGCTACCGCCTCGAAGCCTGCCTCAGCCCGGCCTGCGACGGCGCCGTGGAGTTCTCCTCGACCACCAACGGCTCGGCTGCCGGCCTGTCGGTGCCCGGTCTCGCCGCCGACACGACCTACTACCTGCGCGCGGGGGGCGTGAACCACGCCGGCCGCTACCGCCCGGGCGGCGTCTTCGCCTCGACCTCGACGTTGGCCGCCGCGCTGACCCCGGCGTTCGCCTTCGTCCACACCGCCAGCATCACGGCGAACTGGACCCCGACGGCGGCCCAGGGCTACCAACTGCATGCCAGCACGAGCGCCGACTTCTCGGGGACCCTGCACAGCTCGACGACCAAGGCGGCCTCCGCCGACGCGCTGAGCGTGTTCAGCCCGGCCCTGGACGCGAACACCACCTACTATGTCCGCGTCGGAGCGGAGAACCACAACGGCGTGCCGAACTTCGGGGTCTCGGCCGCCACGCCCACCGCCGCGCTGACGCCGCAGGCGCTCTCGCCCGCCGCGCTCATGGTGGCCGAGACCTCGGCGACCTGGAACTGGGCCGCCCGTCCCGCCGCCCCCCTCGCCCAATCGGCGGAGGGTTACCGCCTCGAGGCCAGCATGGCGCCGGATTTCACCGGCGCCGTGCGCTCCTCATCGACGGCCGACATCCTCAACAGCACCTTGACCGTCCTGGCCCCGGCCCTCGACCGCAACACGACCTACTATTTCCGGGTGTCCGCCTTAAACCACGCCGGCGTGCCGGGGCCGCCGCTGGTCCTGGGCTCGACAGCCACGCTGGCCCGCGTCCCGCTGGCGCTGCCCCAACCCTTCCCGGGGGTGTCTCCGACCTCGATGACCGTGGCCTGGGCCGCCTTCCCGGCCGCCCCCCTAGCGGACTCCTCGGAGGGCTACCTGCTCGAGGCCTCCCTCAGCGCCGGCTTCGCCGTAATCGCCGCCTCCTCGCGCACGACGGATTTCCGGGTCTCGACGCTGACCGTCTTCTCGCCGGCCCTGGCGGTCAACGACACCTATTACTTCCGCGTGGCGGCGCTCAACCATAACGGCGTACCCGGCCCGTACCTGGCCTACGGGTCGACCGCCACCGCGGCCGCGGCCCCGGAGCCCGGAGCCCCGCCCGTCACGGCCGTCAGCTCCCACGCCATCGCCGCGCAGTGGACGGCGGGAACCCCGGCCAACCCGGCCGGAACGGTCTATCACCTGCGCGGCTCGCCCAACGCGGACTTCTCGGGGACCGTCGTCAGCTCGGTGACCAAGGGATTTAGCGCGGAGCTTCGCTCCCTGCAGCCCGACACCACCTACTACCTCCAAGTCATGGCGCTCAACCGCAAGGGACATCCAACGTACGCCCCGCTGGGTTCGACGATCACGCTGACCGGCGCTCTCACTCTCCTGCCCCGCACCTTCCTCGGCGTGTTCCAGACCTCGGTGACCGCGGCCTGGGCCGCGGGCGGCGGCTCCGGCGGCTACCGGCTCGAGGCCAGCACCGCTCCCGACTTCAGCGGGACCCTGAGCTCCTCGCAGACCGCGTCCGTGACGCTCAGCACGCTGACGGCCCTCTCGCCAGCCCTCGACGCGAACACCACGTATTACTTCCGGGCGGCGGCGCGCAACTCCGGCGGGGCGGTGGGGCCGTTCACCGTCCTCGGCGCCACCTCGACCTTGGCGGCGGCGCCGTCCGCGCTGGCGGCCGCCTATCTCGCCGTCAACCGCTCCTCGGTCACGGCGGCCTGGGCCGCCCGTCCAGTCAGCCCGCTCTCGGCCTCCAACGAAGGCTATCGCCTGGAAGCCTCGACCGCGGCGAATTTCTCGGGCGTCGTCCACTCCTCCAATACGGCCTTCGTCCTCGTCAGCACGCTGAGCGTGCTGTCCCCGCCGCTGAGCTCCCACGCCACCTATTACTTCCGGGTGGCCTCGCTCAACCACAACAGCGCGCCCGGCCCGTTCCTGGCCCTGGGCTCCACCCCGACGTTGACCCTGCTCCTCGACGACGCGCGCACCGCGCAGGTCTTCCTGACGAGCATCACGGCGTCCTGGAGCGTGGTCCCGTCGAGCGGCTACGTCCTGGAGGCCTCCAGCATGGCCTGGGTCAGCGGCGTGACGGTGTCCACGCGCACGGACAATCCGAACCTGGGAGCCCTGACGGCCCTGAGCCCGGCCCTGTGGTCCAACACCACGTACTACCTGAGCGCGGGCGGCCTCAGCCACGGCGGCGTCCCCAACTTCAAGGTGTTCGCGGCCAGCTCGACCTTGGCCGCGATGACCTCGGGGATGGAGTTCCAGCAGGTCAGCCGCACCAGCGCCACCGTGAGCTGGGTGCCGCTGCCCACCGCGGCGGCGGCGGGCTCCTCGAACACCAGCGAGGGCTACGTCCTCGAGGCCTCGACGGCCGCGGACTTCGGCGGGAACCTCCTCTCGACGGCCACCCCAAACGTCTCGCTGAGCACCCTGACAATAGCGGGCCTGCTGGCCTCGACCACCTATTACTACCGGGTCGGCTCGCTCAACTGGGACGGCACGCCCCACTACCAGGCCGCCCAGAGCACAGGGAACTTCTCGACCGCGTCGGACGTGGCCTGGAGGGTCCAAGGCTTCAGCGGCCAGCTGACGGGCGTGGCGACCCTCGACGTCAACATCGCGGCGGTCTCCCAGGACCGGGCCTTCATCCTGGTCCCCTCCGCCCATTCATCGGCCGGCGCGGGCAGCGTCAGCGGCGTTCAGGACTCCATCCAGATGCTAGCGCGCGCCAAGTTCCTGACCGATTCCAAGGTCCGCCTGACCCGCAACAGCGCCAACAACGGCTCGAACTACTCCTTCTACGTGATCGACAACCCTTCCGGCAGCGAGATCTTCACGGTCGGGGGCTCGACCTCGTTTGCCACCGCGGCCAGCCAGCTCGACATCCCGGTGTCGGGAGTCTCCGACTTCACGAAGACCGTCGTGTTCCTATCCGTCGCCCACGACCAGGCGAACACCGACTTCTTCCACCAGTCCTTGGTCCGCGGGGCGCTGACCTCGAACACCAACCTGCGCCTCAACCGCACCGGCGGAAACTCCCAGGTCGACGTCGATTATGTCGTCGTCGAGTTCCGCGGCGCGCAATGGACGGTCCAGACCGGCGAGACGACCGTCAACACCGGCACCGAGGCCGGCCCCCAGTCCCAGGCGATCGCGGCCGTGAGCTCCTTGGCGCGGACCTGGGTGTTCACCACTTGGTCCTGCGACACCGAGGGCAACGACCAGATGTCGCCGAAGGTGGAGCTCTTCGACGCCACGACCCTGCGCCTCTCGCGCTCCGCGACGACGACGGGCTCCTGCGTCGTGCGCTGGAGCGTCCTCGAGAACCCGACCATGAGCGTCCAGCGCGGCTCGGCGCAGACCTCGGCCACCAGCAACCTCACGGTGGCCCAGGACTTCGCCGGCGTCGACACCGCGCTGTCGTTTCCCGTCACGACCAACGACGACACGCGGACGGACCAGACCCAGACCCGGGCCTGGTGGCGCGCGGACTTTACGTCAAGCTCTCAGCTCACCTGGACGCGCGCTCGCAGCGGCTCCACCGCGCGCTTTCGCTGGCAGGTGGTCTCGCTTGTGACCGAGATCGCACCCGCCGCCGTCACTAACCTCTCGGCCCTGGCCGGGGCGCCCCCGGGGGAGGTCGAGCTGAGCTGGACTTCCCCGGGCGACGACGCGAACTCCGGGGTCCTGGGCGCCGGAAGCCAGTACCGCGTCCACCACACCACCGACGCCGCCCTGGCCGGCTCGGCCAACTTCTTCTCGAGCGCCGCGGCTCAGGTCCTCATCGCCACCTCCAGCGTCTTCCCCGGCTCGAACCGATACTACACGCTCGGCGGCCTCTTCAAGAACACCACCTATTTCATGCGCCTATGGACGCGCGACGAGGGCGCCATCTATTCCGAACTATCCAACGGCGCCACCGTGGCTACCCGCGCCCTGCCGCTGGTCGATCCGCTGCTCCTGAGCGTCCATCCCTCGTCTATCACCGCGGGTTGGGCGGCCTTCCCGGACCCCGCCGCCTACGGCTCCTCCAACTCGGCTGTGGGCTACCTGCTCGAGGCCTCGTCGACGAACTTCGGGGTTCTTTTCCCCGGGCCGGCGGTCTCGAGTTCCCGGACCTACGTCTTTTCGCTGAGCACGCTGACGGTCCAAGGCGCCGGCGGGCTCGATCCGAACACCACCTACTACTTGCGCGCCTCCGCGCTCAACCACGGCGAGGCCATGACCACGGCCGTGCTTAGCGCCACCGCCACCCTGCCGGTGGCCCCAGCCGCGCTGGCGCGGACCTATCTGTCGGTGGGCTTGAGCTCGGTGACGGCGGCCTGGGCCGCCCGCCCGCTCTCCCCCTCGAGCCACTCCGCGCAGGGCTACCTCCTGCAGGCCTCGACCGCAGCGAATTTCTCCGGGGTCTTGGTCTCTTCGGAGACTGTCGACATGCGCGTGAGCACCTTGACCGCCCTGTCTCCACCCTTGGCCAACAATACGACCTACTATTTCAGGGTCGGCACGCTGGCCCACAACCGCGCGGCGAACTTCATCGTCTTGGGCTCCACGGCGACGCTAGCCCGCGCCCCCGGCTCCTTGGGGGCTGGGAACACGTTCCTCGGGGTGTTCCCCTCCTCGCTGAGCGTCGCGTGGACGGGCTTCCCGCTGGCCGCCACCCACGGCTCCTCGAACTCGGCTCAAGGCTTCCGCCTCGAGGCTTCGTCGACCAACTTCGGCGCCCTGAGCCCCGGCGGCGTGGTCCATTCCTCGTTCACGCCCACGGTCCTGGCCAGCACGTTGAGCGTCCAGTCCCCCGCCCTACTCCCCAATACGACCTACTTCGTCCGCGTCTCGGCCTTGAACCACAACGGCGTGCCCACCACCCTGGTGTTGGGCGCGGTCGCCACGCTGGCCCTGCCTCCCCCGGCCAACGGGGACCCCCATCTCCAGGTCATGCGCACCTCGGTGACGGTCGCTTGGGCGGCCCTGCCGGTTTCGCCTTCGAGCGCCTCGGCCCTGGGCTTCCGGCTGGAAGCCTCCACCGCCGCCGACTTCAGCGGCACGGTGGTCTCCTCGTCGACGCCGAACGTCCAGCTCAGCACCTTGACCGTCTTCAGCCCCGCGCTCGACGCGAACACCACCTATTACTTCCGGGTCGCCTCGCTCAACCAAGCCTTGGCGCCGCACTATACGCTCTTCAGCGCCACGCCCACCCTGGCGCCGACGCCCGCCGCCCTGCCCGAAGGTCTGCTGGCGGTCTTTCAGAGTTCCGTGACCGCGGCTTGGGCCGCCCTCCCGCAAGCCCCGCTGGCCGACACCGCCGAGGGCTACGTCCTCCAGGCCTCCTCGACCGACTTCGGCGCCCTGGCGCCGGGCGGCGGCGTCGTCTCGGCCAGCGCCACCGCCAACGTCCTTCTGAGCACGCTCGCCGTCGCCCTGCCGGCCCTCGAGCTCAACACGACCTACTACCTGCGGGTCTACAGCCTCAACCACGCCGGGGCCTTCTCCACCCCGCTGGCCCTAGGCGCCACGACGACCTTGGCCGCCGCGCCCCAACCCTTGGCCCAGGCCTTCCCGGGCGTCTTTCAGACCTCGGTAACGGCCGCCTGGGCGGCGATGCCCGCCGCGCCGCAGAGCGCCAGCGCGTCGGGCTACCGGCTGGAGGCTTCCTCGACCGGCTTCGGGGCCATCCTGCCCGGAGGACTCATCGTCAGCTCCTCCACTTTCGACCGCTTGATCAGCACGCTGACTGTGCGCCTGCCGGCGCTGGACCGCGGCACCACCTATTACTTCCGGGTGGCCGCGCTCAACCCCGCGGGCGACGCCGGGCCCTTCACGGCCCTCGGAGCCACCGCCACGCTGACCAGGACCCCCGAAGCCCCTGCGCCCTTGGCGCTCTTTGAGAGTTCGGCGACCTGGGGCTGGCCGGCGTTCGCCTCCCCCCCGGGCGACCTCTCGTCGCGAGGGTACCGCCTCGAGGCGGCGAAGACCGCAGCCTTCACCGGAACGGTCAGTTCGAGCGAAACCGCCGTCGCGGCGCTCAGCACGCTGACGGTCTCCGCCCCGGCGCTCGAGCCCAACACCACCTATTATTTCAGGCTGGCGGCGCTCAACCCCAACTCGGTCCCCGTCTACTCGCTGACGGTCTCGACCTCCCAAAAGGCCGTGGCGCCCAACGCCTTGGCGGCCGACTCGACCTTCCTCGCCGTCTTCGAGACCTCGGTGAGCGCGCGCTGGCAGGCGCTTCCCGGAGCCCCGCTCAAGGATTCCTCGCAGGGCTATCAGTTGGAGGCCTCGAGCACGGCCTTCGACGGCGCGGGGGAGCTGCCCTCCGCCGTCTCGAGCCTCTTCTCGCAGAACACCCTGACGGTCGCCGCCCCCGCGCTGGAGCGCAACACCACCTATTACTTCCGGGTGGCCGGGCGAAACCACAACGGCCTGGCCGGAGCCTTCACGCTCTTGTACGCCACCTCCACCCTGCCCGCGGCGCCCGCCGCCGGAGCCGCGCCCATCCGTGCCGTCCATTCGAGCTCCATCACCGCGGCCTGGGTCGCTCCGCCGGCCCTGCCGCTTTCAGCCAGCGCCGAGGGCTACCGGCTCGAGGCCTCGAGCGCGGCGGACTTCTCCGGGACCATCGTCTCCTCGAGCACGTTCGAGCGCACCGCCTCGACCCTGACGGTCCACGCGCCGGCGTTGTCGCCCAATACGACCTACTATCTGCGCGTGGCCGCGCTCAACCACAACGGGGTCCCAGGACCCTTCACCGCGCTCGGCTCCACGATCACCCTGGCCGGGGCTCCCACGCTCATCGCGCCCTCCTTCCTCGCCATCTTCGAGACCTCGGCGACGGCGCGCTGGGCGGCCCAAGCCGGCGGCGGCTACAGGCTGGAAGCCTCCTCCACGGACTTCGGAGCCCTGGGAGCGGGAGGCCTGACGCGCGCCTCGGAGACCTTCGCCGCGGCCTTGAGCACGCTGACCGTACCCGGCCTCGACGCCGACACGACTTGGTATTTCCGCGTCGCCGCCCTCAACGGCGCCCACGTCCCGGGACCGTACTCCGTGCTGGGTGCTACGGCCACCTTGGCCGTCGCCCCCGGCGCCTTCGCACCCGCCTTCCTCTCCGTGGTTGAGAGCTCCATCACCGCCCAATGGGCCGCCGCCCCAGCCTCCCCCCAACCGCTCTCGGCCCAGGGCTACCGCCTGCAGGCGTCGACGGCCGCCGATTTCACGGGCATCGTCATCGCCTCCCAGACCCTGGTCCGTACCGCCGCCGCCCTGACCGTGCTAAGCCCCGCCCTTTCGGCCGACACCACCTACCACCTGCGCGTGGCCGCCCTCAACCATAACGGCGTCCCCGGAGCCCCGCTGGCCCTGGGCTCGACGAGCACGCTGACCATCGAGGTCCCCGGCGGCGCGGCCTTCCGCGCCTGGCCCTCCAGCCTGACCGTGACCTGGATCGACGTGACGGCCCAGGGCTACCGCCTCGAGGCCTCGGCCGCGGCGGATTTCTCCGGGACGGTGCATTCGAGCGCCTCGGCCAGCGGCGACATCACCTTGCTCACCGTCCAGTCGCCTCCCCTGTCCGTCAACACCACCTACTTCCTGCGCGTGGCCGCGCTCAACCACAACGGCGTCCCGCGCTACGCGGCCCTGTCCTCGAGCGTCACCTTGGCCGACCGCCCCGACGCGCCGTCGGTGACGGCCGCGTATTTCAGCTCGGTGACGGTGCAATGGACCCCGCAGGCGGCCAGCGGATTTTCCGTCGACGCCTCGACGGCCGCGGATTTCTCCGGGACCCTGCGCTCGTCGGTCTCCTGGTCCGGGGGTACGGCGTCGCTCACCGTCGCCAATCTGCTTTCAGGAACGACCTACTATCTGCGCGTGGCGGGACTCAACCACGCCGGCGCGCCCCACTACGCGGCCGCCGTCGCCACCGCCACGCCGCAGTCGCCCAAAGCCTGGACCGGGGACGGAGGCGACGGGAACTGGTACACCGACGCCAACTGGAGCCCCCCGGGAGTCCCCGGGCCCAGCGACTCCGTCACGATCGGGATAGCCGCCGCCGTCACGGTGGATGCCAGCTCCCCGGCCGTGGTCTTCTCGAGCATGACCCTGGGCCGGCCGGGCGGCGGGGCCGCCGTCAGCCTCCGCCTCTCCACCGCCGTCGGGGGCGGCCAGCACATCCTCATCAACCGGGACGCCGGCCTCACCGTCGACACCACACAGACCTTGACCTTGAGCGGGGACCTGATCCTGCGCGCGGGCTCCAGCATGACCCATACCGCCAACCCCTCGGTCAGCACGTCCGCCTACGCGTCCTGGAGCGTCGCCGCCACCTTCACCCTGGAGGCCGGGGCCACCGTGACGGTAGCGGGACGCGGGATGCCGGGCGGGGCCCCCGGGGTCCGCGGCGGCGGCGCGGGCGGCGGCGCGGGGACGGGCGTCTCCAACCAAGCCGGCGGCGGCGGCGGCTACGGCGGCGGCGGCGGGGCCGGCGAAGGCCCGGGCGGGGCGGGCGGGGCCGCGTACGGCTCCGCGGCCGACCCGCAGGACGTCGGCTCGGCCGGCGGCGGCGGGGCCGGAGCAGCCGGCGGGGCGGGCGGCGGGCTCCTGCGCGTCGCCGCGGGGACGATCGTCCTCGACGGCACGATCGACGCGCGCGGGACCGCCGGTGTAGAGGCGGCGGCCGGCGGTGGCGGCGGCGGCTCGGGCGGCGGCATCCGTCTGACGGCGACGACTATCTCCGGCGCCGGCCAACTGCGCGCCGACGGCGGCGACGCCCCGGGCGGCGGAGGCTCGGAGCAGGGCGGCGGCGGCGGCGGCGGACGTATCCGCGTGGCGGCGGCCGGCGCCTGCACCCTGGCTCCCTCGACCGTGACCTTCGACGGCGGCGCGTCGGGAGGCGGGGGCCTTCCCGGGGGAGCCGGGACCACCTCCAGCCCGAACCTGACCGCGCCGACGGCGTTCTCGGGGAGCGTGCTCTCCTCGACGTCGGTGTCGTGGGCCTGGAGCGGCGGCGCCGGGGCGGTCTCCTACACCGTCCTGGCCTCGACCGGAGGCCGGCTCTCCGGGACCCTGGGCGGCGGGGTGAGTTCCTTCCTCAGCGCCGCCCTCGACCCCAACACCGCCTACGGCGCGCTGGTCCGGGCGGCCGGCTGCGCGCACGCCGCGGACTCGCCCTCGGACACCGCGACGACCCTGACCGAGCCGTTGGCCGGCCGAGAGCTCCAGGCCGTCCATCAGACCTCGGCGACCTTCTCCTGGCTCGAGTTCTCTCCCGCGCAAGCCGGCGGCTACCGCTTGGAAGCCTCGACCGCCGCGGATTTCTCCGGCACGGTGCGCTCGTCTGCGACGCCCACCGTGACCCTGAGCACCCTGACCGTCGAGAACCTCGATCCCGGGACGACCTATCACTTCCGCGCCGGAGCCCTCAACCTGGTCCTAGCACCCAACTACGGCCCGTCCGTCTCCACCGTCACGCGGCTCACGGGCCCCGCTCCCGCGGCCCCCGCGCTGACGGCGGTCTCCTCCCTCACCCTGACGGCCCAGTGGACGCAGGGCGCGCCGGCCAACCCCGCCGGCACCGTCTACACCCTGCGCGCCTCTACCGCGGCCGACCTCACCGGGACGGTGACCTCCTCGGCGACGAGCGCTTCGAGCGCCGTCCTCTCGAGCCTCATCCCGGACACGACCTACTACCTCGAGGTGCGCGCCGCCAACCACGCCGGCGTCTTTTTGCTGCTGGCCCTGGGCTCCACGCCGACCTGGACGGCCGACGTCGGCGCCCCCGCCCCGTCCGCGGCGTACCCCTCGAGCGTCACCGTGTCATGGACGCCGGTCACCGCGCAAGGCTACGAAGCCCAGGCCTCCACCGCCTCCGATTTCACGGGGACCCTGCACAGCTCGGTCACGCCGGCGGGCGGGGCTTCGGCCCTGTCGCTCTTGAGCCCGGCCCTCGACCTCAACACCACGTATTACATACGGGTGGGCGGGATAAACCACGCAGGGGTGAGGAACTTCGTCGCCGTCCCCTCGACGCCGACCCTCTCCAACCCGCCCTCGGCGCCCGCCCTCGCCGCGGTCTACTTCACGTCGGTCACGGTGAGTTGGACGCCCGCGGCCCCTCCGTCCTCCGGCTACCGTCTTGAGGCGTCGACGGCCTCCGACTTCTCGGGGGTCACCCGCTCCTCCGTCGGCGCCTCGGGAGGACTGAGCGCGCTCACCGTCGCGAACCTCGACTCCGACACCACCTACTATCTGCGCGTCGGGGCCCTCAACCTCGCCTCGGTCGGGAACCTGACGGGATCGGTCTCGACCCGGACGCTCAACGCCCCGAAGGTCTGGGTCGGGACGGCCGGCGACCACGACTGGAACAACGCGGCCAACTGGAGCCCGAGCGGGGTCCCCACGCGCTCGAACTCGGTGACGATCAACGTCGCCGACGCGGTGGCCTCGAACCTCTCGGTCTCCTTCTCCAGCCTGACCCTCGGCAGCCCGGGCGGCGCGGCCGTCAGCCTGACGCTGACAAACGGCGCCGGCGTGCAGGACGGCGGCAGCCTGCACATCTACGGGAACGCCGGCCTGACCGTCGACACCGCCCAGACCGTCGCGCTGACCGGCGGCGTGAGCATGCTCTCCGGCTCGACGCTCGCGCACCGGCCCGACGGGGCTACCGAGACCGCCGCGCTCGACCTGAGCGTCGCCGGCCTCTTCGACCTCCAAGCCGGCGCCCAGGTGCTCGCCCAGGGCAAGGGCCTGGCGGGCGGCGCGGCCAACGGCGGCGCGGGCAGCGGCACGGGTGGCGGCGCGGGCACCGCGGTAAACGGGCGCGGCGGCGGCGGCGGCGGCTACGGCGGCGCCGGCGGCCGCGGCGAGAACAACGGGGCCTTGGGCGGCGCGGCCTATGACTCGGCCTCCGCCCCGGCCTCGCCGGGCTCCGGCGGCGGAGGCGGAGGCGATTCGGCGGGCTCGGCGGGTGCGGCCGGAGGCGGACGCGTCCGTCTCGTCGCCGGCAGCATCGTCCTCGACGGCACGATCGACGTTTCCGGCGCCGACGGCGGCGCGGCAGGCGACGGCGGCGGAGGCGGAGGCGCCGGCGGCAGCATCCGCCTCGAGGCGGGGAGCATCGCCGGCGCGGGCACGCTGCGCGCCGACGGCGGCGACGGGCAGGGCGGCGCCGGCTCCGAGTTCGGCGGCGGGGGCGGCGGCGGCCGCATCTATACCAGCGCCTCGGGGGCCTGCACCCTCGCCGTCGCCACCGCCAGCGTGGCCGGCGGCTTCTCGGGCGACTCGGGAACCGGCCTGCCCGGCGTGGCCGGCGGGGCCGGCACGACCTATTCGGCCAACCTCGGCCCCGCGGGGACCTTCGCCGGCGCGGTGCTCTCCTCGACGAGCATCTCCTGGACCTGGACGGCAGGGGCCGGCGCGCTCGAATACCGGGTGCTCGCCTCCACCGGCGGCGCCCGCTCCGGCGCGCTGCCCGCCGGGACTCTGGCGTTTCTGTCCTCCGAGCTCCTGCCCAACTCGACCCACGGCGCCCTGGTCGCCGACAGCGGCTGCGGCCACCGCTTCGACAGCGCCGTCTTCGTGACCACGACCCTGGCCCGGCCCGCCGGGGTCCTCGCCCAGCACTACCTCGGCGTGTTCGAGAGCTCGGCCACGGTGGCCTGGGGGGCCCTGCCGGCCTCCCCGCCGGCCGCCGCCTCGGAGTCGGCCGCCAGCTACCTGCTGGAGGCGTCGACCGCGGCCGATTTCTCGGGGACCATACGCTCGTCGGCGACCACGGCCATGAGCCTGAGCACGCTGAGCGTCACCGGCCTCGGCATCGACGCCACCTATTACTTCCGCGTGGGGACGCTCAACATCGGCGGGGTCCCGAACTTCCTGGCGCTGGGCTCGACGCGGACGTCCTTCACGGAGATCGGCGTCATCATCTCCACCGACGTCCTCGACGTCGGGGAGGTCAGCCTCAACACCGAGCTGTTCATCTCGACCTCGCTGCTCGTGGAAAGCGTCGGCAACATCGCGCAGACCTACCGCATCACCGCGGCGACGATCACGGCCGGCAGCCCTTGGAGCGTGACGCTGAGCTCCGGCACCGACACCTTGACGGTCCAGGTGCTCTTCGACGACTTCCAGCCCGCGGCGGCGGCCTTCGGCGACGACGACAAGGCCACCGACGAGGGGACGTCCTGCACCGGCGCGACGTTCAGCTCCGGCCAGACCTGCCACTCCGTGCCGCCCGGCGCCCAGCGGCTGATGTGGCTTAAGGTCGGCATGCCGAAGATAACGTCGACCGAGGACCCCCAGGAGATAGGAATCACCGTGACCGCGACACTCCCATGAGAAAACTCCTGCCGCTCCTCCTCGCCGCCGCCGTGACGGCGCCGGCCGCCGCCATCAGCATCCGCCTGCACAAAGGCGTCGCGGTGCGTTTCTCCGAGCGCCCTTCGGAATGGACTGCCCGGACCGACGCGCCTCCCGGCGCCGAATCCACCCTCGTGAGGGTCAATCCGGAGAACGGGTCGATCCACGAGCTCTGGCGCGCGCGCCGCGGCTGGGTCTGGCCGGAGCAGGTCCTGGAGCGAGACAGCGTCGTCATCGTCCTCAGCGGCAAGCTCTACGTGCGCACGGGGACGATACGGCGCGAGCTCAAGCCGGGCGGGTCGGCGGTCCTTCCGGCCGGCACGCCGTTCGAGCTGGGGTCTCTAGCCTGGTTTCGCCGGACGGTCTTCGTCTACGCCACCAACGCCCCGCTGCCGCAGACGCCGCAGCAGGACTCATCCTCCCATCCGCACTGAGAAGGGCAGCATTCGCCCGAGAACGTCGGGGTCCGTGACTCTCTTGTAGACGCTCAGATGTTGCGCCATCCACATAAACGGAGGCCGAACATCCCTCACGGCCTCGAAGACCCGGCCCGTGCACGGGCGGTCGTAGGCGAACCCCTTTTTTGCGAGACGGTCCACCCAGTACCGCTTCGGCCGCTCGTTGACGTGGTGATGGCCGCCCTGGTTAGGCGGCGCGGCGGACATGACGATCACGTCGCTGAAGCGGGCTAGGTTGTCCAGAAAGGCGTCCGAGAGCTCCTCGGGAATATGCTCGGCGACCTCCAGACAGAGCGCGAAGTCGAAGCGGCCCCACTCATTGGCGAATGGGACGGTCAAATCCTGGACGTGGACCGTGACGGGGAAGGAGTGCGCGGGCGGAGGAGCCACCCCGTCGAGCGCGAACGTCTCGACCCCGTGCCGGGCGAACTCGTGCGCATAGACGCCGCAGCCGCAGCCTATGTCCGCGACGCGCTTGGGCTCGAACTCCCGGACCAAGGTCTCGGTCAAGACCTCCGCCGTCCGCATGTACGGTTCGTTGCTCCGTCCCCACTCAGAGAAGAAGGCTGCATCGTAGATCTCCGCCAGGTTCTGCATCATTCGGCCGCCACGACGACGCGCTTCACGCGGAACACTCCACGCACAGCGGGGTCTCGGGGATGGCCTCGAGCCTCGCCTCGGCGATCGGCTCCTTGCACGCCACGCAGACGCCGTAGGTCCCTTTCGAGATCGAGTCCAACGCGCGGCGCACCATCTCCAGACGGCGGCGGATCGAGGCCTTGAGCCCGAGCGAGATCTCCTGCGACTGCAGGGCGTCGACGCGCGAGAGCCGGCCGATGGGGTCGTCCAACGAGACCACGGCGGTCAGGTCCTTCCCGGAGTTCAGGGAGTTCTCGAGCTCCTCGGCCAGGGTTTCCAAATTCTGCCTAAAGCGATTGAGCTCATCTTCCTTCAAGTCGAACCTCTAATACCCCTTCGTCGGGGGCGAAGTTCGACAACGCGGCCGCGTACGGCTTGCTGATGCTTCCACGCTCGAGCAGGAACGTGAGCAAGGTCGTCGCCCCGATCGAGAACAGGACGACGGCGTAGACCATGTCCTGGATGACGGCGCCGCTAGCCACTCCGGCCTGCAGCGGCATGGCGGCGAGGACGGCCGCGGCCAGTCCCTTCGGCGTCATCACGGCTGCCAGCGAGGCGTCGGACCGCGAGGTGCTCGGCGAAAGCGACCAGCGGACGACGGCCACCCGCGTCAAGAACAGGGCCGCCGTGAGCCCTAGGCCGGCCAGCACCGTGTACATGTGGGTGAACTGCATCGAGAGCCCGATATAGACGAAGAAGAACGTCTTGAGCAGAAACACGATCTCGGCAAACAGCGCCTCCTCCGTCTTGTTGAGCTCGACGGGCTTAAGGCGGGAAAATAGCGGCCCGGGCATCTTGAGTCGCGCCAGCGTATCGACGTTGCCCAGGACGATGCCGAAGGCGAGCGCGGCGATCGCGCCGCTAAATCCCAGAAGCTCCGCCAAGCCGAAAACGATGCACACGAAGGCCGGGGTCATGAAAAGGCTGTTCTCGAGCTCCCTGACCCGCGCGAGGATGTTCGACCAGAAGACGGCGCCCACCGACCCGATCACGGAGGCCATCGTAAACGACGAGATGATCTGCCCGGCCATGATGCCGGGCCTCAGCTCGTTGGAGCGGACCGATTGGAGCAGGGCGAGCGTCACGATGATGCAGAGGACGTCGCTGAACGCGCTCTCGAGAAACAGCGCGGTCCGGGTCCGCTCTTGGAGCCGGAGCTTGGCGACCATGGGGATGACGACGGCGGAGGATGTCCCGCCGACGATCGAGCCCGCCATGAAGGACTCGAGCCAGCCCAGGCCCAATAGCGCGTGCGCCAAGGGCCCCACGACGGCCGCCGAGAGGATGAAGTTCACGAAGGTCAGCCGCGATCCTTGGCCCACCGAATCGCGCAGCGCCGCGAAGTTGAGCCCCAGGCCGCCCTGGAAGAGGATGATGACGAGCGCCAGGGTCGTGAAGACGCCGCCGATCTTGCCGAACGCCGCCGGCCCCACGAGCCCGAAGACGGGGCCCACGGCAAGTCCGAGGAGCACGAGCGGCACCACGTCCGGGACGCGCGTCTTCTCGAAGAGGGCGGCGAAAAGGTGCGCGAGGAAGGTCAGGACGCCGATGCCGATGATGACGAGTTCCATCCGGGCATTCTCTCTTAATTGTATTATCGGCGAAAGGGTTCGAGGAAGCATGCATGTGACCCGGACAGAGTGAGCTCGAAGCTGCTCCTTTCGGCCTGCGCCGCGGCCCTCCTGGCGGCTCCCCCCCAAGCGGGCGAACGCGAGGCGGCCGAAGCGCAAGGCCTGGTACCGGTCGCCGTCGACCGTCGGCCGACGGTCGAGCTGGTCAAGCCGGGAGGGCTCAGGTTCGCCGACCCCGGCAGCCAGCCGTTGGTCACCGGAGACCGGGACTTCGAGCCCGACACCAGCGGCGAGCGCATGCTGGCCGGCCGCCTCAAGCGGCGCCGCGACCTGCGCGAGCTCGTCCTGCGGACCGTGAAAGGCTCGGGCGCGCCGTTCGTCGACCTGCCGACCCTGCTCCTCTCGGGCGCACGCCTCAAGGGCCGCAAGGTCTGGACGGGGGGCTACCCCACCGACATCGTCTACGATGGGTCCCGCCCGCGCTTCATCCTCCACGACGCCATCCACGCCGGCGACGAGTTCCCGGTCGCGATGGGCGCGGTCGACGGCGCCGCGCGCTCGGCGGTGGAGAACCCCGGCGGCGACCGCGCCGCCCTCGCCCTAGGCATGGTAGCTCTGACCAAGGCGGGAGAGCCCTATCTCGAGGCCTTCCGCCTCGTCGCCCTGGGCTCCCCCGGCCTGCCGTGCACGCTCTCCTTCTTCGTGGCCCATGGCCCGGACGTCGACCCGCCCTCAAGAGAGCTCCAGCGCGCCGCCTTCCTGCGCGCCCAGCGGCGGCTCAAGGCCGAGCGCGGGCGGCTGCACGTCGAGGTCGCCGACCTCCTGCTGACGCCGTCGGAGTACTCCGGCCGGGAGGTCTCGGTGCTCGGCATCGCGAAGAACGCCGTCGCCAGCCGCGCCAACGTCCGCTTCGCGCTGGGCAACGGCGAAGGCGCGTTCAACACGATCCAGGTCGTCACCGACCGGCTGGGCCTGGAGCGCAACGCCGAGATCCGCCGCTTCCAGACCCCCTCGGCATTGGTCGCCGTGCGCGCCCGCGTGGCCAAGACCTCCCAGGGCGCCTATTTCCTCGACGCCGCCTCGGTCGACTACGTCACGCGGGCCCGCGACCTCGCGGAGCTGTCCCCATGAGGGCGGTGCTGTTGTCCCTCTTGGCCGCCGCCGGGCTGGCTCAGTCCGACCGCGAGCGCGACCGCAGCTCCGCCGAGGGCCAGGAGCTGGCGCCGTGGACACCCGTCGCCCGGCCGCGCGCCGCCGCTCCCACTCCGCCGCCCCCGACCGCCGCGGCGGTCGCTCTCAAGCCGATGAGCGTCGCCAAGGCGGAGATGGACCGCATCACCGAGCGGCGCGCCGGCTGGACCGAGTCGCTCAACCTGCGCCGCGAACAGCTCCTGCGCGACGTGGGCCGCTACGTGAGCGCCTCCTCCCCGCTGGCCGACGTGCCCACCATCCTCCTGGCCGCCGACCGGCTGGCGGGCAAGGAGGTCGTCACGGCCGGCCAGCTCTACGCGATGGAGTTCGGCGGCAGCCGCCCGAACTTCCTGCTCGGCGACTGCGGCGCGGGGCCGAACCTGCCGGTGTCGCTGGCCAAACTGCCGAAGGGCGTCCTAAAGGAGGTGCTCAAGCTCGACGGGATCGGCGGCTGGGTCGTCCTCGTCAGAGGCCGGGTGGCGCTGACCGACAAGCGCAGGCCCTACCTCGAGGCCTCCGTGGTCGAGTCGGTCGGCGACATGGTCCAGAATCCGACCATCTCGCGCTTCCTCCAAAAGCCCTTCAAGGAGGAGCTCGACGTCGCCTCGGCCAAGGACCTCCTGCGCCGCAACGCCGCGGCCTTGGCGCGCCAGGGCGGCCGGACCTACGTGCGCATCCAGGCCTTGGTGGCCGACCCGGCCGCCTACACGGGGCGGCCGATATCGACGATCGGGGTCTCCAACGACATGAAGCTGGCCGACGGAAGGCTCGTCCTGAGCTTCGGCGACTCCTACGCCAACCAGAACCGGCTCGATGTCCTGGCCGCCGGCCTCCCGCTGGAGACCAAGGTCGAGCTCCTGCGTCATTTCAGCCCGACCCCGGTCATCGCCGTCCAAGGCGTCGTGCGGCGCACCGCCCAGGGTGCCTTCTACCTCGAGGCGGCCGGGGCGCAGGTCCTGCGCAAGGTCTACGACCTCTTCGAGGTCGTCGTCGACTAGGGTTTCTCGGGCGGGCAGTAGGTCCAGTCGGCGGGGGCGGAATTGCCGGAGCCGTCGGAGCTGAAGGCCGGCGGTCTGCCCGGCTCGTAGCCCCCGCCCCCACCGCCGCCCTGCTGGTACCACGAGGCGGGCACCCCTCCCAACGGAGCCCCGTCATCGAAACGCGCGTCGGTGGAGTTGGCGCAGCCGTCGCAGTCAGCGGCGGGCTTCGCGTCCGAAGGCACCCGCATCGGCACCTTGCCGGCCAGCCCGCGCATGGGGGTCAGCCTTGGCCGAGCGGCGGCCGGAGGCGGCGGGGCCGCATCGTCGACCACGAGGCGCGGCAGGTCGAGGACGGGCTCTGGGGCCGGCGCGGGCTCGGGCCGGGAAAACAACCTGGGCTCGGGTGCGCGGACCGGGGGGCTGTAGGGCACCAGGTCGTCGGTCTCCTCCACGACTGCCGGCGACCGAGCGCTATCGCGAGGAAGTGCCGCTTCCGAGGCCGTGGGAGCGGCCGCCGGCGCTCGCATCGTCACGACGGCCGCCATCCCGGCTCCGGCCAGGAGCAGGACTGCGAGGAGCTCGATGCCTACGCCCGAGCGGCTCCGGGCGGGACCTCCGGCGATGGCCGGGGCAGCTCGAACCGGCGCCGGCTGCGGCCGCGGTTCCGGCGACATCTCCATGGTCCTATTAGGATAACCGGCAAGCGGACGACGTCAAGCTCATTCGAGCCGGCCCTTGAGCGGACCGCTGAGCAGCTGACGGCTCTTGATGACCTTCGCGCCTCCGGGCGGAAGGTCCAAGTCCCAGGCCTCCCCCGAAGCGCTGGTCAACTTGGTGCGGAGCCGCCCCTTGCTCGTGTTCACGATCGAATAGGCGTACGTCCCGTCCGCACAGACGCCGATGTAGCGCTTCGAGGCCATCGCCGGGAAGCTGCCCTGGACCGGAGCGCTGTCGTGGGAGGTGGCCGCGTCGGAGCAGTTGCTGCATCGGGCGGAGTCGACGGCCTGGATCCATGCGCCCGTCTTCGGGTTCGCGTCCCTGACGAGGCTCATCCCGCGGAAGTCCCCGCGCTCCCCACCCTCGAGCTTGGCCACGCTCATGATGCTCCCGACCCGGCGCAGCCGCGGCTTCGGCCCGGCGGGCGCCCGGGGAACCGCGCCCGCAGCGGGCTCCGCCGTCGCGGCGGGACGCTCTTCGCGCGTCAGGATCAGCGGCACCAGCCGTGCCTCCTCCGGCGACGCCGGCTTCAAAATCTGCAGGAGCTCTTCCTCGGATGAGGGCTCGGAAGGCGCGGAGACCTCGGCGGGCGGCGGCTCCGCTCCGGAAGGCGCGACCGCGCGCTCCCGCGAAGCGATGAAGTGCCCCAGCGAGCCTAGGGCGACGAGGACCGCCGCGGCGGCGGCCAGCCCCACGGTCCGCGAGGGCTCGGGACGCGGGCCGGGGATGGGGAGCCCGGCCGCCCGTGCCGGGGAAGGCTCCGGCCTTCCCGCCGGCTCTGGTTCGGGCATGGCGGCTCGCCCCCTACGCGTCCACCGCCTTGCAGACGATCCGACCCGACGCGTCGGCCTCGAAGGTCACGCTCTTCGCTTTCTTGTCGCGCATCTCGACGAGCGACGGGGCGAAGATGTCGAAGAGGATGCGCTCGAGTTCGCGGATGCCGAATTTGCTCACCTTGACGTTGGCTTCCAGAGCTTTCATGACGAGCTCGGGTGCCACGAAGCGGACCGACAGGCCGTACTCCTTGCCGAGCTTGGCGATCTTGAGGAGCGCTATCTCGGCCACCACCATGCCCTCGAGCGGCTTGAACATGTAGACCTTGTCGATGCGGCCGAGGATCTCGGGCCGGAAGGTCCCCGATTCGGCCAGCAGGGTCTTGAGGGCGTTTACGACCTCGTGGTAGTCCTTCATCCCCTTGGTGGCGCGCGACATCTGGTCGGCTATGGCGTTGCTCGTCAGGACGACGATCGACTGCGTGAAGTCCGCGGTCTTGCCGGAGCCCTGCTCGCTCAGGCGCCCGTCGCCCAAAAGCTGGAGGAGGAGGTCGAACACCAGCGAGTGGGCCTTCTCGATCTCGTCGAAGAGGATGAGGCGGCGCGGGTTGGCGAACATCGGGCGGGTCAGCTGGCCGCCGGTCTCCGAGTCCCGGTAGCCCGACGCCGAGCCGGTCAGGCGCGCCTTGGCCATCTCGGGGTTCGAGAGCTCGGAGCAGTCGAAGCGGATCATGTCGCGCTCGTCGCCGTAGAGGAACTCGGTGATCGCCTTGGCCAGCTCGGTCTTTCCGGTGCCGGTGGGCCCGAGGAACAGGAGACTGCAGATCGGCCGCTGGCGTTCCTGCTTTTTCCAGCTCAGGCGGATGAGCTTGGCCACGTCGTTGAGGATCTCGTCCTGACCCTTGACCCGCGCTCCGAGGTGGTCCAGGAGCTTCCCCTCGTCGACCTCGCGGCTCTTGTCGCCCAACTCCGAGTCGGCGATCATGCCCTTGAGCTTGCTCCAATCGGTCATCTTGTCGAGCTCTGACATCTAGCCTCCTGCCGCATTCATTGCGTCGGCTCCGGGATGGACAGGCCGTAGTTGTCCTTTCCCTTCACGGTGATCTTGCCGGCCAGCCCGGGCTTGACCGCGATGGCCCCCATGCTGAGCTCGAGGAACCGGCTGTTGTCGACGGTCAGCATCCCCGCTCCGACGAAGCCCACCCCGCACTGGTTGCGCTGGAGCAGGACGTTATCGAGCTTGACCTGGGCGTCGCCGAGGCGCACGCCGCAGCCCTGGTTGTCGCGCAGCTCCGAGCCGGATACGCTGACCTCGGCCCCGGTCAGCGCCAGGACGCCCGAGGAGCGGCTCCCGGAGACCGTGCTGCGCGAGAGCCTCACCCGGGCGAAGCGGCTCACGGCCAGGCCCGTGCCCTCCGGCGACTCGAGGCGGCCGCGCTCGATGGCGACGTTCACGTCGCTGCCCGTCGCCGTGACCGCCGCCTCCCGGCCGGTCACCGAGGTCAGCTGGATCGAACCGCGCGCGCCGGCCTCGATGAGCACGCCCACGCGCCCGGAGATCTCGGCCGAGACCAGCTGGAGGTTCGAGCCCACCGCCCAGACCCCTGTACCACTCGAGCGGATGGTCACCTGGCGCGTGGCCACCGTGCCGCCCGAGGCGTAGACCGCCGCGCCCCCGGCGCCGCCCTCGTTCTCGACGGTGAGGTTGATGAGCATGGCCGAGACCCCGGAGACGGTGATCGTCCGCGGCCCCGCGGCCGAGATGACGACGTCGTCCGGGGAACTCCCGCCGCCCCGCAGGACGACGTACTTCGTGAGCTCGATGGGCCCGGCGTAGCGCCCGGGCGGCAGGACGACCGTGGCCCCGGCGGCCGCCTGCGCCACCAGGGCGGCCAGGTCTCTCTCCGCGCGCACCGCGGGGCGCACGGGCGCGGGGAGCGGCGCCGCCGGCGGGGCCGGGGCGGGAACCGCGGGCGGGGAGGTGTAGACCCCCGCCGCGTAGCTGCGGACGGTGTAGATCCCCGAGATCAGGGCCAGGATCGCCAGCGCCTGCACCCAGGCGTCCTCGTAGGCGCGCGGTTCGGCCATATCAGCAGCCCGCCGCCGAGATGCGCTGGGTCGCCGCGTCGAGCTCGAGGCGGACCTTGCGGTAGCCGTCGCGGCGCGCGGCCTCGATCGACGGCGTCGTCATCTCCTGGATGAGGCGGGCCACCTGGCGCACGCCGTAGTCGCTGAACTCGACGTTGCGGCGCACCGCCTCGACGAGGATCTCCGGCGAGGCGTAGTCGACCTCGATCCCGAACTGGCGCCAATGCCGGGCGATCTGCAGGCAGGCCACCTCGGCGATGGTGACCGGCGGCAGGGTGTCGAGGAATAGGATCTCGTCGAACCGGGCCAGGAAGGGCTTCTCGAAACCGCAGCGCGCCAGCGCCTCGCGCGCCCGGCCGGTCCGGGTCAACGGGTCGGAGGAGTCGGCCCAGATCGGGCGCAGGGCCTCCACCCCGGCGTTGCAGGTGGCAAAGAAGACGGTTGCGCCGAAATGCACGGTCTTGCCCGAGCTCTTCTCGCGGCACAGGCCGGTGTCGAGGATGTCGTAGAGGCAGTGGCGGACGTCGGGATGGGCCTTGTCGATCTCGTCGAAGATGACCACCCGATAGGGGGATTCGAGCACAGGCCGGGTCAGGGCGCCGCCCACCTCGAAACCGGGGTGGCCCGGCGGCGGACCCAGCAGGGTGAACACGTCGGCGTGGTCCTTGTACTGGTTCATGCGCAAAAGGACGGGCTCCTCCTCCGGGTAGATGGTCTTGGCCACCAGCTGGGCCATGAAGGTCTTGCCGGTGCCGGTCGGGCCGGCCAGGAGGAAGGAGCCCAGCGAGCGGCCGGGGCCGGCCAGGCGCAGGCCGCGCTGGATGCGGGTCAGGACCTGGTCGACGGCGGCGTCGTGGCCGCGCATCTCGCGCTTGATGCCGGGGGCGCAGATGAGCACCTCGCCGGCGTGCAGGCGCTGGAAGTCGACGGCCGCGTCGGCGCTGACCTGCTTGCGGCGCTCGCCGCGCAGCATCAGCAGGCGGGCCAGCAGGCCCACCGTGCTCACCGCGAAGATGATCGGCATGCTGAGCGGGAAGATCGAGTTGAGCTTGTGCAGCCCGGTGACGATGCCCACCAGAGCCAACAGGAGGAAAAAGGGGTGCAGGGTCATCGGTCCCATCGCTGGATTATAGACGGGCACCGTAAGGCTGTCCACGTGGCGAGCACCGCTCCGGTTATGCCAGACTTTCTCATGCTCCTAACGGCGCTCATCCTACTCCTGGCAGGACCCGGCGCGGCCCAGCAGGACCCGACCGCCGCCGAGGACGAGACGCTGGTCCCCTGGACCCCCACGCAGGCCCCGGCGCGGCCCGTTCCGACCACCGAGGCCGTGGACCCGGCCCCGATCGGCCTGGACGCCTTCGCTCCCCGCTTCGGCGGCGACCGCAAGGCCTTCAACCGAGAGCTCAACACCAAGCGCGACGCCGTCCTCCAGGCCCTCTCGCGCTTCACCAAGAGCGAGGGCGGCCGATTCGCCGACCTCCCGATGCTCGTCCTCCAGGGAAAGAGCCTGGTCGGCAAGGAAGTCGTCACCGCCGGCGCCCCGTTCTTCATCAACCTCCACGGCAGCCGGCCGAACCTGACCCTGGGCGACCACTTCGGCTCCGGGGCCCGCATGGCGGTGTCGATCGCCGGCCTGTCCGAAACTCAGCGCAAGGAAGTCCTGCGCTCGGACAACCTCAACAATACCTTGGCCGCCGTGAAGGGCCGGCTGGCGGTGACGCCCAAGGGGGAGCGCTATCTGGAGGCCTCGTCCTATGTCCGCCTCGGAGAACTGCCCACCAGCGTGGCGTTCTCCCAGGTCGTGCGCCAGCGCCTCCCGCTCGAGCCTACCGACGCGCCCGCCGTCCGCGGCCTCATAGACGCCGCGCGCGAGCGGCTCAAGCGCGAGCGCGGCCACCGCTACGTCCCGCTCGAGGACCTTATCCTGGCTCCGTCGCGCTACAAGGGGCAGGACGTCTCGACGCTGGCCATCGCCGACCAGCCCGTGGCCACGGAGAAGGAGGCCTTCTTCTCCGCCCAGAACTACTGGGGGTCGCGCAGCACCATCCAAGTCCTCCTGAGCCGCCTCCCCTCCGAGGCCCAGATGGATGTTTTCCGTACCGCCTTCCCTCCAGCCGTGTTCGCCATCAAGGCGCAGGTCAGGACCACGTCGCAGGGGGCGTATTTCCTCGAGGCCGCGAAGGTGACCCGGGTCGGGCCGCTGGCGCCGCTCAGGGAGCTGCCGTAAAGCCGGCCGACAGGATAGGAAACCGAAACCACCCCCGCGGGTCCAGACTCTCGTCATCTAGGTGGAACGACGGGGCGTAGCGCTCCCGCTTCCACTGGTTCCGGCACCAGAGCCGGTAGAACTTCCCCACCCACGTCCTCAGGCGCTCCGAATCGCACTCCGGGAATTCGACGGCTACGACGGCGGCAGTCTCCTCCGGTCCTCGCTTGTCGCGCACGAACGCGCGCTCGATGGCGTCGAGCACCGGATAGGGCATCAGATCGCCCTCGGAAGTCTGTCCAGGCTTGAGCTCCGGCGACGGCTTGAGCTTGGCGACTGACGCCAGAGCCGGGATCGCTCCCAGTCCTTCGGGACCAGTCGTTCCCATCCACTCGAGCCAACGGAGCAAAAACGCCTTGTCGATGCCGGCGATCGGCGCCAGGCCGCCGGCCGTGTCGCCGTCCATCGTCGCATAGCCTACCGCGGCCTCCGATCGGTCGCTCGTGCACAGGAGCAGGGCGTTGCGCGCGTTAGCCAGGAGCCAGGGCCCCGGCGCCCTGACGCGCGCCTGGATGTTCTGAAGGGTGATGTCGTCGTCATCCCACGTGAGCGTCCGTCCCAGCGCCTTCTCGGCCCGTTTCGTGAAGCCCGCGACCAGGTCGTCGACCTCCCATTCCACGTGCGTCGCCCCCAACTCCGCCGCCACCGTGCGCGCCGACGCCCGCGTCGCCGGCGAGCTATGCTCCGTGCCCTGGAACACGGTCAGGAGCCCATCCTTGCGCCGCTCCGGCCCGAGCGCCAGCGCCGCCAGCGCCGCGGTCGCCGAGGAGTCCGCGCCGCCCGACAGCGACACGACGAACCCCGAACAGCCGCTCTTGCGCAGGTAGTCGCGAAGACCCAAGCTTACCGCGCGCGTGAACTCCTCCTCCTTGAGGCGCGGGCTCCGCTCCCAAGCCGCCAATGCCGGCGCCGCGGCTTTCGACGCCGCCAACGCGGGCCAATCGAACGGGACGGAGACTGTCCCCTCGCCGCCCAGCTCCGGCTTGAACGAAGCCGTCTTCGCGCGCAGCATCCGGTTCACCTCCACGTCGACGTCGGCCCAGACGAGGGTCCCCTCCTCGCTCGAGAACCTCTCCCCTTCCGCCGCCACCGCCCCGGCCGTGGCGACGAGCAGAGCCCCGTCGTAGATGACCCGCCCCGCCTCGTTTCCCAGCAGGTTCGCGTAGGCGTAGGCGACCCCGAACGCCCGCGAGC
Source organism: Elusimicrobiota bacterium (assembly GCA_016196755.1). GTDB lineage: Bacteria > Elusimicrobiota > Elusimicrobia > UBA1565 > UBA1565 > SCTT01. The sequence goes on from JACPXC010000019.1 coordinate 74,965, forward strand.
CCTCGGCGACGAAGCGCCGACGGGTCTCCTGCTTGCCGAAGGCGAAATGGCTGGCCGAGGGGTTGAGCAGGATGTCGGCGCCGCGCCTGGAGAGCGAGCCGCCGGGCCGCGCCGGCACCCAGGCGTCCTCGCAGACCTCGAAGCCGACGCCCACCCCGCCGACCACGAGCAGCAGGTCGCCCATCGGCACGCCTTCGTGCAGGACCCGGGCCCCCGCCGGCCAGGCCTTGAACCAGCGCGGCTCGTAGTGGAGGCCGTCCCCGGCCAAGTTCTGCTTTGGGACCAGCCCCTCGAGCTTGCCGTCGACGAGCAGGGCGGCGGCGTCGAACAACGCCCCGCCGTGAAAGACCGGCAGGCCCACGCCGACCGCCATGCCTTCGGTGGCCGCGGCCAGCGTCTCCAAGGAGCGCCAGGCCGCGCGCTGGACGGCCGCCATGTGGAAGGCGTCCTCGCAGCCGTAGCCCGAAAGGGCCAGTTCCGGCAGGCAGAGGATACTCACGCCGGCCGCTCTCGCTTGTTCCACGGCCTCTAGGCAGCGGCGCAGGTTTCCGGACCAGTCCAGCGGCGTCTGGTTGAGCGCGGCCGTCGCCAGCCGTATGAGCTTCATGGCGCGGCTTCCTCTAAGTCGAGCTCGAGGCTGACCGGGTAGACGCGCGGGGACTTGAAGCGCAGGAGCTCTTTGGGCAGCAGTGCCAACTGCGTCTTGGCACGGGCACGGATGGCCGCCAAGTCGGGCGACGGACAGACCCGCTCGCCGTTGCGGAACACCGGCACGAGCAGGTCCTCATAGGGACTCTCCCCGTACGGCGGGCACCCGAGCAGGTCGAAGATGGCGTCATGGGAGGGGCGGCCCTCCTTGAAGAAACGCCGGACCTGCAGGGCCCCGGGATAGGACGATTTGCCCGCCTCGCTCGAGATCTTGCGGGTCCGCCGCCACTCGCCGTGGAGCGTCTTTATCGCCGAGAGCTTATATACCCCGCCCAACGCCGCCTGGTCGCCGCCCGTGACCAGCCGGGTGCCGACGCCCCAAACGCCTATCGGCGCCCCCTTCTCGACGAGTTCGGCGATACGATGCTCGTCTAAGTCGCTCGAGGCCGTTATCACCGCGTCCACGAATCCCGCCTCATCGAGGATGCGCCGCGCCTTGAGGCTCAGGTCGGCCAAGTCTCCCGAGTCGAGGCGCACGCCCGCCAGTCGGCGTCCGCGAGCCTTGAGCCATTCCCCCACCTCGACGGCATGCCTGACGCCGGCTAAGGTGTCGTAGGTGTCGACCAGGAACGCGCAGTCGCCGGGCATCGCTTCGGCGTAAGCCTGAAAAGCCTCGAGCTCGTCGCCGAAGGCCATCACCCAGGAATGCGCATGCGTCCCGCGGACAGGGATCCCCAAAAGCTTGCCCGCCAGGAGGTTCGAGGTCGCCGCACACCCTCCAATATAGGAGGCCCTGCTTGCGCTCACCCCCCCGTCGACGCCCTGGGCGCGCCGCAGGCCGAACTCGAGCACCGGCGCCCCGCCGGCAGCCGCGGCCACGCGGGAGGCCTTGGTGGCGATCAGGGTCTGGAAGTTCATGATGTTGAGCAAGGCCGTCTCCAGGAGCTGGCACTGCAGGAGCGGCCCCTGCGCGCGCATCATCGGCTCCGGAGCGAAGATCGCCGTCCCTTCGGGGACGGCGTCTACGTCAAGCGAGAGCTTGAGGCCCTTGAGATAGGCGAGGAAGCCCGGCTCGAAGAGCCCCAGCGACTTGAGGTAGGCCAGGTCGTCCTTCGTGAATCGGAAGGCCTCGATGTACTCGGCCGCCAAAGCCAAGCCGCAGGCCACGGCGTAGCCGCCGCCGAAGGGGTTCTTTCGGAAGTAGAGCTGGAACACGGCCTCGTCGTCGTGCCGGCCGGACTTCCAGTAGCCCTGCGCCATGGTCAGCTGGTACAGGTCCGTGAGCAGCGACAACGACGTGCCGTAAAGAGACCCGATCATAACCCCTCCATGCCGACGACGTGCAGCGGATGCTTCGACAGGCGGACCTCGGCCTGCGCGGCGAACGTGAAAGGCGTCTCCTCGAGCGAGTCGACCGCCACGATGCCCTCGGCGTCGTTGAGCGAGCGGACCTTGAGCGTCCGGTCCTTGGTGAGCACCCCCCGGCCCAGGCGCAGGCGCCCCCCTCTCGGGAAGGGCTCGGTCAGGACCCAGCGCGCGTCGGCCGTGAAAGGCTTCCCGTAGTGTCCGTACCAGCCCGTGGAGCCCGCCGGCGTGCTGACCAAGAGCCCCGAGGACTTGTGCTCCTCCTCGAGCTCCCCGACCCTCAGCACGTGCCGGCTCATGTGCTTGCGCTGCCGCTCGCCGATGAAGAGCTCGCTGGTGGCCAGGCCGGCGAAGCGCCCGCCGACGCGCACCTCGAGCCGCGGCCACGCCGACACGCTCCCCCAGCCCGCGCGCAGCACGTCGGAGGCGGCCTCGAGCTGGCGCTCGTCGAGCTCGAGCAGCCCCCCGTGGCTGCGGACGCGGTCGGCGTTGACGCCCAGGATCGGCGCCTTGCGCAGGAAATGCGAGACGTAGATGAAGTGGTTGTCCCCGCCCAGCGCGATGACGAGCGAGGCCTTGTCGATGCCGGCATCGACCATCTCCCGAGGGACCACCCGGCACTCGGGGAAGAGCTCCAACAGGCGCTGGCGGACGGCCAACTGCCTGTCGTGGGAGTCCACGATGACCCCCGCGCGGTCCCGGTACCAGGAGAGCAGCCTCTGGCGCGACCAGCCGAGACGCCGCTGGTCGTACTCGAGCTTGCTCTCCTTGGGCACCAGGACCGCGCGCCGCAGCCAGTTCATGGCGTCCCGAACCCGCCCACCGAGGCCGTGGTGAACTGCCCCGCGCCCTGGCTGGCCCGCACCGCCGACTGCGAGAACACCGCGAAGGCGCGACGGATCTCCCCGGCCCCCGCTCCGGGGGTCAGGATCCATTTGTCCTCGATCCCCATCTCCCGGAAGACCTTCCGGAAGTCGGTGCTGCCGTCGTCGACGCCCAGCGCCGCCACGATGTGGCGCTCGGCGCGCAGCAGGTCCTTGACCAGCGCCGCCACGTCCTTGGCCTTCGAGCGCGAGGAGCCCTCGTCGGCCCCGTCGCTGAGCAGCAGGGTCACGGTGCGCGCCGGCACGCCGGCCTCGGCGAACTGCCGGCACTTGGCCAGCACCGTCCCCAGGAGCACCACCGCCTGGTCATACAGGGGCGTCCCCAGATTCGGGTCGAAGTTCTTCGAGTCCATACGCACCGCGCCCGAGAGGCCGCAGTACGGGTAGAGCACCGTCCCGTTCAAGTAGCGGGTGTGCACCAGCACCCCCTCCTTGGACTTGGAGCCCGCCAGGGCGTCGAGCACGTGGTTGTGCCCGTCGCGCAGGGCCTGGGCGTTGCCTCCGAAACGTATGGAGCCCGAATCGTCAGGCATCATCGTCACCAGCAGGACCTCGCTGGCGGCGACGTCGTCGGGCAGCACCCCCAGCCCGGCCTGGATCTGCGCCCCCAGGTCCGGGATCGACAGGGCCGACATCGCGGCGTCGGACAGCTCCCCGTCGGCCTTCGCTCCGTTAAACAGCTCTTTCGGGTCGTTCATGGCATCCCCCCCTACAGCTCGATCCCCGGCCACGACTCCACCGGGTCCGTCGACTTGACCAGCCGCATCCCCGCGTCGGCGAAGCGCTGGAAGGCCGCCTCGGCCTGGGCGGTGAAGTCCGCAACGAAGCCGCCCTTGCCGTCCGGCACCGTCACCGCCGACATGCAGTCGGTCAGGATGTAGACCTTGCGCGCCAGCGCCGGGTCCTGGGCGAGGATCTCGCCCAGCAGGTCGTCGATCGAGCTTTTCACGCAGTGGCTCGACGCCTGTCCCGCGATGACGACCGCGTCCGACGACAGCAGGGTCTTGAGGAACAAGGAGTTCCTCTGGGCCAGCGGCGCCCCGTCGTGGCGCGTCAGCACCTCCGGGCGCAGCACCGAGTAGTTCTCGGTCAGGGCGTTGCCGCCCTTGACCTCGACCCACGACTGCGCCCCGCGCACGAAGGAATGGAACATGCGCGCCTCGTGCAGGACGCCGGTCAGGGCGTGACCATCCGAGCCCAAGAGGCAGTGCGGCGGCCAGAGGTAGAGCTTGTATTTCCCGGCCTTCTCGAGCTCGGTGCAGTAGTGCAGGGCCTGCTTCACGAGCCAGGAGTAGTTCCCCCCGCACAGCCACTTGGCTACCGCCGGCGACGGCCGCACCTCCCCGCGTCCCACCTCGTCGGCGGTGATCTCGCGGAACGCGCCCAACGGGCGGTCCTCCCGGTCGATCCAGAACGACGGGAAGAAGATCTGATAGGCGAAGTGCGTGTCCATCGTCGTCGTCACGTTGGTGATCCGACCCAGCTCGCGGTACATGAACTCCGCGATGCGGCGGCTGTCGGCGATCGCCCCCTGTCCCGAGCGGCCCGCGACGTAGAGCGTGCCCCCCGGGAAGCAGAAGTCCTTCTGCGCGTCGATGAGGAGGAGATGGATGCCGAAGCGGTCCGAGGCCGCGGGCAGGATGCCCTGGCTCCGGCGCCACTCCGACGCCTCCGTGAAGAGCTTCTGCTGGTCCGGCCGGTACTCCCACCTCGCGGCGTTGGCCGGGTCGTAGAACCCCGGCAGGGCCGACGGTGCCTTGACGATCATATGCGCGCCTCCTGTTTTACTTCGAGTTTGACGACCTCGCGGCGGTTGGCGGCCATCAGGCCGCCCGCTCCCGCCGCCAGCCGGGTGCTGGCGTCCACGAACGGCTCGGTCTCCGAGTATTCGACCGCGCCGCAGAGCGTCTCCGTGACCCGGACGATGCCGCGGTCGGTGGGGATGAAGAGATGGGCGCCGGCCGCGCAGGCCCCGCGCGCACCCTCGAGCCAGGGAGCGTCGTCGATGCTGGCCTTGACCGCCCCGTCCTTGCCGACGACGACCAGCCGCCGGGTCAGCGTACCGCCGCGCTCGAGCTCGAGGGTGAGCCAGGCCAGCCCCGCGCCGAACTTGCAGTCGGCGTGGAGCAGGCGGCCGCGCATGGCGGGCAGCTGGACGCCGTCGGCCAGGCCGCGGCGATGCGCGTCGAATAGGAAGGCCACGGACACGCCCCCGGCCCGGTAGAAGCCAAAGCCGAACTCGGGGCCCGCCCAGAGCCGGGTCTGCCCGGCCAGCACCTCGCCGAAGCGCTCGTCGCCGTGCGCGCCCTCGCGCCAGAGCGCCCCGTCGCGCTCCCAGTACGAGCGGCCGCCCGCGAAGGCCACCGCCTCGTCCTTGCCCACCGCCATGGTCTGCTTGCCGTGCAGGAAGTAGCGCGTCCCGGGACGCAGCGGCCCGCGCAGGGCCACCGTCCCGTCCTCGCGCCGGAACTCCCCTCCTTCATAGACGAGCCAGCCGTCGGGCGAGACCGCCACGACCTCGCCGTCGGTGTCGAGCAGGCGGGTGGCGGTGACCGCCCCGCGCACCGTGACGACGCGTTTCTTGCCCGCGGCCCCCGGCAGGGCGCAGGCCGGGCAGGCCGCGCGCGCGTGGGTCAGCCCGCAGGCCGCGCAGCGCGTCCAGCGCAGGTCGTCGAGCAGGGGGCGAGGGAACGGCCCGCGCCGGTCCTGGACGAAGGTCTCGTGGAAACGCTGGAGCAGGTCGTCAGGCAGGACCTTCCAGGGCAGGGCCGCCTTGGGGACCTTCACGCGCGGGTCGAATATGGTGACGCGCTGGAGCGCGCGGTCGCAGGGCCGGCCCCCGCCTGGCAGGACGCCCCCGTAGGGATGGACGTAGAGCAAACACTGGAACAGGAGGGTCTCGAAGGCGTACCAGTCGCTGGCGCTGGTATGGCAGGCGGTGAGCCGCAGGGCGTTGGGCTCGCAGCAGAGCGGGTCGACGAAGCGCTCGGTGTAAGCCAGGCAAGGATGGGGGCCGAACTGGAAGCTGTCGGCGTCGATGAGGTGGGCGAGGCCGCCCGCCGCGAGGACGTTCAAGTCGTTGAAGTCCCCGATGACCACCCCGGCCTCGTGCACCCGGGCCACCGTGGCCAGCAGGTCGGTGAAGAGCGGGGTCAGCGCCGCCGGGGGGATGGCGCGCCGGAAGGCCGGCTCGGCCCAGCGCAGCAGGGGCTCGGCGTCGCCGATGAGCTTCATCGTGTAGCCGGCGGCCTGCCCCTTGCGGTCGAGCGCCACCTCGAGCGGGGCCACGACGCGCGGCGGGAGAGCCCTCGGGAACTCGCGCAGCTTCTGTCCCCGGGTGGCCAGGCGCTCGCGCGCGGCGCGCTGCTCGTCGGGCAGGCCGCGGTAGTCGGGGTGGTCCGGTCCCTTGTAGAGCTTGAGCGCCAGCCCAGAGCCGATGTCGTAGACGTCGGCCTCGCCGCCGGAGCCGATCAGGGCCGAGGGCGCCAGGCGCAGGCGGCGGCCGCCGAGCATCACCTCATTCATGGCAGCCTCCGGATGACGGCCGCGGTGGCGTCGTCGGCCAGACGCTGGAGCTTGAGGGCCCGGCGCAGGAGGTCGGGGTTCTTGAGGAAGCGGTCTTCGGTCCAGAACGGGGTCAACTCGCCGTCCGCCGCCCCGTCGGTGCCGACCAAGACGCGCTCAGCGGGCCCTTGGTAGAGGCGCTGAAGGCCCACCGCGCCGTCCTCGAGGCCGTAGGCCAGATAGGGCGGGGCGTTGCCTGGGAACGGGCCCAGACGCGTCACGTTCCCGTCCACGACGGCCACCCCGTCGCCGCAGGCGAACACCGTGGCGGTCTCCCCGGCCAGGGCCGCGCCGACGATCGTGAATAGGAAGTGGGCCCGGAAATCCAGCCCGGCGGTCTCCGCGATGCGGCAGAGCCCGCCCAGGACCTCGCCTCCCAGCGCCGCCAAGTCGAGGCTTCCGGTCGTCTCGAGCTGACGTGCCGCCGCGCGGGCCGTCAGGGAGGCCCCCAGGGCCGCCCCCAGGCCGCTGCCCGGCTCGGAGCCGCAGCCGTCGCAGACCACCGCCACGGCGCCCCAGGGGCCCTGCCGGAGGCCGCAGGCGTCCTGGTTAGGACGCTCGGCGAGGAGGTGGAGTCGTCCCGGGGTGGTGCCCGCGGCGAGTAAGTGTCTCATATACACCATTATGGTGTACAATTGACACTATGTCAAGACCCAGGACTGGGTCCTCGCCTAACGACGCCGGTATTTTTTTTCCGCGTACCCTATGACGACCGCCAGCTCCCCGGTCAGCGCCGGACGCAGACGGACCGCTTCCTTCCAGTCGGCGACCGCCTGCGGGTACTGCTTGGCTTGATAATGCGCGTATCCCCGGCCGCTATGGTGCGACGCCTCGCCGCCCTCGAGCTTGATGGCGACGGTATAGTCGGCGACCGCCTCGCCCTCGCGTGTCGCCGCAACGAGAGCGCCGGCCCGGGATGAATAGCCGACGGGCTGCTCGGGCGCCAGACTGATGGCCCGGCCATAGTCCGCGATCGCTCCCTCATGCTCGAACAGCGCCAGCTTCGCGTCGCCGCGAGCCTTCCAGGCCTCGAAACTCCGAGGTTCCCGCTCGAGCATCTTGTCGAAAAGCTCCACCGCTCGCTCATGATCGGACAACCGGCGCAATTGGTCTCCCCTGCGCAGATACGCCTGGACCATCGCCGGATCCCATTCCAGCGCCATCCGGAACGTCTCCTGGGCTCCGTGGTGGTCGCCCATACGAGCCTTCGCCAGGCCGGCACTGTATGCAGCCCCGGTAAGACCGGGGTCCAGCCGGATCGCCTGCTCCAAGTCGCTAACAGCCTCCCCGTACTCCCCCAGGTCGAGCCGCGCGTTCCCCCTGTTGTACCACGCAACCGCCAGGCGAGGATCCATACGGATCGCTTCCGTAAAGTCTTCGATTGCGCCATGAAAATCCAACTGCTCCAAGCGGTACCGGCCACGCCAGTTGCGGGCCAAGGCATCGGCCGGACTCTCCGCGATACGAGCGGAGAGCGCTTCTTCGACATCCGCCCGTTCTATGAGCCACTTCCGCAGGGCCGTCGAGTCCACAGCTCGCGGACGACGCCCGCAAGCGGAGATCGCGAGCACGGCCAGAGCGGTGATGATAAGCCGTCTCACGGAGCCGCCGCCGGCAGGCCTTTCTTCAGGTCCGCGATGATCGGTTCCAGATTGAGACTGGGATTGAGGCGGAAGGCTTCTTTGTAGTCGGACAGCGCTCGGAGCCGCTCCTTCCGCTTTACGTGAAGTTCCCCACGGATGGTGAAAGCCTGGTCCAAGCTCGGGTTAAGCTCGATCGCCAAATCGCAGTCCGCCAAGGCTTCCGTCAGCCGGTCCAACCACATGTAAGTCGCACAACGATGCCGATATGCTTCGAAACTCCGAGGCGCGAGGTCTATCGCCTTGTTGCAGTGCGGGAGGGACTTGTCAAAGTTGCCCTCGGTTCGCTCGATATTGCAGAGGTTGATCTCGGGTTGAGGGTCCTTCGGGCTGAGTTTCATGTGCGTCTTGGCATCGGCGCGCGCCCCGTCAAAGTCATCCAGCACCATGCGGATGTTCGAGCGTCCCGCGTAGGCGTCGGCGAACCTCGGAGCAAGCTCAATCGCCCGCTCGAGGTCCGCCAGCGCCGCTCTTTCCTTGGAGAGCTTCTCTTCAGAGAGCTCTCCAACCGCGTAGCTGGCGGCATGGAGCGCTCTGGCGCGATCGAAGTATCCCGACGGATCTTTGGGCGTAGCTTCGATCACGGCGGAGAGGTCGCGAAGCTGTGCATCGAAATCATAGAGAGCCCCTTCGACTTCCGCCCGCTCGCTCAAGAGATACGGATTTCGCGGCAGGAGCGCTATTGCCTGGTCCAGATCCTTGATAGCGGCCGGGTAACCGGTACGGGAGCCTCTGCTATAGAGAGTTTGCGCGCGACCGAGAAGAGCCGGCGCGGAGCGTCCGTTGACATTCAACACAGCGCTGAAATCGAGAAGTGCCTCGTCATAGGCCATCCGCCCCCGCCGCAGGCTTCCCCGCTCCAAGAGCGCCGGTTCGAAGCCCGGTCGGACGTCCAAGGCCTGGTCGAGGTCTTTCTCGGCGGCAGCCGAGCGCCCCAGGCCGCGCAAGATGGCCGCACGGACGGCCAAGAGCTCCGGCGCTTTGGGACGGAGCGAAGCGGCTTTCTCGATGTCGAGCAGCGCCCCGGGCAGGTCACCGAGCTCCTTGCGCGCCAGAGAGCGCTGAAAATAGACCCCCGAAAGGGCCGGCTCGAGCTCCAGCGCCCGGCCGAAATCCGCGACCGCGTCCGGAAGCCGCCGCAGCTCCTTATTGAGGAAACCGCGGAAGTAATAGGCCTTGGCGTTGTCCGGCTGCTTTTTGAGGATGGCGCTGAAGTCCTTCAGTGCTGTCTGGTACTCGCTGCGATACACGCCATCGACGGCGCGCTCCATCAAGCGCTGAGGCGTCGGATGGCGCTCACGATAAAAGAACGCCCCTCCACCTAGCATGAGGAGAGCGGCACCACTTAACAGGATACGGCGCAACATCGCTTCAGCATAGCGACGAACTGGGCCGGCCGATACCCCCTTTCGGCCAGGATGCTGTCTGGGCCATCAGGCCCAATGATCTAGAACCCTCCGTTTCCGCGCCCGCTCTGGAGCCAGCCTAGCCGCCCCCCATATAAAGGCCCCAAGGCCATCATCGTCCGCTTCGGGGGCCGCACGCCCAAGGCACGGGCGATGCGCTCCTCGTGGCGAAAGCCGGCCTGCGCTCGAGCTCAAAATCCCACGAGGACGCGGCCGACCTGATCGCCCTTCATGTCAACGACCCGCAGACCAAAGAGCAGGCCCGACGTCTTCGTCGCATCCTCGAAGAAAAGAACCTCATAGAGTACGTGGACAAGAGCTATCGAGAGGACGACGCGATCGAACTGCTAAAGCACGTCGAACGCTTCACTTCCTGGGTCAGAGACCTGCTCTAAGCGCCGCGGCGCGCTCTCTAGCCGAAGCGGCCTCCGAATTTCGACCCGAAGACTCCAAGAGCGCCGCGTATTCCGTGAAGAGCCTGCTCAACGCGTCCAAGAGCTCGGGAGAAGCCTTCTCGCCGCGCAAGGCGAGAGACAGGAACTGCTCCAGCGGGAAAGCCAGGGCCAACTGACCGTTCATGCCGAAGGCCTTCTCGAGCGCGCTCTCCAGAGCGGCTATCGACGCCTGGACCTCGCCCCTTCCCTTGAGTCCAAGCACGGTGCCGAGCGCCTGGGTCAGGATTTCGAGGTGCCTCTTGAACCATTCGCGGCGGATCGACACCCTAGACCACCCTGTTCCCGCCGGCGCGCTCGAGGAGGGCGCGGGCGGCTTTCTCGGCGGCCGCGCCTTTTCGGCGCCGGAAATTGTCGCCAAACAGCGTCCCGCGCAGAGCGACGAGGTCTCTCTCCTTTCGAAGGAGCAGGAACCGGTGGAGCAGGGCCCAGCGGTGCCCCGGCACGAGACGCAGGACCTCACCTATATCCTTGAGCGCCCCCGAAGGGTTTCCGACCGCCAGTCGAGCCTCGGCGCGCCAGATCCGGGCCTCGACGTCGCGCGGGTCCAGCGTCAGGCCCTTATCCAAGGCTTTGAGGGCCCCGCGCGCGTCGCCGCCCAGGAGCCTGCACGCGCCGAGCCAGCCGTGCGACCAGGCGTGCTTGGGATCGAGCTTGAGAGCGCGCTCCAAGTCCTTCGCGGCGGCCTTCGGGTCGCCGGTCCGCAGGAGGAACTGCCCTCGCCAAGCCAGGGCCCAAGCCTCCCCGGACGCGGCCACCGCGCGGTCGAAGGCCTTCTTCGCCTCGGCGCTCCGCCCCAGCCTCCAGCGCGCCTCGGCGAGGAAGGCCCAGGTCTTGGCGTGGCCGGGGACGCGCCGCGCCGCCGCGCCCAAGTCGCGCGCCGCCTCGCTCCAGCGCCCGGTCTTGAGCGCGGCCTCGCCGCGCAGGCGCCGGGCCCAGAACGCCGGCACCTTGCCCTCCAAGAGGCCGTCTAGGGTCGCGAACATACGCTCGTAGTCTTCCTCGCCGAGCATCCTGCGTTCAGCCAGTCCGCCGGGACCGGCCGCCGCGCGGCGCAGGAGGCCCTTCAGCTTCCCGCCCGGCTCGATGAGCCAGAGCCAGACCGCGTACTCGCCGAGCTCCCAGGCCTTGCCGAGCGCGGCCACGACGCCGTCCGCGTCCCTGCCGCGCAGCGCCTCGGCCAGCGCCAGCCAGCCGCCCTGGCACCCCGGATCGGCGCCGACCGCGGCGCGCGCCGCGGCCTCGCCCCCGAGCTCGGCCAACTGCTGCGCCAACTGTCGGCGCGGCGCGGGAGCCAGGAGACCCGGCGATGCCTTCACGGCGGCCGCGAAATCGAACAGGCTGTCCTCGTGGCGCCCCAGATCCTGGCGTGCCAGAGCGCGGGCTACGAGCGCGCGAGGGTCGCCGGGCGCCGTCGCCACCGCCGTATCGAGCTCAGCCGCCGCCTCGGCGGCCTTGCCCAGGGCGCGCAGGGCCTCGCCGCGCCCTCGCCGCGCCTCGAACGAGCGCGGGTCCAAGCTCAGCGCGCGGCCGTAGTCCGATACGGCGCCGGCGGCGTCGCCGCCGCGCAGGCGAGCCTCGGCGCGCCACGCCCAGGCCCAGGCCGTCTTCTGGTCGAGCTTGAGCGAGGCGTCGAAGGAGTCGAGCGCCTCGGGGAGCCGGCCCAGCGCCGCCAGCGCCACGCCCTTCCAGGCCCAGGCCCGCGGGTACTCGGGGTCGAGCTTGGCGGCGCGCTCGAGAGCCCGGATGGCCTCCCGGTGTCGGCCGCCGCGAACCAGCGCCTCGCCGAGCCAGGCATGGGCCCAGCCCCAACGCGGAGCCCGGCGCGCCGCGGCGCTCAAGTCCCGCACCGCGCCGTCCAAGTCGCCGGTCTTGAGCCGCGTCTCGCCGAGCCAGGCCAGGGAACGCCCGCTGTCGTCGCGGCGCGCCGCCTTCGCCAAAGAGGCCAGCACCTCCCTTGCCTCGGCCTCGCGACCCGCCGCCGGCCCGTCGAACCAGGCGTACTTCGGGTTCATGCGCGCGGCGCGCTCCATGTCGAGCATGGCGTCGGCCTCCTCGCCGCTAGCGAGCAGGGCCAAAGCGCGGTTGTGGTAGGAGAGATCGTAGAGCGGGTTCAAGTCCACGGCCCGGTCGAGGTCGGCCACCGCCGCGCGCGCCCGGCCGAGCTGGCGGTACAGGGTACCGCGCCAGGCCCAGGCATGGATGTAGCCCGGCGAGAGCTCGACGGCGCGCGTCAGCGCGGCCTCGGCCTCCTCGAAGCGGCGCGCCTTGCGCAGGGCCTCGCCGCGCCAGCCATGCAGCCAGCCGCAGTCCGGGTCGAGACGGATGGCCTCGTCGATGCGCTCGAGGCCCTCCGGGCCGCGCCCGGTGTTGCCCAGCGAGCGGCCCAGGAAGGCCTGCAGCCAAGGCGAGCGCGGCCTCAGCGCGCAAGCTTTGCGCAGGTCAGCCGTGGCCTCGTCGTAGAGCGCCAGGTTCGGCATGCGCTTGAGCTCGCCGCGCAGGGCCCAGGTCCAGGGCGCCTCGGGCCGTCCGCGCACCGCGGCGTCGAGGGTGGAGAGTCCCTCCGGCGTGTCGGGCAGGTCGCCGCAGCCGAGGAACGAGTAGTAGGCCACCTTGCAGTCGTGGTCGACGCGAACCGCGGCCTCGAAGTCGGCCGCGGCCGCGGCTTCGGCGCCGTCCCATAACCGGGCCTGCCCGCGCATGACCAGCGCCCCCGGGCACGAGGGGTCGAGCCCGGCCGCGGCGTCGAACTCGGCGGCCGCGCCCTTGAAGTCGCGCAGGCGCACCGCGAGGATCCCGCTCAGGACGCGGCCGAGGAACAGACCGCGGCCCGTATCCCCGGCGGCTTCGAGGTCCTTCTGGGCGTCGCCTAGGCGCCCCTCCTTCAGAGAGCCCCCCGCGCGCCAGAGATAGGTCCATGGCATCGACGGGTCGGTTTTCGCCGCCGCCTCGAAGGCCGCCTCCCAGCCCGCCTCGCCGGTCTCCCGGTCGAGCTCGCCCAGGGCCGCGCGCGCGTAGGCCAGGCGTCCGTCGAGACGCAGGGCCGCGCGCAGGTCGCGGCGCGCGCCGGCCGCGTCGCCGGCCAGGCGCCGCGCGCGGCCGCGCCAGGCCAAGGCTTCCGCGTCGCCCGGCGCGGCGGCCACCGCGGCGTCGAGGAGCCTCGGCGCCCCGCCCAGGCGGCGCGGGTCGTAGCTCGGCCCGCGCCACAAGCAGTAGCCGCCCCAGTGCTTGGCGTCGACCGAGGTCCCGTGGTCGAGACCGGCCACGACTTGCTCGGCGCGCACCGCGTCGAGCTTGCGGCGCGCCTGGGCCTTGAGGGTCCCGGCCTTCACGCGGCCTTCCTGTAGGTCCGGTTGCCGCGCCGCTCGGCGCGCAGGGCTTCCAGCGCCGCGCGCGCCCGCGCGGCGTCGGCCGGCGGCGGCAGGAGAGGGGCGTGCAAGCGCGCCGCCTTGTAGTCCGAGAGCAGGCCCTTCTCGTCGCCGAGGCGGCCCTTCACCCAGGCGCGCAGCGCCCAGGCCCAGAACTGGCCGGGGTCGCGGCGCAGAGCCTCGTCGAGCGCGCCGCGCGCCGCGGTCAGCTTCCCCGACAGCGCCAAGGCCTCGCCGAGAAACAGACGCGCCTCGTGATCGGCGGGGTCGAGCGAGAGCGCATGCTCCAAGTCCTTAAGGGCGGGGGCATGCCGTCCCTGCAGGGCGCGCGCGGCCCCCCGCCAGCCCCAGGCCCAGCCTTGTCCAGGGTCGACGGCCAGCGCGGCGCCCAGCTCGCTCTCCGCCTCGCCATAGCGCCCGAGCCACAAGAGCAGCTGGCCGCGCCAGGCCCGCGCCCAGGCCGCGGCCGGCGCCGCGCGCAAGGCGTCCAAGGCTGATGCCTCGGCCTCGGGATGACGGTCCAGCCAATAGAGCGCCTCGGCGCGCCAAAGCCGTGGTCGCGCCTGAGCGGGGGCCAAGGCCGCCGCGCGCTCGAGAGGGGCCAGCGCCGCCTCGAAGCGGCCCGATTTGAGCGCCGCCTCGCCGCGCGCGCATTCCAAGAACCACGGACAGCCGGCGAACAGGGACTTGGCGGCCTCGATGTGGCGCGAGAACTCGCGGGTCTCGTCGAGCGTCAGGGCCAGGCGCGCGAGGATGTAGCGCCGTACCGCCTCGGCCCCGCCGTGGGCTCTCACTCTCCTCAGCGCCGCCGCGCGCTTGGGCGACGCGGAGTCGGCCGCCTGCGCGCTCGAGGTGGCCGGCCAAGCCGCATGCTCCCAGGCGTTGGCGGGGTCGAGCCGGGCCGCGCGCAGAAGGAAGTCGAGGCCTTCGCGCCAGCGTCGGCGCTCGAGGCGCGAGCGGCCCAACCAGGCGCAGACCTCGGCGGTGTCGACGCCGAGCTCGGCGGCGCGCTCGAGCAGGGCGGTCTTGGCCGGGTCGCCGAGGCCGGAGGGGCCAGACGCCCGCCAAGCCAGCAGATGGAGCGAGCCCGAGCTCGGGCGCCGCCGCAGGTCGGCCTCGAGGACGGAGCGCACGGAGGACCCTCGGCCCTTCGAAAACTGGTCCTCCGCCCAGAGCCGCCGGTCGCGCTCGCTGGGCTCGGGCGGAGCCGCCAACGAACGCGCGAGCGCGCGCGTCATCTCCCCGTCGAGGCCGGCCGGCGCGCCGTCGCGCGCCGCGGGGGGCAGGAGGCGCAGGCCGGCGGCCAGGTCGCAGACCGCTTCGTCCTTCGCGCCCAAGCTCAAGAGGACCATGGCCCGGCTGACGCGCGCGAAGCCGTAGAGCGCGTCGCGGCCGTCGTGGGCGGGCTCCAGGTGCATGAGGAGGTTCAAGTCCTTGAGCGCGCCTTTGTGATCCTTCAGATTGCGCCGCGCCTCGCCGCGCCAGAACAGCGCGCGCGGGTCCAAGGGACGCGCCGCCAGAGCGCGGTCCAGCTCACGGGCGGCGGGCTTCCAGCATCCGGAGCGAGCCAGTGCCTCGCCGAGTCGGGCGCGGATCCAGGCGCTCTTGGGATCGAGGGCGGCGGCGCGGGAAAGGTCCTGGGGGTCGGAACCGGCCACGCCGCGCCAAGCCCAGACCCATGCCGAAGATCTCTGGCGGGACAACCCGCTCTTCCCGTCACCGAGAAAGTCATAGGCGCCCGAGGCCCGCGGGTCCATGCCGAAGGCCGCATCGAGGTCGCGTCCCGCCCCGGCCTCGTCGCCGGTCTCGGAGGCCAGCTGACCACGCAGGGCGAAGGCCCAGGCGCAGGACGGCTCGAGGCGCAGGGCCGCGTCGAGGGCCGAGCGCGCCTCGTCGGCCCGGCCCAGCGCGCGCAGGGTCTCGCCGCGCCAGGCATGGGCGAGGTAGTGCTCGGGCTCGTGATGGACGGCGGCTTCGAGCTCCTTGAGCGCTTCGGCGTCGCGGTTAACCGCGCGCAGGGCCTTCGCGCGCACGATGCGGGGCCAGGATTGCCGCGGGGCTCTTCTTATCGCCTCGGCTGCGGCTTTAAGAGCGGCGGGCAGGCGGCCGGAACAGCGCAGGGCCTCGGCTAACGCACCGGGGCCGGCGGGCTCGGGACTGGATTCGGCGAGGGCCCGGGCGTCGGCGATGGCGCCGGGCCAGTCGCTCAAGCGCCGGCGGAGCTCGGCGCGGGCGCCCAGGAAGCGCGGCGCGGCCGGCGAGAGCGTCAACGCCTGGTCGAGGTCGGCGAGGGCCCCGGGGAGATCGTTGAGCCGACGGCGGGCTTCCGCGCGCAAGGCCCAGCAGTCGGGGGCCTGGGGACTCTCATCGACGGCGCGCGAGGCGGCGACCAGGGCCTCCTCGAAACGGCGCGCCTCGAGCGCGGCGCCGGCGGCCAGGATGGAGGCGGAGCCTTTCATCGCCGATTCCCGGTTCAGAGCAGCCGCCGACGCCTGAGCCAGAGCGTCACCTTGGGGACCGCGAATCGGCGGGCGAAGCGGCGCAGCAGAGCACGGTCGAGCGCCCAACCGTCCTCGCGCGCGGCGGGATACCCGATGGGTGAGCGCGGGACCCCGGCAAGATAGACGGTGTCGAGGAGGGCCTTCTCGGGCAGAGCCAGGGGATAGACCGCCTTCTCGGTCCGGCGCGATTCGAATCCCCACATGAAACGCGTCGGCAGGTGATGGAAGGAGTAGTCCGCCAAGGGAGTCCCGAGGCGCAGGCTCGGCCCGGCGGTGGCGGCGAAGACGGTCCTTGGCGTCTCCTCGAGGACTCCGTGCGCGGAGAGGGCGCTGTAGAGCGAGACGTAAGCGGGCCAAGGGGCGCGCAGATAGGGCACCGGCTCGAAGGGATGCGGAGGAGCCGCCAGCAAGCTCGCCCACACGCCGCGCTTGAGCTGGGCGGCCAGCTCGAGGTCGCCGGCCCGCTTGAGGACCCGGGCCAGGGTGTGGGCCGGCAACGCCGTCTCGACCGCGGCGTCGCGGGTCAGGAACACCCGGCGGCGGCGCAGGTAGCCCAGAAGAGCCGCATCCGACGAGTTCATGCGCGGACCGCCCGGAGATTCCTGCAGACGGACGCCTTGAGGCCCTCGAACGCGTCCCGCCCGTAGGCCCGCCGGGCCGGACTCTCGAGATAGGGCAGGACTTGGCCCTGGAAATCTCCCCAGGCGAAGCGCTCCGCCTTGGCGGCGGCGGCCTCGGCGGCGGCGGGGTCGGCGGCTACCGCGGCGGATGTCTCCGTCGGATTCCGGCTCCAGAGCAGGTCGAGGTCATAGAGGTCGCGGACGGCGTTCCGGCCCTCGGACGCCAAGGCCGCCGTCTTCTGGCGGGCCATCTCGGCAGCCCCGTAGTGCCTGGCCGCGAACTGGGTCACGCCGTAACGGTCGAGCAGTTGCGGAGCCGGGGCGCCGGACTCGGACCCGGGGACGTCCCGGCGCCGGCTGAACTCCAGCTTTGTCTGGACGGCCTCCCCCGCCAGCGCGAGCTCGACCTTCCAGCGCTGGGTGGTCTCCGTCTGCTTGGGCTTGGAGACGCGCTGGACCGCCAACCCCTCGCGCACGAGGTCCGCGCGCAGCGCGGCCGAACCCAGCACGGCGTCGATGCCTTTCTCCAGCGTGGCGCGCCGCACCCGGGGGTCGACGTCGAGGTCCATGTCCTCCGAGAGCCGGGCCGAGCCGTGGAAGAGCCGCAGGCAGACCCCTCCCTTGAGCGCCCAGGCGCGGCCGCTAAGGCGCCCAGAGAGATGGCGGAGTGCCACGAGATGGAAAAACTCCCGCGCGGAGAAGGGGTCGAACGCCATTCTTATATATAGGCTTAAAGACAATAATTGTCAATAACTCGATTTATTAAAAACGGCCAGGCCCGGTGCGGACCGGGCATTACGACGCCAAGGCCTCCGCCAGCCGCCGCGCGTCGGCATACCCCGGGTCGAGGTTGAGCGCCTCGCGCAGGTCCGCCTTGGCCCCCGCCTTGTCGCCGCGCGCCGCGCGCAATTCGGCCCGCCACGCCCAGCTCCAGGCCGCGCGCGGGTCGAGCGCCAACGCCCGCGTCAGCGCCGCCTCCGCCTCTTTTTTTCGGCCCAAGAGCGCCAACGCCCCGCCGCTCAAGGCATGAGCCGGCGCGTACTCGGGCGCCTCGCGCGCCGCCAGACCGAGGAACTTCCGCGCCTCCTCGGCCTTCCCCGACCTGAGCAGCGCCTCGCCGAGCCAGCTCCGGGCCCAGCCGCGCAGCTCGCCGCGCGGCAAAAGCTCCAGCGCGCGGCGCAGCGCCTTCTCGGCCCCGGCCGCGTCGCCGGCGTCGCCTGCCGCCTGTCCCAGCCAAGCCCAGGCGCGTCCGTCGTGGGGACGGAGCTTCACGAAGCGCGCCAGCGCGTCCCGCGCGGCCGTCGCCTGCGACGGATGCTCGGTCCAGCGGTGCTTGGGGTCGCGCCGCGCCGCCGCGGCCAGGTCCTCGAAGGCGCCCGACAGGTCCCCCAAGTCGCGCCGCACCCGCGCGCGCTCGGCGAACGCCCAGGGATAGTTCTCCTGGAGCCGCACGGCCTCGTCCAGATCCATTCGTGAGCCTTTCAAGTCGCCGAGCGAGCGCCTGACCCCGCCGCGCCAGGCCCAGGCCCAGGAGTAGTCGGGGTCGAGCGCTAAAGAGCGGTCCAGGTCCGCCCGCGAGGCGGCAAGTCTCCCCAGGCGTCTGTTGATCTCCCCGCGCCAACCCCAAGCCCAGCCCAACAGCGGCCCACGGCGCAAGGCTTTCCCAAGATTGGCCAACCCTTCCTTCTTATAGCGGTACACCGCCTGCGCCCGCCCCAAGAGCGCGAGCGACCACGCCGCCCCGCCGGAGGCCTTGGCCGCGCGGCGCAGGTGCGCGATCGCGTCTTCATAACGCCGCTGTTTGCGCGAGAGCTCGCTGCGCGTGACGTGCACCCAGGCCCAATCGGCATCGGTACGCGCCGCGAAATCCAGGAGCTCCGAGGCGCGCGCGAAGTTCCCGCGCTTGCGCTCCACCTCGGCCAGCACGGTGACCGACCAGGCCACCGGCGCGCCGTTCTCGGCGGCCCAGGTCAGCTCGAGCGCCGCCTCATCCCAGCGCTTGAGCCGCCTCAAAGCCTCGCCGTACCAGGAACGCACCCAGGCCGACTTCGGCCCCAAGGCCAGGGCGCGGCCGTAAAGCAGGAACGCGGTCTCGAGGTGGGCCGGCGTGAAATCCGTCCAGGCCCGCGCCTCCAAGGCCAGCACCCAAGCCTCGCCGGCCAAAGCGTCGGAAGCTTTCGCTAGGACCTCGCGCGCCTCCGCGGCGCGCGAGAGGTCGCGCAGGGCTTCGCCGCGCCAGGCCAGGGCCGGCGAGTAACCCGGGTCGAGGGCCAGGGCACGCTCGAGCAGCGTCAACGCCTCGTCGGGCTTGCCGAGCTTGCGCGCCAGCTCCCCGCGCCAAGCCCAGACCTCGGCGCGCGCGTCGGGCCTGCGCGACGCCGCGGCCAGCGAGGCCTCGAGGCGCTTATGGGTGGCGACGTCGCCCAACGGCGCCCCGCTCCAGGCATAGATCCAGCCGCGCGCCGGGTCCACGCGCAGCGCCGCCGCGCGGGCCGGCTGCCACCACGGCTCGGACTCCAAAGGCCCCGCCAGATCGACCAAGCGGTCCCCGCCTTGGACCGCCGTAGGCCGTGGGGCCCGGTTGCCGGCCGCAAGCGATAGGGCCGCGCGCGCGGCGCGCGCCGGGTCCGTCCCCGCGCGGTCCTCGCAGTAGTCGGCGAAGCGCGGCGCCAAACGGCGGACTTCGTTCCAACCCGCTCGCCCGCAAAGGACGTTGATCACGCCCGGCCAGGGCGACTCCGGCGAGACTTCGGCCAAGCGCGCGGCTAGGCGGAGCGCCTCGGCGCGCCGGCCGCGGGTCCAGGCCGCCTCGGCCGCTCCTGCCAGGGCCTCGGCGTCGCGCGGATCGAGCGCCAACGCGGCTTTGAAACCCGCCGCGGCTCCGCGCGCGTCGCCGCGCTTGAGACGGACCAGCGCCCTCCAACCTACCGCCCAAGGCTGAGAACCGAGGCTCCAATCCGTCTTCCCCTTGAACGCCTTATTAAGGAAAGCTTCCGCTTGGTCCAAGTCTCCAAGCCACAGAGCCGCCTCGGCGCGCCAGGCCAGGGTCCAGGCGGCGTTGCCGGTCAACCGGGCCGCGTCCTCGAAGGCCGCAAAGGCCGTCCGGGTCTGCCCACGCCGGATGGCGGCCTCGGCCTGCCAACAGCGCAATTTCGCGGTCCAACCCTTCGCCCAACGCGCCGATGACGGCGCCAGGCGCGCCGCGCGCTCCAGCGCCGCGCGGCCCTCGTCCCAACGCTCGGCGGCATGCGCGGCAAGGCCGGCCAACGCCGCGGCGGCCGCGTCCTGCGGCCGGCGCCGGCGCAACGCCTCGAGCGCCCGCCACTCCGAGAGTCCCGCCCCCGGCAGGCGGCGGCGCTCCTCATATCCGAATCCGCGCCGCCAAGCTTCGTCCGGGTCCGACGAGAGAAGCACCCCCGCGGCGGCGACCGCCTCCTCGAACCGTCCCGCCGCCCTCAACTCAGCGACATTCATCGCAGAGCCTCTCCCGCCGCGGCAAGGTCGCGCGCCGAGACGTCGAAGTCGCGGCTGCCTATCGCGGCCAGCCCGCGGCCGAGACGGGCCAGACGATGGTTCGGCGAGACCGATAGCGCCCTGTCGTAGGCAGCGCGCGCCTCGGCGAGCCGCCCCAGGCGCCGCAGCGCCTCGCCGCTCCAAGCCCAGGCGTCCGCGAAGTTTCCGTCGAGCTCTTGCGCGCGCGAGAGCGCGGATAGCGCCCGGCGCGGTTCGCCCGCGGCCAAGAGCGCCTCGCCGTGCCAGGCGTGGAGCCAGGAGGCCGACGTCCCGGGGCCGGCGGCGCGCGCGAACGAGCGCGCGGCGGCCTTCGCATCGCCCGCCCGGCGTTGGAGGAGTCCTTTGATCGCCCAGGCGCGCGGGAAGGCGGGGTCGAGGCGGACCGCCGCCTCGGCGTCGGCGCACGCCTCGGCGATGCGGCCCAGGGCCAGAAGAGCCTCGGCGCGCCAGGCCAGCGCCCAAGCGTCGGAAGGACGGATCTCCAGGGCCCTGGTCAGGGCGGCCTCGGCGGACGCGTACTTACCAAGACGCAGAAACGCCTCGCCCTGCCAGGCCCAAGACCCAAGGCGCCCGAAGTCGCGCGCGGCCTCGGCGGCCTGACGGCGGTCGAACGCCGAGACGCGCCCCCCGCCCGGAGCGGCACCCAAGTCCCGGCGCGCCGAGCGGCGCAGGACGGCGTCGGCGCGGGCGGCGTCCCCGAGCCGACGATACGCCTCCGCCAGGGCGCGCCAAGCCCAGGGGTAGTTCTTCTCGGCGGCAAGGAAGCGCTCGAGATCCTTGAGGGCCTCGCGCGGCCTCCCGACGGCCAGCCGCGCCCCGGCGCGCCATACGTAGGTCCAGACGTAAGCCGGGTCGAGAAGCGCCGCGGCGTCGAAGCGGCCCAGCGCCGGACGCGGACGGCCCGAGGCGCGCAGAGCCTCTCCCTGCCAGGCGCGGACCCAGCCGCAAGCCGGATCGAGCCTCGCCGCGCGCTCTAAGGCGACTAGCCCCGCCGCGCGGCGCCCGGAGTGGAACAACGCGCGACCCAGATACGCCGAGATCCATGAAGAGCCCGGCTCGAGGCGCGCGGCACGCGCAAGCTCGGCCAGCGCCTCGGTGTTGCGGGCCAGGGCGGGAAGCCGCAGTCCCTCGCCGCGTACAGCGCGCAGCCAGGCTTCAGGAAGCGACCCTTTGGACGAAAGCAGACGGTCGAGACGGGCGACCACGGCGCGCGCGTCTCCGCGCGCCGAAGCGCGGTCGACGGCGAGGTCTAGCCGCCAGGCCGCGTTGGGGTCGGAGCGCACCGCCGGGGCCAGCGCGGCGCGAGCGCCGGCCTCGTCTCCGCGCGCGAACGCGGCACGAGCCTTTCGCGCGGCCGCGCGGACCAGGCCGGGAGTCACTGCATCCCCCCGCCTGCCGCCGAGCTCAAGAGGCCGGGCGCCGCGCGCTCGAGCGCCTGGAAATCCGCCAACTGACCCGCGCGGTCGCCCTTCTCGCCGCGCGCCACGGCGCGCGAGAGCAGGGCCCAAGGCGAGGCCGGATCCAGAGCCAAGGCGCGGTCCAAGTCTTTTACGGAACCCAGGGCCCTGCCGCGCCAAGCGAGGAGGACGGCGTGATCAGAACCGAGGTCGGCCAGCGCCTCGCAGCGAGGATTGAGGCGAACCGCGGTCTTGAAATCCTCGAGCCCGTCGCGGACCCGGCCGAGCGAGCGTTTGACCTCGGCTCGGACCGCATAGACCCAGGCCGTGCCGGGCTCGGCGGCGGCGGCCGCGTCGAGCGACGCCAGGGCCTCCCGCGCCCGCCCCGCACGGCGCAGGACCTCGCCGCGCCAGGCCAGCGCCTTGGCCGAGCCGGGCTCGAGCCGCAGCGCGGCGGAGAGCAGGGCCAAGGCGCGGCCGTAGGCCCCGCGCCCCGCCTCAGCTTTGGCGCCGACGACGAGCGGCCAGGCCCCGGCGCCGGGCAAGCGCGCCGCCTTGGCCGCGTCGCTCGACGAGCGACGGGCCTCCGATAAGGCGACCCAAGCGCCAGCGAACCGCGGGGCCAAGGCGACGGCGCGGACCGCGTCGGCGCGCGCCCCGCGCAGATCCCCCGACATGCGCCGCGCCTCAGAGCGCCACGCCCAAGCCTCGGCGCGCAAAGGAGCCGCGGCCAGCGCGGCGCCCAGCGCGCGCACGGCGCCGGCGTGGTCGCCGGCCGCGCGCAGGAGGGCGGCCTCGGCCAGGCGCGCTTCAGGGTCGCGCGGCGAGAGGTTTAGGGCGCGCTGCGCGTCCGCGCCGGCTTTCTCGGAGTCGCCGGCGGCCAGGCGCAGGCGCGCGCGCACCCCGTAGCCCGCGGCATGGTCGGGGTGGAGGCGCACGGCTTCGTCGGCGTCGCCCAGCGCTCCGGGCAAATCACCCAAGCGCCCGCGCGCTTCCGCGCGCCACAGCCAGGCGTCGGGATGGCGGCGCCCCAACCCCACGGCGCGGTCCAAGGCGGGCATAGCGCGGTCGGGGCGGCCGAGGTCGAGCTCTGCGCGTCCAAGCCACAGCCAGGCCTGCGAGCATTTAGGATCGAGGCGTCCCGCGGCCTTGAGGTCGCTTTGCGCCGCGGTGGGACGGCCGAGGCGCACGCGCGCCTCGCCGCGCCAGGCCAGCGCGAACGGGTTCCGGCGCAGGCGCAGGGCCGCGGTCAGACCGTGTTCGGCGGCACGGGTCTCGCCCAAGCGCAGAAGGACCTCGGCCTTCCAGAGCGTCGACAGCCAGCGCGGGAACGCGCCCTTGGCGGCGGCGGAGAAATCGCCCAGGGCCGCCCGGTATTCGCGGCGCAAGCGGCGGGCCCAGCCGCGCCAAGCCCGGGCCGGAGCCCCGCCGCCGGCGCGAAGGGCTGCGTCAAAGAGCGTCTCGAGACGCTGCGCCTCGGAGGGGTCGTCGGCGTCGAAGACCTGCAGGCGACCCGAGTCGTCTTCGGCTGCGCGCGTGAACTCGGCCAAACCCTCATCGAAGCGCCCCAGGGCGAGCAGGCATTTGCCGCGCTCTTGGCGGGCGAGCCCGTTCTCAGGAGAAAGCTCGAGAGCCCGCTCGAGGCGCGGCAGGGCCTCGGCCGGCCGGCCGAGCTGGCGCAGGGCCGCTCCCCACCAGGCATGGACCAAGGGGTCCTTCGGGTCGAGAGCCGCGGCCCGCGCGTAAGCCGCCGCCGCCTCCTCGCGCCGGCCGAGCTGGCGGCAGATCTCGCCGCGCCAAGAGTGAAGCCAAGCGGCATCGGGCTCGAGACGGCAGGCGCGCTCCAGATCCGACAGCGCCTCGGCCCCGCGTCCGAGGCCGAAGCGCGCGCGCGCGGCCAGGGCATGGGTCCAAGCGTCGCGTCCGCCGAGGCGCAGCGCGCGCTCGAAGTCGGCCAGCGCCTCCGCGTAGCGCCCCTGGTCGCGCCGGATCTCGCCGCGCCAGGCGTAGGGCCAGGCCCGGCGGGGCCAGCGCGCTAAGACCGAGGTCAGCGCGGCGGCGGCGCGCTCGTAGGCTTCCGGCCGCGCCCGACCGCCCCAGGCGTCGGCGCCCCAGGCCGCGCGCGGATCGCGTTTGAGCGCGGCCTCGATGCGGCGTACGCGCGCCTCAAGAGCGTTCATTTCGTCCCTCGCCGCAACGCGGCATCCACCACGCCGACGCCGGGGTTGAGGATGCCGTCGGGATCGAAGAGCGTCTTCACGGACCGAAGCGTGCCCGCGTAGACCGGGTCGAGGCGCCCGTCGAGGGCGGCCCTCCAGACCGTGCCGGCCCGATAAGGGATGCCCAGCGGGCCCAACAGGGTCCGCAGTCCGCGCTCCACCTCGGCGCTGGAGGCCGCCGCCGCCTCGCCGGCCGGGAAGCTCCAACCGAACAGCGATGCGCAGCCGTAGGCGTTGAGATAGGTGCGCAGGAAGCCCTCGGGGCTGGCCACGCCCGCCACGCGTCCGCGCAAGCGCGTGACCCACAGGTCATAGACCCTGCCGGCGTTGGCGTGCGGCACCTGGAGCGAGACGCCCTTCCAGCTCTCTTTGCCTAGCGGGCGCTCCTGCCAGCGACTCTTGCCGGATCCGGCGGGCTCGGGTTCCGGCAGGCCCTCGGCCTTGAACGCGGCCGCGACGCGGCGTGCCGCCGCGCGGAGGGCCTCGTCGTCAGGGCCGGCCAGCTCCACGCGCGCCTCATCGGGGCGCATCGTCACCCAGCTCTCGACGAGGAAGCGGTCGATGCCCGGCGTCCCGCGCAGCGCCCGTGCGGCGGCGGCCAGGCGCGCGAAGTCCTTGCTCGACGAGGGCCGGCGCAGGACCAGCGCCGAGCGTTTCGGACGCGGCGACGCCCTGAGCAGCAGCTCCGTGACGATGCCGAGGCTCCCCTCGGAGGCGAGGAAGAGGCCGGTGGGGTCGGGCACTCCCTGCAGGGCGAAGGCAGGCAGGCCGAGGACCGAGGAGGCGCCGGTGCGCAGAATCTCGCCGGTGCCGAGCACCACGGTCAGGCCGACGAGTTGGCTCGTGGCCGGCGCGGCGAATTGGCCGAGACCGGCCACGGTGTCGTTGGCGGCCAGGGAGCCCAGCGTGGCGTCTCCGAAGCCGTCGGGAGCCGCGGCCAAGGTCAGCCCCTTCTTGGAGAGCGCGGCGTCGAAAGCGGCCACGCTCATCCCCGCCTGAGCATGGGCCACGCCTTCCAGGGCATCGACAGAAAGGAGCCTGGAGAGCCCCCGCAGGTCGAGCGCGACGCGGCCCGCGGCGCGCGTGGCGGCCCAGAAGCTGCTCAAGGCCCCCATCGGGGTCAGCGCCGTCTTCGCTTTGCGCGCCCAGAGCACGGTCTTGCGCACGTCCTCGGTGTCGGCGGGGCGAACCACACAGAGCGCCCGGCCGAGGTCGTTTCCGGCGAAGTCGCGCGCGGCGCGGGCTAGGTCCGCGGGCTTGACCGATGCTTTGGAGGCTCCGAGCAGGCGGGCCAGTTCTTTGGGCGCTTTCATGCCTGACCCCCGATGCCGCGCCAGCCCAGCGACGGCTTGCCGAAGTAGACCTCGATCTTCGGTCCTTCGGCCCCCACATAGTCGAGGAACTGTCCCTCGGCCGACTCCCCGATGGCGGCGAAGAAATCTTTGAGCGGACCGGGCCGCGCCGCCTTCCCCATCGCGGCCACGGTCGTCCCCTCGGTGACCGAGCGGCGTTCGAGGTAGGGCAGATAGACCTTGCGGGTATCCTCGAAAGGGCCGCCCTCGGACTTGCGGCGCAGGACCAGGTACTCCGCGGGCCACAGGCGGCGCGGCAAAGTGAAGTAAGGCTTGGCCGAGGCGTAGCGCCGCAGGCGTTCGGGCGTCACCGGTTGGGCGTGGTAGAGCTTGAAGCGCGAGGGCTTGCCGGGCCGGAAGTCGTAGCCCACCGCGAACACGCGCTCGAGGCCCAGGGTCCTCTCGAGCTTGTCGCGCGGCACCCCCAGGCCGCGGCCGATCGCCGCGGCGATCTGGGGCGACTGCGGCTCGCAGTAGAGGCTGACCTCCTCGAAGCGCCGCGCGGCCAGGTCCCACTCGACGGAGGCCACCGGGTAGAACTCGTGGAGGCCGTGGGCCAGGACGTGGTCGTACATGCGCTCGAAGGGCTCGGTGTCGAGGCCGCCGCGGTCGAAGAGCTCGCGCAGGCTGTCGCGCCGCCGGCGCGCCAGGTCGCGCTTGCGCCCGCTGGAGAGGTGCTCGAGGAACTGCGCCACGTGGACGAGCTTCACGCGCCCGAACAGGGTCTCGTTGTTGACCGCGGCCTCGAAGAAGTCGATGAAGAACGAGCCCTCCTCGGTGGCGCGGGTCAAGAGCTCGACCTGGCGGGTCAGCTCGGGCAGGATCGGCGCGGCGGCCGGCCCGCACCAGCGCCGGGTCCACTCGAGGGCCTCGACACGGTTCACTCGGGCTCTCCCGCGCCGAAGTAGACCTCGGTCTTCTCCGACGAAGCGCCGATATAGAAGAGGTGCTGGCCGGCCACCGCCCGCGCCACGGTCCGCGCGAAGGTCCCTAGGCTCCCTCGCGCCGCGCCTGGAAACTCGTCGCCGGAGAGCGCGGTGACGCGCCCCGACGTCACCGCCGGCAGCGGCAGGTAGGCTTTCGAGCTGGTCTCAAAGCCCCCCTCCGGCTTGGTGCGCAGCAGGCTCAACGAGCGCGGCGGGCAGAGCCGGCCGTCCAAGTCCTTGAGGAGCCCTCCGGCCGCGCCGGGCGGGGCCGAGAAGTAGAGCTTGAGCCGCGAGCGTCCATCGGCCAGGAGGTCGAGCCCCAAGGCGAAGAGCGGGGCGTCGCCGAGTCGGGCCAGCGCCTCGGGCGCCATGAGCCGCGCGGCCGCCGCCGCGGCGCGCGGCGCGCGGTGCTCGGCGTAGAGGCTGACCTCCGGGAACGCGCCGTCGGCGACGTGGTGCTCGAAACCCACGATCGGGTACCAGCCCCCGGCCCCGGCGGCCAGGACGGCGTCCCAGACGCGCGAGACGAGCCCGGCGTCGAAGCGCGTCTTGGCGGAGCTGTTGAGCCCTTTGAGGAACGCGGCCACCGCGCGGCGGCGCGCCGACACGCGCGCCCAGCCGCCCAGCTCGTCGCCGGGCTCGGCGCACTCGGCCACATGGACGAGCTTCACCACCCTAAAGAGGTCGCGGCTGTTGAGGCAGGCCTGGAAATGGTCGGTGACCAGCGGACGACGGCCCGCCGAGGCGGCCAGCGCCGCCACGCCGGCCGAGAGCGCGCGCGTGGCCGGCCCGGCCTTGAGGCCGTGCCAGCGCCGCGCCCAAGCCAGCACGGCGGCGGGGGTCATGCGGCCCTCTTGCGCGGCTCGGGCAGCGGGTCGTCGATCAGGGCCAGGTCGGGGCGGCCCGAGGCGGCCAGCGCGGCCAAAAAGCGCCGGTCGCGGCGCAGGCGCGCGGGCACGCCGAGCGGCGAGAAGAAGCGCTTGAAATAGCCGCGCGCGTAGAGCGAGTCCCAGTGCGGATGGCCGGAGACCAGGAAGGTGAAGGCCGCCTTCGCGTAGCGGTTCTTGGCGTGGTCGGCGATTCGGCGCGCCTTCCAGAAGTAGCTCTCGCGCCGGCGGTTGCCGTCGTAGAAGAACTTGGTGAAGTCGCGCAGCTCGTCGAAGCGCGCGCCGTGGGCCGCGTCGTAATGGGCGAAGAGCGCCTCGCGCTTGGCCGGCGCCGCCAGGGCCCCGTCGGCGCAGTCGG
This sequence comes from Elusimicrobiota bacterium, assembly GCA_016196755.1. GTDB lineage: Bacteria > Elusimicrobiota > Elusimicrobia > UBA1565 > UBA1565 > SCTT01. The sequence continues at coordinate 102,065 of JACPXC010000019.1, forward strand.
CGGCCAGCTCGGCCGAGTGCATGGCCAGCGTCACCCCGTAGGACAGCAGCGGGTCGATGAAGGCCGCGGCGTCGCCCAGGAGCAGGAAGTTCTCGCCCGCGAAGCGCCGGCTGCGGTAGGACCAGTCGCGCTCGAGGCGGAACGGCTCCACGCGGCGCGCCTTGGCCGTGCGGGCGGAGGCCTCTTTCGTGCGCGCGAGCCTGGCCAGGAAGAAGGCTTCGAGCCCGGCGCGCGCCTGCGGCGCGTTCGAGAGCGAGGTGACCACGCCCACGCTGACGCGCCGCTCGGAGAGCGGGATGAACCATACCCAGCCGTCCTCGATGTTCTCGATGAAGATATGGTTGCGGCGCGGACCCGTGAAGAGCCGGGCGCCCTCGTAGTAGGTGTAGACCGCCATGTTGCGCAGCTGGCCGTCGAAGCGCCGCCAGCCCAGGCGCGAAGCCAACAGGCCGGCCTGCCCGCTGGCGTCGAGGTAGAGCGCGGCGCGCTCGGTGCGGGTCCTGCCGTCTGGCCCGCGCACGCTCAGCCCGTCCACGCGCCCTCCGGAGAGCGCGACGTCGAGCACCGAGGCCGGTTGGCGCACCACGGCGCCGCGCCTGCGCGCGGCGTTCAACAGCAGTTCGTCGAAGCGCGCGCGCTCGACATGCCAGGCCCAGGTCTCGTCACGCCCGACCATGTAGCCGGGCGCCTCCTCGAGGTCGGCGAAGGTGATCGACCACGGCGCGCGCGAGCGGCCCCACAGATACGAGCCGCCGGTCTTGACGAAGAACTTCGCGCGGCGCAGGTCCCCCACGACGCCGAGGCGCTTGAACAGGGGAGAAAGGCCCGGCAGGAGCGACTCGCCGATGTGGTGGCGCGGGAAGGGCGCCTTCTCGAGCACCAGAACGCGCCGACCGGCTTTGGCCAACAGGCTCCCCGCCGTGCTGCCGGCCGGACCGCCGCCGATGACGATGGCGTCCCAGCGCTCGCTCACGCGGCCGCCTCCGCGGGACCGAAGCCCGCGGCGTCGAAATAGACCTCGAAGGCGCCGTCGTCGACGCCCACGAAGCGGGCACGGGCGCCGGGAACGGCCTTGGCCGCCGCGCAGAGCCAGCCGCGCTCGCCGAAAAAGCGCAGGCGCGACAGGTCCGAGAGCGGCGCCCCGCGCGAGAAGCCCAGGTAGGCCTTGGGCGGCGAGGCGGAGCCGACGCGCGTCAGGGTGGTCAGGTCGCGCAGCGGGGCCACCTCACTCAGCGATTGGGCCGCCCTGGCCAACGTCCCGGGTAGGGTGGGGCCCGGCAAGAGCGCTTTGTTGTAGAGCTTGAGCGCGGCAGGAGCCCCGGGTGCTAAGTCCAGGCCGAAGAACGCCAGGTCCTCCCCGGCCAGGCGGCGCAAGCCCGGCTCGTCGGCCTCGCGCCCGACGACGGAGAGCAGCTCCCTCAGCGCCTTGACCCCCGGCAGGTAGCCGTAGAGCGAGAGCTTGTCGAGCGCTTCGCGCGGACGGTCGTAATCGAGACTGAGCATGAGCGAGCCGCGCAGCTCCCAACGGGCCAGGGCGGCCAGCGCGGCGCGCGCCGGGGCGGCGTCGTAGGCCTCCCCCAGCGCCGTCAGCAGGTCCGCCGCCGCCTTGGCCTTACCCGGAGCGTCGCGGCGCTTGGCGTCGCGCTCCAACGCGGGCCGGTCTTCGTCGAGGATGAGCGCGAGCTTTACGCGCTCGAGGCCGCGCGCCGAACCCACCGAGGACTCGAGGAAGTGTCCGGGCCCCGCCGCGCCGAGCAGGGCCTCGGGCAGGCCGAGAAAGAACTTTCCGACGGCGGGAACGGGCAGGCCCAACAGCGGCCGCGCCCAGGCCAGGTACTGGACGGCGTTCACGGCGCGCCCTCCCCTTGCTTGAGAAGGACGCTCGAGCCGGCCCGGATGGGCCCAAACGACTCGCGGGTCCCGCCCGGCCAGGCCACCGACACGCCGTCGAGCTGCTCGGCTCCGCCCAGGCCCACGAGGAGCTCGCCGCAGCCCGAGACCGTCTGCCCGCCGCCCTGGCGCCCCCAGGCGAAGACCTGCTCCCGCCCCCCGGCGCGTGCGCCGAGGATGGCACCCAGCGCCTCACGATTGGGCCCGTCCTGCTCGAGCCGCAGGCGCGCCCAGCGCGGCCGTCCGGGGCAGAGCCCCTTGAGCAGGCGCGCGCCGTGCAGGCCGGTGACCAGAAGGTCGGGGCAGCCGTCGCGGTCGAAGTCCCCGGCCAGGCTGGCCCGCGAGCAGCCCGGGAAGTCGGCCCCGTGTCCGGCCGGCGGCGCCGCGAAGCGCCCCGCGGCGGCGTCGAAGAGCTTCAGGCTCTTGCGCTCGTCGTGATAGAACAGCGTGTCGGGATAGAAGCCGTTGACGACGTAGAGGTCCTGGCGGCCGTCGAGGTCGAGGTCGTAGAGCAGGCCGTTCCAGCCGAAGCCCGCCCCGCGCGCGCCCAGCGCCGAGCCGCGCTCGGCGTAGCGCCCGCCGCCGGCCGGCGTGTAGAGCTGCTCGCCGAGCGTGGCCGTGGAGAGTATCCCCGACGTAAACGACGCGGCGGTGACCAGTCCTTCCTCGTCGCCGCTGGCGAAAGAGCGCCATACCGACTGCGGCCGGTCCAAAGAGCTCAGGAACAAGTCCAGGCGGCCGTCGCCGTCCGCGTCGCCCACCGACACGCCCTTGCAGAGCGCCGGCAGGTCGATCCCTGCCCGCCCCGTGACGTCCTCGAAGCGACCACCGCCGAGCGAGCGGAACAGCCGGCTGGCCCCCCATAGGTTGCAGAGGAAGACGTCCTCGCGCCCGTCCGCGTCATAGTCGTAGGCCGCCGCGGCCCAGCCCCAATGCTCGTCGCCTAGGCCGGAGCCCGCGGTGGCCTCACGGAAGCGGCCGCCGTCGTTGAGAAAGAGCAGGTTCGGCGAGCCGTTGGCGCCGTCGGCCGCCGGCGTGACGCGGTCCACCGTGCGGGCAAGGTAGATCAAATAGAGGTCGAGGTCGCCGTCCTGGTCGGCGTCGAACCACAATCCGGATTCGACGAGGCCCCGCGGGGCGTTCAACCCGCGCTCCAGCGAAACGTCGGCGAACCCCTTGCCCTCGAGGTTGCGCAGGAGCCGGGTATCGGTGGGCGGGTCGCCCAGGACCAGGAGGTCGGTCCAGCCGTCGCCGTCGAAATCCGCCGTCGAGGCGCGCTCGCCGAGCCCGCCGGGCACGAAGCCCGGCATCGCCTCGAAGCGCATTCCTCCGCGGTTGCGCCACAAGGCGCCGCCGTGCCCGCGCCCGCCGCCGATGAAGAGGTCGGGCAGGCCGTCGCGGTCGTAGTCGAGGCAGGCCGCCCCGATCGTGACGATGTCGAGCGCGTCGGCGTCCGGACGGGCGAAGTTGTCGGTCGAGGTGGCGTCGGCGAACAGCGGCGCCGGCGATCGGGCCGGCTTGGGACGCCGCTTGGCGGCCTTGGGCCAGCCGCGCGCCTCGAGCAGGGCCGCCGCCTCGGCCAGGGTGCGGGCGGCGTCGCCGTCGATGGCCAGCCGCAGGCCCGTGCCGGAAGCCAGGAGCTCGCGCCGCGCCAGCGCCTCGAGATCCGCCCAGGGCAGGGCCGTCTCGGCCGGCGCGCCGGCCTTGGCCCAAGCCTCGAGCTTGGGATAGAGCGCAAGCGCGGCGCTCCGCGCCTGCTCGCCGCTGAGCATGAACTGCGTCGCGTGGGCGCTCGCCTGGGCGGCCGACCAGATGGCGCGCAGGGCCTCGGCCCTCTTCGGGGAGGCCGGGGCGCCGCCCACGGCCAGAGAACCCAGCATTTTAAGGGTCTGGGCGCGCGCCCGAGCCGCGATGGACGGCAGGTCCTCGACCCCGCCGCGGCGAAAGCCGAAGAAACGCCAGTCGGCGATGACGTCGTCGGGCCGCTGCGCTGCGGCAAGCGAGAGGGCCGCCGACTGGGCCGCCAGCCATTCGCGCACCCCGGGCCCGAGCGGCAGACCGGGACGCTCCGCCAGCAGGGCGTCGAGCGCCGAAAGCTGGACGGCTTCCGCCGCGCGCGCCTTCGCGTAGTCCACCGTCACCGTCTCCCCCTTCAGATTGTGCACCCGGTAGACGCCGCCTCCCGACTCGACCGAGACCTTGAGCAAGACAGCCACCGCGGCATCCGCGTCGATGAGGCCCACCTGCGGCTGTCCGTCGCCCTCGGCCAGGTCGCGCGAGAAGAGCACCAACGGCGCCAGGACGCCCTCGGTCCAAGGATCGAGCGCCTGGGCGGACGGAGCGAGCAGCAGCAGCGCTACCAGCGCGCCGATGGGTCCCGGACCGCGTCGGCCGGGGGGGTGGGACGCCATGGGAGGCTCTCCTGGTGCACTTCGGCGATGGGGTGGAAGGGGTTGCCGGTCTCGGTGACGTGCCGGCGCAGGGCGAAGGCGGCGAACTCGCCCTCGCCGAAAACGCCCGGGTACCAATCGTGCGGCCCCGCGCAGAGGTCGTTCATCGCGCAGGTCCGGCAGGCCGACACGTGGCGGATCTCGTAGCTGGGCAGGGCGCGCCAGGCCAGGGGCCAGAGCCCGGGCGGCAGGACGCAGAGCGGGAAGTGGTAGAGACGCGCCTCGGAAAAGCGCGCGATGAGGGCGGCGGCTGCCGCCACGCGGGCGGCGCAGTCCGAGAGCGAGATCTTGATGTGCTCGAGGTTCTTGGTCGCCTGGCCCTCGGACTCGAAGTAGACCAGGGTCAGACGGTAGGCGGCGGTGTCGGGAAACTCGGAGAGCAGGAAAGCCAAGGTCTCGGCCAGCCATTCCGAGGGGTGGCGGTGCAGGATGACGCGGACCTCGAGGCCCTGCCCGGCCCGGCGGTGCTTGAGCAGGTGCTTGAGCCCCGCCACGGTCTCCACGAAGCTGCCCGGCGCGCGCGTCACCGAGTCGTGGGTCTTGGCGTCCGGACCATGGACCGGCACGCAGAGGTCCAGCGGCGCCCCGCCCAGGACCAAGGTGTTGCGCGCGAAGGCCTCGTCGCAGAACAGCCGGCCGTTGGTCAACAGCGTCATCGGGAAATCCGGGAACGCGGCGCGATATTCGGCCAGGAGGCGGAAGAACTCGGGATTGAGCGTCGGCTCGCCGCCGGTGAACAGGAAATAGCCGCCGTGCTCGCCGTTGCGGTAGTAGATCGTCCGGTCGCCGGGCCGGGCGATGTACTCCGCGATCTTCTCGCGATGCTTCTCGAGCGAGTATTTGGCGTCGGGCTCGTCGATGTAGGCGTCGGAGTTCGTGCACATCGTGCAGTGCGAGTTGCACTTCTGCCAGAAGGGGGCGTCAGGCATGGGTCGCCTCCCCCAGCGGCTCGAGCCATTCCTCGCGGCCCTCGTGCACGCGCCCGGTCTCCGCGTCGAGCGTGACGACCAGGCGCTCGACCCGCAGGCCTGCCGGGTCGGCCGCCTGCCCGGCCACCGGCTGGACGGCCCGCGCCAGCTCGTGGCGTCCGGACTCGAAGGCGCCGCCGCCGCGGCGCAGGATGCGCGCGCCGGCCCGCGGCGCGGCCGGCCGCTCGGCCACGGGCGAGAGCCCCCCGCCCGCCGGGAAACGCTCCAGCCAACTGCGCTTAAATCCCAGACACTCGTCCTTAAGAGCGCAGGCCTCGCAGGGCCCCGTCCGAAGGCGGTCGTCGTGGGAGGCCATGTAGAGGTCGACGGGCTTGCTCTCCGCGTCGAGGACGAGCAGGCTGTGGGCCGACCAGGCCAGCATGCGGTCGATGAGCTCGGGCGCGGCGCAGGGGGTGAGGTTGAGCAGGCGCGGACGCGGCGCCCCGCGCCGGTCGAAGGCCGCCACGGCGCGCCGGATGGCGGCGGCGGCGTCCTGTACCGTCAACGTCATCGCCGCTTCGTGGTGGACCATGTCGCCCTCGAAGAGCGGATAGATGAGGACGAAGTCCGACACGCCGCGCTCGAGGAAGGCCTCGCAGGTCTCGGTCAAGAACGCCGCGTTGGCCTTGTTGAGCACGACGTTGACGCCGACTCCGAGCCCGCGGGCGCGGATGCGCTCGAGGCCGGCCACGGCCTTCGCGAACGCCCCGGGGACCTTCACGAGCTCATCGTGGAGCTCGGGCGTGTGGCCGTGCAGCGAGACCCGGAAGTGCGTGGCCCCGGCCGCCTCGAGCGCCTCGACGGCGCCGGGCTCGCCGAGCTTGAGGCCGTTGGTCTGCACGCGGCGATACTCAAATCCCAGACGCCGGGCCAGGGCCAGCATCTCGGGAAGGTCCCGGCGCGAGGTCGGCTCGCCGCCCGTGAAGCAGACCGCGCGGTAGCCGTCCTTGGCGGCCTTGAAGAGCTCGCGCGCCACCAGCGCGAAGGGCATGCCCGGCGCGCGCCGCCAGGCGAGATCCTGGGAGCAGAACAGGCACTTCTCGTTGCAGCCGTAGCCGAGCAGGACCTCGAGCGCTTTCACCGCGAGCCTCTGAGAGCGGCATGCTCGCGGGGAGTCAGGACCCGCCGCCAGCCCTTCACGCCCTTCCAGCCGCGCGAGAACGGCGCCGGGACGCGCGCCAAGGGGGCGAGCTCGGCCGCCCCGAAGCGTTCCAGGTAGCGGTCGGCGACGCCCAGGCAGCGCGCGGCGTAGACGCAGCGCGCGCAGGAGGCGGGCTTGGACTTCTGCTCGGCGGCGGCCTCGGCAAGGCCTTTGCCGCCCTCCGGGCGGTCCAGGCGGTAGGCCTCCGGGTCGACGAGCAGGGACTTGGCCCCGTCGTAGAGCGCCGCCGAGTCGCCCGACCAGCGCAGGATGCGCCCCTCGTAGCCGGGAAGGACGCAAGGGGGCATGTTGAGGAGGAACGGCGGCTCCGCGCCGCGCGCGCGGAACTCCTCGAAGGCGTCGCGCACCGCGGCCGCGGCGTCGGCCATGGAGAGGGCCACGCGGTCGCCGTAGAAGGCCATGTCGCCCTCGTAGAGCGGGAAGATGAGGCCCAGGTCCGTCACGCCTCGGTCGAGGAACCAGGCGCAGGTCTCGCGCAGGCGCGGGGCGTTCATGCGGTTGAGCACGACGTTGACGCCGACGGCGACCCCGCGCGCGCGCAGGTTCTCGAGGCCGGCCCAGGCCTTGGCGAAGGCGCCGGGCACCTGGACCTGGGCGTCGTGGAGCTCGGCGCCGGGACCATGCATGGAGAACCGGGCCATGGTCAAGCCGGCGGCGGCCAACTCTCCCGCGTAGCCCGGCTCGGCCAGGCGCAGGCCGTTGGTCTGGATGTGCACCTCGGGGTAGCCGGTCTTGCGGGCCAGGGCGACCAGGCGCGTCAGGCCCTCATGGAGCGTGGGCTCGCCGCCGTTTAAGACCAGCACGCGGGCGCCGGCCTTGTAGGCCAGCCACTGCCGGCGGGCGGCCTCGGCGAACGGGGTGAAAGGCTGTCGCCGCCAGGCGAACTCCTGGGAGCAGAACAGGCAGCGCTCGTTGCAGGCGTAGCCTAGGAACAGTTCATGGACGCGGGCCGCGCGCCGCACGGCGGCGCGGCGGCGCGGCTTCGCGTCAGAACGAGAAGTGGCTGCCGTGCGAGCCGTGGCTGCCGTGCGACCCATGGCTGCCGTGCGACCCGTGGCTGCCGTGCGACCCGTGGCTGGCGTGGCTGACGTGCGAGCCCGAGCCGCCCGAGTTGTGCAGGTAGTTGTTGTGGGCGGCCGCGGGCAGCTCCTGCGCGCTCTTGAGGAGCGCGGTGCCGATGATGCCGAGAGCCATCGCGGTCTTGACCACGTCCTGCTTGACGACCTTGCCCTCTTCGCTGGTGAGGAACAGGGCCGCGCCCTTCTTGGCCTCGGGGAGCAGCTTCCGCTTCCCCTTCTTCGCGCCCTTCTTGGTCTTTTTAGCCATGTGTCCCCCTCAGCGGCCGCCGCCGCCCTGCGGTCCGGACTTCGGCGCCTTCTTGGCGCCGCGCTTCACATTCTTCAAGTCGTCGAGTTTCATCGTGCCGCGCTCGGTGCAGAACTCGCTCTGCAGCTCCTGCCAGGTCTGCGGCGCGCCGGGCGAGTCCTTGGTGCCGACCTTGGCCAGACAGATGCCGCGCTCGACGCCCGTCGACGGGCACATGCTGCGGTTCTTGTCGAGGAAGGCCAGGGTCAGCGCGGACTCGACCTGGCACTTGTCCTCGTCGCCCTTGCGCAGGTTGCAGAAACCGGTGTCGCCCGTGACCCACTGCTTGGCGGCCTCGCGGCAGTACTGCAACCCGGTCTCGTGCGGCACCTGCGGGCCCCAGTAGTATTTGATCCGCGGCTCGCAGATCTTATCGGCCGAGCCCGCCTTGAGGTTGTCGCTGAGCGAGCGCGAGAGGTTCCAGAAGCCGCCGTCGTTGTTGGGCTCCGGGGCGAGCAGCGCGCTCTGCGGGGCCTTGGCCTTGGTATTGAAGAACTTGACCGGGGTGACCAGGCGGTCCAGATAGGCCTCGGTGGCCGGATAGGCCCGCTGGCCCTTCGCGGCTCCCTTGGCTTCCCACCAGAAGTTCGCGTAGGAGTTGAGCCACTCGCAGCGCGCCTTGGCGGTGCCGATCTCCTTCTCGTACTTGAACGCCGGGGCGATGCGGGCGAGCGCGGCGCAGGGGTTCTTCTCCTTGCGGTCGGCCGCGGCGGCCACGACGTGGGCCATCAGGCGCTGGGTCAGGCGGTCGACGGTCTTCATGTCCTTGACCCAGAAGAAGCCCTGCTGGATGAGGGTCTTGTCGTCCTTGACGTCCTGCAGACAGACCTGGTAGGGGTCGGCCTGGTGCCCGGTCTGGGCGTGGACCGGCGACGCGGCGAGGACCCAGGCGGCCAGAAGAGAGGTCATTGTCATGTCGGCTCCGTTGCGAGTACGGGATCTGAGCTGGGCGGCTCCGGCACCGCCCGCGGCGCGGCGTCCAGCCAGGACTCGAGGACCTTCCTGTCCTCGGGGTCCTGCAATTTCTCGAAGAGGGTATCAAACAAGCCCATATACAGGCGACAGCGCCCGTTATCGGGCATCCGGCCCCACAGCGAGCGCTGGGTGACGGCGTTGTAGACCGGGTCGACCCCGCACCACGGTCGGTGCGTGCACTGCGAGCAGAGCGGCTGGTGCTCGAGGGTCGAGGCCAGGGCGGCGGCGCGCACGAGCCGGCTGTCGAGGATCTCGTTATAGGAAGTCTTCCCGACTTCACCGACGCGGAACAAAGTCTCGCCGTCCTGCGCCACCATGCGCGCCTCGTCGCCGGTGTAGACCGACCCGTCGGCGTCGTAGGCCAGCACGCCGAAGCCGGCCCCCGACGGCGAGCGCAGGTCGACGTAGCCGGGGTCGCGCGAGAGCAGGACCTTGGTCAGCAGGGTCAGGATGTGGCGCTCGTAAAAATGGTTTCCGCGCTTGTTGACGAGCAGGATATAGTCGAGCGCGCGGCGGTAGAAATGCAGCCACTCGTCGACCGTGTAGCCGATCGTCCCCCAGGAGCGCTTGGCGAACCCCAGCGGGCTCAAGGGGCGCAGGAAGATCCCGGGCAGGCCGAGGGCGACGTACTCGTCGACGATTCTTTCGGGCTGGGACAGGCTCAGGCGCGTCGTCGTCATGAGCGCCCCGGGCTTAAACCCGCCCTTGCCGCCCGGGCGCTCGGCCGCCTCGTCGAAGTGGCGCAGCCAGCGCACCGCCTCGGCATGGCTGGCCCCGCCCGACCACAGGCGGTTCTTGTCGTGCAGGGCGGCCGGCCCGTCGAGCGAGGTGCAGACCCCGACCTCGTGCTCGGCGAGAAAGGCCGCCTTCTCCTCGTCCATGAGGCTGAAGTTCGAGACCATCGTGATGAAGACGGTGCGTTTGGCGGCCTTGGCCTTGAGGCGCGCGTACTTGGTGACGAACTTGACCACCGGCCAGTTGAGCAGCGGCTCGCCGCCCTGGAACTCGATGATGAGGGCCGGGCTCGGGCACTCGAAGATGAGGTCGACGGTCTTCCTGGCGGTCTCCAGGGTCATGTCCTTGTCGACGCGGTCGACCCCGAAGACGCTCGAGTGGCAGTAGAGGCAGCGGTGGTTGCAGCGCAGGGTGGCGACGAGGATGTGCAGGTTCGGCGCGCGGAAGAGGTGGGCGTCCTTGGAGGCCCAAGAATCGGAGAGCGCCGCGAAGTCGAGCTGGTCGCGCACCAGGCCGCGGCCGCGCAGTTCGGCGTAGGCCGCGCCGCCCTTGTCGAGCTTGCCCTCGAGGTAGGCGCGCAGGTCGGGCTCCTCAAGCAGCGCGAAGCCGCCGTGGTCGGCGCTGATGAGCCACTTCTTGCCGACCTTGCGGTAGGCGGCGGCCAGCACGCCCTCGGGGGCGAGCCGGATCTTATCGGCGCCCGAAAGCGGCGTGAGCCGAGGCTTATCCCGTTCTAGGATGGCCATAGCGCTCTTCCCAAGTCTTCTCGACTGCGGCCAGGACCCCGGTCTTGCGCCGCGCGGCGAGTTCCGCCTCGGCCTCGGCGATGAGCTTCTCCAGTTCGGCCTTCTGCTCCTTGGAGAGCTCGGCCCCGGTGGCCGGCTGGTCCTTGTCGTCGGGGTCGCGGCGCGCGGAGACGACGGCGCGCGAGACGATGTGCTCATAGACCGGGCGGGAGTTGGCGATCAGGCGCTGGCGCAGGGCCTGGTTGTGGAGCTCGTCGACGAACTCGCGGCCCAGGGCCATGAGGCCGGCCTGGTCCTCGGTGGTCTTGGCCGAGAGGGTCAGCTTCCAGGCGGTCTTGGTCTCGTCGACGAAGGCGGTGGCGCGGTCGCTCAACACATGCGCGGCGCCCTGGACCAGCTCCAAGGGATGGAGCTTGCGGGGGACGCTGAAGGAGACCTCGCGGGCCTTGAGCGAGACCGAGAATCTCACGCTATTTCTTCTTAGCCTTCTTTGCCGTCTTACCCGCCGGGGCGAGGTTCTTGGGCTGGGGACCAGGCGAGGGCGCCCCCTTTTCGACGATGTCCTTGAACTTCTCCAAGTCGCGAAGGAGGTTCTTCTGCACCGTGCCGTAGGCGTCCTTGAGGCGCCGGCGCGGCATGGGCGGCGAGAGCAAGGTGAGGAGCACGACCGAGCGCTGCTCGCCTAGCGGCAGGATGCGCGAGTAGACCCGGAGGTCGCCGCCCTTGGGGAGGTGCACGGTCCAGTCGGCCACGCCGAGCTCGGCGTCGATCTTGCCTTCGCTTTGACAGCTGACGACGCCGTCGGGCAGAAGATAATCGACCTCTTGCTTGCCGTCCTTCATGCGGACTTCCTGGACCGGGTGGGCCCAGCGCGGCAGTTGGAAGTGGTCGGAGGCTACGGCGAACGCCTTGTTGGCGGGGGCCTCGAGTTCCATAGAGGCGGTGACGGACGACACGATGTGTTCTTCGCTCATAATTAAGGAAGTATAGGAAGTATAGAGCCCAAAACAAGGTCCCGCAAGGGCAAAAAACTGCCGCGCGCGATAAAGGCGGGCATTGACACCGATTGTTCTGTATATTATACTGTTCATTAGCAATGAACACTACTAATACTGATAATAGAACCACCGACTACTGCCTAGGTTTCCTCAAAGAAATACTAGGGAAAGAGCCTATTCTCCTAAATCAACCATTTGCCCAGGGACCCTATCCAGAGTACGCAGTACAGCTGCCGACCGAGCCCCCAATCATCCTAGCGGTGCACAACAAGAACACCATCGCGACTCGAACCCAGGCTCTCCACATAGCCAACCAGTTAAAAGTCTATGGCCACAATCCCACTGAATATCTTATCTGCGCCCAATGGATTGCAGAGACCGCCGCGGAAGAGTTTCGCAAAGCCGGCATCTGCTATGTCGATGCGGTCGGGAACCTATACCTCGCCCGCCGCCCGAAACTGTTGATCGACATCCGGGGCCGACGTCCCGAAGCGAAAATTCGCCCCGCCCCTGGCCGAATCGTAGAGGCGGGCGGGCTCAAGGTATGCCATCTCCTGCTCACCAAACCGGATATGCTCGAGCAGCCCCTACGCGTGATAGCGGAGCAGGCGGGAGTGGCGCTGGGAACGGCCCACATAGTCATGCGAGAGCTCGTCGCTGCCCGCCTGGTCCTCCTCGGACCTGGGAACAAACGCCGCTTCGGGAACGTCGAAGAGATGATCGACGCATTCGTCAGAGGCTACGCCAATAAATTACGGCCGGCATGCTTCATCAAGCGCTATCGCCACAAGAAAACCCATCCAGCGGACATCCTCGAAGACTTCAAGAAGCGGCTGGCGGGGACGAACGCACGCTGGGCGCTGACCGGCGGTATCGCGGGCAATCAAATGACTCACTTCATCGCACCCAACACGATCACAGTGTTCGCCGACCGACAGGCGGCACAACTCCTGCAGGAAGGGCCGATGCTCCCAGACCGCAACGGCAACGTAACTCTCCTGGATTTCTTCGCCGACACAGCGATCGCAGGCTTCACAGACGTCGCCGCGCCCATGGCGACGCCCCTGCTCATCTATGCCGAGTTGCTCGACGAAGGCGGGCCGCGCGAAGCGGAGGCCGCGGAGATGATTCTGGAGAAGTACATCATGCCCGGAGTGGGCCTTGAACGCCGCCCTATCTGACGCGATCAAGGAAGTCCACGCCGTCGCCGAGTCGCTGGGGATCAAGGCCGTTCTGGTCGGCGCCCTCGTCATGGAGTTCACGACGGAGTTTCGGCAGGGCTATCCGCCCTACAAGAACACTAACGACGCCGACTTCGCCCTTTATGTGCATGATTGGGCTTCATTCGACAGCATCCACGGCGTCCTGCTTTCCAAAGGGTATGCACGGCATTCGAAGATCGAGCACCGCCTATGGAAAGGAACCGTCATCATCGACCTGATCCCTTATGGAGAGGTCTCCCCCGAGGGAAAGCTCAAGTGGCCCATCTCCGGCCATGAGATGAATGTCATCGGTTTCGCTGAAGTCTGCGCCGCCGTTGCGCCCGAAGTACGGCCAGGCCTCCCCCGGATACCGGTCATCGGAGTCCCCGGCTTCGTCATCCTGAAGATGTTCGCCTTCCAGGACCGCCTCGCCCGTCAAGACCAAAAATATCGGAACGATGCCGAACACATCCGCTATTGGTTGGACAACTACGCGATGATCTCAGACGCCGACTATCGGAGATTCGACGTCGCCGCAGAACAGGGCTGGAAGGACATCGACGTCAACGACGCGGGCGCCGCCATCCTCGGCCTCGAGGCGTCCAAGGTGGCTTCTCCGGCCGCCATCACCGCCACCGAACGGTTCCTAACGGAGTCGATGGACCACTATTCTCCATTCATTGAAGCCCTTCTCAATACCCGGCACGGCATCGCGACAACCGAAGAACTCTCGGCAGAAGCGACAGAGCTCCAAGGCAGACTCGCCGCCTTCCGCAGAGGCTTCGCGGCTCGGCTGTTACGTCCCAGCAGCGGCAGGGCACAGTCGCAGCAATGATTGTCCGTCGGTTCATGAATTCGATGGCCCCAACCCTGGAGCCGAAGCCTAACGGATCAGCTCTTCGAAGATAACACCGAAGAGCCCCATCATGCGCCGGCAACGCTCGTTGGTGGGCATATGGCCGAACGGGCTACCCTGGGTGCGGTGGTTGAACTCGGCGCGCACCGGGCAATAGGGCGAGTAGGCGCACTGCGCGCACATCGGCTGAGCCAGGGCGGACTCGGCGAGCAAGAAGGCCCTCAACGCCGGATGCTCCAAGGCTTCGGGGTAGGGATTCTTGCCCGCCACACCGATGCGGAACAGTTCGGCATCCTCTTTGCGCGGCAGCTCGCCGCCGGTCCCGGCGTAGACCGAGCCGTCCGCGCCGTAGACGAAGCAGGATAGCGCGCCGTCATTGCGCGGCGTCTCGGGGTCCTTGACCCGCTGGGTCAGACCGGCCCGCTCATCCTCGGCCGAGGTCTTCACGCCGTCGACGACGTTAACGTGCCGCTTCCCGTCGGCGTTGACGGTCGCCGCTTTGTGGGCGAAGAGCTCGTTGTGCCTCTCGAGCCGGATGGTCAGCTCCGGCGACGGGGAGGTCAGGATGAAATCGAGGACGGCCGCCGCGGTCTTCTCCGAGAGCTTGCCGTAGACGACGTGGACGCTCGGGCCTTTCGCGTTGAGCCCCAGGCGCTTGGCCGTCATGCGGCCCAGCGCGGCGAAATCGAGATAGTCGCGGAACAGCCCGCGCTTGCGCAGCTCCGAGCCCAGGGGCTCCTCGTTGGAGATCCCGCCCTTGAGATAGCGCTTATAGTCGTCCTCGGACATGAAGAGCCATTGGCCCACCGGCGTCGTCACGAGGACCTTTCCCAACAGCGGCCGCGCGTAGTGCGCCGCCACGCGCTCGGCGTGCGGCGTCTCGACGGGCGTCAGCCCCAGCCGGCTCATCCGCGCGCCGCCAGGAGCGCTTGGGTCACCAGAAGCGAGGAGGCGCCCTTGTTGAGCTCCGAGACCAGGATGCGGTACTCGTGGTTGAGCAGCTCGACGAGGAAGTCCCCCGCCAGAGCGTCCAGATCTTTTTCCGAGGACTCGAGCGTCAGGTCCCAGTCCTTCTTGGTCTCGTCGACCGATATCTCTGCGCGCGCTGCGAACACCTGGGCCGCTATCGTCAGCGCCGCCTCGGAGTAGACGGCCTTGGGGACCTTCAGCTCGACGGACTTCACTTCTTCTCCCCGTGCGTCTCTTCCCAGGTGGCCTTCACGTTGTCGGGGTCGGCCCCGGCGGGCTTGGACTTGAGCTCCTTGATCTCGACCTCCACCTCGGCGATGAGGCGGTCGATCTCGGCCTGCTGAGCGGCGGTCAGCGCGTCGCCGCCCCCCGTGGCGCCGGGCGGGCCCGACGACGGGGCGGGCGCCGCGGGCGCCATGCCGTTGGCGAAAAGCACCGCCTGGCGCGCCACGTGCTCGAGGACGGGGGCGTTGGCCTTGGCGATGGCCCAGCGGACCTTCTGGACCGCCAGCTCCGCCTCGAGCGCGGCCTTGAGGGTCTTGAGGTCGGTCTTGGGCTTGGGGGTCAGCGTCACGGTCAGCGATTTGGCGCGGTCGCCGTCCAAGCGCACCCAGGCGCGGTCGGTCATGAGGTAGGCGGCGCCGAGGATGGCCTCTAGGCCGTGCTCCTTGACCGACAGGGTCGTCGAAACGGTCTTGATCATAGCAGGGTCCAGGAGTCGGCCCAGCCCAGCAGGGCCTCGCGCGGCTCCGTCTCGGCCAAGCGTAGAAAAATGACGTCGAGCGCCGCCATCGCCGCAGCGCAGGCCGCGCTGGTCGGCAGATGCCCCCAGAACGAGCCCTGGCCTTCTTGATGACGGCTCGGCGCCACCGTGCAGGCCGGCTTGTAGGCGCACTGCGCGCAGAGCGGGTGATGGTCGCCCTCGGCCCCGGCCAAGATGGCGTGCACCGCCTGCTTGTCCGGCAGCTCCTCCCATGCCGTGCGTCCCACGGCGCCCAGCGAGTAGAGCCCGCGCTCGTCTGAGGGCAGGTCCAGCGCGCGCTCGGCGGCGACGAGCTCGCCCCAGGGCGCCACGCAGAGCTCGCCCGTGACGTCGACTCCGGGCAGCGGCCCGCCGCGCTCCTCGCGCGGGCGCCCGCCCTCGGGCGGCAGGCGACGCAGAGCGGCGGCGGCCCACTCCTCGCGCAGAGGCGGGCCGTCGGAGAGCGCGGCGTCGAGGAAGGCGGCGTAGAAGGCCCCAAACCCCTCCACATCCGACACGCCGTCGGGAGAGAGCATCACCGAGCCTACGCCTGCGGCGCGCAGGTCCTTAACCCACCCAGCCGCGTCCCTAGCCTTCGGAATCCATCTAAGGACCACGCGCGGCTCGGGGAACTTCGCGATGCCGGCCGGCAGCTTCCCCGCGGCGTCGAGCTCCAGCATAAGCCCGAGCTTATGCTCGGCCATCTCGGCCGCGCGCGACGCCGCCGGGAGATTGGGGGTCCTCAGCCAGACCCGCGAACGCCGGCCGTTCCAGTCCGAGCGCTTGGCCGCGTAGCGCGCGATGAAGCGCGCCATCGGCCAGGCCGCCGCGGGGTCCTCGCAGGCCGCCTCCAATACGACGGCCGGCCCCGGCACCGTGAACGCGAAGTCCACCGCCTCGCGCGCCACGTCGCAATCCATCCGCTGACGGCCGCGCTCGAGCAGGAGCACGAAGCGCCGCGTCCCCTCCCAGGAGAGCAGGCTGCCCTCCATCGCCTCGGCGGCCAGGCGCTCGAAGTCGAGGTAGTGGCCGAGGAAGCCCTTCACGCGCAGCTCGTCGAAGCGCGGATGCGCGTCGCCCAGGCCCTTCAGATAGTCGCGATACTCGTCGTGGGAAAGGAACGCCCAATGCCCGGCCTCGGAGGTGGCCAGGACCTTGTCGCCGAGGCGCCGGAAGCGGTGCGGCGCCACCTTGGCCAGGTCCGGCTCCGGCAGGTCGCCCAACTCGGTCAGGACGCTCATCGCTTGCGCCTCTTCGGGGTCTTGGGCTCCAAGGCCGCGGTCTCATCCGCCCGCGCCTTGGCCACCGCGGGATCCATTTCCTCGAGCGGGTCCTTGGGCACGGCGGTAAATCCCGCCGCCAGGACCTGGCCGAGGACGGGGGCCGCGGCCGGGCGGTTCAAGGCCACCACCTCGGAGCGCAGTTGGGAGTTGAGCGCCTCGTCGAGGAACCTGCCGACGAGCGCGTCGAGGCCGCGCGCGGCGCTGAGGGTGACGAGATGGGCCGCCTTGGTCGAGACCACCGCGACGCGCCCGCGGCCCGAGACCGCCGCCGCGGCGGCCGCCAAGGCCTCGCGCCCGTACCAGGCCGTCTCGAGGCGCAGCTCGGCGACCTTCACTTCGGGCGCCTCAGCTGGCTCCAAGGCGTCTTGATACCGAGCGGGTCCTTTTCGGCCGTGCCCTTCTCGGCCAAGACCGCGGCCAAGCGCGCCGCGGCCTCGGGAGAGAGCGCCGCTTCCGCGGGGCGCCCCGCCCGGCGCGCCAGCTCGACCATCCGGCGGGTCAGTTCGGCCCGCACCGCCGCGCCGCGCTCGGCCACCGCCCCGCGGAGGCACTGATTCGCGAAAACCCGCAGGGCCTCCTCGATGAGGCCTTTGGCGTCGCGGCCGGCGCGCGGCCAGAGCTCGATGAGCGGCGCGCCGTTCTGGGTCCGGACCAAGGCATGGGCGCGGGTCGAGAGCGCGTAGGCCGTTCCGAGGACGGCCAGCCGGGGAGCCCCGGCCGGCAAGGGAACGCGGACCGGCTCAGGCAACGCGCGCCTCCCGAGTCTCGTCGACGAAGGGATGGTAGCGGTCGCCGGTCTGCGGCACGCAGCGCGGCTCGACGATGGGTGCTATGTCCGGCGCGCCCATGTGCTTCTGATAGCTCTTGTGGACGCCCACGCACTGCGCGCGGTGCGCGCACTGCTCGCAGCCCTTGAGCCAGGTCACCTTGAACGGCGCCAGGGTATTGTAGACGTAAGGCCAGAGCCGGGTCGGCACCGTGCAGAGCGGGAAGTGGTAGAGCCGCGCCTGCGGCAGGCGGGCCAGCTTGTCGTGGACGTCGTCTAAGGCCTTGGCCGCGTCGCTCATCGTCCACATGACGCGGTCCCGGTACTGCTCGGCGAAGCCCTCGAGCTCGACGAATAGGAACACGACCTGGTCTACCCATGGGAGGCGCTCGGCGATCATGTCGAGCAGGCCGGCCAGGGACTTCCCCTGGATGCGCGTCATGATGACCCGGATCTCGACGCGCTGGCCGGGAGAGCGGTGCCGGCGCAGGTTCTCGAGCCCCGCCATCGTCTGCTCGAAGGAGCCCGGGGTCCGCGAGGTCGCCTCGTGGGTCTTGGCGTCGTAGCCGAACAAGGGTACGGCCACTTCGAACGGGGTCAGCCCCATCGCCATCGTGCGCCGCGCGAAGTCCTCGTAGGCGAACAAGCGGCCGTTCGAGAGCACGCGCACCAGCGCCTTCGGGAACTCGGTGCGCAGGAGCCCCACGATCTTGAGGAACTCGGGATGCAAAGTCGGCTCGCCGCCGGTCAGGTTGAAGTAGTCGCTGACGTCGTCGAACTTCACGAAGGTGCGCAGGCCGCGCTTGTACTTCTCCACCTTGCGCACCATCTCGGCGTAGGAGTACTTGTCGGTGGTCTCGCGGAACCCGGAGACCGGGTTCGAGCAGAACACGCAGCCGATGTTGCACTGCGGCCAGATGGAGAAGTCAGGCATGCGACTCTTTCCTCTGGAGCTCGGGCTTCTCGGGGATGGCGCGCCAATCCGGCATCGTCACCGGCCCTTTGATCGGCATGAACTCCGAGTCGTCATAGCGCTTGAGGTACTCGGTCCAGAGACCCTCGCAGGAGTCGTAGAGCGCGCAGCCCTCGCAGCGCGCGGTCTTGGCGCGGCCGTGCTTGCCGCGCGAGCCGCCCACGTCGTCGTTCTTGAAGTCCGGGGCCCAGTGCCGGGTGTTGAAGATGGCCACCTCGCGGATCTCGGAGATCTGGTCGAGGTGGTCGGGGAAGTGGCAGAGCGGCACGTAGCGCACCGTCCAATGGCGGATGCCGGCCGCGCGGCCCACGTCGAGCGTCTCGCGCATGTACGGCGCGGCCTCGGCGATGCGCGGCACCAGGCCATGGAAGTTCGAGTAGGCCCCGCCGTAGTTGGGGTCGACGAAGATGAACTCGACGTGCTGGATGTCGAGCTTGAGGAAGAGCCGGCCGATGTCGGGCAGGTGCCTCATGTTCGGCTTGACCACCGTGCAGTTGCCGAACACGCGCTTAAAGCCCGTCGCGCGCACGTTGGCCACGCCCTTGAGCAGCTGGTCGAAGGAGCCCGGCGCCACGGTCACCGCGTCGTGGAGCTTGGCGTCGTGGCCGTGGATCGAGAACACCAGGTCGGTGACGCCGGCGTCGACCGTGGCCTTGGCGAACTCCGGGTAGGCCAGCATGCGGCCGTTGGTGACGATGACGATGTCCTTGAACCCCAGCTTGTGGGCCGCGCGCACCAGGGGCAGGAAGTCGGCGCGGATCGTGGTCTCGCCGCCGATCATCTCGAGGTAGGTGACGCCCTTGTCCTTGGCCTCGACCATCTCGCGCAGGATCTGCTTGGTCGACTTGTCGGGGACGTCGCGCTTGTTCAAGTCGATGCAGAAGTGGCAGTAGCTGTTGCAGGAGAAGCCGGTGAAGAGGACGAGCTTCTCGGTCTTGGGGCGCGGGCTCACGGCGCCGCCTCGAGCTCGGCGGCGATGCGGTCGAGGTCCAGCTGGTAGTTGGCCAGCTTGTCCAAGAGGCGCTTGGCGTCGTCGTAGCCGTCGTCGAGGGCCTTGCCCTCGGGCCGCGCGGGCAGGGCCAGGGCCGCCGCGTACGGCACCCCGAACGCGGTCTTCGGCGCGCCGCAGTCGGCCAGGCGCCCGGGCTCGGCGATGACGAGCAGGACGGGCAGCGGGGCGCGCTTCTTCAAGAGGCCGTTGAGCCGGGCCCCGTTGGCCTCGGTGGCCAGGCGCCGGCGGCAGACCGCGGCCACGGCCCGGCCCACGCGGCCGAGGATGACGCGGTAGGCCGCGCGGATGAAATCGGTCTGCGCCCCGTCCATGCGCTGGAGCAGGATGGCGTCTAGCGTGCGGTCGATCCGGTCGGCGCGCACCTCGAGGACGGCGGCGACGTTCTCAAGCGGCTCGCCGCGGCCGGCGCGCTCGGCCAGGCCGTCGAGCCAGCCGTCGAATACTTCGCTAAAGCGCGCCGGGCTGTGGAGCAGCGGGAAATGCGCGCTGCGCCCCGCGGAAGCCAGCGCGCGCGCCGACGGGCCCGAAGCCTGGACCAGGAGGTTCGGCCGCCCGAGGCGGTCCAAGAACGCGCCCGCCTCCGTGCCCTTCGGCGGCGCCGCCGAGACCCAGCGCGGCGCGAAGGCGTCGGCCAAGGCGCGCAGGGAGGCCTCGCGGAGCGCGTCGCGCTGACCGCCGGCGCTCGCGCAGGAGGCCCCGGCCGCGCCGGGGACCCGGCCCAGCTCGACGGCCGCGCCGCCCAAGGTGTCGAGCGGGACGTCCGAGAGCCAGAGGCCGCGCTCGGTCAGGCCGGCGCCAAGGCTCTCAGCCTCGACTCGTCCAGCGACCACAGGTATCTCCCTTTGACGAACTTGCGCGCCACAACACCCATCTTGATGAGGGTCTCGGCGGCGTTTATGACGGCGTTCTCGTCCTTGCAGTCCTTGCAGATGGGGTACTTCTCGGCGCGCGAGAGGAACTCCTCGGTGCCGATGCCGCTCTTCTCCTTGAGCACGGTCAGCACGCAGGTCTCGTTGTCGGTCAGCACCGAGCGCCCCTCGTGGGCTTGGCGACGGGTGCCTTCGTCATAGCGCTTGGGCACGGCCAGGAGCGGGGCGATCTCGCTCGTGCCGAAGAAGCGCGCGTAGCTGGAATCAAAGCCGATGCAGCGGTCGTTGTAGACGCACTTCTTGCACTCCTCGGTCTTGACCGTATGGTCCATCGCCGTGGAGTCGAGGTCCCGGTGCTTGCCCTGCGGGCTGACCACCATGGTGTTGAACGCCGACCAGCCCAGCATCTGCTGCTCGTAGCCCGGCAGGACGCAGGGCGTAAAATGCAGGAGCAACGGGGGCTTGGGGAAGTTGATGCGCGTGAAGACCTCGTAGGCCTTGCGGACGTGCGGGGCCACGTCGCTCAAGCGCACGCCCATCGCGGGGACGTGCAGGGTCATGTTGCCCTCGTAGAGCGGGGCGATGATGACGAAGTTCGAGAGATGGAGCTTGAGCAGGAAGAGCTTGTAGAAGTCCTCCAGGTGCTCGTAGTTGTCCTTGTTCAAGACGATGTTGACGCCGATGCCGACGTTGAGGGCCTTCAAGTGCTCGATGGCCTCGAGGCAGGCGTCGAAGGAGCCCGGGATCATCGTCAGCTTGTCGTGCGTGGCGGCGTCGTGGCCGTGGATCGAGAACTTCACGAAGGTCAGGCCGGCGTCGGCCAGCTGCTTGGTGTAGGCGTAGTCGGCCATGCGGATGCCGTTGGTCTGGATGCGCACGTAGCCGTAGCCCACCTTGCGC
Organism: Elusimicrobiota bacterium; assembly: GCA_016196755.1. GTDB lineage: Bacteria > Elusimicrobiota > Elusimicrobia > UBA1565 > UBA1565 > SCTT01. The sequence continues at coordinate 122,926 of JACPXC010000019.1, forward strand.
GCCATCGCTATGAGCTGGGGCAGGTCTTTCCTGAGCGTCGGCTCGCCGCCGGTGAACCCCATGCGCCGGTAGCCGTTCTGGAAGGCCTTGTAGAGCGTCTCGACGGCCATCCGGTACGGCATCAGGTTCTTTTCCTTGCGCCACTCGAAGTCCTGCGAGCAGAACAGGCACTTGGCCTGGCAGGCGTAGTTGAGCAGGATGTCGAAGCACTTGGGCTCGTCGAAGGCGTCGCGGTCGACGTGCGTCTCCGCTTTAGGCTTGCGGACCTTCACGTCTCCCTGGGGGGCGCACTCGCCCGTGGTGCAATCCGGCTTCGGAGCGGTCTTGGCCTTGCTCATGATCGCGCCTCCGCCGCGTAGGACTTGAGGGCGTCGAGGAAGAGGTCGACTTCCTCCGCCGTGTTGTAGGCGAAGAAGGATACGCGCAGGGTCTCCTTGAGGCCCAGCGAGGCGTGAAGGAGATGCGCGCAGTGGTCGCCGGCGCGGACGGCGACGAAGCGCTCGCCTAACTCGTGGTTGAGATAGAGGTTGAAGTCCTTGATCGAGAACGACGGATGGACCGGCGCGAACGCCGCCAGAGAGCCTTCCATCAGGGCCGCGGGGTCGCCGACGACGGCGACCTCGGACACCTTCCCGAGCCCGGCGAGCAGGCGCTCGACCAAGCCCGACACATGGGCGCGCGCGGCGCCGGGGTCCCAGGACCCCAAGAGCTCGATGGCCGCGGCCAAGCCGACGGCGCCCGGGATGTTCGGCACGCCGGCCTCGTGGCGCATCGGGGAATCGAGCCAGCGCGGCACGGGACGGCCGCCCTCGAGCACGACCTCCTTTACCGTGCCGCCGCCGGGCGCGGCCGGACGCAGGGCGTTCATCGCGCGGTCCTCGCCCCACAAGACGCCCACGCCGAACGGGCCGCCCAGCTTGTGGGCCGAGAAGGCGACGAAGTCCGCGCCGCAGGCGCGCACGTCCTCGCGGTGCGAGGACAAGAACTGCGCGTCGTCGAGGAAGAGCTTGGCGCCTTTGCGCCGGCACAGCCTGCCGACCTGCGCCGCGGGCAGGACGCCGCCCAAGACGTTGGAGGAACGCGCCAGCGCCACAAGAGCGGTCTTGTCGGTGATGAGGCCTTCCAAGGCGTCGAGGTCGAGCCGCCCGTCCTTGACCGGACAGACGCGCACCGCGCAGGCCCCGCGCGCCTCGGCCTCGAGGAACGGCAGCAGCACCGAGTTGTGCTCCCAGGCCCCCACGACGACCTCGCGCCGCGCGCCGTCGAAGACGAAGCCGCGCGCGACCAGGTTGACCGCCTCGGTCGTGCCCGAGGTGAAGACGACGTCGCCCTCGCGCTCGGCGTTGAGGAAGCGCGCGACGCTCTTTCGGGCCGATTGATAACGCTGCTCGATCTCCTGCGCCAAGAGATGCGTCGAGCGCCGCCCGCCGCAGGCGCCCCAGAGCTCGTGGGCCTCGGCCAAGGACGCCGCCACGCGCGAAGACTTGAGCGCGGTGCAGGCGTTGTCGAGATAGATGAGTTTTTTTCCGGCCACGCGTCGCTCGAGCGCCGGGAACCCGGCACGGGCGACGGCGGGGTCGAAGGCGGCAACGGCCTTCATGCGTGGAGCCCCCCGTAGAGCTCCACGTAATCGGTCCGCGGGCCCGGACAGTGCGCCCTGAGCGCGCAGTCGTCGCATTCGGCGGTCTTCTGCTTCTCTTTGAGGAACACGCCGGTCTGGGAGCGCAGCATCTTCTGATAGTCGACGTGGTGATCCAGGTGCCCGCGCACGAAGCAGGCCGGGATGTGGTCGACGTCGTAGCGCAGACCCAGCTCGCGGCAGCGGTCCATCGCGGCGTTCAAGGGGCCGGCGGCGTCCGCAAAGCGCGGGATGATCGTGTCGTTGCCCTTGGCGCGGCCCATGCCTTTCACGTAGCTGAACTGGATCCAGGCCACCATCGGCAGCGCTTGGGCGACGAAGTCGACGAACTCCCGGCAGTGGGCGACGTTGGCCTTGTGGACGATGTAGGTGAGGCGGACCTTGGAGCCCAGCCCGGCCAGGTGCTTGATGCTCTCGATGCGGCGCGCGAAGCCGTCCGGGACCCCGGTGACCTCTACGTCGAGGGCGGGGGTGTGGGCCGAGAAGTTGACGTTGAAGAAGTCTACTAAGCGGCACAGGAGCTTGAGCCGCTCGGGGTCGTACTGCATGATGAGGACGGCGTTGGTCTGGAACTCGATGACCTTGCCCTTCTTGCGGCAGTGGGCCAGCAGGGCCAGGAGCTCGGCGGGGTCCTTTAAGAGGGGGTCGCCGCCGGAGATCTGGACGTGGCCGGTCTTGTCGGCGTCGACCTCGGCGGTCAGTCTTTTAAGCGAAAAGTCGCCGTTTCGGCCCGCGGCGGAACAGAACACGCATTGGATGTTGCACTCCGCGTTAATGGGAAGGTGGAGAGCCATGAGCGCCCCCGTCGGCGCGCGAACGCGCGCGTACGAGGGTACTCATTCTTATAGCAGAATCCCTACCCCCCCGCCAGACCAGCCCATGTCCCCGAGGGGGCGCAGGTAGGCGGACGTTTTCTGTATTGACACGACAATACTTGTACATTATTATATTACCATGCCCCTTAAAGCTTTCACCACCAAGCTCGACGACAGGACCCTCAAGGCCCTCAAGGCGGTTTCGGCTCGCACCCGCATCCCGCAGTCGGAACTGGTGCGGGAAGGCATCGAGCTCGCCTTGCGCCGCCACGCCGAGGACATAGTCTCCCCCGCACTGCGCGGCGAGATAGAGGCCATCCTCCAGGAAGACCGCGGCCTCCTCAATCGCCTCGCCAAGGCTTGAACTACCTCTACCCCCACCAGGTCCTCTACCTCCATAAGCGCGTCGTCGAGACCTCGGGCGGCTCCCCCGGAGTACGGGACCAAGGGCTCCTCGAGTCGGCGGTCTACCGCCCGCAGGCCTCTTTCGGCGGAGCCGACCTCTACCCCGATCTCTTCGCGAAAGCCGCGGCCCTCGGGCATTCCATCATCAGCAACCATCCCTTCATCGACGGGAACAAGCGCACCGGCTTCGAGGCCATGCGCCTGATGCTCCGGATCAACGGCTGGGACGTCAAGGCCGCCGAGGACGAGAAGTACGCCCTCGTCATCAAAGCCGCCTCCAATAGCGCCGTCGACGAGCACCGTGTCGCGGAATGGCTCAAGGCCCATTCAGCCAAGCGCTGACAGGGAGAAAAACAGCCGCGCATTGACGCCTCCGAGCGCTCAAGCTATGCTCCCATATGACGTCAGCGGCATTCATCTTCCTCCTCCTCGCCCCGCCTGCCTACGCCGCCGTCGATTGCCGCGGGGCCTACACGCCGGACTACGAGACGGATTGGAACATCACGCGGAAGAACTGGGACGCGGCCTGCGCCAAGGGCCAGGAGCCCCACTGGATCCGCCGCCAGTGGCAGGCCGCCTTCCAAAAGGACTGCGTCGCGCGCTTCAAGGACGCGAGGGCCGCCGGCAAGCTCTCCAAAGGCGAGGCCGCGGGCTATTGCGCCCGCGGCAACGACGGCAAGACCCAACTCTTGGCCAAGATCGGAGAGAAACCTCCCGCGCCTGCCGCCGCGCCGAAGGCGCGCTCCCCCTATGAATTCCCGGCCGACTGGGGGCCCGTAGCGACCGCGCTAGTCGAGGCGCGCCGGGAGTGGCAGTCGGACGCCTGCTTGAGCGGACTGTACTTCGACCGCACGCCCGACGGCCGGCATAAGCCGGTCACCGACACCTTCGGCTACGTCTTCCACTCCGCCCGCGACCGCAAGCAGAGCTACATCTACACCCACGGCCTCAAGGACGGCAAGGTGAAAGGCGAACGGGTGGCCAAAATGGGCTTTGCCCGCTGCTTCGGCCTCCCGAAAGCCGGGGTGAAGGCCGTCATGTCGGCCGCCGGCGAGGCCGGTCTCGGCGTGAACGAAGCCGACGACCTCGACGCCTCGCTCGACTTCATCGCCAAGGGCGCCAAGAAAGAGGATTTCCGAATCAGGGTGAACTCAGGAGAAGCCGAGTGGGCGGGCCGCATCCTCGCGGCCTTGGCGGGCAAGGAGTTCATGCACGTCAAGGTGGGCAAGAGCGCCGTCGCCGTCGATTCCCGGAGCGGCTACTCCCTATACTACGGTCCCGATTTCGACGCGAAGCTGTCCGGCGTCTCGCGCGAGTAGGGCCCTCTCTACAATGGGAGGCGGATTCCAAGCAGGGCCAGCCCGGCAAAGCCGCCGTACTTAATTGCCCCCACGGCCCGCACGGTGGGAGTAAACTCAGCACGGGCCTCGAGCTCAACATCGCCCCACAACGACTTTGCCGCCCCTATCTGGAAGACGGGCTGAAGGCGCTCGACATGGGATGTAGAGCTCGCGCGGCCTAGGCCAGATTGCTCATGCTCCTGCTCCAGGAATAGAAGCCGCGCTCCGAGAGCAGCCCGGAGATAGGAGAGATATTTCCAGTCGAACTGGTGAAGATAGGAGCAGCGCACCTGCACAAAGGTGGCGTGGAGCTGGAAGCGCTCTGAGCCTACAAAACCGAACAATCCGGGGATACGAGTACGGTCCGTTTCAGCCTCGTTGAATTGACCGACGTCCAAGGCCGCCTCCCACCAAGGCACGGCTGGACGGTAGGCGACGCCGGCGGACCAATTGTCTTTCGCTGAGTTCTCGGCCAAGCCGACGTTGATCCAAAACGAACGCCTCCGAGTTTTTTCCGACCCCGGTTCCTCGTCGGGGCTGATAGGAGGAGTGCGGGCTCCCTGGATTTCAAAGCGATCCGAAGCGCCTTTGCTCAACTCCCTATGCATCGTCCCTACCAAGGCCTTCGTGCCGTGACGCCACAAAGATGCGGTCAGCAGCGTCCCGCCATCGACACCTAAGAGCGCTCCCCGCAGGTCGTATTCGGCCAGGGCGTCGGGAGCCAGTACGGAGATACCCATTTGAAGCAGCTTAGCCCGGACTTGATGGGTTACCAGAGCCGCGCGCTCGGCTGGCCCGGAGAATTCCTGAACGGATATCGTCGGCAGCACTCCCGCCGGCGTCGCGGTGGAGACCATCGAGGAGACTTCTACGGCGACATCCGAAGCTACGATTGTAAGCGTCTCGGCGGACTCGGCATGCGCCAAGGCGACCCCGAAGCTCAAGACCAGCGCCGGTATCCCCATCCGCTCAGTATAGATGGGATTGTCGCACGCCCGCCATGGGGACTCCATTCTTGACGCCCCCGAACCCCCCGGCTAAACTCCGACGATGTCCGAGAACGGCGCCCAGGCCACCTTAAAAAAGCTCTCCGCCAACATCGAGACCGTCATGAAGGGCCAGTCGTCCGCCGTCCGCCGTCTCTTGGCCGCCCTAGCCGCAGGCGGCCACGTACTCCTTGAGGACTTCCCCGGCACCGGCAAGACCACCCTGGCGAAAGCCTTGGCGCGCTCCCTGGGTGCGGCCTTCAACCGCATCCAGTTCACGCCCGACCTCCTGCCCTCCGACATCTTGGGCGTCTCGATCTACGACCGCAAGGACGAGACCTTCAAGTTCCATCAAGGCCCGGTCTTCACCAACATCCTGCTCGCCGACGAGATCAACCGCGCCTCGCCGCGCACCCAGTCGGCCCTGCTCGAGGCCATGGGCGAGGGCCAGGTCAGCGTCGACGGCCGCACCTACACGCTGGAGGACCCCTTCTTCGTCGTCGCCACCCAGAACCCGGTCGAGTCCCACGGCACCTACCCGCTCCCGGAAGCCCAGATGGACCGCTTCATGATCCAGTTCAGCCCCGGCTACGTCCCCGCCGACGTCGAGAGCCAGATCCTGGCCGACCAGCAGACCGTCCACCCGTTGGAGGCCCTGCGGCCTTGCACGTCCCTCGCGGAGCTCGTCGAACTCCGCAAGACGACCCAGGCCGTGCGCATCTCCCCCGAGCTGCGCCGCCACGTCGTCGATATCGTGCGCGCCACCCGGACCGCCGCCGGCGTCAAGCTCGGCGCCGGCCCGCGGGCCTCGCTGGCGCTCATGAAGACCGCCCAGGCCGCCGCGCTCATCGACGGCTCCGCCTTCGTCGCCCCCGAGCACGTGCGCGAGATGGCCGTCGCCGCCGTCGCCCACCGCCTCACCCTCGACCCCGCCGCGCGCTTCTCGGGCGCCACGCCCCAGGGCGTCGTCGAGCAGGTCCTGCGGGCCCTTCCCGCCCCGGCGTGAGGAAATGGACCGCCTGCGCTACTGGTTCCTGCGCCACGGCACCGGAGTCCTCCACGGCGCGCGGCGCCGCCTGACCCCGGGTGGCTGGCTGGCGCTGGCCTGTCTCATCGGCTCCGCCGCGCTCGGCATCGACACCAACCAGAGCATGGCCTACCAGGCCTTCTGCCTGGTCATAGAGCTCTTCGCCCTCTCCTGCGCCGCCGCCCTCGCCTGGCGCCCACGCTTCAGCGCCGCCCGCCGCCTGCCGCGCTTCGGCACGGCCGGCGTGCCCCTGCCCTACACCGCCACGGTCCGCAACGAAGGAAGGAAGGTCCTACGCGAGACCGTTCTGCTCGACGAGGCCGCCGACCCGCGTCCGGACTTCGCCCAGTTCAGCGCCGCCAAGACAATGCCGGGCGACAACCCCCTCGAGCGCCTCTTCGGCGCCGCGCGCTGGCGCCGCCTGCTGGGCCCCCGCCTCCACGAGAGCCAGGCGGGCCGCCCGGTCCCCGACCTCGTCGGCGGCGCCGCGGTCGACGCGGCGCTCACGCTGGTCCCCCACAAGCGCGGGGTCCTGCGGCTCGAGGCCCTGACCCTCGGCCGGCCCGACCCGCTGGGCCTCGTCAACGGCCTCGCGCGCCGGAGCCTGCCGCAGTCGGTCGTCATCCTGCCCAAGCGCTACCCGGTCCCGCGCCTCGACCTGCCCGGCGCGCGGCGCCACCAGCCCGGCGGCGTCTCGCAGGCCTCGCGGATCGGCGACTCCCAGGAGTTCATGTCGCTGCGCGACTACCGCCCGGGCGACCCGCTGCGGCGCGTCCATTGGCGCAGCTGGGCCAAGACCGGCGAGCCCGTCGTCAAGGAGTACCAGGACGAGTTCTTCACGCGCCACGCCCTCATCCTCGACACCTTCGCCCCTCCCGGCGGCTCGGCGGCCTTCGAGGAGGCCGTGTCGGTGGCCGCCTCCTTCGCCTGCACGCTTTTGACCCAGGAGTCCCTGCTCGACCTTCTGTTCCTCGAGAAAGACGTCGTGCGCGTCACCGCCGGCCGCGGCCAAGGCGGCGTGTCGGGCATGCTCGAGGTCCTGGCCTGCGCCCAGCCCAGCGCCCGTCCGTTCGCGGATCTTAGGATCAGCGTCTCGCGCCGCCGCGAGACCCTGAGCGCCTGCCTGGTCGTCCTGCTGGCCGTCGACGAGGAACGTCGCGCGCTCCTCGCCGAGCTGCGCGGCGCCGGGATCCCGGTCCTGGCCGCCGTCGTAGCCGGGCCCGAGTCGGTCTCCGACGCGGTCTGCGCCGCGCAGGGCCTGCGCCGGCTCGAGCCGGGACGCATCGAGCATGGCCTCGCCGCGCTCGGGGACTTCACATGAAGGCGCCGCCCTTCCTCATCGGAGCGGCCCTGCTCTTCTGGGCCCAGCAAAGCGGGCTCTGGGCGCTGGGCGTCGTCCTCGCGCTGGCCGTCGAAGGCGCGCGCTTCTCGGGCCGGCGCTGGCGGCTCTCGGGACCGGACTTCCAGCGGTTGGGGGACCTGTGCACCGTGCTCTTCGCGGTGCTGGCGCTCTATCTCTACATGACGCGCGAGGGCGGCCGCGCGATGTTCGAGGTCATCATCTGGTTTCCGGTGTCGACCTTCCCGCTCATCGCCGCGCAGACCCTCTGCGTCGGCGAGCGCATGGACCTGGCCGCCCTGTTCTGGTCGCTGCGCCGCATGCCCGACTCCGCGCCGCGCAAGACGCTGGACGCCTCCTATCCCTACGCGGCGCTCTGCGCCTGCTGCGCCGGCGCGGCCAACGCGCGCACGCCTGCCTTCTACGTCGGCCTCTTCGCGCTGAGCGCCTGGGCGCTGTGGGCCAGCCGGCCGCGCTCGCGTCCGGCATGGCAGTGGGCCGCGCTGACCTTGGCGGCCGGCCTGGCCGGCTGGACGGCCCAGGGCACCCTCCATACCCTGCAGGGAGACTTCGAGAAGGCGGCCATGGAGATGCTCTTCGGCAGTCCCGACGCGCGCATCGATCCCACCCAGAGCCGCACCGCGATGGGCAGGCTCGGCCGGCTCAAGCAGTCCGGGGAGATCGTCTGGCGCGTGCGCGCGGCCGCGGGCTCGCCGCCTGAGCTCCTGCGCGCGGCCAGCTACGACTACTACAGCGGCGGACAGTGGCAGTCGAAAGAACAGGCCTTCTTCGACCTGCCGCTGGCCGGCGACGGCTGGCGTCTGGCCGCCGGAGAGCCGTCCGGCGCGCCGCTGACGGTCGTCGGCGTGCGCTCCGACCCGGCCGGGATCCTGCCGCTGCCCCACGGGGCGACCCGCATCGGCGGCCTGCCGCTGGCCGCCCTCTCCGCCAACCGTCTCGGCAGCGTCCAGGCCGTCTCGGACTCGCCGTTCGTCGAGTACGCCGCGGCCTCGGGCCCCCCGGGGGCGCGCGACGGCCCGCCCGGTCCGCGCGACCTGGAGCTCCCCGCGGAGGACGCCGAGGCGCTGACCGCCTTGGCGCGCGAGCTCGGCCTCTCGTCTGGGCACCCCGAGCGCTCGGCGGCTCTCGCGGCGCGCTTCTTCGCGGAGGGCTTCACCTACTCGCTGTTTCAAGAGCAGGCCAGCGCGCGCCCCTTGCGGGACTTCCTGTTCGAGACGCGCTCGGGGCACTGCGAGTACTTCGCCACCGCCGCGGTTCTGCTCCTGCGCGCGGGCGGCATCCCCGCGCGCTACGCCACCGGCTACGCGGTGCGGGAGTTCAGCGCCCTCGAGGGCGCCTATCTCCTGCGCCAGCGCCACGGCCACGCCTGGACCCTGGCCCGCTTGGGTGAGCGCTGGGTCGAGCTCGACACCACCCCCGCGACCTGGGCCGAGGCCGAGGAGGAGCGCCGCTCGCTCTTGGAGCCGCTCATGGACCTCCTCGCTTGGGCGCGCGTCGGGGTCTCGCGCCTGCGCTGGACCCCGGGCCGCGGCGGCGGCCGCAAGACCGCGGCTTGGCTCCTGCTCATCGTCCTGGCCTGGGTGCTGTGGCGGGCCGCGCCGACCCTCGGCGCCGCCAGCGAGACGATCACGGAAGCCCCGCCCGTCGAGCGGCCGGGCGCGGACTCGGGCTTCTACACGCTGGAGGAGGCCTTGGCGCGGGAAGGGCTCGGCCGCCGGCTCTGGGAGACGACCGCCGAGTGGCTCGAGCGCGTCGCCCCGTCCCTGGACTCCGACGCGGCCGACCGAGCGCTATCGCGAGGAAGTGCCGCTTCCGAGGCCTTGGGAGCGGCCGCGCGCCTGCGCGCATTGGCCGCCCTGCACATCCGTTGCCGCTTCGACCCCCAGGGGCTGGCGGCCGCCGAGCGCGCCGCGCTAGAGTCAGGCTGCGGGGCTTGGCTGGCTCAGCGCGCGACGACGGCCGCGCCGCGGTCCAAGAGCGACTGAACCGCCGGCGAGAGCGGCCGCGCGGCCAGGCATTCCCGAAGCTGGGCCGGCGTACGTGCGCCGACGACCGCCGCCGCCATGAACGGTTTGCCGATGACCCAGCCCAGCGCGGTCTGCGCGGGGGTCAAGCCCTCCAGCGCCGCGGCCTTCTCCAAGAGCTCCACGAGCCCCGAGAGCCGCGCCTCGGGCAGAGGCGGATAGGCCTTCTCGGGGTCCTTGCGGCGCCCTTCCGCGCGCGCGGCCCCGCGGTACTTGCCGCTGAGAAATCCCCCGCCCAACGGGCTCCAAGCCAAGGCCGACACGCCGGCCTCGGCGTGCAGCTTGGCCAGGTCGGCCGCCCCGCCCGGGGCGGCCAGGCTGAGCTGGACCTCGTTGAACTCGAAGCGCGGCCGCTTCTTGCCGGCCCAGGCCAGGCAGGTCCGGACCAGGTCGGGAGGGAAGTTCGAGCAGCCCAGCACGCGCGCCTTGCCCTGGCGCTGGGCATGGGCGAAGGCCTCGAGAGACTCCTCGATGGGCACGTCGGGGTCGGCGTAGTGCGGCATGAAGAGGTCGACGTGGTCGGTCTTGAGGCGCTTGAGGCTGGCGTCGAGGCCCGTGCCGATGTGCTTGGCCGAGAGCCCGCCGGAGGCCGGGTCGCCGGGGAGCATGTGGGCGCGGACCTTGGTGGCGATGAGGAACTTCCCGCGCCGCCCCTTGAGGATCTTCCCAAGCAGGCTCTCGGCGGCCCCGTAGCCGTAGATGTCGGCGGTGTCGATGAGGTTCACCCCGGCCTCCGCGGCGACATCGACGAGGACGCGGGCGCCGGCCTCGTCGACCAGACCCGACCCATGCCAGTCCGAGCCGAAGTTCATCGTCCCAAGAGCCAGGACGCCGACCTCGAGCCCCGATTTCCCCAACGCTCGCTTGAGCACCAAGTGATTATATCGGGGATGACATGGGCTTTCCTTGAAACTAAAGGGTAATTGACGGGGAGGCGGTGGGCCGTTAGACTCCTTGATACATGGCGCGCCCCGAGAAGATCCTCATCGTGGACGACGACGAGTCGTGGCTCGAGGTCTGCCGGATCGGCATGGAGACCCTGGGCTTCGCGCCCGAGACCTCCCACTCAGGCAACGACGCGCTGAGGCTGATCGAGAAGGCCCAGTACAACCTCGTCATCACCGACCTGCAGATGCCGCCGCCCGGCGACGGCCGCGCGGTGACGCTGGGCGTCAAGACGCGCTGGCCGACCACCGACGTAATCCTGATGACCGCCGCCCCGACGATCTCGAGCGCGGTGGCGGTGCTCAAGGACGGCGCCAGCGACTACCTCATCAAGCCCTTCTCGATGGAGGCCTTCGAGATCGTCGTCGATCGCGTGCTGACCGCGCGGCGCCAGAGCGCCGAGCTGGCCGTCGAGCGCCGCCTGCGCGAGGAGCTCGAGGCCGCCTACGCCGAGCTCAAGCACTTGGACAAACTCAAGGAAGGCTTCCTGGCCCGGGTCAGCCACGAGCTCAACACCCCCTTGGCCGCCGCCTCGCTGGCCGTGGCGCTCCTGGCCGAGGAGATGAAGGCCGACGACCCCTTGAAGCGGCACTTAAACCGCGCCAACGACGCGATGGCGCGCCTGCGCGAGGTCATCGAGAACCTGCTGGCGTTCGTCGACCTCCAGAAGCCCGACATGGAGGTCCACGGCGTCCCGACGCCGCTGGCGCCTCTTCTAGAGGAGGTCCTGCGCGAGCATGAGCGCCTGGCCCGCACCAAGGCCTTGGTCGTGACCGTCGACATCCCCCCCGACCTGCCCGACCTGCGCCTGCACCGCGAGCTCATGAAGCGGGCCTTCGGCCACCTGGTCAAGAACGCCATCTACTTCAACCGCCCAGGCGGCCGCCTGCAGGTCTCGGCGCGGCGGCTCCAGCATTGGGTCTCGGTGACCATCACCGACACCGGCGAGGGCCTCCCGGCCGACCAACAGGCCGTGGTCTTCGACGCCTTCTATCAGGTCGCCGAGTACATGACCCGCACCGTCGGCGGCCTGGGGCTGGGGCTGTCGCTCGTCAAGCGCATCGTCGAGGCCCACAAGGGCGTGGTGCGGCTGGACTCGAAGGCCGGCGAAGGCACGACGGTGGCCGTCCAGCTTCCCCTTTAAGACGTCGGTTCGGCGTCCACCCCGCCGTTGGCCAGCCAGACCGCCGCGAGGACCAGCGGCGCCCCGAGCAGGAGCCCGGCGTCGACGCGCTCGCCGGCGAGGAGCACGCCCAGGGACACCGCCACCACCGGGTTCACGTAGGCGTAGACCGCCACGCGCTCGGTGGGCAGGTGGGCCAGCGCGTAGGTATAAGCCGTAAATCCTATGACCGAGCCCGCGAAGGTGAGGTAGAAGAGCGCCAGCCAGCCGTCCGGGCCGGGGTGCCAGCGCGCGCCCTCGCCGGAGAGCAGGCCCAGGCTCACCGCGGTGGCTCCTCCCACGAGCTTCTGGAACGCCACCGCGCCGATGGGGTCGGACCCGTGCGGCCGGCGCTTGGTGTAGAGCGAGGCCCAGGCCCAGATCCCGGTACCGATGATGACGGCCAAGACGCCGGCGGCGGAGCCAGGCCCCAGGCCGCCGGAGCGGTCCGGGCGCGACAGCACGGCCACGCCGGCCAGGCCCAAGGCCACGCCGGCCCAGCCGCGCCCCGTGACGCGCTCGCCGCCGGCCCGGGCCAGGAGGACCAGCCAGAGCGGCGTGATCGCCACGAGCAGCGAGGCCACGCCCGAGGGCAGGCGCATCAGCGCCCAGGCCAGGATGCTGTTGGCCACGCCGAGCATCAGGGCCGCCGCCAGGGCCAGCGGGCCGCGGTCGGCGCGCGCCGGGAAGCGCCGGCCCGACAACGCGGCGTAGGCCGTCAGGATGACCCCCGCCAAGCAGAAGCGCACCCCGCTAAAGAGCAGCGGCGGCATCTCGCGCACGCCGACCTTGATGGCCAGAAGGTCGTGCCCCAAAAGAAACAAACGGCGGCCAGGGCCCAGAGCGCCTTCGTCCGCACCGTCACTAGAGGAGACCGAGGAAGGAGACCACGCCGAGGACGGCCGACTCGGGTATGGGGGGACGCACGATGCCCGGCACGCCGGGCTGGCGCTTGAGCACGCTGCCGTCGGGACCCGTGACGATGAACTGCGGCACCCCGCCCGAGAGCGGCAGGCGGCCCTCCGGGTCGAGCAAGGTCTTCGGCCCGAAGGCGCGCGCGTACTCGGCCACCGCCCCCGCCCCGTCGCGCCCGACCACCACGCGCGCGGGGACGCCCCGGGCGTCGAGGAAGGAGACGACGGCATTGATGAGTTCGGTGGAGGATCGGCAGACCCCGCACCAGGGCGCCACGTAGACGGTCAGGCACTTGGCGGCCGGACAGGCGTTCCAGACCACCGGCTGGCCCTCGGCGGCGGCAAGCGCCAACGGCTCCGCCGGGGCCGAGGGGCGGAACATGACGACGGCAGCCGCGAGGACGGCGGCGACGGGCCAGAAGCGGAGCAGGCGGCGGGCGTCCATGGGACTATTCCTTAATACTATACTTGATCGCTCCCGATGAATCCCTCCGGCAAGCCCTATCCCGTCGGACCAGGCGGCCTTTCCCCCGCGGATTTCGCGCGCTGGTACAGCGACGCCTCCGGGGCGGCTTGGTCGTCGCTGGATATGGACGCGGTCGGACGCCTGGTCGCCGAGGTCTTGGACGTCCGTCGGCGCGGCGCCGCGGTCTACGTGATGGGCAACGGCGGCTCGGCCGCCACCTCGTCGCACATCGCCACCGACCTCTGCAAGACCGCGGCCGTGGCCGGCAAGCCCCCGATCCGCTGCGTCTCGCTGGCCGACAACGCCTCCTTCATCACCGCGGCCGGCAACGACATCGGCTTTGCGGCGATCTTCACCGCCCAGCTCGACGGCCTCCTGCGCGAGGGCGACCTCGTGCTCATGGTCAGCGGCAGCGGCAACTCGGCCAACCTCCTCACCGCGGCGGCACTGGCCAAGGAGCGCGGGGCGCGCACCGCGGCCCTGCTGGGCTTTGACGGCGGCAAGCTCAAGCCCCTAGTCGACGTCCCCGTGCTCGTCAAGAGCGAGCAGTACGGCGTCATCGAGGATCTGCACCTGGCCGTGGGCCACATCGTCGCGTTCTTCATGCATCAGGAGCGCTGATGCGGACCCTCGTCACCGGCGGGGCGGGGTTCATCGGCAGCCACTTAGTCGACGCCCTGCTGGCCCAGGGCCACCAAGTCCTGGTCTTAGACGACCTCTCCAACGGCCGCGAACAGAACCTCGCCGAGGCCAAGAAGAACCCGGCCTTCGCCTTCAAGCGCGCCGATTGCGCGGACCTGGCCGCCATCCGCGCCTCCTTCGACGGGGTCGACTGGGTCTTCCACCTGGCCGCCCTGGCCGACATCGTGCCCTCGATCGTCGAGCCGATCAAGTACCACCGCGCCAACGTCGACACCACGGCCTGCGTGCTCGAAGCCGCCCGCGCGGCCGGCGCCAAGCGCCTGGTCTACGCGGCCTCCTCGTCCTGCTACGGCCTGCCCGACCGCTTCCCGACCCCCGAGGACGCGCCGATCCGCCCGATGTACCCCTACGCGCTGACCAAGCGCCTCGGCGAGGAGATGGTCCTGCACTGGGCGCAGACCTACAAGATGGGCGCCCTGGCCCTGCGGCTCTTCAACGTCTACGGCCCAAGGGCGCGCACCTCGGGCACCTACGGCGCGGTGTTCGGGGTCTTCCTGGCCCAGAAGCTGGCGGGCAAGCCCTTCACCGTGGTCGGCGACGGCACCCAGACCCGCGACTTCACCTACGTCACCGACGTCGCCGCCGCCTTCATCGCCGCGGCCGCCTCCGACGCCCGCGGCGAGACCTTCAACGTCGGCTCCGGCGGCACCTACTCGGTCAACGAGCTCGTCAAGCTCCTAGGCGGCCCGACCGCCCCGGTGCCCAGGCGCCCCGGCGAGCCCGACAAGACCTTCGCCGACATCACCCGGATCAAGGCGCGCCTAGGCTGGGCGCCCAAGGTCTCCTTCCCCGAGGGCGTGGCCAAGGTCGTGGCCGGCATCGAGGGCTGGCGCGACGCCCCGGTCTGGGACCAGGGCTCGATCGCCGAGTCGACCAAGGACTGGTTCAAGTACCTCTCATGAGCAAGGTCCTCTCGCTGGGCGAGCTGGCGCTCAAGACCGCGGCCGAGCGCCGCAAGGGCCGCAAGGTCGTGCACTGCCACGGCGTCTTCGACCTGCTGCACGTCGGCCACATCCGCCACTTCGAGCGTGCCAAGAGCCTCGGCCACACGCTCGTCGTCACGGTCACGCCCGACCGCTTCGTCAACAAGGGCCCGCACCGCCCGGCCTTCCACGAGGGCCTGCGCGCCGAGGCCGTGGCCGCGCTCGCCTGCGTCGACCACGTGGCGGTCAACGCCTGGCCCGACGCGGTCCAGACCATCAAACTGCTCAGGCCTTCCATCTACATGAAGGGCTCCGACTACCGTTCGATGAAGGACGACGTCACCGGCGGCATCCGGCGCGAAAAGCGCGCCGTCGAGTCCGGCGGCGGCAAGCTGGTCTTCACCGACGAGGTCGTCTTCTCCTCCTCGAGCCTCATCAACCGCCACCTGCCGGCCTTCACGCCGGAGCTGGCCAAGTTCTTCGAGGGCTTCACGCGGCGCCACGGCGTGGCCTCGGTCCTGGGCTGGCTCGAGGATGCCAAGCGCCTGAGCCTCCTCGCCGTCGGCGAGGCCATCGTCGACGAGTACGCCTTCTGCGAGGCCATCGGGAAGTCCTCCAAGGAACCGACTTTGGTGGTCAAAGGCTCCGAGGCCGAGCTCTTCGCCGGCGGCATCCTCGCGGTGGCCAACAACGCCGCCTCGATCTGCCGTAAGGTCTCGATGCTGGCGATGATAGGCCGGACCAAGCCCCGGCTCGACTTCATCCGCCGCAAGCTCCTGCCCTCGGTGCGCCCGCTCTGGGCCTGGCGCTCGGACGGCCCGACCATCCTCAAGCGGCGCTACGTGGAGAGCTACCACTTCACGAAGCTGCTCGAGGTCTACGAGATCCAGGACGCCGCCACCCTGCCCAAGGACGAGGCGGCCTGGGTCCGGCTCATCGCCCGCGAGGCCCCGCGCCACCAGGCCACCTTGGTCGTCGACTACGGCCACGGGATGCTGGGTGAGAAGGCCATCAAGGCCCTGCGCGCGAAGGCCGAGTACCTCATCGTCAACGCGCAATCGAACGCCGGCAACATCGGCTACCACACCATCGACCGCTACGGGAAGGTCGACCTGGCCTGCATGGCCGAGAACGAACTGCGCATGGAGCGCCGCGACCGCCGCGGCGACCTGCGCGGCCTGCTCGAGAGCCTCTGCCGCGAGCGCGGCTGGCCGCGCGCCATCTGCACGCGCGGCAAGACCGGCAGCCTGGCCTACGAGCGCGGCCGCGGCTTCTCGGCGGTGCCGGCCTTCGCGGGCGTGATCAAGGACCGGGTCGGCGCCGGCGACGCCTTCCTCTCGGTGGCCGGCCCGCTGGTCGCCGCCGGGGCCCCGCTCGAGGTCGCCCAGTTCCTCGGCAACGCCGCCGGCGCCCAGGCGGTGGCCACCGTCGGGCACCGCCAGTCCCTCGACCGCGCCACTCTCATCAAGCACACGGAGTCTTTGCTCAAATGAACCGCTTCAAGAAGGTCCTCGTCACCGGCGGCGCCGGCTACGTCGGCTCGCTCCTGGTCCCCACCTTGCTGGGCGACGGCCACGAGGTCGTGGTCTACGACTCCTGCCTGTTCGGCGACTGGGGCTTGGACGCCGTGAAGGGCCGCAAGGGCTTCACGCTCGTCAAGGCCGATATCCTCGACCAAGCCGCCTACAAGGCCGCGCTGGCGGGCGTCGACGCCGTCATCCACCTGGCCTGCATCTCAAACGACCCCACCTTCGCGCTCAACCCCGGGCTCAGCAAGCGCGTCAACTTCGACGCCTTCGAGCCGCTCGTGACGCTCAGCAAGGAGGCGGGCGTGAAGCGCTTCATCTACGCCTCGACCTCGAGCGTCTACGGCGTCAGCGACGCCCCCGAGGTCACCGAGGACCATCCGCTCATTCCCATCACCGACTACAACAAGTACAAGGGGCTCTGCGAGCCGGTGCTCAAGCGCCACCAGGGGCCCGGCTTCACGGTCGTCACCATCCGCCCCGCCACGGTCTGCGGCTACGCCCCGCGCCTGCGCCTCGACCTCACGGTCAACATCCTGACCGCCTGCGCGTTCTTCAAAGGCGAGATCACCGTCTACGGCGGCGCCCAGACCCGCCCCAACCTCCACGTGGGTGACATGGTCGACCTCTACCGCCTGCTCTTGAGCCTGCCCGACGAGACGGTCGCCGGCGGGGTCTTCAACGCCGGCTACCAGAACCGCTCGGTGGCCGACATCGCGCAGGTCGTGAAGTCGGTCGTCGAGGCCAAGGTCCCGGCCCGCAAGGGCGTCAAGGTCCTCACCACCCCCTCCGACGACCCGCGCTCCTACCACATCTCATCCGAGAAGATCCGCAAAGCGCTGGGATTTGTCCCCAAGCGGACCATCGAGGACGCGGTCTCCGACCTCGTCGACGCTTTCGCGGCGGGCAAGGTCCCCGCCGCGATGACCGACCCGCGCTACTACAACATCAAGACCCTCCAGGCCAAGTCCGCCGCTTGATTTAGCCCCGGTCCGGCACTACACTTGATAAGAATGTCCGCCCCCCTGCGCGTCTCCATCCTGACCGTCCCCGTCGAGCCCCACTACATGGACCTGATGCCGAAGGCCGTGTCGGGGACCGACGTGTTCTCGATCCGCTCCGAGGGCCGCATCCCCGTCCCCCCGAAGATCGCGCCGGTCAGCATCATCAAATGGATGGAGAAGCACGGCTACCCGCGCGAGCACACCGACTTCTACGACATCGACATGGAGCTGCCCTCCGACGAGCGCCTGGCGCGCTACTTCCGCGAGTTCCGCCCCGACGTCGTGGGCCTCTCCGCCGTCGTGTCGACCTGCTACTACCAGGTCAAGCGCATCGCCAAGATCCTGCGCGAGGTATGCCCCGACGCCTGGATCGTCCTGGGCGGCAGCCTGAGCGCCTCGGCGAACCTGATCCTGCGCAAGTCCGACTGCGACGTCTGCATCGTCGGCGACGGCGAGATCGCCTGGGTCGAGTTCCTCGACTACGTGAAGGTCCACGGCCGGACGCGCGACTACGCGGCGCTCTCGCGCATCCAGGGCCTGGCCTACCTCGACCCCGCTGGCGAGCTTCAGTCGACCGGCTACGGGCGCGCCATCCCGGCCGAAGACATGCCGTTCCCTGACTTCGACATCCTCCAGTCCGGCCTCAAGGACCGCCCCGACGACCTGCGCTATTACCTCCGCGTCGGCCTCAACACCCACGAGTTCCAGACCGACAAGCGCGCCCACGCGCCGGGCCGCCGGCCGAACCTCATCAACCTCTGGAGCTCGAAGGGCTGCGTGGCGCGCTGCACCTTCTGCCAGCGCTCGACCAAGGGCTACCGGGTCCCCGCGCTCGACGCCTTCGACGCCCACCTGGCCCACGTGAAGGAGCGCTTCGACGTCGGCTACATCCACATCCTCGACGAGAACTTCGGCTCCGACCGCGAGTACGCCTACGGCGTCGCCCGGCTCATGCAGAAGCACGGCATGCTCTGGATGGCCTCGGGCGTGCGCGTGAGCTCGATCGAGCGCGCGGACGTGTCCTACTTCGTCGAGCACGGCTGCTGCAGCCTCAAGTTCGGCGTGGAGACCGGCAGCCAGAAGATCATGAACGTGATGGAGAAGAAGTTCACGGTCGAGCGCGTCTTCGAGACCTTGAAGCACTGCGCCGACCACGACATCGTCTCCCCGCTGGCGGTCATGATGGGGATGCCCGGCGAGACCTGCGAGACCGCCCAGACGACCGGCGCCTTCATCGGGCGCATCGCCCACATGCAGGGCATCGAACCCGAGTATCTCGGGATGTCGATCTTCTACGCCCTGCCGCTGACCGGCACCCCGCTCTACATCTACGGCCAGAAGCTCGGCCTCATCGGCACCACGCCCGAGGAGGAGGAGGACTACCTGCTTTCCGTGTCGGGCACCGGGGCCAGCAAGGTCAACTACACCAACCTCAACGGCGCCCCCCTGCGCGACGTCGTCTTCTGGGACTGGCTGGTGAAGCTCGAGTCGACGCGCACCTTCCTCGAGCTCTCGGCGAAGGCCCCCATCGACAAGACCAAGTTCATGTACAAGGTCATCCACGACGAGTCCAACTTCACGCGCCGCGCCGAGGCCGTCGGGCGCCCGCTGACCGCCTGGGAGGTCGTCAGCCGCATGCGCCAGGGCGTGCCGACCGGGATCAAGGCCAAGCTCTTCTACTGGCTCGACAACTTCCTCGAGGACAAGGTCGTCTACAACCCGACGCTCCACAAGCTGCCGCGCTGGCTGCTCTACGGCGCGGTGCAGAACGCCGTGTACGCGGCGTTTTTGCTCCAGCGCATCGTGGCCAAGGCGGCCGGACGGCGGTTCAACCTCTACCAGCCCCGCCCCGCGGTGCCGACGCTCGACCTCGCCGCCAAGCCCGGCGAGGTCCGCATCGGGATGTCGCTGCGGACCGTGGTCAAGGAGCTGCAGGCCGCCGACAAGGCGCCCAAGAGCGCCACCGAGCGCAACCGCGACCTGCTGGCCATCGGCCTTTAGTGAAGGTCGGCGTCCTCGGCGGCACCCGCTTCATCGGCTTCCACCTGGTCCGGGCCCTGCTCGCGCGCGGGGACGACGTGACTCTGTTCTCGCGCGGACTCACGCGAGAACCGGAGCCGTTCTCCGGAACCCCGACGCGCGTGGCCGGAGACCGCGACCGGCCCGGGGATCTGGAGGCGTTCCTCGCCCGAGGTTTCGACGCCATCGTCGACCTCTCCGGCTACGCTCCGCGTCATGTCACGGCGAGCCGGGTCGGCCACTACGTCTTCTGCAGCAGCTCGAGCGCTTATGCCGTCCCGCCGCCCTCTCCCTACACCGAGGACGCGCCGCTGACCCGCGCGGCCGGGACCTACGGCGGAGACAAGGTCCTGGCTGAGGATGCCCTGCGTGCCTCCGGCCTGCCGGTGACGATCTTCCGGCCCCAAGCGGTGTTCGGTCCCCACGGCGCCGAACAGGCCCTCTACGCGCTGCGCCGCATCGCCGCCGGCGCGCCGGTCCTCGTCCGCCCCGAGGCCGCCGGCCGCCGCATCAACCCGCTCTGGGTGGGCGACCTGGTCGCCGCCTTCATCGCCGCGATGGAGCGCCCCGCGGCGGGAGTACGGACCTACAACGCCGCAGGACCAGACACGGTCGACCCGGCCGGCTTCGTGGCCCGCGCGGCCACGGGCGGCCGGACCATCGTCATCGACTCCGAGTCGGCCGCCATGCTGCCCCACCTCGGGCTGCCGTGGCTCTCCCACGACCTGGTCGCGGACGCCGGGAAGCTGGGGCGCGAGCTGGGCTGGACGCCGCTGCCGTTGGACGAGGCCCTGAGGCGCACCTGGGATTGGGCCCGGACGGAGCCGGTCCGGCTGCGCTTTAAGCCCCAGCGCTGGGAGCGCGCGGCCGCCGCGGGACGGCGGCCGGGACCATGGGTACGGCGGATCTGGCGGCTCTACGACGCCGCGCGTCAGCTCTTGCCGTAGAAGGCGCGCACCGACTCGATCGTCCACGCGATCTCGTCGTCGGTGAGGTGCTGGTGGGCGGGCAGAGTGATGATGCTCCGGCAGTCCGCCTCGCAGACCGGGAAGTCGCCGGCCTTGTAGCCCAGGTGCGCCGCGGCCTTCTGCAGGTGGACGGGGATGGGGTAGTGCACGCGCGCCTCGATCCCGCGCTTATGGAGGAAGGCCAAGAGCTCGTCACGGCGCTCGGCCTTCACGATGTAGAGATGGAAGACGTGGCGCACGCCCGGCCGTCGGACAGGAACGGTGACCCCGCCCAGACCCTTGAACGCCTCGTCGTAGCGCTTCGCGTTGGCGATGCGCTTCTCGGTGATCCAGGGCGTCGTGGTGATGAGGCGGTTGCCGATGACGGCCTGGAGGGTGTCGAGCCGGGAGTTGACGCCGAACACGGCCACCTCGTCGCGCCCGACCAAGCCGTGGTTGCGGTGCAGGCGGACGCGCTCGGCCAGCTCCGCCGAGCGCGTGACGATGACGCCCCCGTCGGACCAGACGTTGAGGTTCTTCAAGGGATGCAGAGAGAAGCCGGCGGCCTCGCCCCACGAGCCCACCGGCTTGCCGTCGATCTCCCCCATGATGGACTGGCAGGCGTCCTCGACGACGGGGAGCTTGTGCTTGGCGGCGATCTTGGCGATGGCGGGCATGTCGGCGCAGTTGCCGGTGTAGTGCACGGGCAGGAGGGCCTTGGTGCGCGGGGTGATGGCCGCCTCGATCTTTGAGGGGTCGATGACGAAGCCGTCGGTCGAGTCGACGAACACCGGCTTGGCCCCGGCCTGGACGATAGCACCCACCGTGGCGATGAAGGTCATCGGGGTGGTGATGACCTCGTCGCCCGGGCCCACGCCGAGGAGCTTCAAGGCTATGGCCAGGGCGTCCGTGCCGCTGCCCACGCCGACGGCGTGCGGGATGCGCGTCATCTCGGCGAAGCGGCCCTCGAACTCGGTCAGGGGCTTGCCCAGCGTGAAGTCGCCGGTCTTGACGAACTCGCGCAGGTCGGCGAAGTAGGCGTCGAGGTCGGCGAACTGACGGTCGAGGTAGCCGAAGGGGACGCGCAGGGTCTTCATGCCGAGTGGAACTCCTTGATGAGGGCGGCGACCCGCGCCAGCGACTCCACGGGCAGCTCGGGATAGACAGGCAGGCTCAGGATGCGCGAGGCCTGACGCTCGGCCTCGGGGAACGCGCCCTTCTTCCAACCCAGGGAAGCCGCCGCGTCCTGCAGGTGGATGGGCAGGGGGTAGTGCACCGCGGTGTCCACCCCGCGCTCGGCGAGGAAGGCCTTGAGCGCGTCCCGGCGCTCGGACATGACGATGTAGGTGTGGTAGACCGCGCGCTCGCGCGGGGAGTCCGACGGGACGCTCAGGCCGGGGACCCCGGTCAGGAGGCCGTGGTAGCGCGCGGCGTTGCGCCGGCGGCCCTCCGTCCAGGCCTCCAGGTGTCCGAGCTTCACCAAGAGCATCGCGGCCTGCAGGGTGTCGAGGCGCGAGTTGCCGGAAAACGAGGAGCAGTTCTCGCGCGTGGCCAGCCCCAGGTTGCGCAGGACGCGGAGCTTGGCCGCCAGCGCGGCGTCGCCCGTGGTGATGACGCCGGCGTCGCCCAGGGCGTTCAAGGTCTTCAGGGGGTGCAGGCTGAAGCAGCCCGCCGCGCCGAAAGAGCCGACCTTCTTGCCGCCGTACTCCGCGGCCACCGCCTGGGCGGCGTCCTCGATGACCAGGAGATTCTTGCGCCGGGCCAGGTCCATGAGCGCGTCCATGTCGCAGGGCCGGCCGGTGAGGTGCACCGGGATGATCGCCCTGGTGCGCGGCGTGACGGCCTTCTCCACGGCGGCGGGGTCGAGGTTGTAGTCCGCGCGCACGTCGGCTAAGACCGGCGCGGCGCCGACCAGGGCGATGCAGGAGGCGCTGGCCACGAAGGAGTTGGCCGCGGTGATCACCTCGTCGCCGGGGCCCACACCCAGCGCGCGCAGGGCCAGCACCAGGGCGTCGGTGCCGTTGGCCACCCCGACGGCATGGGCGACGCCGTGCAGGGCCGCGAAGCGGGTCTCGAACTCCGCCACCTCGGGCCCCAGGATGAACTGGCCCGAGTCGATGACCCGGCCCGCCGCCGCGAGGAGCTCGGCCTTGAGCGGCCGGTGCTGGGCGGCCAGGTCGACGTAGGGGATGCGCGCGGCGGCCTGCGGCATCAGAAAGGGCCGGTAAACGACGGGTCCGGCACGTCGAGCGGCGTGGTCGGCGCGGGCAGGCGCGGCGCGGGGCCGGCCTTGCCGCAGACGCTCCAGGCGGCGTCGACGAGCTCCTGGGCGCGCGGGTAGCAGAGGTTGGCCAGGGCGGGGGTCGACGGCATCGGACAGTCGGCCAGGCCCAGACGCTTGATGGGGGCCTTGAGGGCCGAGAAGGCCTTGTCGGCCGCCAGGGCCGCGGCCTCGGCCGAGAAGCCGCTGAAGGTCCACGAGGTGTCGGCCACGACCAGGCGCCCGGTCTTGCGCACCGAGGCCAGGAAGGCCGCCTCATCGAAGGGCCGCAGGGTGCGCGGGTCGAAGACCTCGGCGGAGACCCCGTGCTCGGCCAGGAACTCCGCCGCGCGCAGGCACTCGAGGACCATGTACGAGACGCCGAAGAGGGTGACGTCGTGGCCCGCGCGGGCGACGCGGGCCGAGCCCAGCGGCACGCGGTGCGCGCCGGCCGGCACGTCGCCGTGGACGCCGTGCAGCCAGCGGTGCTCGATGAAGACCACCGGGTCGTCGTCTTCGACCGCCGAGATGAGCAGGCCCTTGGCGTCGCCGGGGGTGGCGGGCATGACGACCTTGAGGCCGGGGATGTGGGCGAACCAGGAGTGCAGGCTCTGGGCGTGCTGGGTGCCCTGCCCCCAGCCGCGGCCGGTGATGAGGCGGAACACGAGCGGCGCGCTCTGGCGGCCGCCGTACATGTAGCGCCACTTGGCGGCCTGGTTGACGATCTGCTCGACGGCCAGCACGGCGAAATCGAGGCGCTGGTGCACCATGACCGGGCGCAGGCCGGCCAGGGTGGCGCCGAGCAGGACCCCGGTCATGCCGTTCTCGGCGGTGGGCATGTCCATGACGCGCTTGGCCCCGTGCTTCTTCTGGAGGCCGACCGTCGTGCCGAAGACGCCCTTGGGGTCGGGGACGCCCAGGCCCATGACAACGACGTCGGGGTCGGCGCCCAGGCAGAAGTCGAGCGCCTCGCGGACGGCCTCGCCGAACTTCATGGACCTCACGCGGCCCCCGCGTAGACGTCGGTCATCAGGGTCTTGGGGTCGGGGGCGGGGCTGTCCTTGGCAAAACGCACCGCGGCGTCGAGCTCGGCGGCTATGTCCTTGCGCATGAGGCCGAGCTCGGCGTCGCCCAGGAGCTTGGCCTTGCGCAGGACGCGCTCGTAGGCCTCGAGCGGGCAGAGCTTGCGCCAGGCCCGGTACTCCTTCATCGTCCGGTAGCCCAGGTCGTTGTCGTAGTTGGGGCCGCAGTGCTCGCGCCAGCGGTAGGTGGCCAGCTCGAGGAAGACCGGACCCTTGCCCGAGCGCGCCCAGGCGACGGCCTGCCGCGCCAAGGCCAGCGATTCTTCGACGTCGTTGCCGTCGCCGGCCAAAGCCTTCATCCCGTAGGAGGCGGCCTGACGGTGGATGACCCGGCCCTTGGGCTGGCGCACGCCCAGCCCGGAGTAGACCGAGTAGAGGTTGTTCTCGCAGGCGAAGACGACGGGGAGCTTCTTTAAGACGGCGAAGTTCGCCGCCTCGTGGAAGACCCCCTCCTCGACCGCTGCGTCGCCCAAGAAGGAGACCACCACGCGCTTCTCGCCGCGCACCTGGGAGCCGAAGGCGGCGCCGACGGCCATCGGGATCGTGCTGGCCACGATGGCGGTGGCGCCCATGAAGCCGGCCTTGCGGTCGATGAGGTGCATCGAGCCGCCCTTGCCGCCGCAGCAGCCGGTGGCGCGGCCGTAGAGCTCGGCCATCATGGCGTTCAGGTCCCCGCCCATGGCCAGGTAATGGGCATGGGGGCGGTGACCGCTCATCGACCAGTCGCCTTTTTCCAGCGCCGCGCAGACGCCCACCGCCGCGGCCTCCTGGCCGATGCTCAGGTGCACCGGACAGCGCATCTCCTGCTGGGGATAGAGCTCGGCGATGCGTTCCTCGACGAGCCGGAGGCGCAGGAGCCGACGATAAAGGTCCAGCCGGACCGCTCGCTGCATGGGAAAATCTTATCACTTTGGAGAATGGTACGATTGAGGGGATGAGGCTCGTCTTCGAGGACCTGGCGCGCGCCTACCAGGAGGTCCTGCAGGCCAAGCTGCGCAACTTCTCGGTCGGCCCCGACTTCCTGCAGACCTGGGTCCACGAGGAGGACGCCGCGCGCAGCCTCTACGGCATCTTCGAGGCCGCCGCGGCGGCCAAGCTGGCCGAGCCGCTGACGGTCTTCGCCTCCGCGGCCACCGCCGCCGCGCTCGACCGCGCCGCCTTCGAGCGCGAGCTCGGGGCCTTGGGCGAGCTCACCGCCGCCGCCGCCCCCGATGGGTTCGAATGGACGGTGGCCTTCACGGCCTCCGGCCCGGCGGCCCGCTCCAGCGGCCCGCGGGCCAAGACGACGGAAGCCGACCCGCGCGCCGCCGCCCTCGACCCGCGCGGGGCGGACCGCTTCGCCGGCCGCGCCCTGCCGGTAGGCACCCTCGAGGCCGTCGGCCCCGCCTACCGCGCCGCCGTCGAGAAAGCCGCCGCAACTCCCCGCTTCGAGGGCGCCCTCGCCGCTCCGGCAGGGACCACGCTACACGACGCCGAGCAGAGCGGAGCCGCGCTGACCGTCGCCGTCGACGCCGCCGGCACCGTCGCCGCCGCCCGGCACCGCAACGCGGCCCCGGCCTATAAAGGCATCCTCGACGAGCTCTGCGCCGTCCTTCCGGGCCGCACCCTCCAAGAGGGCGCCGACCACGGCCTCATCCGGGTCGAGGACCGCCTGCGCGACCGCGCCAAGGCCAAGCCGGTAGCCGGGATCCTCACGCCCGACAACGCCGACCCGGCGTTCCGCCTGCCCCAGAGGCTCATCCGCGAGGTCTTCCGCGACTGGGCCAAGGCCGCGGGCTGGAAGGCCGCCCCCAACACATTCGACGACGCTCCGCGACCGGCCTGGCTAGCCTTCTCCGAGGCCGAGAAGCTCGAGCGGCTGCGTCCCGCGCTCCAGGACGCCTGCCGGGCGCTGGGCCTGCAGGACGACGTCGAGGCGGTAGCGGTATTAAACGACGTGCGCGTGGTCCTGGCCTTCGTCCAGGACGCCGCGAAGCCCCCCGTGGGCGCCCGGCTCATCGAGCTCGAGCGGCGGCTCAAGGCCGCCCTCGAGCCGCGCCTCGAGCTCCAGCTCGAGGGGCTCTCCGACCGCAACGCCCGCATCCAGCGCACCGCGCGCGACGGCGGAAAGATCCGCTAGCTAGACGAAGTTGATGTGCTGGGGGACGTCGCCGAGCGGCGTCTCGAGGGGAATCTCCCCCTTCTGCAGGCCGTCGAGGTGCTCGTTGACCTTGTGCTGGAGGCAGAGGCTGCCGCACATCTTCTGGGCGTTGAAGTCCGGGCCGGCCAGGTAGCTCATGACCTCCCAGTAGCGGTCGCTGACCACGATGTCCTTGAAGCGCTCGGTGGTGATGTTGCCGACGTGGAACTTCTTATAGCGCTCGTTGAACAGCATGCCGCAGGGAGCCACGAGGCCGGAGCCCGAGAGCTGGATCAAAAACGGCGCGCCGTAGCAGCGCTGGTAGGAGCGCTTGCCCTCGGCCTGGATCTTCGACCACTTGACCGAGACCTGGTAGCCCGGATCGGACAGCGCCTCGGCTTCGCGCAGGGTGTCGTAGAGCTTCTCGTAGCCCTTGTAGTCGACGCCGAGGAAGCCGTCCTCGTTGTCGGAGCAGTGCTTGATGATGAGGTAGTCGGGCCGCAGCTCCTTGCCGAGCCGCGCCAGCGGCAGGATCTGGTCGGCGTACTGAGGCATGAGCACCATCTGCAGGCCGATCGTGACCGAAAGACCGAGCTCTTTCTTGATGCGCACCATGGCCCGGATGTTCTCGACGACCTGCTCGAAATAGCCTTCCTTGACGCCCATGATCTCGGCGTAGCGCTTGGGCTCGCCGGCGGTGATGTTGACGCGCAGATAGGTCAGGTGCGGCAGGACCTCGCGCAGCTTGCGCTCGTTGAGGACGTAGGCGTTGGTGCCCAGCGCCATCGAGAGGCCGCACTCGGCCCCCTTCTGGACCGAATAGACGAAGACCGGGGAGATGGTGCTCTCGCCGTCGGAGACAAATGAGATGCCCTTCACGCCCACCGCGGCGCAATCCTCGAGGAAGTGCTTCATGACCTCCTGGGTGATCGCGGAGCGCTCGTTCTCCTGCATCATCGCGTAGCAGTAGTGGCAGCCGTAGTTGCAGGCGCGGGTCAGCGCCATGTCGATGGTGATGGGGGCGATCCGCTCGCCGCGCTTCCAGGCCTCGATGCGGTCGCGGTGCCAGGCGACCTTGGTGCCGTCTAGGATGAGGCGGACGTGCTCCTCACCAAGCGAGCCGCCCGAGGGCTTCGTCGACGGAGCGTCCATGCCTTAAGTGTAGCAGATGGCCTTGGGGGCGCAAGGTCCCGCGCATCGCCTCAGAACTTGGCCGAGAGTGAGAGCCGCTGGACGTCGCCCAGTTCCCCGAAGGGCGTGAACGCGTAGTCGGCGCCGAAGGACCTGAACTTGAGTCCCAGCCCCGCCCCGAGACCGCCGAGGGCGCCTTGCTTGGCGGAAGAGCGGCTCATGGTGTTGGCCCCGTACCCGGCGCGCAAGGCCAGGGACCCCAGGAACGAGTACTCGGTCCCCACCGACACCGAGGTCCGGCTCTCGTGGGGCTCGTGGCCCACGTCGAGCGCCAGGCCCAGCACACCCGCCAGCCGGTACGAGGCCCCCGCCGAGACCATGAGCGGCAGCGCGTCCTCCTGGTCCAGGAACCTGAGGCCCTTGCCCAGGTTCCGGACGGCCAGACCAAAGCTCAGCGGCCGGCCCGGCACCTCCTTGCGCGCGCCCAGGTCCACGGCGAAGGTCTGGGCGCTGTAGGGCCCGATCTCCGACTTGAGGTACTTGAGCGAGGCGCCGAAAGTGGCCGCCGAAAAGCGCCGGGCCCCCGAAAGCGCGTACACCGAGTCCGCCGCCTCGAAGCTCCCAGCGGCGCGGCGGTCGGCGGTGCGCGCGTCGAGCTCGCCCACGCTCAGTCGCATGGCCGAGACCCCCAGGCTCCCCCACGTGGTCGGCTGGCCGTAGGCCAGCGCGTCGAACTTGGTCCCCGCCACCCATTCCGCATGGCCGGCCATGAGTTCGCGCTTGCCGAGGCCGGCCAAGCCCGCCGGGTTAAAGAAGACCGTGTCCGCGCTCCCCGACGCGGCGCTGTACGCGCTGCCCATGGCCGCCGAGCGGGCCGAGGGGTCGAGCTTCAGGAAGGCCGCGCCGGTGTTGAGCGCCGCCCGCGCCGGGGCGGCCAGGACGAGCGCCAGGAGCGCGGCCAAGAGCCTCACCGTACGACCGCCAGCTTGCCGACGCGTCTTATGGGGGCCTGCCCGCCTTTCTCGGCCAGCACCGAGTAGAGGTAGACGCCCGACGGGATGTGGCCGGCCCAGGCGTACTCGTAGGCCCACTGCGGGCCCTGCTCGTCGTTGACCACGGCGGGCGTGTCGAGGGTAGCCTCATGGACGGGCGTGCCCGCCACGTCGTAGAACTTGAGCGTCACCTTGTCGGCCTTGCCGACCGCCACGTGGACGGTGGGGCGAGCGCCGCCCACGGCGGGGTTGGGGAAGGCGTAGACCGAGCGCAGGGCGAAGTTCTCGTCTAGCGCGGCCGCGCCGAAGCCTCCGCCGAACCCCTCATCGCCGAAGGCCGCAAGGTGCGTCCCGGCGCTTGCCCCGGCCATGGCCGCGACCAGCGGCGTGCCGGGCAGGCCGAAGCCCTGGATCATGTCGTTGCCGCGGTCGGCCACTAGGAGGTTCCCGCCCGCGGTGAACGCCAACTGCGAGGGGCTCTTGAGCAGGAGCTCGGCGGGCAGGGACTTGTTCTCCTTTATAGGGCCCTGCTCCCCCCAGACGGCCAGGCGGGCGCCGAGGACGGCGTCATAGGTCGAGAGGCGGTGCTCCTTGGCTTCCGAGACGGCCACGACGGCCCCCGAGGGGGTCACCGCCACGCCCTCGGGACGCTTCAAGCCGGAGATGGTCTGGGCCCAGTCCAAGGCGGGGGTGTATCTCAAGAGCCGGCCGCCGCGCGCGTCGGCCACCCAGACGTTGCCCGCCGCGTCGGCGGCCAGCGCCATGGGCCGGACGTCGTCGGGCGTGTCGTCGGGGTCCTGAGGGTCGAGCGCGCCGTCGGCGAGCGCGACTCTTTGCAAGAGCGCCCCCTCGGATGAGAACGCCACGAGCTCGCCCGCCTGCGCGTCGCCTACCAGGATCTTGCCGGGAAGAAGCGCCACCGCCACCGGCTTCTTGAGGACCCCCGTCCCGCCGTACTCGGCCAAGTAGGCTCCATCAGGCGCGAGCTTCACGACGCGATTCTTGCCCGCGTCGGCGACGTAGATGTTCCCGGCCGCGTCGACCGCCACGCCCCAGGGCCGGCCGAACTTGAGCGGCCCCGAGCCGGCGCCGTAGGTGCCCAAGAGCGTCCCGGCGCCGTCGAAGACCCGGATGCGGTCCTTGCCGGTGTCGGCGACATAGACGCGGTCGGGACCCCAGGCCACGCCGCGCGGGCTGGAGAGCACGCTCTTGCCGCCCAGGGCCAGGACGCGCGCGGGCGCGCCGCCGAAGACGGGAAGCTCGGCCGTGGCGGCGTTGCCCGCCTCATCAGAGGCCGAGAGCATGAGCGTCACGAGCCCCGCCTGCGCGGCGCCGTCCCAGACGCCGAGCGTGCCCGACGCGTTGGCCGTCCCGGAGCCCAGAAGCACGCTCCCCGCGCGCAGTTCCCAGGAGGCGAGGAAGTCGTCGGCGGCCGAGCCGCGCACCGTCACCGTCCCCTGGGCCAGGCGCGCCAGGCCGGGCTCGTCTTGGCGCGGGAAGGCGAAAGAAAGCGCCGGAACGGTGGCGTCGCCCACGCTGACGCGCAGGCGGTACTCGGAGGCGTGGCCGACCCGGTCGGCGGCGCGCCAGAGGAGGACGTGCAGGCCGGTCCCCAACGGGATGTCAGCGCCCGCGGCGGCGTCGCCGGGCGTGACGGTGAGCGACACCGTCGTCCCGTCGAGCACGTAGGAGGCCGCAAAGAGGCCTGAGCGAGCCCAGCCAAGCTCGGGGTCCAGCGCGCTCAAGCTCAGCACCGCCGTCGGCGAGACGACCGCGTAGCCGCCGGCGATGGCGACGGCGGGCTGATCGAGCGCCGCGTCGAGGACCGGGGCCGAAGCGTCGACGTAGACCTCGGCCGTCTTGGGCGGCTCCTGATTGCCCTGCTCGTCCACCGAGCGGAAGATGACGGAGCGGCGGCCTTCGGCCAGCACGAACGGCCCCGCGTAGGCCTGCTCGGCTCCGGCGTCGAGCGAAAAATAGGTCGCGGCCACCCCCGCGGGCGCGCCGCCCGTCGGGGCCTGATCGACCGCGGCAAGGACGCCTGATGATGGAGCGGCCACGAAAATCCGGCCCTCTAGGACCTGCTGCGCCCCGGTGGGCGTGAAGGTGGTCAGCGGCGGGAGCGTGTCGCGGACCATCGGCGCATAGAGCGAGGTGTGCAGGATCTCGCCGCTGATCCGCGCCAGGGTCCCTTCGAGGTAGGTGATCTGCTGGTTCAAGATCGAAGCCGTCGACCAGGCCGTTCCGTCGAAGGTGTAGATGGCCACGGCCGCCGGGTCGACCTCGGTGGTGTCGAACAAAAACGAGACCTGGGCGGGAGCTTCCGGGGCGAAGACCAGGCCCTCGGTCAGCTCGTAGAACTCGGCGACCGGCCCGAGGTTCTGCGAGGCCACGGCGATTGCGTATTCCGTGGGTGCGGCGGCCGAGGAGACCACCGTCACGGTGACCGGCTCCGGGGCCTCGATCCCGGCCACGCCGTCGGCCGAGGAGAAAGCGCTGAAGGTGCGCGCGGACGCTATGTTGGACTGCTCCGACCAGTTGCCGGCCGCGTCGCGCGAGAGGAGCGCCAGGTAGTAGGTCGTGGCCTCGGCGAGGCCCCCGAGGCTCAGCCCTACGCGAGCGCCGGGCACAACACCCGATGTGGAGAGTTCCAAAGCCGAAGCGGACACCAGGCCAGGATCGGTCGCGTAGAGCAGGCGCCAACCCGCGGGCGCGCCGGCCAAGCCGCGGTCAGGCGCGGCGGTCCAGGACACCGCCAGGCTGGCCGCCCCGGGATGGTCGGCCAAGAGATCGGCGACCGCCTC
Organism: Elusimicrobiota bacterium; assembly: GCA_016196755.1. Classification (GTDB taxonomy): domain Bacteria; phylum Elusimicrobiota; class Elusimicrobia; order UBA1565; family UBA1565; genus SCTT01. Next base: position 153,518 of record JACPXC010000019.1, read on the forward strand.
GGGCCCGAGCAGATCGACGACGACGGGAACGAAGAACGACGTGGTATGCCCGGCCAGGTCGGCCGCGTCGAGGCGCAAGGTATTGGTCCAGGGGCTCAACGACTGCACCAGCCCGCTGACTTGGACCTCCTGGGTCTGTAAGTCCGTGGTGCCCGCGGCCCCCGAGATCGACGAAGCGGCGCCGGCCAGTTCGCTGTAGGTCACCCCGCCGTCGGTGGAGAGCCGCACCGGCGGATGCTGGCCCTGTTCCCTCTGGTAGAGGGTCAAGACCTCCGCCGGGGTCAGTGCCCGCCCGTGGACCATGGCGTCGTCGATGTACCCGTTTATCCAGTTGTCGCCGTGGAGGTCGCCGCCCACTTGGAGCTGGCGGCCTAGGCTTAAGCCGTTGGGCATCGGTACGACGCGCTCCAAGGCGCCGTTCATGAAGATGCGCAGCTCGAGGGTGGCGGCGTCGTAGGTGACGGCGTAGTGGTACCAGCGGTTTGTCTCGATGGGGTTGGCCGCGCAGACCCAG
>JACPXC010000011.1 GCA_016196755.1 Elusimicrobiota bacterium
AGATGGCCCTCATGTATTCCCATTTGGCCCGTGGGCTCATCTTCGACGCCTCCGAAAGGCGCGTTATATTGCGCCGTTCGGTAACATCTTAAGTGAGTAAGCGACCCCCGTTTCGGTAACATCTTGGCTGATTAAATACGGAGACTTGACAGGGGCCGGACATGACACTAACCTAAGCGGGTGCGCGCGTTGCTCTGCCTCTTGGGGGCTTGGGCCGTCCTCGCGGCTCAGCCTGGAACCTCCTCCGCGGACGATGGTGTCGAATACGGCCCGGCCGACCCCGGAGAGGGAGGCGACGATTTCACGGCGGCCGCAAGGGGGGTGGACGGCCGTGATCCCGAGGACCTTGACGAGGAGGCCTTGATGAGGGTCCTGCACGGAGCCGGGATGTCCCTCCCCCCCGGGGTCAAGAGCAAGCTCCTGACCAAATTCCCGGTCAAGGTCTACAAAGGCCGGTGGCGCTGGCCCACGCAAGAGGGGCGAATCTCTTCGGAGTACGGACCCCGCTGGGGCAAGGAGCACCGCGGGATCGACGTCGCCGCCGCGCCCGGCGTCCCCGTTTACGCGGCCGCCGCGGGCGAGGTCTTGTACGCCGACAACGGGCTCCGCGGCTGGGGCAACGTCGTCCTGATCCAACACGACCTCAAGACCATGACGGTCTACGCCCACAACACCGAGATGTTCGCGAAGAAGGGACAAAAGGTCAAGCCGGGCGAGAAGATCGCGACCGTCGGTTCGACGGGAATTTCCACCGGCCCGCACCTTCACTTCGAGATCCGCGGCAGCAAGGGGCCCGTCGATCCGCGGAGGATACTCCCGAAGAACAAGCGCCCCTTGGCGGCGGGAATGGGGCGCAATGGAGTGGGAAAATGATCGAGGCGATAAAATCCTATTTCTGGGACCCGGAAACCGAGCGGCGCGAGACCTTCCTGCGCGGGGTACCGCTTTTCGAGCGGCTCGGGCGAAGGGACCTCGCGCGTCTGGCGTCGATCATGACCGAGTGCGCCTACAGCGAGGGGGAAACGGTGTTTAGGGAGGGGGATGTCGGCCGGGCGCTGGCCTTGGTATGTTCCGGCCGGATCGAGATTTCAAGGAGCCTCGCCGGCGGAAAATCCGTCACCCTGCGCCTCGTCGAGCCGGGCGGCTACATCGGCGAGATGGCTCTCCTCGACGAGGCTCCTCGCTCGGCCACCGCCGTCGCGGTCGAGGCCTCCCGAGTCTATCTGCTCCACAAGGCCAGGCTTTCGGGACTCATGCTGAGCCGCCCGGCGATGGGGATGCAGATCATCGGCGAGTTCGGGAAGCTCCTCGCCAAGCGCTTCAGGGAAGCCGAAACCAAAGCCCTCCTGGCCGCCGAAACCCCCCGATGAGCCTTTCGCGGCTCCTCGCCTACTGCTTCCCTCTCGGCTCCGCCGCACTCGCGGCCGCGCTGCTCTGGGCCGCAAGGCCGGTGCTCATGCCGTTTCTTCTCGCGTTGGCCTTCGCCTACCTCGCCGATCCCGCCGTCCGGTCGTTCCAATCCCTGGGACTCCGACGCGCCCCGAGCGTCGGACTCGTCCACCTCATCCTGATCGCGGCCGTGGTCGCGGGGGCCTCTTTCGCCGTAAAGCGGCTCAGGGCCGAGACGGCCCGCATCGAATCGGGCACCTCGGCGCCGTGGGAGGAGCTCGACTCGAGCGACGCCGGGCAATTGGAGAACGCCGCCCGGCTCAGCCCCGTCGCCGAAAAATTCGACGATCTCCTCGCGGCCGCCGAGCCTTGGGTCCTCGAGGCCAACGAGTGGACGCTTGGAGTCGACATGGAGGGTTGGCGCTCTAAGGCGGCCGCCGGGGCGGCGTCCGGACTCGGCGTCGGCGTTTCCGAGTTCGGGGCGCTGCTCATACGGGCGCTCTCGTGGCTTCTCCTGATCCCCTTCGCGTCATATTTCATCCTGCTGGCCGGCCCCGGGGCCCTCGACTCCCTGCTCCGGCTGGCCTCGGGACGCCACATCGAGAAGACCCTGCACGTCCTCTGGTCGCTCGATGAATCGGTGGGGCGCTATTGCCGGGGGATCCTGCTCGAAAGCCTCGGGATAGGCCTGCTCACCTACGCCGGTCTGCGCGCCCTGGGCGTCGATTTCGCCTTGTGGCTCTCGCTCCTATCCGGGGCGGCCAACGTGATTCCCGTCGCGGGCCCGGCCGCGGCGGCCGCGGCCGCGCTCCTCGTTTCCTTCGGAGGGGTACTCCAACCGGGCGCGGGGACGGTTCTCGGTCTTTTCGCGGCCTTGCGCGCGGTCGACCACTGGGCCCTCAAACCGGCTCTCATGCACGGCGCGGGAGAGCTCCACCCCCTCGCGGTCCTTTTCTCGGTCTGCTGCGGCGCGGCGCTCGGAGGACCCGCGGGCTTGCTGCTCGCGGTCCCGGCCGCCTGCGTCCTGCGGGTCTTCCTCGTCTCCGGATGGGAATGGACTCGGGACGAACTGGGGCTCAAGGCCCCTCCCGGGGACCTTCGCGCGGAGCGGGCCCTTGTTTGAGGCCCGGGCGGGCGTCCTCGCGGCCATTCTTTGGATGCTTCCCCTCTCGGTCCTCTTCGCGGAGGCGCCTTCCGAGAAGCCCTTCCTGCGCATCGAGGCAGGGATGCACACGGCCTTGATCACCGCAATCGCGATGGACGCCTCGGGCAGGCTCCTCGCGACCGCCTCTCTCGACAAGACCGCGCGGATCTGGGACCTCGCCGATTGGACGGCGGGCGGAGTCCCCGAACCCGTCCGGATCCTCCGGCCCCCGATCGGAGCGGGAGCCGAGGGCGCGATTTACGCGATCGCGCTGTCTGCGGACGGGAAAACCGCGGCCGCGGCGGGCCACACCGGGACCGCCTGGGGAAAGACAGCGATCTATCTGTTCGACGTCGACAGCGGCGAACTGCGCAAGCGGCTTTCGCTCAGGGTCAGCGACGCCGTGAACCGGCTCGCATTCTCGAAGGACGGGCGCTACCTCGCCGCGGCTCTCGGCGGCCGGGGCGGGATCCGGCTATTCGACTCCGCCGAGGACTACGCCTTCGTCGCCGGCGACACGGACTTCAAGGGGCCGAGCTACGGCCTCGATTTCGACCGCGAGGGGCGCCTGGCCGCTTCAGCCTACGACGGGACCGTCCGCCTCTACGGGGACGGCTACCGCAAGGGTTCGAAGGCCTCCCCGAAGCGCGTCTCCCCGCTCGCCGCCCGCCAGACACGGGCCGGGCGGCAGCCGGCGGGGCTCGCCTTTTCTCCCGACGGAAAAAGCCTGGCCGTCGGCTTCAACGACTCACCAGGCGTCGTCGTCCTTGACGCGCGCGACCTCGCAGTCCGCTTCACCCCGGACCCCGGCGGCGTGAACGGGCCTTTATCCGCGGTCGCTTGGTCGACCGACGGAAGCTTCCTTTTCGCCGGGGGAAAGAACGCCCTCAAGGGCCGCTTCGCCGTCCGCCGCTGGACGGCCGGGGGCCGGAACCCGGTCGACGTCGCCGCCGCCGGAGACACCCTCACAGCCATTCTCCCGCACGGCGAGCGCGGCGCCCTGTTCAGTTCGGCCGAACCCTCCTTCGGGGTGATCGACGCCGCCGGAAAACCCGGACGGGTCCGCGCGCCCGTGACCGCGGATTTCCGCGGCCACCGCGAAGGTCTGCGTCTCTCGAGCGATGGTTCGATCGTGGACTTCTCCTTCAAGAACGGCGGGGAGGCCCCCGCGCGATTCTCGGTCTTCGGCCGGTCCTTGATCCCCGACCCGCCGCCCGCAAGCGAGCTCGCCGGGCCGGCGCTTTCAGCCAAGGGACTCGTGGTCTCCGATTGGAAGAACGACACCCGCCCCAAGCTCAACGGGCGGGGCCTCGTCTTGGACTTAGACGAGAGATCGCGCAGCCTGTCCGTCGAACCCGGGGGACGGGGTTTCCTCCTCGGGACGGAACGGCGCCTGCGGCGCTACGACGCGCGGGGAGCGCGGATCTGGGAGCGGCCTGTTCCAGGTCCCGCCTGGGCCGTCAACGTCGCCGGAAAGGAACCCCTGGTTTCGGCGGCGCTCGGGGACGGCACGATTCGCTGGTATTCGCTCCAAAGCGGGGCCGAGCTGTTGGCGCTGTTCCCCCACCCCGACGGCCGGAGGTGGGTGATGTGGACCCCGACAGGCTATTACGACGCCTCGGTCAACGGCGAGGATCTGATCGGCTGGCACGTGAACAACGGTCCGGACAAGGCCGCCTCGTTCTACTCGGCCGGACAGTTCCGGTCTCTCTATTCCGCCCCGCGAGTCGTCGCCGAGATCCTCGACCGATTCAACGAGGACGAGGCCGTTCGCGTCGGCCTCAAGCAAGCCAGGCGCGAGCTCGACAAGGGCCTCCTGCCCCCCGGCTTCGTCCTCCTCGGCGAGCCCGAGGTCGCGGGCCTGGACGTCGCGGTTCGCTACCGCGTCGCGGACGCCGCGGGGGGGCCGCCGGGTGAGGACGCCTCCGTCGCGGTGCTGTTCGACGGCCGCCCCGTGCACGCGGCGACCCCCCCCTCGGGCGGCGAAGGGACGATGCGCTTCACGGTCCCGCGGACCTCGGGCCTCTTGTCGTTTATCACGAAGAGCCGCTTCGCGGTCGGGCGGCCGGTCTCGATCGCCTTGGGAAAGCCGGACCCCCGCGATTTCACCCCGCGCGCCAGGTCCGCGTTCAAGGCCTCGGCGCGCTCGAGCGCGAAGCCCTCGGCGCCCGAGGTCGGCGGGCTTCCCAACTTGTGGATACTCGCGGTCGGGGTCTCGCGCTTCCTCGACAAGGCCACCAATCCACTGAGCTTCGCCCATCTCGACGCCCAAGCCTTCGTTGAGAGCATGAAAAAACAGCAGGGAAAGCTCTACGCGAAGGTGTCCGCGGGCCGCCCCCTCCTCAACGAACTCGCGACGAAGAACAACATCGAGGAGGGCCTCCAGTGGCTGAGCCGGGTGACGGGGCCCGGCGACGTGGGGGTCGTCTACATGTCGAGCCACGGCACGACAGACGATAAGGGAAACTACCTCTTCGTCAACTACGATGCGGGAAAAGACGCCGGCTCGCTTCTCTCGGGAGAGAAGATCCGCGATATTCTCGGGAAAGCGCGGGGCAAGCTCGTGGTTTTCCTCGACACCTGCCATTCGGGAGAGGTCATGGGAGCCAACCGGGGCGTCAACGTGGACGGGTTCGTCAACCAACTGGCCAGCCCCGAGAGCGGGGTCGTGGTTTTCACGGCGGCGACGGGCAGCCAACTCTCCTACGAGTACCCCGCCTGCGGTCATGGGATTTTCACGCAGGCCCTTCTGGAAGGTGTCGAGGGACGGGCGGCGTATCGCGACGACAAAGCGACCATCGGTTCCCTCGACGACTACATCTGGGGGAAAGTCAGTTGGGTCTCCAAAAAGGCCAACACGGTCCAGACCCCTTCCTCCGCCAAGCCCTACCTGATGCCCAATTTTCCGCTCGCTTCGAGCATCCCGGAGAGCCAACGGACGAAGATCTGTTTTCCCCGCCCGTAATCACTTCCGACGGAGACTCGCAACATAAGGGAACTTTTTCGGGGGGGTCGGCGTACTAGCAGTATGGAAAACCCCAACGAGCCGTTCGTCCCGCCCATCGTCACCGTCCGCGGCATGCGCGTCGTCCTCGACGCGGACGCCGCCGTCCTCTACCAGGTCCCCCTCGAAGAGCTGCGCCGCCGGGTGCGGCGCGAGTCCCGGCGCTTCCCCGAGGACTTCATGGTCTGCCTCTCGCCCGCGGAGGCCGACCGCCTGGCCGCGCGCTGCGGCGGGGAGGCGCCGCGCTTCGCCTTCCTCCCGGAGGGCATAGCGATGCTGGCGGCCGTGCTCGACAGCGGGCTGGCGGTCAACGGCAACGTGAACATGACCCGCGCCTTCGTCATGCTCGACCGCCTGGCCTGCGCGGGCCTGCCCGCGCCGACCATCTGCCCGAATTGAGGGTTATTTGGCCAAGGCCGCGGAGACGGCCAGGTGGAAGGAGTCGATGAGGAACGGCTTCGAGAGGAACCCAGCCACGTAGGGCGCCTTCTTGACCGAGTCGTCGATGGACACGCTTCCGGTCACGATCAGGATCTTGAGGGACTTCAGGCGCTCCTCGTTCTGGACGCGCTTGGCCAGCGACAGGCCGTCGAGGCCGCGCATCATGACGTCGCTGATGAGGAGGTCCGGTACGGGCCGGAGCGCGTCGGCAAGGAAGATGAACGCCCGCACGGGATCGTCGGTGGCCGTGACCTCGTGGCCGCGCGCCGCGAGGGTCGCCTGCATCATCTCGAGGAGCGGCTTGTCGTCGTCTACGAGCAGGATCCGAGCCATGATCTCAGGTCTTTGCCAGGGCCGCGGCCACCGTGTCGCGGAAGAGGTCGATCTTGAACGGCTTGGGGATGAAGCCCACGACGTTGGGGACCTCTTTGAACATCTCGTCGAGCTGGGGCTTGGCCGTGACGATGAGGACCTTGAGGCTCCGGAGCCGCTCGTCCTCCATGAGCCGCCGCGTCAGCGTCAGGCCATCGATCCCGGGCATCATGACGTCGCTGATGAGGAGGTCCGGGACGGGGCTGCCGACGTCGACTAAGACGGTCCAAGCCTGGACCGGGTCGGCGAAGGCGACGACCTCATAGCCGAGGACACCCAGGGTGTCCTCCATCATATCGAGCAGGGCGCGGTCATCGTCTAGGACCATGATGGTCGCCATGGTCCGAGTGTAGCGGAAAGTCCGAGGCTAGGCCATACCCGGGATGGGCCCGCAGCGCTCGGCGACCCGCCGCAGGGTCATGCCGGAGTTCCGCAACTGCACCACCCGGGCGACCGGCTTGCCCGAGCGCTTGGAGATGGCCAGGACTTGCCGGACCTCTCCCCACCCCAGGCCCTGGCCGCGCAGGGCCGCCGCCTCATGGACGCTGATGCCGAACTCGGCCGCCACCGCCGCGGCCCGTTGGAATTCTCCCATGAGGTAAGGATGGATGAGCGCCCCAAGGTCGGCGTCAGATAGCGGTCAAGAAAGTCTCAAATCCCCCCTGACTACTTCTTGGAGGTTATAGGCACGTCCCGGCGCCCCGAGAGCCGGAGCGGGGAAAGGTCGTTGCCGGGCACGACGGTCAGCCGCGGGACGCCCTTCATCGCCGCCTGGATCATGTGCAGGGTGCGCCAGTACTCCTGCAGGTCGTCGAAGCGACCTTTGACTGGCAGGGCAACGTCCAGGTAGTTGTCGAGCACGTAGGCCGCGCTGCCGGCCAGGAGCACCGGTCCCCCGTCTAGGTTCACCCACAGTCCGAGCGTCCCCGGGGTGCGGCCGGGCAGGTTCACGAGCATCAAGCTCCCGTCGCCCAGGAGGTCCATGCCGTTCTCGAAGGGGCCAAAGGACGGGCTGTTGGCGAGGTCGACGAGCTTGAGCTTGATCCGCCCCTCGAAGGCGGCCGGGTCGAGCGGCGCGGGCGGGGACTTCTGGCGGCCCTTGCGCCAATCCCACTCGCGCTCGCTGAGGACCACGGTGGCCTCGGGGAATGCGTCGAGGAAGCCCGCCTGCTCGGGCTCGAGCGCGGAGACCACGACCCAGCGCACCTCCGAGACCCCGATGCCCTGCAGGGCCAGCTGGCTCACGATGTCTTGGCCGCGCTTCTGCTTGAAGGTGAACGGCCGCTGCTGGAGGACGTCCAGCACGCTCTCGGGGCGGCGCGCCGAAGAGCTCGAGAGCCCGGTCCCGAACAGCACGACGCCGGCCGAGGAATGACGGATGACGAAGACCGGGGCGTCGAGCTTGAGCTTGGCGTGGAAGCTCTTCATCGCCGAGACGGTCTCCCCGTGCGTGCGGACGGTCCCGGTGTTGACCGCCGACATGCGGACGCTGTCGGCGCCGCGCCCAGAGAGCAAGGACAGCGCGAAGGTATGGGGGATCTTCCGGATGTCGGTCGGCTTGGGCGGCGGCATGACCAGCCAGGGGTTCTTGCCCTGAGGAAGCTCGGGAAGACAGCCCGCCAGGGCGGCGAGCAGGGCGGCCGCGGCCAGGGCGCGCCTCACCGCGGGGCTTCTTCGAGGGCGAGGTTGAGGAGGACCTTGTCCTGGGAATCCTTCCAGGACCGCTCCACCTCCTCAAGGTGAGCGACGATCTCGGCCGCCGCCGCGAAGGCGGCCGGATAGCGCGCCGCGTCGGCGCCCGCGGCGGCTCGCTCGGCGCTCAGGCTCTGGAGCTTGACCGGGATGTCGTCGGTCCCGGGCAGGAGGTTCTCGGTCTGGGTCTCGCGCTTGACGGCGCCGAGCTTTCTCAAGTCCTCGAGCGCCTTGGCCGCCGCGTCGCGCGAGAGGACGTAGGACCACTGCATGTAGCGGACCTTCTCCGAGCCGACCTGGCTCGAGGCCGGGACGGTGGAGACGCCCTTGCGCTTGGCCAGGACCTTCTCGACCTTCTCGCGGGCCTTGGCAAAATCCTTGGCCGCGACCTCGAGGTGCCAGAAGGCGCCATAGGCGCGCACCGGGTAGCGCTTCATCCAGAAGCCGCCCGGCGGCGGAGCCGCCAAGGCGACCGGGCCGGGCTGGGCCGTCTCGACGGCACGGGCCCCCGCCGCGCCTAAGAGGACCGTCAGGAGGGCGACCATGCCCCCCGCGCTCAGTGGTCCGACTCCGGCGGGTTGGCGCCGGGGTGACGGCGCCCCCGGACCTCGGCGATGCGCACACGCACCTGGGCGCGCCTGAGCGAGGCCTCGGCCTGAGCCAGGGTCAGAGCGTCGCCCTGCGCCTGCTGGGCCTCGGCCTTCGCGCGCTCCAAGGCCTGGCGGGCGCGCTCGGCGTCGATCTCGGTGGCCATCTCGGCGGTCTCGGCGAAGATCGAGACCTTGTCGTGGTTGACCTCGGCGAAGCCGCCGGAGACCGCGAAGCTCTTGAGGTCGGCGCCCGAGCGCACACGCACCTCGCCGGCCTTGAGCTGGACGAGGAACGCCTCATGGCCCGGGAGCACGCCCATCTCCCCCTCGAAGGCGGGGAGCACCACGAAGTCGGCGGACGCGGTGAGCGCCACCTTCTCGGGCGTGACCAGCTCTAGCGTGAGGGTCTTGGACATCGCGCCTACTTCAGCTTCTCGGCCTTCTCGAGCGCCTCTTCGATGGTGCCGACCATGTAGAACGCCTGCTCGGGCACGTTGTCGTGCTTGCCGGCTACGATCTCCGAAAAGCCCCGGATGGTGTCCTTGACCTTCACGTAGCGCCCCGGGAACCCGGTGAACTGCTCGGCCACGTGGAACGGCTGGGACATGAACTTCTGGACCTTGCGCGCCCGGGTCACCGAGAGCTTGTCCTCTTCCGAGAGCTCGTCGAGGCCGAGGATCGCGATGATGTCCTGGAGGTCCTTGTAGCGCTGGAGCACGCGCTGGACCGAGCGGGCCACGCGATAGTGCTCCTCGCCGACGATGCGCGGGTCGAGGATGCGCGAGGTCGAGTCGAGCGGGTCGACGGCCGGGTAGATCCCCAGCTCGGCGATCTGGCGCGAGAGCACGGTCGTGGCGTCTAAGTGCGTGAAGGTCGTCGCCACCCCGGGGTCGGTCAGGTCGTCGGCCGGGACGTAGACCGCCTGGATCGAGGTGATCGAGCCGTTCTTCGTCGAGGTGATGCGCTCCTGCAGGTTGCCTACCTCGGTGGTCAGCGTCGGCTGGTAGCCGACGGCCGAGGGCATGCGGCCCAAGAGCGCCGAGACTTCGCAGCCCGCCAGCACGAAGCGGAACACGTTGTCGATAAATAGCAGGACGTCCTGGTTCTTCTTGTCGCGGAAGTACTCGGCCTGGGTCAGCGCGGTCAGCGCCACGCGGGCGCGCGAGCCGGGCGGCTCGTTCATCTGGCCGTAGGTCAGCACGGTCTTGGAAAGCACCGTCGAGCCGTCCGAGAGCTTGGCTTCCTGCATCTCGAGCCACAGGTCGTTGCCCTCGCGGCTGCGCTCGCCGACGCCGCCGAACACCGACACGCCGCCGTGCTGCTTGGCGACGTTGTTGATGAGCTCCATGATTATGACGGTCTTGCCCACGCCGGCGCCTCCGAAGAGGCCGACCTTGCCGCCCTTCATGTAGGGCTCGAGCAGGTCGATGACCTTGATGCCGGTCTCGAAGACCTGCGGCTTGGTCTCCTGCTCGTCGAGCTTGGGGGCGGGGCGGTGGATGGGAAGGAAGTCCTTTGAGTCGATCGGCCCGCGCTCGTCCTTGGGCTCGCCCAGCACGTCGATGAGGCGCCCGAGGACCTTGTCACCGACGGGCACCGTGATCGGCGCGCCGGTGTTCTCGACCACCATGCCGCGGCGCATGCCCTCGGTCGGGCCGAGGACCAGGGCGCGGATCGTGTTGTCGCCCAGGTGCTGGGCGACCTCGGCGGTGACGATCACCTCCTTGGCGCCCCCTTCGGAGCCCATACGGACCTTGAGGGCGTTGTAGATGGACGGGAGCTTTCCCGAGGGGAACTCGACGTCGATGACCGGTCCGACGACCTGGACCAGCTTTCCTGCGTTGAGGGCCTGAGTCGTGCCGTTCGCCGTCATTTCTGGAACCTCGCCGCGATGACTTCGGGCCGCGCGTTGGACCCGTACTCTACGAAGTGGAGCTGGATGCCGTGGCGCCGCATGCCGCCGACGACGTTGTCGTCGATGCTGCGGACCTCGCCGCGGATGGCCTTGATCTCGGGGTGGTCTACCTTGAGATAGAGGGCCTGGCCCTCCTCGAGCTCGGCGTCGGTGTTGAAGGTCATCCCGCTCTCGGAGATGTCGGTGATCGACCCCCGGCACTTCTTGACGCCCTGGGCCTTGGTCACGATGTTCATCGTGAAGTCGGCCTGGAACCTAGGATGCTTTCTCTTCTCGCTGGTCATGTCGTTTCCTGGGAAGCGCTATTGCGCCAGGGCCTCGGCGCCGCTCACGATCTCCATGAGCTCGCGCGTGATGATGGCCTGGCGGGTGCGGTTCATCCAAAGGGTGAGGTCGCTGATGAGCTCGGCGGCGTTCTTCGAGGCCGAGTCCATCGCGTTCATGCGGGCGGCCAGCTCCGAGGCCTGGGACTCGAGCAGGGCCCGGTAGATCTGGGCCTTGGCGTGGCGAGGCAGGAGCGCCGAGAGCAGGTCCTCGCGGCGCGGCTCGAACTTGAAGTCCGAAGGAGCAAGCTCGCCGTCCGGGGCGTCGGGGGTCGGGATCGGCAGGAGCGGCCGCTCGGCTACTTTCTGGCTGACGACCGAGTGGAACTCGGTGGTCAGGATGGTGACCGAGGCCAGCTCTCCGGACTCGTAGCGCTCCAACAGCGGCTTGGCCGCCAGCTCGGCGTGCGCGAAGGTGATCTTCGGGAACACCCCGACGAGCTCCAGAGCCTTCTCCACGCCCACGTCTTCCCGGAGCCGGTTGACGAGGTCCCGGCCCTTGCGGCCGACGCAGACCACCACGACCTTCTTGCCTTCGGCGCGGCGCGCCTTGAGCCAGGCGATGGCCAGGCGGAGGATGTTGGTGTTGAAGGAGCCGCAGAGCCCCTTGTCGGCGCTCACCAACAACAGCCCCACGGCCTCGGCCGGGCGCTTGTCGAAGTACGGGTGGATCTGGACCTCGCGGCCCGCGGCGCGGTCGGCCCGGACCTCGAGCTTGGCCAGATCGGTGACCGCCTCCTCCATGCGCTGGGCGAAGGGGCGCGAGGAAAGGATCGCCGACTGGGCGCGCCGCATGCGGGCCGCCGAGACCATCTTCATGGCCTTGGTGATCTGCTGGGTCGACTTCACCGACTTGATCTTGCGGCGGATCTCTCGAAGCGATGCCATGTTATGCCCCAGCCGCGGCTTTTACGGGCGCAGCGCCGAGGTAGTCGCGGATGCCGTCCTCGGGCGCCCAGGCCGCCGAGAAGCCCAGGCCCTCGCGGGCGGCCGCGGGGTCGCCCTGCGTCTCGTTCTGATAGAAGGGATACGGGTTCTTGAAGTACTCGGGCTCGAGGCGCGTGCCCAAGACTGAGTTGAGGACCTCGATGATCCGGTTGAAGGTCGTCGTCTTGCCGGTGCAGACGTTGTAGACCCCGGAGGCCTTGGCTTCGGCGGCTTTGAGGTTGGCGGCGACGACGTCCTTGACGTAGATGTGGTCGCGGTACTGCTCGCCGTGCTCGAAGACCCGGGGGCGCTTGCCGGCCTTCATCTGGAGGTGGAGTTGGTGGATCATGCTCGAGACCTTGCCCTTATGGGCCTCGCGGGGGCCGAAGACGTTGAAGTAGCGCAGGCCCACGACGCACAGGGACGGCTCCTCCTTGAGGAAGCCGTCGGCGACGCGCTCCATGACCATCTTGGAGAATCCGTAGACGTTCATCGGCGTGGGCGCCTGGCTCTCGCGCATCGGCAGGGTCCCCGCGCCGTAGGTCCCGGCGGAGGAGGCGTAGACGACCCGGCGCACGCCGGACTCCAGGGCGAAGGAGAGGATGTTGCGGAAGCCTTCGACGTTGACCTCCATCATCCTCTTCTGGTCCATGACCGTGGTGTCGGTGATGGCGGCTTGATGGAAGATCGCGTCGACCGGCCCGACCCGGCCCACCCATTCCTGCGGCTTGGCGATGTCGGCGGCCACGCAGTCGCCGGAAAAGCCCGCCAGGTTCTCGAAGTGCCCGGAGGAGAAGTCGTCGACGACGACGACCGACACGCCGCGCCGCTCCAGCTCGAGCGCCAGGTTCGAGCCGACGAACCCCGCGCCGCCGGTGACGAGGACCCGCCTCATCGGGGGACCCCCGCCCGGCGCTGGACCAGGACCTCCAGCGGAACGCCGGTGGCCAGCGAGAGCCGGCTGATGCGGTCGACCAGCGACTTCTTGACGGGCTTGACGCCCGGGACGCTCGCGCCGCCCGCGGTGGCGGCGACGAGGTGGAGGAAGACCTCCTTGTCCCAATTGTTTATGACCTGCGTCGTCTTGAGGTCAGCCTCGCCTTTCTTCACGAAGCCCTTGAGGGCGTCGGGCTTGCGCAGCAGATAATCGGCCAAGGCCAGGGGTGCTGCCCCCTCGGGGACGAACGCGAACACCCCGGCCAGCTCGGCATGGTCGGTCGCGACGAGCGCCTCGATCACGCTCATGTTGATGAGCTGGGGCATGGCGGGAGCGTCGCTGTTCATGAACTGCGCCCGCGACGGGCCCGCGAGGAAGGCGGCGAGAACTGCCGCCGCCAGGAACTCTCTCACGCCTTGTACCCCTTCTTGATCGCGTCGAGGGCCGCCGCGAGCTTGGACTTGAGCTCGTCGCTCAGCTCCTTCTTTTCGATGATGGCCTTGAGGACGTCGGCATGGCGCGCCTTGACCTCGGCGACGATGTGGGTCTCGAAGTCCTTGACGCCGGTGACCGGCACGTCGTCGAAGTAGCCGTTGGTGCCCGCGAAGATGATGACGATCTGCTCCTCGACCGGCAGCGGCTTGTACTGGTCCTGCTTGAGCAGCTCGACGAGCCGCCGGCCTCGGGCCAACTGGGCCTGGCTGGCCTTGTCGAGGTCGGAGCCGAACTGCGCGAAGGCCGCCAGCTCGTTGTACTGGGCGAGCTCCAAGCGCAGCTTGCCGGCCACCTGCTTCATGGCCTTGACCTGGGCCGCGCCGCCGACGCGCGAGACCGAGAGGCCGACGTTGACGGCCGGGCGGATGCCCGAGTAGAACAGGCCGGACTCGAGGTAGATCTGGCCGTCGGTGATCGAGATGACGTTGGTCGGGATATAGGCCGAGACGTCGCCGGCCTGGGTCTCGATGATCGGCAGCGCCGTCAGGGAGCCCCCGCCGTTCTTCTGCGAGAGCTTGCAGGCGCGCTCGAGCAGGCGCGAGTGGATGTAGAACACGTCGCCCGGATAGGCCTCGCGGCCCGGCGGCCGGCGCAAGAGGAGCGAGAGCTGGCGGTAGGCCGCGGCGTGCTTGGAGAGGTCGTCGTAGATGACCAGGACGTCCTTGCCCGCCCACATGAACTCCTCGCCCATCGCGCAGCCGGCGTAGGGGGCGATGTAGAGCAGCGGCGCCGGCTCGGAAGCCGAGGCGCAGACCACGATCGTGTACTCCATGGCGCCGGCGTCCTCGAGGGTCTTGACGACGTTGGCCACCGTGGAGCGCTTCTGGCCGACGGCGACGTAGATGCAGATCGGCCGGTTGGCCTGGTTCTTCTGATTGATGATGGCGTCGAGGGCCACCGCGGTCTTGCCGGTCTGGCGGTCGCCGATGATGAGCTCGCGCTGGCCGCGGCCGATCGGGATCATGCCGTCGACGGCCTTGAGGCCGGTCTGCAGCGGGATCTTGACCGGCTGGCGCTCCACGACGCCGGGGGCGATGACCTCGAGGGTGCGGGTCTTGTTGGTCTTGACCGGGCCCTTGCCGTCGATCGGCTGGCCCAGGGGGTTCACGACCCGGCCGATGAGCGCGTCGCCGACGGGCACCGACATGACCTTGCCGGTGCGCTTGACCGGGTCGCCCTCGCGGATGAGGCTGTCCTCGCCGAAGAGCACGCAGCCGACGTTCTCGCGCTCGAGGTTGAGGACCATGCCGTAGACGCCGTTGGGGAGCTCGAGGAGCTCGCCGGCCATCGCGTTCTCGAGGCCGTAGACGCGGGCGATGCCGTCGCCCACCTGGAGGACGAAGCCCTCTTCCTTGACCTCGGTGCGGCCCTCGTAGTCCTCGAGCTGCTTCTTGATGACGCCCGTGATCTCTTCCGGTCGGATGGCCATGGTCAGTTCCCCGCTAGGCGGGCGCCGAGCGCCCGCAGTTTGCCTTTAAGGCTTCCGTCCAAGACCCAGTCGCCGACGCGCACCGAAACGCCGGCCATGAGCTCAGGGTCTTCCTTTACGTCTAAAAGCACGCGCTTGCCGAGGAACGCCCCCAGGCGCTCCGAGAGCAGCTTCGAGTCGACCTCGGTCAGCGGCCGGGCCGTCTTGACCGAGGCGTGGACGAGGCCCGCGCCCTCGTCGGAGAGCCGCTGAAAATCGCCCGCCATCGCCGGCAGGAGGGCGAAGCGCTTCTTCTCGATGAGCAGCTCCAAGAAGCGCAGGACGCGCTTGGAGACCGTGTCGCCCAGCTCGGCCCGGAGGGCCGCCTTCTTGTCGGCGGTGCTGGTGCGCGGGTGGCGGAACTCTGCCATCCTGGCCGCGAGGGCGCGCGAGGCGCGCGCGAGCTCGGCGCCGACCTTCTCCGACTCCTGGGCGCCCGCCGCGCTCAGGTAGAGGGCCGAGGCGTAGCGGCGGGCCAGGGCGCGGTCCGAGAGCTGCATCAGTTCTTCTTCTCCGCCAGCTCGGTGAAGAACTGGCCGAGGACGGCCTTCTGGGTGGCCTCGTCGACCGACTTCTTGACCAGCCGCTCGGCCGCGAGCAGCGAGAGCTCGGAGACCTCCTTGCGCAGGTCGGAGACGATGCGGCGCTTGTCTTCGTCGAGCTGGGCCCGGGTCTTGTCGAGCATGGACTTGGACTCCGCCTCGGCCTCACCCTTGAGGCGGGCGCGCAGGACCTCGGCGTCCGCGGTCACCTTGGCGAAGACGGCCTTGGCCTCGTCGGCGGCCTTGGCCAGGCGAGCCTCGAGCTCGCCCTGGATGCGCTCGGCCTCGGAGCGGGCCTTCTCGGCGCGCTCGCGCTCCTCGCGCATCTTCTCCTCGCGGGCCTCGACGGCGCCGAGCAGAGGGCCCCAGGCGAGGGCCCGGAGCAGGCCCACCAGGATGAGGAAGGACATGATGGTCCAGATGATCAGGCCTTTGTCGGGGTTGAGCAGCGCGTCCATGTCGGCTCCTTGGGTATTATCGTCTAAATCAGTGCCGGGCGGGGGCGCCCCGGAGGGCGCCCCCGCCGCGGTCTTAGTGCGACGCCGCGGCCGACGGGGCCGCGTTCGAGCCCGCCGTGACGCCGCTGTTGAGCGCGCCGCCGGCCAGGAAGAAGATCACGAGCGCGAAGAGCGCCGCGCCTTCGATCATGGCGGCCGGGATGATCATCATCGTCTGCAGCTGACCGGCCGCCTCGGGCTGGCGGGCCGCGCCCTCGAGGGCGGCGGAAGCGAGCTTGGCGATGCCGAAGCCGGCGGCGACGAGGACGAGACCGGCGCCGAGACCGACGCCGATGTAACCGAACGCAAGGTACCACATGGCCATCTAAGTTCCTCTCTCGTTACGGCTTGCGGCCTCGCGGTGCGCCGGGCGGGCCGGGTACGACCTCGCCGGACCCGAAGGCCCGGCGGTATGCGTCATCAATGGTGCTGCATCACCCCGCCGACGAAGACGGCCGTCAGCAGCGTGAAGATGAAGGCCTGGAGGAACGCCACCAAAAGCTCCAGGCAGTTCACGAACGTCACCATGAAAAGGGCGAACGGGCCGGCGACGAAGACGCCGGAGCGGCCGATGATGAAGATCAGCGAGAAGAAGCCGATGATGACGATGTGGCCGGCGATCATGTTCGCGAACAGGCGGATGGTCAGTGCGAAGATCTTGACCGCGAGGCCGACGATCTCGATGACGAAGAGGACCGCCCCGAGGACGGGCGTGGCGATGACGGACATCGGCAGGCCCGCGGGTACCGGGGCGAAGTGCTTGAGAAAGCCGATGAGCCCCTGGGCGCGCACGCCGCCGAGGACGATGAGGCCCAGCGTGCACAAGGCCAGGCCCGCCGTGACGCCCACGTTGCCGGTGGCCGTGCCCGAGATACCCGGGTTTCCGGGAATGGCGTCGAGCGGCAGCATGCCCGCCAGGTTGCAGAAGAAGATGAAGAAGAACAGGGTCAGGAAGTAGTGCAGGTACTTGTGGCCGTCATGGCCGAGCAGGGGGTCCACGATGTTGTCGCGGATATAGAGAGCCAGGGTCTCGACCCCGCCGCGCAGGATCCGGGCCGCGGGACCCGTCCCGCGCGCCGCGTAGCCGAGGGAGAGGACGGAGAAGGCGCTCACCAGCCAGATCATGACCAGGTGCTTGGTCAGGTTCATCGCCACGCCGCCTGGCAGCGTGAAAAGGGTGAAGAAAGAGTGGTCGAGGAGGTGGTGCCCTAGGACTTGTTCGATGTTCATTTCGTCTTCACCATAAGCTGCCTATATTCGACCAGCAACAGCCCCAACACGCCCAACGCGTAGGCCCCCAAGAGCGGGGCCTGCAAGTCCCAACCGTCGCCCATAGCACCCGCCATCAGCGCGGCGAGGACGAGCCCGCGGAGCATGACGCCCGCGCCGAACGCGCGCATAAAATCCCTCGGCGCCCCGGCTTGCGCCGCGATGAGCAGGGCGACGCTGGCAGTCGACGCGACCCAGGCCGCGGCCAGGCCGACGAGCGCGCGGCTCCAGGCCGCGGGCTCGAGGCGCGCCTTCAGCGCCGCGGCCGCCAGAGCGGCCAGGACGCCGCCCTCGAGCGCGCTAATCGCCGTCCGGCGGAATCCCTTTGGCACTCTTGACCAGGATATAGAGTCCGCCGGCGAACCCCAGCGCCGTTCCCAGGAGCAGCATCGCCGGGGAGGTCCCGAGCTTGGCGTCGGCCCAGCGTCCGGCGCCGACGCCGAGCAGCATCGCCACGGCAAGCTCCAACCCCAGGCTGAGCGCCGCCCCCAAGTTCCCCCCGGGCCGTTTCGGGCTTTTCGGGTCGGAATCGCGCGTCATCGCTTCGTCCAAAGAGCTACACCGCGATTCTATGAAATGCCGGAGGTGCGGTGGTTGATTAAGATCATTGACCGCCGTCAATCATGGGCGCTTGTCAACCTCGGGCGGATAAGGTAGATTCCGCGCCATGCCCGACGTGGTGCGCTTGGTCGTGGCCGACGACACCCCCGACCTTCTTTCCTTAATAATGGAAGCCCTCCAGATGGACGGCTACGAGGTCCGGGGCGCCGCCGATGGCCTCGAGGCCCTGGAGCTCATCACGGCCGATCCGCCGGACGCCGTCGTCCTCGACCTGCAGATGCCGAACCTCGACGGCTTCGGCGTCGTGCGCAAGCTCAAGGAGGACGTCCTGCTCCAGCACCTGCCGGTGCTCATCATGTCGGCGGCCGGCACGCAGGCCAACAAGATCGAGGGCCTCGAGCTCGGCGCCGACGACTTCATCACCAAACCCCTGGACCTCCCTGAGCTCATCGCGCGGGTGCGCATGATCCTGCGCCGCTCGCGCCAGGGCATCGACGCGAACCCCCTGACCCGCCTGCCCGGCAACACGACGATCCAGACCCGCATCGCCGGCGCGGTGGCCGCGGGCGGGCCGCTGGCCGTCCTCTACGCCGACCTCAACCACTTCAAGGCTTACAACGACGCCTACGGCTACGAGGCCGGCGACCAGGTCATCAAGGCCACCTCGCGCTGCGTGCTCGACGCGGTCAAGGCCGCCGGGGACGCGCGCGCCGACTTCGTCGGGCACATCGGCGGCGACGACTTCATCGTCGTCACGCGGCCGGAACGCATGGAGGCGCTCGCCGGCGAGATCGTCGGACGCTTCGACGCCCTGGCCCCGGGCTTCTACAAGGAGGAGGACCGCAGGCGCGGGACCCTGCTCTCCAAGGACCGCAAGGGCAACGACACCGAGTTCCCGCTGCTGTCGATCGCGGTGGGGGTCTGCCACAACGTGCTCAAGCCGCTCTCGAGCTACGCCGAGGTCAGCGCGCTGGGCGCCGAGCTCAAGAAGGTGGCCAAGAAAGACCCGCGCTCGGCGTTCTTCATCGACCGCCGCACGCGCTGAGCGCGGGTCCTCGCCTCAGCGCTCAGTCGTCGGCTTCGTCGTCATCGCCATGGTCCGGGGCGTCGTCGTTGGGCGCGTGCCTCCAAGCCTCGCCGTCCCCGCCCCCCTTGCCGCCGCGCATGCCGTGCCCGCCTCGTCCGCCGAAGCCCTTGCGCCCCATGACGCGCATCTTGCCGTGGTGCATGGCGAGCGCGGCCTTGGCGCGCTGCTCGGCGGTCAGGACCGCCGCGGCCTTGTCGAGGAACTTCTCGCGCTCGGCCTGGAGCGCCTTGCGCGTCTCGCGGATGCGGTCGACCGAGGCGGCCAGGTCCTTCTCCGCGGCCTTGGACTCGACTAAGCCCCGGAGTCTGTCCATCTCGTCCTCGAGCTTATCTTTGAGCGGGGTGGAGGCGTCGCGCAGCGCGCGCCGCGCCGCCTTGAGCTTGGCCCCCTGGTCGTCGGTAAGGCCCATCCTCTCCTTCCAATGCTTCCCGCCGCCTTTCCCATGGGGCATGGCCAGAACCGCCGAGACCGCCACGCCCGAGAGCACGAACGCCAACGCCGAGACCAGGAACCTTTTCATCCTTCCTCCTTCCGTCCCAGATTAGACGCCCCGGCCCCGGGGAAAGTGTCGGTGCCGTTTGTTACCATGGCGCCATGTCCCGCCCCCTGGACGGCAAGACCATCGCCCTGACCGGCGCCACGGCCGGCATCGGCCGCGCCGCGGCGCTGGAGCTGGCCGGGCGGGGCGCTCGGATGCTCCTGGTCTGCCGCGACCGCGCCAAGGGCGAAGCGGTGGTCGGGACGATCCGCGCGGCAGGCGGCGCGGCGGAGCTGGTGCTGGCCGACCTCTCGCTGCTCTCCGAGGTCCGCCGCGCCGGCGCCGAGCTCCTGGCGCTGGCCCCGCGCCTCGACGTCCTCGTCAACAATGCCGGGGCCCTCTTCCAGCGCCGCGAGCTGACCGCCGAGGGCCACGAGCTCACCTTCGCGACAAACCACCTCTCCTATTTCCTCCTGACCCGGCTCCTCCTCGAGCGACTCAAGGCCGGCGCGCCGGCCCGGGTCGTCAACGTGGCCTCGGCGGCTCACCGGCGCGCCAAGACCGAGGCCTTCGACGACCTCCGCGCCGAGCGCTGCTACGACGGCTGGCAGCGCTACGGCTTGAGCAAGCTCGCCAACATCCTGTTCACGCGCGAGCTGGCCCGTCGCCTGGAGGGGACCGGCGTGACGGCCAACTCCCTGCACCCCGGCGTCGTCGCCACCGGCTTCGGCCTCAACACGACGGGTCTGCTCAAGCTCCTCATCAAGGCCGCCCAACCCTTCGAGCTGACGCCCGAGCAGGGCGCCGACACCGTGGTCTGGCTGGCCGCCTCGCCCGAGGCGGCCGGCGTCACGGGGAAGTACTTCGCCAGGCGCGTCGAGGCGCGCTCGACCGCGGCGGCCCAGGACGACGACGCGGCGCGCCGGCTCTGGACCCTCAGCGAAGGACTCTGCGGCCTTTAGGGCCGCGTAACGGATTCCGGCTCGGGCGCGTGCTCTTGCCGGCGGATGTAGAGCCAGCTAATGAACGCGACGACGGCGTAGGCCGCGTTCTGGAGCGCGTA
Source organism: Elusimicrobiota bacterium (assembly GCA_016196755.1). Classification (GTDB taxonomy): domain Bacteria; phylum Elusimicrobiota; class Elusimicrobia; order UBA1565; family UBA1565; genus SCTT01. Next base: position 20,195 of record JACPXC010000011.1, read on the forward strand.
GACGAGGAACTGGGTGCTCTCGGCGCCGGTCTGGGCGAACGCCGCCATCTGCAGGGTCCAGGCCAGGAAGCCGAGGGAAGTGGTCAAAAAGAGCAGGCTGAACATGCTCGTAAATCCCTTCGGCGCCTCGCCCTTCAAGATCGAGATGATGTCGGGAACGAAGAGCAGGAAGAACATCGCCCCGGTGGCGATCTGGATGCCCAGGCCGAGCAGGCTGATCGCCGCCGGGGTCATGACGGCGGCCAAGGCCGCCGGGACGGACGCCGCCGCGGCCAAGTAGAGCGCCCCGGCGGGCACGATCGTCAATCCGGCCGTCAACCCCGTGAGGAGCGCCGCCCAGCCCGCGGAGAAGCCGCCCTTCTTGGTCCGGCTCAGCACGGGCCCCAGCAAGAGCGGCATCAGCAAGGACAGGCCGCCGAAGGTGTTCTGGATGCCCCAAAATTCCTGCCCCAACAGCGGCGCCGACACCAAGCCCAGGGTCAGCGAGGCCGTGGCCCCGACCATGGCACGCCAGGCCGGCGTGTTCTGGGCCCCGCCGTCCTTGAAGGTCTTGTAGATCTGGGGGATCGGGAAGATGAAGGCCACGACGTTGCCGAGCCAATAGCCGGCCGTCCCGAGGTGGTGAAGGGCGCTCAGCCAGGTCGAGCCGTCGGGGGCCTGGGCCCAGTTGGCGCCGGCGCCCATCGCCACGACGGCTGCCGCCGCCGCGGTCTTGCCGGCCATGACGGCGAGGCCCGAGGTCCGGGCCGGACGCGGGGCCTGGGAGGGGACCGGCGCGCCCTCCGGCGCCACGGCCGAGACGGCGCCTTTTGCCGCGCCGTCGAAGAGCGGCCCGGCGGTCTGGCCGGCGCGCGAGAACGAGAGGCCCTGCTTGAGGACGGTGGCCGCCGGGGCGGTCCGCCCGCCGGTCTCGGCAGCTACGGCCGCGCCGGCTTGGTCGACCCGCGGCGCGGCGACCATCACGGCAGGCGCCAAAGTCAGGACCGGCGCCGCCAGCGTCAAAGCCGCCGCTGTGGCCGGGGACGCCGCCGCCTGGACCGCGGCCGCGGGAGCGGCCGCCGCCGCGTTGGGAACGGCCGCCGCGGAGGCCGCCGTCGGCCGCACGGCGACCGTGGGCGCGACGCCTGCAGGCAAGACCAGGGAGACCGAGGACGACAGGGTCGGGGAAAGTGAGGGTGCCGAGAACGTCACCTGGACCGGCGCCGCGCCGGCCGCGCCGCCGCTAGGCGTGAGGACCGGCGTGGCCGCGCTGCGCCCGACCACCTGGGCGAAGGCATCGACGCCCGGGACGGCCAACAGGACGCAGGCCGAGAGGCCGGCGGCAAGAAGGCGCTTTATTAGGGAAGTCGTCCTGGTCACGGTCCTATAGGGTAGCGTTCTTACTCGGGACTAGGGAGGGCCGAACGGGCCGGCCGGCCTAGGTCCCTAGACCCGCGGCTTCCCGGAGAGCGGCGGCCTCGGCCTTGTCGACCGACACCCAGTCCCCCCCCAGCTCGAGGAAGAGTTGGGCATGGGGACCCGCCAAAAATATTTCAAGAAGCTCAATTATTTCCAGTGTTTTAAGTCCAGAGTCTGGGCACGTCTCACGCAGGGCCTCCTCGCTGGCGAAGGCCATGAGAGCCGTCACTTCGCCGTTGGTCGAGAACCAGGGCGAGCCGTCGGCCGACACCGGAAGCTTCAGCGGCTGGGCGCGCAGGCCGGCCAACAGCGCCAAGCGGTGCTCGCGCGCGGTGTCCTCCTCGCTCGCGCGCTGCCAGCCGGGGTCGGCCTTCCAGGCCGGGTCGCCGGCGCAGAATTGCCGAAACAAGGCCTCTACCCGGGGCGCTTCCGGCGCCCGGTGGACGAAGCGCACCGATCCCTCCTGTCGTTCCAGGATGAGGCGGCCGTCCGAGCGCGTGGCCTGCAGGTACTCGCCGTCGGTCCCGGCTAGGATGGCATAGGCCTCGCGCTCGAGCTCGAGGCGCCGCAGGGCGGCCTCGAGCGCGGGGACGTCGGGGTCTTCGCGCTCGCCTTCGTCGGTGGTCAAGGTCAGGCCCGGCACCCCCGAAGTATGGGACCGGCGCGCGGGGCCGTCAAGCGTCCAACGGCTATGCTCCGCCATTGACGTAACTAATTACGTCAGCTATCCCCGCCGCATGGTGCCGGCTAAGAGCCGCTTCCTCGTCGAAGAGATCCTCGAAGCGCCGCCCAAGAACGGGTAAGGGCCGGCTCCGCGACACCGGGGCGCCCTACCTCGGCCAGCAGGGCGAAGGGTGCCGCGTCCCCGCGCTCCCAAGTCGCATCCGCCGCGGGCCGCAGGGTCTTGACGCCTTCCCAGGCGCGCCGCGCGGAGGCCAGGCCTTCGGGTGTCTCATGAGCGCGAATGGCCGCCGTCGCCTCCGCCATGTCCGGCGCTTCCCGTCCGCGCAAGCGCGACCAGGCGGAGACGAAGGCCAGGCCGCGCAGGACGTCGTACTCGTAGAAGCGCGGGAACGTCAGCCTCAGCCAGACCGGGTCGATGACGGCGCCGCCCTTAGACAAAGAACGGAACAGACGGCGCTCGAGGAGGTAGGAGGCGCCGGCGTCCAGCGCCGCCTCCTCCTCGGCCGTGCGCGAGCGCAGGCCCAACAGCGCCTCCAAGACCGGCACGGTCGAGACCACGCTCGAGCGCGGCGTGGGCTTGAGATAGGCAGCCTCGTCGCAGTTCCAGCCCCCGTCGAGGAGCCGGTAGCGCAGGAACCACGGCCGGACCCAGGGCAGGCGCGCGTCCACGTCGATGCCGCAGGCGGCCAGCACCTGCCAGACGGTCCCAAGAGCGCAGTGGCAAGCCACGTCGCGCTGCAGGCTCTTGCCGGGCGGAAGCTCCCCCTCGCTGAAGGGAAAGACGCGGAGGTAATGCCGGTCCACGGCCTCGGTCAGCGCCCCGGCGATGGCGGAGGGGATCCTAGCGGCCTCGCCGAGCTCCCAGAGCAGGGTCATGCGCCACCACGGCGAGTCCCATTTGGGCCAGTAGGGGTCGCGGGTGATGGCCGCGCGCGCCTCGGGCGAGGCGAGATAGGCGACGGTCTCGGCCAGCGCGCCCGTCACTTCGTCATGGCGCCGGGCGGGTCGAGACTCTCGATGGCGCGCATGAACTGGTCGAGCCGGGCCTCGCGGGCCGCCAGGCTGGGGTAGTTGTATCGGATCTCGATGATATATGGAGAATAGAGGACCTGAAAGACGTCCGACCCGGCCCCATCGGCGGACTTCCCGGCGACCGGGGACTGCTTGCAGATGGCGGCGGGATTGCCCTTGAACGTCAACCGGCTGAGGTACTGCGGGCGCCCACGGCAGGCGTCCCCCAGATTCTCCTTGGCTGCGTCGAAGGGAGGCTTGCGGCATTGGAGTACGATCCAATAACCGACTTCCTTAGGAACGAGCACGGTGGCGCCGCCGGCACAATCGATCTGGCGGCCGGTCAGATTCGAGAACTCGGCGTGCGCCCGGAAAGTCCAACCGCTCGTCCCCACGGGCACCCGCGGTCCGATGTCCAACGCCGCAGCGGACTTCTTCTGCCCCGCCTCGGGATCGGGGGGGATCTCCTCGCGGTCGAGCTTGGGGACGATGAGGCTGCCGGTGACGAGATGGCCCTTTCCGTCGACGACGCGCTGGGTGATCCGGCCGTCCTTGACGCTGCGAAACTGCCGGGCCGACATCAGCGCGGCCCCCGACGGCATGGGGAGGGAAGGCCCGGCCTCGGACACGCCGTTCTTGGCCAGCCCCGTCACCGTGGGGACCCAGGAGCGGCCGGGCCGGGCCGTCTCCTCGGCGCGCGACGTGAGGCCGAGGCCGACGCTCTCGAGCATGAGGGAGCGCGGCACGACGGCGGGGTTGGAATAGAGGTTGAGCCACTGCTCGGCCGGCAGGCGATCGAACAACGCCTGGGCGAGCTCGGGGTCGCGGGCCTTGATGTCGCCCAGGCTGACGCCGACGCCGAGCAGGCGCTCGAACGGCGGCCCGGGGAAGGTGAGCGCCGCGCGCAGGACGGGGTCGATGGCTCCCCCGTGAGCGATGACGCGCAGACGCATGCCCTTGGCCGCGGCCCAGGCCGCGGCGGAGGCAGCCTCCGCCTCGGCGCGTACGAGGTCGGTCGAATCGGTGGAGTCCAGACGCCAGGTGACGAACGCCTCCTCGCGGCCGAGGGCCTGCAGGAAAGCGAGCTCGCGCGGCTCGCCGAACCAGGCGTTCATCATCGTGCGCTTCTTGGGGGCGCTGTCCCAGGGGTCGGCTTCCTTGAACGGCTCGGAGAAGACCAGGGTGGCCACGACCGAGCCCGGGGTGCGGCCTTCGAAGACGCCGCGCGAGATGAGGTCCTCGAGCTGTTCGACGATGGCCGGGGTGGGCTCGACCTTGCCGCGCATCTGCTCGCGCCAGAACCAGAAGACGAGCAGGGTGACGCCGACGGCGGCCAGCATGAGGATGAGGGCGCGCATGGTCCCTTACGATAGCCGTGTGGCGGGGGTTCGTCCAGTGCGGCTCAGGCTTTCGCGAGGAGGTAGCCGACCCCGCGCAGGGTCTTGAGCCGCTTGCCCTGAGTCCCGAGCTTCTTGCGCAGCGCCGCCACGACCTTGTCGACGGCTTCGACGACGGCGTCCGAGCCCAGGCGGTCGAGGAGGTCGCGGCGCTCGAACGCCTTGCCCGGCGCGCCGGCCAGCACGCTCAGGACGTCGAACTCGCGGGCGCTCAAGCCCCCCACGAGCTTCCATGACTTCCCGCGCCGGACGTGGACCTCACGCACGCGCGCGTCGAGCCTGAGGCCGTCGTCGGAGAAGAGCCCCGGGGGCTTGGCCGACGGGAACAGGCGCTTGAGGTGCGCGCGCAGGCGCGCTTCGAGCGCATCATCGGGAGCTCCTTGGTCGAAATAGTCGAGCGCCCCGCCGGCCAGCGCCGCCGAGAGGACCTGGGGTGCTGCCCCCACGTCCGCGCAGGCCACGACATGGAGCCCGGGGCGCTTGGCGCGATGGGCGCAAAGAGCATCCCCGCCCAAGAGCGACAGATCGACCAAGGCCAAGCCGCGTTCTCTAGGAAGCTCGTCTAAGCGGGACAACAGCGGGGCCGTCAGCCCCAGCGCCCGCCAAAGCCTTTCCCAGCGCGCGGCCCGCGCGCGAGGGCATACCGTCCACGTGGACAGTCTCATCCGCCGCGCAGGAGGCTGATCTCGATGCGGCGGTTCTTGGCCCGCCCCTCGGCCGACTTGTTGTCGCCCGCCGGCCGGTACTCGCCGTAGCCCACGCCGGAGATGCGGCGCGGGTCGACGCCGCTGGCCTCGAGCTGGCGGATGACGGCGTAGGCGCGCGCCATCGAGAGCTCCCAGTTGGACTTGTACGGCCCTTTGCGCACCGGCACGTTGTCGGTGTGACCCTCGACGCGGACCTCGTTTTTGAGATTGATCATGTCCTTGGCGATGGCCTCGAGGAGCGGCGACGCCGCCGCCTTGAGGTCGGCCTTGCCGGAATCGAAGAGCACGCCCTCGCCCAAGGACAACGAGATGCGCTTCTCGGTGACGATGACGCTGGCGGAGGCCCCAAGCTCGCCGCCCTCGGCCTTGGCGGTCAGGGCTTGCCCCAGCACCAGCTCCTTGTCGGCCTGCTCGGCCTTCGCGGCCACGGCGGGGCTCACCCGCCCGCCGAAGACGCGCTGGATCTCGCTGAGCGACTTTTCGACCGGGTCCTGCTCCTCCACGTCCTTCGAGAGGCTAAATGAGAGCATCAAGAGGAAGAGGATCATGAGGTAGCTCATCATGTCCCCGTAGACGATGGCCCAGAGGGCGTTCTTGTTGAGGTGGCCCTCGAGCTCCTCTTTGCGGAAGCGGTAGACGGCCATCTTATTTGTAGGAGAGGAGCCTGCGCTCGAGCACCAGCGGCACGGTCCCCTGCATCATCCCGATGACGCCTTCGACGACCATGGCCTTCATCTTGATCTCCTGCCACAGGCGCATGCGCAGCTTGCCGGCGATCGGGATGCAGAAGAGGTTCGCGAACATGATCCCGTAGAAGGCCGAGGTGATCGCCACGGCCATCGAGCCGCCGACCGCCTTGGGGTCGGCGATCTGCTGGAGGACCTTGATGATGCCGAGCAGGGTCCCGATCAGGCCGAACATCGGCGAGACCACGCCGGCCGTGCGGATGACGTTGATGACCTCGTTGGCGCGGTCGACCTGGTTGTTGACCTCGGTCTCGAGCACGCGGCGGACGAACTCGGGGTTGTTGTACTCGAGCGCCGTCGTCGCCGCCGCTCCCAAGAAGCCCCCCGCCGCCTGGGGGTCGGCCGCCCGCAAGGCCTGCAGGCCGCCCTGCTGGACCTGCTCGGAGAGCCGCACGATGATCGGCACGAGCTCGGCCGGGTCGGCGTAGGGGTCGGACCGGAACATGTTGAGGCAGGCCAGGAAGGTGTCCTTCACGTAGACGATCGGCGTGTTGATGAGCATCGCCGCGAAGGTGCCGCCGAACACGATGAGGATCCCGTGGGCGTTGACGAAGATGGAGCCCACCTCGCCGCTGATCACACCCAGCGCGATCAGAAATAGGATCCCCGCCGTGCCTGCGATGGTCGCTAGGTCCATCAGGTCTCCCCCATTTGCCGCTTCACCCAGGCCTGCACGAGAGCCAACTGCTTGTCGAGCTCGGCCTGCAGCTCGCTCATGCGCTTGTGCGCCGCCGCCAGCCGGCCGCGCATCTCGACGGCGGCCTCGGAGCCCTGAGGCTCGTCCTTCAAGGCCGACACCAGCCGGCTCATCTCGAGCTGGAGCGTGTCGCGCTGGCGGACACACTCTATCACGGCCTCCAGAGCCGCTTCAACAAGGAGCTGGGCCCCGCCCGAGCGTTCGAAGCGCGACGCCGAGAACGACATCTCGCGCACGAGCTCGGTCTCGCGCCGCACCGCCTCGGCGCGCTCCTTCTCGCGCGCCTTCTGGGACTCCTCGAGCCGCGCCTCCAAGTCGCCGACCCGCCCCAGGACGACCGCCAGCTGGTCGGCCGGCAGACCCGGACCGGAGACCGGCGGCAGCGGGCGCTCGCCCGCCGCGGGCGGCTCGGGCGGCGCGGCCGCGGCGCCGAGCTGGGCTTCCAGGCGCCGGGTCAGCTCCGCGCGCGCCTCCTCGCTGTGGACCGCCCGCAGGACGTCCTCGGCCGGCACCATGCGCAGCTCGGCCAGGGCCAGGCGGGCCTCGAGCTCCTTGACGCGCTGGGCGGAGGAGGAGGCGCTCTCCCTCAAGGTCTTGTCATAGGCCGCCGCGCGCTGGGACTCGCGGATCGAGCGGAAGAGCTCCTCGACCTCCCCCTGGGCGCGGCGCTGGGCGTCTTCGCGCTCGCGCAGGAGCATCCCCGAGCGCAGGGCCTCCTGCTGGGCCATGTCGAGCTTCTTCTCGAGCAGCTCGACGCGCGTGTGGAGGAAGAGCGCCAGCTCCGTGGGCGCTTGCGGCGCCTCCGGAGCGGGCAACGCGGGCAGGGCGGGCGGCACCTCCTCGGTCGGCGGCGCCTCCTCCATGGCCGGCGGCGCCCCCTGGGCCAGCCTCTCCTCTATCGAGGCCAGCTTGGCCTTGAGCGCCTCGAACTCCGCCGAGGGTACGGCCGCCTCGCCGGGGGCGGCCGACATCGGCGGGGCCTCCTCGGGGGGGGTCTCGCCGCGCAAAGTCGCCAGGAGGCGGTCTACCTTGGCCATACGCTATGCCGCCTGGGCCTCGGTGAAGGCGGGCGGACCGTCGAGGGCGCCGCGCCTCTCCACCGGGTTCTGGATGCGTCCCGAGCCGGCCAGCTTCATGACGACCCCCGCGATCTGCTCCTGGGCTTTGTCGATGGCTTGGGTCGTGGGCCGCGCCCCGGCGATCATCTGCTCGAGGATGGCCCAGGTCTTGGGCAGCATCTGGGCCTTGAGGCTCTCGCGCACGCGCGGCTCGCCCTCGTGGAGCGCCGCCGCCCACTGCTCGAGGCTTACCTGGCCCATGACCAGCGACCAGTCGCGCTGGTCGAGGAACGCTACGTCCTCGAAGAGCAGGACCCGCGAGCGCACCACCGCGTAGAGCTCGGGGTCGCGCAGCTCGAGGAGCGAGAGCAGGTCGCGCTTGGAGCGCATGTCGGCGGCCTCGATGAGCTCGAGCAGTTCGCGGCGGCCGCCCACCGCGCTGTCGAGGCGCCGTTCGAGCTCGTCCTTGACGGTCTGCACCACGTCGGGCTCGACGAACTTGATCGAGCCCATGCTGAGCAGGACCTCGCTGTAGGCCGCCGATGAGAGGCGGGCCAGGAAGGCCTTGCGCACCTCGGGCTTGAGATGGGCCGCGATCAGGGCCAGGTTCTCGGGCTCTTGGCCGCGCAGGATCTCGAGCAAAGTGTCGATCTGGTGCAGGCCGACGTCGAAGGTGACCTTCTGGACCTGGGCCTCGACGGCGGCCGCCGCCGCGGCGGCACCCTCCTTGTCGCCCTCCTCCCCTTCCGTGCCCTCTTTCTTCTTCTCGTCCTGGCCGAAATCCATCTGGAGCTGGTGGGCCTGGGCCTGGGCCATCGAGTCCATGGCCTCGGCGAGCTTGAGGAAGCAGGCCGCGACGACGACCAACGTGATGAGGGTCATGAGGGCGATCAGGCCGTACTTAAAGAGCAGGCCCATCGCCTCGGGCTGGTACCAGATCGTCTTCCAGGCCGGGGCGAACTTGGCCGGGGCGATGTCGAGCGTATCGTCGCGCTGGCGGTCGAGCCCCAGCACGTCGGGCAGGATCTTGGCGATGCGGTCGCGCTCCGGTATCGTCACCGACTCGTCGACGACCACGGTGATGGCCAGGCGCTTGACGAAGGAGGTTGGGAAGGACTGCTGGCGCTCGTAGGACTTGGTCTGCCCGAAGCCGGGGGCCTGGGCCTGGGGGTCGGGGATGCCGGGCAAGAGCTCCTGGCCGCCGGGGCTTTCGGCGCCGATGTTCTGCCAGAGGAACACCGAGCCCGCGTCCTTGTCGGCCGCCCCGCCGGTCTTCACGTCGAACTTCTCGATGCGCGTGAAGTCGAGCGTGGCGTTGACGATGACGCGCGAGCGGCTCGGCCCCAGGATCGAGAGCAGGACCGACTCGGCCCGCGCCTCGAGCGAGCGCTCGAACTTGGCCTTCTCCTCCAAGGGGATGGTCTGCTGGGCGCGCGCCGCGCCGCCCAAGGAGGCCAGCAGCCCCAACGCCAGGACGGCGGAGGCGGCCAGGACGGGCATGCGGGCGGGCTTGAGCGGCACCTTGTACCAGAAGGTCGAGCCCTTGCCGAGGCCCGGCGAGTCCACTCCGATCTCGCCGCCGTGGCCGCGGACGATCTCGGTGGCGATGGCCAAGCCCAGGCCCCAGCCCTTCTTCTTGTTCTTCATGTCCTGGAATTGGGACTGGTAGAACTTCTCGAAGACCTTCTTGCGCTCGGAGGGATGGATGCCGGCGCCGTTGTCCTTGACCGCCAGAGTCAGGACGCGCCCGACGACCTTGGCGCCGAGCTCGACCTTGCCGCCCGACGGGGTGAACTTGACCGCGTTGTTTAGGAAGTTCATGAGCGCCTGGACCAGGCGGAAGCGGTCGCCGACGATCTCGACCGGGGGGACGACGGCCGGCGGGACCAGGACCACCCCGTTCTGCCTGGCGATGACGTCGATGGCCGGGACGATGTCTTCCAGCATCTGCGCCAAGGGAAACGGCTTGCGCTCGAGGCGCAGCTTGCCGGCCTCGATGACGGCGAGGTCGGTCAAATCGCCCATGAGGCGGTTTATCTGGTCGGTGCCGCGTACGATGTAGTCGACGTACTTCTTCTGCTGGCCGCCCAGCTCCTGGCGCGAGAGCATCTCGCCGAAGCCCTTGATCGAGGCCAGCGGCGTGCGCACGTCGTGGACCGCCATGGACAGGAACTTAGATTTCATCGAATTCAAACGCTCGAGCTCCTCGTTGGAGTCCTGCAGGCGCGCGGAGAGCTTCTCGAGCTCCACCTTGCGCCTGGCGACCTGGCTCTGCGCCATAGCGAGCTTGGTCATGAACTGTTCCAGTTCCTCGCGGTCTCGGCGCCGCCGGCCCGAGTACTTCCCGAACTGAAAGAAGCCCGAGAGCTGGCTCACGACCAGCATGCTCGCCGCCAGCACCAGGAACATCACCGGCAGAAGGACGACGATGACTACCTCCATCGACCTCCCTCCGCCCCAGCGTAGCCGGGCGCTGTTACGGTTCCATTACCCTTCACTCGACCCCCTGGGCGCTCATGAACGCCTTGAGCTTCTCGTCGCCCGGGTTGATCTCGAGCGCCTTCTTCCAAGCCGCGGCGGCGCGCGGCTTGTCGCCCATCGCGAAGTAGGCCGAGCCGAGCCGCGTCCAGGCCGCCGCGTTGTTGGGCTCGAGCCACAAGGCGTCCCGCAGCGACTCGACGGCGGCCGGGAAGCGCCGCTGGTAGACCGCGTCCACACCCTGCTTCATGCGCAGGGCCGCCAGGCGCGCCGGGGGCAGGATCGAGTCGCGGTCTACCTTGCGGCCGGTGAGCCGGCCCATGGCGTCTAGCAGGCGGCGGTAGCCGGCGTGGCGGTTGATGGTCCCGGCCGCGGCGTGGGCCAGGAGCATGGCCCGGTCCTCCTCGCCGTCGAGCCAGGCGCTGACGACCTGGTAGACCATGAAGGCCGCCGGGTTGTCCTGGCGGAAGGACTCCTGGTCGCCCGGATGGGCCTCGAGGTCGAGCTCCTTGACGAGGCGCCGCAGGCGCGCGGCGCGCTCCTTCCAGGACCCGTCGCCGACGTTGGGGTCGATGCCGAGCGCGGTGTCGAAGTCCTTGGAGGCGCGCAGATAGTCGCGCTTCTGGAGTTCGCTCTGGCCGTTGGCCAGGTACTCTCCGGCGAAGGCCTGCATCTTGGGCGACTTGCCCTCGGCCAGGGCCTGGCGCTGGCCGAAGCGATAGCCCACCGAGAGGCGCTGGGACATCCCGAGCGTCGGGTGGCTCAGGAGCGCCAGGTCGAAGCGGTACTTGGAGCGGAAGTGCAGGCCGCCGCCGAAGGAGAGCTGGCGGTCCTCGAGGCCGGCGCGCAGGGCGCCGATCCCCCAGGCGTACTCGGTGCCGACCCGGAACTCGCCGTCGGGCGAGACGTCGGCCGCCAGCGAGAGCGGCCCCACGAGGCGGTAGGCCGCCCCGACGCGGACCACCAGCCCCAGCTTGTCGTCGGTGTCGCCCTGCGAGAGCGCGAAGGCGTTTTGGACCACCGCGCCCAGCATGAGCTTGCCCGTGTTGAACGGCCCGGCCTGAAAGCCCAGGTCCGCGCCGATGAGGCGGTCCGAGGAGCCGGCCAGCGCGCGATTGAGCATCTTGCCCTTCACCCCGACCGAGAGCGCGGGATGGAAGACCCCGCGCCAGCCGTGGGCCACGCTCATCGCCGTCTCCGACCAGCCGAAGCCCCCGCTCTTGTTGTTGAGCTCGTCGCGCCCGTCGGCGCCCGAGATGCCGAGCCGGACGAACTCGAGGCCCCAGCCGCCGGCGCGCTTCTTCTTGTTCTGGGCGTAGCCCAGGTAGTCGTAGGTGGCGCCCTCGAAAAGGTTGGCGCGCATGAGGGTGACTTCGCGCGCGGGCAAGAGGCCCAGGCCGGCGGGGTTGTAGTAGACCGAGGTGACGTCGTTGACGCCGGCGGTGTTGGCGCCGCCCATGGCCAGCCCGCGGGCGTTGGCGCCGAACTGGAAGATCTCGCCGGGGCGGCCGCCGAGGTCGGCGCGGGCGGGCGCGGCGACGAGGACGGCGAGCAGGGCGGCGAGCACGCGGCGCATCAGTGCCGGACCCCCACCTTGAGGACCAGGACGTCGCCGCCGGCGCGCAGGGCCGCTAGGTAGATCCCCTTGCCGAGCTTGCGGCCGGTCTCGTTGGTGCCGTCCCAGGTGACCTCGTTGAGCCCCGCCCGCCCGCCCACGGCGCCGGCCGCGTACGAGCGCCGCAAGACCCGGACGCCGAAGACGGTGTAGACCGAGAGCTCGGCCGGGAAATCCTCGGCCAGGCGCCAGCGCAGCGTGGCGCGGCCGGTCCGGGAGTCGAAGGGGTTCGGATAGCTTGCCGGCTCGGTGATGAAGTCTGCGCGCTTGGGTGTGGTGAACGCCGCCACCGGAGCTAGGGCCAAGGCCGCGGACGCCGCCGCAGCCCATAAGATGCGCATGACGGAAGTGTAGCGGCGGGGTGAGCGTCAATCACGAAAGCATTACGAAGGGGACGGCATTGAAAAGCGCTGTATTTACTAGCGCTTAATGGATGACGCCGACCTTCAGAACCGCCTTGGCCCCGCCCGAGGTGATGACCATGATGTACATGCCCTTGGCCACCTTGGTCCCCGAGTCGTCGGCGCCGTCCCAGGCGACGGTGTTGGAGCCCGCCACGCCGCCGCTTGAGCCCGGCGCGAAGCTCATCTCGCGCAGCAGCCGCCCGAAGACGCTGTAGACCTTGATCGACACCTCGGCGTTAGCACTCAGCGCGTAGTGGATGTTCCCCGCGCGCTTGCGCGAGTCAAACGGGTTCGGGTAGAGGCTGGCGTCGGTGATCCCGTCCTTGGGCAAAGGCCCGAGCTGGACCTGCACCGGGTCGCTGGCGCTCGAGAGCACGCCCGAGCCGGTGACCGCGCTGACGCGCACAAACAGAGTCCCCGCCGGCAGACCGCCGGCTTGGAACGAATTGCTCGTGACGAGCGAGTCGGTCGACACCGCCAGGACGCGCAGCTCGGCCGGCCTGGCCCCGGGGGCGGCCGCCAGCGTCATCGCTTTCACGCTGGTCTTCTCGCCGGTCTTCGCGTTGATCCACTGCGGGCTGGCGCCGGTGCGGTACTCGACTAGGTAGCCGATGATGCCCGAGGGGCCGCCCGGGATGTTGGCCCAGGTCACGAGCAGAGCGCCCGAGCCCGTCGTCACCGACGGGGCCGGAGAGAGCGGGACCTGGAAGTCCATGAGGATGCCGTCGGAGACCCCGACCGGGCTGTCGAAGGCGAAGCTCGACTGGGTCTTCACCGCGACGTAATATGTGGTGGCCTGGTTGAGGGCGAAGCCCGTGGCGCGCACCGTGGTCAGGGCGGCCGCGATCGCCGTCCAGCCGCGCACGTCGGTGCCGCCGGCCGTCGTCCCCACCGCGTAGAAGGCCCCGGCCAGCGTGCCGCTGCCCACGCTCGATACCCAAGTGAAGTCGAGGCCCTCGAAGTCGCTCGTCGAGGCGCCGGCGTCGGTCACCACCGGGCGCGAGGGGGTCTTGGCGTCGAGCACCGGAGCCGCGCCGGTGTTGAACGGCAAGCCGGCCGCCCCCACCGTGTCCGGCGAGCCCAGGGTGAAGTCGGCGGTCTGCAGCGAGAGCCGGATGTCGGCGCCGACCGTGGCCGAGATGTTGGGCTGGACGGCCAGGAAATAGGTCTGGGTCGCCACCCCCACCGTCTGCACCGTCGAGAAGAAGACCGAGGCCTGCGAGCCCGAGAACGTGGCGCTGCCCACGTAGAGGTCGGCCGAGCCAAGCGCCAGATCGCCGTCCACGTCGCGCCAGACGCCGACGAAGTCGATCTCACCGGCGCCGAGGTTGCCGTTCTGGCGCACGACCAGCGCGCTCCAGCTCACGCGGTTGCGCGACGCCCTAGTCGAGAGGCGCGCCAAGGCCTGGCGCGCGCCCTGGTTGACCCCTCCCACCACCAGGTCGGCCGGCGTCACCACCAGCTCCTCCTCGAGCTTGCGCAGGGTAGCGTTGGCATCCGACTGGGCCGGGAAGCCCGCGGGCACGACGAAGTTGGGCGAGGAGACGCTCAAGGACGCCGTCGACTGAAGAAGGACCGCGAAGGTGCGGCCGGGCTCCGCGAACGGCGCCGGGTCGACGGTGAGGAGGTAGCGCTTCTGGCTGGTGCCCACGTCCTGGACCGAAGCGAAGCTCAGGACGGCGACGCCGCCCAGGAAGGCATTGAGGCCCGAGGTGATCTTGGTGTCGGTGCCGACGTCGACGACGCCGTTGATGTTCGCGTCGTGCCAGAGGCTTATGGCCTTGATGTCGGAGTCCGCGGCGCTCCCGGTCGAGCGCACGGTCAGGGCGGACCAGGTCAAGGCGAACTGGGTCGTCTGCACGGCCAAAGACATCAGCACCTGCTCGGTGGCGGCCTGCTTGAGCTCGCCCGGCGCGAGGTTCGTGGCCGTCACGAACAGGCCGGCCTGCGTGGCGACCACGGCCGCGTTGGTCGACTGCAGCGGGAAGCCCGCGGTGGAGACCGTGTCGGGCGTCTCGACGCGCAGGTCGCCGGCCGCCGCGATGCGCGCCCCCGCGGTGTCGCCCGCGGTCGCCGTGGTCTTGAAGTCGTAGGTGACGAAGTAGGTGACCGTGGCGACGGTGATGGTCTGGGTCGAGAAGCCCAGGAGGGCGGTCCCGCCGCTGAACACCGTCGTGCTAAGCCGCTCGTCGAGCGAGATGTCGAGCGTGCCGTCGCCGTCGGCGTCGCGGTAAAGCTTGACCGACGGCACGTGGCCGTCCTGGCCCGTGCCGGTCCGCGTCACGCGCAACTGGTTCCAGCGCGCCGTGAAGGCCGCCGTGCGGACCTTCAAGGTCAGCATCGGCACGTTCGGGGTCCCCTGGGTGACCGTCGCCGGAGCCGAATCGGTCCCTACCACGAACATCGTCGTGGGCGGGGCGTTGACGTTGAGCGCCGCCGACACGAAGTTCACGCTCGGGTCGACCCGATTCGGCGCGTCGACCGTGAAGAAGGCGCCGGTCGAGGCGCGCACCACGACCGTGCGCGCGGGGACGGCCGCCGTGGAGAGGTCGAGGACGAGGAAGTAGCGCTTCGGCGCGGTCCCCAGGACCTGCGGGGTCGAGAACGACACGACCACGCTGGCCGGGCCGTTGCTGCCGAAGCGCTGGCCGGAGGAGGTCACCAGCAGATAGTTGTTGAGGTTCGAGGAGTCGAAGTTCCCCGTGTCGTTGGTGTCGTAGTAGAGCTTGACCTGCTTGACGTCCGCGTCGGCCGCGGTGCCGGCCTGGTCGACGCGCAGGCTCTGGAACGCGGCGTTCGAGACGTCGGTCCGCAGCGCCAGGCTCATAAACGGCACGTCGATGGCGCCGGGCTCCGCGCCGACGCCGGGGACGACGCTGGCGGTCGTCACGGTGACCGTGTTCTGGAACTGGTTGACCGGCACGAGGCCGGTCTGGATGGGGAAGGCCGTGGCCGTCGAGACCGTGTTGGGCGCGATGAGGTTGAAGGAGGCCGTCGTCGAGATCCGCACGCCGAGGGTCTTGCCCGACTCCGCACCCGCCGCCACGCTCAGGGTCACGAAGTAGGTCTTCGTCGAGGCCGAGACGGTCTGGACCTGGGGCAAGGTCAGCGTGGCCGTGCTGTTGGAGAAGACGTCGGCGCCCCCCGTCACCCGCGAGTCCACGGCGACGTCGAAGGAACCGTTGCCGTCGAAGTCCCGGAAGACGTTCACGGCCGAGACCGCCGAGTCGGGGGCGGTCCCCAGGCGCTCCACCGAGAGGCCCAGCCACGAGAAGTCGTTCTTGTCGCTGATGACGTCGAGCCGCAGCATCGCGGCGTGCTGCTGGCCCTGGAGCAGCGCGCCGGGGGAGACGTCTTTGATGGCGTTGGTGATGACCATCCGGTTGACCGTGGCCTGTACGGTTCGCGAGGAGCTCTCGATCGGGAGGTTGCCGGCCACGGTCGTGCCCGAGTTGCCCGCGCGCACGTCGCCGGCGTTGAGCTTCATGCCCAGCGTCACCCCCGGCGCGGCGGCGGGCTCGACGACGTAGGCCAAAAAGAACACAGCACTCGTCCCGGAGAGTATGGTCTGGGTGTCGATGTCGACGACGGCCAGGCCGCCCGAGTAAGGTGCTGAGCCGACCCGCGTGTCGAGCACGGCACTCAGACCCTGCCCGTCGGTCGTCGCGTCGCGCCAGACCTCCACCGCCGCGATGTCGGAGCCCTGCCCGTTGCCGGTCAGCCGGGCGGTGACCCGGTTGACCTGGGCCGCACCCACGTCGACGGTCATCGTCGCCCGCAGGATGGTGAAGCGCTCGCCCTGGACGTAGGCTGCCGGGGTCTCATCGACCGCGGCCACGGTCAGGACGTTGTTGAGGATGACGCTAACCGTGCTCGAGAGCACGGCCGCCGAGAACGCCACGGTGTCGGCCAGGTTCTGGAGCGTGACGGCCGAGGTCGAGGCCAACCCGAGGCGGAAGACACTGTCCTGAGGGGCGTCCGCCGCCAGGCTGACGGTGATAAAGAAGCGCCGGGCCGACGTCGTCACCGTCCGCGAGGAGACCTGAAAGCCCGTGATCGACATCGTCGCGGTGTTTCCTCCCCCGAAGGCGTCGATGTCGCTGGTGAGCCTGATGTCGCCGGGGCCGAAAAGGCCGTCGACCGGGTCGGCGTCGCGCCAGAGGTTGATCGAGCGAACCTTGCTCGGCGGCGTCGTGCCGGTCATCGTCACCGTGACGCTCGATATGATCGAGGTCCCGGTGTCGGTGACGGCGCGCAGTTCTAGTACGGGGATATCGTTGCTGCCGGCCTGCATCGCGGCCGGGGCCAAGCTCGTGGGGATGATGTTGAGGACGTTGGCGCCGTCCGAGACCGGGATGGGTGCTACGACGGCCGGGAAACTGCCCTGAGCGCGCGCCGGGTGCTGGAGGCCGACGCTGGTCGTCGAGCTTATCTCGAGCCCCACGGTGTCGTCGGTGACGGCCCCGGCGTTCATCTTGAAGACCACGTGGAACGTGCTGGCCGCCACGTCGAGCGGGATCCCGGCCCCGGCGAGGACGAGCACGGCCTCGCCCAGCGCGAGGCCGGCCGCGGTCTGCTGGGTGTCGCCGCCCGAGAACACCCCGTCGCCGTCGGCCTCGGCGTAGAGCTGGACCTGGTCGACGCTGGAGTCGGGTGCGGTCCCGGTCTTGCGCGCGCGCAAGGACAGCAGGCGCGAGGTGCTGCCCGGCTTGGAGGCCAGGCGCAGGGTCAGCATCGGGACGAAGGCGCCCTGCAGGGCCGAGGGCGGCGCGGCGATCTGGGTGGTCAGGAACACCGTCCCGAAGGTGGCCGTGGCCAGCTCCACCGTGGGGGTCGAGACGTTGAGCAGTTGGTCGCGCGACCAGACCCGCACCCAGTAGGTGGTGGCGTCGATCAGGCCCGTGAAGGTATAGGTGGTCTGGGCGATGAATCCCGAGGAGGACAGCGGGGCGGCGAAGGCCTGTGACGTGGAGGCCTCGAAGAGGAAGTCGCGCAGGCCCGAGCCGGCCGTGTTGTCGGTGCCCGTCGAGATCACCGCGATCTGGTCGGTGGCGGTGGGGGCCAGCGAGAGGACGACCGGCGTGGGCACCGATGTGTCGACGCGCACCGCGAAAGGACCCATCGTCCGGACCGAACCGGCGCGGTCGGGAGCGAAGAACTGGACCTGGTTCGTGGCCAGGCAGGGCGAGACCTGGCCGCAGACCGCCGTCACGGTCGACTGGCGCAGGGGGAGACCGACGATCTGGATCGTCTCGTCCGAGGTCGCGCCGTTATTGCCCGTGAACGCCAGGCGCGGCCCCGCCCCGAAGGTCGAGGAGACCGCGCTCCAGGAGGCCCCGGCGTCGGTGGAGAACGCCACCGCGAAGGGGGCCCCGTCGGCCTCGCGGCGGACCGCGGCGGCCGAGAGCGGCGCCGAGAAGAGCCGCACCTCGTCGAGGAAGCCCTCGTAGGCGTCGATCGAGCCGATCCCGGTCACCCCGTCGGCCAAGAGGCGCAGGCGGGTGTCGCCGGCCGAAGACGCCCCCGAGCAGGAGGCCGCCAGCTCCCCATCGACGTAGAGGCGGTTCTCGTTGGCGCCGGGGTCGGCCACGAAGGCCACGTGCTGCCAGGCCCCCAAGGGATAGGTCTGCGCCGTGTTGAGCGCGCAGCCGCCGGCACCCGTGGCGCGCGCGCCGTAGAGCACGCGGCCCTGGGCGGACTGGGCGTAGACCTGGTTGCGGACCGTGGCAAAGAGGGTCATCAGGGCCGAGGCGTTCCGCGTGGGCTTGGCCCAGCCGGCGACCGTGAGGCCGGTCCAGGTCGTCGCCGGGGAACTAGCTATATTGACCGCGAAGGTCCCCGAGCCGCGCAGGCCGAGGCCCCGGTAGCCGGAGCCGGAGCGGACGATGGCCGCGTCGAGCGTGGCGTTGTGCCCCCGCCCCGAGAAGTCCAGCGACGACGTGCCCGAGTCCTCGAACGACCAGGCCCCGACCCGGGCCTGGCTCCCCAACGGCTCCAAGAGCAGGCCGGAGGCCGGGTCACGCACCGTGAACTCGATGGTCGAGCCGGCCGCCAGGTCGGTGAACTGCGACTCGGCCAACGCCCCGCCGGTCGAGTTGAGGTGGCGATAGGCGCTAGTCGAGGGTGCGGCGGGGTCGACGGCGAAGTTGACGGTCGGGGAGAACGCCGAGCCCACCGAGAAGGCGTTGAGCGCCTTCACGCGCCAGTAGTAGGTCGTGTCGTTGGCCAAGGACGCCGTGGCACCCAGCAGGTAGTGGGCGGTCGTCTGGTTGATCGTCAGCGCCGTGAAGTCGGGGCCGGTCGACACCTGGACCTGGTGCTGGGGCATCGTGCTGGCCTCGATCCAGGCGAAGTCGGGCAGGGTCTCGCGGACCCAGCGCGCCGGGGCCGGGTAGTAGGCCGTGGGCTGGCTCAATAGGCTGTCGACGAGGACGGCGAAAGGGCCGGCCTGGCCGACCCGCCCGCCGCGGTCCAGCGCCGCGAAGCGCACCTGGTTGGTGGCCGTGCAGGAGGGGTTGCCCGCGCAGACCGTGCCGGTCAGCGAGGGCTCGAAGCTCAGGCCCGAGGCCGAGAGGGTCTGGGGCGCCGCGCTGCCCTCCGCCCCGCTAAGCGAAGTGACCAGCGGCGTCGACACGAACACCTCGGCGTTGCCGGAGGCGGGCTCGAGTCCGGCGTAGAGTCGGCCGCCGAAGGCGGCCAGGGCGCTTATCTTGTCGGCGGCGTTGGGCAGAGTGCGGACCAGGACCCAGCTCTTGGCGTCATAGGCGTAGAGCCGGCCGTTGGACGGCTCGGCGCTGGCCGCGTAGAGCCGGCCGGCGTGCACGGTCAGGACCGAGGACTCGGTCTCGGGCGGGTCGTTGGAGACCGTCCAGGCTTGGCCGTCGAACTGGCTGATGATGCCGGAGTTGTTGGTGGCCGCGAACAGCTTGCCGTCGTAGGCCTTGAGCGCGAGGATCGACGCGCTGGCGGTGAAGGAGAGGCTCCAGGTGCTCGTGTCGAGTACGTAGACGTTGGGATTGGCCCCGGCGAAGAGCCGGCCGTCATATACTCCCAGCGACTGCACGCCCACCCCCGGGGGCGCGGCGAAGACGTGCAAGAGCTCCCAGCGCCCGTTGGAGGGTTCGTACTGCATGAGGCGCCCCGAGCTCAGACCGGCATAGAGCCGCCCGTTGTAGGCTTCGAGGGTCTGGACGTCGTCGGGGGCCGTAAAGCTGGCCGACAGGCTCCAGGCCGCGCCGTTGAACTCCCAGACCTGGCCGTTGGCCGACAGGCCGGCGTAGAGCTTGCCGCCGAAGGCCTTGAGGGCCAGGACCCTCTGCGCCCCGAGGGTCGTCGAGAGGGCCCAGACGCTGCCGTCGAACCGCCAGACCCGGCCGGTGTCGGCGCCCATGAACAAGGCACCCCCGTAGCGCGCCAGGGAGCGCGCCGCGGTAGCCCCCGCGTCGGTCAGCGTGGGGCCCCAGGAGCCGTCGTTCCAGAGCCCGGCGCCGTTGGTCGTGTACATCACGCCATAGGGGACGGCGTCGTCGAGCTCGGCGTGGGCCAGTCCCGCCGGGCCGGTGTCCTGCACGGTGAGCTGGACCGTGACGCCGGCGGCCAGGGTGATGCCGATAGACTCGCCGACGAGGCCTCCGGTCGAGTTGAGCGAGGCGAAGGCCGAACCGGCCGGCGCCAAGTAGTCGGTGACGAAGCTCGACACCGTCAGCGGCTGGGAGTAGATCCCCAGGAAGTCCCGGGCGCGCACGCGCCAGTAGTAGGTCGTGCCGTGGAGCAGCGAGAAGGTCGAGACATAGACCCCCTGCGTGAAGGCCGTGGCCGTGCCGGCGATGACGACCGGCGTCGACACCGCGATGGCGGGCGAGGAGAAGTCGGCTTGGTCGTCGGCCTCGAGCAGGAACAGCGCTCCGGCCCCCATCCCGGCCGCGGTCGTCGTGCTGGGGCCGCCCCAGGCGAAGTCGGGACGGGTGCTCACGAAGACGCCGGGGGCCGGCAGGGTCGGAGTCGACACCGCCGCGGCGGCCACGGTGTCGACGAGCAGCGTGAAGGGGCCCGCCAGCGTGAAGTTGCCGCGCCGGTCCGCCGACAGGAAGCGCAGGAGGTTCGTGCCCAGGGAGCCGACGGCCGCGGTCGTGGAATGCGCCGGCGCCAGGTCGCGGACCGTGAGGACTTCCGGTCCGGCCGAGCCGTCCACCCCGGTCTGCGCTATATAAGGGAAGCCCGCGCCGGGGAAGGTGGCGCTGACCACGTTCCAGGCGGCCCCGGCCGTCGTCGAGTACTCCACCGCGAAGCGCCCGGGGACGCCGCGGGCGAAGTCCGCGGCCACCTCGTCGGGTCCGGAGGCGGTGGAGAACACCTTGACCTCGTCTAAGTCGCCGTTGAAGAAGGCTTCGGCCACGGCGGTGTTGCGGATGCCGGCTCCGACCGAGAACGCCATCGTCCCGCCGCCCGAGTTGCCGCTCCAGCCTTGGGAGTGGCGCAGGACGCCGTTGATGTAGAACCAGGCCTTGGTGCCCTGCTGGACGACGGTGACATGCTGCCAGACCCCGTTCTGGATAAGGCCGGCCGGGCTCAAGACCCCGCCGCCGGTGGCGTTGGTCAGGCGCAGGGCGCCGGTGTTGTTGACCCAGACAACCCAGTTGCTTCCGCCCGGCGTCAACGGCGCGCCGACGGCGGCCAGCACCTGGTTGACGGAAGCCGTGGGGCGGACCCAAGCCGAGACGGTGAAGGTCGAGGCCGGGGCGAACTGGAAAGCCGTGTTGGGCGCCGACATGTACTGCCCCGCTCCGCTCAGGGCCAGGCCGGCCCCGAAGGGCGTGAGTCCGTAGCGCCCGCCCACCAGCACGCCGACCGCACCCGCCGCCTCATCGAGCGGCGCGGCCCCGTGACGCTCGCTGAAACGCCAGGACGCCGCCGTCCCGGGACCGACCGTCAGAGCGTTGGCGGCCCCGAGGCCGCTGACCGTGTCGGCGGCCGTGACCTGGACCGTGACGCCTTGGCGCAGGTCGATCGGGCCGGTCTCGCTGAAGGCCCCGCCCGTCGAGTTGTAGACGAGGAAGGATGAGACCGTCGGCGAGGAGGTGTCGACCACAAAGCCCCCGACCGGCCCCCAGGCTCCATCGACCCCCAGCGAACTCCGCGAGCGCACCCGCCAGTAGTACGTCGTGCCCCCGGTCAGCGTGAAAGTCGAGAGGTAGACCCCGGTGACGCGGACGAAGGCGGGGTCGGTGACCGCGGCCGGCGTGGCGACGCTGATGACGAGGCTGGGTGCTGCGAAGGCCGGGTCGGCGCTCGACACCTGCACGAAGAACTGGCCGCCCATGCCCTGCACCACGCTCGTCGACGGTCCAGTCCAGTAGAAGTCCGGGCGCGTGCCGGTGTAGCTGCCCGGCGCGGGAAGGCTGGGCGTGGAGAAGGCCACCGAGGCGTTGGTGTCGACGAGGACCGCGAACGGGCCCATCGTCCTCACGTTGCCGGCCACATCGGCGAAATGGAAGCGCGCCTGGTTCGTGGCCGAGCCCCCGGTCTGGGCCGAGGTCGAGACCGCCAGCGACAGGCCCGAGGCCGAGAGGGTCTGGTTCCCCGTGGCGCCGTGCGCGCCGGTCAGGGCCGCGTAGGGCCCCAGAGCCGGGACCGTCGAGTTGATGACGACCCAGGAGGCGCCGGCGTCACTCGAGAAGCTGACGTAGTAGGGGTCGCCGCGCAGCGCCGAGGCGGCGATTTCGGCGTCGGAGAACGCCCGCGCGCTCACGCGCGCCTCGTCGATGGCGCCGCGGAAACCTTGGCCCGCCTCGTTGTTGCCGATGGTTAGCGTCCCGGCCGCCGAGGCCTGGGCGCCGTAGGTCTGCGAGGCGACGCGGACGCCGTCGAGGTAGAAGCGTCCGACCGAGCCGTCGTAGGTGAGGGCGACGTGGTGCCAGACCCCGGTGCTGACCGCCGCCGACGTGGGGGTCGACGCGCAGCCCAGGTCCGCCCAAAGACGGCCGCCGAGGAGGCCGAGGCGGGTGGCGCTGCCGCAGGCGCCGTCGCTCCAGGAGACCGCCGCCTGCGTCCCCGAAGTCGAGACCGTGTTGATCCAGGCCTCCAGGGTACGCGCGGCGTTGCCCACCGGCAGTCCCGCGGGCGCGGCGCGCTGGGCGAAGGAGGCGGCGTCGAGCAAAAGCCCCGCGCCGAAGCGCCCGGGCCCCCGGCCCGGGGTCCCCGAAGCCGAGAGGGCGTTGCCCGCCGGACCCGAGTCCGCCCAGTTCCCCGAGGTCTCGTCGAGGTGCCAGAGGCTGACGGCACCGCTCGACGGGGCGTAAGGGGCCGGGCCGTCCACGTTGAGACCCGAGACGGCGTCCGAGACGACGAGCTGGACCGTGACGCCCGCCGCCAGGTCGCCGAACTGGGTCTCGGCCACCGCCCCTCCGGTCGAGTTGAGACTCAGGTAGGAGCCCCCGACCGGGACGGTGCGGTCGAGCCAGAACGGCCCCAGGTCCGTCTGGAGGCCGGGGTCGTCGAAGGTATCGAAGGCGCGCGCGTGGAAGTACCAGTTGCTGTTGTCGGAGGCAGCCGTCACCGTGGTCTTCCCGGAGCTCCAGGCCGGCAGCTCGCCGCCGTCGACCGCGCTGGCCGGCGACTGGTCCCAGCGCCAATGCAGGTGGTCGATGTTGCCCGAGCCGAAGGCGGCCCGGAACACCACCGAGGAGACGTTGAGCCAGGTCCCGCTCGAGGTGTCGGCCGAGACCAGGGCCTGGGCGGCGACGATCGGCGCCGTCCCCGAGGCCAGCGGGAAGACCGAGGCCGAGACCGTGTCGGTGGCCCCGGAGAGGACGAACTCGGCGCTCGAGACCAGGACGACGCCGATGTCGGCCCCGGTCTGGGCCGAGACCGAGACGTTCCAGGCCAGGAAGAAGGTGCGGGTGGAGGGGCTCAGGGTCTGGGAGGTCCCCGCCCCGGAGAGCGAGAAGGTGGCCTTGCCGAGCAGGAAGGACTGCCCCAGGGTCAGCGCGGTGTCGGACCCGGCGTTGAAGAGCCCGTCGCCGTCGTCGCGGTAGAGCTTGAGCTGGCTGACGCTCGAGGCCGCGGCCGTCCCGGTGGCGGCCACCGAGAGCTGGTCGAGGGTGATGAAATCTCCCCCGGTCCAAAGCCGCAGGCGCATGACCGCCACGTTCTGGTCGTTGCGGAACAGGGCCGGCGGCAAAAGCGGCGCGGCGTCGGCGAATAGGGTATCGCGCGCGTCGGTGAGCGCCGTGCCGGTCGAGCGCGCGTAGCCGGCCGCGCCCCCCTGGAGCGTACCGTCGATCCCGCTTATAGAGGAGTCCACGGCGCGGTTGGCCACGACCGGCGCGTCGAAGTGGTAGAGCACGAGAGCGCCGCTGGCCGTGTTGCGGCGCAGCGGGGGCAGTTCGGCGGGATAGCGCACGAAGGCCGTGAGGCGCGCCTCGTCGAGCTCGCCGATGAAGTAGGAGGCCACGCCCGAGCCGTTGGGCCCGCCGACCGCCAGGTCGCTGGCGCCGTCGGCAAGGGTGCCGCCCATGGCGCCTGAGTTCATCGGCACGCCGTCGACAAACAGCCGGCCCACGCCGGCGTCGAATACCGCGGCCACATGGTGCCAGCGGCCGTCGGTGACCGATACCTGGCCCGAGCCGTTATCGGCGCAGAGCACGGAGGAGCCCACGAAAAAGCTCGGCACGCCCGCGGAGCAGCCCCCGGCGCCGAGCCACAGCCGGTAGCCCGCGTCGCCGCCGGCGTTGCCGCGGGTGATGACGGCCATGTTCGCCCGCGCGGTGTCGGTCGAGCGAAGCCAGGCCTCGAGGGTAAACTGGCCGATCCCGCCCAAGTCGAGCGCGGCGGCGTAGGGCGCGGTGACCCGGTCGTCGACGCCGTCGAAGGCCAGGGCCGGGAGGTCGGTCTGCTCGACGCCCGCCCCGCGTACGCGTACCGCCTCGCCGTCTAGGTGCAGCGCGATGGAGGCGCCCTCCACCGGGAGGAAGTCCGGCCGGACGGTCGCGCCGACGAAATAGGTGCGGGTCGAGTTCTGCAGAGTGTCGGGAGCCGCCAAGGACAGCGTCACCGCGCTCGAGACGAAGCTCGCCGGCGAGGTGAGCAGGCTCAGCTCGTCGGAGGCGGTGAAGGCCCCGTCGCCGTCGTCCAAGTAGAGGCCGACGTTCGAGAGCGCCGCGTCGGGAAGGGTGCCGGTCTTGCGCACCGAGAGCTTGAGCAGATCGGCCGTGGCGCCCGTCCCTTCCGTCCAGAGTCGGAGCTTGAGGAACGCCGTGGTGCCGCCCTGCAGGGTCGTCGTCAGGGAGACGTCGTCGACGCGGCCGACGACGACGCGGGCGTAGGCGTTGGGCGAGTTGGAGAGCGCGGAGCGCGAGCCGACGGAGTCTTTCGTGGTCAGGGCGAAGTACCAAGTCTTGCCGGGCTCGACCGACACGCGCAGAGTGACCGGGGCGCCGGCGGTGCCCACTGCGGAGAGGGCCTGCGCGTAGGGCGCGGCGGCGTACCTGGCCAGGGTGTCCAAGGCCCCCGCCGAGGACCAGCGCACGTCGTAGACCGCCCCCGCGGCCAGGTCGCCCACGCCGGCGTCCTCGCCCGGGGCGTTGAAAGTCAATGCGATCCAGGCCGTCGAGGAAGTCTCCACCGTCGAGTCCTGGGCCGCGGAGAGGACCACGGCCGAGGGGGGCACGATGTTGGCGACCTGGGCGGCCGACTCGCCGGAGCGCAGGGAC
Organism: Elusimicrobiota bacterium; assembly: GCA_016196755.1. Taxonomy (GTDB): domain Bacteria; phylum Elusimicrobiota; class Elusimicrobia; order UBA1565; family UBA1565; genus SCTT01. The sequence goes on from JACPXC010000011.1 coordinate 45,100, forward strand.
TCCCCGTCCTCGGTGACGACCGCCCAGTGGACCGTGGCCCCCTTCGACATGACCAGCTTCAGCCCGCGCTGGGAGTCGGAGAGCTTCGTGCTGTAGAGGAAGGAACCGCCGCCCGAATAGCCGTCGAGCGAATAGCGCGCCGGGATCTTTTGGACCGTGCTGGACCCGGCCGTCCCGGTGCCTACGCGCACGAAGTAGCGCAGCGCCGCCGCCGGGGTCTCGGCGTCGGAGGCGTCGCCCCACCGGAGGTACAGCAGGCCGGAACTCGACGACAGCGAGTATTCCGAGAACGAAGCGGAGAAGCCGGAGGCCGGCGCCGCGGGGCTGGAATGGCTGACCGAGACGTCGTTGCGCAAGAGTACCTCGTCAGCTGGGCCGTAGTTGGCCACCAGCGCGTCGAGGTCCCCGTCCTCGTCGTAGTCGCCCCAGGAGACGCCTTGTGAGCCGCCGGCCGACCCCGCCAGCGTCACCTTGGTCAGGACGCCCCCCCCGTCGTTGCGCAGCAGGACCTCGTCTTGTCCGGAAGAGTTGCCCACCAGGGCGTCGAGGTCTCCGTCGTTGTCATAGTCGCCCCAGGCGACGCTCCCTGAGTCCCCTCCGGTTCCCGTCAGCGTCACCGTCGTCAGCGTCCCCCCGCCGTCGTTGCGCAGCAAGACCTCGTCGGACCCATAATTTGCCACCAAGGCGTCGAGGTCCCCGTCGTTGTCGTAGTCGCCCCAAGCGACGCCGCTCGAGTTTCCGCCGGTGCCCGTCAGCGTCATGCTGCTCAGGACACCGCCCCCGTCGTTGCGCAGCACGTACTCGTCTTGGCCGGCGGCGTTAGAGACGATGGCGTCAAGGTCGCCGTCGTTGTCATAGTCGCCCCAAGCGACGCCGACCGACGTCCCGCCGGTGCCGGTCAGGGTCACCTTAGTAAAGGTCCCGCCGCCGTCGTTGCGCAGCAGGACCTCGTCCTGCCCGGAATAGTTGGCCACCAGGATGTCGAGGTCCCCGTCGTTATCGTAGTCGCCCACCGCCACGCCGTAGGAATCGCCCCCGGTGCCCGTCAAGGTCACCTTGGTAAAGGTCCCGCCGCCGTCGTTGCGCAGCAGGACCTCGTCCTGGCCGGACGCATTGGCGATGATGGCGTCGAGGTCGCCGTCATTGTCAAAGTCGCCCCAGGCCACGCCCGTCGAATCGCCGCCGGTGCCCGTCAGCGTCACCTTGGTCAGGACCCCGCCGCCGTCGTTGCGCAGCAGGACCTCGTCGGCGCCGGCGGCGTTGGCTATCAGCGCGTCGAGGTCCCCGTCATTGTCATAGTCCGCCCAGGCCACGCCGACCGAAGAACCGCCGGTGCCGGTCAGCGAGTTCGCGTAGGCCTGGGCAGTGGCTGGGTTGGAGAGCCCCGAGCGCACGCCGACCCCATCCTTGGTGGTGAGCGCGAAATAGTGCGTGGTCCGCGCGTCGAGCAACCCTATGCTGTAGCTTTGGCGCGCGCCCGGGGCGACGCTGGTCGCGACGAGGACGGAGAATACCGCAGGCGCCCCGGCATATGCCCCCGTGCTCGTCATCGGCGCCAGTGTGGAATAGCGGATGTCGAAGGCGCCGCCCATGATCGCCCCCGAGTCGCCGTCGTCGCCGGGGGCGGTCCAGGAGAGGGTCACCGTCATCGAGGAGGCGCCCAAGCCCGTCGAGACGATGCTGACGGCCAAGTCGGTCACGCGGCGCGGGGCGCTCAGCCGGGTCTCCTGGGCGGCGGACTCCGCCGAGCGCAGCGACTCCCCGTCCTCCGTGACCACGGCCCAGTAAGCCGTGGCCTCCTTCTGCATGACGAGCTTGAGCCCCCGCTGCGAGGCCGAGAGCTTGGTGCTGTAGAGGAAGGAGCCACCGCCGGAGTACCCGTCGAGCGAATAGCGCGGCGGGACCTTGTAGGTGGTGCTCGAGCCCGCCGTCGTGGTGCCGACCCGCGCGAAGTAGCGCAGCGCCGCGGCCGGGGTCTCGGCGTCCGAGCCGTCGCCCCATAGCAGGCTCAGCACGCCCGAGGACGACGACGCCGAGTATTCCGCGAAAGAGGCCGAGAAGCCGGCGGAGGGCGCGCTCGGGCTGGAATGGCCGACCGAGACGTCGTTGCGCAAGACGGCCTCGTTTCCCGCGCTGACGTTGGCCAGCAGGGCATCGAGGTCGCCGTCATCGTCGTAGTCCCCCCAGGAGACGCCATGCGTGTCGCCGCCGGTGCCGGTCAGCGTCACCTTGGTCAGGACCCCGCCCCCGTCGTTGCGCAGCAGGACCTCGTCTTGTCCCGAGGTGTTCCCCACCAGGGCGTCGAGGTCGCCGTCGTTGTCGAAATCCCCCCAGGCCACGCCTTCCGAATAGCCGCCGGTGCCGGTCAGCGTCACCTTGGTCAGGACCCCGCCCCCGTCGTTGCGCAGCAGGACCTCGTCTTGGTCGACGTCATTGGCCACGATGGCGTCGAGGTCGCCGTCATTGTCGTAGTCCCCCCACGCGACGCCTCTGGAGTTTCCCCCCGTGCCGGTCAGCGTCACCTTGGTCAGGACCCCGCCCCCGTCGTTGCGCAGCAGGTACTCGTCCTGTCCCGTGGTGTTGGCCACCAGGGCGTCGAGGTCGCCGTCATTGTCGTAATCCCCCCAGGCGACGCCGTTTGAATCGCCCCCGGTGCCCGTCAACGTCACCTTGGTCAGGACCCCGCCCCCGTCGTTGCGCAGCAGGACTTCGTCCTCCCCGAAGGTGTTCGCCACCAGGGCGTCGAGGTCCCCGTCATTGTCGTAGTCGCCCCACGCGACGCCGATCGAGAACCCTCCGGTACCCGTGAGGGTCACCTTGGTCATGACCCCGCCCCCGTCGTTGCGCAAGATGACCTCGTCCTCCGTCCCCCCGTTGGCCACCAGGGCGTCGAGGTCGCCGTCGTTGTCGTAGTCGGCCCAGGCGACCCCCCACGAGTCTCCGGCGGTTCCGGCCAGCGTCAGCTTGGTCAGGACCCCGCCCCCGTCGTTGCGCAGAATGACCTCGTCCTGCACGCCGTCGTTGGCTAGGAGGGCGTCGAGGTCGCCGTCGTTGTCGTAATCCCCCCACGCGGCTCCTCTCGTGTCCCCCCCCGTGCCCAAGAGGCCGATGACGTACGCCTGGGCGGTGGCCGCATTCGAGATGTCCGAACGCAGGCTCTGCAGGTCCGAGATAGTGATGGCGAAGTACCAGGTCGTGCGCGGGTCGAGGTTGGCGATGGCCGTGCTCTGGCGCACCCCGGCCGCCAGCGAGGTCGAGCGCACCGAGGCGTAGGGGGCGATATTGTAGGAGGCCATCGACGATATCGGGAAGGTGGCCCAGCGGATGTCGTAGTTGTTGGAGGCCCCCGCTATGCCCGGCGCCGGGGCGGTCCAGGTCAGGGTGACGGTCTGGGAGGAGGCTCCCAGGCCGGTCGAGACCACCGAGGCGGCCAGGTCGGTTATCGCCCCAGGCTGGGGAAACGCCGTCCCATCGGCGCCCGCCAGCGCCGCGCCGCCGGCGCCGGCCGCGCCGGCCGTGACCGAGTAGGTCCACGTGGAGCCGTTGTAGCCCGACACCGCCACGACGACGCGCCCGCCGCCGCCGCCGCCGCCGGGGTCGTCGCCGAGGTTGGCGTCATCACCGCCCTTGCCGCCGCGCCCATGGATGGTCCCCGCCCCGCGCGCCGTGGCGGCGGTCAGGACCACCGTGCCGCCCGAGCCGCCGCCGCCCGCGCCCTGGTCCGTACCCGCCCCGTTGCCGTCGGTCCCGGCCGAGCCGTTGGCGGTCACGTAGCCGTCGAGGGTGAGCCGGCCGCCGACCGAAAGGAACACCGCCCCGCCGCCGTCGCCGCCGTTAAAGCCCGCCGAACACGAGCTCCCGCCGCCGCCGCCGGAGCCCAGGTCGCTCGGCGCGGCCGCCGTCTCGTAGGCCCCGCCGCCGGTCGGAGCGGCGCCGTCCCCTCCCGCGCCGCCGGCGCCGCCGTGGCCGGCCCCCGCGCCGCCCGCGTGCGCGGCATCGGTGGCCGCGCCGCCGCCGCCCGAGCCGAGCCCGGCCGTCCCCCCAGGGCAGCTCCCCGAGGTCCCGCCGGAGTAGCCGCGCCCCTGGACCGACACCGTGGCACCCGCCGCCACGTCGAAGTCGCCGCTCACCGCGATGTTGACGAGGTATTGACGCACGGTGGAGTTGCTCCGGCTGCGCAGGACGGCCCCGGAGGCCAACAGCGCCGAGGCGGCCAGGAACTGGTGGGTCGTCCCCTGGTTCAAGGTCCCCCCCGAGGAGATCGTCAGGGCGGCGGTGATGACGGCCGAGGTGTCGATGAAGACCGCCGGGGCGCTCGTGCCGCCGATCGACAAGGAATTGACCCGCACGGTCGGCGAGGAGGCCGAGGCCGTTACGGTGACGGCGGCGTCGATGGTGACGTCGTCGGCCACGCCCGGGTTCACGTCGCCCGACCAGTTGGCCGAGGTATACCAGTTCCCGTCCCCGCCGCCGTCGTCCCAGCTCACGGCGGCCGCCCAGGAGGCGGAGGCGCAGCCCAACCATAGGGCGGCGGCCAAGAGACTTCTGAGCCAGGGGGCCTTCACGCTATAGGAAGGTAGCCGGGGACCTGCCCCCAATCACGAAAAAATCACGAAGGCAGCTTAGACCGTACTCTAAAAAGGTCTTGACTTTTTTAGAGTACGGTCTAGCGCCTGCCCGCATGGAACGAGCTGGACATGCTCCCCTGACGGAAAGAGGCGTTGTGGGAGTCGTATATTAATATCAACGCGTTGTTTATATAATTAAAGTAATGAAAAGAGTTGTTGAGTCCCGGCTTGACGCCTGGCTGACCGACCCTGCCCGCCGACCTCTTGTTCTGCGCGGAGCCAGGCAGGTGGGAAAGACTTGGCTGGTGCGCGACCTGGCCGCCCGCGCCGGGCGCCAACTCATCGAGGTGAATTTTGAGCGTGACCCGGCGTTAAAGCGTCTTTTCAGCACCAACGACCCCCGCCAGATTCTAGGGGAGCTCTCGCTGGCCCTTTCGGTCGATATCGATCCGGAGCGCAGCCTGCTCTTCCTAGACGAGATTCAGGCCGCCGGCGAGGTGCTTGCCAAATTGCGCTGGTTCTATGAGGAAATGCCCCATTTGCCGGTGGCGGCGGCGGGGTCTCTGCTCGAGTTCTCCCTTGCCGAACACGCCTTCAGCATGCCGGTCGGACGCATCGCCTTTCAGCATATCGAGCCGATGGGCTTTTCCGAATACCTGCTGGCTCACGGACAGCAGCGCCTGCTGTCCGCCATCCGGGCGTGGCGCCCCGGTCAAGCGTTATCCGCGACGGCGCACGAACAAACGGCGCGCTGGTTCTTTCGCTTCGCGATGGTGGGCGGCATGCCGGCGGTCGTGGCCGCCGACGTCGCGGGGCGCGAGCCGCGCCAGGTGCGGGAACTGCAGAAAGAACTGCTCGCCGCCTATCGCGCCGACTTCGCCAAGTATGCCGGCCGGATGGACCGAGACATCCTCGATTCCGTCCTCAACGCCGTCGCCGCCTCGCTGGGCCGGAAGTTCGTGTGCGCCCATGTCGGTGAAGGCGTCAAACAGCACCAGGCCAAGCGCGCACTGGATTTGCTCAGCATGGCCGGGCTTGTGCACCAGGTCCGCTACACGGCCGCCAACGGCTTGCCTCTGGGCGCCGAGGTGAAGGGCTCGTTTCGAAAGGCGGTGGCGGCGGATGTCGGCATCGTCCATGCGCTGCTGGGCACCCCGGCCGCCCAGGCCTTCCCGTCATGGGAGTCGTTGGCGCCCTCCTTGCGGGGTCAACTGACCGACCAACTAGCCGCACAGCAGTTGCGGCTGACCGATTCCGGCGCCGGCGACGGCCCGGAGCTTTACTACTGGCAGCGAAAGGGGGGGCGCCCCGGCGAGATCGATTACATCATGCAGGTCCACGGAGGCGTCATCCCGATCGAACTCAAGGCGGGAGCGGCCGGTTCCATGAAAAGCCTGCACCAGTTCATGTTCGAACGGAGCCTGGGCCTGGCCGTGCGCGTGGACGCCAATCCCCCCTCGGTCATGGATTTGGATCTCAAGACCACGCAAGGCCAGGCGGTACGCTACCGGCTCGTGGGCGTGCCCTTCTACTTACTCTGGAATCTGCCGGACATCCTCTGACACGTGAAGCGGGGCGGCGCCTCGCGCGTAGTCCATCTACTTCTTGGCCGCCCGCCGCTCGAGCACCTTGACCCGCACGAGCAGCATCTTGGAGTCGAAGGGCTTGGTCAGGTAGTCGTCGGCCCCGCGCGAGTAGCCCGAGACCTGGTCCTCGACCATCGCGCGCACGGTCAGGAGCAGGATCGGCAAGTCGCGGTACTTGGCGTCGTCGCGGATCTTGCGGGTGAGCTCGAGCCCGTCCATGCGCGGCATGTTGAGGTCGAGGACCGCCATGTCGACCTTCTTGCGCTGCATCGCGTCCCAAGCGGCCAGGCCGTCCTCGGCGCGCACCACCGAGTAGCCGCCCTGGGTCAGGATCTCGGTCACGAGCTCGCGGAACATCTCGTCGTCGTCGGCGACCAGGACGGTCAAGGGCATCTCAATCCTCCCGCAGCGCGTAGCCTACGCCGTAGATCGTCCGGATGAGCGGGCCGTAGCGGCCGAGCTTCCGGCGCAGCGACTCGACGTGCTTGTCGACCGTCCCGGGCTGGACCTCGGCCGACTGTCCCTTCCAGACCGTCTCGAGGATAAAGCCGCGCTCGAGCACCTTGCCGGGCTGCTGGAGGAACAGGGCCAGGAAGTCGAACTCGGTGCGCGTGAGGCCGGGGATGAGCGACCAGCGCGTGCGCGTGCCCTTCACCCAGGCCTCCTGGCGCGAGCGGTCGATCTTGAGCTCGCCGCCCGAGGACTTGAGGACGTCCAGCGCCGAGGCCAGGCTGGGCAGGATGCGGCGCAGGTGGGCCTTCATCTTGGCCAGGAGCAGGCGGTCGTCGATGTCGTCGGGGAAGGAGTCGTCGCAGCCGGCCTCGAGCGCGGCGATCACTTTGTCGGCGCCGGCGTCGGCCCCGGCGATCAGGATGACCGAGACCCCGGTCGAGGCCGCCTTGACCCGCCGCACGGCCTCCTCGGGGCGGGGCCTAAAGAGCGACCAGTCGGCCAGCACCAGGCCGAAGCGCTGGCGGGCCACGTCGGCGGCCAAGGCGTTCACGTCGGAGGCGACGGACACCTGCCAGCCCTCGCGGGTCATCAGCGTCTCCCAGCGGCGCGCCCGCGCGGGGTCGGAGGAGGCGATCCAGAAGACGAGCTGGGACATGCTAGTCGAGCGGGGCGTCCATGCCGGTCAGCTCGCGGATGTACTGGCGCATGAGCCGCCAGTCCACGGGCTTGTGCAAAAGACGCAGGTACGGGTCGGTCTTGGGGACGATCTTCTGGGCCTCGTGGGGCGGCATCCCGGTGACGAATATGACCGGCATGTCGCGGCGCACGAACGAGGAAGAGCGCAGCTTCTTGAGCGCGTCGACGCCGGTGCCGAAACCGGGCATCTCGATGTCGGAGATGATCAGCGACAGCTTCATCCCCTCGGCCTGGATGACCGACTGGGCCGCGTCCTCGGCGCAGGTGACTTTGAACCCCGCCCCCTCGAGCTTGGCCACCAGCATGTCGCGGATCAAGGCGTCGTCGTCGACCACCAGCACGTAGGTGCGCTTGCTGATCGGAGTGCCGGCGGCCGGCGGCGTCGCGGCGGCCGGCGGCAGTTGGGCCGGCATCGGCGTTCCCGGCGGCCGCGTCGCGGGCGGCGGCGTCGACGGCTGGGCCGGAGGCTGCGCCGCCGGCGGCATCTGGGTGGGCGGCGGCGTGCGCGAGATCGGGATGCCGATCTGGGTCGGCGTACGGAACGGGAAGGCCTGCGGCGTGGCCCCGGGCGGGCGCGGGGCGGGCGGCTGGGTCGGCGGGGGGGTTTGGCCGGGCGGACGCTGGGTCGGCGGCTGCGTCGGCGGCTGGGCCGGGGCGGGCCCGGCTGCCGCCGGCGGCGTACCCGTCCCCATCGCCGCGATCGCCTGCTCGATCATCGCCTCGGGGACGCCCTGCTTGAGCAGGCCGGCCTTCAGCGTCGGGAGAGGGTACTTCCCCCGATACTGGTTGAGATACGCGAGTACCTGCTGCAGCGTGGCCATTTCAGCCGAAAATCGTAGCGCGCCCTCGGCGGACCGGGGCTCGGCGATGCTCCTCTAGTGTAGACGCGGCCATCGCTTTAGGCAATACCGGAATCATTACGCGTCGGGCAGCTCGAAGAGGGCGCTCAGGCCCTGCCCGACCCCGATGCATAAGGAGGCCACCCCGCGGGCGGCACCCCGCCGCCGCATCTCGCGCACCAGCGTGCCGACCAGGCGGGCCCCGCTCATCCCCAGCGGGTGCCCGATGGCGATGGCCCCGCCGTTGACGTTGAGGCGCTCGGGCGCCAGGCCGAGCTCCTTACGGCAGGCCAGGGACTGGGCCGCGAAGGCCTCGTTGAGCTCGACGAGGTCGACGCTGTCGACCGTGAGGCCCGCCCGTTCCAGCAGCTTGCGCGTGGCGTAGACCGGCCCCAGGCCCATGACCCGCGGGTCGAGGCCCGCCGCGGCCGCTCCGCGCCAGAGCGCCAAAGGCTTGAGACCCAAGGCCTTGGCCTTGGAGGCCTCCATGAGGAGCACGGCCGCGGCCCCGTCGTTGAGGGAGGAGGCGTTGCCGGCCGTCACCGTGCCGCCCTTGCGGAAGGCGGGTTTGAGCTTGGCCAGCTTCTCGAGGCTCGAGTCGCGGCGCGGCTGCTCATCACGCGAGGCTGTCTTGGCGGGGTCGTCCTTGGACGGCGTCGGCACCGGGACGATCTCCTCGGCGAAGACGCCGTCGCCCGCGGCAGCGGCCCGGCGGTGGCTCTCCAGCGCGAAGGCGTCCTGTTCCTCGCGCGGGAGCGCGAAGCGCTCGGCCACGTTCTCGGCGGTCTCGCCCATCGACTCCAGCGGGAAAAGCGCCTCGAGCCTGGGGTTGGGGTAGCGCCAGCCCAGCGCGGTGTCGTAGGCCGTGACGTTGCCGAACGGGAAGCCCGTCGCCGGCTTGGCAAACGACCACGGCGCCCGGCTCATGCTCTCGACCCCGCCGGCCACGTAGACGTCGCCCTCGCCGGCCAGGATGCAGCGCGCGGCGGCGTTGACGGCCTCGAGCCCCGAGGCGCACAGCCGGTTGACCGTGCAGCCCGGCACGCTCTGCGGCAACCCGGCCAAGAGCGCCGCCATGCGCGCCACGTTGCGGTTGTCCTCGCCGGCCTGGTTCGCGCAGCCCAGATAGACGTCGGCGACGGACTCGGGTGCTACCTGCGGCACCCGCGCCAGCAGCGCCCTGATGGCATGCGCGGCCAGGTCGTCTGGACGCACCCCGCTCAGGATCCCGCCGAGCTTGCCCACCGGCGTGCGGACCGCCTCGACGACCGCCACCGTACGGTTGGCGCTCATACGCCCTCCTTGGCCCACGCCAGCGGCCCCTTCGGCCAGAACAGGCCCAGCTTGGCGGCCTCCTCGACGTCGTCGGGGCCGGCCACACCTTCGTCGACGATCGCGCGCGCCTCGACGGCGGCGGCCGAGCGCACCGCGGCGGCTACCTCGGCCGGCGTCGCCGGCGACTCGGCCATGCCGGGGAGGAACTCCTCGAGCAGGGCGTTGACCGTCCCCGGCGCGTTCTCGCCGTAGGCGTAGAAGCCGCGGCTGTTGCGCCGCCCGCGGCAGCCGCGCACCAGCAGCTTCTGCTGCACGGCCGAGGGGCGCAGGCGCTCCGGACGGCCGAGCAGCTCGTAGATCGTCTCGCCGATGTGGAAGTCCTCGAGCAGGCCCCGGGCGTCGATGGTCTCGAACGGGCCGGCCTGGAAGCCCGCCTGGGAGCGCAGCGCCGCGTCGAGCGAGGCCGGCGTGCCGCGCCCGGCCTCGAGCAGGCGCAGGGCGGCGAGGAGCCACGCGCGCTGGAGCCGGTTGACCACGAAGCCCGCGCGGTCGCTCGTGCGCACCACGCGCTTGCCCAGGCGCAGCGCCCACTCCTGGGCGCGCTCGAGCGCGGCCTCCGAGGCGTGCTCGTAGCGCACCAGCTCGACTAAGCGGCCGATCGTGGCTGGCGGCGGCACGTGCACGCCGACCACGCGGTCGGGGTTCTCGACGAAGCGCGCCGTGATCGAGACCGGCAGCGCGTCGGTCTCCACGACGATGACCGTCGAGCGCTCGGTCCGCGAGTCGATGCGGCGCAGGAGGTCCTGCTTGGCCTGAGGCGTCTCCGAGCCGCACTCGACGACCAAGTCGCAGCCCTCCAGACGCTCGAGCCGGGTGGCTTTCCGCATGAGGCCGAACGCGCCGGGCTGCTCGGCGCGCTGGAGGCCGCGCAGGATCGACTCCTCGGCGCGGCACAGGATCTCATCGGTGTCGTCGATGAGGACGACCGAGAAGCCGGCCTGCACGCAGGCCTGCGCCAAGGCCGGGCCGAGGCCCGTGGCGCCGACGATGCCGACCGAGCTGAGGTCCATCTATCGCAGCGGCAGGTGCTCGCCGACGGCGGCGGCCAGTTCGGTGAGCTGTATCGGCTTGCGGAGGATCTGCAGGCCGGGTCGGAACTCGACGAGGCGCGCCTGGCGGTCCTCGCTCTGGCCGGTGACGAAGATGATGGGGATGGCCTTGGTCTTGTCGGCCGTGCGCAGCAGAGCGTCGACCGTGCCGCCGCTTAGTCCCGGCATGTCGAGGTCCGAGATGATGAGGTCTGGCGGCCGCTCTCCGGCGCTCCGGTAGAGCGCGGCGCCGTCGGAGACCACGGTCACCTCGAAGCCCATCTCGGTGAGGACGTCGCGGATGAACGACGAGCACTCGGGGTCGTCGTCGGCCACCAGGATGCGGCGCTTGCGGGGGGTCTCCTTCACTTTTTCCTCGTCGTAGGCTTGGCCGGGGCGCGGTCGCTCCGCAGCATCCCCCAGCACTCCTGGTCGATCCAGCGGTTGTTGAGGCGCTTGTCGGCGCGCAGGCATCCCTCGTAGCGGAAGCCCAGGCGCTTGAGCACGCGGCGGAAGGCCCGGTTGACCGGGTCGAGCCGCGCCGAGAGACGGCGCAGGGCCAGCGTCTTGAAGGCGTGCTCGACGACCAGGCGGCCGGCCTCGGTGGCGTAGCCGCGGTCGGTGCGGCCGGTGCGGACCCACAACGCCAGGCGCGCGTGGCCGCGCTCGGCGGGCTGGAGCTCGTCGAGCGACGCCACGCCGGCCAGGGCCCCGCCCTTGGCCTCGAAGACACCCCAGCTCAGCGCCGTCCGGGCCTCGGCCGCGGCACGCACGGCGGCGATGAAGGCCGCGGCGTCGCCCGGCGCGGGGTCAGGAGCCGCCCACCCCAGGCGCTTGCGCAGCGCCTCCCGGGAGTCGGCGACCGCCGAGCCGAGCTCGGCGGCGTCCGCCTCGGCCAGCGGCCGGAGGACGAGACGGCGTCCTTCGAGGATGCCTTCAGCCATGACCATGGCGTGCCCCGGCCCGGGCCTCGCGCAGGAGCCGCGCGAAGCGCTCGCGCGGCATGACGATCTGCAGGTGCGAGCCCTCGCCGATCTTGCGATTCTTGCAAAAGGCCTCCAGGCGCGTCCACACGCGGCTGCCGCGCACGCGCACGAGCGTGGCGGTGACCCGCACGCGCGAGCGCATGCCGGCAGGGGCCAGGTGCTTGGCCAGGACCGCGCCGCCCACCGCCTCCTCGTGGGGCTCGAGGTAGGGGGCCAGGAGCGCGCGAGAGACGGTCTCCATGTGGTAGACCATGGCCCAGGTCGAGTAGAGCGGGTGCTTGACCAGGCCCTCCAGGCGCGGCTTCATCCAGGTCTCGACGAGGAAACCCAGCTCGATGCGCGCCCCGCGGCTGAGTCCCGGACGCATCAGGCGCCCGCGGCCGGGGCGGCCGCGCCCAAGGCGGCGTCGAGCAGGCGCTCGGCGCCGCCGCCAAAGTCCATCGCGCGCGCGGCGGCCTTGGCCCGGGCCCCCATCCGGCGCAGCTCCTCGCGATCGCTCAAGAGCCCGCCCAGCGCCTCGGATAGCCGGCGGACCCGGCCCCCCGCGTCGGCGTACGGCACCGTGCGCCCGTAGTCGGGACGCAAGGTCTCCGCCACGCCGTAGTGGTCGGAGGCCAGGACCGGCAGGCCGGCCTGCAAGCCTTCCACCACGGTGAGACCGTAGCTCTCGTGCAGGGACGGCGAGACGAACAGGTCGGCCAGACGGAAGTAGGCCTGCTTGGCCGCGCTGTCGAGGTAGCCCGGGAAGAACACCCGGAAGCGCTTGAGCCGGTCGGCGGCCCGGCGTACGCGCCGGCCGTAGGCCTCGCCGCGCATGAAGGCGGTCTCGCCGCAGATGAAGGCGGCGACCTCGAGACCGCGGCCCAGCGGGGAGTCCTCGAGCCGGCCCAGGGCCTCGAGGAGGAGATGCAGGCCCTTCTCGGGGGAGATGCGGCTCAAGGTCATGACCACGCGGGTGCCCGAGCGCAACTGGTAGTGCGCGCGCAGGCGGGCGGCCTCGGCCGCCACCCGGGCCTCGTCGACCGGCTCCGTCCAGCCGCCCCACGGCAGGACCAGGGTCCGGCCGTCCAAGGACGCCCCGCCGGCCTCGCCCTCGTAGCAGCGCCGCACCGTCTCCGCCATCTGGCGCGAGGGCAGGACCATCAGGGCCGAGAGGCGCACCGCCTGGCGCTGCTTGTCGAAGACCAGGCGCAGGACGTCGGGGGCGCCGCGGTCGAGGCCCCAGCGCGCCAGGCGCGCGTAGGCGCGCGTCCACAGCTCGGGGCGGAACACGCCGCCGAGGTAGATGCGGTTGAAGAACTCGACGACGTCGACGTGCCAGATCGACACGATGCGGTAGCCGGCGGCCCCCAGTCGCTCGAGGTCCGGGCTCTCCGAGAGGTCGTTGACGACGACGACGGTGTCCTCGGGCGGCAGCGCGGCGCGGCGCTCGAGGACCCAGGCCGTCGTCGCCGCCTCGAACTCGCGGCAGAAGCGCGCGTAGCCCAGCTCCGAGAGCCGGGTCAGCCCCGGACCGGCGCCGGGGTCTGCCAGCTGGACGTAGTCGAGGCCCTCGGCGGGCGGCACCGGCCCTGAACCCAGGACGGCCAGGCGGACGCCGCGTCTCGCGCAAGCCCCGGCCCAGCGCCGGGCCAGCTGCAGGCCGACCATGGCCCCGCCGCCCAAGGGCACCCGGTCCATCGGGTAACCTAGGTGGCTTCCTATTAAGACGACGTTAGGCACGAGAGCATGATATCTAATCTCGCTCCGGTGCCAGATAGGTTCCCTCAATTCCCTATGTCTGGCACCGCCTTAGGACTTCTGGGCCCGAGACGGGGGGGTCTATTGATGGGCGAAATGCGCCCTGTTGGGCCCTCTTGCTCCCCTGGGACGATTGTTAACCTCGAATCATGCAACGCTCCCTAGCGACCCTCTTGTGCGCGGCGCTCTGCGCCGGCCTCTGGCCCGACACCGCCGCCGCCCAGTTCGCCGTCAGGGGAGTCCGCGCCGGCGGCACGGTCGCCACGGTCGGCCTGCCCGCGGCCGCGGCCGGCGCATCGCTCAACGCCGCCGCCGCGTCCCTGGGCGCTCCCGCGCCGTCGGTCTCGCCGGCCCCCGGTCTCCTGCCCAGCCCGGTCGTCGCCGTCCAGAGCCGGGCCGCCGCCGTTTTGTCCGCGGCCGTTCCTTCGGCCGCGGCGGCGTCACCCGCGCCCCTGGCCGCCGCCGCCCTGCCGGCGTCGGCGATCACCGCCATGCTGCCCGCGGCCGCGCCGTCCGCCGCGCCCGTCCCCCTTTCAGTCGTCGCCGACGCCGCGGCTCCCCGGCCCGGGACCCCCTCGGCGGCCGTCGCCGGCACGCTCAAGACCATCCGCCGCTTCGGAACCGGCCCGGCGGCCGCCTCGGGCCGCCTGTTCGAGAACTCCTCCGCGCGTCCGGGAGCGGTCAACCCCGTCAAGGTCCCGGCCGCCGTCGGCCAAAGCCTCGACGCGGCCGCGCGCGGGGTCAAATGGCTCCTGGCCGCGTCCCCCCTGGGCCGGCTCCTCCCCACCGCCACGGCCGAGAGCTGGGGCCGCGCCCCCCCGCCGGCTCCCGAGCCCAAGCACGCCCTCTCCGACGACGAGTTCGGGGGACCGCCCGCCCTCAAGACCGCCTCCGACGGTTCGCTGCTGCACCGCGCCGTCGCCCGGCTGAGCCGCGACCTCGCCTACGGCGCCAAATGGGCGGTCTCGATGTTCGGGATCGCGTCGCTCTTGCAGATCACCCTCAAGCCGCTGGCCGCGATGCTCCCGTGGCAGCTGTGGATCCCGCAGAGCGCGCTCGGCGCCTTCGGGCGCGTCGAGCTCCTCACGGGCTTCGGCCCGGCCGACGTCACCGAGGCCGTGGCCGAGGCGCCGCTGAGCTTCCTCGGGCTGGCCCTCCCCTATTCGGTGCTCGTCGAGGAGCTGACCTACCGGCTCCTGAGCTTCGGCCTGGCCTTCGCCGTCCTCGCGGCGGCGCGGCCCGCGGCGCTGGCGGCCGTCAAGTTCCTCGATAATATCCCCGACCTCTTCGGCCTGCGCAGCGCGGCGCAGTGGGCGTTGGGCAAGCTCGCCGGCGTCTCGAGCTACGCCTTCCCTCTGGCCGCGTTCTGGTCCGCGGCCTCCTTCGCGGTCGCGCACTTCGCGGCCTGGGGCGTGGCCCCACACACCTTGATCCTGCACCTGACGCTGGGCGCCGCCCTGGCTTGGACGGCCTACCGCAGCCGCGGGCTCATCGCCCCCTTCACGGCCCACCTGGGCTACAACCTGCTGGCCATCGCCGTGGGCACGGCCGCGCCGCTGTGGCTCTTGCCGCAGTACGCCGTGGTGGTCGCCATCGTGGCCGGGATCCTCTCCGCGGCCGTCGCCTATTACCAGTGGCGGGCTTGGCGCAAGGACAAGGCCGCGGCCCGCGCCGCGGCGCTGGGCCTGCCGCCCCCGGTCCCGGCGCCGTTCTGGCGCCGCGTCGCGGGCCTCTCCGGCCTGGCGGCGTTCCTTGTCGCGGTCTCGGTCGGGACCTTCTACACCACCTCGCCCACCCCGCACCCGCCGACACTGCCCGTGGCGCTCCTCGGCAAGGCGACCCCGGCCGGCGGCCTGCCCCCGGGCGCCGCCCTCCCGGCCGCCGCGGTCCGCCCGACGATGACCGTCGAGGCGCTGGTCCAGAAGGTGAAGCCCTCCGTCGTCATGGTGCGCACGCCCACCGGCTCGGGCTCGGGCTTCATCATCTCGGCCGACGGCCTGCTCGTCACCAACGGCCACGTGGTGGCCGCCGGCGAGAGCCAGGACCACCTCGCGAACTCGTACTCCAAGGTCGTGAAGATCCGCTTCGCCAACGGGCGCGAGGTCACGGCCGCGGTGGTGGGCTATCACGCCACCAAGGACCTGGCCCTCGTCCAACTGCCGCCCAACCCGTTCGGCTGGCCGTATGTCCCGCTCGGCGACTCCGCCGTCCTCAACGAGGGACAGGAGGTCGCGGCGATGGGCTACCCGCGCGCCCTGCCGTTCTCGGTGAGCCGCGGCATCATCAGCGGCACGGACTTCCGCTCCAACGGCTGGGTCGACTACCTCCAGCACGACGCCGCGGTCAATCCCGGCAACTCGGGCGGCCCGCTCTTCAACATGAGCGGCGAGGTGATCGGCGTCAACTCGATGATCATGACCGAGAGCGGCGGCTTCGACGGCATCTCCTACGCGATCACCTCCGCCGACGTCCAGAAGGCGCTCGACCAGTACGCCACGGTCGGCAACATCTCCCCGGCCTGGCTCGGCGTCATCCTCGAGCGTTCCGGCGGCGACGCGCCGCTGGGCGTACGGATCGACGCCGTGCGCCCTGGCTCCCCGGCCGCCGCGGCCGGGCTCGAGCCGGGCGACCTCCTCATCGGCCTCGACGGCGGCTCAGTGGCGGGCGACCCCGTGCGGGCCCTGGGCGCGCTCTCGGCCGTCCTGCGCTCAAAGACGCCCAACGAGATCCTCGCGGTCCAGGTCTACCGCGCGGGTGCCGTAATAACCCTGTCCGTCAACCTCGGCCGCAAGTAAGCCGCCGCCGGTTTTCATATGATGGGTGAATGAACGCCCAATCCCACAAGATCGTCCTCTGCGGCGGCTGGCGCAGCCCCATCGGCCACCTCGCGCGCTCGCTCTCCGACATACGGCCCGCCGACCTCATGACCCGGACCGTCGTCGAGACCCTGACGCGCCTGAACGTCCCCAAGGCCGAGGTGGACGGGCTCATCGTGGGCTGGGTCGGGCAGGACTTCGCCGCTCCCAACATCGCGCGCGTGAGCCTTCTGCGCGCCGGCCTGCCCGAGCGCTCCCAGGCCATGACAGTGCAGAACAACTGCGTCTCCTCGATCGAGTCGGTGGCCGCGGCCGCGCGCTGCATCCTGGCCGGCGAAGGCGAGCTCTACGTGGCCGGCGGCGTCGAGGTCATGTCGCGCCTGCCCTACACGATCGCCGGCTCGCGCGCCTCCAAGGAGCTGCGCTCGCTCGACACCGTCAAGGGCAAGTGGGCCGAGCTTTTGGCCTCGGAGTCCGTCGCCGTCGTCGACTCCATGGAGCAGGGCCTGACCGACCCCGTGCGCGACATCAACATGGCCGGCACCGCCGAGGTGGCCGCCCAGATGTACGGCGTCGGCCGCGAGGCCCAGGACGCCTACGCCCACGAGAGCTTCAAGCGCTGTCTGGCCGGCTGGAAGCGCGGCTTCTACGCCAAGCACGTCTTCCCGCTCAAGGACGGCGAGAAAGGGCTCGAGCAGGACGAATACCCGTTCCTGCGCGAGGACTTAGTCGAAAAGCCCCAGAAGTTCGCCAAGGCCCCGGTGGCCTTCGACCGCCCGGGCTATTCCATCGCCGACTTCTACCGCGACTACGGCAAGTACATGGACGGCAAGGCCATGCCCGAGGGCGCGCAGGCGACGGTGACCTTGTTCAACTCCTGCGGCCGCTCCGACGGCGCCGCGGCCGTCGTCGTCGCCACCGAGGCGCGCGCCAAGGCCCTGAGCCTGCCCGTCCTCGCCGAGCTCAAGGGCTGGGGCTTCTACGGCAACGACCCCGCGCACATGGGCGTCTCGCCGGCCCTGGCCGCGCCGATCGCGCTCAAGGCCTCGGGGGCGCGCTTCGAGGACTTAGACCAGGTCGAGCTCCACGAGCCCTTCGCGGCCACCGTGCTCTCGATCTTCAAGCTCGGCAAGGAGCGCTTCGGCCACGACTGGGAGGCCAAGTTCAAGGCCGACGCGCTCAACCCCAACGGCGGCACGCTGGCGCTCGGCCACCCGCTCGGCGCCACCGGCGCGCGCCTGCTCCTCAACCTCTTAGGCGCCCTCCAGGAGAACCCGCGCGGCCGGCTCGGGATGCTGGCCGCCTGCGCCGGCGGCGGCATGGGCGGGGCGCTGGTCGTCGAGCGCCGCTCCTAGTGCCCGAATCCCACCTGGCGGAGATCACCCACGTCATCGAGCTGGCGGTGGCGCCGGTCTTCATGCTGACGGCCATCGGCACGATGATCAACGCGGTCAACGCCCGCCTCGGGCGCGCGGTGGACCGGCGGCGGCGGCTCGAGGAGCGCCTCTTTGGGCTGCCGGAAGCCGAGGCCGACAAGGCCCGCGCCGAGATCGAGCAGATCGGGCGGCGGATCCACCTGGTCTACCTGTCGATCCTTTCCGCGGTGGCCTCGGCGCTCTTCATATGCCTGCTCATCGCGGGGGCGTTCTTCGGGGCCTTTCTCGCCGCCGACCTCTCGCGCCTCGTCGCCGTCCTCTTCGTCCTAGGCGTCTTGTCCCTGGTGCTCTCGCTCTTGTTCTTCCTGCGCGAGATATTCCTCGCCGTCTCCACGCCGCGGCACGTGCCCAGCCAGGGAACCGCCTCCTGAGCCTGTTACATCCCGGGCGTCCGCGCGTCTAACTAGGCGATGCTGGACTTCGAACCGCTCTACCGCGAATGCCGCGACCGGGTCTTCCAGCTGGCGTTTCGGATGCTCGGGGACCGGGAGCGCGCGGTGGAGGCGACCCAGGCGGCGTTCGTAAAGGCCTACGAGGGCCGGGCCGGCTTCGCCGGCCGCTCGTCGCCACGCACCTGGCTCTATCGCATCGCCTTCAACGCCTGCCTCGACCAGCTCCGCCGGCGCGAGGCCGCCCCGGCGGCGCCGGAACCGCTGGTCGACGGTCCTGAGTCCCGCCCGGCGGCGCTCCTCGAGCGCGCGGAGACCGTCCGGCGCGTGCGCGCCGCGCTGGCCCGGCTCGGCGTGTCGGACCGCTCCCTGCTCTGCCTCTTGATGGAGCGCGACCTGCCGTATCGCGAGCTCGCCGTGGTGCTCGACTGCCCGGAGTCCGCCGTGCGCATGCGCGTCTCGCGGGCCCGCCGCCGCCTGCGCGAGCTCTTGTCCCCCGTGGAGGAGCCGTGAGCGAAGACTGCCGCTGGGCCCAAGACGGCTTGACCGCCTATCAGGACGGCGAGCTGACCGGCGACGAACCGGCCCGCCTCGAGGCCCACCTGACGGCCTGCCCCGCTTGCCGGGCCGAGGACGCCGCGCTGCGCCGGTCCTGGGCGGCCTTCGTCGCGGCTCATCCCGTCGAAGAGCTCCCCGCGGCGCTGCACGCCGATCCGTTTGCGCCCGTCGCGCGGACGCCGGTCCTGCGCCTGGTCTTCGCGGGCGCGGCGGCCTGCGTCGCGCTCATCCTCATCATCGGCAGGCGCGGGGAGCGCCCGCCGGTCCGCGACGACGCTCCCGCGCCCGAGACGCGGCTCGGCGCCGGCCCGAGCTTCCTGCCCGCGCCGCCGCTGCCGCCGGCCGGCGCCACGGGTTTGGCCAGTCCGCCGTATTACGAACGCCGGCATGATTAAGGAGGCGGTATGAACGGGAGTCGGACGCTCATGATGACGCTGTCGGCGCTGTTGATCGTGACGGGCTGCGGACAGCAGGCGGGGTCTCAGACGGGAGGACGCACGGGCCCCTCCGAGATCAAGGTGGGCTATCGAGCCTTTACGATGCCGGTGCCCGAGCACCAGGCGCTCAACGTGAGGCCCGGAGACTTCGTCGACGTGATGTCGACCTTCGACTGGAAGATGGGCAAGGAGAAGCAGGTCCGCCGCATCACGGCCACCCTGCTCCAGTACGTGAAGGTCCTAGCGGTGGCCAAGGACCGCAAGTCGCTCGAGCTCATGCTCAACCCCAATGAAGCCCAGTACGCGGCTCTGTCCGTGGCCCCCGAGCGCGGCGTGTGGGTCATCGTGCGCCGCGACGGCGACAAGGAGATGGAACCGCGGGAGATGGCGGACTTCGAGAAGCTGTTCCGCTAGGCGAAATTCCAAAATCCGGGTCCGACGGCCCTGGCGGGCTCCCGGCATCCGGCTATCCTCCCTATATGCCCCGGACCATCCTCCTGGTCCTCGCCCTCCTGTCTTCGCCCGCCGGCGCCTGGCCGACGCCGCCTCCCGCGCCGCCGCCGTTCGACGCCGCGGTCTACATCGCCGCCCACGGCACGGAGGAGTTCCAGCGCCTCATCGTCCCGCTCGTGGAGGCCGGCCCGGTCTTGGAGGGCGGTGCGCCTCGCTTCGCGCTACAAGACGGCGCCATCCTCGACCGCTCGGTCAACCCGGCTCGGCGCCTGAGCGCGGCTGAGGTCGAACTTCTCCTCGAATTGGCGCGGCTTGACCCGAAGGACGCCTCGCCCGACGCGCTCAAGCGCTTCGCGCGCCTGGCCAAGAGCGCGCGCGGATTCTCGGCCCTCTTGGGCGGTCCCGAGTCGACCACCGTCGCCTACCTCGATGCCCTGGCCTCCGGGGCCGGCGACCGCGTGTCGCCGCCCAAGGAAGGCTTCCTCGCCCGCAACCGGAGCGTGGCGACCGAGCGCTATCGCGAGGAGGTGCCGCCTCCGAGGTCCTGGGGGCGGTCCCCCACCCGGCCGCGCCGTTCGGTGCTTACCCCCGCCGCCGAACTGCCGCCCGCCAGCACGCCCGTCCTGCCTCCCGCGCCGCCGACCGCTTCCCCGGCCTCAAAGGCGACCTGGCTGGACTCGGCGCGCCAGGCCGCGGCGGCGGCGTTTGAGCCGTTCGAATTCGGCATCCGCTCGCTGAGGGCCCGCCTGGGCGCCCCTCTCGAGGATCCGCCGCCGGTCGACCCCGCTTTGCCCGCCGAGGAGCGCCTCAAGAGGCTCGGCGAGTTGGCCGCCGACCCGGGCGCGCCGCTCGATAAGGTCCTCAAACAGCTGGGCGCCGCCGACACCGCCGCTCTGCCCGGGACCAAGCCGATCTTGACCGCCGCGCTCGAGCGCATCTCCAAGGAGTCGGGCAAGGACTCGCCGTACGTCTGGGCCGCCGCCCTGAAAGAGGCCGGAGCCCTGCTCGCCGCGCGCGGCGAGCTCGACGGCCCGACCGCCGTGCTCCTGGCCGAGACCGCGCTCAAGGCGGTCGGCGCGGAACCCAGCCAGTTCGAGGCCCAAACCGCCTGGACCGCGCTGGCCGGCGCCGAGATCCTGACCGACGACGAGAAGGCGAGAATAGAGGCCGCCCGCGCGGCGTTGGTCGACAAGACCCTGGCGTCGCTTCTGGCCAGCAACACGAAGGAGGTCTCGTTCAACAACCAGTTCTCCTATTTCGCCATCGGCGAGCCTCCCTTCGACGACCCCGCCCGCATGACGGCTTTCGCGACGAGCCTGCTCGAACTCCTGCCCCGGGCGCCGGGGGAACCCTCCCGCAAAGCCAACCGCTACGGCGACGCGGCCGCCATCCTCAGGCACTACAAGGCGCTGACCCCCGAGCTGGCGCTCCGGACCGCCGAGGCGCTGGCGGAGCTGCCGCTCGAGCAGAGCGACATGGGCGCCCAGCTCCAGCTCCTCTCCACCGACATCCCGCTCTCCACCGCCTACGGGGTGCTGGCCGCTGACAAGGGACCGGGCAGCGCGGAGCGCCTCAAGCGCTACGAAGCGGCGCGCGTCAAGGTCGCCGCCCTCCACCTGCCCGGCGCGCTGGCGCGCTTCGCCGCGGCGGACCCCGAGGACAAGCCCGAGGCAGTGGGGGACCTGGCTCGGACCATGTTCCGCGGCGAGTCCAAGGCCCGCGCCGCGCTCGAGGCCGAACTGGCGGCCGTGCGCGACGCCCCGCGCCGCGAGAGCTACGAAACAGCACCCCTGCTCTTCGCCGCCCTGGTCCAGGCCCTGGGCAGGGACCGCGCCGCGCCGCTCGACGACAAGACCTTCGCCTCCATCACGAGTACGTCCCGCGCGCTCGACCTGCTGCGGCCTCCGGACCCCGGCGCCCCGGCCGACGACTACAGCGCCTACCTTCACGGAGTCGAGACGGCGCGCAACGCCATCCGGGCCTCGCGCCTGCCGGCGCAGCGCAAGCGCGCCGCGCTCGAGGACTTCGACGCGGCCTTCGCGGCGGCCTACGACAAGGGCCGCGCCCCGGCCGATCCCCGCAAGGCGGTGGCCAAGCTGATGACCCAGGGCGCGGAGTGGCTGGGGCCCGAGGGCTTCAACGGCTCGGTCTTCCTCGACCCGGGCTCCGACACCGCCTACGCGGCGGCCGTGCGCGAGACCGCGGCGCTCTTCTTCGACCGCGCCGCGGCGTTCGATCCCGCCGCGCTTACTCTCTCGGAGGCCGGACGGCGCGCGCGCCTGGCCAGCGGCCGCGATTCCCCTGAGGAGCCTGCGGAGCGCCAGGCCTCGGTCCCCGACCTCGACGTCCTGAGCGCCGCCGTGTCGCCGGAGGCCTTCGCCCGGGCCTCCGAGTTCCTTTCCAAGATCAGCGGCGCGGTCGCGCCGCCCAGTTCGGCCCACATCTACCTCGAGTCCTACCGCCTGGGCAACATGCGCTCGACCTTGGCCTCCCTGACGGAGGCTGACCCGCGCCGTGCCGAACTGGCCGCCGCGATCACGGCGCGCGAGAAGGCGCTGGCCGGGGGCCTCGCACGCCTCGCCGCCCTGCCCGAGGAAGAGCGCGTCTCGGGCTTCGGCGGCAGCCGCGACCACATCCATGCCCGCATGACCGGCCTGCTGGCCCTCTCCCCCGAGAACGTCCCGCCCAGGCTGCGCGCCCAGGTGTCGGACTGGCTCGACAGGAACGGCCCGCTCTCGGCCACCTACCGGGCCTTTCCCGAGAAGGACGACAAGGCCGCCGACGGAGAGGACCTGCGCCGCGGCGGCGCCGGGCGCAACGTCCTCATGAGCCTCACCGGCACCCGGCTGGCGGCCACCGACGCCGAGCGGACCAAGCGCCTGGCAGGGCTCGAGGCCACCCTGCACAACTTCGCCCGCCACGAGCCCGCGCTGCGCGCCACGATGCACCGCTACAGCTCGGGGGAGCATCCGCACTTCTACGAGGACGTCGGGAACTCGGGCGCCGACGCGCTGGCCCCGTACTACTACCCCGCGGCCATCCCTCGCGTCCTCGAGTCCTTCCAGCTCCTGCTGGGCGACCCCGCGGTGCGCGCCGACCCGGCGCGGCTGACGCGCGTGCTGGCCAGCTACAAGACGGTGCGCGACGGCCTCATGCGTGAGTTCGACGAGGACGGCCTGCGCGAGCCGCTGAGGCACGACCAGCCCTGGTTCTACACGCTCCTGGGGACGGCGGCGGCCGAGGTGGCCGCGATGGACGCCGCTTTGCCGGCCGCTCCGGCGGCGGTCTGCCCGCCCCAAGTCCCCGCCTGCCGCCCGGCCCGTCGCGGCCTGCTGGGCCGCCGCCGCTAGCGGCAGGCCCCGAAGAACCCAGCGCCAAAGAAGTTGGTGCCGCCTTTGGAACCCTGGCGGTACTGGCTGACCAACGCCATCAGCGGGTCCTTGCCGTGCAGGAAGAGGTGCTTCATCGCCGGCTTCTTCTTCTTGGGGTCGGCCTTGACGATGACCCGGGTCATCGTGAACTCGAGGACCAGCTCGCACTCGCTGCACTTGGTCTTCCCCTGGAGCATGTGCGACTCGTCCTCGGTGATGGGCTCAAAGCCCACGCTCTTCATCGTCTGCGGCAGCTTCTCGTCGCCTTCCTCCGCGTCGCAGGACTTAGGGGGCTCCAGCCCGGCCCGCCGGATCGGGGGCTTGGTCTTGGACTCCATGCTCTTGCGCAGGGCGTTGAGCTCGAGGCGCTTGGCCGACACGCCGGGACGCTTGGCCTCGGGGACCCGCTCCATGTCGAGCGCCATGAAGCGGTTGATGAGCTGGGGGTTCAAGTCGCTCGTGGGCGTCTTGAGGAAATAGTCGACCAGCTTCTGTTCCTCGTCGACGGACGCGGGGGCCGCGGCGGCCGGGGCCGCAAGCAGGCAGACCAGGAGGAAAGCGCTCACGAGCAGAGTATAACCGGGCTTCGCGGCCGGCTCAACCGCGCGGGTGGTGCTTCTTGTGGGCGCGCTTCAAGTCCCCACGGTCGAGGCGAGTGTAGATCTGGGTGGTCTGGAGGCTGGCGTGGCCCAAGAGCTCCTGGACCGAGCGAGCGTCGGCCCCGCCGCGGATCAAGTGGGTGGCGAAGGTGTGGCGGAAGAGGTGGGGATGCACCGCGCGCTTGAGCCCGGCGCGCTTGGCCAGCGCCGTGAGGTCCCGCCAGAGCTGGACGCGCGAGAGCGCCCGGCCGCCGCGCCCCAAAAACACCTGCGGGTCGCGCGGCCCCGCGCCGAAGCGCCGCTCGCGCTCGCGCAGCCAGCGCGAGAGCGCCGCGATCGCGCGGGCGTGCATGGGGACCAGGCGCTCCTTGGAACCCTTGCCGAGCACCCGCACCCAGCCCTCGGCCAGGTTCACGTACTCGGCCTTGAGCGAGAGGAGCTCGGAGGCGCGCAGGCCGGTGGCGTAGAGCAGCTCGAGGATGACCTTGGCGCGCAGGCCCTGGAGGGTGCCGCCGTCGGGCGCCGAGAACAGGCGCGCCATCTCGTCCTCGGTCAGGGCGTCGGGCAGGCGCTCGGGCAGGCGCGGGGCGCGGAAATCGCGGGTGGGGTCCTCGGGGACGCGCTCCTCGGCGGCCTGGAAGCGGTAGAACGCGCGCAAAGACTCCATGCGGCGAAAGAGCGAGGCCGCGCCGAGGCCGGTCTCGGACTTCGCATGCCAGAGGTAGTCGTCAAGCAGCTTTGGGTCGGCCTTGAGCGGGTCGCGCGCGCCCAGCCAGCCCAGGTAGTGGCGCAGGTCGGAGGCGTAGGCCGCGCAGGTGTTCTTGGAGAGGCCGCGCTCGAGCGCCAGGTGGCGCGTGAACTCGGATAACAACCAGGCCGCTTCGGAAGGGGAAGGGGGGCGGCCCGATTCCTCGGGCCGCCCCCCATCGTCCTGGGCCATCGCCTACTTCTTGGCCTTGCCGCGCGCCGGAGCCGCGGCGGGCTCGGATTCGGCCTCGTCCGTGACGGCCGGCGCCGGGGTGCCGGGCGCCACGAGGAACTTCTCGCGCAGCGCCTTCTCGAGCGCCTCCGCGGCCGGCAGGTTGTCGCGCAGGTGGGCCTTGGCGTTCTCGCGGCCCTGGCCGATGCGCTCGCCGTTGAAGATGAACCAGGCCCCCGACTTCTCGAGCAGGCCCGCCTCCACGCCCATGTCGACCAGGCAGCCTTCCTTCGAGATGCCGTAGCCGTGGATCATGTCGAAGACGGCCTGCCGGTAGGGCGGGGCCACCTTGTTCTTGACCACCTTCACGCGGCAGCGGGCGCCGTAGATCACGTCACCCTGCTTGAGGTTCTCGATGCGCCGGATGTCGAGGCGCACCGAGGAGTAGAACTTGAGCGCGAGTCCCCCGGTCGTCGTCTCGGGGTTGCCGAACATGACGCCGATCTTGTGGCGGATCTGGTTGATGAAGATGAGGGTCGTGTGGGTGCGCGCCAGAGTCGAGGTCAGCTTGCGCAGGGCCTGGCTCATGAGCCGCGCCTGCAGGCCCATGTGGCTGTCGCCCATCTCGCCCTCGATCTCGGCCTGCGGCACCAGCGCCGCCACCGAGTCGACCACGATGACGTCGAGCGCGCCGGAGCGCACCAGC
This sequence comes from Elusimicrobiota bacterium, assembly GCA_016196755.1. GTDB lineage: Bacteria > Elusimicrobiota > Elusimicrobia > UBA1565 > UBA1565 > SCTT01. The sequence continues at coordinate 70,015 of JACPXC010000011.1, forward strand.
TTCTCGACGATCTCGAGCGCCTGCTCGCCGGAGTCGGGCTGGGTGATGAGCAGGTTGTCGGTGTCCACACCCAGGGCCTTCGCGTAGGCCGGGTCCATGGCATGCTCGGCGTCTATGTAGGCGGCTTGTCCGCCGGCCTTCTGTGCCTGAGCTACGACCTGGAGGGCCAAAGTCGTCTTGCCGGAAGACTCCGGGCCGTAGATCTCGATGACGCGCCCGCGCGGGAGGCCGCCGACGCCCAGCGCCAGGTCCAAGGAAAGGGCCCCGGTGGAGATGACGTCGATCTTCGCCTTCGTGTCCTTGTCGCCCAAGCGCATGATGGCCTCGCGCCCGTAGGCCTTCTCGATCTGCTGGAGCGCCAGCTCCAGAGCCTTCGCCTTCCCGTCGCTTTGCTGCGTCATTCTATGTTCCTCCGTGGGGTGTTCGTCATCACGGCCTTCTATTATACATATGTACAGTAAAAATACAAGAGGCTATTTTGGGAGGACGACGGGGCGGGGACCGGGGAACAGCCCTAGCGCATGGGGTCGAAGCGGGCGCGGTCCATGATGGCGAGCGTGGTGCGCAGCTCGACGGCCGGGCCGGAGGGCGCCGGCTGGGCCGTGACGGATGCCACCATAGCGGTGCTGGAGTCCCACCAGAAGTAGGTATGGTCCTGGCGGCGAGGCTCCCCGTATTGCAGGGACAGGTCCCCCACCACGCGCTCGAGCGGCTTCTTCTTGGAGAAGTCACGGCTGTACACGGCCTCCAGGCGGACCAGGCGGCCCCGGCGGAACCCCAGAGTCAAGGACTCCACGGCGTCCGGCAGGTACTTGGCCTGTCCCCTCTGGATAGTAATACGCTCACCCCCCCAAGAAGGTTCCCTCGAGGTCGACCAATCGCGCACCGGGGGATAGACTATTTTCACGTCTTGGAGACGGTCGCCGAGCTTGAGGTTCTCGAGGTAGCGCTGGATCGGGGGCGGCTCCAGTTGGGCCCCGGCCGGGACGGCCGAAGCGGCCAGGAGCAGCACAAAGAGGGCGCGCATGGCGCTAGCGGGCTACGCCGCCGCCGGACTTGGCCGTGAGGCCGCTGTCGCCGCGGTAGTGCTTGTAGGTGACCTTGCCCAACCGGGCGATGAAGTCCTTGGCGGTGGGGTAGTTGTCGACCCGCCCGGTCAGGACCACCATCACGTAGTCGCCGTTGGGCGAGAAGACGATCGAGGCGTCGTGGCAGGAACGGCGCAGGAGGCCGGTCTTATGGGCGATCTGCCAGCCCGGCGGGAGGTGCTTGGCCAGGCGCGAGCGCGCGCGCTTGCGCTTGAGGATGTCGAGCATGAGTTCGGAGGCGAAGCCGTTGACGAGCTCGCCGCGGTAGATGCGCTCGAGCAAAACCCCCATCTCGCGCGCGGTCGTGTAGTTCTCGCCGCGCACCTGGTCCGAGCTCAGGCGCAGGCCGTCGGGGTTGATCTCGGTGTAGACCAGGCCCATCTGCGGGAAATACTGCTGGAGAAAGCCGATCCCGACCTCGTCGAGGAGCAGCATCATCGCGGTGTTGTCGGACTCCTTGATGAGCTTCTCGAGCAGGTAGCGCACCGTGTAGGAGGTGCCGTCGCGGCTCCACTTGAGCGAGCCCGAGCCGCCCATGCGGGTCGTGCGCCGGAGCTTGAGCTTGGAGTAGAGCGAGAGCTGGCCGCGCTGGATCTTCTCGAACACCCCGATCATGATCGGGAGCTTGATGAGCGACGCCGCGGGGAACAGGTCGTCGGAGTGGTACGACCACTCCCAGCCGCGCTGGAGGTCCTTGACGTAGAGCGCCGTCCGCCAGCGCCGGGAGGCGGCGGCGCGCTCGAGCTCGGCGGTCATGGCGTCGAAGGAGGCCCTAAACGGGTCGGGCGCGCCGGGTTCCGCGGGGGCCTCGGCAGGCGGCTCGGCCGGCGTCCCCGCCTCGCGCATAAAGACCTCGCCGCCGGGTGCGGCCGGCCCGCCCTGGACGAGGATCTCCGCCCCGGTCGACAACAGGCCGCCCGGCCCCAGCAGGGCGTAGGCGGCGGGACCGGCCACGGCCAAGGCCGCCAGGGGGAGACCCAGGCGCGGCGACGGCGTCCACGACAGGACCGACAATAGGCGGTCCCTCGCTCGACTTATGAGCGAGGGCCGCCTTTCGGGATCACCCGGTGTGGGCTGCCGTCTTGGTCGTGAAGACAAGCTTGTCGTCCTTCTTGTCGAAGTCGCAGAGGATGACCGCCCCGGTCTCGAACTTCCGGAGCAGCATGTCCTCGGCCAACGGGTCCTCGACAAGGCGCTGGATCACGCGGCCGAGCGGGCGCGCCCCGTAGTTCGGGTCGAAGCCCTTCTCGACGAGCGCGGTCTTGGCGGCCTGCGTGAACTCGATCTTGTAGGCCTGGCTCTCCACCTTCTTGACCACCTTCTTGAGCATGAGCTCGAGGATGGTGCTCATCTCCGTCTCGGTGAGCGGGTGGAAGACCAAGACCTCGTCGATGCGGTTGATGAACTCGGGGTTGAAGACGCGCTTGACCTCGTCCATCACCGTGTCCTTCATCGCCCGGTAGTCCTTCTCGGTGTTCTCCGTGCCGGCCGCGAACCCGAGCGACTTGCCCTTGGAGATGAGCCGCGCGCCGACGTTGGAGGTCATGATGATGACGGTGTTCTTAAACGACACCTTGTGCCCGAGGTTGTCGGACAGGATGCCGTCCTCCATGACCTGCAGGAGGATGTTAAACACGTCGGGGTGCGCCTTCTCGATCTCGTCGAGCAGGACGACGGAGTAGGGCTTGCGGCGCACGGCCTCGGTGAGCTGGCCGCCCTCTTCGTAGCCGACGTAGCCGGGAGGGGCGCCGATCAGGCGCGAGACCGCGAACTTCTCCATGTACTCGGACATGTCGATGCGGATCATCGCGTCCTCGTTGCCGAAGAGGGTCTCCGCGAGGGTCCGGGCGAGCTCGGTCTTGCCGACGCCGGTGGGGCCGAGGAACACGAAGGAGCCGACCGGCTTCTTGGGGTCTTTCAAGCCGGTGCGCGAGCGCCGGATGGCCTGGCTGATGACCTTGATGGCCTCTTCCTGGCCGACCATGCGCTTGTGGAGCTCGTCCTCCATCTTGACGAGCTTCTGGGTCTCGGTCTCGGTGAGCCGGGTGACCGGCACGCCGGTCCACTTGGAGACGACGACGGCGATGTCGTCCTCGCCGATGGTGGGGACGGTCTGGTCGCGCTTGTCGCGCCACTTCTTCTTCTCGTCCTCGAGGGCCTTGCGCGCCTCCTTCTCCTTGTCGCGCAGGCGGGCGGCCTTCTCGTACTCCTGGTTGGCGATGGCCGAGGACTTCTCCTTGACGACGTCCTCGATGGCGACCTCGCGCTCCTTGAACACGGGCGGGGCCTGCGTGGTCTGCAGGCGCGCGCGGGAGCCGGCCTCGTCGATCAGGTCGATCGCCTTGTCCGGGAGGTAGCGGTCGGTGATGTAGCGGTCGGAGAGCTCGGCGGCGGCGCGCAGGGCGCCGTCGGTGTACTTGGCCTTGTGGTGCGCCTCGTACTTGTCCTTGAGCCCGGTCAGGATCTTGACCGTGTCGTCGACCGAGGGCGGCTCGACGAGGACGGACTGGAAGCGGCGCTCGAGCGCGGCGTCGTGCTCGATGTACTTGCGGTACTCGTCGAGGGTGGTAGCGCCGATGCACTGCAGCTCGCCGCGCGCGAGCGCGGGCTTGAGCATGTTCGAGGCGTCGATGGCGCCCTCGGCGGCGCCGGCCCCGATGACGGTGTGCAGCTCGTCGATGAAGAGGATGACCGAGTTGCGGCTCCGGCGGATCTCCTCGATGATGTTCTTCAAGCGCTGCTCGAACTCGCCGCGGTACTTGGTGCCGGCGACGACGGCGGCCAAGTCCAGCGTGAGGACCCGCTTGGAGGCCAACAGCTCGGGGATGTCCCCGGACATGATCTTCTGGGCCAGGCCCTCGACGATGGCGGTCTTGCCGACGCCGGGGTCGCCGATGAGGACGGGGTTGTTCTTGGTACGGCGCGCGCAGATCTGGATGACCCGCTCGATCTCGTTCTCTCGGCCGATGACGGGGTCGAGCTTGCCCTCGCGGGCGAGCACCGTCAGGTCGCGGCCGAACTCATCGAGCGTCGGGGTCTTGGACTTGGAGCGCCCGCCGGGGCCGGGCTGGGCCTGACCGGGCTGGGGCGCCTGCTGGCCCTCGCCGAGGAGGTTGAGGACCTCCTCGCGGACGACGTCGAGCCGCAGCCCGAGGTTCTCGAGCACACGGGCGGCGACGCCTTCCTCTTCCCTGATAAGGCCGAGGAGCAGGTGCTCGGTGCCGACGTAGGAGTGCCCCATGTGCTGGGCCTCCTCGACGGCGTACTCGAGGACCTTCTTGGCGCGCGGCGTGAAGGGGATCTCGCCGAGCAGCATCACGTTGTCGCCGGTGCCGACGATCTTCTCGATCTCGGAGCGCACGCGGCGCAGGTCGACGCCGAGGTTGGCGAGGACCTGGGCGGCGACGCCCTCGCCCAAGGCGATGAGGCCGAGCAGGATGTGCTCGGTGCCCACGTAGTCGTGGTTGAGGCGCTTGGCCTCTTCCTGGGCGATCAAGATGACGCGCTGGGCTCGTTCGGTGAATCTGTTGGACATAAAGTTTCCCCTTGCGTGGGGGATAGCGGCTCCTAGTCGGCCCTCGACGGAGAAGGCCGCCACGCCTTAGTATGGTATCAAATTGTTTCTTTTTCAATATCTAGTACGTCGGAACATGTCTGTGTATTACGTGTATACGGGGAAGCGGGGCGCTTGGCCTTGACAAAAAGGCGTCGTGACATCATAATATCGTGATGCCTAAAGACAAGCCTGCCGCCCCGCAAAGGCAAGCCACGACCATCCATATGGACAAAGACCTCCTCAGGGCGTTGCGCCTGAAGGCGGCGACGACCGGCGTCACCATCTCCTCCCAGGCGAACGCCGCCTTGCGGCGCGCCCTGACCGAGGAAGACCGCTGGCTCCGGATCTTCGAGGAGCGCCGCGGCCGTCCGGCTCGCCCCTACGAGGAATTCCTGGCCGAACTCAAGCGGGATGGCAAGATTTAACGTCTCCATCAGCGACAAGGCCGAAACCGACCTTCTGTCGATTCCCTTCCCGCTGCGCCGGCAGATCAACCAGCGAATCCTGGGACTGGCGGCCGCCCCCCGCCCCGACGGCTTCATGAGCATCGGGACCGACGGCGGGGCGGCGCTCTTCATCCACGGGTACGCGCTGCTCTACTCGATCGACGACGAGGACGCCCTCGTCATCGTCATCGCGATACTTCCGGATACCTTGCCGCCCAAGGGTTCCTGACATGCGCGACCCCTTCACCTGGCTCTTGGCCCAGTTAGGGACCTCCATGGGTCCGGTGATAGCCATCGCCCTCATCCTGCTCCTGGTCTTCTGGGGGCGGATCCTCGGCCTCCTGCGCCGTCTGATCCTCGGCCTGCGCCAGACGGCGCGGCGCGCCGCGCACCCGGGCGCCAAGCTCTGCGCCGACTGCGCGGCCGAGTTGGGGGAGCCCGAGGGCGAGACGGCGTGGCGGCTGTGCCCGGCCTGCCAAGGGGCCTGGCTGAAGGAGAGGGCCCTGGCCGCCCGGCTCTCAGCCCTGAACAAGCCCGCCAAGGAGTGGGTGCCCGAGGCCGGCAAGGAGATATTGCCCTGCCCCGACTGTTCCAAGCCGCTCGAGGCCGGACGCCTCAAGGGCGAGGACTTCGCGGTCTACCGCTGCGCGCCCTGCGCGGGCCTGTGGCTGGGCCGCGTCGAGCGCATCTCGCTCGAGCTGCGGGTCCTGGGTTAGAGGCCCGACACCGAGAACGCCGGGTCGCCCGCCGACGGCTCGGGCAAGAGGACCGGCGTCTGCTCGCGCCCCATCGCCTCCGCGCGCCGCGTCACCTGCCCCGAGACGTAGCCGAAGAGCTCGTCGACGGAGACCTTCCCGTCGCCGTCGCCGTCGGCCTCGCCGCGCAGGCCCTTGAGCAGCGCGTAGGTGAAGAGGCCGTGCTTGGCCTTGTCGAAGTCGCCGGCGGCCTGCGCGCCGGAGGCGGCCGAGAGCACCGCCAGCCGGCGCCCGGCGGAGGCCGGGACGGCGGCCGGAGCCGCACCCCCGGCGTCGAGGAGGACCAAGGCGCGCCGCGCGGGCGACGCCGCCAGGACGGAGGTCACCGCGGAGAGCGGCAGGAGAGTCTTCGGCTCGCCGGGCTTGCCGTCGAACGGGACCAGGGCCGGGCCGTCCGTCCCCGGCGCGCCGCGGCCCGCGAAGTAGACGAACGCGCGCGAGCCCTCGCGGAGGACGCCGGGCAGCCAGCGGGTCAGCGCCTCATCGAGGGCCTCTTTGGTCGCCGCCTCGTCGAGCAGCAGCTTGACGTTGGCCTCCGGCACGCCGGCCGTCCGGGCGAGGTACTTGGCCATGAGCTCCGCATCGCGCTCGGCGTAGCGCGCCGCGGGCCCGTCCTTGTGCCGGCTGACGCCGACGACGAGCGCGGCGTCGTCGGGGCCGCCCGCGCCGACCGCGGCCGGCAGCTCGTCGACCGAGGCCTCGGCAGACCCGGCCGGCTGACCGGCGCCGCGCAGGACCACCTCGAAGCTCTTGACCGCGAGCACGACGCCGTTCTCGCCCAGAGCCTCGACGCGCAGCGAGGCCGTCTGCGACGCCGTCTCCGCGCCCAGCGTCCCGCCCAGCGAGACGGTGGCCTTCTGCCCCGGCGCGACGACACCCAGGTCCTTCTCGGACTCCGGCAGCGCCGCGGCCAGGACCGGACTGCCGGTCACCGAGAGCCGCACGCTCCCCGGCGCGGCCGCGTCGGGGTTCGAAAGCTCGACGGCCAGCGTGAAGGCCGTGCCCGCCTCGATGACGGAGTCCGGCCCGGCGTAGAGCCGCGCGTCGAGGGTCATCGCCGCCGATACGCCCGGGACCGGCATGCCCTTGGCGGGCTCCGGCTCCTCGGGCTTCTCCGCCGTGCCGGCCTTCTCCGCGCGCGCCAGCAGGTAACCCGAGCCGCCGCCGGCCACGATCAGCCCGCCGCCCTTGATCGCGTAGCGCATGCCGATGAGGCCGTCAACCGGCTCGAGGCGGTCGATGAGTCCGTCCCACTTCCAAAGCATCGGGCCCGAGATGACCCAGGTGCAGACGCTCGACAGCCTCATGCGCGCGTCGGTGCCCGAGCGCACCGTGATGGTGCCCGAGCCCTCGGCGCAGAGCACCGGCACCCAGAGGTAGGTGCCGCGCAGGCGGGCCTTGAACTTGATGACGCCCTCGGTCAGGTCCAGGTAGAGGACGTCGGTGATCCGCATCCCCTTTCCCTTATAGACCGCGGATATGGGCCCGCCCTGCGTGAAGATGCGCACGCCCTTGCCGCGGAAGGTGCGCTCGCCGGGCGCGGCCTCCGAGAGCGCGAGCTCGCGGCCCTCGGCGTCGCGGAGGAAGGCGTAGAGCGCGCGCGCCAGGTCGGCGCGGGAGTCCTCGGCCAGCGCCCGGCAGGCGCCTCCCTCGCAAAGCTGGACCCCTTCGGAGGCGACGTTCTTTAAGGAGGAGCAGGCCGAGACGGCGGCAGCCAGGACGGCGGCGGCCAGGATGCGCGGGTTCTTCATAGAGGCGACGAGGATATCATTCTGTCAAGAAAAGACACTACGCCCACAGTGGGCCCGGGGGCCCAGCCCTCCATAGGTCGAATACTTTCGCGCCCGGAACCCCGTTGGCCCATAGGAGTCCGGAGGGCCATGGCTACAATCGGGGCGTCGCAACGGATTGAGAATGGTCAATACCCAACGCCGAGAGGGCTTAATGACCCCGAAGACTTTCCTGTCGATCTTCCTCGCAGCCGCCAACGTCTTCGCCAGTGCCGCGCCGGCCGCCGCCCAGTTCCGCACCGGGGCGGCTCCGACGGGCGCCGTCGTCCCCGTCCACGGGGCGGCGGCGGGCCACGCGCCCCTCGCCCCGCAGAGCCTACCGACGCTGAGCCCCGCCCTCACCGGCGGGGCTCCGACTTTGGGGACGCTCTCTCCGACGCTGACGGTCGCCCCCATGTCCTCGGAAGCGGCACTTCCTCGCGCTATCGCTCGGTCGCCGATCGTGGCTGCCGCGCCGTCCGCCGTCGCCCCCGCCGCTTTCGCCGCGCCATCGCTCGCCCTGCCGACACGCATCAACGCCGCCCCCGCGAAGGCCGGGGCCGCGGCTTCCGTCGCCACTCCCGCGCGCACCGGCGTGCTCGCCACGGTGACGCGCTTCGCCTCAGCCGTGGCGCGCCCCGGCGCAGGTCTCGCCGCGGCCGTCTCGCGGTTCTTCTTCGACGGCAGCAAAGCCGCCGTCAACGGAGTCTCGCGCGCCGGAGAGACCTACCAGCCCTCCTTCGGCGCCGACCGCCTCCTGCCCCCCGGCTCCAGCCGCACCGGTCTGGCTCCGAGCAACCCGGGCCAGCCGCACGAGAACGTCGTCTTCCGCGCCCTCAAGGACGGCAGCGACGTCCGCACCCATCTGCCGCGCACGCTGGTCGTGTCGGACGTCTGGGCCGGCGCGATGCCCGCCGCGGACGCCCGCCGCCTGCAGGCCCTAGTCGACCAGGGCGTGCGGCTCGTCCTCTTGACCGACCGGCCTGACCTGGGCGCCGGCTCAGCCGACGAGGAGCTCTTGTCGGGCCTCACGCCCGCCGCCGGCAACCCCATCGTCATCGCCAGCTACGGCGGCGCGCGCATCTCCGTCGTCGAAACCGCCGAGGGCGGCAAACGCTGGAGCACCATCAGCGAAGCCGGTGCCTTCGAGCCGCGCGAGGTGGCCCGCTTCCGCGCGGTGGCCGAGCGCGTCGCCCACTTCGCCGGGACCACCGTCGTCCCCGACGCCTCGCCCTTCACCTTCGGGCTGATGATGGGCGCCCCCGACTCCAAACTCGAATCCTCCCGCCGCGGGTTCATCCGCCGCTTCAACGCCTCGCTGGCCTCGTCGGCCCTGCCCTACCGCCTGAGAGCCGACGCCGCGGACCCGCGCCGGATGGTCATGCGCCCCTTCAGCCAGGAGCTGGCGCTGGGCCGCCTGGCCGCGACTCTCGAAACGCGCTTCGGCGCGGCCGAGGGCCGCGAGACGATGCTCATCGTCGGCGACTCGCTGGCCAAGGCCGCCTCCGGCGACGCCGTGCCCGCCGTCCTGCGCGGGGCGTCGCTGGGCCTGGCGCGCGGCGCCGATGCCGTCTCCGCCCAACTCGGCGCCCTGACCGGCGAGGCGCCGCTGCCCGCCGAGGAAGCCTCTCTCTCCGACCTGCGCCAGCACATCGATTTCTGGCTCCCGCGCTCCGCCTACACGACCGAAGCCCCCAAGCGCGGCAAGGCCTCGGCCCAGGGGCAGTTCGGCCTCTTCACCTGGAAGGTCCTCCACGGCCTCTTGACCGACTTCTACATCGACACCGCCCGCGCCGGCACCAAATACACGACCCTGCCCAAGCTCCTCGCCGCCCTCGAGGCGCGCTGGAACGCGACCTCGGAGGACGGGGCCCTCGAGAAGCAGCGCGCGGGCAAGTCCGGCCGCGCCGCCTCCGACGAGTACCTGCGCCACGCGAAGACCTACGCCGCCAACTTCTGGCAGCGCGAGGTCGGCGACTACCGGCTGGCCCAGAACGAGATCCGCGAGAACCTCCTGACCGAGGGCAAGGTCTACACCCACGTGCCGCTGGTCTCGCCCTTCACCGGCAAGGTCTACGACCTCGGCGTCTCGGTGGACCGCGTCATGACCCTCGACAGCGCCCACGGCCGCGAGCTGACGGCCACGGTCTACCGCTTCGGCCGCGAGGACTCGACCGACGGCGACGAGGCCAACGCCCGCGCCGTGGCCCTCGCCGTCCTGCGCGGCTACGGGCGCAAGGGCCTGGACCTGCGCTGGCGCCAGCAGTCGGTGCAGGGCCCGCGCATCGGCCGCGTCTCGGTGCAGATCGAGTACCTGCGCACCAGCCGCTCCTTCGCCTTCGAGCCCGAGGAACTGCTCGCCATCGAGGGCGACGGCACCATCACCCAGGGGCCCGAGACCCTCAAGCTGGCCTACGACGTCGAGCTCGCGCAGAACGACGCCGCCTTCCAGAAGTCCCTTGAGGACAAAGACCGCCCGGCCAAGGCTCCCGCGCCCGCCGCCAGCGAGTGGTCCCTGCGCGGCGCTGAGATCCGCCGGATGTTCGCCCAGTATTTCCCCGCGCTCCAGCAGTCTTCGCGCCTGCGCCCCTTCCCGAGCGAGGCCGACGCCCTGCGCCAGCGCCCGGCCGAGGAGACCGGCCCGGACGTCTTGGCCGAGCCCCTGCGCTGGCCCGCCCCCCGCGGCGGCGAGACCGTCGCCGGCGTCGACGCGGCCGTCATCGAGGACGCCGTGGCGGCCCCGCGCGTCGTCTTCATCCACGACATGTTCACGGGCCCCGCCTCCGAGGCCACCGTGGCCGCGATCCAGAAGCTCGTCGACCTGGGCTCCCACCTGGTCTTCATGACCCGCCGCGAGTCCACCGGACCGGACTCGGCCGACGAGGTCCTGCTCAAGCGCCTCAAGGTCGGGCGCACCAACCCGATCATCGTCGCCAGCCGCAACGGCGGCCGCGTCGCCCTGCACTCCCGCGCCAAGGAGCCCAAGGCCTTCATCGAGGACGCCCCGGCCCCCGCCGAGCTCTCCGTGGCGCGCGTCCTCCAGGCGCTCGACACGCGCTTTAAAGGCGAGGACCTGCTCTCCGAGCCCGAGAAGTTCCTGGTGCTGGCCGACACGAAGGGCTCGCCGAAGCTCGCCAAGGCCTTCCCGAAGAGCGTCACCTTCCGCTCCGCCGCCGGCGACGCCCAGCTCGTCGAGCAGGTCAACGTCATCCTGGGCGACCGCCGCCTCAAGGCCGTCGGCGTCAAGCTCGGCGAGATCCGCCAGTGGGACGACTTCTGGGAGCCCCAGCTCCTGCGCAAGGCCGGGCAGCGCTTCGACGGTTCCCAGAGCCAGGACGCCTGGGACTCCGACCGCGGCTACCACGGCCCGCTGGCCATGTTCACCGGCAGCCTGTTCTACCGCCTGATGCCCGAGCTCATGGAGAAGGTCTGGCGCGGCCAGGACCGCCAGACCACCCTGGCCCAGGGCCAGGAGCGCCTGCGCCAGATGTGGCACAAGCCGGTCCAAAACGGCGTATTCGTCAGCAAGAAGCAGGCCGCGCTGATGAAGGACCCGGGCTGGAAGACCCGCTCGCGCGGCTACCTCGACCGCGCCCTGACCCTGTTCTCCAAGATCTACGAGCGCATCTTCGAAGACTACGCCGCGGCGGCCGACGACATCATGCACAACCTGGCCGGGCTCACCACCGACCGCCAGAGCCTCATCACCCTGCCCTTCAAGGTCGGCAACAAGCTCTACAAGGTCTTCACGCGCCTGCCCCGCCTCATGAAGCGCGACACCCCCGACGGCCGGGTGCTCAGCGTCGTCGCCTACCGCACCGGCAAGGAGCCCTTCGAGGGCGACGGCGACAGCGTCTACGCCAAGACCCTGGCCATGAGCATGCTGGTCGGCTTCGCCCAGCCCGCCCCCGACGGCACCTGGCGCGACGGCTGGGCCCAGGGCCCGGCCATCGCGAAGCTCCACGTGCGCTTCGAGTACAAGAGCGGCGGCGTCGACCTCTACTTCGAGCCCAACGACTTCTTCCAGATCCTCCCCAACGGCAAGCTCCGCCAGGGCCGCATCGTCCAAGAGATCGCCAACACCATCGAGCGGATGCGCAACGACGAGGAGTTCCAAGCCCACTACAAGGCCGAGGTCGAGGAGGCCACGGCCGAGGAGCTCAAGACACCTAAGGCGAAGGCCGTCAAGAAAGAGGGCAAAAAGTGAACGCCAACAACCTGCCGCGTCGGGTCCTCGCCATCCTCCTCGCCGTGTCCAACGTCGCCTCGGCGGGACCCACGGTCCACCTCCCGGTGACGGCGGCTCCCGCCGGCGCCGGGGTCTCCGGCGTCGCCGCCGTGGGCGCGCGGCCCGTCACGCTCGCCCAGCCTTCACTCTCCGTCGCGTCCGGCCTTTCTGCTCCTAGCGTCACCCCCAGCCTAGCCCTACCCCGGGCTCAGTCCGTCCTGGCCCAACCCGCTCTCGCCTTGCCGTCCGCCGTCAACGGCGTGCGCGCCGAAGCCTCCGTCGCTCCCACGGCCTTGCCCACCGGCGCCGCGCCGTCAGCCGTGCCCATGTCTGTCCCGGGCGCCCAGGTCGCTGGACGCGCTGCCGCTGCTCCCTCCTACGCGGCCGCCGCCGCCAAGTCGCCCGCCGCGGCCGCCGCGGCCGCGCTGTTTGCCCGCCCCGCGGGTCCCGTCAACGGCATCGACGACTTCTTCGACGGCAGCGAAGGAGAGCGCGGCGACGGCCTTTCGGCCTCGGCCGCCGCCCCCGAGGCCGGCGCCGCGGCGTTCGCCCCCACCGAGCACACGGACACCCTCGACCTGTGGGTCGGCCGCACCACCCAGGGCAAGCTCTTCGACTCCAAGGTCTCGGCCTCGATCCGCATGATCAACAACGAGCGCAGCGAGTGGTTCTGGGGCAAGTACCAGCGCGAACTGCCGGTGCGCGTCGTGGCGGGCAACAGGATGCTCTTCGTCACGCGCATCCTAGACGCCGAGACCAAGCCGGTCTCCGAGCTCACCCTGCGCGACCTCAAGGCCTACTTCGGCTCCTCGGTCGCCAAGTCCAAGGCCGGCGAGGACGAGGCCGGCTTGGTGGCGCGCCTCAAGGTCCGCCTCCTCGCCGAGCTGCGCGCCAAGGCCGCCCGCAACCCCGGCGCGCCCAAGGTCATCGGCGAGGACACCAAGGTCCGCGTCCTCCACTTCATGCCGTACAACCAGGCCCAGCATCTGCCCGAGAACGAGACCGAGGCGGTCTCCGAGATCCGACCGCGCAAGCCGGTGAGCGTCCCCGAGGTCCTCAAGCCCCTCTCCCGCATGCTGCCCCGCCTGGTGCTCATCGACCTCAAGCTCCTCGGCGACCGCGTGCCGTGGGACCTGCTCGAGGACATGGGCAAGCTCCAGAAGGCCGGCATGAGCTTCGTCCTGCTCTCCGACAAGAGCCAGGAAGAGGTCGACAAGATGATCGAGCGCGGGATGACCCTGCGCCAGCGCGACGACCTGACCCGCTGGAAGATGTTCTCGCTCTCCAACGACGGCAACACCCTCTACGGCTACTCGGGCTCCTTCCCGAAGCTCAAGACCGCGCGCGGCTTCCAGCGCCACGAGATCGACATCATCCGCCACGCCGCGGCCGCCGCCGCCCCCGAGGGCGTCGTCGTCGAGGACAAGTCCTTCGGAGTGACCGTGCGCCCCAAGCGCGGCGTGAGCGTGTCGGAGCTCGAGGCCGCCCTGTCTCGCCAGATTCAGCGCTTCGGCCTTCCCGGCGACTCCTTCGCGCTCACGCGCACGGAGGTCGACGGCAAGCCCGCCGTGCGTGTGCGCCCGACCACCCTCGACAGGGCCGTCCCCCAGCTCCTCGCCGACCTGCAGGAGAACGAGGGGCTCTACCTCAACGACCAGCACGTCATGACCGTCAGCGAGAACCCGGCCGTGAAGGGGGCCCTGGCCGGCTCCTTGCACGCCGCCGACCACATGGCGGGCGTGGCGCGCGAGGACTACGTCGAGACCGCGCTGGCCGCCATGCTCGGCTCCTACCGAGAGAACCGCGTGGGCGACCTGGCCGCGTCGGCCTCGAGCATCAAATCCTTCAAGGCCAAGCGCTTCGAGTACGGCGGCGGCAGCGGCAACCGCATCCCCATGCTGCTCGGTCACGTCGCTCACACGGCCTTCGACTGGGCCGTCATGAAGTACGTCGAGACCAAGGAACTCCCCGCCTTCGAGGAGCTCTGGCAGAAGGCGCTGACGATCTGGGACCGCGAGCACCTGGCCGAGACCGTGAACCTCCTGGGCTCGCCGCGCGAGCGCACCCTCGGCTACCGCGACGCCATGCAGGCGCGCATGCGCACCATGTACGACGAGTTCGCCCGCACGGTCAAGCTCTACCCCATCGTGCTGGGCTCCGAGCTGCCGAACCTCCTGGTCGTCGACCGCTACGACGCCCAGGGCCGACCCGCCCACCGCGACATCTTCCGCGGCCTCTACGACGTCGTGCTGGCGCGCCGCGTGGCCGACGGCCTCGAGGTGCTGGTCGGCGACTTCAAGACCGGCCAGACCCCGGCCCTCCAGCACATGGCCAAGGACGTCCAGGTCCTGCTCTACGACTTCTTCTCGCGCAGCATGTGGGACACGATCGCCGTCCCCTACACCGTCTCGGCCGACATCGAGAAGGTCGTCAACCGCATCATCGGCTTCATCTATCCGCGCGGCATGCAGGGCGTGTCGATCGGCGAGTTCGAGCGCCTGCCCTTCGAGCTCTTCCTCGCCAACATCATGCAGCGCACCCGCAAGCACAAGGGTGTGCTGACCGAGGAGATGATCGAGAAGGAGCTGGCCGCCGCCAAGCGCGAGGCTGCCAAAGCCGCCAAGGCCGGCAAAAAGGCCGGGGCCGCGGCGGGGAAGGCCGAGCCGGCGCCGGCAGAGGCCAAGGTCGAGACCTCGCGGCCGAAATCCGGCGACTTCAGCACCCTCGAGCTCCCGCGCACGGTCCCGGGGCTCAAGATCAAGCGCAAATGGGCGCAAGAGATCCTCAGCGGCAAGAAGAAGATCGAATACCGCACCATGTCGACTAACCCGAAGCCCTTCGTGGCCATCATCCAGACCTTCACCGACGACCAGCCCGGCCGGCCTGCCGAGGTCGTGGCTTTCGCGCGCATCGAGCGGGTCACCCGGGGCGACGGCCAGTACGAGTGGCACATCTCGCACGTCACGCCCGTCACGCCCTACGTCGTGCCCAACAACAAACCGGGCGCGATCATATGGGTCAAGGACGTCCCGGTCCACGGCCCGGAACGGCTCAATGGCCCCACGGGTGCCGAGAAGGCCTAGTCGGAATGTCCTCCAACTAACCTGGGACCAAAGGACTTCGGGCTCCGCCCGGAAGGCCCACGCAAGGCTTCCGGGACGCCGTTACACTCTCGATAAGTGAAGCCTTTAAACGCGTTATTGGCATTATCCCTGGCCATCCTGTCGGCGGGTCCCGGGGCGACTGCCGCACTGGCCCAGGTCGTCAAGGCCGCTCCCGTCGCCCCGGTCCGGGTAGTACCGATCGCTCCTTTGAGCCTGGCGCCGACCGCGCCCGGAAGCCTGCTTTCCGCGCCGGGCCTGCCAACAACACCCTCTCCCTCGCTTAGCGCTGTGCCGGCAGTCCCCGTCCCGACGGCGGTCGCCGCGCCCTCCGCTTTGGCGATCGCCGCTCCCCTGGCCCTACCGGCCGCCGCCGACCGAGCGTTATCGCGAGGAAGTGCCGCCTCCGAGGTTTTGAGGGCGGCCCAGCGCAAACCCGAGACCGCCCTGGGAACCCTGTCGGCCGGCGCGCGCGGCGTATCGCGCGCCGCGACGGGGCAGCGCGCCGCCGTCCTCAATTCCTTCTTCACTGGCTCGGGCGCGCGCGGTGGCGCCAGCGGCGTCGTTGACATCTCAGAAGCGTCGGACCGGCGAAGCCCCGCGTTGGTGCCATTCACTCTCGAAGGCCGCGCAGCCGCTGCGGTCGACTCCCAGCGCCCGCTGGCCGAACGCCGCGCCGCCGTGGCCGCTTTGGACCGCGCCGCTCTGGAGCGCGTCGCCGCCGCCAACCCGCACGGCGGGCCCGACGACTACGAGGTCCACCGCGCGGCCCTCAAGGCCCTGGCCGAGGTCCACGGCGACGTGCGCTCGCTGCGCCCGGTCTCGCGCGCGCACGCCGACGCCATCCTCGCCGGGCTCGCCGCCGCCAAGCCCGAGCTGGCCGTGTTCGACTACGACAACACCCTGGAGAAGACCTCGCGGCCGGCCTCCCCGGAGACCGGGGCCGCGCTCAAGGCCGCCTCCGACGCCGGCGTCGACGTGGCCATCCTAAGCGACCGCAACGCCGTGCCTGACGTCGGCGTCTCCCTCCCCGAGTCGCTCTCGGGCCTCTCCCGCGCCGAGAAGGCCGCGCTGACGGTCGGCGGACGCTCGGGCGGCGAGATGCTGGTCTTCGACGCCCGGGGCCGCGAGGCGCTGGTCGAACAGCTCCCGCCGTGGACCGCCGCCCAGCGCGCCGCCGTCGCCGACGCTCTTGAGGCCGTGGCCGGCAGGTTCGGCGCGGGGGAGTTCGAGGGCGAGATCGGCGCCATCAGCGACTTCTCATTCTACCAGCGCCTGCCGCTGGGCACGCCGGACGCCGCGCTCGCCGAGGCCGCGGCGTTCGCGCGCGCGGAGCTCGCCGCGCGCGGCCTCAAGGGCGTCCACGTCGTCTCCCGCCACACCCTCAACCCGGAGTCCGACCCGCCCTACATCTCGGCCTCCATGATCGACAAGAGCGGCGGCATGGCCCTCCTGCGCGGCCGACGCGCCGCATACCGGCGCCTTAAGGTCATTGCTCCTAAGTTAATTTCCGCTCGTGCGTGATGCAGTATAAGGAAAACTGGTTGAATCTCCTGGCATCCCTCCGCCGAGGGCCCCACGCCGAGGGGACCGAGGGGCATGGAAGGCTCGATCATGTCCCAGTCTTTGGC
>JACPXC010000012.1 GCA_016196755.1 Elusimicrobiota bacterium
AGCCGAACAATGTCTACTAAAACAGACACGGCAACGGCTTGCCGACGGACCTGCGTCCAAGCAACGCAAATCGCACACAAGGGAGGTAACGGCCTAACGGCTCATTGCTTCGGTAACATTCTTAACTGATTTGACAGGGGGGTGTGAGCAAGTTCACGCGGCGCGGCGCGTGGACATCTGGTATGTTTAGGGCGCCATGAAACTCCTGCTGGCCCTGGCCCTGGCCTTTCCCGCCCACGGAGCGACGATGAACGACGCCTTCGCCTTCGCGCTGCACGCCAAACTTCCAAAGGACGGCAATCTCTTCTACTCCCCGTACAGCCTCTCCTCGGCGCTGGCGATGGCCTGGGCCGGCGCCGGCGGCGAGACCGCGGCCGAGATGGCCAAGGTGTTGGGCTTCACTCAGGCCGCCGCCGAGGTGCACAAGGATTTCCAAGGGACCAACGAGGCGATCAACGCGGTGGGCAAGGCCGGGGTCGTGAAGCTCTCGGCGGCCAACTCGCTCTGGGTCGAGAAGACGTTCGCGCTAAAGAAGGCCTTCACGGACCTCTGCGCCGGCGCCTACGGGGGCTCGGCCAACGGCGCCGATTTCAAACAGGCCGCCGGGAAAGCGCGGTTGGCGATCAACGCTTGGGTGGAAGGGAAGACCGCCGGGCGCATCAAGGACCTTGTGCCCGAAGGCGGCGTCCATGCGCTCACGCGTCTGGTCATCGCCAACGCGGTCTACTTCAAGGGCGACTGGGAGGACCCGTTCATGAACGAGTCCACCCAGCCCGCCTCGTTCACGAAGGCCGACGGCGCCAAGGTGCAGGCCCAGTTCATGAACAAGACGAGTTGGCACCGCTTCGCCGAGCTGCCCGACGTCCAACTGCTCGAGCTGGCCTACAAGGCCGAGTCGGTGTCGATGCTCATCGTCCTGCCCAAGAAGCGCGACGGCTTAAGAGACGTCGAGAAGCGCTTAAACGCCGCGGCGCTGGCCCGATGGACGGCGGCCCTGGAGGGCCGGAAGGTCCAGGTCGCCCTGCCCAAGTTCAAGCTCGAGCAGACCCTGTCCGCCGACAAGGCCCTGGCCGAGCTCGGCATGGCGCGCGCCTTCGACGCGGCCAAGGCCGACTTCTCCGGTATGAGCGAGGAGAAGGGGGTCTTCATCGGCGCGGTCCTCCACAAGGCCTTCGTGGCGGTCGACGAGAAGGGCACCGAGGCCGCGGCGGCCACCGCCGTCATGATGCCGGGCTCGGCCATGATGTCGGACCCGCCGCCGGTGTTCCGGGCCGACCATCCTTTCCTGTTCCTGATCCGCGGCCCCAAGGGCGTCCTGCTGTTCGTGGGGCGGCTGGCGGACCCGGCTTGAGTGTCCACGTGGACAGTCTTGTGGATATTTCGATCGCTCCTTTCCGGCCCGAGGACCAGGCCGAGGCCAAGAGCCTGGTCTTGGCCGGCTTGGTCGGGCACTGGGGCTGGCTCGACCCGACCAAGAACCCGGACTTGGAAGACATCGCCGCGGCCTACGCCGACGGCCTGTTCCTCGTCGCCCGCCAGGACGGCGCTCTCGTCGGCACCGGGGCCCTGTTGGCGCGCTCGACGGAGGTCGCCGAGCTCGTCCGGATGTCGGTGGCGGTCTCCCTGCGCCGCCGCGGCATCGGGCGGAGCATCCTCCATCGGCTCATCGTGGAGGCCGCGGCGCGCGGCTTTAAGCGCGTCGTCCTCGAGACCACGCAGACCTGGGACGAGGTCGTCGCGTTCTACCTCCGCAATGGCTTTCGTCTGACGCACCACGCCGGCGGGGACGCCCACTTCGCCTTCGACCTGGAGCCGGGGTGAGGGCGGCGCTGGTCCTGGCCGCGGCTTTGTGGCCCGCCGCCGCCGGGGCTCAGCCGCTGCCTCCCACCATCATGGTGGCGCCGGCGTACTCGACGGGACCGCTCGACTGGGGTGCGTTGGGGGCCGACACGGGGACGCGGGTCCTCCTGCTCGGGAGTCCTTACACCTGTCCCGAGCTGGACTTGGCCCTGGCGCTCCACGCCGCCGAACTGGCGCGTGCCGGCATCACCCATTATTGGGTCCCGCCCGGCTGGGTCGGGTCGGGCGAGGACCAGGCGGGCCGTTCCGGGAGGGTCGCCTTCTCCTTGTATTCCCGGTTTCAAGCCGCTTTGGAAGCGGCTGGGGTCGCGGCCCTGGAAGTGGGCTACGATGACGGGGTCCCAAGCCCGGATTTCCCCGTCGCCCTGAGCTTGCCTCCCGATCCGCCGGGCCGGCGGACCGTGCGCTACCTTTTCAAGCCTCCGGGTGGAGCCTGCTTGAGCTCCGAATTCGAATGGGCCGCGCGCGCGGTGACAGGCTTCTTGGCGGAGGACGCGTCCGCCCGCCTCCTGCTGGTCGACTCGCCCCAGCGGCGCTCGGGCTTCAGTCTGGAGCAGCCGCTGGCTTGGCTCGGAACGCCCGTGCGCTCGCTGCTGCTGGTCGACGACCTGGGCTTCCTCGAAGGGCTCGAGGTCCCACGACCCATCGGCCCTGGACTCTATCGGCCGCTAGGCAGGCCCGGCGACCCGCGGACCGAGATCGTCGTCCTGCCCGAGCTGCAGGGACGAGCCTGCCTCAAGGAGCATCGGCCTGAGCCGCGCCGCGCTCCCGAGGCCTGGGGCTGTGAGGAGCGGCCCCAGCTCTTCGACCGGCTCCTGCGGCTTTCGGAGCCGGTCCTCGCGGACCCGAAGGCCGCCGCCGAGTTGACGCACGCGCGCGGCGCGCTCGATAGGCTCGGGCCGCGGCGCCGGCTCTGCGTCTGCGAGTTTCTCGCGGGAGGGGGCCACGGCTGGAACCCGGCTTCCGGCAGCGCGGACAGCTCGGGACGCATCAGCCTCTCCAGTGATTCCGTCCGCGACCTTGCTCTCACCCTCAAGACTTTTTGGCATGAGGCCCAGCACGTCTACGACCACGAGGCGGTCGGAGCGGGGACTTATTCGATCGAGTGGGAGGAGCGCGCCTGGAGGGCGTCGTGCGCCTTCCTCGAGGGCTCCGTCCGGCTCGGCACGGAGGGCGCGGACCGCGTCCTCGGCGAGGAGTGCGGCAAGGCTTTCATCGAGCGCGCCAAGTCTTGGTGCGAAGTGCCCACGGCGGCGCAGGCGGCGCTCGCCGCCGCCGGCGACGCCGGTCCGCTGGCGGCAACGCGCTGCCGCGAGCTGGAGCGGGCGCGCCGGGGGAACCCGCTGAGCCTCGAGGGATTCGAGCCGCGCTGGTCCGCGCGGGAATGCGCCCAACAGGCGCGCGTGGCCGGCGCGGAGAAAGGTGCCCGGAGCCGGCCGGTCTGCGGCGTCTGGGGCGAGTAAGGCGCCCCCTGTCCTTCGGGGCCGGACCCGATAGGCCCGACGCCGCCCCTCGTCTGGGACGAAGGCCCCTCTCGCCCCCGACGGGCCTCCCCTACAATGGGGGCATGACCAGAAAAGCCGTCCTATCTCTGGCCGCCCTGCTCTGCGCCGCCCCGGCCTTCGCCCAGGTCCTGACCACTTTAGGCGCCGCCTCGGAGGCCTCCCGCGCCGCCGCCCTGCAGGCCGACCCCGGGGCCGCCAAGCGCGGCGCCGGGGACGCCTTCGACGAGTCCAACGGCTCGGTCAGCCCGCCGCCCGTCCTCGTCCCGGTCAAGAGCGAGCGCCCGGTGTCGGCCGACCTCATCGTCGGCACCCCCGGCAAGCGCCTGCTCCGCGAGCCCAAGAACCCTTTGACCTCCGACGACAAGGCCAAGCCCCAGAAGAGCGGCAACGGCGCCTGGTGGGGCCTGGGGGGCGCGGCGGCGGGCGCCGGCATAGGATTTCTGGTCGGCGGGCCGATCGGAGCCGTCATCGGGGCCGTGGCTTTGGGCCTGCTGGGCTTCCTTTTCGGCCCGTAAATACGCGGGGCGCGAGTTGATGGTCTCGAAGGACCACTCGCGCCCCAGATTGGCCGCCGTCTCTACGCCCCCTGACGGCGGGTTGCGAACCCCGGCGGTATTTCCAGGGTAGCCCCGGCCGATAGATTCCGCAAGGCCCAAAAAGGGCCTAGCCGTTTTTGGCTATACTGTCCTTCCCGCCGGGAGAGGTCCTCCATGAGCCGTGCCGTATTCATCGCCTTAGCCGCCGTGTTGTCCGCCCTGGTCCCGTTCCTGATGGCCCAAGACGCGCCGCTGCCGTCGGCCTCCACTCCTGAGGCTTCCGTGGGCGTCGAGAAGCCGGCGCCGCGGCTGGCGCCGCCGGCCGCCCCGGCCCATGCCCGCCGCAACCTCGATTCCCCGACCGAGCTGGCCCGCGATTTGGCCGAGGTCGTCGCCTACCTCGACGCCGGCCAGGCTTTCTTCCGGGCCTACCAGAAGGGCAGCCACACCGTCGAGGAGAACCGCCAATTTCTGGCCTTCCTCGAGACCTACGAGAAGGAGTACGCCGTGGCGCGCAAGGAAGTCGACGCGCTGCGCAAGTGGATCATCGAGCGCGGCACGCTCGACGAGGCCGCGAAGCCCTAGAGCGGGACCGCACCCGGCCGCCTGAAGCGCCGGGCCAGCTCTTCGCGGTCGAGGGCCACCATCGAGGGCCGCCCGTGCGGGCAGGCCGTGGCGTCCTTGCAGGCGCGCAGCGACTCGAGCAGGGCCAGAGCCTCGCGCTCCGACAGAGGGTCGTGCGCCTTCACCGCCGCCTTGCAGGCTATGGTGGCCGTGGCGTCGTAGCGCGCATCGGCCGCCGCGGCCCCGGGGGCGGTCAGCCCGTCCAAGGCCCGGTGCACCGCGTCCTCGACCTGGCCGGCCTTGGCGAACACCGCCGGCACCGTCGAGACGCGCAAGGTGGTCTTGCCGAAGACCGCCACCTCGAAGCCGGCCCGGGCCAGGCGTTCCTTGCGGGCCAATGCGGCGGCCACGGCCGAGGCCGGCAGGACTACGGGCAGCGGCAGCATCAGGCGCTGGACCGCCACGCTCCCCGACTCGATCTCGGCCATATATTTCTCGAAGAGCACGCGCTCTTGGGCGGCGTGCTGGTCGACCATGAGCAGGCCGCCGGAGGCCTCAAAGAGCAGATAGGCGCGCTCGATCTGGCCGAGGTAGCGGGCGCCCTCGTCGAACCACGGGCGCTGAGGACGGGGCTCGGGGCGGGAGATCGGCAGCTCCCTGGTCCGCGGGGCTTCCGCCGTGCGGCTCTCGGTCGGCGCCGGATAGGCGTAAGCCGGCGCGGGCGACGGCTGAGGGGCCTTGCCGAAGGTGAGGGTCGGGATGCCCTTGGCGGCCAGCAGGGCCTTCGAGACCGCGCGGGTCACCGTGTCGAACACCAGCGACTCCTCGCGGAAGCGCACCTCGCGCTTGGTCGGGTGGACGTTGACGTCCAAGAGCTCGGGCGGGGCCTCGAGCAGGACGACGGCCGCGGGATGGCGGGTGCCGTGCCGGAACGGCTCGTAGGCGCGGTAAAGGGCCTGCTGGACCGAGCGGCTGGCCACCGGGCGGCGGTTGACCAGGACGAACTGGAGGGCGCGCGAACCCACCAGGGCGTCGGGCGGGGAGACCAGGGCGCGCACCGTCAGGGAGGGGGTCTTGGCCTCGGCCCAGATGAGGGCGGCGGCCTTGTCCGTGCCCAGGACCTCGGCGGCGCGGCGCTTGAGGGCGTCCGGTCCGGCGGCGGGCTCGAAGCGCAGGCTCTCGCGACCCTCGGACTTGAGCGTGAAGCGCACGCCGGGGTTGGCCAGCGCGGCCTCCTCGACGACGCGCGCCAGCGCGCCGCGCTCGGAGGCGTCGGACTTGAGGAACTTGAGCCGCGCGGGGGTGTTGTAGAAGAGCTCGCGGACTTCGATGACGGTGCCCTTCACCGGGGCGGCGGCGGCATCCTTGGCCAGCTTGCCGCCGGCCATCGAGACGGCGCGGCCGGCCTTGGCGGCCTGCAGGGCGCTGGTCAGTATGACCTTCGACACCGCGGCCACCGCGTAGAGCGCTTCGCCGCGGAAGCCGAAGCTGGCCAGACACTCGAGGTCCTCCAAGGCCCGGATCTTGCTCGTGGCGTGGCGCTCGAAGGCGGCCCGGCAGTCGGCGGCGTCCATCCCGCAGCCGTCGTCGGAGACCCGCAGGAGCTTCCGGCCGGCGCCCTCGGACTCGACGGCGATGCGGGTCGCGCCGGCGTCGAGCGCGTTCTCGATGAGCTCCTTGAGGACCGAGGCGGGGCGCTCGACGACCTCGCCGGCCGCGATGCGGCTGGCCACGCCGGCCTCTAGGACGCGGACGGCACCCATCAGAGCTTCTTCTTGAGCTCGGCCAGCAGGGTCAGGGCCTCGAGCGGGGTGAGGTCCGACGGGTCGGCCAGGCGCAGGGCGTGGAGGACGGGGTGCTCCTCGAACATGGGCAGGGAGGGCTGGGAGTCCGTGTCGGAGCGCGCCGGGGCCGGGGCGGTGCGGGCCTCGTTCTCGAGGCCGTGGAGGATCTCGCGGGCCCGGGCCAGGCAGGCGGGCGGCAGGCCGGCCAGCTCGGCCACGTGGATGCCGAAGGAGCGGTCGGCCGGGCCGGCCGAGATCTTGTGGAGGAACACGACCTCGGTGCGCCCCTCGGCGTTGGTCCACTCGCGGGCCTCGACCGAGGCATTCTTGACGCCGGGCAGGAGCGCCGCCAGCTCGGTGAGCTCGAAGTAGTGGGTGGCAAACAGCAGGCGCGGGCCGCGCGGGCCCTTCTCGTCCTTGTCCTCTCGGACGGCCTGGCGGTTTAAGTGCTCGAGCACCGCCCAGGCGATCGAGATGCCGTCATAGGTGGAGGTGCCGCGGCCGACCTCGTCGAGCAGGATGAGGCTGCGCAGGGTCGCCGAGCGCAGGATGTGCGAGGTCTCGCGCATCTCGACCATGAAGGTCGACTCGCCCTTGGAGAGTTGGTCGCGCGAGCCGATCCGGGTGAGGATACGGTCGACGACGCCGATCCGGGCCGACTTGGCCGGGACGAAACTGCCCATCTGAGCCATGAGGGCGATGAGCGCGGTCTGGCGCAGGAAGACCGACTTGCCGCCCATATTGGGGCCGGTGATGACCAAGGACTGGGTCTCGCGGCCGTCGAGCTCGCAGGAGTTGGGCACGAAGGAGCCCGCCGGCAGGATCGCCTCGGCGATGGGGTGGCGGCCGTCGACGATGACGAGCTCGTGGGAGAGGTCGAGGACGGGCTTGGCGTAGTCGTTGCGCGCGGCGGCCTCGGCCAAAGACTGCAGGGCGTCGAGCTCGGCGGCCAGCGCGGCGAAGCGCCGCACCTGGGCGTCGGCGGCCAGGACGGCGGCGCGCAGGGCCTCGAAGAGCTCGAGCTCGCGCTTGAGGAACTTGTCCTCGGCGCCCAGGAGCTTGGTCTCGAGCTCCTTGAGCTCGGGGGTGATGTAGCGCTCGGCGTTGGTCAGGGTCTGCTTGCGGGTCCAGCGCGCCGGGGCCTTGGCCGAGTTGGCCTTGGAGACCTCGAGGTAGTAGCCGAACACCGAGTTGTAGCCGACCTTGAGCGCCACGCCGCTCTCGCGCTTCTCGCGCTCCTCGAGCTCGGCGAGCAGGGAGTTGCCGTCGGTGCGCACGCGCCGGAGCTCGTCGAGCGCGGCGTCGTGCCCGGGCCGGATGAGGCCGCCGTCGGAGAGCTTGGCCGGCGGGGCGTCGGCCAGGGCGTCGGCCAGGAGCGCGTGCAGGGTCTTGAGGGCGGGGGCGACGTCGGCGAGGTCCGTAGCTATGCCGGACAAGGCCGCGGCGGAGACGCCGCCGCCCAGCCAATCTTCGAGCGAGGCGCGCGCGCCCAGGGCGGCGCGCAGGGCCGTGAGGTCGCGGGGCATGGCCGAGCGCGTGCCCATGCGGTTGACGACCCGCTCGAGGTCCGACATCCCTTCCAGGATCTGGTGTAGGCGCGAGCGCTCCAGGGGCTTCTCGACGAGCTCGGCCACGGCGTTGGCGCGGCGCTCGACGGCGGGGAGCTTGGCCAAGGGGTTCAGGATCCACTGGCGCAGGCGGCGGCTGCCCATCGGGGTGGCGGTGTGGTCGAGCACGCCCCAGAGGGTGTGGGCCCGGCCGCCGGCGTCGGACTCGACGAGCTCGAGGGTGCGGATCGCGGCGTCGTCGAGCTGGAGCGCGTCCTGCGACTCGCGCAGGGTCGGGGCCGGGAGGTCCTGGAGATGGGCCTGGGTGGCGGCGACGTAGCTGCGCGCGGTCAGCGCGGCCTTGAGCGCCAGCGGGCGGTTGCGCCAGACGGACTTGTTGTCCCAATGCGCGGGGGCGGCGGACTCGGAGGCGGTGCGCTTCCAGTCCGAGACCGCGGCGCCGGGGCCCAGCAGGGCCTTGAGCCGCAGCTCGCCCTCGGCGGCGGCGGGGGCTAAGACCTCGGCGGGGCGCAGGCGGGCGAGGAGGGCCTTGAGCCCCTCGCGGCCGTGGTCGCTCATGGCCTGCTCGGCCCAGAACTCGCCGGTGGAGACCTCGACGACGGCCAGGCCCCAGCCCACGCTGTCGAGCTCGACGGCGGCCAGGTAGTTGGCCGAACGCGCGTCGAGCAGCTCGTCCTCGACGACGGTCCCCGGGGTCATGACCCGGGTGACCTCGCGGCGCACGATGCCCTTGGCGGCGGCGGGGTCCTCCATCTGGTCGGCGATGGCGATCTTGTGGCCCTGGCGCAGGAGCTTCCCCATGTAGTGCGAGGAGGCGTGGTAGGGGATGCCGCACATCGGCAGGCCCTGGCGCTGGGTGAGGACGACGCCTAGGAGCGGGGCGGCGAGCTTCGCGTCGTCGCCGAAGAGCTCGTAGAAATCGCCCAGGCGGAAGAAGAGGATGGCCTGCGGATGGGCGGCTTTTAGGGCGCGGTACTGCTTGAGGAGAGGGGTGTCCTCGGCGCCCCGCTTGTCGACGGCGGGCATGAGGGAGATTGTATCAAAGCGGGGCTGGCCCGGCGATGATCTGTCCGAGCTCGGCGCCGGAGGTGCCGAGGGCCAAGTGGGGAGCGAAGGCGCATATCGGGCCGTGTAGTCCTTCGTCCCCGTCGAGATGCCCCTAAGGCCCAAGAGATGGATGGGGGGAGGCCGCTATAATCACCTACCTATGAGATACCCGCTCCTGCTCGTCCTAGCCCTCGCCCCCCGGTCCGCCGGCGCCCAGGTCATGACGCGCCCCACGCTCCCTGTGGGCCGCTCCGCGATGCCCATTACCATAGCCGCCCCCGTGCTGCCCTCTGTCTCTCTGAGTGCCCCGTCATTGGCGGCTCCCTCGGCCGCATCCGCGCTACCGAGCCTCCCGGCGGCGGCGCTTCCCGTCGTCGCCAAGGCGGCCGTCGCCCTGGCGGCTGTCGCCGTCGCGGCCCCCGCCAAGGCCCAGCCCGCCGTCCGCGAGGGTCTTACGACCGTGGCCCGCGCCGTCGCCAAGCCCGCTCAGGCGGGCTCAGCGCTCTCCTCCTTCTATACCGGCTCCGTGCGCTCCCAGGCCGCTCCCTTCGCGTTGGGTTCCTACGCGCCGAGTCTGACCGCCGGGCTTTCCCGCAACGGCATCGCTCCCGCCGCGCGGTTCGAGTATCGCTGGGGCATGAAGAGCGCCGACCTCCCCGGCCGCACGCCGCTCGAGAAGCACCTGGCCTTCTTCGACTCGACCGGCGACGGCACCCTCACCGTGGCCAAGACGTTCGGCCGCTTGCGCGAGATGGGCTTCGGGTTCTTCGAGGCGGGCCAGGTCGCTTTGGGCATCCAGTTCGGCATCCGCTCCCTGCTCGGCAAGAACGCGCCGGGCGGCATCATGGCCGCCCTGACCCTGCGGGTCGACGTCGCCGACGCCCACCTCATCGGCCGCAAGGGCACGCATCACATCTTCGACCGCGAGGGGAACATCGACGCCGAGAAGATGCGCCGGCTCTACTCCCGCAGTACCATGGGCGCCTATCGCGACATGAACGGCCGCGACAAGTCCGGCAGCTACCTCACCAAGGACGAGATGCTGGCCATGGTGGCGGAGAACGCCCAGGCCGAGGACCCGGGCGCCGCGGGCCGCATCGGCAACCGGATCGAGTGGGAGATCATGTTCAAGCACTTCGCCGACGGCACCGTCACGCGCAAGGGCGTCGCGTTCCCCGTCATCACCACCGACTCCCTCACGAAGCTTTATGACGGCCGGCTTTACTACGAGAAGGTCGGCGACGTGGCCATCGAGCGCAGCGAGGCCGCGAAGGCCCGGCGCTAGGCGCGCTCGCTTCGCCCTGGCGACCGGAGGGCGGCGGGGCTATCCTCTGGCGATGAGTCCAGGACCTTCGCGCGAGACCGGCACCTTCGTCGGCTCCGGCACGTTCGGCCTCGACCCGCGCCGGGCGCTGGAAGTCCTCCGGGCCAGGGGCCTTGAGGCCGCCGACGCGGCGCCGCTGTTGTGGGTGCGGGTGGCGGTCCTCCAGGGAGCGGCCCGGGTCCGTCTCGAACGCCGGCCCGACGGGTTCGCCGCGCGATTCGACGGCGAGCCGCTGCCGCGCGTCTGCCTGTCGCGTCCTTTCGACCCGCTGTTGGGGGAGACGCCCGGCTCCGAGGCCGAGCGGCAGTTCGCCCAGGCGCTGCTCCATCTTTCCCATCCGGGCGTGAAGACGGCCGTCACCTCGCGCGAGGGGTCCGACACGCTCGTCGAAGCGGCCTGGCCGCGGCGCGTCCTGAAGCGGATGGGACATCCGGCGGGCTGGGAGCTGCGAGTTCCGGGCTCTCGGCTCGACCCGACGCCGATTCCGGTGACGCTGGCGGTCGGCGGGGCCGAGTCCGTCGTCCGGCCTTGGGCGCGACGACATGGGGCGGAGGGTTGGAGCGGGACGGTGGACGGGCTTCGTTGCGGCGTCCGCGTCCTCAAGGATTTCGCCGCCGAGCCGAACGCCCAGTTGGCCTTGCACGGCGTCGGGGTCACGGCCGTCCCCCTCGAGGGTTTCCCGCTCTCGGCGGACGGCTGGGCCGAATCCTCCGACCTGTCGCTCAACGCCTCGTTGTCGAAGGCGGTGGTGGACGCGGCACACCGGCGCGCGACGGCCGCGTTGGGAAAGGCCGTGGGGCTGGCGTTGACCGCGGGGTTGGCCCGCCACGCGAGGCGCATGGGGCTTGCCTCCGCCGCTTTGCGGCGCGACCGGAGCTTCCTGAGCGCGTGGCGGTCGGCCGCGGCGGAATCCGCCTTCAAGACGGGGCCGGGGCGGCGGGACCGCCTCGTCCGGGGAGTCTTCCGCCGTCCGTCCGGCGATGCGGGCCTCGTGGCGGACACGGCCGCATGGAACACGGCTTGGCGCTACGCGTTCCTCAACCGCTCCTGGCACCCGGAGTCGGCCGCGGTCCGGGCCGCGCTCCAGGAGGCGCCGCTCTTGTTGGACAGGGACCTGCGGCCCCGACCGATGTCCCAGGCGCTGGCGGGGACGGCGAACATCACCGCGGACGACTCGGAGTTCCTGCGCCAGGCGAGCGCGCCTCGTAGGCGCTAGCGCCAGGACGCAGCGGCCCCCGCGCCACTCACCACCTGCCCGTCGGTGTATAATGAGGGGGTCGTCCCCACCTTAGCCCCCCATGAAGACCAAGACGCTCAAAAAGAACAAGGTCCAGGTCGTCACGCTGGGCTGCTCGAAGAACCTCTTCGACTCCGAGGTTTTGATGGGGCAGCTGCGCGACAACAAGTTCGAGGTGGAGCACGAGACCGGCTGCGACGACGCGGCGGTCGTGGTCATCAACACCTGCGGCTTCATCGACAACGCCAAGCAGGAGTCGATCGACACCATCCTGCGCTTCGGCGAGGCCAAGAAGAAGGGCTTGGTCGAGAAGGTCATCGTCACCGGCTGCCTCTCGGAGCGCTACAAAGACGACCTCATCAAGCAGATGCCCGAGGTCGACGCCTTCTTCGGGACCCGGGACCTGCCCAGCCTGCTCAAGTGCCTGGGAGCGGACTACAAGCATGAGCTCGTCGGCGAGCGGCTGCTGGCCACCCCGCGCCACTACGCCTACTTCAAGATCTCCGAGGGCTGCGACCGGCCCTGCTCGTTCTGCGCCATCCCGCTCATGCGCGGCAAGCACGTCTCGCGCCCTATTGAGGAGATGGTGGCCGAGGCCAAGCGCCTGGCCGCGGCCGGCACGCGCGAGCTCCTGCTCATCGCCCAGGACTCGACCTACTACGGCCTCGACCTCTACGGCAAGCGCCGTCTGGCCGACCTCCTGAAGGCCCTCTCCGACGTCGAAGGGATCGGCTGGATCCGCCTGCATTACGCCTTCCCGGCGGGCTTTCCGCTCGAGGTCTTAGACGTCATGCGCGAGCGGCCGAATATCTGCAAGTACCTCGACATGCCGCTCCAGCACGTCAGCGACAAGATGCTGGCCTCGATGCGGCGCGGCATCACCAAAGCCAAGTCCGAGGAGCTCGTGGCGACGATCCGCGACAAAGTCCCCGGCGTCGCGCTGCGCACCACGATGATCGCCGGCTACCCCGGCGAGACCAAGGCCGACCACGCCGAGATGCTCGCCTGGGTCGGGACCATGCGCTTCGACCGCCTCGGGGTCTTCGCCTACTCCCACGAGGAGGACACCCACGCCTTCTCGCTCAAAGACAACGTCCCCGCCAAGGAGAAGCGGCGCCGCTGCGAGGCGGTGATGGCGGCCCAACAGGCCGTCTCGCTCTCCCTCAACGAGGCCAAGGTCGGGCGGACCTTCAAGGTCCTCGTGGACTCGAAGGAGGGCGGGGTCTGGACCGGGCGCACGGAGCATGACTCGCCCGAGGTCGACAACACCGTGCTCGTCGACGCCAAGAAGCACTACCTGCGGATCGGGGACTTCGCCGACGTGCGGATCACGTCGGCCGAGGAGTACGATCTGATCGGCGTCCCGGTTTAACGGACGGCCCGGACGGGCCGAAAACCCAGCGAGTTGCTGGCCGCCCCGGCGTCGACCGCGAAGCGGAAGCGCGAGCGGGCCAGCGCGCCGCTGCCGACCCAGGAGCCGCCGCGATAGACCCGCAGGGAGTCCGGCCCGCCGCCCCAGATCCCGCCGTCCTCGGGCGCTCCCGAGTAGGAGGGATGGTAGGCGTCGGCGACCCACTCCCAGACGTTGCCGGCCATGTCGCAGACGCCCTGCGCGGTCATCCCGAGCGGTTTGGAGCAGACCGGGGCGGTCGCGCCGCGGCCGCAGCCGGGGCCGCCGTCCAATAGCACGGCCCGCGTGCAGGCGGCGGTCTCGCTGCCCCAAGGGTAGGCCTGGTCCTTGCCGCCGCCGCGGGCGGCGTACTCCCACTGCGCCTCGCTGGGGAGCGAGCCCCCGACCCAGCGCGCGAAGGCCCGGGCCTGGTCCCAATCGACGCAGACCGCGGGCTTGTTGTCGGCCAGGAAGGCCGCCGGCAGGGGGCCCTCCTTCCAGTCCCGGCCGTTGAAGATCGAGCAGAGCCCGTCGGAGGTGTGGGCGGGGGAGCAGGCCCCGGCCGCCACGCAGCGGCGGTACTGGGCCACCGTCACCTCGGTGCGGGCGATCTCGAAGGCCGCGACGGAGACGGGATGGGGGGGCTGCTCGTCCTCATGGCCGCCGAGCGAGCCCATCAGGAAGCTGCCGGCGGGGACGAGCACCCAGTCGACCGGGGCGGCGGCCGCGGCCGGGGCCGTGGGGGACGAGGGCCGTCCCGGCGCGGCTTGGCCGGACGCGGCGGAGGCGGCCAGGGCCAGCAGGAGGGCTTGGAGCACGCCTGATTCTACTACGCCGCGGAGCGCTTGGCGACCTCGCGTTCGCGCAGCAGGCGTTTTAGGGTCTTCTTCATCGCGTTCTTGGGCAGCTCGGCGACCACCTCGATCTCGCGCGGACGCTTGTAGGCGTCGAGGTTCTCGCGGCAGTGGCGGTGCAGGGCCGCGGTGTCCGCGGCGCTGCCCTCGGCCAGGACGACGAAGGCCTTGACCCGCTCGTCGCCGGCCGCGTCCGGCACGCCGATGACGGCGGCCTCGCGCGCGTCGGGGTGGGTGAGCAGGGCCTTCTCGACCTGGGCCGAGAAGACCTTGAGGCCTTTGACGATGATCATGTCCTTCTTGCGGTCGTGGATGCGCAGAGCGCCGTCTTCGTCGATGGAGCCCAAGTCCCCGGACTTGAACCAGCCGTCCTCGTCGATGGCCGCGGCGGTGGCCTCGGGGTCCTGGAAGTAGCCCTTCATGACGTTGGGGCCCTTGATCTCGACCTCGCCGTCGGCGGCCAAGCGGATCGCCACGCCCGAGACCGGAAGCCCGACCGAGCCCACGCGCGGCGCGCCGACCACGTTCATCGTCGCCACGGGGGAGGTCTCGGTCAAGCCGTAGCCCTCGGTGATCTCGAGGCCGAAGGCGCGCTTCATGTCGTCGTGGGTCGCCGTCGAGAGCGGAGCCGCGCCCGAGATGCACAGCCGCACGCGCGCGAAGAGGCCGCGCTCGCGGATGGCCGCCTGCAGGACGGCGTTCTTGGACAGGAGCACCCACACCGGCGGGACCGCGGCGAGGATGGTTGCCCCGTGGCGGCCGGCGGCCTCGAGCCAGGGCAGCGGGGGGGCGATCTGGGTCCCGATGACGATCTTTCCGCCCAGGGTCAGCGGGGTCAGCACGCAGCAGGTCCAGCAGAAGGTGTGGAACATCGGTAGGACGGCCATCGCCACGTCGTCGGCGCTCATGCGCAGGCGCTCGGCGGCGGCGGCGCAGTTGGAGACCAGGTTGCGGTGGGTCATCATGACCCCCTTGGGGACCCCGGTCGTCCCGCTCGTGTAGAGGATGGCCACCGTCTCGTCGGGCTCGACTTGCGCCTCTGCGGCGGCGGGCAGCGGCCCGTGGGCGGCCAGCGCGGGCCAAAAGCTCGCGGCATCCTCCGCGGGCTCCATATCGGTCGTCCAGACCGACGCCAGCGAGGGCAGGAAGGTCCGCGCGGCGCGCACGCCGGGCAGGAGGTCGTTTTGCGTCACGAGCCCCTTGGCCCCGCAGTGGTCGAGCATGTAGCGCAGCTCCTCGGGGTTCTGGATCATGAAGTTGATCGGCACGGCCACCGCCCCGAGGCGGGTCAGGCCGAAATAGGCGGTGATGAAGGCCGGGTCGTTGCGGTGCAGGATCGCCACGCGGTCGCCGCGGCCGATCCCGGCGCGCCGGAACACGGCCGCCGCGCGCAGGACCTTGTCGCGCAGTTGGTCGTAGGTCCAGAGGGCGTCGGTCCCGTCGCCGGCGGGGAAGGCCAGGGCGGCGCGGGTCCCGTGCTCCAAGACCGTCCGGTCGAGGGCGGTGTTTAAGTCCAGCGTCTGGGTGGCGTCCATGGTCAGCTCCTATTCCCGCAGGATCCAGCGCACGAGGCTCTCGGCGAAGTCGCCGGCCGAGGCCGGGTCGCGGCCCGCCGCGCCGGCGACCCGCCGGCCGAGGATGGTGTCGACGTGGTCCATGCCGTCGAGCGCGGCGTAGAACGCGCCGGGGATCACGCCCTGCTCGGGCGAGACGACGCCGTCGGAGGCGTGCGGGGGGCGGCTCGTGACGACCGAGAAGACGCGCAGGCCCGGGCGCAGGGCCGGGGGCGTAAGCGGTGCCTCGGCGCGCTCGCGGCGCGAGATCTGCTCGAGGGGGCGGCGCAGGAAGAGCGGGGCCGACTGGTAGGCCTGGTTGAACAAGCGCGCGTAGCGGCGCTGCCATTCCTCGAGCGGGGCCCGCCACAGGATGTGGTCGCTGACCGGGGTCCCGTAGTAGGGGCTCTGTAGGGCGAGGAGGGCCGCGACCTTCTCCTGGAGGCCGGGGTTATCGCGCAGAGCGCCCAGGAAGTCGAGCGCCCCCTTGCTGTGGCCGATGAGGATGACGGGCTTGGGCGAGGCGGCGATCGCCGCGGCCAGCGCGGCGCCGTTGGTCTCCACGGTGCCCGCGGGGTCGGTGTCGACGAGCTCCACGTCGAGGCCGAGTTCGCGCAGGCGGACCAGATAGGGCTGCATGTAGCCGGGCAGGTCCTCCCAGAGGAAGCCGCGCGCCATGAGATAGCGGTAGCGGCCGGCGGCCTCGGGCAGCGGTTGAGCGGTTCCCTCCCGGACCTGCTGATAGCCGGATAATAAGGAGGCGGTGCGGTCGAGGGGGTTGGCCGCAGGGGAGGCCGCGGCGTCTGGTGCGATGGTGACCGTCTGCTCGACAGGGATCGCCTTAGCCGGGACGGCGCTCTCCCCGGGCCGGGGGACTTCACTGATGGAGAGTATGGGCAGGGCTGCGGGAAGCGTCGCCGCCTGGGCCGAGGCGCCCACCGGAGCCATGACCGGAGCGAAGCCCGTCATGGCCGAGACGGTCCCGCGGTAGCGCAGGGCGGGGACCCTGGAAGGCGCCTGCGCCTGCGCGGCGGCGAGGAGGACGGACAGCGCCAGCGAGCCGATCATAAGCGTGCATCGTAGCGTGGTGTACGCCCGGCTCGGAGGAGCCGAAGGGCCCAACGGCGCGTCGCTATGCGGCCCATGCCGAAAGCGGCCCACCGGTCTCTGAAGGTCGAAAGTCGGGCACGCATTTTCATGGGTCCCGAAAGGAGGCCGCAAGCCCGTCTAGGGGTTAGCGCGGCCTGTTTTGGTGTCAGACATTAAGATTTAGGCGCCGCCGGTTCTGCCGGAAACGAGGTTTCTCGACGAGAAACCACTCCAGCCCCGGGGGGTCCGATGGGGCCAGGTCTTTAGGGCCCTATGCTTGCGCGTTTCTGGGACCTAGGACCTCTAGCTGTTTTCAGGGGATTTCTTACCATCGGACCGAGACGCTCAATTTGAGGGAAATCAATGACCACGATCATCAAGAAGCATGTCGGGAGTCTTATCTCGGGCGCTCTGTTCCTCTCGGCGCCGGGCTCCTCGGCCTGGGCCCAGGTGACCGCCGCGCGTCTGGCGCCGGTCGGAACGCCGGTGCCCGGCATCGCGGCCGGCGCTGCTTCGCGCGTGGGCGCGGCGCCGGTCATGACTCCTTCCCTCGGACTTCCCGCCATGGGGGCGACGCCGTCCTTGGCTCAGCCCACAGTCACGCCTAGGCTGGCTCCTTCCGCGGCCGCCGCCGCGCCGATTGCGGCCGCCGCCGTTGCCGCCCAGGTCCAGGCCGCGTTGCCGTCCGCCAAGACCGCTCCGTTGGGGACGGTTGCCGCTTCTTCCTTAATAAGGGGCGAGGCTGCCGCTCAGAACGCCGAAAAGACCGCCTTCTCTGCCGCCGCCGGTCTCCAGACGATGGGCCGCGCCGCCAAGACCCGCGGCTTCGGCGCCTCCTTGGGCGCCTTCTTCGATGGTCTGCGCCCCGGCGCCGGCTCGCTCAACGGCGCCACGCCGGCCCGCGGCGGCAACGCCGCCGACCAGGCCGCCGACATGCTCAAGGGCGACAAGAGCCGCGAGCTGTTCCTGCCCGGCTTCTACTGGGGCGGCCTGGAGCTCGACGCCTTGGCGAAGGTCCCGGTCAACCTCGAGGACGGCGCCCAGGCCTCGCTCGACGCCTACAAGGCCCTGATCCGCTACGGCCTGCGCTCGAAGTCGGCCGGCGCGGCCGAGACCGCGAAGCTCCGCTCGGAGCTCGGCTCGATCCATACCATCCTCCTCCTCAAGAAGCTCGGCATCACCCTCAAGGACCTCGAGACGCCGGTGATGGACACCAAGACCATCGACGACACCAACGACATCCCGGTTGAGATGCTCCAGCGCGCCGTCACGCTGGGCCTCCACAAGCTCAAGTTCCCGGCGGAGTTCGGCGGCCTCGACCTCCACCAGCGCGAGTATGTCCAGGTCCTCGAGACGATCGCTCCCATCTCGCCCGCCCTCGTTGGCCAGCTCAGCGCCCAGAACACCATCGGCACCGCCCCGCTTACGATGTTCGGCACCGAGGCGCAGCAGAAGAAGTACCTGCCGCGCCTGACCAGCGGCGAGGGGATGGTCGCCTTCGGCCTCACCGAGCCCCTGGCCGGCACCGACCTCGATCGCCTGAGCACCACGGCCACCCTCAAGGACGGCAAGTGGAAGATCTCGGGCCAGAAGGTGTTCATCACCGGCATCATGGATGCCCAGATGGTCTATCTCGTCGCCGGCCACACCATCGTGGACGGCAAGGACGTCGGCCCGACCGTCTTCATCGTCGACGACCTGGGATTTAAGGTCAACGAGTCCTGGGAGGCGAAGAAGCGGAACCTCCTGCGCCTGGCCGACCGCGGCATGCGCATCACCCCTTGGACCCGCGACGGCTTCGAGTTCATGATGATCAAGGGCACCGACCAGGGCTTCATCCAGCTCACCGACTTCGAGATCCCCGCCGAGAACGTCCTCGGCCCGGTCGGCAAGGATGAGAAGGGCATGGACGGCAAGAAGGTGCCGCTGCGCAGCCTCAACAAGGGCCGCGCCGGCTTCGCCTACCTGGGCGCCAGCGCCGAGTGGTTCGCCGAGCGCCAGCTCGAGTGGGCCGCCGACCGCATGATGTTCGACATGTACGCCCCCAAGCGCGGCGAGGAAGGCCGCCAGGGCTACATGGAGTTCCCGGCCACCCTCATCGGCCGCTCGCGCATGAAGGCCGAGGTCCTCAAGGTGCTCTCGAAGTACGCCTCGGCCCTCATCGACGCGTACCCGAACTCCAGCGTGGCGGCGCTTTCGGCCCTCATCAAGGTCCGCGCCAGCCAGGCTAACTGGGAAAACGCGCTGGACACGCTCGAACTCGGCGGCGGGCACGCCCTCATCAAGGACGCCCCCGGCCGGGTCTACCAATCGGTGCTCGACTCGTGGATCGCGCGCATCGTGGAGGGCGTCAACCCCGCGATGTCGCAGTTCCCGCACATGATGGCGGGCGGCAAGGTCATGAAGGCGATGGGCTCGCTGGGGGGCATGCTCAAGGCCGGGTGGATGCAGACCCTCAACTTCTTCGTCCCCTTCGCGGTGACGAGCAAGGGCGCCCTGAGCTGGAGCGAGGCCAAGTACGTCCAGCGGCGCACCGCCGAGTTCGCGATGCGCTTCGGCCTGTCGGCCCTCTTCCTCGGCCTCATCGGCTTCATCAAGTACGCTTGGGCCAAGGGCCAGGTGTGGAAGCTCTTCTGGCCGCCGACGCTGATCGCCGGGGTCATGAAGTCCTCCCAGATCGAGTTCGCCCCGCACCAGAACACCCTGATCCGGGCCGGCGAGGCGCAGGCCGACATCCTCTCCTTGGCCATGGTCCAGACCGAGCTCAACACCAACAAGGACATCGCCCCGACCCGGCGCTGGGTCCTCGAGCAGGCCGTGAAGGTCATGCAGTGGCAGATCCACCAGAGCCTAAGCTACATGAACCCGTGGGGCCATCCGGTCGAGAACATCCAGGCCGAGGTGGGCCGCCGCCTGATCGCCGAGGAGCTGGCGAACCCGGGTGACCGGCCGAACCGCGTCCGCGAGCACCAGGACTTCCTGGAGCGCACGGCCGACGAGTTCCATACCCGTCTGCGTCAGGAGGCCGGTCGATGAACGTCACGCTCAGGCTGGGGCTCGTACTGTCGCTCACGGTCGGCCAGACCGCACCGGCGGCCGCGCAGGTCGTCGGCGCGGCGCGGTCCGTCGCTCCCGTAGTGCCCGTGGCCGGCGTCGGCGCGGCGGGCGCGGGGTCGCGCAGCGTCCTGCCGTCCGCCAGCCTGGCTCCGGCGCTCTCGGCGCCCGTCCTTCCCGGCGCGGTCGCCCCGTCGACCCTCCGCCCGGCCCCGGCTTCCGTCTCGGCTCCCGCGGCCGTCTCCGCCGTCGCGGCGCCACAGGCGTCGCCGGCCGCCGCTGTCGCCGCGGCCCAGCCGCTCCGCTCGGTCATGAACGCCGTCGCCGCCGAGCAGGGCCGGCCCAAGCAGGATAAGCCCGTCGCCGCCGCCGCTCAGCTCGAGGCCATCGCCGGCAGGTCCGCCAAGTCCGGCAAAGCCGGCGTCGCCGGCTCCTTCGACGGCACCGCGAAGGCCGACCCGGCCGCCGCGGCCGCCAACCTCGTCGAGCTCAAGGCCGACATCGCCCAGCGTACCGGCCTGGTCCGGCCCTCCGCCAACGCCGCCGCCCCGCGCATCGCCGTGGTCGCCGCGGCGCGCCTGCCGCAGGGCAAATTCCCCAACAGCTACTCCAAGCGCGACAGCGCCAAGGACTTGGGTGCTAAGCTCGTCGGCGGCCTGCTCGACTCCGCGGGGATGACGCCCGAGTCTCTCAAGAACCTCTCCGAGTCCGGCAACGAGGTCAAGTTCCTCTTCGGCGCCGTCGACAACTCCGAGTCGCCCGACATCGGCCGCGAGATCGCCGTGAAGCTGGGACTCACCCACATCCCCGGCACCGGGATCGCCAAGAACTGCGGCACCAGCCTCGAGGCCGTGGGTTTGGCCATCGGCCAGTTGATCTCAGGCCAGGCCGACATCGTCGTGGCCGGCGGCGCCGAGTCGATGAGCCGCCTGCCGATGATCACCAAGGACCCCGTCCTCAAGCAGCAGTTCATGACCCTGGCCGTCCTACCGTCGATGATCGCCTCGGCTTCGCTCATGCAGAAGCCCATGATGATGTTCGCCTACGCCCAGACCTGGCTGGCGCACAAGTGGCACTTGATGACGACCCACCACCGCTTCGCCATCACCGAGGGCTTGCCGATCGACGGCGACGTCATGGCCGCCACCGCCCAGCGCCTGGCCGACAAGTACGGCGTGTCGCGGACCGACATGGACTGGTTCGCCTACAACTCCCAGAACCGCGCCGAGAAGGCCACCCGCGAGGGCGCCTTCGCCGACGAGATCGTCTCCTACGATTCGGGCAAGGGTGTGGAGACCGTCGACCAGGGCATCCGCTTCGGCCAGTCGCGCAAGGGCTTCGGCAGCCGGAAGATCAAGCCGGTCTTCGGCACCGAAGACATCACCGCCGCCAACGCCAGCCAGATCTCCGACGGCGCGGCCGGCGTCATCTTGATGCTGGAGGACAAGGCCAGGGAGCTCGGCCTGGTCCCGCTGGCCTTCGTCAGCGCCGTGGCCGACACGGCCGGCGACCCGCGCGAGATGGGCATCCAGCCCGCTTACGCCCTGCCCAAGGCTCTCAAGAAGGCCGGCGTGGCCCTCGAAGACCTCCAGGTCGTCGAGCTCAACGAGGCCTTCGCCGCCCAGGCCATCTCGGTCATGAAGGCCCTCGGCCTGCCGGCCGAGAAGGTCAATCCGCGCGGCGGGGCTATCGCCCTAGGCCATCCGCTGGCCGCCTCGGGCGCGCGCATCCTGACCACCCTCATCCATACGATGATGCACAAGGGCCTCCACAAGGGCGCCTGCTCGTTGTGCATCGGCGGCGGCGAGGGCATCGCCGCGGTCGTCGAGCGCGACGAGAACGGCATCCCCGAGGAGTACATCGCCGCCCTAAAGGGCAAGATGGCGGCGCGCGGCGTCAGCGCGCCCGTCGTCGAGGACGTCGAGCGCGCGCTTCGCGGCTTGCCGCCGATGCCCGACACCGAGACGGGCCACCACGCCGAGCTCGAGCGCTTCTTCTCCTTCCTCGACCAGTTCCAGCCGCTGCCGCGCTTCACCGGAGCGGAGCGGAAGGCCTCCCCGGTGCTGGCGCGCCGGGTCGACGCCCGTATCGCCCGGGTCCAGGCCGACCTGGCCGCGTTCGACGACGCCGAAAAGATCCGCAACCTGATCGTCTCGGTCTCCGAGGGCGTGGCCACCGTCGCCATCGACCGCGGGCCCGTCAACGCGATCAACGCCGACCTCGTCGAGGAGTTCGGCGCGGTGTTCCACGACCTCTCGAAGCGCTCGGACGTGAAGGCCATCGTCCTCACCGGCAAGGGCAAGACCTTCGTGGCCGGCGCCGACATCACTCTCATCCAGTCCGCGGCCAACCCCGCGGAGGCCGCCGCGAAGGCGGCCGGCCTGCAGCGCCTGCTCGACAAGGTCGAGGGTTCCGAGAAGCCGATCCTCGTGGCCCTCAACGGCCAGACCCTGGGCGGCGGCTCGGAGTTGGCGATCTCGGCGCACGAGCGCTGGGCGGCCGGCACGGCCGAGTTGGCCCAACCCGAGATCAAACTGCTCTTTAACCCCGGCGCCGGCGGCACCCAGCGCCTGGTGCGCCTCGTGGGCCTGACCGAGGCCCTGACGGCGATGAACTCCGGGC
Source organism: Elusimicrobiota bacterium (assembly GCA_016196755.1). Lineage (GTDB taxonomy): Bacteria > Elusimicrobiota > Elusimicrobia > UBA1565 > UBA1565 > SCTT01. Next base: position 21,988 of record JACPXC010000012.1, read on the forward strand.
AGTCCTCCGACGCCCACACCGCCAAGGAGAAGGGCTGGGTCGACGAGGTCGTCGCGCCCGCCGAGCTCCTGACCCGGGTGCAGGCGCGGGCCCGTGAGCTGGCCGCCCTCCCCGACGCCGAGCGCGCGGCGTGGGTCAAGGCCCACCGTACGCTCGACAAGCCCGTGAAGCTGACCCTCATGGAGCGGATCGGCATGCTTTGGGGCGGCTTCCTCATCAAACGCGCGGTCGCCGACCAGACCCGCGCGCTGGGCAAGGACAAGGAGATCGCCATCCCCGCCATGATGGGGATCATCGACGCCACGCTGACCGGGATCAACGACGGTCCGCGCGCCGGGCTCGCCAAGGAGGCCGAGGTGTTCGGCAGGCTCGCCGCCTCGCCGGCGTCCAAGTTCGTCCAGCGGCTGTTTTTGCGCAGCACCGGCGGCCCCAAGCTCGAGGGGATCACCGACGGCACGGTGGAGCCGCTGGCGATCAATAAGGTGGCGGTGGTCGGCGCCGGCGCGATGGGCGCCGGTATCGCCCAGTTGGCCGCCTACGCCGACGTCCCGGTCGTCGTCAAGGAAGTGGCCCAGGGGCCGCTCGAGGCCGGGCTGGCCAAGATCAAGGGACTCTTCCAGGGCTTGGTCGAGAAGCTCGTCTACACGCCGGAGAAGGCCGCCGCGAAGTTCGCCAACGTCATCGGGCTGACCGACGACGCGGCGTTCAACGCCTCGGAGCCCGACCTCCTCATCGAGGCGGTCAAGGAAGACCTCGGCCTCAAGAAGAAGCTCTTCGCGCTGTGGGGCAAGAACCTCCCCGAGCGCACGATCCTCGCCACCAACACCTCGGCGCTCTCGATCACCACGCTGGCCCTGGCGTCGGGCCGTCCCGGCAAGGTCGTCGGCCTGCACTACTTCAACCCGCCGCACAAGCTGCCGCTCGTCGAGCTCATCCTCCCCGACAAGGAGAAGCTCAGCGCCGCCGAGCGCGCCGAGCTCGACCGCACGGTGGCCTCGGTGATCCCGTACCTCAAGAAGACCGGGCGCATGGTCGTCGTCACCCAGGACGCCCCGGGATTTATCGTCAACCGGATCCTGTTCCCCTACGTCAACACGGCCCTCCGTCTCGTCGAGGAAGGGGCGGGGGTCGCCCAGGTCGACGCCGCGATGCGCAAGCTCGGCGCGCCGATGGGGCCGCTGCAGCTGGCCGACCACATCGGCTTCTTCCTCGGCATCGAGGTCGGCGAATACCTCAAGGCTTCCTTCCCCCACGTGGGCAGCGCCTCGCTGATGCTCCAGGTGCTCAAGTCCTGGGGCCACGAGGGCTCGTACTGGGGCGCCAAGAAGGGCTTCTACGTCGACGGCAAGCCGGTCGAGGCCCTGGTCCGCCAGGCCGCCGCGGTGGCCCGCGCCGTCGAGGCCGCCGAGCCGGCCACCCCCGAGGACCGCGCCAGGCTCATCGCCGAATTCTCGGCCAAGAAGGAGCAGTTGGCGGCCGCGGCCCAGCGGGGCCTGCGCACGCCTTCCGGCAAAGAGATCGAGGACCGGCTGGTCCGCGCCATGTACGACGAGGGCCGCGTCATCGTCGACACCGGCGTGGTCTCCTCCGAGGATGAGATCGACATCGCGATGACGACCGGCATGGGCTTCCCGGTTCAGACCGGCGGACTCATGCGCTACGGCGCGCGCGGAGGCGCGAAATAAGCCATCCGCGCCGCGGCGCGTTCGCCGTCCTCAACGCGCTCGCCCTGCTCGCCCAGGCCGCCGCTCCCGCGGCGGCGCAGGTGCGCGCGGGGATCGCGGCCCCGGCCGCGGGGGCGCGGGTCGGGATTCCGCCGGCCGCGCTGGCGCCGACGTCGGCGCCCCTGGGCTCGGTATCGCTAGCCGTCTCCCTGCCGCTGCTGACGCCGGGCCTGACGTCCGCCCCGAGGGCAGTCCTTCCTAATGTAGAGACCCGTCCCGTGGCCGTTGCTGCCCCTCTTGCCGCGGAAGCTCTGCTTCCTGGTGTCGGTCCCCGTCCGGTCGCGGTCCCCGGCGCCTCGTCCGTCGTCCCTAAGGTCGCGGAAGGATCGGCGGTCCCCGGCGAGCGCCCCGTCCTCGGCGCGCTCAGCGGCGTCTCCGCGGCGGCGGCGAAGCCCGCCGCCTCCGCGGCCGCCCTGCGCACGGTCTACGACGCCGGTCCCGCCTTCAAGCGCGCGGGACAGGAGCCGGTCGTCGACCTCTCCGACACCAAGAGCGTCTACCGCGGCTTCCTGCGCCGCCTGGGCTTTCACTCCTACACGGCCGACATCGCCCAGTCGCGTGCCGAGCGCGCCCCTGTCCAGCACCAGGCCCAGGTCTTCGACGTGGCGGCCGACCGCCTCAAGGTCCTCGACGCCTCGCGCGAGTTGGCCGTGGCGGTGATGGCCGGCCTCGAGCGCCAAGGCTATTCCGAGGAGTCGGTAGAGCGGGCCGTCGATTTGGCCGCCCGGCTCATCGAGCTGCGTCCGCTCGAGGCGCCGTCCAACATGCCCTACTCGGTGCGGACGGCCAAGCGCCCGGAGCGCCTGCGCTGGCTCTTGGGCGTCACGCGCGACAAGGCCTCCAGCCAAGCCGGCCGGGTGCTCTCCGACGTCGCCGGCACGGTCTACTCGCCCGCGGAACTGGTCCCGCGCGAGGAGCTCCAGGCCCTGCTCGGGCACGTGCGCGCGGTGCTGAGCTCCATGTACGCCGACGTCGAGTACGGCGCGGGCCGCTACGCCGGGCGAGCCCTGGTCTCCTCCCTCGCGCGCCACGCGCGCCTCTTTGGCCGGCCCGAGCTCGAGGCGCGCCTCGCCTCGGCGCTGGCCGAGCGGGGCTTCAAGCTCTCCGACTACATCGGCAGCCGCTTCGAGCTGACCGACCGCTCGGGGAACAAGGAGGCCTTCGAGGTCCGCACCGGCGACATCCTCGGCACCCGCAGCCGCAGCCGGCGCTCTTCCGAGATCGCCATCGGCGCCGTGCCCCACCCGAGCCGCTGGTGGCACGCCTGGCGCGAGGGGCTCTTCGGCAGCATCCTCGGCGTCTTCATGAAGCCGCTCGAGAAGTACCCGGTCCAGGTCGCCGGCCAGCCGGTGCGCAACTGGGTCCGGCGCAGCGTCCACGAGTGGCGCAAGTGGCTGGCCAACACCTCCCATTTCCTCAAGGGCTACTCCCACGCCGCCATCGCCGACGTCCGCGAGGCCGACGGGATCTACAACGTCCTGGTCTGGGAGAACGAGGTCGACCAGGGCGAAGGCGGCATCCGGCCGGTCAGCTTCTGGGACCAGTTCCTGGCCAAGGACTACCACGCCCGCTTCGGCTACGCGCGCTGGGACCCCTTCAAGGTGTGGGACGCTTTCCACGCGCAGGCCGCCGAGCGGGGCTGGCAGGAGTTCCCGCACCGCGTCGAAGACGGCGCCTGGCGCACGGTGCTCAGCCGCGAGGAGCACGAGGCCCTGCTGGCCATCCCGCGCGAGCGCGCCGGCGAGCTCGTCGACACGATGAACCGCCGGACGATGCGCCTCATCGAGGCGCTGATGACCGGCTTCGGGATCGGCTACGGCTACGGCCTGAGCAACTCGCTATTGCGCCTCATATGCACCACCACCCTCTGGCATGGCTTCCTGGTCGGCTCCCAGTTCGAAATGCAGTCGAAGCCCGACATGTTCCACCCGCTGACCTATCTCTTCAAATGGCTGGGGACCAAGAACACGGCCGGCCTCGACATGGCCGCGCGGATGATCTGGCCGGGCTCGTTGTTTGCCGACGACAAGGTCGCCGAGCACCGCTCGATCGACCTCGCCGGCCGCGACGGCGCGCGCCGGGCCGACGACAACACGATGATGCAGGTCTACGCCGAGCGCGACCCCGCGCTCACCGAGCGCCTGCGCGAGGTCCTCAAGGACGGCGTCGCGGACCCCTTCGCCTTCCAAGACGGCACGCTCGAGACCGCCTTGCACCGCCAGTTGGTGGTGCGCCGCTGGCGCCGCCGCGACCCCGAGGGCAAGCGGGCCGGCGTCAGCCTTCCGCGCGGTTATCAGCGCGAGATCGAGATCCTATACGACCGGTGACAGGAGCGCTCATGAAACGCCTCATCGCGTCCCTCCTCAGCCTCAGCCTCACCGCCGCGGCACCCGGGCCGGCCGCCGCTAGGGTCATCGCCGGTTCCCTCCCGCGGGGCGGGACCGGCTCGGTCGTCCCCGTGGCCGCCGCGCTGGGTGGCGCGGGCGGGCGACTGGCCCCCGTGCTGTCCCAGCCGGCGGGCTTGAGCCCTGCTCTGCCCTCCCCGGCGGCGCCGACGCCGTCGCTGCCGACCCTCCACCACATCACTTCAGTTCGCGCTGTCTCTCCAGCCGCCGTCTCCGGGGTGGTCCCTTCCGCGCACCCGTCGGCGCAGGCCATGGCGGCCTCGATGCCCGGTTCGCCGGCGCCGCTCTTCTCTTGGGCGCCCAACCCCGCGCGCGTCCCGTCGCGCACCCCCGCCGCCGCCGCCCCGTCGGCGGCCGTCCACGCGGCGCCGGAGCGGATGGTCGGTTCCTTCAAGTACGTCCGCAGCGTCGAGACGGGCGTCGGCGCGGCCCTGTCGGCCTCCCCCGAAGCGGGCCTGCTCCGCCTCATGGACGGCGCCCAGCCGAGCGTCGCCGGCGGGTTCAACGCGGTGGCCGGCAATGCCGGGGCTGTCCACGGTTTCTCGCCGCTGTCGGCCGGTTCGGCCTACCTCCCGAGCGGGCGGCAGACCCCGGTCCCCGAGAAGCGCCCGGAGTACAGGCCGCGGGCGATCAACTCTTGGTTCCGGATGTGGGACACCCTCCTCTACCCCATCCTGAGCATCGCCTACCGGATATACTCGCGCGGCACGGAGAACCTGCCGACCAAGGGGGGGGCCTTGCTCCTGCCCAACCACGTCAGCTGGCTCGACGTCTTGCTCATCTCCCACGCCGCCAAGCGCCCGGTGCGCTTCCTGATGTACAAGCCCTACTACGACAGCCCCTACTTGCACTGGTTCGTGAAGGGCTTCGAGCCGATCCCGCTCGTCCCCGGCGACCCCGCCCAGGTCGAGTGGGCGCTGGCCGAGGCGCGCAGGGCCATGGAGGCGGGCGACACCGTCGCCATCTTCCCGGAGGGCTCGTTTACCGAGAACGGCACGCTCAAGCGCTTCAAGCGCGGCCTCGAGACCATCGCCAAGGACTCCAAGGTCCCGGTCATCCCGGTCCACCTCGACGGGCTCTGGGGCTCTTGGTTCTCCAAGAAGCAGGGGACCTCGTTCTGGCATTCCCTCTTCAACATCGGCCGCCGTCTGACGGTGCGCTTCGGCGCGCCGCTTGCGGGCGAGGTCAACGTCGACACGGTGCGCGACGCGGTCGAGCAGCTGAGCGCCGTCAACATGCGCGAGCGCGTCCTCGCCGAGCGCAAGCCCCTCGGGGTGGCCCTCGTCGAGTCGGCCTTCCAGAACTGGGGCCGGCCCGCGATGTCGGACTCGACCGGGGTCTCGCTGACTTACGGGGAGATGCTGGCCGGGGCCAAGCTCTTGGCCGACCAGTTCGGCCCCGCGCTGGACGCTTCCCAGAACGTCGGCCTCTTCATGCCCTCCTCGGTCGGCGGCGCCATCTCCAACGCCGCGGTGGCCCTGCTCGGCAAGACCGCCGTCAACCTCAACTACACCGCCAGCAGCGACGCGCTCCGGCAGTCGATGGCCCAGGCCGAGGTCAAGACCGTCATCACCTCGCGGCGCTTCATGAGCGAGCTCGCCAAGCGCACGGGACGCAGCTACGACCTGGGCCCGGACGTCATCTACCTCGAGGACGTGGCCCCGCGGATCCCCAAGTGGAAGAAGGCCCTGACCTTCGTCCTCATGCGCGTGCTCGGCCGCTGGCTGACGCAATGGCTGCTCCTGCCCCGGGCGACGGCGCGGATGGAGGACGACGCCACGATCATCCCCACCAGCGGCTCGACCGCGTTCCCCAAGGCCGTGCGCCTCTCCCACTTGAACGTCCAGTCCAACATCAAGATGATGGAGGAGCTCTTCGCCTTCAAGAAGACCGACGTGATGCTGGGGATCCTGCCGTTCTTCCACTCCTTCGGCTTCACCGAGACGCTGTGGATGGCCATCCTCAACGGCATCCACGCCGTCTACCACGCCAACCCCTTCGAGACCGACGAGATCGACGCCCTCGGCCGGCAGTTCAAGCCGACCATCCTGCTCGGCACGCCGACCTTCCTGCGCCGCTACGCCCAGACGATCTCCAAGGAGGCGTTCGCCGCCATGCGCCTGGTCGTGGCCGGCGCCGAGAAGCTCTATATCCGCGACGCCAAGTCCTTCAACGACAAGTTCGGCATCACGCCGCTGGAAGGCTATGGGGCCACCGAGACCGCGCCGGTCTCCGCGGTCAGCGTGCCGGACGTCTACAAGGACCGCAACGGCGAGAAAGTCATCGCGCAGGACGGCCGCCGCGACGAGTCGGTCGGCCGCCCGCCGCCCGGCGTGGCGATCCGCATCGTCGACCCCGAGACCGGCGCGTTCCTCGGCGCCGACAAGCCGGGACACATCCTCATCAAGGGGCCGCACGTCATGCCGGGCTACTATGGCGACGCGGCGCGCACGGCCGAGGCGCTCAAGGACGGCTGGTATTACACCGGCGACATCGGCACCCGCGACCGCGACGGCTTCCTCTTCATCACCGGGCGCATCTCGCGCTTCTCGAAGATCGGCGGCGAGATGGTCTCCCACGGTTTGGTCGAGGAGAAGCTCCAGGACGCCTCCGGGCAGCCGGAGCGCCGCTTCGCCGTCGCCGGGGCCCCCGACGCCAGGATGGGGGAGAAGCTCATCGTCCTCTACACCGACTTCGGCGCCACCCCCGAGGAGCTGCTCGCCAAGGTCGGCGACTCCTTGGGAGGGGTTTCCAAGCCGCGCGCGGTGAACTTCTTTAAGATCGCCGAGTTCCCGATGCTCGGCAGCGGCAAGCTCGACCTCAAGGCGGTCGCCGAGCTCGCCCTCAAGCTCGACGCCGAGCGCCTTCCCTAAAAGACCATGAAGTAGGCGGTCCGCCGGCGGTCGGACATGAAGACCTCGGCGAACTGGAACATGAGCAGGGTCCGCCCGCCCTGCCGGTAGAGCTCCAGCGGCAGCATCGTGAAGCTGTTGTCGCTGGTGTGGCCGAGCCGGAAGCGGAAGCCCTTCTTCCCCGTGAGCACGTCGCCCGAGACCTCCATGCGGCCGTTGCCGGTCTGGACGGCGAGCTTGAGCTCGATGAGCTTCCCGCCGAGCCGGAGCTGGCCCTTTTGGACGCAGCCCTCCTCGTGCTCCGGGTCGCGGCAGCTGCCGAGGTCCACGCGCCGGAACACGCGCTCCGTGACCGGCGGCTCTTTGGCGTCGATCCCCGCCTCCGCGGCCTCGGTTCGCGCGCGCTTGGCCAAGAGCGCCGCGTCGGACTCCCTGCGGCAGCGCGCGCGCGCGGTCACGGCGGGATAGACGTGGGTGAGAGCGTGAGGCGTGCGCAGCTGGGCCAGCTTCTGCGGCTCGTAGGGCAAAAGGTGCACGCTCAGGCCCCGGGCCGGCACCCGGACCACCTCGCGGGCCGAGCGGTTGGCGTCGATCGTGACGCCTTCGAGGCCCTTGTAGCCGCAGTCGACCGGGTCCCCGCCCGAGCCGCGGTCGGGCGTGTAGTACTCGCGCACCGCGATGTGGGACGCCGAGAAGCCGACGACCTCGTAGCGGTTGAAGTCGGTCCAGCGCGGGGTAAGGCCGGGAGCGGCGGCGTGTGCTGTGAGGGAGAGCAGCAGGGCTAGGACCATCAAGCGGACTTGACCGGGTCGGGGAGGCGGAGGGCGTCGAGGCGGGCCCTGAACTCGGCGGCCGAACGCGGGCGCCTCTCGGGGTCGGGCTCGAGGCAGTCCTCGATGAGGCTCTCGAGCGCGGTCGGGAGGTCGGCGGCGAGCAGCGAAGGCTTCTGGTAGCTCTTGTTGACCTTGGAGGCCGTGGTGGCGGCCCCCGGATAGGGACGCGAGCCGGTGACCATCTCGTAGAGCATCGCACCCATCGAGAACACGTCGGACTCCGGCCGGACCACGCCCTCCTCCTGCTCGGGCGCCATGTACTGGGGCGTGCCGGCCACCGTGCCGGTCATCGTGGAGCGCGCCATGAGGTCCTTGGCCTGGCGGGCGATGCCGAAGTCCATGACTTTCACGGCGCCGTCTTTCTCCAGCATGATGTTCGAGGGCTTGAGGTCGCGGTGGACCACCCCGTGGCGGTGGGCGTAGTCGAGCGCCTTGGCGACCCCGTGGAGCACCCACTGCGCCTCGGGCACGCTCAGGCGGCCCTTGCGGGCGAGGATCTGCTCGATGGTATGGCCCTCGACGAACTCGAAGACCAGGTAGAGGTCGTCGCCTTCCGAGACGATGGTGTGGATCTCGACGATGTTGGGGTGGTGGAGCTGGGCGACGATGCGCGCCTCCTGGAGGAAGCGCGCCCGCTCGCGGGGGTCGAGACGGATCTCGTCGCGCATCTTCTTGACCGCCACGCGCCGCTCGAGCGCCTTGTCCCGGGCCTCGTAGACCACGCCCATGCCGCCGTGGCCCAGGGTGCGCAGGACCTCGTAGCCCGCGCCCAGGCCCCCGGCCGCGGCCAGGGCCTTGGCGGTCTCCGGGGAGGCGCCGGCCAGGCGCGAGAACAGCGTGCGGCGGTCGCTTCCCACGCCTACGTGGAACAGGCCGAAGGCCAGGAGCAGGCCGCCGGTCACCGAGATGAGGCCCGCCAGGAGCGCCCGGCGGGCGGGACGGCGGGCGGGCGGCGGCGCGGCCTGCTCGGGGTCGGCGTCGAACTTGAGGCCGTAGCGCTGGGACGCCCGCCTCAGCTCGGCGTCGTAGCGCCCGCCCAACTGGACCGCGCGGGCGAAGTCGTCGCGCATGCCGGCCAGGTCGGTGAGCGCCTCTTTGACCCCGGCCCGGGCTATGTAGACCTTGGGGTCCTTCGGGCGCAGGCTGGCGGCGCGGTCGAGGTCGACTAAGGCCTCCTCGTGGCGTTCGAGCGCGCTCAGAGCCCGGGCGCGGGTCATGAGCGCCGGCGCGCTGTCGGGGCGCTGTCTTAACGCCGTGCCGGCGTCAGCCACGGCCTCCTCGTAGTCGCCCGAGAGGTTGGCGGCGGAGGCGCGCGACTCCAAGGCCTCGGGGTCGCCCGGCTGGCGGGCGATGATCAGGTCCCAGGTCCGCTTGGCGCCCTGGTAGTCGCCCATCTTGAACTTCCCGGCCGCCTGGCGGCGCAAGCCGTCGACCGAGGGGTCGGCGGCGGCCGGGACCGCCTTAGCGGCGGCGGCCTCGACCCGGCCGCGTTCGTCGAGGTCGGCCTGATAGTCACGGCTGACCTGCTCGGCGGCGCGGCGCTGGGCGGCGTCGAGGCCCAGGTCGGCGGCGGTGGTCATGCGCGGCTGGGAGAGCTTGGAGATCTCGAAGGCGGTCTGGTTCTTGGGGTTGAGGCGCAGGGCGATCTGGGAGTCCTCGTAGGCCTGGGCGAAACGCTTCATCTGATAGTTGGCCAGCGCGCGGGTGGTGTAGGCGCGCTCGTCCTCGTGGTCCTTGGTGAGCCGTGTGGCGGTCTCGGCCGCTTCCTTGTACCGGCCCAGGCCGTACTGGGAACTGGCGGTGTTGTTGAGCGCGTCGCGGTCGTTGGGGTCCCGGGCGAGGACCCGCTCGGAGAGCTCGATGGCGGCCTCGTAGGGCCGAGGGTTGTCGTCGGAACCCTGGCGGGCCAGGTAGCCGCTCATGCGGTTGCGGACGGCGTCATAGATCCCCGGGTCGATTCCGGAGGGCGGGGGCTGGGTCAGGATGGTCACGGTGTTCAGCGCCCCTGCGACGGCCACGGCGCGCTGCTCGGCGGGGGGGGTGCTGGTGATCCGGCGCCGGGTGTCCTCGAGGATCTGGGTGAGCTGGAACCGGAGCCCTGTCGGCGCCGCTCCGCCGGGGGGGATCGCCGGGGCCAGGATGGGGGCCGACGCCGGGACCTCGCCGCCGGTTCCCCCGTTCTCGGCGCCGCCGCCCCCCGGCGGCATGTCGGCGACAGCCCAGAGGCCGAGCGCCATCATCTCGAATTCCTGGACGGGGTCGTCGGCGGGAGGGGTCTGGGGCGGAGTCTCGGCGGCGGGGGGGGCTACGGCTGAGCCGGTAGCGGCGAAGGCGCCGACGGCGAGCAGGGCCAGGAGCGTGGTGAAGAGACGCCGCATAGGGACACTTCACCCCTGAGGGGTCTTAGAAGTGTAGAGCCCGACTTTCCCGTCGTCAAGGGCCTAGCGCAGGTCCTTGAGCGACCTGCGGTAGAGCTTGTAGAGGGTCGTCGGCTGGCGCCCGGCCGGCAGCATGTGCTCGAGCGTCCCCCAGTAGAAGCCGCCGCCCAGGCTTTCGGGCAGCAGGGCCGGCGCCGCCCCGTTGAAGAGCAGGATCAGGTCCTTGCGCGCCGCGTCGGAGTCCGTGGGGCCCAGCCACCAGTAGGGCGGAGGCTCCGTGCCGTCGCCGAAGCCCCAGCCGCCCAGGTAGAAGGTCTTGCCCGGGAAATGGCGGCGCAGGGACTGGAAGGCGGGTTCGAGCGCCAGGCCCAGCGGGTGGCGGTGGGGATAGACGCTGAGCCCCACCGAGTCGAGGCCGGCCCCGAAGCCGCGCTCCTTGGCCCAGGCAAGCCAATCGTGCAGTCCGTGGCGGTCGTCGGGGGCCGTGCCGTCCCACCAATGCAGGGTGGCCGCGGTCTCGAGGCCGGCGTCCACGCGCTTGACCTCGATGACGGCCTTCTGGATGCAGAGCAGGATCGTCTCGTCGGCCAGCGGCCGGCGCCCGCCCAGCCAGGTCCCGTTGGGCTCGCTGGCCACCTCCCAGACCCGGACGGCGTCCTTGTAGCGGGTGACGAGGTTGCGAGTCCGCTCGGCGTAGAGCTCCGGGGTCAGCTCCGCCGGCCAGAGCTGGCTGTCGAGGACCGAGCCCATGACGCTGAGCTTGCGGGCGGCCAGGGCCTTGAGCAGCTCGTCGTAGAGCGTGAAGGAATCGGGCCGAGAGAAGACGAAGTCCTTGGGCGGCACGGCGAAGACCACGCGCACCCAGTCGGCCCCCGCGTCGGCCAGCTGTCGGGCCAGGGGCTCGAAGGCGGTGACGCGGGAGGCTACCGTCTCGTCGAGCGAGAGCCCCCAGCGCAGGGCCGGGACGCGCTTGGCGTCGGCGACGGTCTGCCGGCCGTGCTCGAAGAGCACCTGCTGCCAGGCCAGCGAGACCGCGGCCAAGGCCTCGTCGAAGCGGGCCGCGCGCTTGCGGCGCTCGGCCGTGCCCGTGGCGTCGGCGACCGCGGCCTTGGCGTCGGCCACGAGGCGCTTGGCCTTGGTACTCGAGGCATAGGGCGGCTTCCAGGCCAAGCCGCGCTCCTTGAGCGACTCCATCATGGCCGTATAGGCCCAGCGCGCCGCCTCCTCGTTGATGAGCAGGGTGCGGCCGTCCTCGTAGCCTTCTCCGCCGGCGTCGAGCGTCACGGTCGAGTAGCCGTCCCGCGGGAGCGGCCAGGGCAGCGTGGCGATCATGCGCTCGCCGCTCTCCCAGCGCCAGGCCGGAGAGCTCGAGCCGGCCACCCACCACGGCCGGCCCTCGAGCGCCGCCCCCCCGGGGGCTGAGAGCCGCAAGCCGGCGGTCGGGGAGGCGCCGCGTGGGTCGAGCAGACGGCGTAGGGCGGCCTGGTCCATCAGACGGCCGTCGGCGTCGTAGGCCTCGATGTGGACCACGGCGGCGCGGGCCGGGACGGCCAGCAGGGCGGCTAGGGCGGCGGCGAGCATCCCGGCTTTGTAACAAAATCGAGCTTTAATTTCCTAAGACGCCTGCTACAGTCCGAGGGACCATGCGTCTGCTTCTCGTGCTCGCCCTGGCGTTTCTCATCTACGCCCATCAGACGATGGGGATGTCGACGCTCGAGGAGACCTCCTGGGAGGTCCGCGTCGGGCGCACGCCGTTTTTCCCGTTCGCGCCCAAGGACACCCTGTCGTTCGGGCGCGGCCGCTTCGTCTCGGCGCGCTTCCTGGCTGACGGCTACTCGCCGTCCGGCTACGGGCCGGCCGCGGGCGGCGACTGGCACGCCCGCCAGAAGTCCTCCGACGGAGGGGTCATGGAGTGGCGCGGGAAGGTCTCGGGCGACCGCATCCGCGGCACCGTCACCGTCACCCGCGCCGACGGCGCGGCCAAGATCTACAAGTTCCGAGGCCGGCGCCGGGGCGTTTGAGCGCGGTCTTGTTTTATATTTTTATATAGTGAGTCGCCCGGGCTCAGGGGCGAACACTAATGTCCCATGACGTCATCGTCGTCGGCGGCGGCATCATCGGAGCCTCGGCAGCCTATGCCTTGGCCCGGCGCGGCCACAAGGTCCTGGTCATGGACCAGGTCTCGATCCCCAACCCGCAGGGCTCCTCCGACGACCACGCCCGCGTCTTCCGCCTGACCCACGGCAAGGACTCCTTCACGACCGACCTGGCGGCGCGCACCATCCCGCTCTGGAAGGAGCACGAGCGGACCTTCGGCGAGGAGTTCCTCACCCAGAACGGCGTGCTCGACCTGGCCAGCGGCGACGGCAAGGTCGAGGAGGCCAGCTACAAGACCCTCTCCGACCTGCGCCTGCGCGTGGAGCGCCTGAGCAGCCAGCAGGTTGCCGAGCGCTACCGCATGATCCGGCCGCGCTGCTGCAAGTTCGCGGTGTTCCACCCCGACGGCGGCATGGTCTGGGCCAAGCGCGCGATCGAGGCCTTTTCGCGCGGGATCCTGCGCTCGCGCGGCGCCCTCGAGCCCGGGGTCAAGATCGTCAAGATCCTCAGCGACAAGGGCAAGGTCACCGCGCTCAAGGACTCCAAGGGCAAGTTCTGGCGCGCCGAGCACTACGTCTTCGCCTCCGGAGCCTGGACCCGCGAGGTGCTGGCCGACTACGGCATCCCCGTGGCGATCACCCGCCAGGAGTGCCTGTACCTGCGTCCGCCGCGCAACCAGGGCCGCTACCGCCCGACCCATTTCCCGGTGTTCTCGTTCTCGAAGCTCGGCGTGCACGGCTTCCCGGTCCACATCCACGGCTTCATGAAGATCGGCTACCACCGCGCGGGCGTCGAGAACCGGGCCCCCGTCATCCCGCTGCTGCCCGACCGCAAGTTCGAGGGCCAGGCCCGCCAGGTCTTCAAGGACTTCGTCCCAGACCTGGCCGACTTCAAGGAGATGGAGGGCCGGGTCCACTACTACACGCGCACCCCGGACGGAGACTTCCTGCTCGACCAGCTCCCCGGGGTCGACAACGCCTGGCTGGCGGCGGCCTTCGCCGGAGGAGGGCCGATGTTCGCCCCGCTGGTGGGGCAGATCCTCTCCCAGCTGGTCTCGGGGGAGAAGCCCGCGGTGAACCTCCACCGCTTCCGCATAAGCCGCCTCAGGCTTCGCCCGAAGGCCTAGCGTTGAGCGTCTTCGGCGAGGCCGACCCTCACCATGCCGGCCCAGGCGCCGCCCCAGGCGGCGTCGGCCAGGGCGCGCCAGGGGGCCAGGGCCGCGCGCAGGGCGGTCTCGGTGCGCGCGGATACCGAGTCGACGGGCGTCGCGGACGGCAGCGCGGGCATGCGCAGGACGGCGCGCTCGGCCGCGAGCGCCGCGCGCTTGGGGAACCAGTTGCGCCGCCGCCCGCCGAACCCGGCCGCCACGGCCTCGGCGCCGGCGGGGCGCAGGGCCATGGCGTCGAAGGCCACATCGAGGGCCGCGCGCCGGCCCGGGTCGGAGGGATTCTCGCGCACGAGCAGGGCCGCCAGGGCCGCGTGGCGCAGGGCGTCGGCGCGCGCCGCGGCGGGCGCGGCGAGGAGCAGGACGGCGAGCCCCATCTCTCGCATGAGGGCAGGATAGCCCCGCGCGGCCCGGCGCTTAAGGGTCGATGGGCCCGGGCGGCGGCCGGCGCTCGCCCCATGCTCCTCTGGGCCCTATGCCTGACGGCCGGGCCGGCCGCGGGCGAGACGGTCAAGTTCAAGTCGGCCGACGGCATCGCGTTGGTCGCCGAGTGGCGGGCGCCGCGGCGCGGCCAGCCGGTGTTCGTCCTGCTCCACGGTCTTGGGGCGGGCCGCGGCGAGTGGCGGGATTTCAGCGCCCGCGCGGCGGCCAAGGGCTGGGGGACGCTGGCCGTCGACATGCGCGGCCACGGCGACTCCGGCGGTCCGCGCTTCACCGAGTTCCGCACCCCCGAGGCCTGGGCCCTGCTCGAGCGCGACGCGCAGGCCGCGGTGGAGTGGCTCCTGCGCGTGCGCCACGTGGCCCCGGAGCGGGTCGTCCTGGCCGGCGCCAGCATCGGCGCGAACCTCGCCCTGCGCGCCGCCTGCGACATCCCCCGCGCGCGCTTCGCCGTCCTGCTCTCTCCGGGCTGGAACTACCAGGGCGTGACCCTGCCCGACGCGGTGGCCTCCTACCGCAACCCCATCGTCTTCGCGGCCGCGCCCGACGACGCCTATGCGTTCAAGTCCTCGCAGGAGGCCCAGCGGCTGGCCAACCGCCCCGAGGGCGCCTTGCTGCGCGCCGGCAAGGGCCACGGGGTCGGCATGCTCGCCGGGCCGGCCAACAAGGCCTTCGCCGACGAGCTATTCGCCAAGCTCGCCGAGCTCGTCGCCCGCTAGCGGGGCGGCCTAGGCCGGCTTGCCGGCCTTCTTGGGGCCGGAGCGCGTGGCGAGGAAGGTCCGCATCTCCTTGAGGTAGGCCGCGGCCTTCTGGATGTCGGGGTAGTTGATGCGGATGCCGCGCTTGGACCAGCCCTTGTAGGCCTCTTCGTCGACCCACTCGCGCAGGTCGAGGCCGGTGGCGTCGCGGTAGATCGTGATCCGGACCACGAGCTCCACGCCCGGCTTCTTGGGAAAGCGTCCCAGCTCGACGTCCTCTGTGGCCTCGGCCTCCTTGGGCAGCGTCTCGAGCGCGGCGATGACGCCGTCGAGCACGGCGCCCTTGAGCGTCACCCCGGCCTTGGTCGGTCCGGCGTAGGCGTCGCGCTTGACGAAGGTGCGGATCGAGCCGAACGGGTAGCCCTTGAACTCGTCGACGTAGAAGCGCAGCTCCGAGGTCTCGTTGACGGGCAGGCGGCCGACGTCCTTGAGGGGCTTGAACTCGACGTTCTCCGGGGACTGCGCGGTCTCTTCGCTCATGGTGAAATCCTCCCTATCCCCATATATACGCCGACCCCCCCTATTGAGTTCCCTCTCCGACGGGGGCCTCGGGCGGAGGCTCGGGGGAGCGCGAAGCTCACGCAGCGAGTCTAACGGACCCGGCGCGGCGCGTCAAGCGCTAGGCCAGCGTTGACGGTCCCGGCGCGAAGATCAGCCCGGTAACGCAGGCGCAGCTCTCCCACTCTCGTGAGCCGGTCGGAGCGGCCGACCTCGACCTCGTAGACTCCGGGAGCGAGCCGCTTCGCGGCGCCGTGCCAGGGGAAGGACCCCTCGAAGCCGCCGAGCTTCTCCATGTCGGCGCTCAGCGTCTTGACGGCCTTGCGCTTGGACCAGCGGCGGCTGGCCGACAGGCCCTCGGCGGCGGCCGAGAAGCGCCGCCAGGCCCAGCAATCGACCAGTTCGCGCGGCGTGCGCGCCGGGCCGCCCTCTCCCAGCACGGCCTCGTCGTAGCTGCGCGGACAGGGGACCGGGTCGGGCTCGGGGATGAGCGAGCGGCGCACCAGGGCCACGGCCTCGGACTCGTCGGGGTCGGGAGCGGCCGGACGTGCCGGCACGGCGCGGCGCGGCGGCGCGGCGGGGCGCGCCGCGACGTCGGCGGCCGGGACGGGGACCGCCGCGGGGATCTCCGCGACCGAGACGCGGCTGGGCCCGGGAACCGGCGGAGCGGCGACGCTGGCCGTCGGCTCGGCGCGTCCCATGAAGGACCAGCAGAGCCCTAAGACCGCCAGCACGGCCGCGCCCCCGGCGGCCAGCGTGACGCGGCCGATGAGCCGCGTGAGGGCGGTCTCCACGGATGCCAGCCGGGCCTCGATCTTGGAGAGGTCCTTGGCGGCGGCCTCGAGGGCGGCCCGGCGGTTGGCCTCATTCGCGGCGACCTGGCGCCGGTTGGCCTCGGTGCGCGCCCTGCGTTCGCGGGTCTCCAGGAGCAGGGCCAACAGCGGCACGTCGCCGGCCTCGGTCCAGCGGTCTTGCTCCGCCTCGTAGCGGTCCTCGGTCTGCACCAAGGTCAACCGGCTGAAGTCCGGCAGAGCCGTGAGGGTCTCGGCTTCTAGAGGACCGTTGAGGCGCTTGTCGAGGTAGGCGTAGTACTTCACGGCTCTCTAGGATGGCCCCGGAGCGTCGCGGATTCAAGACCCAGGTGGGTCCTTGGGCCTATGAAAGTGAAGGCCCAACGCACCTGAATCCGGGACGCTCGCGCGGCCATACTCTGGAAACGGAGGCCGCATGAACCGCTCGCTGAACGCTTCAGCCCTAATCTTAGCCTTGGCCGGGAACTGCCTAGCCGGCCCGATGGTCCAGCTCGGAAACAGCGCGGCGGTCTCCGAGTCCGCGGCCGGAACCGCCTCCTTGGGCGCGGCCAAGGCGGCCTCGGGCCAGGCGCTCGGGGAAGGCGCGGCTCCCGCCCCCGTGGCGGCGGAGGAGACCGGCGCGCGCGCCGATTTCAAGACTTCCTTGATAAACGCGGAAGGGCGCAAGCTCTCGCTCAAGGCCAAGGAGCCGCCGTCGCCCAAGGGGCCCGGCCTGCTCGCCCGCACGGGCTCGACGCTCAAGGAACATTCCGCCGAACTGCTCTCGGGGGGGATCGGGATGGCCGGGGGAGCCCTGGCCGCCAAGGTCGCCGGGTTCGGTCTGCTCGGCGGGGTGCTCGCCGGGGGCCTCATCGGCGTCGGCGCGCTCTATCTGCACAAGAAAGGCGAGACCGGCGCGGCCATCGGCGCGGCCAGCTTCGGCCTGGCCGGCTTGGCCCTGGGCGGTCCGATCGGCGGCATCGTGGGTGCCGTGGTCGGCGGGCTGGGCGCCTGGATGCTCAAGAAATTCTTCTACGGTTGAGCCCTAGCAACAACGGATGAGTTTACGCGCCCGAGGCGCGTAAATTTATTCGTTTTTCTGGTTCACAAAACCCAGACAGGCGCCGGTCGAGCCCGTTGCTATAATCAGGCCGTGAACCCGTTCCTCAAGCCGCTGCGCCTGCTCGCTCAGGCCCTGGCCGCCCTCGACGGTCCCCGTCCGATGGCCGCTGGGCTGGCCTTGGGCCTGGCCGTGGGCCTGATCCCCAAGTCGAGCCTCCTCGCGCAGTTGGGCCTGCTGGTGCTGGCCTGCCTGCAGGTCAACCTCGCCGCGGCCTACGGCGCGGCGGCGCTGGTCTCCTTGGCCGCCCCGCTGGCCGACCCGCTGGCTCACGCCGTCGGCAGCGGCCTGCTCGTGAAGGCGGGCTTCCTCAAGCCCGTGTGGACGGCGCTCTACAACCTCCCGCTCGTCCCATGGACCGGCTTCAACAATACCGTGACCATGGGTTGGCTGGTCTTGGCCGCCGTCGCCGCCTACCCCGCCTACCGCGCCGCGCTCCCGCTCTGCGAGCGCTACGCGGCGACCTGGTCGGCGCGCGTGCGCGCCCTGCCGGTGGTCAAGCTCCTGCTCGGCGCCGAGTGGGGCGCGAAGCTCGGATGATCCGCTGGTCGGCCTTGGGAGCGCGCCTGGCTGTGGTGGCCGTCATCTGGGCGTTCTTCGCGCTGGCTTTCGACCCGCTGCTTAAGCGCGGGATCGAGCGCGCCGGCTCGGCCGCCCTGGGTGCCAAGCTCGAGCTGGGTTCCTTTAAGACCCGCTTCTTCCCGCCGTCGGTCCGCGTCGCGCGGCTGGCCGCGGCCGACGCCGAGGACCCGATGCGCGACCTGGTCGTCGTCGGAGCCGCGCGCTTCGAGCTCGAGGGCCGGCCGCTGCTCGAGAAGAAGCTCGTGGTCTCGGCCGCCACGCTCGAGGGCCTGGCCTTCGGCACGCCGCGCAAGAGCTCCGGGGCCCTGCCGTCGGCGCCGCCCTCGCCGGCCGCCGAGGCGCTGGGGCGCTGGTCGCAGGAGGCCAAGGCGGCCGTGGCCGGGGCGGGGGAGAGCGCGAAGGACGACCTGACCGCCCGCTATAAGGTCGACCCCGAGGCACTGGCCTCGGTCAAGCTGGCCCGCGAGCTCGAGGCGCGCTGGAACGCCTCTTATGAGGATTGGGACACCCGGCTCAAGGCCTTCGATGTCCAGCGCAAGGTCGCCGAGATAGAGGCCCTGGCCGCCAAGGCCAAGGCCGGCGCTCCCGCCGAGCGCGTGGCCGCGGCGCTCGAGGTCTCCAAGAAGGTCAAGGAGGCGCGCGCCGAGCTCCAGGCCATCGAGCAGGGCCTGCGCGCAGCGGCCGCGCGCGCCAAAGCCGACCTGGGGGCCGTGGCGCGCGCCAAGGAGAGCGACCTGCAGGCCGCGGCCGCGCTGCTCAAGCTTCCCGTCTTCGACGCCGAGACCGTCACGGGCTACCTGGTCGGGCCGCGGGTCGCCGCCTGGGTCTCCCGCGCGGCGCGTCTGGCCGCGGCCTCGCGCGGCGGCGCCCCCGAGGCCAAGCCGCTGGCCCGCGGCACGGAGGTGCCGTTCCCCAAGGCTCGCTCCTGGCCGCGCTTCTGGGTCAAGAAGGCCGTGCTCTCGGGCGTCATCGACCTCGGCGGGCCGCTCGAGTTCAAGGGCGAGGCCGCCGACTGGGCCAGCGAGGCCGCCCTGGTCCCCGGTCCCGCGCGCCTGCACCTGGCCGGCGCGCAGGGCGACCGCTCGGTCTCGGCCACCGTGGCGCTCGACCGCCGCGGGCCGGAGCCGGCGGCCAGTCTCGAGGCCCGCGTGGCCGGGCTTGCCTTCGCCGCGCAGTCCTTCGGCGAGGGTTCTTTCGCGGTGGAGGCCGGCCCCGGCCGCGCCGACGCCGCGGCGCGCCTGGGGTTCTCCGGCGGCGCCCTCTTGGGAGACTTCGCCGTGAAGGCCGTGCCGTCCTCGCTTAGCGCGCGCGGGGCGGGGGCCAACCCGCTGGTCGTCCGCGCGCTGGGAGAAGCCCTGGCCTCGCTTAAGACGATCGAGGTCAAAGGCGCGGTGGCGGGCACGCCCGACGCGCCGCGGCTGTCCTTGAGCTCGAACCTCGGCCGGGCCACCGGCGACGCCCTCAAGCGCGTGGCCGGACGCGAGGCCGAGGAGCGCCTGGCCGGCGTGCGCGCCAAGATCGACGCGGCGGTCAAGGAGAAGGTCGGCCCGCTCTCCGAGCGCATCGACGGCCAGGCCAAGGGCCTGCTCGACGCGGCCGGGCTCGGGGATAGGCGGCTCAAGGAACTGCTTGGAAAGGCGACGGGGCCGATGAAGCTGCCGGCGGGGTTGCCTCAGCTCAAAGGCCTATTCAAGTAATAAACGGCGGAGTTATCGGAATCGTTTCGGGGCCGAGGCCGCGTCTACGGTCTGGGCGATGAGGTCCGACAGGACGTTGAGCGACTCTTCCAGCATTAAGTCCGGCGCCGGCCCGGCTTTCGCGTAGGATTCGTCGTCCTCGTCCTTATCCTTCTCGACGGGCCCCGTCGACGGCTTGGGCGCCTGGGCCGGCGCGGTCGACAAGGCCACGCCCTCGAGAGCTTCCAGCGTGATATCCAGGCCGACCTGGGGGGGCACGGCCCGGACCGCGCGCTCCTTGCGGCGTTTGGCGTCGCGCGCCTCGTCGGCGGCCTTCTCGGCCCGGCGCTTGGCCTCGTTGACCGACACCGATTTTTTCGCCAGGTCGTCTTTGTAAGCGGCGATGTCCTCGCGGACGTAGGCCCATTCCGCCGAGGCGGCGACGCGCTCCTGCGAGGCCCGGAGCAGCCGGGGGAGGAGGGCCGTGACCTGCGGGGAGGCCGGGTAGCCCACCGGCGCGATGCGGTCGTAGGGCAGGGCGTTGGGGAGGGCCGACTCGGCGATCTCCATCTCGTCTTCGACCGAGGGCAGGGTCACGTCCGGGATGACCCCGCGGTTCTGGGTCGAGCCGCCCGAGACCCGGTAGAACTTCTGGATGGTCAGGTGGACGGCGCCGGCCTTGTAGGCGCCCAGCGAGGGCGGCATCATGCGGTCGAGGTCTATGACGGTCTGGACCGTGCCCTTGCCGAAGGTGCTCTTGGCTCCGACGACGACGGCACGTCCGTAGTCCTGGAGGGCCCCCGCAAGGATCTCCGAGGCCGAGGCGGAGCCGCGCGAGGTCAGGACGACGAGCGGCTCGGGGTGGGAGACGGCGCGGGCTCCGGATTCGAGGACGGTGACGCCCCCGGAGGTGTCCTTGACCTGGACGACCGGGCCGTCGCCGATGAAGAGGCCGGTCAGGGCCAGGGCCTCCTGCAGGGAGCCGCCGCCGTTGCGGCGCAGGTCGAGGACCAGGCCCTCGGCCCCCTTCTTGCGCAGGCTGGCGAGGAGGGCGGCGACGTCGCGCGTCGTGCTCTTGCCCTCGCCGCGCGCTCGCATGTCGGCATAGAAGGAAGGCAGGTCGATGACGCCGAGCGGCCGGGTCCGGCCGTCGGGGCCGGGGACTTGGAGCAGCTTGGCCTTGGCCTCCTGGTCGCGCAGGTGGATCTCGGCGCGCACCAGGCGGATGAGGACGCGGGTGTCGGGGGCGGCGGCGTCGGCCGGGATGACGCGCAGGCGGACGACCGTCCCTTCCTTGCCGCGGATGAGCTCGACGACGCGGTCGATCTTCATGCCCACCACGTCGGTGAACTCGGCGGCGTCGCCCTGGGCCACCGCGACGATCTTATCGCCCGGCTTGAGGCGCTTGTCGACCTCGGCCGGCCCGCCGGGGACCAGGCGCAGGACGCTGGTGTAGCCCTTCTCGGTGCGCAGGGCGGCGCCGATGCCGACCAGGCTCAGGCGCATGCCGATGTGGAAGTTGTCCTCCTTGGGGGCGGTGAAGTAGTCGGTGTGCGGGTCGTAGACCCGGCACAGCCCGGAGAGGAAGTTCTGCAGGACGTCGTTGGCCTCGAAGGTCTTGTAGTTGTCGGTCAGGCTGTCGTAGTGGTCGGTGACGACCTTGACCGGGTTCTCGTCCTTGGCGCCCTCGAGGCGCGAGCGCAGGAGCTCGAACTTGATGTTGAGGCGCCAGCGCTCGTCGGCCTCGGCGGCGTTGGCCGGCCACGGGAGCTTATGGCCCTCGAGCGCGGCTGACTCGTCGGCCGTGAAGGTCACCGTTGACGCGACCATGCGGGCCACGAACGCGCGGCGCTCCGCGAGGCGCTTCATGAACCGGTCGTAGACCGCGTAGGCGGCCCCGACGTCGCCCCCGCGGACCCTTGCCCCCAGGGTGTCGCCGTAAGCCGCCGTGAAGCCGTCGATGTCGGCCTTGGTGAAGATGAGGTGGTTGTAGTCGTAGCTCTCGAGGACGTTGAGCAGGAACTGGGCCGACATCGTGGAGTCGATCGGCCGCCGGTCGTAGTGTCCGCGCTCGAGGGTCTCGGCCACCGTATGCCCCAGCGCCGGCCCCGCCGTGATGGGCTCGACCGCGCCCGCCGCCAAGGGCGCGCAAAGCAAAAGGGCCGCCAGTAGGCTCCGGAGGGTCATCGTCCGAATGATAGACGATTATCTCCTTTCGCGCCGTATCCCTTTTGTAAATGCCTAAACGACGGTGCCAGACATAGAGAAACTAGAGAAGTTCTAGAGGGAACTTTTTTGGGGGGGTCGGCGTACTTGTGGGCATGGGACGCCAACCAAGGATTCACCTAGACGGCGCGATATATCACGCCATGGCCCGCGGCAACGGCGGGCGGCTCATCTTCAAGAGCGACGACGACTACCTCTTCTTCCTGGGAATACTTGCCGAAGTCGCGCGCAAGACGCGTTGCTCGATCCTCGCATTTTGCCCGATGCCCGACCATTTCCACCTGCTCGTCAAAGTCTCGGATATCCCGCTCAGCGACATCATGAGCCGCCTGCTGTCGCGCTATGCGAAGCGCTTCAACGCCGTGCATCGGCGCCGCGGGCACCTCTTCCAATCGAGGTACAAACCAAAGCTGTGCATGAATCAAACCTACCTCCTCACCCTGCTCGTCTATATCCATATGAATCCCGTCAAAGAGGGGCTGGTTTCCGCTCCCGGCGATTGGCCGTGGTCGAGCCATAAACAGATTCTGGGACCGGTGCACTCGTCGCTGCTGGCTTTGGACGAGACGCTCGCCCTTTTGGCCGATGATCCGGAGAGCGCAAGGCGTCGCTATGCCGCCCTGCTGGAGGAAAAGCTGGATGGTTTCGCGCCGACGTTTGAAGCGGACCTCGAAATTCCGCCTCCAAGCCCTCCTCCGCCGGTTCTCGCCACTCTCGACGAAATAGCGACGGAGCTCTGGAGGCGGGCGGGAACGAGCATCAGGGCTCTGCCGGGGACGAATCGGTGTCCGAAGATTTCTCGACTCCGGCGGGAGTTCACCCAGCTTGCCTCTGATGCGGGCCATGCGAATTCCGCCATAGCGGCATTTTTGGGGATTCACCCCACAGCGGTGGGGCAATACCTCCGCTCGTTAGGTTGAGGAATCCAGGCCCAGTGGCGACAACCGGCAGGCCGATAGTCCCAGGGCCAAGAGAGCCTAATGCCGCCGGTCCGCTACCCGTGCGGCCCAAGGCATATCTGACATAAGCGCCTATACTCATCTTACAGCCGCAACGGATTTCGGAGCCCCCTTCCACCACCTCCAGGGGGCTCCGGTTTTTTGGGGGAGACTTCTCTAGTTTCTCTATGTCTGGCACCGTAGTCGTGGTGGGAGCGGGGCCTTTTGGTAATATCAGGTCCCCGCCATGCGATTTCTTGATGCCTGCCGTCTGAAGAAGGTCGACGCCACGCCGGTCTGGTTCATGCGCCAGGCGGGGCGCTACATGCCCGAGTACCGGGCCATCCGGCGGAAGGCGTCCTTCCTCGAGATGTGCACCGATCCCGCGATCGCCGCCGAGGTGACGCTTCAGCCGGTGCGCTTCATGGCGGTCGACGCGGCGATCCTGTACGCCGATATACTGCTGCTGGCGCGCCCGATGGGGCTCAAGCTCGAGTTCGTCAAGGGCGAGGGGCCCGTGCTGACCCCGCCGGTACGCTCGGCCAAGGCCGTGGCCGCCCTGCGCGCCTTCGACCCTGACGTCGAGCTGGGGTTTGTCATGGACGCGATCCGCCTCGTGCGCCGCGAGCTGGCCGGCCGCATTCCGTTGATCGGATTTGCGGGAGCGCCGTTCACGGTGGCCAGCTATTTCATCGAGGGCGGTCCCTCCAAGGATTACCGCTGGACGAAGCTCATGATGCACGCCGAGCCGCGGCTCTGGGCGGCGCTCATGGCCAAGATCGCCGACGCCACGGCGGCCTATCTGCGCGCCCAGGTGGCGGCCGGGGCGCAGGCCCTCCAGCTCTTCGACTCCTGGGTGGGCGCGCTCTCGCGCGAGGACTATCTCCGGAGCGTGAAGCCCTGGTCCGACCGCGTGCTGGCCGCCGCGCGCCGCACCGGTGTGCCGGTCGTCACCTTCGGTACCGGCACCGCTCCCTTCCTCGAGGACTTCGCCGACTCGCCGGCCGACGTGGTCGGCGTGGACTGGCGCCTGCCTCTGGACGCCGCGTGGCGCCGCATCGGCAAGAGGGCCATCCAGGGCAACATGGACCCGGTCCTCCTGTTCCTGCCGCGGCCCCAGCTCAAGAAGGCCGTGCGCGCCGTGCTCGCCGAGGCCGGCGGGCGGCGCGGCCACGTCTTCAACCTGGGACACGGCATCCTCCAGGAGACCCCGCCCGACAACGTCCGCGCCGTGGCCGACTGGGTACACGAGTGGACGGCGCGCTAATACCTTCCGCCGTTCTCGTGATGGCGTACGGGGCGGCCCGGAGCCCGGCCGAGATCCCCGCCTACCTGGCCGACATCCGCGGCGGCCGTCCCGCGCCGCCGGAGCTCCTGGCCCAGGTCACCGAGCGCTACGCCGCCATCGGCGGCTCGCCGCTGTTTGCCATCACCGACGCCCAGGCGGCGGCCCTGTCCAAGGCCCTGGCCGCGCGCGGGCTCCCGGCCCGCGTGGCCGTGGGGATGCGCCACGCCGAGCCCACGATCGCCGCGGCCGCCGCCGCGCTGGCCAAAGAAGGCATCAAGGCGGTGGTCGGCCTGCCGCTGACGCCGTTCCAGTCCCGTCTCTCGGTGGGCGCCTACTACAAGAAGCTCGAGGAGGCCGCGGCCGGCCTTGCCGTGCGCCGGGTCGGGGACTGGCACGCCCATCCGCGCCTCGTGGCGGCCTACGCGGCGCGCACCTTCGAGGCCCTGGCGCGCGTCCCCGAGGCCCTGCGCGGGCGCACCGAGCTCCTGCTCACGGCGCACAGCCTGCCCAGCCGCATACTGGCCGACGGCGACCCCTACCCGCTCCAGCTCGAGGAGACCGCCGGGCTCGTGGCCCAGGCCTGCGGCTTCGCCTCCTGGCGCTTCGCCTACCAGAGCCGCGGAGCGGGTGCCGAGCCCTGGCTGGGTCCCGACGCGGGCGCCGTCCTCGAGGAGTCGGCCGCCGCCGGTGCTAAGGCCGTCGTGCTCTGCCCGGTCGGGTTTGTCTCCGAGCACATGGAGACGCTCTACGACATCGACGTCCTCTATAAGGGAAAGGCGGCGGCCCTGGGTCTGGCCTTCGAGCGCGCCGGAGCCCTCAACGACCATCCCGATTTCATCGCCGCGCTGGCCGATACCGCGGCGTCGGGCCTGCCATGAGCCGCGTCGTCGTCGTGGGAGGCGGCATCGCCGGCCTCGCCTGCGCCTACCGCCTCGCGAAGGCCGGGGCCGAGGTCGTGCTCCTCGAGGCCGCCCCGCGCCTGGG
The DNA here is from genome assembly GCA_016196755.1 of Elusimicrobiota bacterium. Taxonomy (GTDB): domain Bacteria; phylum Elusimicrobiota; class Elusimicrobia; order UBA1565; family UBA1565; genus SCTT01. The sequence continues at coordinate 46,741 of JACPXC010000012.1, forward strand.
CGGCAAGATCCTCTCCGAGAAGGTGGGCTCGGTGACCTTCGAGGGCGGTCCGGACTCCTTCATCACGTCCAAGCCCGTCGCGCTCGAGCTTACGCGTGAGCTCGGGCTCGAGGAGCGCCTGCTCCCGACCGGCGACGTCGACAGGGACGTCTTCGTCTACTCCCGCGGGCGGCTGCGGCGCTATCCCGACGGCCTCATGCTGATGGCTCCGGCCGAGGTCCTGCCGTTTCTCGCCTCCGACCTGGTCGGCTGGAGGACCAAGCTGCGGATGGGCTTGGACCTCCTGCTGCCGCGCGGGGGCGCGGGCGATGAATCGCTGGGCGCCTTCACCCGCCGCCGCTTCGGCGGCGAGGCGCTCGAGGTCGTCGTCGCCCCCATCATGGCCGGCATCTTCGCCGGCGACCCCGACCGCCTGAGCCTGGCCGCCACCTTTCCCAAGTTCCCCGAGCTCGAGCAGCGTTGGCGCAGCGTGATCCTCGGCCTGCGCGCCGACCGCGCGCGCCGCGCCGGCCTTAAGGCCGCGGCGGCGCCGGCTCGGCGCGTGACGATGTTCATGGCGATGAGCGGCGGTCTCGAGACGCTGACCGCGGCCTTGGCCGCGCGCCTGCCCGCCGGCGCCGTGCGCCTGCGAGCGCCGGCCGAGTCGCTGACGCGGACCGGGGACCGCTGGGTCGTGCGCGCCAAGGGAGAGGAGCACCCGGCCGACGCCGTCGTCCTCGCGGTCCCGGCCTCGGCCGCGGCGCGGCTGACGGCGGGCTTGGACCCCGCGCTTTCGGCCGAGCTGGCCTCCGTCCGCTACGTCTCGACGGCCACGGTCACGCTCTCCTACCCCGCCGGCACCTGGGGCGGGCGCCTCCGGGGCTTCGGCTTCGTGGTCGACCGGCGCGAGATCGCCGTGGTGACGGCGGCCACCTTCTCGACGAGCAAGTTCCCCGGCCGCGCGCCCGACGGCACCGAGGTGCTGCGCCTCTTTCTCGGCGGCTGGCGCCGGGAGGAGATGGTGGACTGGACCGACGAGCGCATCCTCGCCGGCGTCCGCGCCGACCTGCGGCGCATCCTCGGCGCCGACCCCGAGCCGGCCGCCGCGCGCGTCTACCGCTGGCCGGCCGCCAACCCGCAGTATGTGGTGGGGCACCAAGCCCTGGTGGCCCGACTCGAGGAAAGGCTAGGCTCCCATCCGGGCCTGCTCCTGGCCGGTTCCTCTTATAAAGGAGTGGGCATCCCCGACTGCGCGCGCTCGGGCACCGAGGCGGCGCGGCTGGCGTTGGAACTCAAGGGAGGCGTGGCCTGATGCGCGGCGAAGTCGTCTACATGTACGCCTATGACGTGGCCTATGAGATCGACCTGGTCCGCGCCCGCGGGGCCCTGACGACCGCCGAGTTCCGCGAGCTGACCCCCGCCAAGACCCTGCCGCGCGACTACCCGTTCTACAAGCCGCTGGGCATCGCCAAGGACCCGGTGACGGTGCAGACGGCCCTGGGCCTCTTGACCGTGCGCCGCGAGGCCAAGCTCTTCTCGATCGGCGGCCTCTCGGTCATGCTGCGCGTGGAGTTCGAGGTGCCCGAGCTCGGCAGCCTCCTGAGCTACCACAACCCGCTCGTCGAGGACGGCGGGCGTCTCGACGACGTGGCCGGCGCCTTGGCCGAGGAGGTCCTGCAGGCCATCCGCCCCATCGCGGTGCGCCCCGCGGCCGGGCGCGGCAGCCCCGAGGCCTACACGGTGTTCTGCGTCAGCGACCCCTCTCCCTCGGCCGGCGGCAAGACCGCCGAGATGTGGCTCGAGGAGTGGCGCGACGAGGTGGCCGGTCTGCTCACCGAGGAAGCCGACTTCGACCGCCTCTCCGACGCCGAGGTCCGGGAGACCACGCGCTGCTCCTTCTCCTACACAAACGACGACCTGCTCGTCATCGACTGGGACGCGGCCCTGGTGCTCGACCCCACCGGGGCCACCGACGACGTGCTCTACATCCTTGAGGTCGCCAACCTCCAGCTCACCGAGCTGCAGATCTACGACGGCATCCTCGACCGCACGCTCGAGAGCGCCTACGACGACCTCGAGCGCTTCGCCGCCAGCCCGCCGCTGCTCGGCGGGCCTGGCGACGTCCTGCCCCGGCTCAAGACCGTGCTCATCGACCTGACCAAGTTCTCCGAGGAGATGACCAACATCACGAAGTTCTTCGGCGACTACCATCTGGCCCGCGTCTATATGGGCGCTCGCGAGCGCTTCCACCTGCAGGAGTGGGAGCGCTTGCTCGAGGGCCGCCTCGAGCGCCTCGACGGCGTCTATAAACGCATCTCCGACGACCAGGCCAGCCGGCGCATGATCCTGCTCGAGGTGGCCATCGTCGTGCTCTTCGTGGTCGACCTGGCGAGCATCTTCCTCAAGAAATAGGGGGCGTCCCATGAACTTTCTCGCCGCGCTGGCGTTGATATTGTCCTTCCCGGTCATGGCCCAGGATTGGGCCTCCTCCTCGCGCTTGCCCGCGCCGCTGCCGGCCCCCGTCCCCGGCGACCCCATGCAGGCGACGGTCCACCGGCTTCCCAACGGCCTGACGGTCTACCTCTCGCCCAACCGCCAGGTCCCGCGCATCACGGCTCATATCGCCGTCCGCGCCGGCGGCGCCCAAGACCCGGCCGACTCGACGGGCATGGCCCACTACCTCGAGCACATGCTCTTTAAGGGCAGCAAGCGCCTCGGCACGCTCGACGCCGCCAAGGAGAAGGTCCACCTCGACCGCATCGCCGCGCTCTACGAGACGCTCTTCGGCGAGACCGACGTCGAGAAGCGCAGCAGCCTCTACGCCGAGATCGACCGCGAGAACCAGGCGGCCGCGAAATTCGCCGTCCCCAACGAGCTCGACAAGGTCTACAAGACGCTCGGGATCACGGGCGTCAACGCCTACACCTCCAACGAGCGCACGGTCTACACCTGCGACATGCCCAAGAACCGGCTCGAGGCCTGGGCCAAGCTCGAGGCCGACCGCTTCGCGGCCCCGGTGTTCCGCCTCTTCCAGAGCGAGCTCGAGACGGTCTATGAGGAGAAGAACACCTGGCTCGACGACGCCGGCACGGTCATCTCCGAGGCGCTCGATAAGGCGCTCTACAAGGACCACCCTTACGCCACGCCGATCCTGGGCACCATCGAGCACCTAAAGAACCCCTCGCTGGCCAAGATGTACGAGTTCTACGCTTCCCACTACGTTCCCAACAACATGGCCGTCGTCCTGGCCGGCGACTTCGAGCCTGAGCAGGCTCTGGCCCTCATCGAGAAGCACCTGGGCGCCTGGAAGCCCAAGGCTCTGAGCGCGGACCGCCATCCGGCCATCCCGCCGCTGACCAAGCCCGAGCGCGTCGAGGTCCGCTACGAGTCCGAGGAGATGATGCTCATGGCCTGGCCGACGGTGCCGGTCTCTCATCCCGACGCCGACGCCGTCACCGTCATGGACATGGTGGTGTCCAACGCCGAGTCCGGCCTCGTCGACCTGCGCCTCAATCAGGCCCAGAAGGTCAAGACGGCCGGCTCGACGCCGGGCTTCCGCAACGAGGCCGGGGTGTGGACGATGTGGGCGCTCCCCAAGGAAGGCCAGACCCTCGAGGAGGCCGAGGCCCTGCTCATGGGGATGGTCGCCGACCTCAAGAAGGGCGATTTCAGCGAGGAGGACCTCAAGGCCATCGTGCTCGACTTCGAGATCGGCGAGAAGTACAAGCTCGAGTCCAACGGCTCTCGGGTCTCGGAGATGGTCGACGCCTTCGCCGAGTACGCCGAGTGGCCCGAGCGCGCGGCGCGCCTCGAGCGCCTGCGCCGGGTCACCAAGGACGACGTGGTCCGGGTCGCCAACAAGTACCTGGGCGAGGGACGGGCGGTGGCCTACCGGCGCAAGGGCAAGCCCGTCATCCCGTCGATGACCAAGCCCGCCTTCACCAAGGTCGACATCGCTCCCGGCCGCGAGTCGGCCTTTTATAGGGACGTCATCCGGACGCCGGCCGCGCCGATCGAGCCCAAGTGGGTCAAGAAGGGCGCCGACTACGTCGAGGCGCCCACCGCGTTCGGCAAGGTCGTGGCGGTCAAGAACCCGGTCAACGACCTGTTCTCGCTCTCCTACAACATCGAGCGCGGCCGCCGGCACGACCGCGCCCAGTGCGCCGCGGTGGGGCTCTGGGGAAAGTCCGGCGCCGGCGAGCTCTCGGCCGACGCGCTCAAGCGGCGGCTCTACGCGCTGGGGATCAAGATGAACGCCTGGTGCGGCGAGGCGAGATCGGGTTGGAGCCTGGCGGGCCCCGATGCCAGCCTCGAGCCGGCGCTGGCGCTCTTGCGGACGCGCTTTCAGTCCCCCAACGTGGAGCCGGGAACGCTCGAGAAGATGACGGCCATCTGGATCGGCCAGCACAAGGACAGCAAGATCGACCCGGGCGCTATCAACGGCGCGCTGACCGAATGGGCCGAGCGCGGCGCCGAGAGCGCGGTCCTGCTCGACTTAAGCGACGCCGAGCTCAAGGCCCTTAAGGAATCCGACCTCAAGGCCGCGCTGGCCGACTTCCCGGCCTGGCAGGGCCGGGCCGCCTACGTGGGGCCGCGCTCGGCCGAGGCGGTGGCCGAGCTCCTCAAGGAGCCAGGCGCGGCCTACAAGCCCGCCCCCGAGCGCCGGCCGGTGACCTACGTGAAGCCGGAGGGCCCGCGGGTCATCTTCACGCACCGCGACATGGTCCAGTCCAACGTCGGCCTCTACGCGGCCGACGGCACCGTCGAGCTGGAGCGCTCGGTGGACTACCGCTTCTACAACAACTACATGGGCGGCGGGATGAGCTCGGTCATCTTCCAAGAGGTGCGCGAGGCGCGCTCCTTGGCCTACTCGGCCTGGGGCGGCTACGGGACGGGCAGCCGTCCGGGCGACGAGAACCGCCTCATGGGGCGGCTGGGCTGCCAGGCCGACAAGACCATCGACGCGGTGGAGCTTTTGGGAAAGCTCCTCAAGGACCCGCCGGCCTTCGAGAGCCGCTTCAAAGAGGCCAAGGAATCCATCCTGCAGACCTACCGGACCGACCCGCTCACCTTTCGCGAGGTCCCGGGCGCGGTGCTGGCCTGGGAGGACCTGGGGCTCTCCGAGGACCCGCGGCCGAAGCGCTTCGAGCGCTCGAAGGGCTACACGCTAAAGGATTTGTTGGCCTTCTCGAAGCGCTTCAAGGACAAGGCCCTTACCGTCCACATCCTGGGCAACCGCGAGCGGGTCGACATGAAGGCGCTGACCAAGTTCGGGACGCTGACCGAGAAGACGGTCGACGAGCTCTTCCCGTACTAGTGGACAACCGTCGTCTGGCCGGGGCCGTCGTGCTGGTGGCGGCGGCGGCCGTCACGGTTTTTAACCTCAACGCCTACCGCCACGCGGTGGCGATGGTGCGCTTCGGCGAGCAAGGCGCGGTCCGCACCGGACGGCCGGACCGGATAGGCTGGCTGGAGAAGGCGCGGGTCCTCGTCATGGGCATCGACCTGCCGCGGCCGATGGCGGAGGCCTTCCCGGAGGTCCCCTATCGGACGATCCGCTTCCCGACAAGCGACGGCCTGACGCTGGAGGCCTGGTACGTCCCCGCTGAGCGCCCCAAGGGCACGGCCATCGTCCTGCACGGCTACGCGGGGGAGAAGTCGTCGATGCTGACGCGGGCCACGGCCTTGCGGGAATTGGGCTGGTCCTGCCTTCTAGTCGACTTCCGCGGCGTGGGCGGCTCCGACGGGCGCGAGACGACGCTGGGCTGGAAGGAGGCCGAGGACGTCCTGGCGGCGGTGCGCTTCACCCGCGCGGCCTTCCCGGGCAAGACCGCGGTCTACGGGGTCTCGATGGGGGCTGTGGCCGCCCTGCGGGCGTTGGGGCCGCTGGGGGCCAAGGCCGACGTCCTCATCATCGAGTCGCCCTACGATACGCTCGAGCGCACGACGCGGGCGCGCTTTACGATGATGGGCCTGCCGTCCTGGCCGGCGGCCGACGCGCTGCTCTTCTGGGGCGGCCTGCACGCGGGTTTCAGCTCCGGCGACTTCGCGCCGATGGCCTTCGCCGAGACGGTGACGGCGCCGACCTTGGTCTTCCACGGGGCCGGCGACCGCTACGTGAGCGAAGAGGACGCCCATCGCGTGGCCATGGCGCTCCCCAAAGGCACCTTGGTCGTGTTCCCCGATTGCGGCCACAGCGGCTTCCTCAAGGCCGACCCTGAGAAGTGGCGGAGTTGGGTCTCTCGGGCGCTGGCGTCAGCCTAGCCCGTGGGTGATGGCGCCGTCGACGACGATCTGGGCGCCTGAGACGTAGCCGGCGCGCTCCGAGCACAGGAAGGCGATGACGTCGCCGATCTCCTCGGGCTTGGCCAGCCGCCGGACCGGCACGGCCAGGGCGGCGCGCTTGCGCTCCTCGTCGATGTGGAGGCCGCTCTTATGGGCGCGGATCTCCAACAGATGCGTCTGGCGGTCGGTGTCGGTGGACCCGGGCAGGACGCAGTTGACGGTGATGCCGTGGGGCCCCAGCTCCTTGGCCTGCAGGCGGCTCATGGCGCCGAGGCCGGCGCGCAGGGTCGACGAGATCGAGAGGACGGGGTCGGGGTCCTTGGCGACGAGGGACGTGATATGGACGATGCGGCCCCACTTGGCTTCCTTCATCTGGGGCGAGGCCAGGGCCACCATGCGCACGGCGTTGAGCACGGTGTTGTCGAAGCCCTTCTGCCACTGCTCCTCGGTCAGATCGCCGATGAGACCGGCGGCCGGGCCGCCGGTGTTGGTGACGATGATCTGGGGAGGCCCCAAGGTACCGGTCGTGGCCTTGAACCAAGTCTCGATGTCGGCTTTGGAGGCCACGTCGCAGCGCACGGCCATGTGGGGGGCGCCCAGCGTGGCGGCGGCCTCCTTGATGCGGTTGGCGTCGAGGCCGCAGATGGAGACCTTGGCGCCTTCCCTCGCAAGAGACTGAGCGGCGGCCAGGCCGATGCCGCGCGTGGCGGCGGCGACCATGGCGACTTTGCCTTTGATTCCTAAGTCCATGCGGGGATTATCGGGCTTATGGACGGCGGGGTCAAACCAGCTTCTTGCGCTCTTTCTGGACCTTCTCGCGGATGGACTCGCGCAGCTCCTGGATGGTGGGAGGCTTCGGGCGCTTCCACGGGCTGGCCTTGGGCTTGTTCTTGAGCATAGGGGCTCCGAGCGAATTGGATTTACGCCCGATGATTATCGGAGCTTAGGGGGGCCGGCGGTATAGAGGGGCGGTGAATTTTTTTCAACACCGCATGGACTATGGGGCGAGGTTTGCGCGCACCCGTTCAGTGCGGGTAGAGGACGGTGTTGACCGTGGCGATCCGGACCGCGGGGTCCTTCGCGACCTCGTCGCGGTAGTCTCTCGTGCCCTTGTCCGCCGGGACGAGGATCTTGACGATCGGCGGGTAGCCGGGCTCGTCCATGATGACGCCGCCGATGCGAAAGCCCTTCTTCGCCGCCCAGGCCTCGACGTCGACGGCCGGCTCGAAGGCGACGACGAGCTCGCCGGAGACGAATCGCATGCCGGTCGTGCCGTCTTCGATGGTCGTCGCCCGCGTCCAGCGCGCCCTCTCGGCCGGCGACTCTTCGACGGACAGCTGCGGCGCGTTCGGCGCCTCGACGTAGGCCGGCGTCAGTCCAAACGGCGCGCGCAGCGTCAGCGTCTGGCCGCCGTAGGCGTAGAGCTTGATCCGGTCGGACTCGATCTCGACGGTGAACTCGAAGACGTCGCCGGCCGCAAGCTTCGTCGGGACCGGGTTCGCCGCGGGTGTGATCGGGATGGTCCGGACGGGCTCGGGCCCGCGCACGAGGCGCACGGCCCAGTCCCCGAGGTCGTTGGGCACGTCGATGTCCTCGAGAGCGGTGTAGCGCCCGCGCAAGGTGGCCTTCTCGCCGGCCTTCATCGGTTCGTCGGGAACGCCTTCGAGCGTCATGACCGCCGACGGCCACCTCGTCGTCGCATCCGGCCTCCAGTCCGGCGCCACCGGAGAGCCCTCGATCCCGCTCGGATGCATGCGCTCGCTGGCTTCGCGCGCGTTCTGGAGCAGCGTGGAGACGTCGGGCATCGGCGGCAGGGCCGACTGGGCCCGCGCGGAGGAGGCGGAAAGAAGCAAGACGACGAAGATGGCGTTCATACCCCTAGCCTACGAGAATCGCGGCGGTGGTACGCCGTAAGGCCGTGCATTACCAGCGGGTGCGAGTCCCGTCCGGGCAGGCGTCGGAGCGCCCGGTAGCAGGCCCCAGCAGCGGAGGGAAACCTCCGGTGCCGAGTGGGGCGTCAAGAGCCTCCTACGGGAGGGAG
>JACPXC010000021.1 GCA_016196755.1 Elusimicrobiota bacterium
CAGGCGGCGTTGCCGTTGCCGCACCCCCGAAGGACCCCCCACGGGGGTCCGCCGGCGCCGGGGGGCCAAGATCCGTAGCCCCGCTGAGCTCGAAAAACCTGTTTTCCCTCAGCCGGCCCCGCCTTACCCGAGGATTAGGGGTCATCGACGCTCTTGACGCCGTGCTGGGCCTCGGCGGTCTCGGCGGCCAGAGTCCTATGGTAGGGCTCGGACACGGTGCCCGACAGCGTGACGACCCCGTCGCGCACCGCCACCTTGACGCCGTCGCCAGCGAGGTTGTTCTTGAACGTATAGGAGTCCTCGATCGCGGACTTGATGTCGGCGTCGGGCCTGTGCTCCGCGGCGGCGCCCGCCGTGAGCACGGCCAGGGACAGGACGGCTGAACACAGCGCTGTGGTCGATTGCATGGGACCTCCGGGGCTTGAGGCGCCCTTGAAGGCAGGCTACCAGAAGCCCCCGCCCGCGCCAATTGCGGCAAGGTCAGGGTTTTTGGACTGAAATTTCACCCGCGGCGATTCATGAAAAAGGGACCGGCACTTTACGGTCCCGGCATGGGAGCCGCGGGCCCCGCCTGCTAGAGTGGGACACACGGTCGAAGTTGACCGAGGAGGGCATATGAACCGAATAATCGCCGCCGTCGCGGCGCTGGTCCTGTTCGCCGCCGTGTCGGTCCGCGTCTTCTCCGCCGCGCCCAACGACTCCATGCGTCCGCCGGGCGAGCCCGGCTTGTCGATCAAGCTCATCGACCCCGACCGGAACGCCCACCAGCGCACGGCCACGCTCAGCGTGCAGGTCCGCGAGGTGCAGCTCGTCGATCCGGCGTCCGCCAAGGAGACCGCGGTCCGAGGCCAGGGCCACCTGCACTACCAGGTGGACAGCGGGCCCATCATCGCCACGACGGCGACCAAGCTCAGCTTCCACGAACTCACCCCCGGCCTGCATTCCTTCCGCGTCAACCTGGCCGGCAACGACCACCTGCCCCTTGGCTTGTCCCAGACGGTCAGCGTTACTATCCCTTAGAAGGAGGTCCCAATGAACAAGAAAGAGACGCGGAAAGCCCAGGAATCGAAGCTCGACGAGGCCCTTGAGGAGTCCTTCCCGGCCAGCGACCCGCCGTCGGTCTCCGTTCCGGCGCCGGCCGAGCCGGCGACGGCGGCCAAGGCCCCGGCCTTCCGGCATGAATACCGGGTGCGCCACGAGCTTCGGCCCAAGGGCCTGGCGGACATCGGGGAGGAGCAGATCGCCCAGCACTGGACGCTCTACGAGGGCTACGTGAAGAACGTGAACCTCCTCAATGAGAAGCTCCAGGCCCTTTCGGGAAAGGGCGACTTCGGCCCGGAGTTCGCCGAGCTCAAGCGCCGGGTGGGCTTCGAGTACGACGGCATGATCCTCCATGAGCGTTATTTCGGCGTCCTCAAGGCCGGCCAGCGGCCCTTGGGCGACGACGCCGAGCTGACGAAGCTCCTCAAAAAGTCCTTCGGCGGCTTCCGCAACTGGCTCGAGGAGTACAAGGCCATGGGGGCGATGCGGGGGGTGGGTTGGGTGATCCTCTACTACGACCCCTTCGAGCGCGTGCTGACCAACCACTGGATCGGCCTGCACGAGGACGGCCATCCCGCGGGTTTCGCCCCGATCCTGGTCATGGACGTATGGGAGCACGCCTACATGATCGACGGAGGGGTCGACGGACGGGCGGCCTACGTCGAGGCGTTCATCAAGAACGTCGACTGGCCCCAGGTGGAGCGGACGCTGGCCGAGTCGCGCCGTCTTGCGCCCTCCGCGGGCCTGCACGAGACCCGGAAATGAGGCCGCCGGGGGCGCCCCCGCCGATGGCGGCGGCGCCTCCGGGCCGGCCCGTCCCGGGCGGGCCATTGAGAATCCCTGACGGAAACTCATATAATGGTCGTCCCACGCCAGGAAGCGTCCGGGCGGGGACAACGCATGAAGACCGACAAGAAAGGCTCCCTCGGAGCGCTGATCCTGGCCGCCGGCCAGGGCACGCGCATGCAGTCGACCACACCCAAGGTCCTGCACCGGATCGGCGGCCGGCCGATGATCTACTACACCCTGCGTCTGGCCTGCGCGCTCAAGCCCGAGGGGATCGGCGTCGTCGTCGGCCATGAGGCCGACCTCGTGCGCAAGACCGTCTCGGAATCGCTCTCCGACTGGGGCATCACCCGTCCGGTCTCCTTCATCCACCAAAAGAGCCTGACCGGCTCGGGCGCCGCCGTCCTCGAGTCCCTGCCGTTCCTCAAGAAGTTCAACCGGGCCTTAGTGACGGCCGGCGACGCGCCCCTGCTGACCTTCGACACCGTGCACGCCGCCCTGCGCCAGCACGAGGACCAGAAGGGCCAGGTCACCCTGCTCACCGCCCGCCTGCGCGACCCGCGCGGCTACGGCAGGGTCGTGCGCTCCCCGCTCGGCGAGGTCGTCCGCGTCGTCGAGGAGCTCGACGCCACCCCCAAAGAGGCGGCGATCACCGAGGTCAACTCGGGCAGCTACATCTTCGAGACCGCCCTGCTCATGGACGTGGTCCGGAAGCTCTCGCCCAAGAACGCCAAGAAGGAGCTCTACCTGACCGACGCCCTCGAGCAGATCCGCACCCAGGGCGGCCGGGTCTCCGCCCACTTGAGCGCCACCGGCGAGGAGTGCCAGGGCGTCAACAACCGCCTCCAGCTCGCCAACGCGGAGCGCATCCTCAACCGCCGGATGCTCGAGCGGCTGATGCTGGCGGGGGTCACCGTGCTCGACCCCAGCACGACCTACGCCGACGCCGACGTCGAGGTGGGTCAGGACACCGTACTCCTGCCCGGCACGATCCTGCGCGGCAAGACGCGCATCGGCAACCGCTGCCGCATCGGCCCGTGGACCCATATCGAGGACAGCTCGATCGGCAACGACTGCGAGGTCCTGTCCTCCTACGTCAAGGAGGCGCGCCTGCTCGAGAAGACGAGCGTCGGCCCCTACTCCCATGTCCGGCCCGGCACCACGGCCGGCCCGCGCGCGCGCATCGGCAGCTTCAGCGAGGTCAAGGCCTCGCGCATCGGCTACGGCTCCAAGGTCCCGCACCTCTCCTACATCGGCGACACGGAGATCGGCGAGGACGTCAACGTCGGGGCGGGGACGATCACCTGCAACTTCGACGGTAAGGAGAAGCACAAGACGCTCATCGGCGCCAAGGCGTTCATCGGCTCGAACGTCAACCTCGTGGCGCCGGTCAAGGTGGGCCGCGGCGCCCTGGTGGCGGCCGGCTCGACTATCACCGATGACGTACCGGACGGCGCCCTGGCTTTCGGAAGGGCCCGCCAAGTCAACAAGGTGAGGAAATGAAGACCGCCTCCAGGACCCATTCCCGCGTCCGCGTCCGCTCCGCCGCCCCCCAGCCCCGGAAGGAGACCGTCGTGCACCGCCCCGTCGACGGCACGCTCAAGCTCTTCACGGGCAACGCGAACCGGCCGATCGCCGAGCGCATCGCCGCCTCCCTGGGCACCACCCTCTCCGAGGCCGAGGTCGGGCGCTTCGCCGACGGCGAGATCAACGTGGCGATCAAGGAGAACGTGCGCGGCAAGGACTGCTACGTCGTCCAGCCCACCTGCCGCCCGGCCAACGAGAACTTGATGGAGCTCCTGGTCATGGTCGACGCCCTGCGCCGCGCCAGCGCGGGCCGCATCACGGCCGTCATGCCCTACTTCGGCTACGCCCGGGCCGACCGCAAGTCCTCGCCGCGCGTGCCGATCTCGGCCAAGCTCGTGGCCAACCTCATCACCGAGTCCGGGGCGGACCGGGTGATCACCGTCGACCTCCACGCCGGGCAGATCCAGGGCTTCTTCGACATCCCGCTCGACCACATCTTCGCGATGCCGGTGTTCCTCGAGCACCTGCGCTCCAAGAAGCTCTCGGACGTCGTCGCGGTCTCCCCCGACGTCGGCGGCGTGGAGCGCGCGCGCGCCTTCGCCAAGCGCCTCGGGGCGGGCTTGGCCATCGTCGACAAGCGCCGCCCGCGCCCCAACGAGGCCTCGATCTACAACGTCATCGGCGAGGTCAACGGCAAGACCGCCGTCATCCTCGACGACATGGTGGACACCGGCGGGACGCTGACCAAGGTGGCCAACCGCATCAAGGAGATGGGTGCTACCCGCGTCATCGCCGCCTGCGTGCACGGCGTGCTCTCCGGCAGCGCTCTGGAGCTCGTCGACCAGTCCGCGATCGAGGAGCTGATGGTCTCCGACTCCATCCCCCTGCCGGGCGGGGCCCGCGGCAAGGTCAAGGTGCTCTCGATCGCGCCGCTCTTGGGCGAGGCCATCCGCCGCAACCACCGCGGCGAGTCGATCAGCGAGCTTTTCGTCTGAAGATAAGGAGAGTGTCATGCTAGAAATCAAGGTCGCGGCCGAGATCCGCGCCGACAACAACACCCGGCATCAGCTGGCCGAGCTTCGCAAGGCCCGCAAGATCCCCGCCGTCGTCTACGGGGGCAAGGGCGAGCCGATGACGGTCACCGTCGCCGAGAAGGAGCTCATGGAAGGGCTCAAGAAAGGCGGCAAGAACGCCATCATCTATCTCAAGCACTCCAAGGGCGAGGACGCCGTCATCCTCCAGGAGCTGCAGCGCAACGTGGTCACCGGCCAGCCGATCCATGCCGACTTCAAGCGCATCGACTTGAAGGAAAAGATCACGGTCAAGGTCCCGCTGCACACCTTCGGCGAGGCCCCGGGCGTGAAGCTCCAGGGCGGTCTGCTCGAGCACGTCCTGCGCCAGATCGAGGTCCGTTGCGTTCCGACCGCGATCCCCCAGCGCATCGAGGTGGACGTGTCGGCGATGAACGTCAACGACGCGATCCACGTCCGTGAGCTCAAGCTCCCCGAGGGCGTCGAGGTCCTGACCAAGCCCGACCAGGTCGTCATCCACGTCGTCATCGTCAAGGTCGAGGCCGAGGCCGTGGCCGCCCCTGCCGAAGGCGCCGCCGCCGCGCCGGGCGCCGAGCCCGAGGTCATCGCCAAGGGCAAGAAGGACGAGGAAGGCGAAGCCGCCGCGGGCGCAGACAAGAAGGCCCCCGCCGCCGGCGACAAGAAGGCCGCCGCCCCGGCCGCCAAGGAAGGCGCCAAGAAGGAGAAGTAAACGGGCATCCTCCTGGTCGTCGGCCTCGGCAACCCCGGCGCGGAGTACGCCGGCACGCGCCACAACGTGGGGTTCCGGGCCGTCGACCGCTTCGTGGAGGACGCCGGAGGCCTTTGGAAGAAGGCGCCGGTCGGAGACGGCATGGCGGCGCAGATCGAGCTCGACGGGAGCCCGGTCCGCGCCGCCAAGCCGTTCACCTTCATGAACGCCTCTGGGCGGATGGTGGGCGAACTGGTCCGTTTCTTTAAGATCCCGCCGGCCGGCACTTTGGTCGTCTCCGACGACATCGACCTGCCCCTGGGCACCCTGCGCCTCCGGCATAAGGGCTCCTCGGGCGGCCAGCGCGGCCTCGAGTCGGTCATCGCCGCGCTGGGCACCAGCGAGGTCCCGCGCATCCGCCTCGGGGTCGGTCCCAAGCCGCCGCGTTTTGAGACCGCGGACTTCGTCCTCTCGCGTTTTGCCAGCGCCGAGGAGGAGCCGGTGGCCGACATGCTGGCGCGCGCCGCCGACGCCGTCCGGCTGGCGGTGACCCAGGGTCTGGAAGCCGCGATGAACCGCTTCAACAAGGTCTCCGGATGACGCCCTGGCTCAAGGTGGCCGTCGGCGTCTTCTTCTTCATGCTGGGCCTGGGCTACATCAACCGCCCTGACCTAATCGAGCGCATGAACGCGGTCCTGCGCGAGACCCTGCTCAACGACTCCTACATGGCGCTGGAGCGGCGCAAGTGGGGGGTATTCTTCCTGCTGCTCTCGCTCTTGTTTCTTTACTTGGGCTACATCGCTCTCTACGGGGCCCCGTGAGCGTTCCCGAGCTCCTAGCCTTGGCCGACGCCGCGCTCGAGGCGGCGCGCCGCGAGGCGCCCGGCCTGTCCGTCGAGCTCTATCTCCTGCGCGGCCGCGAGCGCGCCCTCGAACGGCGCGAGGGCCGCCCGGAGCTGGCGGCGGAATCCACCGAGGAGGGGATGGGGCTCCGGCTGGGCGACGGCGGCCGCATGGCGGCCGCCTCGGCCGGGGGCCTGTCGCCGGAGACCGCGGCCGAGTTGGCCCGCCGCGCCAAGGCCCAGCTCCCGCTCCTGACCCCGGACCCCGCCAACGTCCTGCCCGCCGGCGGCGCCGCGAGGGCGGCGGCCGGGTTGTCCTCCACTCTGCTCGACCCGGAGGCCTTCCTGAGGCCGCTCGACTCCTACGCGCCGCTGCTCGACGAGCTCGGCGCTCGCGCGCGGCGCCTGGACCGGCGGGTCAAGAAGATCCTGCACACCGGCTTCGGGGAATCCTTTTCCGAGGTCGCCGTGGTCTCGACGGTCGGGGCGCGCGCCTACGAGAGCGGGTCCTCGTCGAGCGTGGGACTCTCGCTGGGGGCCTCCTCCGGGGCCGAGCTCCAGCTGGGCTCCGGCTCACGGATGGCGCGCCGCTCGGCCGACCTGGCCTGGGAGGTCGCCGCCGACGAGGCGGTCTTCCGCGCCGTCTCCCTGCTCGGGGCCAAGCGCCTGCCGTCCAAGCGCCGCGCCGTGCTCTTCGACCCCTGGGTGGCCGGCGACGTGCTCGACCTCTTGGCCGGTCCGCTCTCGGCCGAGGAGGTGCAGAAGGGCCGCTCGCTCTTCAAGGGCCGGATGGGCAAGCGCGTAGCCTCGCGCGCGGTGAGCTTAGTCGACGACCCGCACCGTCCCGGCGGCCTGGGCTCGGCGCTCTTCGACGACGAGGGGATGCCCACCCGGCGCAAGCTCATGATCGACAAGGGCGTGCTCGGCGAATTCTACTACGACGCCGCCTCCGGGGCGCGCGACGGCCGCGCCTCGAACGCCTCGGCCTCGCGCGGCGGCCCGCGCGGCTTGCCGGGTCCCGGCCCGACAAACCTGATCCTTCAGCCCGGCAAGCTCAGCCGCGCGGCGCTCCTGGGCGACACGCAGGACGGCATCCTCGTCTTTGAGATCATGGGGATGCACACCGCCGACCCGGTCTCGGGAGAGCTCTCGGTGGGTGTGTCGGGTGTGGCCGTGCGGCGCGGGGAGCTCACCCACGGCATCCGCGGCGCGATGCTGTCGGGGAACATCCTCGACCTGTTCCGCTCGGTGGACGCCGTCGCCGACGACCTGGTCTGCTACGGCTCCCTGGCCGCGCCGACCTTCCGGGCCGACGGCGTGATGGTGGCTTGATGGCTATCGATGCCGCCCTGCTGGCCCTCTTGGCCTGTCCCGCCTGCAAGAAGGCCCTCAGTTACCGGACCGACCCCCCCGAGGCGCTGGATTGTCCCACTTGCCGCAAACGATACCTGGTCAAAGACGGGATTCCCGTACTTCTAGTGGAAGAGGCCGTCCCGTTGGAATAGGGTGGTCACAGAAGGGCGGCGGACGCGTTGGGGTTGGAGGGCGGTTCGGGCGAAAAAGGATAGGCCGACATAGCGTGCAGGGTTTGCTTGCTCTCAGCTGGCCGTTCGAACAAAAAAAGGCGGGCTTTCTTAGTGGGAATTTATCCGCCCCCTGACATGAAGCCCTTGGCGGTCATATCCCGAAGCCATCCGCGGCGCAAAGGAATGGTTGACCGACCGGATGCCCTTGGAACAGGGTTATTCGGAAACCGCGGACCAAGCGGCACTCACGGAGCTGTTCAATCTCGAAGCGGCCCGGCACGCCGATTCTTTCGATAAGTGCTACCGCGAGATCGTTCAGCTTCTAAATCGCCTTCGCTCGTAAGGCGGATCCGCGGGCAAGAAGCTCAAAGCCCGGGGCCTTCAAGGGCTTCGACGTCTCTTAGGTCCTTGGGACGGCCCGCGGCGCGCTTGTTGAGGAGGAGGCATTCCTTGGACGGGAAGCAGACCGCGACGTCACCGATGCGCCCTGCGACGCGCTCCGACCAGAGCTTCTCCGTGCCGACGCCGTCGAAGGCGGAGGTAATGTCGATGCGCACGGGCGAGACTCCGATCTGGATGAAGTCCTTCGAGAGGTAATCCTCCGCGGTGTAGCCTAGCGCCCCGGCCCCGAAGGCGGCGACCGCCGCCACGAGCCTGCGCGCGTTCTCCAAGTTCGGACGGAGGACTATATCGATGTCGCCGGTGTCCCTCGGGTGTCCATGGAAGTAGACCGCGTAGCCGCCGACGACTAGGAACTCGACGCCGTGCGCGTTCAGCGCGGCTAGGAATTCGACGAAGTCGCCGGGGACCTTGCGCTCAGGCATCTCGGCGCGGCACCCGCCGTCCCACGGTCTTGTCGAGTGGGGGGAGCTCCGCGCCATGCGTGAGCCAATAGAGCCGGCGCGTCATGAAGGCTCCGGCCTCGATGCGCTCCTCGGAGGGGCGGGAGAGCCAGTAGGCGAGCTCTTCGGCGTCCTGCTCCCGCTGAGGGCGCGCCATTTTGACTCGGCGCCCGACGTCCTTGCGGATGGCGAAATCCATCTCGGTCCTAGTTTAACAGGCCCCGTCCCCCGTGACAAGGGAGAAGGTCGAGCGCGTCGAGCGCTAGTCGACGACGGAGTCGACGACGACGTCGACCGAGCGGTCGCCGGAGCGGGCCGGGTGGCGGTGCTCGCCGTAGAGGTCGCCTTTGAGGGCCTCGCCGATCTTGCCGTGGCCGTTGACGGCCACGCGGACGGAGAGCGGGCCGGACCAGTCGCGTCCGGGCAGGATCAGGTCCTCCACGCCCATGTCCCATTGCAGGGGGAGGTGGGGATTGACGAAGCGCTTGACCGCCACCGGCACGCCGCCGGTGTTGAGGGCGACGACAAACAGCATCATGTTCGGGGTCGCGATGCGCTTGCGGGTGTGGGGGGAGGCCGTCACCGAGCCCGAGAGGGTGAAGCCGCCCACGAGGAAGCGCCAGGCTCCCCAGCCCGCCAGGGCCAGCGCGCCGGTCACCAGCGCCAGGCCGGCCGCCTTCCTCACGCCGGGGGAGGACCCTCGGGCTCGGCGAAGCGGATGGCCTGCCAGAGGTAGGCGGAGACCACGACGACGGCCAGGACCGGGAAGAGCGGGATCGGGCGGGGCAGGAAGAGCGCCAAGGCCTGGAGCAGGATGACGGGGGTCTGCGCGTAGACGGCCAGGCGGTAGAGGACTGGCACCTCGTGCCCGCCTTCGGCCACGGCGTTGATGAGCATGGCCACCAGCGTGTAGACCGCGGCCGACCCGTGCTTCCAGACGATGAAGGTCATCCAGGAGACGAAGAACGCGATCGGATAGAGGACCTTGAGCAGGGTAGCGCCCATGTTCTCGTAAAAGGCGGCGTCGATGACCACCGTCTCGCCCTTGGGCTTGGTCTTGGCCAGGTCATAGGCCTCCAGGCGGTCGTTGGTCATGATATAGGCTTGGTCGGCGGTGAGGTAGGCGATGAGCTTCTTCTGGGACATCTCCGCGGCGCTCACCGGAGCGGTCCGCCCGATGTCGATCATCAGCCCGACCTGCTTCATGTCGGGATGGCGGACCTCGGTGGGGCCGGGCACCGTGGAGCTCAGCTTGCCGTTTGCCACGGTCATGGGCGGCATCGCCACCGCGGCCCAGGCCACCGCCTCGCGGATGCGCGGCCCCACGTTGCGATAGACCGCCGCGGTCACGGCCGCCGAGAAGAAAGCGCCGAGGACGACGATGTAGGCCGTCGTCGCCCAGACGTCCCGGCGCGGGACTTCCTTGTAGAAGGAGAAGTCGACGATGCTGCGGACGATGTCCTTGATCACGGGGCCTTCCAGCGCGTCTCGGGGGAGCGCAGGCGGTTGTTCGCCCAGCGCGCGCATACGAACAGGAAATCGGAGAGGCGGTTGAGGTAGAGCACGACGGCCGGCGGCGCGCCGGTTCCCAGGCCCACCACGGCCCGCTCCGCGCGCCGGCAGACGGCGCGCGCCTGGTGCAGGCCGGCGGCCGGCAGGACTCCCCCGGGCAGGATGAAGTTCGCGAGCGGGGGGAGGGCGGCGCTCATGCGGTCGATCTCGGCCTCGAGCCGGAGCTCGGTCCCGGCCTTGAACGCGGCTTCCTCCGGGCTGCCGGCGGGCGCGGAGAGGGCGGCGCCGACCTGGAACAGCTCGCCTTGGACTTTCTCGAGGGCTAGGCGCAGTTGGGCGAAGGCCCGGCGCCGAGGGAGGGTCCCCGCCGCCAGCCCGAGGACGGCGTTGAGCTCGTCGACCTCGCCGTACGCGGCGACCCGGGGGTCGGCTTTCGACACGCGCGTGCCGCCGCGCAGGCCGGTCTGCCCCTTGTCGCCGGTCTTGGTGTAAATCTTCACCGCCGCGATGGTAACACTTTCCCGCCAAAGATGTTAAATTCGACCGCATGGTCGGCGGGATACAGAAGGCCGCGCTGGGCCTGACCCGGCTCTCGGAGCGCTGGGTGCCCAGCGCCTTCGTGATCGCCTGCTGGCTGAGCTTCGCCGTCGTCGCGGCGGCGCTGGCCTTGACCCCCGTCGGGCCCGCGCTCATCGTGAAGGCCTGGGGCGACGGGCTCTGGTCTCTGTCTTCCTTCGCGATGCAGATGTGCCTCGTGCTCATGACCGGGGCGGTCATCGCCGACGCTCCCTCGGTGCGGCGCGCCTTGGACGCCGCCGCCGCCCTGCCCAAGACCGACCGCGGAGCGGTGACCTTCTCGGCTCTGACCGCCATGGTCTTCTGCTGGTTCCACTGGGGCCTGGGGGCGGTGGCCTCGGCCTTCTTGGCCCGCCGCATCGCCCTCCGGCGCCCGACGGTGGACTACCGCCTGCTCACGGCCACCGCCTACTTCGGCATGGGGGCGGTCTGGCATGCCGGGCTGTCGGGCTCGGCGCCTCTGCTCATGGCCACGCCCAAGAATTTCCTCGCCGACCAGGTCGGCGGGACGATCCCGACCTCGGAGACCGTCTTCGCGCCGCTCAACCTGGGGCTGACCCTGGCCGTCATCGTGGCGCTGACCGCGCTGGCC
Source organism: Elusimicrobiota bacterium (assembly GCA_016196755.1). GTDB lineage: Bacteria > Elusimicrobiota > Elusimicrobia > UBA1565 > UBA1565 > SCTT01. The sequence goes on from JACPXC010000021.1 coordinate 10,984, forward strand.
TGGTTCGCCTACCCCGAGCGCGCCGAGGACGCGCTGGTATTATCGGACGAGGCGCGCGCCCGGCTCGAGGAGGCGCCGCCGCCCGCGCTGGCCGCCGGCGAGTCCGGCGCCTGGCTGCGCCTCTGGGAGGGGAGCCGCGCCGTGCCGCTGGCCTTTGGGGCGTTGGGCGCGGCCTACCTGGTCGGCGACATCGCGGCCGGGACCTTCTCGCTGACCCTCGAGAAGCTCAACCTGGCCTTCCTGGCCCTGGCCGTCGCCCTGCACGAGAGCCCGGCGGCCTTCGGCCGCGCGGCCGAGAAGGCCTCGGGCCTGGTCCACGGCATCATCCTGCAGTTCCCGCTCTATGCCGGGATGTTCGGGATCATCAAGGCCTCGGGCCTCGACACGATCCTCGCCGACGTCTTCATCCAAGCCGCCGGGCCGCGCACCTTCCCGCTGGTCGTCTATTGGTACTCGGGGATCCTCAACTACTTCATCCCCTCGGGCGGGTCGAAATGGGCTATCGAGGCGCCCTACCTCCTCAAGGCCGCGCAGGCTTTGGGCGTCCCGCCGGCCAAGGTCGTCCTGGCCTATTCGTGGGGGGACATGGTCACCGATGCCATTCAGCCCTTCTGGTGCATCCCCCTGCTGGCCGTGGCGCGTTTGGAGTTCAAAGAAATCCTTGGTTATATGACCTTGGTTTTCTTAATTTCTGCTTCCTTAGCATCAGCTTTTTTCCTCCTAGGCTGACCTCCCCGGCCGCCGCCGGCCGCTCAATCTTGACCCTTTTAGTCATGTATGATACACTGTGGTATCGCCGGTCCCACCGGAGCAGTCATGGCTAATGAAACCATCTCGGACCTGACAAATAAGGAGTATCAATACGGGTTCAGCTCCGACATCGACGCCGACCAGGCGCCCAAGGGGCTGACCGAGGATACGGTCCGGCTGATCTCAAAGAAGAAGGAAGAGCCGGAGTGGCTGCTCGAGTGGCGTCTGAAGGCCTTCCGGCACTGGCTGACCATGAAGGCGCCGCTCTGGCAGAACGTCACGTTCCCCAAGATCGACTTCCAGGACATCATCTACTACTCGGCGCCCAAGCCCAAGAAGGTGCTGGCCAGCTTAGACGAGGTCGACCCCGAGGTGCGCGCAGCCTTCGACAAGCTGGGCATCCCGCTCGAGGAGCAGAAGATCCTCTCCGGCGTCGCCGTCGACGCGGTCTTCGACAGCGTCTCGGTCGTGACCACCTTCAAGAAGACCCTCTCCGAGGCCGGGGTCATCTTCTGCTCGTTCTCCGAGGCCGTCAAGGAGCACCCGGAGCTCGTCAAGAAGTACCTGGGCTCGGTCGTGCCGGCCGGCGACAACTACTACGCGGCGCTCAACTCGGCGGTGTTCTCCGACGGCTCGTTCTGCTTCATCCCCAAGGGCGTGCGCTGCCCGATGGAGCTCTCCACCTACTTCCGCATCAACGCGAAGAACACCGGGCAGTTCGAGCGCACCCTGATCGTCGCCGAGGAAGGCGCCTACGTCAGCTACCTCGAGGGCTGTACGGCGCCGATGCGCGACGAGAACCAGCTCCACGCCGCCGTCGTCGAGCTGGTGGCGCTCGACGACGCCCAGATCAAATACTCGACCATCCAGAACTGGTACCCGGGCGACAAGGAAGGCAAGGGCGGCATCTACAACTTCGTGACAAAGCGCGGGAAGTGCCAGGGCAAGAACTCCAAGATCTCCTGGACCCAGGTCGAGACCGGCTCGGCGATCACCTGGAAGTACCCGTCCTGCATCCTGCTCGGCGACGGCTCGGTCGGCGAGTTCTACTCGGTGGCCCTGACCAACCACTACCAGCAGGCCGACACCGGTACCAAGATGATCCACGTCGGCAAGAACACCAAGAGCACGATCGTCTCGAAGGGCATCTCCGCGGGGCACGGGCAGAACACCTACCGCGGCCTAGTCAAGATCCTCAAAGGGGCGACCGGGGCGCGCAACTACTCGCAGTGCGACTCCCTGCTCATGGGCGAGAAGTGCGGGGCGCACACCTTCCCGTATATGGAGGTCAACAACACGAGCTCGCAGATCGAGCACGAAGCCACGACCTCCAAGATCGGCGAGGACCAGCTCTTCTATTGCCGCCAGCGCGGCCTGTCCCCCGAGGACGCCGTGGGCCTCATCGTCAACGGCTTCTGCAAGGCGGTCTTCAAGGAGCTGCCGATCGAGTTCGCGGTCGAGGCCCACAAGCTGCTCAACATCAATCTCGAAGGAAGCGTCGGATAGGGGAAACCATGCTAGAGATCAAGAACCTGCACGCCAAGGCCGGAGACAAGGACATCCTGCGCGGCATCGACCTCAAGGTCGGTCCCGGCGAGGTCCACGCCATCATGGGCCCCAACGGCTCCGGCAAGAGCACGCTGTCCTACGTCCTCTCCGGACGCGAGGGCTACACGGTCACCGCCGGCTCAGCCGAGCTGGGCGGCAAGGACCTCCTGTCTTTGCCCGCCGAGCAGCGCGCGCGCGAGGGCGTGTTCCTGGCCTTCCAGTACCCGGTCGAGATCCCCGGCGTCACCAACAAGTACTTCCTCAAGGCCGCCTACAACGCCCTGCGCAAGCACCGCGGCGAGAAGGAGGCCACGGCCGGCGAGTTCCTCAAGATCATCAAGGAGAAGGCCAAGCTCGTCCAGATGGACCCGGCCTTCCTCAATCGCGCCGTCAACGAGGGCTTCTCGGGCGGCGAGAAGAAGCGCAACGAGATCCTCCAGTTGGCCGTCCTCGAGCCCAAGCTGGCCCTGCTCGACGAGACCGACTCGGGCCTCGACATCGACGCGCTCAAGATAGTGGCCGCGGGCATCAACGCGATGCGCGACCCCAAACGCTCGTTTATCGTCGTCACGCATTACCAGCGCCTGCTCGACTACATCGTCCCGGACTTCGTCCACGTCCTCTCCGCGGGACGCATCGTGCGCTCGGGCGGCAAGGAGTTGGCGCTCCAGCTCGAGGACGAGGGCTACGGGGTCCTGGGCCAGGAGGCGGCCGTCCGATGAACGCCGCCGCGCGCTTCTCGGAAGCGGAGAGCCGGCGCAACGCGCCGGCTTGGCTTGCGGCCGCGCGCAAGACCGCCATCGCGCGCTTTTCCGAGCTCGGTTTTCCCACCGAAGCCGACGAGGACTGGCGCTTCACGCGCGTCGAGCCTCTGGCCAAGACCGCTTTCGAGCTGCCCAAGCCCGCGGCGACGGTAGAGGCGAAGGCGCTGGTTCCTTTCGACGCCTACCGCCTGGTCTTCGTCGACGGCCGCCACGCTCCGGCGCTGTCGGACCTCGCCGGCCTGGCCCAGGGCGTACGCGTCGCCAGCCTGGCCCAGGTCCTGAAAGACGAGCCGGCCCTGCTCGAGCCGCGCCTCAAAGCCTCCGCCGAGCCGGCCTTCGCGGCCCTCAACACGGCCTTCTTCGACGACGGCGCCCTGGTCATCGTGCCGCGCGGCGTGACGCTCGAGAAGCCCGTCCACCTCCTGTTCCTCTCGACGGCCGCCGGCGCGCCGGTCATGTGGCACGGCCGCGTCCTGGTCTCGGTCGAGGCGGGAGCCAAGCTGACGCTCGTCGAGGAATACGCCGGCGCGGGTTCCGGGACCTACTTCGCCAACATGGTCTGCGACCTGGACCTGGCCGAGAACGCCGTGCTCGAGCACGCCAAGCTCCAGCACGACTCGGAGTCGGCGTTCCACGTCGCTTCCCTGCGCGTGCGCCAGGGCCGCGACAGCCGCTTCGCGGGCCACTCGGTGTCGCTCGGGGCCGCCCTCTGCCGCAACGATATCGCCGTCTCTCTGGCCGGCGAGGGGGCCGACTGCGCGCTTGACGGCCTATACCACGCCGGCGGACGCCAGCAGGTGGACTTCCATACGGCCATCGACCACGTCGTCCCGCATTGCGGCAGCCGCGAGCTCTTCAAGGGCGTGCTCGACGGCTCGGCCCGCGCGGTCTTCAACGGCCTGATCTCGGTCCAGCCCGGGGCCCAGAAGACCTCGGCCTCGGTCTACAACAAGAACCTGGTGCTCTCCGAGAACGCCCTGGTCAACACCAAGCCCGAGTTCAAGATCTCCGCCAACGACGTGCAGTGCAAGCACGGCGCCACGGTGGGCCAGCTCTCCGGCGACGCGCTCTTCTACCTGCGCTCGCGCGGGATCGGCGCCGTCGAGGCCCGCAACCTGCTGGTCTACGCCTTCGCCCGCGAGATGGTCGAGAAGCTCCCCGTGGAGGCCCTGCGCGAGGCGGTGTCGGCCCGGCTCGCGCGCAGCCTGGGGGCGGGGGACTGACGCCATGGCCCTGCTCGAGCTGCGCGGCCTCTCCGCCGAGGTCGACGGAAAGCCGGCCCTCTCGGGGCTGAGCCTCAGCGTCGACCCCGGCGAGAGCCGGCCGGTCCCGAGCGCGCTGTCTAAGGTATTGATGGGGCATCCGTCGTGCCGCGTGACGGCCGGCAGCATCGTCCTCGACGGCGCCGACATCACCGTGCTGTCGACCGCCGAGCGCGCGCGCCGGGGCCTGCTCCCGTCGTTCCCGCGCCCGCCGGCGCTCCCCGGCGTGACGGTGGCGTCCTTCCTGCGCGCCGCCCTGGCGGCCCGCACCCGGGGGCTCAAGGACTTTAGGAAGCTGCTCCGGGAGAAGCTGGCCGTCCTCAAGCTCGACGAGGGCTTCGGCTCGCGCAGGCTCGACGCCGCGCTGAGCGACGCCGAACGGACGGGCTTCGAGGCCCTCCAGCGCGAGCTCCTCAAGCCCTCCCTGATCATCGAGGACGGCGTCCTGAGGGCCCTATGATCGCGACGTCCGAGGCCGTCGTCACGACGTTCGACGCCGCCTTGCGCGAGCATCCGGCGCTCGTGGACGCGGCGTTGAAAACGGTCGGGCGGGAGCCCTTCGGGTTCTTCTTGCGTGTCTCTCGGGGCGTCCAGCTCGAACGCCCCGTGTCGCCGCCCGAGCGTCCGCGCGGCTCCCCGCCGCCTGCCGAAGAGCGTACGCTCATCGTCGCCGAGGAAGGCGCCGGCCTCCAGTACGTCGAGGGCTGCATCTCGTCGGCGGCGCCGCTGTCGACCGCCACCGTCGTCTTGGCGATGCCCGGCGCGCGCGTGCGCTGCACGACCCTGCGCAACCTGCCGTCCGGCGCCGTCTCCATCAAGCGTGCCGTCGCCGAGCAGGGCGCCCGGGTCGAGTGGCTCGACGGCTCCTTCGGCGCGCCCACGCCCGCCGTGGTCTTGGAGGGCGAAGGTTCCGTCCTGTCGGCGGCGTTCCACGGCCGAGTCGGCGAGCTGACCCGCGGCGAACGCCGCTCGACGGTCTCCCTCGACGAGCCCGGCGCCGAGGCCCTCTACTATCTTATGACCCGGGGCCTGGACCGCGCCGCGGCGGCCGCCCTGCTCGTCAACGGCTTCTTCGAGCCCTTCACCCGGGAGCTGCCGCTGGAGTACGCCGTGGAGTTCAACCGATTCGTCGAGCTGGAACTCAAAGGAGCCTGACATGACTTTCGACGCCCGCCGCGCCCGCGCCGACTTCCCGATCTTCAACCGCCGCGTCAACGGGAAGCCCCTGTCCTACCTCGACAACGCGGCCACCACCCAGAAGCCGGGCACGGTCATCAAGGCCCTGACCGCCTACTACGAGCGCCACAACGCCAACATCCACCGCGGCGTGCATACCCTGGCCGAGGAGGCCGAGCGCTTAGTCGAGGAGTCGCGCGCCAAGGCCGCGCGCTTCATCAACGCCGCCAAGCCCGAGAACATGGTCTTCACGCGCAACACGACCGAGGCCATCAACCTCGTGGCCCACGGCTGGGCCCGCAAGCACATGAAGGCCGGCACGGAGGTCCTGGTCACCGAGCTCGAGCACCACTCGAACCTGGTCCCCTGGCAGCTCCTGGCCCGCGACCGCGGCGTGCGCCTGCGCCAGGTCCCGGTCGACGCCCAAGGGCGGGTGACCGTCGAGGCCGCGCGCCGCACCATCACCCCGAAGACCCGGCTCTTCGCCTTCTCGGCCATGTCGAACGCGCTGGGCACGCTGACCCCGGTCAAGGAACTCGTCGACGTGGCCCACCAGAACGGCTCCCTGGCCTTAGTCGACGGCGCCCAGCGGGTGCCGCACCTCAAGACCGACGTCCAGGCCTGGGGCTGCGACTTCCTGGCCTTCTCCGGCCACAAGATGCTGGGACCGACCGGCGTCGGGTTCCTCTACGGCAAGCCCGAGGTCCTCGAGACGATGGACCCCTTCCTGGGCGGCGGCGGGATGATCAACGAGGTCTGGTTCGAGCGCTCGACTTGGGGCCCCGTCCCCCAGCGCTTCGAGGCCGGCACGCCGGCCATCGCCGACTGCGCGGCGTTCGGCGCCGCGGTCGACTACCTCGAGGCCTGCGGGCTCGAGGCGGTCCACGCCCACGAGATGGCCCTGACGGCCAAGCTGCTCGAGATTTTGCGCGCCGAGGAGGGCGTCACGGTCTATGGCCCCACGGACATCGCCGAGCGCGGGGGCGTGGTCTCCTTCAACATCGCCGGCGTGCACCCGCATGACGTCGGCCAGCTCTTCGACTCGGAGGGCGTGGCGGTGCGGGTCGGCCACCACTGCTGCCAGCCGCTCATGCGCAAGCTCCAGACCGGCGGCACGGCGCGCGCCAGCGTCTATCTCTACAACACCGAAGACGACATCGAGGCCTTCGCGCGCGGCCTCAAGAAGGTCATCAGCTTCTTTAAGGTGGGTGCCAAGGCATGAGCGCCGAGCTGGACGCGGAGAAGGCGTCCGACGCCGAGCTCCAAGAGCTCTACCACGACGTGCTGGTCGATTACTACAAGGACACGGCCCGTCAGGGCAGGCTCGACCCCCACGACGTCCGCGCCCACGGCGTCAACCCGGTCTGCGGCGACGAGGTGGAGCTGACCCTCCGCCTCAAGGACGGCAAGGTCGACGCGGTGCGCTACGGCGGGCAGGGCTGCGTCATCAGCCGGGCCTCCACGGCGATGATGACCGAGGCCCTGGAAGGCGGTACCCTGGCCGACGCGCGCGCCATGGCGCTGGCCTTCAAGGCCTTCATGACCGCGGGCGCGCCGCCCGAGAGCCTGCCCGAGAAGCTCTCCGAGTCGGCCGCGCTGGCCGGCGTGCGCAAGTTCCCGCTGCGGGTCAAGTGCGCGATGCTGGGCTGGAACACCCTGCTCCGCGGTCTCGACGATCTCTCCAAGGGCGGCCACGACGCGGAGTACCAGGACACCCCCATATGCCAGACCGGCGCACAGAGGAAAGACATGGTCACCTTCAAGCAGATCGGCGACGCGGTCGGCCCGATCAAGGATCCTGAGATCCACGTCTCGGTGGCGGAGCTCGGGCTCATCTACGGCGCGGAGATAAAGCCCTCCGACGCCGGTCCGGGCACTCGCGTCAAGCTCATCATGAGCCTGACTTCCCCGGCCTGCCCGTACGGCCCGATGCTCCTGGCCTCGGTGCACGGGGCCTTGGCCAAGATCCCGGGCGTCCGGGACGTCGACGTCGACCTCTCCTTCGTGCCGACCTGGGACCCGCGCACGATGGCCAGCGAAGAGGCCAAGGACCAGTTAGGGATATTCTGATGCTGCGCATAGGCTCCTCCGTCGAGTACGCGATGCGCATCATGGTGCGCCTGGCCGGCCAGGCCGAGGCCGGGACGCTGTCGGCCGAGCGGCTGAGCGCCTTGGAGAACGTGCCGCGCGACTACGTGGACCAGCTCCTCCAGCGCCTGCGCCGGGCGGGACTCATCGAGAGTCGTCGCGGCGCCCAGGGCGGCTACCGGCTGGCCGGGGCTCCGCGGCAGATCACCATAGGCCGGATCGTGAAGGCGGTCGACGAGGGCGTCTTCGAGGGCGTCTGCGACAAATACTCCGCCGGCCAGGCTCAGTGCTCGCACGTGGACGGCTGCGGCATCCGACCGGTCTGGGAGCGGCTGGGCCTCATCGTCGAGGACTACCTCGACAAGGTCTCGCTGGCCGAGCTCCTGGAGCCCGAGACGGGCGTCAGCGCCCGCGTGGCCCATCTCTTCGGCGAGAGCCTCGCCAGGTAGCCTTGGCCAAGAACGCCGACCTGCACTGCCATTCCCGCCGTTCGGACGGCTCGCTCGAGCCCGCCGAGGTGGTGCGCCGCGCGCATAAGGCGGGGATCGCCCTGCTCGTGCTCTCCGACCACGATTCGGTCTCGGGCTTCCCCGAGGCCCGCGTGGAGGCCGCCCGCCTGGGCATGGATTTCGCCTGCGGCATCGAGATCAACACCGGCGAAGCCGACGGAGTGCATGTCCTGGGCTACGGCTTCGACCCGTATTCGGCCGTTCTGGCCGGCCGGCTCGAGGAGTTCCGCGCCCGACGCGAGCGCCGCGCGGGCATCATCGTCGAGCGCCTCAACGCCCTGGGCGTCGAGCTGACCCTCGAGGAGGTGCGCGGGGAGTCGACCGAGACCCTCGGCCGCCCGCACGTGGCCGACGCCTTGCGCCGAAAGAAGCTCGTGAAGGACCGGGCCGAGGCGTTCAAGCGCTACCTGGTCCCAGGCGCAGCCGCCTACGTCGCGCCGATGGGGCCGACCGTGGCCGAAGCTATCGCGGCCATCAAGGGCGCCGGCGGCTGGGCCTCGCTGGCCCATCCCGGCACCGTCAAGCGCGACATCGACCTAGCGCCTTGGGTGGAGCAGGGTCTCGAGGGCATCGAGGCCTACTACAAGGCCCACACCGGCCCCCAGATCGACCGCTTCCTCGAGGCCGCCAAGCGCTTCGGCCTGCTGGCCACCGGCGGCTCCGATTTCCACGGGCCCGGCACCGGCCGCGAGGACCTAGGGGGGGTCGAGATCCCCGACGCCGAGCTGGCCGTCCTGCGTGAACGCCTGCGCGTGGCGGCGCCGGCATGAGGCTGATCGCGCATCGCGGGGCCTCGGGCACCCACCCCGAGAACACCATGGCCGCCTTCCGCGCGGCCTGGGACGCCGGGGTCCGGGCCATCGAGTTCGACGTCCAGCGCGCCAAGGACGGCGCCCTGGTAGTCGTCCATGACAACGAACTCAAGCGCACCTCCGGCGACTCGCGGGCGGTGCGCGAGCTGACGCTGGCCGAGCTGCAGGGCCTCGACGCCGGGGGGTGGTTCGACGCGCGCTTCCGCGGCGAACGGATCCCCACGCTCGAGGAATTGGCCGACGCAGCACCTGCCGACTGCGAGCTCCAGCTCGAGATCAAGCAGGCCGAGCCTCCTTACGCCGGGATCGAACGGGCCGTGAAGGCCTTCCTGGACGCCCGGCCGGCCGTCAAGGCGCGCACGGTCGTCTCGAGCTTCCATCACGACACCCTGCGCGCGCTGCGCGAGCTCGACTCCGCCGTCCGTATCGGGCTCCTGCCCGGCCGCATGCCCCTGGAGCCCGCCTTCGCGCTGGCCGCCGAGTTGGGGGCGGAGTCCATCCACGTGAACCTCGAGCGCCTGAGCGCCGACTGGACGGCGCGCGCGCGCGCGGCGGGCGTCAAGCTCCTAGCTTATACTATCCTCACCGAAGAGCACGTCCGCCGGGCGGCCGAGCTCGGGGCCGACGGCGTGTTCTCGAACTTCCCTCACTTCAAGGTGCCCGCATGAGCCGCAAGCGCTTCCCCGACGCCACCCCCGCCCAGCTCGACGCCGAGGCCGACCGGCTGGCCGACGCCGGCCTGGCCGAGCTAGGCTATCAGGAGCCCGAGCTCGAGCGCCTGGCCAAGCTGACCTGGCGCATCAACGGCCTCAAGCGCGCGACCAAGGCCGTCATCCCCGCGCATGTCTACCAGCGCGCCGAGATCGTCAAGGGCGTGGCGGACTTCGTCGGCGACAGCTACAAGCTGGCCAAGGACTGCGCCGCGGTCTCGGCCGAGCGGATCGTCTTCTGCGGCGTGCGCTTCATGGCCGAGACCGCCAAGATCCTCAATCCCGCCAAGGAGGTCCTCCTTCCGGCCAAGGAGGCCGGCTGCTCGCTGGCCGACTCCATCACGGCCAAGGACCTGCGCGCCCTCAAGGCCCGCCATCCGGGGGTGCCGGTGGTCAGCTACATCAACACCACGGCCGCCGTGAAGGCCGAGAGCGACGTCATCGTGACCAGCGCCAACGCCAAGAAGATCCTGGCCTGGATGTACGAGCGCCACCGCAAGGTCATCTTCGCCCCCGACGCCTACATGGCCCGCAACCTGGCCCGCGAGCTCGGCAAGGAGGTCGGGCGCGACATGGTGGTCTGGGACGGCAAGTGCATCGTCCACGAGAACTTCGACGCGGGGGCGGTGACGCTCTACCGGCGGATGTATCCCGGCGTCGAGATCCTGGCCCATGCCGAGTGCTCGCCGGCCCTGGTCCAGTCGGTGGACTTCGTCGGCGGCACCGGCGACATGATCAAGCGCGTCAAGGAGTCCAAGGCCCCGGCCTTCATGCTGGTCACCGAGTGCGGCCTGGGCGACTACGCCCGGACGGTCCTGCCCCAGAAGAAGTTCATCCCGATGTGCCGGCTCTGTCCGCACATGCGCGCCACCGAGCTCGAGCGCATCCTCCTGGCGCTCGAGGACCCCCAGCCGTCCCAGCGCATCGAGGTTCCGGCGGCCGTGGCGGCCGCGGCCAAGCGCTCGATCGAGCGCATGTTCGAGATCGCCGAGGACCGGGCGACGTACTAGCCGGTCAGCCCAGGGTCTTCTTGGTCCGGCGCTCGGCGGCCAGCACCGTGTTGTAGAGCAGGAAGGTGACGGTCAGCGGTCCCACCCCGCCGACCACCGGGGTCAGCCAGGCCGCGCGCTTGGCGGCGCCCTCGGCGTCGATGTCGCCCACGATGCGCCCGTCGATCGCGTTGACTCCGGCGTCGACGACGACGGCGCCGGCCTTCACCCATGAGCCCTTGACCAGACCGGGCCGTCCCATGGCGCAGACCAGGATGTCCGCCGAGGAGACCAGGTCCTTCAAGTCCTGGGAGCGCGAGTGGCAGAGCGTGACCGTGGCGTCGAGGCAGGAGAGGAGGTGGGCGGTCGGCCGGCCCACGATGCTCGAGCGCCCGAGGACGACGGCGCGGCGCCCGGCGGGGTCGATCTTGGTCTCGCGGACCAGGTGGGCGATGGCGTAGGCGGTGCAGGGCGCCAGGACGGCGGCCTTCTTGATCTCGTCCCAGGACTTTTGGGCGTAGAAGCGCCCGGCGTTCTGGGGGGTGACGCCCTCGACGTCCTTCTCGGCCGGGATGTGCTCGACGATCCTGCCCGCGTCGAGCGGCTCGGGGACCGGGAGGTCGAGGACGATGCCGTCGACGTCGGCGTTCTGGCCGAGGGCCGCGATGAGCCGAGCCACCTTGGCCTCGGAGGTCCCGGCGGGCAGGGACTCGACGGTGGTCTCGAAGCCCGCCTCCCGGCAGGCCTCGAGCTTCTTGCGCAGGAATACCTGGGCGCCGGCGTCTCCGCCGACGGCGACGATGGCCAGCATCGGCGGCACGCCGCGCTTCTCGGCCAGGGCCTGGGCGCGGAGTTTGATCTCGCGGCGGAGCTTCTCGGCGAGCGGCAGTCCGCTCAGGGGCTTGGCCTTCATATAAGGGAAGCCTCCAGGCGCTTCACCGAGGCCCAGAGGGTCTCGAGGGTCGGGACGGGCACGCGCTTGCGGCGCGCGGCGCGCACCAAGGGGCCGAGCAGGACGTCGGCCTCGGTGCGCCGGCCGGCGGCCAGGTCCTGGATCATCGAGTTCATCTGGTCGGGGACGGCCCGGCAGCCGGCCAGCACGCCCCGGGCCGTCATCTCGGGGTAGGGCTCGTGGCCAGCGGCCGCCGCGGCCGCGCGGGCCTCGGCCATGGTGCGCAGGGTCAACTCCTTGAGGGCGGGGTCCGACACCAGCGCGCCGTTGGAGCGCCGGGTCAGGGCCGCGATCGGGTTCACCGCCGCGTTGTAGATGAGCTTGGTCCAGAGCAGGCGGGCCTCGTCGCGCTTGAGATGGACGGTCCAGCCGGCGCGGCGCAGGAGCCGGGCGGCTTGGCGGGCGGCCGCGCGGTTCTCTCGGGTCTCGGCCAGCCATACCAGCGTGCCGCCGGCGTGACGGACCGATCGGGGGCCCAGCCGCATCGCGGCGAAATAGGCCGAGCCCAGGACCAGGCGGCGCCCTCCGACGGCGCGCTTGAGGGCGGCTTCGTGGCCTACGCCGTTGAGGAGGCTGACGACAGGGGTGTCGGGCCCGGCGGCCTTCCTCGCGGCCGGTAGGGCTCGCGCCAGGTCCGAGGCTTTGACGCAGACGAAGACCGCGGCGCACTCCCCGGTCGGGCGGGAAGACAGGGTCTTGAGGCCGCGCACCCTGGAGGAGCGCCCCGTGGGACGCGTCAGCGACAAGCCCGTGCGGCCAAGCGCAGCCGCGTCGGCCGGCCGGCGGCCCGCCACGCGGACGTCCAAGCCGGCCCGGACCAGGGAGGCCGCCAGCACGCCGCCCACCGCTCCGGGACCCACGACGGCCGTCCAGGCTTTCTGCCGCATGTCTCGACTCTACCAAAAAAGACGAAGCCCGGCGGCTTTCGCCGCCGGGCCTTATCCGGAAGAGCCCAGGACAGGGCCTGGAGCCTTCCTAGGGCACTCTTAGGCGTTCACCATCTTCGCCATCGAGATGTCGCCCTGCTTGTCGAGGAAGTACAGGTAGCCCGGCTCCTTCTTCAGGCCGACCTTCAGGACCTTGGTCGGCTTCCCGCCGGCCTTGCCGCCGCGGGCCATCTTCGCCCGGGAGATGTCGCCCTGCTTGTCGATGTAGTACAGGAACCCGGCTTCGCGCTTCACGCCGCACTTCTGGACCTTCTTGGCCATTTGATCGCTCTCCTTTTTAAGGCGCCCCGAGGATTTCTCGACGGGCCTCCGACGACGTTTTCGTCCTACGCCCCAAGAATACCAAAGCGCCCGTCGGGAAGCAAGGGTTTTCTCGTCGGGGCCCCGACGAGGGAATGCGGGCTTCCTATATATAGGAAGCTACTTGGTCTTGAACAGGGGGATCTGGCTCTCGTCGGGGCGGAGGATCAGCTGCTCTTTGAGCCACTGGTCCACGAGGGCCTTGGAGAACCGGTATTGCCGGCCGATGCGGGAGGCCGGGACCTTCTTCTGGCGGATGAGGTTGTAGATCTTCGAGCGGCCCATGCTCAGGTAGAGGGCCAGGGTCTTGATATCCATGACCTCCGGCGGAGGGCCTACGAGCTGCTTGCGGGGGGCACGGCGCTTTTTTCGAGCCATCTTCTATCGCTTCCTGTACTGAAATTGTGCGTTATGTGTTATCTGTTGTCAAGAGTACTTGGGCTAGACCTGCTCCCGCACTATCTGCTAGAGTACGGCGTCGTTAATCCGCGAGGTCCCCGGAGGCCGAACCGGCCGCCGGCCGGCAATCCGTTGTCTTGTGGAAGGCCGCCTCCATTTGGTAGAATAGGGAAACATGCTTACTTACGAAACCGTCATCCTGATTCATCCGCGCCTCTCGGACGCCGAAGTCGGCGAGTTCGCCGAGAAGACCAAGCAAGCCATCGTCAAGGGCGGCGGCGAGGTCGTCGGCGACGATCGTTGGGGCCGCCGCAAGCTGGCCTACCCGATCGGCAGCTCCCGCGAGGGCTTCTACCTTTACCTCAAGTACAACGCGAAGGGCGAGTTGGTCAACGACATGAACCGTCAGTTCCGCATTCAAGAAGACGTCCTGCGGACTCTGACCGTCCATGCCGAGGACCCGGCGCACTTCCAGCCCAAGCCCCGGCCTCCGAAGCCCGCACCGGCGGCCTGATGGAAGTCCGTCTCCTTTCCCAGAACCTCGTCCTCATCGCGGGGAACCTCACCAAGGACCCCGACTACAAGGTCACGACGGGCGGGCGCGGCGTCCTGCACCTGCGCGTGGCCGTCAACCGGCGCTATCAGGACAAGGCGTCCGGCGAGTGGAAGGACGACACGACTTTCATCGGCGTGGACGTATGGGGCGACGAAGCGGCCCGGCTCAAGGACCGCCTCAAGAAGGGCAGCCCCGTCCACGTCGAGGGCCGCCTCAAGAGCCGTGAATACGAGGATAAGGCCACCGGGCAGAAGCGCACCGCCATCGACATCCTGGCAAACCGCGTCCAGGCGCTGGAGAAATCCGGCGCCGGCGGCGCGGCTCCGGCGTCTAAGGGCGAGGCCGGCGGCGGCAAGTCTGGAGATGACTTAGAGGAGGTTCCGTTTTGATGGCTGACGAGGCGACGGTTACTTCGACGGGGGGCGCGTCGGCGCGTCCCAGCGGCTCCCGGCCTTCGGCTCCTTCGGGAGCCGGGCGTCCCGGCGCGGGTCCGCGGCGCGGCGGACCGTTCCGCCCGCGCCGAAAGGTCTGCCGGTTCTGCGTCGAGCAGATCAAGAAGGTGGACTTCAAGCAGATCCAGGTGCTGCGCACGTTCACGACGGAGCGCGGGCGCATCCTCTCGAGCCGGATCACGGGGAACTGCGCGAAGCACCAGCGGCAGCTGACGTGCGCGGTCAAGCGCGCGCGTTATTTGGCGCTCTTGCCGTTCACGGCGTCCTAAGAACGCCCAACAGGGATTAAAGGGGTCGTCAGATGAAAGTCATCCTCCGCAAGGACGTCGAGAAGCTCGGACAAGCCGGTCAGGTCAAGGACGTCAAGAACGGCTTCTTCCGCAACATGCTCTCCCCTCGCGGGCTGGCCCTCGAGGCCACCCCGGCGATCATCGCCGAGTTCGAGAAGGGCGAGAAGCGCCGCGCCGCCCAGCGCGAGAAATCGCTCGCCGCGGCCAAGGACTCGGCCGTTAAGCTCGGCGACGTGAAGCTGACGTTCTCGCGCCCCGTCGGCGAGAACGGCAAACTCTTCGGCTCGGTCGGCAAAGCCGACATCGTCAAGAGCCTCAAGGCCGCCGGCCACGAGTTCGACAAAGAGGGCGTGCTGCTCGCCGCGCCGATCAAGGACGCCGGCGACAGCGAGGTCGAGCTCCGGCTTGGCCCAGGCGTCTTGGCCAAGATAAAGGTCTCGGTCGTCGCCCGCGCTTAGTCCCAGAGACGCGCGTGGCGGATCTCCTCCAGCTGCCGCCGCAGGCCCTCGAGGCCGAGATGGCCGTCCTCGGCTCGATGATGATCCACGCCGAGGCGGTGGATCGGGCCGTCGAGCTGCTCGACGAAGCCGACTTCTATAAGGAAACCCACCGCCGGGTCTTCCACGCCGCCGCCGAGATCCACCGCGCCAATCAGGCCGTCGACGTCATCACGGTAGGCGACCACCTGCGCTCCCAGAAGCTGCTCGGCGAGGTGGGCGGCCCGCAGTTCCTCCAGGAGCTCGTCAACAAGGTCTCGACGGCGGCCCACGTCGAGCACTACGCGAACATCGTGCGCGAGAAGTCGGTCCTGCGCGAGCTCATCAAAGTCTCGACCGAGGTGGTCGGGCAGGCCTACCGCGAGGAGAAGCCATCCAGCCAACTGCTCGACGAGGCTCAGGGCCGGATCATGCAGGTGGCCCAGCGCTCGACGGTCACGGGCTTCGTGGCCGCCAAGGACCTGGCCCATGACGTGATCAGCGACATCGAGGCCCTGGCCCAGCGCAAGGGCGAGGTGACGGGTGTGGGCACGGGCCTCAAGAAGTTCGACCGCATGACGGCCGGCTTCCAGAAAGGCGACCTCATCCTCATCGCGGCGCGCCCCAGCCAGGGAAAGACCGCCCTCGCCCTCAACATCGCGGCGCACGTGGTCTTAAACAACAAGGTCGCGACCGCCACCGCCTTCTTCTCGCTGGAGATGTCGCGCAACGCCATCATGACCCGCCTCATCGCCTCCGAGGCGCGGGTCAACCTCCACGAGGCCCGCAACGGATTCTTCCGCCGCGACCGCTGGACCGACCTCACCAACGCCGCGGCCCGCATCTCCGAGTCGCCGCTATTTATCGACGACTCGGCCGGGCTGTCTATCTTGGACGTCCGCTCGCGCGCGCGCCGCCTCCAGCTCGAGCTCCAGAGCCGCGGGCAGGCCTTGGGCCTGATCATGATCGACTACCTCCAGCTCATGCGCGGGCCCAACCGCCGGGTCGAGAACCGCCAGCAGGAGGTCTCCGAGATCTCCCGGGGCCTCAAGCATCTGGCGCGCGACATGAACATCCCCGTGGTCGCCCTCTCCCAGCTCAACCGCCGCTCCGAGGACAAGGGGCGGACCGACAACAAGCCGCAGATGTCCGACCTCCGCGACTCCGGCTCGCTCGAGCAGGATGCCGACGTCATCGCCCTCATCCACCGCGAGGGCTATTACAACCGCTCCGACCCCACCGTCGAGCGCAACGCCGAGCTCATCATCGCCAAGCAGCGCAACGGCCCCGTGGGCACCTGCGAGCTGACCTTCATCTCGGAGCTGGCCCGCTTCGAGAACAAGGAGCTCGGCGGAGCCGAGTCCGAAGAGGCGGAAGACACCCAGGTCAGCTTCTCGTGACCTTGCCGGGGCGCACCGGGCGCCTCCCGCGCTTGTGGCGGCCGACCTGGGCCGAAGTCGACTTGGGGGCCCTCCGGCGCAACCTGCGACGGCTCAACAAGACCGCGCGCGTCCCCCTGCTCTTCGTCGTCAAGGCCGACGCCTACGGACACGGCGCGGCGCGCGCCGCGCGCGCGGCGCTCGAGGTCGACGCGGTCGCGGCGCTCGGGGTCTCCTCGGTGGAGGAGGGGGCCGCGCTGCGCGAGGCCGGGATCAAGGCCCCCATCCTCATCCTCGGTTCGCTCTACCCTTTCGAGAGCACGCTGGCGGCCATCCACTACGGGCTGACCCCTACGGTGGCCTCGCTGGAGGGCGCGCGCCGGATCCAGCTCGCCGCCGCCGGCCTGCGCGGCGCCGACCGGCGGCTCCTGCCGCTGTCCTGCCATCTCAAGATCGATACCGGCATGGGGCGCGTCGGCGTGCGCTGGCCGGCGGGGCGCGAGGTGGTCCAGTCGCTTTTGGCCTCGCCGGGGGTGCGCTTGGAGGGGCTCTACACGCACCTCGCGCGCGCCGAGGACTCGCCCTCGTTCACGAAGCGCCAGCTCGCCGTCTTCGCGCGCGCGGTGCGCGAGTCGGAGTCGCTGGGCGCGCGCTTCAAGTGGCGGCACGCGGCCAATTCGGCCGGAGCCCTGCTGTGGCCGGAGAGCCGCTGGGACCTGGTGCGCCCGGGCCTCGCCGCCTACGGCCTATGGGAGGGCTTCGAGCCGGTGCTCTCCCTCAAAACCCGGGTGGTCTTCGTAAAGAACGTCCCGCGCGGCACGCCGCTGGGCTACGGCGGGCTGTTCCGGACCCGGCGCGCCTCGCGCATCGCCACGCTTCCGATCGGCTACGCCGACGGCCTGCCGCGCGTGCTCTCCACCGGCCGTCGCCGGGCCGAGGTCCTGGTCCGGGGGCGGCGCTGTGCTCTGGCCGGGGCGATCTCGATGGACATGGCGATGGCCGACGTCACCGGGGTCCCGGGCGTGTCGGTCGGCGACGAGGCCGTCCTCATCGGCCGGTCCGGGTCCGAGGAGCAGGGGGCCGGCGCGCTGGCGGCGCTGGCCGGCACCATCCCCTACGAGATCGTCACGGGCTTGACCTCGCGGGTTCCCAGGCTTTACCGCGAATGAGCCGTCTAAACGGCTACAATAATAAGCATTATTCGATGCCGATAGCCGCCATGTTCCTGGCCGCCGCGCTGATCCCGGCCGCCCGCGCCGCCGAGCCCGAACCGGCTCCGGCCGCCGCCCCCATGGCCTCGGAGGCGGCACTTCCTCGCGATAGCGCTCGGTCGGCCGCCCCCATGGCCGGGGTCGAAGTCGTGGTGGATGACCTGGACGATTTCAACGGCTTCGACGAGGAGTTCGCCCCCGCCAAGCCCGTGCGCGACCCGCTGGGCGGCTGGAACCGGGCGGTCTTCCATTTCAACGACAAGTTCTACTTCTGGCTGGCCAAGCCGGCGGCCCGCGGCTACGGCTTCGTCGTCCCCAAGCCGCTGCGCACGGCCATCGACCGCGGCTTCAACAACATGCGCTACCCGGTGCGCCTGGTCGGCTGCCTGATGCAGGCCAAGCTCAAGCGCGCCGGCGGCGAGACCCGGCGCTTCCTCGTCAACTCGACGCTGGGGGTGGGGGGGCTCTTCGACCCCGCCGCGCGCTGGTTCCGTTGGAAGCGTCCCCCCGAAGAGGACCTCGGACAGGCCCTGGGGGCCTGGGGCTTGGGGCCGGGCTTCCCGCTGGGCATCCCGTTCCTCGGGCAGAACAACCTGCGCGACGGCCTGATGCTCTTCCCCGCCGTCTATTTGAGCCCCGTCCCGTGGATCACCGACGTCCCGACGAGCTTCGGGGTCGGCGCCGGGGAGCAGTTGAACTACGTCTCCCTGCATATCGGGGAATACGAGAGCCTCAAGAAGGACGCCCTCGACCCGTATGCGTTCATCCGCGACGCGCAGCTGCGCAGCCGCGAGAAGAAGATCAAGGAGTGACCATGAAGATCGCCCTCATCCTCCCGTTAGCCGTCGTCTTCGCGGCTCCGGTCGCTCAGGAGGCGGCGCTTCCCAGCGCTGCCGCCGTCCTCGCGGCGGCTCCCTCCGGTGACGCGAAAGCCGTCCGGACCCTCATCGAGACCTCGGTCAATCAGATCCTGGTCGTGCTCAAGGACAGGGGCACCGACCGCGAGACCAAGAAGAAGAAGGTCGTCACGGTCGGCGAGTCTCTCTTCGACTTCCCGCTGGTGGCCAAGCTCGTGCTCGGCCGCGAGCACTGGCCCAAATTCGACGCCGGCCAGCAGAAGGAGTTTCGGACCTTGTTCGTCAAGCAGCTCCAGGACTCCTATTTCGAGAAGGTCGACCTCCTGACCGACGAGGTCGTCGAGTTCTCGGACCCGGCCGGCCAGAAGGACGGGAAGATGACGATGCTGACCCACATCATCTCCAAGAACGAGCGCTACGAGATGCTCTATAAGATCTACAAGAAGGCCGGCGCCTGGAAGGTCTACGACGTGGAGATCGAGGGGATCAGCCTCGTGAAGGCCTACGGCGCCCAGTATGACGAGTTCCTCCGAAAGGCGAAGCCCGCCGACCTGATCAAGAAGCTGCGCGAGCAGCCCTTCGAGCGCCCTAAGGAGCTCGAGAACAAGGAGAAGGCCAAGAAGAGCTGATGCGTCGCCTCTTCTCCAGCGCCTTCTGGAGCGACCTCTATGGGGCCGCCGTCCTGAGCCGGCCGCGGCTGACCCTGCTCGCCCTGGCGGGGGTGGTCGCCGTCTGCGCCGTCTACGCGCGGGACTTCCGGCTCGACGCCTCGGGGGACCAGCTCGTCCTCGAACACGACGACGACGTCCGCTACTACCGCACCCTGACCGACCGCTTCGGCTCGGGGGAGTTCGTGGTGGTCACCTACACCCCGCCCGAGGACCTCTTCTCCGACGCCTCCCTGGTCCGCCTCAAGCGCCTGCGCGAGGCGCTCAGGGCCCTGCCGCGCGTCGAGTCCGTCGTAACGATTCTCGACGCCCCGCTGCTCAAGAACCCGGCCGGGACCTTGAAGGAGCTCAAGGACAACATCAAGACGCTCGAGTCGCCCTCGGCCAATCGCGGGCTCGCCATCATCGAGTTCCGCGACAGCCCGATCTACCAGGACAACCTGGTCAGCGCCGACCTCAAGTCAACCGCCATCCAGGTCAACTTCCACCCCGACGCCGCGCTCAACGAGCTGACCTCGCGCCGCTACGCCCTGCGCGAGCTGCGCCGGCAGGGCAAGCTGACCCCGCAGCAGGACGCCCAACTGAGCGCGGTCGAGCGCGACCACCGCCGCCTCACCGACGAGCAGCGCTCCTGGCGCCGCGACGACATCGCGGCGATCCGCCGCGTCATCACGGGATTTAGCGTGGAGAGCCGCATCCACCTCGGCGGCGTGCCGATGATCGTCGACGACATCATCTCGATGATCCGCAAGGACGTGGCGGTCTTCGGAGTCGGGATGATCGTCTACCTGGTCTGTCTCCTCAGCCTCATCTTCCGGAGCGTGCGCTACGCGGCGCTGCCGCTGTTGACCAGCGTGCTCTCGGTCGTCGTGATGGTGGGCATCCTCGGCTTCTGGCACTGGGACGTCACGATCGTCTCCTCGAACTTCATCTCCCTGCAGCTCGTGTTCACCATCGAGATCGGCGTCCACTTCATGATGCGCTACCGCGAGCTCCTGCGCGAGAACCCCGACTGGTCCAACGAGGTCCTGGTGGCCGCGGCGGTGCGGGGCACCTTCGAGCCGATGTTCTACGCGATCCTGACCACCATCGCGGGCTTTGCGTCGCTGGTCTTCTGCGACATCGTCCCGATCGTGAGCTTCGGCTGGATGATGACGATGGGCCTCTGCATCACCCTGGCGATGGCCTACGTCCTCATCCCGTCGCTCCTGCTGCTGCTCGGCAAGCCCAAGGCGGTTCCGCAGGACGCCGAACTCGAGTTCGGCCATGGCGTGGCGCTGTTCTTCGCCCGCGTCGCCGACCGCCGGCCCGGCCTGGTCTACGGCGTGAGCGCGGCATTCACCGTGCTGACCGTCGTCGGCTGCATGCGCCTCGAGGTCGAGAACAGCTTTATCTCCTATTTCAAGAAGTCTACCGATATCTACCAAGGCATGGCCTTCATCGACCAGCATCTCGGCGGGACCACGCCGCTCGACGTCGTGCTGAACTTCGGCTCTCCCGCTCCCAAGAAAGCCGCCGAAGAGCCGCCTCCGGCTGACGATGAGTTCTCCGAGTTCGGCGAGTTCGACCCCTCCAACGAGGACCCCGCGAAGTACTGGTTCACGAGCCACAAGCTCGAGCTCATCGAGAAGGTGCACGACTATCTTGACGGGCTCGAGGCCACCGGCAAGGTCATGTCGCTGGCCACGGCCTGGAAGGTGGCCAAGGGTCTCAACAACGACAAACCGATGGACGATTTCGGGACCGCCCTGCTGTTTAAGTCGATGCCGGGGCGCTCGAAGGAGGTCCTGATCGACCCCTACGTCTCGGTGGCGCAGGGCCAGGCGCGCATCACGACCCGGATCAAGGACTCGATGGGCCACCTGCGCCGCGACGCCCTGCTCAAGGAGATCCGCGCCGACCTGACCGGCAAGCTCGGCCTCAAGGAGGGGGAGTTTCGGATCAGCGGGCTCATGGTGCTCTACAACAATCTGCTCCAGAGCCTCTATTCCTCGCAGATCAAGACCATAGGCTTCAGCACGCTCTCTCTGTTTCCGATGTTCCTGCTCTTTTTTCAATCGCTGCGTATATCGCTGCTCGTCATCATCCCCAACTTCATCGCCTCGATGGTGGTCCTCGGCGTCATGGGGCTGTGGGGGATACCTCTGGACGTCATGACCATCACGATCGTGGCCATCGTCGTCGGCATCGCGGTCGACAACACGATGCACTACCTCCACCGCTTCGAGGAGGAGTTCCCCAAGGATCGCGACTACCGGAAGACCATGTTCCGCTGCCACGCCAGCGTCGGCCACGCGATGCAGTACGCGACGCTGACCAACGCCACGGGGTTCTGCATCCTGGCGCTGTCGAATTTCATCCCGACCATCCTGTTCGGGGCGCTGACCGCATTCGCGCTGGCGATGGCGCTGCTTATGGCGATGACCCTCCTGCCGCTGCTCATCATCCACCTAAAGCCCTACGGCCCCGAGGGATTCCCGCCGGGCGGGAGGGCCGTGCATGGCTAGGCTCAAGGCGGTCTACCGCTGCCAGGAGTGCGGGCAGGACCAGCCCAAGTGGGCGGGGCAATGCCCCGGCTGCGGGGCCTGGAACTCGCTGGTCGAGGAGGCCGTCGAGGCGCGCGCCGGGGCGGCGGCCGCCTCGGGGACGCGTGCCCCGCGCCCGCTCACCGACTTCAGCTCCGAGGCCGTCCCGCTGTCGCAGGTGTCGGGGGCCGAGGAGAAGCGCCGGCCGACCGGCCTCCCCGAGTTCGACCGCCTGCTGGGCGGGGGGCTGGTGGCGGGGCAGGTCTGCCTCCTGGCCGGCCCGCCGGGGATCGGCAAGTCGACCTTGATGCTCCAGGTCGCCGAGTGCCTGGCGGCGCGGGGCCGCGTGCTCTACGTCACCGGCGAGGAGTCCCCGGCGCAGGTCTCGGGGCGGGCCAAGCGCCTCAAGGTGGCCGGCGACGCGATCCTGCTCATGGCCGAGACCGACCTGACCAAGATCGTCGCCGCCCTCGAGGTCCACAAGCCCGCGGCCGTGGTCCTCGACTCGATCCAGACCGTCTACCATCCCGAGCTCTCCGGCGGGCCCGGCACGGTGGGCCAGGTGCGCGAGTGCGCCGCCGAGCTCCTGCGCGCGGTCAAGAAGTCGGGTGCCGTGCTCTTTATCCTGGGCCACGTCACCAAGGAAGGCTCGGTGGCCGGACCCAAGGTGCTCGAGCACTTAGTCGACACCGTCCTGCAGTTCGACGCCGAGATGCGCCAGGACCTCAGGGTCCTGCGCTCGGAGAAGAACCGGTTCGGCCCGGCCGACGAGCTGGGCTTCTTCGAGATGTCCGAAGCGGGCCTGCGCGGCGTGGCCGACGCGGCCTCGTTCTTCATCGAGGACCGCGGGGGCGCGGTGGCCGGACGCGCCATCTCGGTGGCGCTGGAGGGCTCGCGGCCGATCCTCGCCGAGGTACAGGCTCTCGTCACGCCGACCCGCTACCCCCTGCCGCGCCGGATGGCGACGGGGCTGGACCTAAACCGCGTCCTCGTCCTCCTGGCGGCGCTCGAGAAGCATCTGCACCTGCGCCTGGAGACCCGCGACGTCTACGTCAGCGTGGCCGGCGGCCTGCGCCTGCGCGACCCGGCGCTGGACCTGGCGATCTGCCTGGCGGTGGCCTCTTCCGCGCGCGAGGAAGCCCTGCCCGCCGACTGGGTCTTCGTCGGCGAGGTCGGCCTGCTCGGCCGCCTCGGCCGGGTCGGCAGCCTGGGCGGCCGGCTCAAGGAAGCCGCGCGGGCGGGGTTCAAGTCGGCCCTCCTGCCGGCGCGCAGCGTCGACGACCTCGGCCGCGCCCCTCTTTCCGTGAAGGCCGCAGACGACCTCGCCGCCGCCGCGGCCGCGGCGTTCGCCAATTCGACCCCCCTGAGGGAGGACTCATGAGCGCCTGGATATACCGGGCCGCCATCCTGGCGGCGTGCCCGCTGCTCACCTATACGTCCATAAGCCGCGACCGCACCGGCATCATAATCGGCGTCGGCACCGGCGTCGCCTTGGTCGCCATAGAGATCGCGCTCGAGAGCGTGAGCCTCTTGACGACCGTGTTCGGCCTGCTCGGGGCCTGCGCCTCTATAATCTTCATGCGCATCCTAGACCTCCTGGCCTTCAACGTCGGCAACGAGCACTTCTACGAGCTGTGGGCGAAGTTCGCCACCCTGCGCTACCTCGCCATCGGCGCCCTGGGCATGGTCGTGAGCATCCGCAAGTTCCCGGAGCTCGACACCCTGGACCGCGACATCCTGGCCTCCTCGCGCAAGCGCGGGGCCGACCTCAAGATCGTCGATACCAGCGCCATCATCGACGGCCGGATCGTCGAGATCTGCGAGGTTCGCTTCCTCTCCGGGCCTTTGGTCGTGCCGCGTTTTGTCATCAACGAGCTCCACCACATGGCGGACTCCCAGGACGACCTCAAGCGCGCGCGCGGCCGGCGCGGCCTCGACATGCTGGCCCGCCTGCAGGAGAACGCCGAGGTGCGCGTGCGCATCCTCGACCGCGACGTCCCCGACTTAGACGAGGTCGACGCCAAGCTGGTGCGCCTGGCCAAGGAGCTGGGGGCCAAGCTCATCACCACCGACTTCAACTTGAACAAGGTGGCCACCGTCGAGGGCGTGCCCTGCCTCAACGTCAACGACCTGACCACGGTCCTCAAGCCCGTCGTCCTGCCCGGCGAATCCATGGGCGTCTTCGTTATGAAAGAGGGCAAGGAGCGCGAGCAGGGCGTGGGCTACCTCGACGACGGCACGATGGTCGTGGTGGAATCGGGGGCCAAGCATATCGGCAAGCGGGTCGAGGGCACCGTCACGTCGATCACCCAGACCAAGGCCGGCCGGATGGTCTTCATGAAGTTCAGGGCCGAGCGTTGACCCGGGTCGCGGCCGTCATCGTCGCGGCCGGCTCGGGCACGCGCATGGGCCAGCCCAAGCAGTTTTTACCCTTGGCCGGGCGGCCGGTCTGCGAGTGGGCGCTGAAGGCCTTCCTCGACTGCCCCGAGGTGGTCAAGGTGGCCATGGTGATGACGCCCGAGAACGTCGCCGCCCACGGCGAGCGTCTGGCCTCGGAGCGCGTCGCGGTGGTGGCGGGCGGCGCCACGCGCATGGGCTCGGTGGCCAACGGCTTCAAGGCCCTGCCCGCGGACCTCGACGTGGTCGCCGTCCACGACGGGGCGCGTCCGCTGGTGACGCCCGCCGTCATCCGCGCCACGGTGGAAGAGGCCCTGCGCTCGGGTGCCGCCGTGGCCGCCGTCCCCGCCAAGGACACGCTCAAGCGCGCCGGTCCCGGCCGCGTGGTCGCCGAGACGCCGGACCGCTCGAGCTTCTGGCAGGCCCAGACCCCGCAGACCTACCGCCGGGCCCTCTTGGCCGAGGCGCTGGAGCGCTTCGCCCACGAGGCCTCGGCCACCGATGAGTCCCAGCTCGTGGAACGCAGCGGCCACAAGGTCACACTCGTCGAGGCCGGCTATGAGAACCTCAAGATCACGACCCCGGAGGACCTGGTGACCGCCGCCGCCCTCCTGGCGTCCCGCGGCGAGGGCCGCGCCCCGGCGCCGCGCACCGGCTTCGGCTACGACATCCACCGCCTCGTGGAGGGTCGCCCGCTCCTGCTGGCCGGCGTCGAGGTTCCGCACACGAAGGGCCTGCTCGGCCATTCCGACGGCGACGCTGTCCTGCACGCCGCCTGCGACGCCGTCTTGGGAGCCATGGGCGAGGGCGAGATCGGCATCGCCTTCCCGCCGTCCGACCCGCGCTTTAAGGGAATAGACTCCAAGAAGATCGTCGAACACGTCCTGGCCAAGCTCACGGCCAAGGCCGCCGTCCTCGAGCACATCGACGTCGCCTTGGTGGCCGAGGAGCCCAAGCTCAGGCCGCACTACGAGCGCATGGCGGCCTCGCTGGCCGCCGTCTTCGCCCTGCCGCGCTCGCGGGTCAACCTCAAGGCTAAGAGCCATGAGGGGCTGGGCGAGTTGGGACGCGGGGAAGCGATAGCCTGCTACGCGGTCGCTACGGTTTCCGTTCCTGGCTGAGTCGGGACGGCGGCGTTCCGGCCCCCTACGAGGCCGTTCTCGAGGTATCCGGCGAGACGCCGATGGACCGGGACACGAAGCTCAGCGAGACTTTGTCCGAGGCCAAGACGTTCGACGAGTTCAACTCCGCCGCCCTGGCCGCCTTGAAGGCCAAGCTCGGCGAGAAGGTGCAGCCCGTCCCGGACCGGTTCCGCGTCGAGAAGAAGGCCCTCTTCGCGAAGGTCTGGACCTAGGCCCCCACAACTTCCAGATCGTCCAAGCGGCCGAAGTGATCGAGGAGACGGTCGAGGCCGAGCTGGACGGCGTCGAACCGCGGGACCCGGTCGAGACTTTCCACTTCGCCTGGTCCGGCAAGCACTACGCGGGCAAGCCCGGCGCCGTCGCGGCCGGCTTCGCGCGCCACGCCGGGCGCCTGCGCGCGCGTTTCCGCGAGCGCCTCTTCTCGGCGATCGGCGCCTTCGCCAAGGCGCTCGACAAGAAGCTGGGCTGAGGCCGGAACGAAGCTCCTGCGCTCCTGGGCTTTCCCATACCGTTGGGCGCCGCTGCACCTTAGCGCGGCGGTCCCTCCTCCCTGTCAAATCAGTTAAGGATGTTACCGAAGCAATGAGCCGTTAGGCCGTTACCTCCCTTGTGTGCGATTTGCGTTGCTTGGACGCAGGTCCGTCGGCAAGCCGTTGCCGTGTCTGTTTTAGTAGACATTGTTCGGCTCA
>JACPXC010000022.1 GCA_016196755.1 Elusimicrobiota bacterium
AGCCGGTGGTCGGAATGGCCGAGATGGTGGTCGGCATGCTCCGAGACACTGGTCGGAATGCTCCGAGACGGTGGTCGGAATGGTCCGAGATGCTGGTCGGAATGCTCCGAGACGGTGGTCGGAATGGTCCGAAAAACGCATCTTCTTCTTGACGTCGTTGAGGAAGACGAAAGTCTGATCGAGTACGTCTAGCCAATCAATGCCCATTCCAAATCCTCCAACCCTTTACTCGATCCACCCTACGCTTCCGCTGTGCCGCGCGCGCTATAGGGCCGTTTCGCGCGCGTCGGCTCCCGCCCAAGTTAGGGGCTCATGAAAATGCGGAAGGAAAACGCACGCAATCCGACTGGGGTTACTCCTTTTGAGGTGGAGCGTCTTTGAGTTGCTTGGCACCCAAGGCGGCGTATGCGGCAACTGTCTTAATAGCTTCCTTCGTGGCTTTGGTACAGCCACAGATTGTCATTAGCGTTCTAGCATTCGGACAGTCGCGCAATACACGATACATGCACGCGTGGACAAATGATTGGGTGGCTGCTCGGACTCCCGTAAAATCCCACGCCACTTCCTTATTCGCAGCCAATTGTGGGATTACTTGCTTCTCGCGAATATCTGCGGCGCGCTGAACATTTTCATCGAATTCAATGACTTTGAGTATGAGCGCACTGCCTTGGAACGGGGGCCTGTCGCTAAAATCAAGGGATAAAGTCGAAGGATCTTTTGTAACCGCCGCGGCCAACTCTCGGCATACCCCTAGGAGGGAGTCGAATTCGGCGATTGCATCTCGGCGAAGTTGAAGCATGGCGAATGTCCCCGGCCATTCTCCATGAGAGCTCAAGTATTGCTTGCCAAGCGTCCCATCTTCATTGCCCCACAAATCCATCATTGCTGAGCCGGAACCAAAGAAAAATCCTCCACTTGAGCGAGTCGCAATCTCCTTAATGAAAAATAACCCCAATCCGGCATTGTCGGACATGGAACCGTAAGCACCCGAAGAAAACGTTCCTGAGACGTGCGGAAGGATAGAAAGACGCAACGCCTTTAGATCGGTATCAACCTCGGGATACTTGGGTTTCAATGCCTGTAGAACGCCAATACCAACGTCGGCGACAGCCACTTCGACCAAGCCGGTTTTCGGATAATACTGGGCCATCGCCAGCCCACCCGGGCGACTCTTGGAATGCTGAACGACATTTCTAGGCAACTCAATAATTGAATACCGAAGAGCCCCCTCAAGTTCTTCATCACCAACGTTCAATAGCCGCATGACGGTTTGCGCGAATTTCGGGACGTCGTCACTGGTCTGAATACGTGTCAGAGGAGACATTCTGTCTTTGCTTTGACTCTCCGCTGAAAAGCCCGGTTGAAAGCCTAGAATCGACGGAATTCCAGACTGGATCGCATACACGGAACTGCGGCTAGAATCTCCGAGTTTGACTTCTAGTCTGTTCTGACGGACTTCTTTGAGCCAAAGCAAGTAGTTTGTATACAGCACGACTGCCCACGGTGCCATAAACTCCACGGAAGAGAGGTCCGCGACAATATCGGACGTTTGCCGCGCCAGCCAGGTCTCCGGGGTCCAACTCTTGAAAAAATTAACGAAATCCTTGTCGCCCAAATATTGAGGGGGGGTGATCGTGTATGCCATCAGAGAGAGTTAATTATGAATCTCGTTGCGATCAATTGCTAGGCCTCGTTGGAAGAGCGACAAAATCGAGGCTTGTTCTACTCTCCGTGACAAATTCTTGGAGCCCGAACGTATCAATTAGATCGGTCGATACAAGCCGGGAGCACTAAGCGGCACGCCTCGGAATAAGATCCAACTTCAGGTCGCTATTAGTCGCCATCGCAATTCTCCAAAGCATATCCACCGTCGCGTTCTGCCGCCCCGACTCCAAGCGCCAGATTGCCTTCTGGTCGGTCTTAAGCAGCTTGGCCAGCTGAACCTGCGTCAGACGAGCCCGCTTTCTCGCCGTAGTCACGGCCTTGGCCACCAGCGACTCCGCCCTGGCAGCCTCGTAATATTTGCGGACTTCCTTGTCCGCCAACTCGCCTTTGAGGAACTCGCTGAGCGGAAGACCATTACGGTCCTTTCTCTTGCTCATCTTCACTTCTCCTCGCGCTCCAACCAATCCGTGCGCGCCGCCTTCGCCCGCTCTATCTCGTCCGGCGGAACCTTACGGCCTTTCTTCAGGAAGGCGTTAGTCACGACGATGACCTCCTTGTTGAAGAAACAGAGGATGCGGTACTGCTCCCGCTCGACGATCACCCGCAGCTCGTAGATGCCGTCCTTGAGAAATCCGACGAGGGGACGCTCAAGCTTGTTGCCCTCATTCTCCAGGCGGCTAAGGAGCCAACCGGCCTTGCCGCGGACCTTCTTGCTCCGACTCCGGATGTAGTCTTTGACCTGACACTCGCCGTCGGGCTTCTCGTGGAATCTGAGCGAGAAGGACATCCTCCCCTCCCCAAACTATACGGCGTATATGCCGTATTGTCAATGGCCCATTTCCACTAGTACGCTCTACCCCCCGAAAAGGTTCCCTTGGAGACAAAAAGAAGCCGGCGGCTCCTAAGAGCCGCCGGCTTTCCTAAGACGTTCCGCTGCTACTGAACCAGCGAGATAAGCCCCGTCTCAGCGTTATCGCCCATGCGCCGCCCCATGCGGTGCACGCGCGTATAGCCGCCCTTCCGGTCCTGGTAGCGCGTCGCCAGCACGTCGAAGAGCTTCTTGTAGGCGACCCGGTTATGGATCTCCTTGCGCACCATGAAGTGCTTCCCGTTCTTGGCGTGCGTGATGAGCTTCTCGGCGTACGGCCGCAGCTCCTTGGCCTTCATGATGGTCGTCTCGACCCGCTCGTGCAGGAAGAGGCTGACCGCCATGTTGCGCATGAGCGACCGCTTGTGCGAAGAGGTCACGCCGAGCCGGCGCCCTCCGAGAGTCTTAATCATACTTGCTCCTTATAAAGAAACTAGACCTGCATCCCGAGAGCGAGCCCCATGTCCTTGAGGCGCTCCTTGATCTCGTCGAGGGACTTCTGGCCGAAGTTCTTCACGGCCAACAGCTCCTCTTCGCGCCGGGCGACGAGCTCGCGGATGGTCTTGATGCGCGCGACTTTCAAGCAGTTAGACGCCCTGCTCGAGAGCTCGATCATCTCGACCGGCTGCCCGAGGATGTCCTTGAGGCGCTGGTCGATGGCCGGCCCGTCGCCGTTCTCGGCACCCTCAGCGGAACCCTCACCAGCCTGGCCCTCGGCCATCTCTTCCTCGGGGATGAAGATGTTGAGAGACTCCCTGAGCAGCTTGGCCGAGCGGATGAGCGCATCGGTCGGCGTGATCGAGCCGTCGGTCCAGCACTCGAGGATCAGCCGGTCGTAGTCGGTGACCTGCCCGACGCGCGCGTTCTCCACGTCGTAGTGCACCTTGGTCACCGGCGAGAACAAGGCGTCGACCGGCAGCCAGCCCGCCGGCCAGTTGGCCTGGGCCTGGATCTCGTCGGCGGGCACGTAGCCGCGGCCGCGCGAGATCTCGATTTCCATGTCGAGCTTCCCGCCCGGCTCGAGCGAAGCGAGGACCAGGTCCCCGTTGACGATCTCGACGTTGGCGTTCTCCTGGATCATCGAAGCCGTCACCCCGCCTTCCTTCTTGGCGGTGAGATACAGCGTCTCGGGCCCGTTGGAGAAGAGCTTCACCCGGAGCTTCTTCAAGTTGAGCAGGATGTTCATCACATCCTCCTTCACCCCGGTCAGCGCCTGGTACTCGTGGCGCGCGCCTTCGATGCGCACGCCCGTCACCGCGGCGCCCTCGAGGGAAGAGAGCAGCACGCGGCGCAGCGAGTTGCCGACCGTGTGGCCGTAGCCGCGCTCGTAGGGCTCGGCCACGAACTTCGCGTAGCGCTCGGTGACCGTCTTCTCGTCGACCGACAGCTTCTGGGGGAGGATCAGTTCTTTGTAGATCATGTGCCTTACCTCGAGTAGTACTCGACGATCAGCCGGTCGTTGACCGGGAAAGAAGATTCTTCGCGGCCGGGCTCGCGGACGAGCTTGCCGGACAGTTTCTCCGCGTCAAAGACCAAGAACGCCGGGCGGTTCGTCTTCTTGTCCGCGAACTCCAGCGCGAGCTTGACCCCGACGTTGTCCTTCATCTTGGGGTCGAGCGCGACCTCCGCTCCGACGGGGACCGAGAACGACGGGATGTCCACCGTCTTGCCGTTGACCCGTACGTGCCCGTGGCTGACGAGCTGGCGCGCCGTGTTGACGCTGGTGGCCAGCCCCAGCCGCCGGACGATGTTGTCGAGGCGCGTCTCCAGGGTCCGCAGCAGCACGGCCGCCGAGTTGCCCGGCGAGCGCGAGGCGTCGGCCATGGCCTTCACCAGCGGCGTCTCGGTCATCATCATCATGCGCTTGAGCTTCTGCTTCTCGCGCAGACGGATCTGGTACTCCGAGGGCTTGCCGCGCTGCGGCTTGGCCATGCCGGGAGGTGTCGGGCGGCTGTCGAGGATGCACTTGGTGTAGCACTTCTCGCCCTTGAGGAACAGCTTGGTCTGCTCGCGGCGGCAGAGGCGGCAGACGGCTCCGGTGTAACGCGCCATTAGACTCTCCTGGCCTTGGGGGGACGGCAGCCGTTGTGCGGGATCGGCGAGACATCCTTGAGGCTGATGACCTGCAGGCCCACGGCCTGCAGAGCGCGGATGGCCGTCTCGCGGCCCGGTCCGGGCCCCGTGACGAACACGGCCACCTGCTTGACGCCGAGCTCGATGGCCCGGCGCCCGACCTTCTGGGCGGTCATCTGGGCCGCGAACGGCGTGCCCTTCTTGGTGCCCTTAAAGCCGGAGTTGCCGGCCGAGGACCACGCCAGGGTGTTGCCCCGGTCGTCGGTGATCGTGACGATCGTGTTGTTGAACGAGGACTGGATGAAGACCTTGGCGAAGGTCACCGACCGCCAGTTCTTCTTGG
The DNA here is from genome assembly GCA_016196755.1 of Elusimicrobiota bacterium. Lineage (GTDB taxonomy): Bacteria > Elusimicrobiota > Elusimicrobia > UBA1565 > UBA1565 > SCTT01. Next base: position 4,950 of record JACPXC010000022.1, read on the forward strand.
CGCGCGGGGCGCCCTTAGCGGCCGCGGCGTCCTTCGCCTCGGGCTCGGGGGCCGGCGTCTGTGGATTCTGTTCTTCCATTCTTCCTCTCTATCCCTTTGCCGCGATGATCTTGCCGGAGCCGATGGTCTTGCGGCGGCCGCGGCGAGTCCGGGCGTTGGTGCGCGTGCGCTGGCCGCGCGCCGGGAGCATGCGGCGATGCCGCACGCCCCGGTAGCAGCCGATCTCGATGTAGCGGTGGATGTTCTGCTGGACCTCGCGGCGCAGCTCGCCCTCCACCTTGTACTCCTTGGCGATCAAGGAGCCGATCAGGCCGAACTGGTGCTCGGTCATGTCCTTGACCCGGGTGTCGGGCTTCACGACTCCCTCGAGCTTGCCCAGGATCTCCTTGGCCGTCTTGGCGCCGATGCCGTAGACGTACTGCAGGGCGATCTCGATCTTCTTGTTGTTGGGGAGGTCGACTCCCGATATGCGTGCCATGCTCCTCTCCTATCCCTGGCGCTGCTTGTGGCGCGGGTTCGTGCAGATGACGCGGACCTGACGCCCGCGGCGGATGATCTTGCACTTCTGACAGATCGGTTTTACGCTGGTCCTGACTTTCATGTTCCCTCTTGGCTGTTACTAACGCTCGCGATAGACTATGCGGCCGCGCGTGAGGTCGTAAGGCGAGAGCTCCACCTTGACGACGTCTCCGGGCAAAATCTTTATGTAGTGCACGCGCATCTTTCCCGAGATGTGCGCGAGGATGACCCGGTTGCCGGGGACCTCGACGCGGAACATCGCGTTCGGGAGCGATTCGACGATCTTCCCTTCCACTTCGATCTTGTCTTCCTTGGGCATCATCCTCCTAACCCAGCCTTGTGAGCACGCGCGGGCCGTCTTCGGTGACGGCGACCGTGTGCTCGAAATGGGCCGACAGGGCGCCGTCGGACGTAACGGCGGTCCAGCCGTCGGAGAGCACCCTGACGTCGGGGCCGCCGGCGTTGACCATCGGCTCGATGGCGAGGACCATGCCGGGGGCCAGGCGCAGGCCCGTGCCGGCCTTGCCGTAGTTGGGCACCGGCGGGTCCTCGTGGAGCGCCCGGCCGATCCCGTGCCCGACGAACTCGCGCACGACGGAGTAGCCGGCCTTCTCGGCCACGGTCTGCACGGCCTCGCCGATGTCGCCGATCCGGCGGCCGGCGACGGCCTCGGCAAGCCCCGCCTCGAGGGCGGCGCTGGTCGCGGCGATGAGCTTCCTGGCGGCGGGCGAGACCTTCCCGACCGGGTGGGTCACGGCGGAGTCGGCGTAGAAACCCTTCCAGATGAGCCCGAGGTCGAGGCCGACGATGTCGCCCTCGGCGAGGACCCGGGTCTTAGACGGGATGCCGTGGACGACCTCGGCGTTGACCGAGACGCAGAGGGTGGCCGGAAAGCCGCGGTAGCCGATGAAGGCGGCCTTGGCCTTGCGGGCCTTGATGCCGGCCGCGGCCACGGCGTCGAGCTCGGCCGTCGTCACACCCGGGGCGACGGCCTTCGCCAGCTCCGCGTGCACCTCGGCCAAAAGGCGCCCCGCCTCGGCCATGACGGCGAGCTCGGCGGCGGTCTTGGTCTCGACGGACATCGACTTGAACATCAGGCTCCCTTCGCCATCGCCGCGCCGAGGATCTTGGAGAGGTCCTCGGTCACGACGGCCATGTCGCGCCCGCCGTCGACCTCGAAGAAGTCGTGGGCGTGCTTGTAATAGGAGATGAGCGGGGCGGTCAGGTCGTTGAAGACCATCAGGCGCTTGCGGACCGTGGCCTCGGTGTCGTCGGAGCGCTGGACGAGCGCCGCGCCGCAGGCGTCGCACTTGCCCTCCTCACGCGGGGGCTTCGTGAGCAGGTTGTAGACCGCCCCGCAGGAGCCGCAGGTGCGCCGGGAGGTGAGGCGCCGTACGACCTCGTCCTCCTTCATGGAGATGTAGACCACGGCGTCGATGCCCTTGCCGTTCTGCTCGAGCCACTTGTCGAGCGCCATGGCCTGGTCGTGGGTGCGCGGGAACCCGTCGAGCAGCCAGCCCGCGTCGGAGGCGTCGAGCTTGGAGGCGATCAGCTCGATGACGACGCCGTCGGGGACCAGCATCCCCTTCTGGACGTAGTCCTGCACCTTCAGGCCCAAGGGCGACTGCTTCTCGATCTCGGAGCGGAACAGGTCGCCGGAGGCGATGTGGGCCGCGCCGAAGCGCTCGCAGAGGATCTTGGACTGCGTCCCCTTGCCGGCGCCGGGGCAGCCCAGGAGGACCGCTCTCACGATTGCGCCCCCACGTTGAACCAGCGCTGGCGGATGCGGCCTTTCTTGAGGAAGCCCTCGTAGTTGCGCATGATGAGGTGCGCCTCGAGCTGGCCCATCGTGTCGAGCGCCACGCCCACGACGATGAGGAGCGCCGTGCCGCCGAAGTAGAAGGGCATGTTGTAGGCCTGGCGCAGGATGTCGGGCAGGATCGCGATCGCCACGACGAAAAGCGCGCCGCCCAGCGTGATGCGCTCGAGCACCCACTCGATATACTTGGCGGTCGGCTCGCCGGGCCGGATGCCGGGCACAAATCCCCCGGACTTCTTCATGTTGTCGGCCAGGTCGACCGGGTTGATCGAGACCGAGTTGTAGAAGTAGCAGAAGAAGATGATGAGCAGCGAATAGGCCACCTGGTAGTGCCAGGAGCCGTTGTTCATGAAGCCCACGACCGCCTGGGCCGTCGAATTCTCGGGCATGAACTGGGCGATCGTCATCGGGACGGCCAAGAGCGACACCGCGAAGATGACGGCGATGACGCCCGACTGGTTGACCTTGAGCGGCAGGAAGCTCTGGGCGCCGCCGAACATCTTCCGGCCGACCACGCGCTTGGCGTATTGGACCGGGATCTTGCGCTGAGCGGTCTCGACCCAGACCACCGACAGGACGACCCCCACGAGGAAGGCCGCCATGAGCAGGGCCTTGAGGATTCCGAGCTCCTCGGCCTGGATGAGCTGGATGACGGCCAAAAGCCCCGCGGGCAGGCTGTTGACGATGCCCGAGAAGATGATCAGCGAGATCCCGTTGCCGATCCCGGTCTCGGTCATCTGCTCGCCGAGCCACATGATGAACACCGTGCCGGTGGTCAGCGTCAGGACGGTCACCATGTAGAAGAAGGTGTTGGGGTCGTTGACGACCGGGACGCCGCCGGGGGTGGGCATCTTGGTGATCATGATGGTCAGGCCGAAGGACTGGAACGCCGCCAGGAACAGGGTCAGGTAGCGGGTCAGCTGGTTGAGCTTGCGGCGTCCGAGTTCGCCTTCCTTGTGCAGGCGGTCGAGGTACGGGATGACGTGGGCGCCCTGCAGGAGGCTCACGATGATCGAGGCGTTGATGTAGGGCATCACGCCCATCGAGAAGATCGAGAACTGGCCCAGCGCGCCGCCCGAGAAGATGTTCAGGATGCCCAACAACGTGCTCGACTGCGCCTGGAAGATCGAGCGCAGCGCCTCGCCGTTGATCCCGGGGATCGGGATCGCGGCGCCGACCCGGTAGACGGCCAGGCAGAGCAGCGTGAAGAGCACGCGCTTGCGCAGTTCCGGGAGCTCGGAGATGTCGCTGAGCTGCTTGAGCACTTAGAGGGCCGCCCCGACGATCTCGGCGGTCCCGCCGGCCTTCTTGATCTTCTCCTGCGCGCTCTTGGAGAACGCGTGGGCCTGGACCTTGAGGGCCTTGTCGAGCTCGCCGTCGCCGAGGACCTTGACGGGCTCGGAGCCCTTCACGAGGCCGTGCACACGCAGCGCCTCGAGCGAGACCTCGCTGGAGTTCTTGAAGACCCGCGCCAGGGACGCCAAGCTCACCACCTGGTAGGAGGTCCGGAAAGCCGTGTTCCGGAAGCCGCGCTTGGGGATGCGGCGCAAAAGCGGGTTCTGTCCGCCCTCGAAGCCGACCATCTTGCCGTCGCCCGAGCGCGAGGTCTGGCCCTTCTGGCCGCGCGTCGAGGTCTTGCCGTGGCCGGAGCCGTCGCCTATCCCTAGCCGCTTGCGGCGCTTGCGCGAGCCGAACTTGGGAGCGATGGTGTGAAGAGAGACGGTCATGACTTCCCCCGGAGCTTGAAGATGGCTTCCTTCGAGCGCAGGGTCTCGAGGGCCTCGAGGGTCGCGTAGACCATCGAGAAGTGGTTGTTGGAGCCGAGGCTCTTGGTCAGGATGTTCTTGATCCCGGCGGCCTCGAGGACGGCGCGCACGCCCGAGCCCGCGATGACGCCGGTGCCCGGGGCGGCCGGCTTCATCCAGACCTTGCCGGCCCCGAAGGAGCCGATGGTCTCATGCGGGATCGTGTCCCTGACGATCGGGAAGCGGATCATGCTCTTGCGAGCCGCCGCCCCGCCCTTCTGGATCGCGAACTGGATGTCCTTGGACTTGCCGAGCCCGCAGCCGACCTGGCCCTTCTTGTCGCCGACGACGACCAGCGCGCCGAACGAGAAGCGCTTGCCGCCCTTGACGGTCTTCGAAACGCGGTTGATCGACACCACGGTCTCGGTGAGGCCCAGGGCCTCGGACTCGGTCTGCTTGCGGGGGCCGCGGCCGCGGCCGCCGAAGCCGCCGGGCCGGCGGTTGTCGCGCCCGTGGGACTGCGGCGCCGACGCGGGGGCCGTGGGAGTGGGGGGTGTTTCGGTCATGGGGTCCTCTTGGTCAGAACTTGAGCCCGGCTTCCCGGGCGGCCTCGGCGAGCGCCTTGACGCCGCCGTGGTAGACTCGGCCGCCGCGGTCGAAGACCACGCGGGAGACGCCTGCCTTGATGGCCTTCTCGGCGATGAGTTTGCCCACCGCCTGGGCGTCCTTGATGTTCTTCGAGCTCAGGCGCTTGCCCTTGATGGCCTCGGCCTGCGAGGAGGCCTCGGCGAGCGTCACGCCCTTGGTGTCATCGATGACCTGGGCGTAGAAGAACTTGAGCGAGCGGTGCACGGAGAGCCGGGGCAGGCCATGGGCCGCCTCGGCGATCCGACGCCGCGTGCGCGTCTTGCGGAACTCGTGTCTCGTCCACTTGTCTTTCATGTTCGTTCCCTATGCCTTACTTCTTCGCGCCGCCGGCACCGGCGCCGGCCGCGGTCTTGCCGGCCTTGCGATGGACCCGCTCGCCCTCATAGCGGATGCCGAACCCCTTATAGGGCTCGGGCTCCTTGAGCGCGCGGATCGCGGCGGCCGTCGCCCCGACGAGGTCCTTGTCGGGGCCGAGTATGGACACCTTGGTCTGCTTCTTGTCGACCTCGGCCTTGATGCCCGCGGGGAGCTTGAACTCCACGGGGTGCGAGTAGCCGATGGTGAGCTTGAGCTTCTCGCCGATGACCTCGGCGCGGTAGCCGAGGCCCTGGAGCTCGAGGTTCTTGGAGAAATCCTTCTGCACGCCGCTGACGAGGTTCGCCAGGCGCGCGCGGACCATCCCGTGCAGGGCGCGGGTGTGGTCGCCGCCGCCCTTGGAGCCGATGACGCTCAGCACGGCGTCCTTCTGCGCGACGGTGATCGGGTGCGGCAGGGTGAAGGAGAGCTCCGCCTTGGGGCCCTTCACTTTGACGGTCTGGTCTTCGACCTTGATCTGGACTCCCGCGGGGACCGGGATCGGCATGTTTCCTACTCGGCTCATAAGTATCTCCTACCAGACCTGACAGAGGATCTCGCCGCCCAGCCTCTGGCTGCGGGCCTGGCGGTCGGTCATGACGCCCTTGGGCGTCGAGAGGATGGTCACCGAGAAACCGCCGCGGCCCTTCGGGATGTCCTCATAGCCGCGATAGACGCGCAGGCCGGGCTTGGAGACCCGCTTGATGCCGCGGATGACCTGCTCCTTCTCGGCGGAATACTTCAAAAAGACGCGCAGCATCGCGCGCTTGCTGGTCTCGCCGACTAAGGCCTTGTAGTTGGTGATGAAACCCTCGTCCTTGAGGATGCGCGAGATCTCGACTTTCAGGTTCGAGAGCGGCACGTCCACGCGCTCCTTCTGGCGCATGTTGGCGTTGCGGATCGACGTCAGGAAGTTGCCGATGGTATCCATGATTCTCCTACCAGGACGACTTCTTGACGCCTGGGATCTGGCCCTGATGGGCCATCTTGCGGAAGCAGATGCGGCAGAGCCCGAAGTCCCGCATGAAGGACCGGGGGCGCCCGCAGAGCTGGCAGCGGCTGCGGTAGCGCACCGCGAACTTCTGCGGCTTCTTCATCTTTGCGACGGCTGCGTAGGTGGCCATGTGTGTTTACTCCGCCTTGCCGGGCTTCTTGAAAGGCATCCCCATCCTATCGAGGAGCTCGAAGCCGTCCTGGTCGTTGTCCGCCGAGGTCACGAAGGTGATGTTGAGGCCCCGGGCCTTCGGCGACTTTTCGAGGTTGACCTCGGGGAAGATGTGGTGCTCCTTGACCCCGAGGTTATAGTTGCCCCGGCCGTCGAACCCCTTGGGCTCGAGGCCGCGGAAGTCGCGGATGCGGGGGACCGCCGTCGAGATGAGACGGTCGAGGAACTCCCACATCCGGTCGCCGCGCAGGGTCACGCGCAGCCCGATCGGCATCCCCTCGCGCAGCTTGAAGTTCGAGATCGACTTCTTGGCGCGGCGCACCTGGGGGAGCTGGCCGGTGATCATCGCCAGCTCGTCGCGGGCCTGGTCTAGGGCCTGGATGTTCTCCTTGGCCTCGCTCACACCCATGTTGACGACGATCTTCTCGAAGCGCGGCACCGAGTGGATGTTGTCCTTGCCGAGGTCCTTGCGGAACGCGGGGACGATAACCTCGATGTAGAGGGTCTTGAAGCGCGGAGCGGTGGGCGTCTTCTCGTAGGTCCCCGTACCGCCGGTGAGCTTGGCGATCTCGCCGCGCTTGGGCTTGGCGGGCGCCTGGGAGCCGGGAGCCGGAGCCTTCTTCTCCTTCTTCTCGACCTTCTCGTTCTTGTCGGCTTTGTCTTTTTTATCGGCCATTGTGATTACCTAGAGGATGACTTCGGAGCACTTGCGGCAGACCCGCACGCGCTCGCCGGTCTTGAGGGTGTCGCGCTTGGGGCGCACGGCCTGCTCGCACTTGGGGCAGACCAGCATGACTTTGGCGAGGGCGATGGGCATCTCCTTCTCTTGACGCCCGCCGGCCGCGGTCTGGGTGGGCTTCTGGTGCTTGATGACCACGTTCACCTTGGCGACCAGCAGGCGTCCGTCCTCGGGGAACACGCGCAGGACCTCGCCCTTCTTGCCCTTGTCCTTGCCGGCGAGGACCTTCACGGTGTCCTTCTTCTTGATGAGCAGCTTCATGTCAGATGACCTCGGGAGCCAAGGAGATGATCTTGAGGAACTCCTTGTCGCGCAGTTCGCGCGCCACGGGGCCGAACACGCGCGTCCCCTTGGGCTCGTTCTTGTCGTCGATCACGCAGACGGCGTTGTCGTCGAAGCGGATGTAGGAGCCGTCCTTGCGCATGATGTTGTTGCGCACCCGGACGACCACGGCCTTCACGACCTCGCCCTTCTTGATCGCGCCGTGCGGGATCGCGTCCCGGACCGAGCAGACCACGATGTCGCCGAGCGAGGCGTAGCGGCGGTGGTGACCGCCGGAGACCTTGAAGCACTGGAGCTTGCGGGCGCCGGAGTTGTCGGCGACCGTCAGGATGCTGCGCAGCTGAATCATGACGCGGACTCCTTGGCGACGGGCTCCTTGGCCGCCTTGGCGGGCTTGGCGACGACGCCGGACACCTCGTCCTTGAGGACAGGGCCGCCGCCGGGGATGCGCGCCTTCTCGATGATGCGCACCAGCCTCCAGCGCTTGAGCTTGGAGAGCGGGCGGGTGCCGGCGATCTCGACGCGGTCGCCGGTGTGCGCCTCGTTCTTCTCGTCGTGGACGTAGAACTTGGAGCGCTTGCGCAGGGTCTTGTCGTAGCGCGGGTGGCGGTAGAGCCACTCGACCTGGACGACCCGGGTCTTGTCGCCCTTGTCGGAGAGGACCACGCCCGTGAAGCGATGACGGCGGGCGCGCTTTTCGGTCTCCGTCTCGGAAGCGGCGGCGGTGGTAGTGGTGGTGGGCATGCTATTACTCCTTGGAAGCCGGCTGCTTCTGGCTGAGGTACGTCTCCAGACGCGCGATGTCGCGGCGGATCGTGCGCAGCTCGAAGGGATTGGCGAGCGGGGTCACCCGGTGCTTGAACTTAAGCCTAAACTGCTTCTCGCGCAGCGTCGCCAGCGCCGACTTGAGCTCGGCGACGGAGAGGGTCTTCTTCTGGTCCTTTTCCTTGGTCTTCATGGTCAGATCTCTTCGCGGGTGATGAATTTAGTCTGGATCGGCAGCTTGTGCGAGGCGCGCAGGAACGCGAGCCGCGCCTGGTCCTCGGGAAGACCTTCGATCTCGAAGAGGATGCGGCCGGGCTTGACGACGGCGGCCCACTTCTCGGGCGCGCCCTTGCCCTTTCCCATGCGGGTCTCGGCGGGGTGCTTGGTGATGGCCTTGTCCGGGAACACGCGCATCCAGAGCTTGCCGCCCTTCTTGATGTAGCGGGTGATCGCGATACGGGAGGCCTCGAGCTGCCGGGCCGTGACCCAGCGCGACTCGAGCGCCTTGAGGCCGTACTCCCCGAAGGCGATCGTGGTGCCGCGCTTGGCGACGCCCTTGATGTAGGGCGCCGAGTGCGGTTTGCGGAACTTGACTCGCTTGGGCATCAACATGGCTTAATCCTCGCCCTTCTCGTCCCGCGGCTCCTCGCCCGAGAGCTGGGCCAGGGCGGAGGCGGGCAGCTCGGGCATCTCGCTGGGCTTCTCGGAGCGGATCACGCGCACGGCCGGCGCGGCCGCCTCGGCCGCGACGGGCTCGGGCTTCGGCTCCTCGGGGAGGAGCCGTCCTTCCTCGACGGCCTGGCGGTGCAGCTCGCCGGGCGACTTCGCGAAGTAGGTCTTCTTGAAGATCCACACCTTGACCCCGATGAGGCCCATGGGTGTGACGGCCTCGACGAGACCGTAATCGATGTCGGCGCAGAAGGTGTGCAGGGGGACGCGGCCCTCGCGGTTCCACTCACGGCGAGCGATCTCGGAGCCGCCGAGGCGTCCCTTGCACTCGACCTTGACGCCGAGGGCGCCGGCCTGCATCGTGCGCTCCATCGCGCGCTTGATGGCGCGGCGGTGCGCGATGCGGCGCTCGAGCTGCATCGCGATCGCCTCGGCGACGAGCCGGGCGTCGAGATCGGGCTCCTTGACCTCCATCACGTTGATGTAGGTCTTGCGCTTGGTCATGCCCTCGATCTTGGCGCGCAGGGCCTCGATGTCGACGCCCTTCTTGCCGATCACCACGCCGGGGCGAGCCGTGTGGATGTTGACGCGCAGGTAGGTGCCGGCGCGCTCGATTCCGACCCAGCTGACGGCGGCCAGGCGGAAGCGCTCGCGGACCTCCTTGCGGATCTTGAAGTCCTCGCCGATCAGGGCGGGCATCTCGCGCAGCGAGAACCACTTGGACTCCCAGTCCTGGATGTAGCCGAGGCGGACCGACTTGGGGTGGATCTTATTGCCCATCTTAATTCCTCTTGAGCGGCTCGTCGGCCACGACGATCGTCAGGTGGCAGACCTTGCGCTTGAACTGAAAGGCCCGGCCCATCGGGGCGGGCAGGACTCGCTTCATGTGCTTCATCGGGCCGTTGCCGGCGTAGGCTTCCTTGACCCACATGCCGGAGGCGTCGATCTTGCGCCCGGCCTTCGACTGCAGGTTGGCGGCCGCCGAGTTGAGCGTCTTGGCCACGAGCTGCGAGGCGATGCGCGGGATGAGCGGGAGGAGCTGCGCGGCGGTCTGGACGGACTTGCCGCGGATCTCCCCGAGCACCGAGTTGACCTTTCGGGACCCGAAGCGTGCGAATTTGGCTTTAGCGATGGCTTCCATGGGCATCCTCTTACTTCAGCGCGTTGGCTTCCTTCGTGTGCGCCGTGCCGTGGCCGCGGAAGAAGCGCGTGAAAGCGAACTCGCCGAGCTTGTGACCGACCATCTGGTCGGTGATGTAGATCGGGAGGAACTTGCGGCCGTTGTGCACCTCGAAGGTGTGGCCGACCATCTCGGGGGTCACCGTCGAGTCGCGGCACCAGACCTTGATCTTGCGCTTCTCGGACTTCGAGTTCATCTTGAGGACTTTGTCGAGGAGCGTCTGGTCGACGTAAGGCCCCTTCTTTGTCGAGCGGCTCATCCTACCCTCCCTGCGCCCGGCGCCGGTCCTGCACGATCATCCAGCCCCAGATCTTCTTCTTGTTGCGCGTCTTTTTGCCCTTCGCGAGCTGGTTCCAGGGCGAGCGCGGATGGTTGCCGCCCTTGGACTTGCCGCGGCCGCCGCCGTGCGGGTGGTCGACCGCGTTCATCGCCGTGCCGCGGACGGTCGGCTTGATCCCCAGGTGCCGGGAGCGGCCGGCCTTGCCGAGGACGATGGAGTCGTGCTCGATGTTGGAGACCTGCCCGAGCGTCGCCAGGCACCGGCTGAGCACCTTGCGGATCTCGCCCGAGGGCAGCTTGATCTGAGCGTAGCCCGCGTCCTTGCCCATGAGCTGCGCCTGGCCGCCGGCCGAGCGGACCATCTGGCCGCCTTTGCCGGGGATGAGCTCGATGTTGTGGATGAACGAGCCGTCCGGGATCTTCTCGAGCGGGAGGCAGTTGCCCGGCCGGAGCTCCGCCTCGGGACCGGACATCACCGCATCGCCGACCTTGAGGCCGATCGGGTGCAGGATGTAGCGCTTGTCGCCGTCGGCGTAGTGCACCAGCGAGATGCGCGCGGACCGGTTCGGATCGTACTCGATGGTGACGACCTTGCCGGGTACGCCCAGCTTGTCGCGCTTGAAGTCGATGAGCCGGTAGGCCTGCTTGTGGCCGCCGCCGATGTGGCGGACCATGAGCATGCCGGTGTTGTTGCGGCCCCCGCTCTTGCGCAGGCCGACGGTGAGGCTCTTCTCGGGGCGGTCGGTCGTCAGCTCCGAGTAATCGGCCGAAACCATGTTCCGGCGCGACGGGGTGTAGGGCTTAAAGCTCTTTACGGGCATATCTGCTCCTTATGCTGCCTGATCGACGAGCTCGATCTTATCGCCGGCCTTGAGCTTGACGATCGCCTTCTTCCAATCGGATTTAAAGCCCCCGCCGCGGCCGAAGCGGCGGAACTTGCCCGGCAGGTTCATGGTGCGGACGGCCGACACCTTCACCTTGAAGAGCTCCTCGATCGCGCGCTTGATGTCGGTCTTGGTGGAGACCGGGGAGACCTCGAAGACGTACTGGTTGAACTGCTCCTTAAGGATCGTGCTGCGCTCGGTCATGATCGGGCGCAGGATGTGGGTCGTCGCGTCGAAATCAGCGGTCATCAGTTCCACCTCGGAGCGAGCTTCTCGATGGCGCCCTTCGTCATGATGAGCGTCCGGCAGGCCAGCACGTCGTAGGCGTTGAGGTGCGAGGCCAGGGAGACCTTGACCCCCGCGACGTTGCGCGCGGCCCGGACCAGGCTGGCGTCGTGCTGGTCGACCACGATCAGCGAGCTCTTGCCGGCCTTCACGGCCTTGAGGAGCTCGGCGACCTGCTTGGTCTTGGCGCCGTCTAAGGCGATGGCGTCGACCACCACCAAGCGTCCGTCGGCCAGGCTGGCCGAGAGCGCCTGGGCCAGACCCAGGCGGGCCTTCTGGCGGGGGATGCCCAACCGGTAGCTGTGCGTGCGCGGTCCCCAGGCCACGCCGCCGTGGCGCCAGATCGGCGAACGCGTCGAGCCGTGGCGCGCGCGGCCGGTGCCCTTCTGCTTCCAGGGCTTCTTGCCGCCGCCGGAGACCTCGGCGCGGGTCTTGGTGTTGGCGTCCCCTTGGCGCTGGTTGCACTGGTGGATCGTCGTCACCTCGTGCAGCAGCGTCGGCTGGGGCTTCACGCCGAACACGTTCTCGGGCAGCTTCAGCGAGCCGACCTCGGCTCCCTTCAGGTTCAGGATCTTGGCTTCCATCTATAGCTCCTACTTCTTGCCCTTCTTCTTGTCGGCGCCGGGCTGGATGATGTTGCCCATCTTGTCCTTCCGGATGCCGCTGGCCTTCACCGCGGCTTTGACCTTCTTGAGGTTGGCCGAGGTCTCGATGATCGCCACGACCGCACCCGCCGGACCGGGCACGGGGCCGTTGACGTATATCAGGTTGCTCTCGAGCTCGACCTTGATGACCGCCATCTTCTGCGCGGTAGTCGTCTCGCCGCCCTTTCGGGTGGCCATGCGCTGGCCCTTGAGGACGCGGCCCAACGAGCGGCGCGAGGCCAGCGAGCCCGGCGAGCGCTCCTTGTCGGAGGAGCCGTGCGAGGCGGGCATGCCGCGGAAGTTGTGGGCCTTCATGGCGCCTTGGAAGCCCGAGGCCTTCGACGGGGCCTGGACGTCGACATAGTCGCCGACCTCGAAGCGGCCCTCGAGGGTCAGGGCCTGGCCGGGCTCGAACCCCTTGGAATCGCCGATCCGGAACTCGCGCAGGTGGCGGAGGTTCGTGGTGCCGGCCTTCTTGAAGAGGCCGGCCTCGGAGCTGCGGACCGCCTTGGCGGGCTTCTCGCCGAAGCCGATCAGGACCGCCGCGTAGCCGTCGGGGCCGTCGGCCTTCTTGACCTGCAGGACGGCGCAGGGACCGGCCTTGATGATGGTGACGCCCTTGAGCTCGCCTTCGGGCGTGAAAAGCTGGGTCATCCCCATCTTCGTGCCCAAGAGCGCCCGCAGCGTCGCGGGAGCCTGCTTGGTCTGTGCCGCGGTCGGAGCCGCGGCGGTCTCGGTGGTCTCTTCTGCCATGATTCTCCCCGTCTTAGAGCTTGATCTCGACGTCGACGCCGGCCGGCAGGTCGAGCTTCATGAGCTCGTCCACGGTACGGGAGGTCGGGCTCTTGAGCTCGATGAGGCGCTTGTGGATGCGCATCTCGAACTGCTCGCGCGACTTCTTGTCGACGTGCGGCGAACGCAGCACGGTGTACTTGCGGATGTTGGTCGGCAGGAGCACGGGGCCGGAGATGACCGCACCGGTGCGGCGCGCGGTCTCGACGATCTTGCCGACGCTCGAGTCGAGGATGCGGTGGTCGCAGGCCCGGAGACGGATCCGGATGCGCTGGCTGGGGACGGCGGCTGCTTCTGCCATTGTGTTACTCCTTGATCTCGCTGACGACGCCGGCGCCGACGGTGTGGCCGCCCTCGCGGATGGCGAAGCGCAGGCCCTTCTCGAGGCCGATCGGCGTGATGAGCTCGACGAGGAACTCGGTGTTGTCGCCCGGCATGATCATCTCC
>JACPXC010000015.1 GCA_016196755.1 Elusimicrobiota bacterium
AGATGGCCCTCATGTATTCCCATTTGGCCCGTGGGCTCATCTTCGACGCCTCCGAAAGGCGCGTTATATTGCGCCGTTCGGTAACATCTTAAGTGAGTAAGCGACCCCCGTTTCGGTAACATCTTGGCTGATTAAATACGCTCCTCTTGACGCCCGGGAGGATTTGCATTATTCTTCACATTGCCGTCACAAATACATACGCCCAGGAGAAAAGCCGATGCGGATTCGAATTTCGTTGCTGGCCGGAGCGGCGCTCTTGTCGGGCTCCGTGGCCTTCGCGGGCCAAGGCGGCGGGCAGAACATGTCCGGCTGCGGGCTGGGAAGCCAGATCTTCAAGGAGAACAACAACACCAAGGGGGTCCAGTCCACCGCCGCGACCTCGAACGGGACGTTCTACAGCCAAGGGTTCGGGATCACCTCGGGAACCTCGGGCTGCGCCGCCGAGAGCGCCTGGTGGGCCTCGCGGGACCGCGAGGTCTTCGTCGCGGCGAACTACCGGAGCCTCTCGCGCGAGCTCTCGGCGGGCGAGGGGGAGTACGCGCGGACGTTCGCGGAGGTGATGGGCTGCCGCGGCGAGTCCGTGCCGGCGTTCCTGAGCCTGGCGAAGGAGAAGTACGGGGCTCTGTTCCCCGAGCGGGGCTCGACGCCGTCCGGGATGCTCCGTGCGCTCGAGTCCGAGCTGGCCGGCCACGAGGCACTGTCTAAGGCCTGCATCCTCTAAGGCGCAGACGACAAGGAGAGACCGATATGCGAAAGACAACCACCCTGATCGTCGCCGGGCTCATGGCGGCCGCGGCCGCGGGAGTCCGCGCCGCGAACTACAACGACGCGGGCTGCGGACTCGGGAGCATGCTCTTCCGGGAGAACGGGAAGGGCCAGCAGATCCTGGCCGGGACCACCAACGGCATCGGCTCGCAGACCTCCGCCATCTCGTCTCAGTCGAGCGACTGCCGCGAGCGCGGCGTCGTCCGGAGGAGCAAGGAGGCCGAGGTGTTCGTGGCCGTCAACTACCGCTCGCTGACGCGCGAGCTCGCCGCGGGCCGGGGCGAGTACGCGGAGGCCCTCGCGGACGTCCTCGGCTGCCGCGGCGCGTCCGTGCCCGCCTTCCTCGACGCGGCCAAGGCGCGCTACGACAGCCTGCTTCCCGGCGGGCGGGCGACGCCCGGCTCCCTTCTGCGGGCCGTCGAGGCCGAGGTCCTGAGCGATCCCGCCGTGGCCTGCACGCTGTAGGCCGGCGATCCGGGACTGCGGGAGCGGGCCCTCATCGGAGGGCCCGCTCCGTCGTTTCCGGCGCGCGATGAACGCGGCGTCCCTCCTGCTCCTGCTCGCGCTCGGCGCCGCCTCCCGCGCCGCGCAGCCGCCTCCTTCGCGCGCGCTCGAGCGGGCCCGGAGCGAGCGCCTCTGGGAAGACCCCGCCTGGCGGCTGCTCGTACGCTACCGTCGGCGGCCCTTCGGAGGCTGGAGCGGGGAGACCCCGGAACCCTCCTTCTATCTCGCGGCGGACGGTCGGAGGGACCCGCGCGCGGAGCTGGAGGCCGCGATCGCGGCTTGGAGCGAGCCCGAGCCGGCGGAGGGGCCCGACCATCGTCCCGAGTGCCGGTTCCCCGCAAGATACGGCTGGCTGCGCGGGGCGCTGGAGGGAGAGACTATCCCTCCACCCCCGTCCTGCCCGGCGTTCGAGCGCTGGAGGACGTCTCTGGACCCGGGTTCGGCGACCCTGGTCTTTGCGGACGCCTTCCTCAACAGCCCCGCGTCCATGTACGGGCACACCTTCCTGCGCTTCGACCGTAGGGGAGAACGTCAGACCCGCCGCCTGCTCGACTACACGCTCAACTTCGCCGCCTACGAGGCCGACAAGAACCCCGTGCTCTACGCCTACCGCGGCGTGGTCGGGGGCTACAAGGGCCGCTTCTCGGTCCTGCCGTACTACGTGAAGGTGCAGGAGTACACCAACCTGGACTCCCGCCACCTCTGGGAGTACAGGCTCGAGCTGCTCCCGGAGTCGCTGGACCGGCTGCTCGCCCATG
The DNA here is from genome assembly GCA_016196755.1 of Elusimicrobiota bacterium. Classification (GTDB taxonomy): domain Bacteria; phylum Elusimicrobiota; class Elusimicrobia; order UBA1565; family UBA1565; genus SCTT01. The sequence continues at coordinate 2,028 of JACPXC010000015.1, forward strand.
CCTGGGAGCTGGGGAGCGCGTGGTTCCCCTACCTCTTCTTCACGCGGAACTGCTCCTACCAGCTCCTTCCCCTCCTCGAGGCCGCCCAGCCCGGCTCGGCGCTGGCGGCGTGGCGCCGACCCGGCGCCGTACCGGCGGACACCGTCCGCCGGGTCCGCGAGCGAGGCTTGCTGCGCCGCGAGCCGGTTCTTCGTCCGTCGCGGCTCTCCATCCTCCGGGCTGGGCGCGAGCGGCTCACGCCCGCGGAGCGCAGGCTCGCCTACCGCATGGCCGAGGGGGACGTCGACGCCGCCCTCGCCGAGAGCGGCCGCCTGAGCGCCGAGCGGGAGGCGCTCGCGCTCGACGCCGCCGCGGACCTCCTGCTCTACAAGGTCGGCCCGGATCCCGATCCCGGAGAGGCGGTGACGGCGCGCGAGGCGCGGCTCTTGTCCCGGCGCGGAAAGCTCGACGCGCGGCCGGAGCCCGTGCCGCTCCCGGCCGACGCGGCGCCGCCCCACGCCGGGCACCGCAGCGCGCGGGTCTCGTTCGGGGCGGGCGCGGCCCGGGACTCGACCTTCGAGGAGCTCGGGATCCGAATCGCCCTGCACGACCACCTCGACCGTCCGGTTTCCTACGCCGAGGGGAGCATGCTCGAGATGTTCCACGCGCGGATCCGCTACGACGACGACGCGCGCCGCGCCTATCTGCAGAGCATGACCGCGATCGACATCTTCTCGCTGTCGCCTTGGGACCCCTGGGTCCGCGAGCAGTCCTGGCGCGTGCGCACCGGACTCGAGACGGCCGACGAGCTGGGCGGGGCGCCCTGGCACTCTCTCTACTACGGCCTGCGGCTCGGGCGGGGCCTGGCCGCGCGCGCGCCGCTGGGACGCGGGACGCTCCTCTATGCCTTCCTGGAGGCGGACGCGGGCGTCGGCGAGGCCTTCCGCGACTGGTACAGGCTGGGCGCCGGCGGCTCGGCGGGGCTGCGCGCCGAGCTCGCCCCCCGCTGGCGCGCTTGGCTCGAGGCCCGCTATATCGGCGTGCCTCTCGGCGACGCGCGCGACGTCTACGGCCTGAGCCTGGGCCAGCAGCTAGACCTGGGGCCGGACGCGGGTCTGCGCCTCATCCTGGACCGGCGGCGCGAGCGGCGCGAGGCGCTGCTGAGCCTGAACCTCCATTTATGAGGAAGGCGTCCCGGAAGAACTGCTGCGCGGTGGCCTCGAAAGCCTGGTACTCGGAGTAGGTGAGCAGGTTCGCCCAGGTGAAGAGGACCGCGGGCGCCCAGAGCAAGGCCTTGCGCGTGATCTCGTAGCTGAAGGTCTTCACCTTCTCCCCGTCCCGGAACAGATGGTAGTGCACGAGGTACCCCTCGCGCCCGGTCCAGGCCGGCAAGAGCGTCAGGGAGGCCAGGGAGAGGTAGCCGAACACGGCGGCGGACCCGGTCAGGGGCTTCCACTCGGCCTGCACGACGACGAAGAGCCCTTCCAGCGGCGGCCCCTTCTCGAAGACCCGCTCGCTCTCGCCGAAGGGCGTCCAGTCGCGGAAGACGTCGTGGAGCGCGTCCTTCCCGCCGGCGAACGGCAGGATCGGGAATCGGTCGAGGTAGTATCGCAGTCTCCCCTCCTTCCGGGCGGCGGGAGGCTGCCCGACGCGCGCGGCCGGGAAATCGCGATAGGTGCTCACGCAGCCGCTCGAGACGAGGGCGGCTAAGAGGATGGCGGCCGGTCTCATGGTCAGACGGGCGGGTGATCGGGGCTCGTAGGCGGGCCGGGGTTTATGAGCGGGTCTCCGCCCGCCTCGCCGACGACGCCGGCTACCGAATCCGTCGTTTCCTCGTCAGGCTCCATGGTCAGCGGGGCCTCGAGCTGGCGCGGGGGGCGGGTGTCGGCGGGCACGGCCTTCAGGGCGTCCAGAAAGGCGCGCGCGGAGGCGAGCCGGGTCCGGGCGTCGAGGTCGAGCGAGCGCTCGAGGAGTTCGTCGAAGCCCGGCGGCGGGGTCCAGTCGATGTTGCCGGGCAGCCCGCCCGAAAGGATCTCGTGCAGGCAGATGCCCAGCGAGTAGACGTCCGAGGCCGGCGTCGGCGCGCCGCGCTTGGCCTCGGGCGCGGCGTAGTCCTGGGCTCCGGCCCCCATCGTCCGGGCCAGGACGAAGTCCATGACCTTCACGTAGCCCTGCCGCGTCAGCACGATCCGCTCGGGCGCCAGCCCGCCGTGGGCCAGCCCGCGCCGGTGGGCGTGCTCCAAGGCGCGGCAGACCGGGACCATGACGTCGCGCGCGGCCCGCAAGGACAGCGTCGTCTTCTCGGCCAGCACCTGGCGCAGCGACTTCCCCGAGGCGTACTCGTAGACGACAAAGAGGCCCTCGGGGAGCTCGACGATCTCATAGAGCTCGACGATGTTGGGGTGGTGGAGGCCGGCCGCCTGCAGGGCGTCGGCGCGCCGCAGGTCCAGCTCGGCGGAGCTGGGGCCCGAGTAAAGCCGTTTGAGGAGGACGTCGCGGTCGAGCGTGGCGTCGCGGGCTTTCCAAATCTCCACCGTCCCGTCGCGGCCGATGGGGCGCACGAGGTCGAACTTCTCGCCGATGCGGCGGCCGGCCTTGAGCGAGACCTCGCGGCGCGGCGGCGGGGTCGCGGTCGGGGCCGAGGCCGCCGGGCGGAGCGTGGGCAAGGACTGGCCGGTGACCGCCTTGTGCCAGACCCCTAAGAGGCGGCGCTGCTGCTCGGGCGGCATGTCCTTCCAGAGCGTCCAAGCGGCGTGCCCGGCCGCGCCGGCGGCGCCAAGGCTCAGCAGGACGAGCAGCGCCGTCCAGAGGCCGTCGCGGTCAGGCGGCGGCGGAGGCGACATCTGCCTGAGCAGGCCCCAGGACTCGGCGCTGGACGGATCGAAGAGGGCGGCGCCGGCGGCCGCGGCCGCCACCCGCGCGGCGTAGAGGTCGGGCGCCAGGCGGGCGGCGTTGTGGGCGTCGTGCAGCGCGCCGGAACGGTCGCCCAGCTGCTCGCGCGCCATGGCGCGCAGCATGTGGACCGTGGCATTCTTGGGCTGGACCGCCACGGCCTTGCCGGCGGCGTCGGCCGCCTCGGCGTAGCGGCCCTGGGCGAACTCCTCCCGGGCCAGGTTCTCCAAGGCGCCGCCGTCGTTCGGGTCGCGCTCCACGGCTTGTTTGGCCGCCTCGGCGTTCCCCGGCCAGGCCGCGCGGCGGCTGTCGGGAACCGCGACCCTCTTCGCGGGCGTCTCGCGCAAGGAGACGTAAGGTCCCGCGCCGGGGGGAGCGGCCGGCCCCGCGGCGGCATAGGCGGCGGGGACGCTCGGCTCGACGGGAGGGGTCGCGTCGGCCGCCGTCCTTTGGGGGGCGACGGCGCGCAAGTCGGGCGCGGGAGCCGCCTTGCGGGGGTTGGTGCGGGCGCCGCGCGGGTTCTGTCCGGTGAAGCCCATCCCGGCCGGCCGGCTGTATTCCACGCCGGCCGCGGTTGCCTGCATCTGTTCGGTCTGTTGGATCATCCCCTCGACCTGCTGCTTCATTTGGGGCGTCAGGTAGGGGTTGTCCTGGGCGTTCTGGAACAGTGAGCGCATGGTCTGATCGACCACCTGCGGTTCGTCCTCGGTGGTGCGCTGGCGCTGTTTCTCGGTCGAGAAGCCGCCTAAGCCCTTGAGCCGGGGCTTCTCATCGGCCGCCCGGGCGGGCGTCCCCGAAAGGCCCAAAAGAAGGGCCAGAGCGACGGAAAAAGTCACCTTATTAGCGTAAAGGCGGAGCACCCTGCCGTCAAGTGAGCTTTGCCAGCGGCTACTTGAACGGTGCCAGACATTGAGAAGTTTGAGAAGTTCGGAACGGAAACGAACTTCTCAAACTTCTCAATGTCTGGCACCTACTTGTCTGGCACCTACTCGATTAGGGGCGCAGCCCTTTGCCGGGGGGGATGCGGAGCATTAGGCCGACGCGCAGGGTGCGGTCGTTCTTGATCGAGTTGGCCTTCTTGATGTTCTGGCTGGTCGTCCGGTAGCGCTTGGCGATCTTGCTGAGCGTGTCGCCCTTCTGGACCTTATAAAGGACCACCTGCGGGCCCGGGTTCCAATCCTTGACCTCGGCCAGGGCTTTGAAGAAGGCCTCGCTGGTGCCGGCCGGGATGCGCAGGCTGTACGGGCGGCCCTTTGGGGTGCACCAGGCGCGCAGTTCGGGGTTGAGCCGGCGCAGGGTCTCCTCGGTCGTACCCGCGCACTTGGCGGCCACCCCGAGGTCGATGTCGCGCTCGACGCGGGCCAGCTCGAAAGGCTCGGAGGTCCCGAGGGCCGGCTTGAGACCGTAGCGCTCGGGGTGCTCGCCGAGCAGGACGCAGGCCATGAACTTGGGCACGTAGTTCTGGGTCTCCAGCGGCAGGGCGCCCCGTCCGGCCAGCTGGCCGAAGTCCGTCGAGCGGGTCCACTTCAGGTCGCGGCCGACGCCGTTCTCGCCGCGGTTGTAGGCGGCCAGGGCCAGGTGCCAGTTCCCGAACCACTCTTTGAGGTCCTTGAGGTAGCGCAGGGCGGCCACGGTGGCTTTCTCGGGGTCGAAGCGCTCGTCGACCCAATAGGAGACCTCGAGGCCGTAGCTGCGCGCGGTGGCCGGCATGAACTGCCAGAGCCCGCCGGCGCCGGCCCCCGAGACCGCCTTCATCTTGAACTCGCTCTCGGCCATGACCAGCCAGAACAACTCCTCGGGCAGCTTGGCCTTGCGCAGGGCCGCCAGCATGAGTGGTCTGTACTTCTCGGCCCGGCCCAGGGCCTCCTCGACCGAGCGTCGGCGCGCGTCCTTGCCGGTATAGAGGCCGATGTAGCGCTTGACGGTCTCGTTGTCGGGGTCGATCGGGATCGTGTGGGACTCGCGGCGCGCGGCCTCGGGGACGGCGACGGAAGGCGCGGCCGCCAGCGCGGCGGCGTCGGCGTCGAGCTCGTCGGGGGCCTCCGTCTCGGCGGGGGCGCCGTCGAAGGAGCGGATCTTCTCGGCCAGGGCCATGAAGTCCGGCCGGGCGTTCTCGACTAAGTCCTCGTCGGTCATGGACTCGGCCAGCGCGGCGAAGGCGCGGCCCAGCTGGGCGCGGGCCCGCTCCTCGCGGCCGGCCCGGAAGTCGGCCAGGGCCTCGGCGTACGCCAACTCGGCGCGCTTGAGCTGGTCGATGAGGCTCGGCTCGGCGTCCTCGGCGGAGTTGACCTCCGAGGCCGTGGGAGCGGCGCGCCCAGCGAGGGCGAGCGAGGCTAGAAGGACGAGCCGCAGGCCGAGCAGAACTTGGCTCCGGGGGCCGCTTCGGCCGAGCATTTCGCGCAGCGCTTGGGGCCGAGCGCGCCGCCGCACTGGGGGCAAAACTTGGCGCCGGGCGCCACCGACGCCTTGCAGGCGGGGCAGGCCGCCGAGGCGCCCATCGCGGCGGCGGCCTGTTGGCCCATCTGGGCGCCGACGCCCATGCCCATGCCCAGCCCCATCCCGGCGCCCAGGCCGGCGCCGGCGCCGCCGCCGGCCTCCAGAGCGTCGAAGGTGCGCTTGGTCTTGTAGTCGACGCCGAGGATGTCGAGCTCGGCCTTGTCGCCGAGGATCTTCTTGAGCCGGGCGACGACCGGGTCGTCGTCGGGGGCGGTCACCGACTCGAGAAAGAAGTTGAGCAGCTCGACGCCGTAGCCGGCGAAGTCGCCCTTGAGCTTGGCGTGGAGGTCCGCGGAGATCTCCTCGAGCAGGGTGCTGATCTCGAGGAAGCAGACCTTGCGGACCGCGACGGTCTCGGCGATGTAGTCCTTGACCTTGGTCATGACCAGCCCGCGGAAGTGCTCGGTCAGGGACTCGACGCTGTACTGCGAGACCGTCCCGGACAGGCCGACGACGAGCTTGCGGGCGTCGGCGACCTTGACGCCGAAGCGGCCGTAGGCGCGGATCGGCAGGGGGACGTTGAACTTGGGGTCGAGGACGGGGATCGGGGTCTTGGTGCCCCATTTTCCGTCGAGCTGGGCGGCTTTGTTGACGAAGTAGATCTCGGCGGCGAACGGCGAGTCCCCGCCGTAGACGGCGTTGACCACGGCGCGCAGGAGCGGGATGTTGGCGGTCTTGAGGGTGTGGGTGCCGGGGCCGAGCAGGTCGAGCGCCTCGCCGCCCTTGAAGAACAGCGCCTCCTGGGACTGGTTTACGATGACCTGGGCGCCCCAGGAGAGCTGGTCGGAGGGGAACTTCCAGACCAGGATGCCGGGGGGGCCGTCGAACTTGACTCGGTCGATCATCGCCATAGGGGACACCTCCGTCGAGGAATCCTCAAAGTGTACAAATTTGGTTGAATCCCGGCATGCCCATGAAAACAGCCCTGGCCCTTCTGTTCGCCCTCGCCGCCCCGGCGCTCGCCGACGAGGGGATGTGGACCTTCGACAACGTCCCCGAGGACCAGCTCTTCGAGCGCCACGGCTTCGTCCCCGACGCGGCCTGGCTCGAGCACGCGCGCCTGGCCTCCCTGCGCTTTAACGACGGCGGCTCGGGCTCGTTTGTCTCGCCCGAAGGCCTGGTGCTGACCAACCACCACGTGGCGATGGGCCAGCTCCAGAAGATGTCGAAGGCCGGGCGCGACTACGTCAAGGACGGCTTCTACGCCCGCACGAGGGCGGAGGAGACGGCCTGCCCGGACCTCGAGATCAACCAGTTGGTCTCCTATGAGGACGTGAGCGCCCGGATCCACGAGGCGGTGCCCTCCGGCCTGCCGCCCGCCGAGGCCAACGAGCGGCGCAAGGCGGCCACCGCCGCCGTCGAGAAAGAGTGCAGCGACATGACCGGCTCGCGCTGCGACGTCGTCGAGCTCTACGCCGGCGGCGAGTACTGGCTCTACCGCTATAAGAAGTACACCGACGTGCGCCTGGTGATGGCGCCCGAGATGCAGGCCGCGTTCTTCGGCGGCGACCCCGACAACTTCGTCTTCCCGCGCTACGCCTTCGACTTCGCATTTTTCCGGGTCTATGAGGGCGGCAAGCCGGTCCCCTCCGCCAAGTTCTTCGCCTTCGACCCCGCGGGCCCGGCGGAAGGCGAGCTCGTCTTCGTCACCGGCCACCCCGGCTCCACCTCGCGGCTCCTGACCACGGCCCAACTGGCCTTCGAGCGCGACACGGCCGGCCCGGCCATCCTCAAGACCCTCGAGCGGGCGCGCAAGAACTACCAGGAGTGGACGGCGCGCGGGGCCGAGGAGGCCCGCCAAGCCAAGGGCGGCCTCTTCGGCGTCGAGAACTCGCTGAAGGTGCGCACCGGCGAGCTCCTGGGCCTCTCGGACGCCAAGCTCTTCGCCAAAAAGGAGGCCGACGAGGCCGACCTGCGCGCCCGGACCATGAAGGACCCCGCGCTGGCCAAGGAGGCCGGCGGGGCCTGGGACGAGGCGGCCGCGGCGGCCAAGAAGCTGGCCGCGCGCTACGGCGTCTACAGGACGTATGCCGGCGGCCGCCGCGCCCACTCGATGACGGGCCACGCCGAGACCCTCGTGCGCTGGGTCGCCGAGGTCGAGAAGGAGAACGGCAAGCGCTACAAGGAGTTCCGCGACTCCGCCCTCGAGTCCCTGGGCTTCCGGGTGTTCTCCGCGGCCCCGGTCTACCCGGAGATGGAGCGCTTCCTGCTCGCGCGCAAGCTCGAGGAGTACCGCGACGACCTGGGCGCCGAGGACCCTTTCGTGAAGGCCCTGCTCGGCGGGAAATCCCCCGAGGACGCGGCCGCCGCGGCCCTGGCCGGCACCAAGATGGGCGACCCGGCGTTCCGCAAGTCCCTGGTGGCGGGCGGGCGCAAGGCGGTGGAGGCCTCGACCGACCCGCTCGTCGCCTTCGCGCGCCGCATCGACCCGTTCTACCGTGCGCAGCGCGACTGGTACGAGGACGAGGTCGAGAGCGTGGCCACGACGGCCGGCGAGCGCATCGCCAAGGCGCGCTTCGCCGTCTACGGCAAAAGCGCTTATCCGGACGCCACCTTCACCCTGCGCCTGGCCATCGGGAGGGCGCTAGGCTACGAGCAGGGGACGACCCAGGTGCCCTTCAAGACCACCCTGGGCGGCCTCTACGCCCGCTCGGACGCCTTCGACGGACGCTATCCCTTCGACCTGCCGCCGATGCTGGCCGCCGCGCGCGGCAAGGCCGACCTCAAGGCGCCGGTGGACTTCGTGTCCACCAACGACATCACGGGCGGTAACTCCGGAAGCCCCACGATCAGCCGCGGACTGCGGCTGGTGGGCCTCATCTTCGACGGCAACGTCGAGAGCATGGTCAACGAGTACCTCTACGGCGAGGAGCGGGGGCGGGCGCTGTCGGTCCACGCCGGCGGCATCGTGGAGGCCCTCGAGTCGGTGTACGGGATGGGGGGGCTGGTCAAGGAGCTGGAAGCGGCGGCGCCGAAGACCGGCGATCCGCACGCCGCGCATCACTGATCGTTACTTTTTCTGCCCGCCCTGCTGCTCCATGGTCTGCTGCAGCAGCTTCATGGACTGGTCGAGGGTGGCGTTCATGTCCTTGGTGTAGGAGTCCATCTGCGCCATGAAGTCCGTGCGCTCGGCGGCCGGCACCGAGGGCAGGGTCTCGATGAGCGACTTGCGCATCGGCGCGCTCATCGTCGGCCAGGATTTGTTCAGGCGCGCTTTTCCGGCGGCGTCGAGCAGGGCCAATGTGGCCTGCGGCGGCTCGGCGAGGTTGCCGTAGCGGGTCAGCTCCTGGACGATGGCGCCGGGGTTCTCCATGGCGTCCTGCATGGCCTTCTGGGCCTCGGGCGTCATCTGTCCGCCCAGCTGGCTCAGCATCTGGGCGGCGTCGGCCGGCAGGCCCTGGGGCTGGCCGATCCCGGTCCGCGGGGCGTTGAGCTGGTTGAGCATGGCCTGGTTGGGCAGCTTCGACATCCCGAGCTGGGCCAGCAGGGAGCCGAGGATGCCCAGGCCGGTCAGGATCCCGAACACCGCCCAGGCCCGGCCCTTCTTGACGCCGTGGGCCGCGCTGGCCGCCGCCACGGTCAGATAGAGGCCATAGAGCTGGACGGGGATCGTCCCGTACGGGATGGCCCCCAGCAGGGTGCTGACCGGGAACAGCGCCGACATCGCGGCGATGGTCTGGTAGCTGAGCTTGAAGGCCCCGCGCCCGCCGAGGATGAGGCAGATGACGTGGAAGATCCCCGAGCCCAGCCAGCTCAGCAGAGCGCCCATGATGGGCAGGATGACGATCTGCAGGCCGGAGGCGAAGAGCCCGAACGGGGAGGGCCGGCCGATGGCGGCCTGCCCCACGGCGATGACGAGGGCGAGGAAGCCGCTGATGCAGCCCCAGAACATGATGGTCGTCACGGCCGGCCCGTAGGCGGCCTCGGGGTCGAGCCGGGAGAAGAAGTCCTGCGCGTCCTGGAACAGCGCCTTGGCGTTGGCGATGGCGTTCTTCACGCCGAGGGAGACGTACTCTCCGCGCGAGCCGTCCAGACCGTCGGCGCCGGGCGGCGGCGGGGGGGGCGGGGCCGAGCCGGAGGCCTGGGCCGCCGCGGCGTCGACGTCGCCGGCCGCAAAGCCCTGCTTGACGAGGGCTGCCTTCAGGGCGTCCACGGGGTATTTCCCCATGTTGAGGCGCAGATATTCGACGATTCGGGGGTCGCTCATGCGGCTAGTCTAGCAGGTGACCACGGGCGCTACCAGTGCAATCGCGCCCGCCCCGCTCCTGGGCCTCTTGGCCTAAAGAAGGGGGCTTTGGGCTCAAGAGATCGACGGCCGCCTACTACTATCATCTCCAAGGTGAAAAAGACCTTGGCCGTCTCGCTGTCTTCCCTGCTCGTCCTGCTGCGGCCGCTGGGCGCGGCGGCCCAGGTGCTGCGCTCCGCCGTGCCGGCCCGCGTCCCCGCCGGCTCGGCCGTGTCGGTCGTGCCTGCGGCGGCGCCGACCGCGCCGGCGTCCCTGGCGCCGCTTTCCCTCGCACCCACCCGGCTTGCCGCCGACGCCGCTCCCTCGGCGCCGCGGGCTCTCGCCGCCGCCGTCTCCGCCGCCGTTGTCGCTCAGCCGGCGGCCGCGGCCGCTCGAGCCGTCCCCTCGGCGTCGGCCGTCGTGGAGCCGGCCCTGTCGGCGTCCTGGACCGACAAGGCCGTCGGCGCCGCGCCGCGCCGGCCTCCCGCCGCCGCGGCGTTGGCGAAGCTGGGGGAATCGGCCGCGCTTCGCAACCCGGGCGGGTCGGCGAAGCTCTCGAGCCGGCTCGCGGCGCTCTTCGACGGCCGCCGCGGCGCCGCGTACGCGCCCGAGGGCGGAGCCGTCAATGCCGCGGCCGAGGCGGCCGGCTCACCCAACCTGCCCGCTTCCTCTCCGGCGGAACGGCTGACGCTCGAGGCGCTGGCCTCCGACGCGGCCGCCGGCCTAGCCGCCGCGGCGCGCGGCGCCTTCGCCGGCCTCCCGGAGGACCGTTTCTACCCCGGCCTCCCCGAGGCCAGGCGTTTCCGCGCCCAGTCCGACCTCACGGTGTCCTTGGACGCGTCCGAACCCGGCGGGGTCCGGCTGACCTGGGACGCGGCCGAGGGGCACGCCTACCCGGCATTGAGCCCGGCCTTCCGCGCGGAGCCCGGCCTACGGGCCTTCCTGCGCGGCCTGCTCGAGCGCCTGCCGGAGGCGGTCTCCCTCCGCGGCGTCAAGGCGTCCATCAAAGCGGCCCGCCTGGAAGGCGCCGGCGCTCTCAAAGGCGCGCACCAGGACGCGGACACGGACTTCACGGCGATGTGGATGGTCTCGCGCGCCAACGCGTCGCGTTCCGAGGTCCGGCTCTACGCCGACGCGGAGGGGCTGGCCACGGCGGGAGTCTACGACCTGGAGCCCGGCGAGGTCCTGCTCTTCGACAACAAGGCGCTCTGGCACGAGACGGCCCGCCCCGCGGCCGTGGAGGCCGGACTTCCCGTCGAGCGCGAGATGATCGTCCTCCAGCTGAGCGCGCTGGCGCCGGCCGTCGAGGCCGCGCCGGCCGTGAACGCGCCGGCGGCGGGCCTCGGGACTTGGGCCAAGGCCGGCCTGGCCCTCGGCGCGGCGGGGCTGGGTTACGCCGCCCTGTACGCCCTGGTCGGCCCCACCCTCATGGGCACGGCCCTGTGGGTTTGGGGCGGCTTCATCGCTTTCGTGGGCGCCCTGCTGGCGCTCGACCTGGGCGTCTTCCATAAGGAATCCAAGGAGGCCTCGGCGCGGGAAGCCCTGGCCTGGACCGGGGTCTGGTTCGCCCTGGCCATGGCCTTCGACGTCGGCGTGGGGTTTACGCGCGGCTTGCCGGCGGCCATGGAGTTCCTCAGCGGCTATCTCATCGAGCAGGTGCTCAGCGTCGACAACCTCTTCGTGTTCATCAGCGTCTTCGCCAGCTTCCGGGTGCCCCAGGCGTTCCAGCGCAAGGTGCTCTTCTGGGGCATCCTCGGGGCGGCCGGCCTGCGCCTGGGCATGATCCTGGGCGGCGGGGCGCTGCTCGAGACGTTCCACTCGATGACGTACGTCTTCGGCGCGATCCTGCTCTGGGCCGCTGTGAAGATGGCGTTCGCCAAGGATGAGGGCGCCGATCCCTCCAAGGGCTTGGTGTTCCGCCTGGCGCGGCGCCTGCTGCCCATAGCGGAGGACTACGACGGCGACCGCTTCACGACGCGCCAGGCGGGCCGCCTCCTGGTCACGCCCCTGCTCGTCGTCCTGCTCATCGTCGAGGCGACCGACCTGGTCTTCGCGCTCGACTCCGTCCCCGCCATCTTCGCGGTGACCAGGGACCCCTTCATCGCCTTCACCTCGAACCTGTTCGCCGTCCTCGGCCTGCGCTCGCTCTTCTTCGCGCTGGCCGGCATGCTCGACAAGTTCCACCGCCTCAAGGCCGGCCTGGCCGTGGTCCTGGCCTTCGTGGCGCTCAAGATGCTCCTGGCCCACGTGTTCGCGGTGCCGGTGCTGGCCTCCTTGGCGGTCATCGTCGGCGTGCTCGCCGCGGCGATGGCGGCGTCCGTGATCTGGCCGAAGAAGCCCTAGGCGGGCCATGCCTCCTGTGCTTCATGTCGGACCCCATCGCGACGCATTTACTAGAATGCCGCGGTGGCAGTGAGACTATTCAACACGCTCGCGCGCGCGGTCCAGGATTTCGAGCCGGCTTGGAAGGAGGAAGGGCTCGTCACGCTCTACACCTGCGGGCCGACCGTCTACAACTACCTCCACGTCGGCAACTACCGGACCTACGTGTTCGAGGACGTCCTCAAGCGCGCGCTCAAGCTCCACGGCTACAAGGTCCGCCACGTCATGAACATCACCGACGTGGGCCACCTGACCAGCCAGGCCGACGAGGGCGACGACAAGCTCGAGCTCAGCGCCAAGCGCGAGGGCAAGACCGCCTGGCAGGTGGCCGAGTTCTACACCAAGACCTTCCTCGACGACATCAAGACCCTGCGCATCGACTTCGCGGCCCAGCCCGACCCCAAGCGCGAGGTCCGGCGCGAGCCGGCCGACATCCTCTCCTACGCCACCGCCCACATCCCGGAGCAGACCGCGATGGTGGACGCCCTGAGCGCCAAAGGCTACACCTACGAGACCTCCGACGGGATATACTTCGACACCGCCAAATTTCCCGGCTACGCCAAGCTCGCCGGGGAGGCGCATATCGCGGGCATCCAGGAGGGCGCGCGCGTCGAGATGGGCGAGAAGCGCCGCGCCACCGACTTCGCGCTCTGGAAGTTCTCGCCGCCCGGCGAGACCCGCCAGATGGAGTGGGACTACCGCGGCCGCAAGGGCTTCCCGGGCTGGCACATCGAGTGCTCGGCCATGGCCAAGACCTACCTGGGCGACACCTTCGACATCCACTGCGGCGGCGTCGACCACATCCCGATCCACCACACCAACGAGATCGCCCAGGCCGAGTGCGCCTCGGGCAAGCGCTTCGTGCGCTTCTGGCTGCACGGCGAGTTCCTGCTCGTCGACGCGAACAAGATGTCGAAGTCCGACGGTACTTTCATCACCCTGGCCGACCTGGCTAAGAAGGGCTTCGACCCGCTGGACTTTCGGATGTGCTGCTACACGGCGCATTACCGCAAGCAGATGGATTTCTCATGGGAGGCGCTCGACGCCGCCAAGACCGCCCGCTCCCGCATGCGCGAGCGCTTCATCGAGGGCAAGAAGCTCCCCGCGGAGCCGCGCGACCCCGCGGCGCTGGCAAAGGCGCGCGCCGAGTTCTCCGAGGCGGCCGGCAACGACCTCAACATGCCGCAGGCCGTGGCCGCCGTCAACTCGGCGCTGGGCGCCCTCAAGTCCTCGGCCGACCTCGCGGAGTTCGCCGCCCACGCCGACTCCGTCCTGGCGCTGGGCCTGCTCGAGGAGTCCGCCCTGGACGCCGAGGAGCAGGCGCTCTTCGAGCGCTACGCCGCGGCCAAGAAGGCCAAGGATTTCGCCGCCTCCGACGCCCTGCGCAAGGACCTTGCGGGACGCGGAATCAAGGTCAAGGACTCCGCGCAGGGGTCCTCCTGGAGCCGCTCATGAGCGCTAAGCCGCGCTGGGTCGTCGGCCGCCACGTCGTCGAGGAGGCCCTGGGCGCGCTCGGCAAGAAGCTCCTGCAGGTCCTGGTCTACACGGGCGACCGGGAGCGCCACGCCGACCTCATCGCCAAGCTCAAGCACGCCGGCGTGAAGGTCCGCTTCGTCGAGCGCCACGAGCTCGAGAAGGTCTCCGGAGGCGCCCCGCACCAGGGCCTGGCCGCCGAGGTCTTCGAGAAGAAGGTGGTCGGCTTCAACGAATGGCTCGGCAACCTCACCAACGAGGAGCGCAAGAACTGCCTGGTCGTCGCGCTCGACGAGATACAAGACCCCCACAACTTCGGGGCCATCGGCCGCAGCGCGGTCTGCTTCGGGGCGAAGGCCATCATCCATCCCGAGCGGCGCACCGCCCCCGTCACCCAGGCCGTCCTGCAGGCCTCGGCCGGGGCCATCCAGAAGATCCCGGTCTACGCGGTCGGCAACCTCGCCCAGACCCTGCTCAAGATGAAGGAGGCCGGCTTCTGGGTCTACGGCGCGGACATGGACGGGCGTCCGGCCTGGGAGATCAAGTTCAACTTCCCGATGGTCCTGGTCATCGGCTCCGAGGGCAAGGGCATGCGCGAGCTGGTGCGCTCCTACTGCGACGAGCTGACCTCGGTCCCCCAGTCGCCCGACGGGGTCGACAGCCTCAACGCCTCCTGCGCGGCCAGCGTCCTGCTCTATGAGGCCGTCCGCCAGAGTTCCCTTGGCTGAGGAGTGCTGCGCGGAGGCGCACGCCCCGCGTCCCGGCTCCGGACCGCTCCGCTTCGCCTTCGTCCTGACCGCGGCGGTCTTCGCCGCCGAGGTGGTCGGGGCGCGTCTGACCGGTTCCCTGGCGCTGTTGGCCGACGCGGCCCACATGGCCGTCGACCTGGCCTCGCTGGGCCTCGGGCTCTTCGCGGCCTGGGCCGCGAATCTGCCCCGGGACCCCAAGCGCACGTTCGGCTACCGCCGCGTCGAAGTCCTGGCCGCGCTGGCCAACGGCGTCGGGCTCTGGATCACCGTGGGGGTGCTCCTCAACGAGGCCTGGGCCCGTTGGGCGAACCCGCGGCCGATCCTGGTCGGCGGGATGCTCGGCGTGGCGGCGGTGGGCCTCTGCGCGAACCTGGTCTCGGCGGCGGTCCTGCACCGCGGCGCGCGCGACAACATCAACCTGCGCGGGGTCCTGCTCCACGTGCTCTCCGACGCCCTGGGCTCGGTGGGGGTCATCGTCGCGGGCGTGGTCATCTGGCGCACCGGGTGGACCGCGGCCGACGCGCTGGCCACGGCGTTCGTCTGCGTCGTGATCGCCTTCGCGTCCTGGCGCCTGGTGCGCGACTCGATCCACATCCTGCTCGAGGGCGCCCCCGCCCACCTCGACCTCGAGGCGGTCCGCCTGGCGCTGGCGGGCGTCGACGGCGTGCTCGAGGTCCACGATCTGCACCTGTGGTCGCTCTCGGCGGGCAGCGAGTCGATGAGCGCGCACCTGGTGGTTCGGGCGGGCGCCGACCCGCAAGGGGTGCGCCGCGCGGCGGCGAAGCTTTTGTCCGAGCGCTTCGGGCTCTCGCACGCCACGCTCCAGCTCGAGGAGCCGGAAGGGTCTACTTCTTCTTGAGCGCCAAGGCGTGCTCGAGCTTGCCTTTGAGCACGTCCATGTCGAGCGGCTTGACCAGGTAGTCGGCCGCCCCGAAGAGCAGGGCGTCGTTGAGGGTGGCCGCGTCGGAGAGGCCGCTGACGATGATGATGGGGATGTGGGCCGTCTCCGGGTCGGAGCGGATGTCGCGCGTCAGGCTGATGCCGTCCTGGTCGGACATCATGATGTCCATGAGGATCACGTCGGGCTTGCGCTTCTTGAGCGCTTCCTTCGCCTTGCCGCCGCTGGAGGCGCACATGACGTCGTAGCCCAGGACCGCCAGGCTCGTCTCGTAGAGGTCGCAGACCGAGGCGTCGTCGTCCACCGCCAGAATCAGCTTCTTGTCGGCCATCAGGACTTCCCCCGTTCGATCCAGGCGTCGAGCCAGGCGTGGGCCCCGGAGCGACTACGGCTGAAGTATGACAGGCCAAGCAGGACGGTGTCCAGGGCCATGGTCCACTCGGGCTTGAGGTGGATGCCCTTGCCGAAGCAGCCGCAGTCCTCGAGCGGGATCCCGCGGGCCTTGGTGGACGCCAGGGCGGTCAGGAAGATCCCGAAGAAGGTCATCGCCGCGGTGGCCGACAGCCGCACCCGCCAGCCCAGGACCAGCGCCGTCCCGATCAGGACCTCGAGCGCCGGCATGATCTTCGCGGTCGGCAGGAGATATGAGGTGGGGAGCAGGTAGTACTTCTCGATGACGGCCGCGAACTCCTCGGGGGCGGCGAAGGACTTGTGGACGCCCGAGGCCAGCAGGATGAGGCCGACGATGGTCCGCGCGGCCGCGGCGGCCGCGTCTCGGCGGGGGTCGGAGGCGGAGGGGGCGGTCATTTCTTAAGCAGGTCCTCGACCCTGTTGAGGCCCGTGGTCCGCAGTTGGTTGGTTCCTACGAAGCGCTTGCCGCCGATGAGGAAGGTGGGCGTCGAGTTGACCCACTTCTCGTCGGCTTCCTTGAGGTCGGCCGCGACCAGGGCGTCGGTGGCGGGGTCGGCCGCGCAGGCCTCGATCGCCTTGGGGTCGAGCCCGAGCTCCTTGGCGTAGCCGGTAAGGAGCGGGAGCGAGGCCGCGGAGCTGGGAAGCACCGCCCAGGTCGACTGCGTGTCGAAGAGCTTGTCGTGGTATTCCCAGAACTTCCCGGCCTTGCCCGCGCACTCCGAGAATATCGCGGCCTGGCGGGAATGCTGGTGGAAATCCCAGGCCCGATGCTTGAACACGACGGCCACCTTGTCCGGGTAGAGGGCCTGGATGGACTTGAGGTGCGGGGCCGCCGCGGCGCAGGACGGGCACTGGAAATCCGAGAACGCGGCGATGACGGCCATGGCGCCGGCGGGGCCATGGCGGCGATAGTCCGGAGCCTTGGGCTCCCAGCTCGGCGTCAGGAGCCGCGGCCCGCCGGCCAGCGCGGCGGTGACGGCGAGCACGAGCAGGGCCGCGGCCAGGGAGCGGTTCGCGCGCGTCTTCATGAGCGGCATCATATAAAAAAGAGCCCCCTCGGCCCGAGGCCGAGGGGGCTTTGAGTCCGGAACGCGGGCTGCTACCGGACGAGCCGCCCCGCGTCGATCATCCCGCCGCCCTGCTGCTCGGCCGGGACGTCCGGGAAGGTCCCGGCGGCCGCCGCCAGGGCCTTGCGCACGGCCTCGACGCCGCGGGCGCCGCGCGCCACGGCCAGCGCGGCCAGACCCGCCACGTGCGGGGTGGCCATCGAGGTGCCGGACATCTTCGTGGTGCCGCCGCCCAGCTTCGTCGAGTTGACGCCCACGCCGGGGGCGATGAAGTCGACCTCCGGTCCGCGGCTGGAGAAGGACGCCACCTTGTCGGAGGAGTCCGAGGCCGCGATGCAGATGACCTCGGGGTAGGCGCCCGGAAATCCCACCGAGCCGCCCGAGTTGCCCGCCGCCGCGATGATCGCCACGCCGGCGGCCGCGGCCGCCTTCACGGCGTCCTGCAGGGCCTCGGTGCCGGACCCGGCCCCGAGCGAGAAGTTCGCCACGTCCATCTTGTTCTCCACCGTCCACTGGATGCCCGCGATGACGTCGGCGAAGGTCCCGCTGCCGCTGCCGGAGAGGACCTTGACGCCGTAGAGCGCCACGTCGGGGGCGATGCCCACCACGTCCTGGTCGTTGTCCTGGCCGGCGACGGTGCCGGCCACGTGGGTGCCGTGGCCATGGTCGTCCTTGTAGGAGACCGCGTTGTCGATCGCGTTGAACCCGCCGGCCAACTTGAGGTCGGGGTGGTCCATGTCGACGCCGGTGTCGACGATGGCCACCTTCACGCCGGCGCCGCGGGTCACTTCCCAGGCTTGCTTGGCATGGACGCGGTCGATGCCCCAGGGCACGGTCTGGCCTTGGGGTTCGGGCTCCGTGCCTTCCGCCGGCTCCTCCGCCGCGCGGGGCATCGGCAGGGCTCGGGCGGCCGGCGGCAGGGCCGCGGGCGCGCCGACCAGCCAGTTTTGGATGTAGTCGCGCTCCACGCGCAGGATGTCGCCCAGGCCTTTGGCCTTCGAGTCGAAGGCCGCCATCCTGGACTTGGGGGCCACGACCGCCACCGCGTTGACGAGCCAGAGGTTCTTGGTCGGGACGCCGCCCAGGCTGCGCACCATGTTGAGGCGCTGCGTCTGGTCGGTCCCCTTCTGGAAGACGACGATGCGGCGCTCGACCTGGTCGTCGACCGCCTGGGCGCCGAGGGCCGCCCCCGCCGGTTCCTCGCCCTTGTCGGCGCGGACCATCCGCCGGGCCGAGCTGACCAGCTCGCGCGCCGACGGAGTCTCATTGTCGAAGTCGACGCGGGAGGACGCCCGCGCCGGCGCCGCCGCTAAAGCCCCCACCAGGGCCGCGACGGCAATACCTAAGTTGAATGCTCTCATCACCACCTCCCTACGACCACCGCGCCGTGGTCGTCTTCCGCGAATGCGGCGAGGCGACTCGGCACCCGGAATATGCAATTACCCAAAGGACCTAGTCAATAGATAGGTCCTTTGGGTAATACGACGGGAGGCTGACCGGCCTGGCATGAAGCTGGGCCCCTTATGTTGCGTTAGGGGTCAGGCCTTCATGTTGCGTTTCCGAAGCGCAACATGAAGGCCTGACCCCTAACGCAACAATCAGAAGGGGGCGGCTGGTTTTTGGGGGGAGGTGGGAGCGAACGGGTCCGGAGTCGCCGAGGGGGTCTTGGCGCAGGCGGGTTCGGGGGACTTCTCGGTCGGGGCCACGATGGCGGGGGCGGGCGGGGGGCCGCAGGGGGCGGGCTCCTCGGGTAACGCGGCTTCAGGAGGCGGAGCGGGGCGCTTGGAATAGGCGCGCCAGGCGGCGAAGCCGGCGCCGGCGAGGAGGAGGGCTAGTCCGGCGGCGGCGGCGCGCTTGTTCATCGGTAGAGGGCGAGGAAGCGGTCCTCGTACTCGGTCATGAGGCCGTACTCGCGCAGCTTGTGGCCGAGGAGCTTGCGGGCGTCCGAGTCGCGGGCGGCGCGCTGAAAGAGCGCCTCCACCTCCGCGCGCAAGCGCTGGCCGGCGCCGCCGTCGGGGTCGAACTTGCCGCGCCGCTCGAGGTCCTGCATGTTGCCCGCAAACGAGCGCCGCGCCTCGTCGACCATGAAGCTCATGAGCGCCAGGGACCAGGCCGCGTCGGGACATTCGATGACGGCGTCGGAGGAGAACTCGCGGCCGTCGGCGTCGGCCTTGATCTTCGCCGCCGTGTCCCGGAAGTCCGACGCCAGCACCGTGGTCTTGAGGTCGTCGTTCTTGAAGCGGTACTCGAGCGCGCGCAGGACGTCGCCGTAGCGCGCCTCGATGAAGTCCTTGAACTGGTCGGCGTCCTCGCCGAAGCCCTCGAAGCGCTCGCGCAGGGCCTCGGGGGTCAGGATGGCCGGCTTCTCGGAGAGCACCGAGCCCTGGCGCAGGCGGGTCTTGCCGGGCATCTCGTCGAGTGGGCTGACGAGGTGGTAGGCGATCTTGGTGGACCCGAACGTGGCCAGCCGCCGCGCCGGCGGGCGGATCAGGCGGGTCTCGCGGACCCAGCGTTCGATGGTCTTGCGGTCCATAGGAGGGGGCTCCCTCCTATTATATGTGCTTGAGGGCCTTGGCGGCGGCCTCGACGCCGGCCAGGGCCCCGTAGGCCACGTCGGAGACCTCGCCGGCGGCGTCGGAGTGGGCGAAATAGACCGGGCCGAAGTCCTTGCGCGCCGCGGGCTGGACCTTGGTGGTCCAGTTGGGGGCCGACATCGGCATGGCGTGGCCGCGGCGGAACACCCGCACCTCGGCCAGATGGTCGAGCGCTCCCGGGAAGACCTCGCCCAGCTCGGCCGCGGCGCGCTCGGCGCGGAGCAGGGATTCCTCGTCGTCGAGCAGGTCGGCGCGCTCGTTCTCCCGCATCGGGGCGTAGAGGGTTAGCACCTGCGGGTCGCCCGGGGCCGCGGTCCGGCCGCGCGTCACCCAGTCGGCCTGGACGATGTCGGTGAAGTTCTTGGCGCCGATGACCCAGGAGTCGTAGCCGACGTCGGCGACGCGGCGCGTGAAGCAGAGGTTGTAGACCGGGTAGGGGGCGTAGCGGATGGCCTGCATCGCGGCCACCTGCTTCTTGGGCAGCCCGTCGATGACCCGCGAGGCCATCATCTTGGGACCGGAGAACACGACGGACTTGGCGCTGACGCACTCGGGGCGGCCGTCTTTCATGAAGCCGACCAGGACGCGCTTGCCGGCGCGCTTGACCCGGTAGACCGCGGCGCCCAGGACGAAGCGCTTCTTGGTGTCCTCGGGGAAGCCCTCGAAGACCCGCTTCGAGATCCCGCCCAGGCCGCCCTCGTAGGTGTAGCGCGGCTCCTTGGGCCAGTCGCGCGCCGCCTGGGCGCCGATATAGGCCGAGCTATGCTTGGCCTCTGCCCCCCAGTTCGACAGGCCGAAATTGTCCCAATACCGGCGCAGCGGCTCGGGCTTGCCGGCCAGGAGCTCGGAGAACGGGCGGGCGTCGAGCGCCGCCATGTCCTTGTCTAAGTCCATGGCCTCGAGCTCCTTAAGGAACTCGCGGATGCCCTTCTTGACGCCGTCGTCGTAAGGCAGTTCGTCGATGCGCGCGCTGTCGGAGCGGCCGTCCCAGAAGTCGCGGACCCAGCGGCCCTCGGCGTAGACGGCGTCGAAGCCCTGGATGCGCGGGGGGTCGATCTTCCAGCGCGTCATCAGCGCCTTGACCTCGGGGCTGAACATCGAGATCCAGGCCGAGCCGGTGCAGTACTCGAGTCCGTTCCAGTTCTCGGAGTAGGCGTTGCCGCCCACCTGCGGCTCCTTCTCGAGGACCATGAAGTCCGAGCCGGCCAGGCCGTCGGCCGCGCCGAGGCCCGAGGGGCCGGCCCCGACCACGACGACGTCGACGGAGCGGCTCGGGGCGGCCAGCGGCAGGGGTACGCGGTCGCGGACCTTGTGGCAGACCTCGAAGTCCTCGCGCCGCATGCGCGTCTCGGGGGCCGCTTTCTCGGCCTCCGCCGCCGGGAGCGGGATCGGGCAGGCCATGGCGGCGCCGGAGGTGATGACCCAGCGGATAAACGACCTGCGCGTCAGCCGGTCCATAGGCGGGATTGAACCAAATTCTACCGGGGCCGGCGCGCCAAGACCACTAGGCGGCGCGAGGCGCGCTCCCGATAGGGGGTCTGGGACATCTCCCCATAGAGGCGCAGGACCTCGAAACCGGCGCGGCGCAGGAGCCCGGTGAGGCGGCGCGCGGTGTAGAGGCGGATGCGCGTGAGGAGCTCTTCTCTGCGCGCGCCGCGCAGGAAGAGCCAGCGCGTACGCAGGACGCGGCCGCCGTCGACCGACTCGGGGTCCTCGAGGATGAGGGTGCCGTCGGGCAGCTCGGTCCAGTGCTCGCCCGAGAGCTCCATCGAGCGCTGCCAGCGCAGGATGTAGGCCAGGCGCCCGCCGTTGATCGTGTCGAGCAGGAACAGTCCGCCGGGCTTGAGCGCGCGCCGGATGGAGCGCAGGGCGGCACGGTCCTCGGCCGCGCTGGCGAAGTAGCCGAAGCTGGTCCAGAGGTTCACGGCGGCGTCGAAGCGCGAGGAGAACGGCATCCGGCGCATGTCGCCGCGCACGAGCTCGAGCGCCAGGCCGGCCTTCCGGGCGCGCCGCCGCGCCTCGGCCAGATAGGGCCGAGAGACGTCGAGGCCGGTGACGCGGAGCCCGCGGGCCGCCAGCGGCAGGGCGTGGCGGCCCACGCCGCAGCAGACGTCGAGGAGCTCGGCGCCGGGGCGCACGGCCAGGGCGCGCAGGACAAACGGCAACTCGAACCTGGTCCGCTCCCGGAAGCCCGGGCTGTCGGTCAGGGCGGCCAGCGGGTAGACGCCCTTGCCGAACGCGCTCCGCCACCAATCGCGTTCCTCGCTCACAGCAGCTCCGGTTGGAGCGGCTCATCGGGCACGAGGAGCCCGGGATGGTCCTCGCGCCCCGAGTTGACGCGCGTCGAGGCGTCGGCGGCGCGCATCCCCGCGGCGTCGAAGGGCTTGAGCAGCTCCTGGAGCTCGTGGGGTTTGGCGCTCGAGTCTAGCCAGAGGCCTTCCGCCGCCTCGGGCAGGATCACGGGCATGCGGTCGTGCACGGGAGCCACGAGCGTGTTGGCCTCGGTGGTCAGGATGGTGAAGGTCCGGAGCGTTCCGCCCTCGGCGGAGGACCACTCGTCCCACAGGCCCGCGAAGGCGAACAGCGCGCCGTCGGAGCGCGTGAAGCGTACCGGGACCTTGGCCTTCCCGGCTCTGCGCCACTCATAGAAGCCGTCGGCCGGCACCAGGCAGCGGCGGCGTTGGAAGACGCCTCGGAACGCCGGCTTCTCGGCGGCGGTCTCGGCGCGGGCGTTGATGAGCTTGAGCCCCACGCGGGCGTCCTTGGCCCAGGCCGGCACGAGGCCCCAGCGCTGCAGGCCGAGGCGGCGGCCGCCCTCGAGGAGCACGACAGGGGCGGCCTGGCCCGGAGCGATGTTATAACGCGCGGAGAGCTCGACGCCGAGCTTCGCGAGGCCGAAGCGCGCGGCCAGGGTCCGCGCGTCGGCGGTCTGCAGGTAGCGGCCGCACATCTTACGGGAAGAAGCGCCGGTGCAGGGCCTGCACCGCCTTGGGGACGTCGGCGTCGGCCACCACGAAGGCCAGGTTGATCTTGGAGGCGCCCTGGGAGATCATCGAGACGTTGACCGCGGCGTCGCGCAGGGCCGAGAAGACCTCGCCGGCGATGCCGGGGGCGGCGCGGATGCCGTCGCCGACGACGCAGACGATGGTCATGTCTTTCTCGACAGTGACCTCGAACTCCGAGCCGAGCTCGCGGGCGGCCTCTTCCACGCGGCGCGGATCGTCGACGGTGACCGAGACGGTGACCTCGGAGGTCGTCACCATGTCGACGGCCACCTGGAGGCGCGCGAAGACCTCGAAGATGCGGGCCAAAAAGCCCCAGCCCATGAGCATGCGCGGGCTGGTGACGCTGACCACGCTCAGGTGCCTGCGGAAGGCGATCGAGCGCGGGCCCTTGGCGCGTTCCTCGAGCTTGGCCAGGACGCTGGTGCCGGGGAGGTCGGGCTTGAAGGTGTTGAGCACGCGGATGGGGATCCCTTTGCGGATGGCGGGGACCAGGGTATGCGGGTGGAGGACCTTGCCGCCGTAGTAGGCCAGCTCGCTGGCCTCCTCGAAGCTCAACGACGCGATGGGGCGGGCCTCGGGGACGAGGCGGGGGTCGGCGGTCATGATGCCGTCGGTGTCCGACCAGATCTGGATCTCGCGGGCCCCCAACGCGGCGCCGAGGATGGCCGCGGTGTAGTCGCTGCCGTTGCGGCCCAGGGTCGTCATGTCGCCGGAGGGCGCGCGGCCGATGAAGCCGGTGACGACCGCCGTCTCCTTGACCGTGCCGAGGCTCTTCTTGAGTTCGGCGTCGGCCTCGGGCAGGGGATTGGCCGAGCCGTGGCGCGCGTCGGTCAGGAGCCCGGCCTCGTGGGCGTCGAACTGCCGGGCCGGGATGCCGGCCTTGGTCAGATAGGCGGCGATGAGGCGCGAGGACAGGCGCTCGCCGAAGCCGGCCGCGTAGTCGAGCGTACGCGGGGTCAGCTCCTTGAGAAGGGAGATGCCGCGGGCCAGGTCGGAGAGCTCGTCGAGCTGTTCCTTGACCAGCTCGCGGTCGACGCCCAGCTCGTCGGCGGCGTCGTTGTGGCGCCGGCGGACGGCCTGTACGCCCTCGCGGTCGCCCTTCAGGGCCGCCTTGGCCAGGGCCAGGAGGTCGTCGGTGACGCCGCGGAAGGCCGAGACGACGACGACGGGCTTCTCGGCGAGGCGGCCGCGGACGAGCTCGGCGACGGCGCGGATGCGCTCGGCGCCGGCGACGCTGGAGCCGCCGAACTTCATGACGATCATCCCGTCCATTCTAGTTAAAATCCTCGGGTGGTACGCCGTAAGGCCGTGCATTACCAGCGGGTGCGAGTCCCGTCCGGGCAGGCGTCGGAGCGCCCGGTAGCAGGCCCCAGCAGCGGAGGGAAACCTCCGGTGCCGAGTGGGGCGTCAAGAGCCTCCTACGGGAGG
>JACPXC010000013.1 GCA_016196755.1 Elusimicrobiota bacterium
AAGCAGGCGCTGGCCCACGAGGTCGAGGACGCGCTCGTCGACGCCGAGCTCGACAAGAAGATCCGCAACGGGGACAAGGTCACGGTCGACTGGGACGAGGCGGCGGGCGCGCTGACGGCGAAGCCCGAGCCCAAGATCACGGACATGGGCGGCTGGGCGCTCGGCATGATGGCTCCGCTGGCCTTGGCCGCTCTGCCGATGGGTGTGCTCATGTCGGTGGGCGTGGCCGGCATCGCGGCCGTGTTCGCCTACACGGCTTGGCGCGTGGCTTCGTCCTACTCGGGCCCCCATGGGCGCGCGCAGGCCCCGCCGACGGCGCGGAGCTGGGTGTTCCGGACCGCGGCCCTGATGACGGTGATGCTGGCCGCGGACTGGGCGCTCAAGGCCTTGTTTTGGGGCTCAGGACTCTACGTCTACCACTATATCGTCCCGACCCGCGTCATCCTCATGGCCGCGGCCATCCCGCTCAGCCTGGCCTTCGCGGCCTGGATGATGACCTTGGCCCATGCCGGCAAGCCCCCGCTCGACGGCCTGCGGCGCTTCCGCGACAGCCACCCCGTCATCGGCGGCCTCGTCTGGAGCGTGCTGCAGGTGCTGACCTTCCCGGTGGGCGTCGACGATGCGCGCCACGCGGGCGACCTCGCGGCCAAGTCCCCGGCGGTCTCGAAGGCTCTGGGCGTGTTCGCGGTCGGCGCGGCCGCCGTGCTTGCCGCCACGCTGGGCAACGGCCTCGAGGCGCTCCTCAACCACAAGGTCATCGACTTCATCCCGGTGGGGCCGGGGCGCGCCAACCTGGCCGACTTCCTGCTGTTCTTCGGCCTGCCGTTTGTCTGGATGACCCTGGACTTCTTCGGCGCGGTCCGCAAGGCCGTGGCGGCGCGCAAGCCCGCGGTCATGAACTTCGCCAAGTTCTACGCCCTGCCCGTCCTGGGTTTCTTGGCCTTCGTCCTGGCCTCCTCCACGGGCCTGAGCGGCGCCCCGCTTCCCTTCATCTACGGGGCGTTCTTCGCCACCCTCTTCGGCACCGGGACCCTGGCCGCCACCTCGTACATCCAGCGCCGCTTGGCCGAGTTCAACGGCTCGCTCCAGGACGGGACCTTCAACCCGATGCCGTCGGCGCCGGCGTTCTCGGCCGGCTACCGGGCCCGGCGCTGGCTTGCCGGCGCCCTGGCCTCCGCGGCGGCGCTCCTGCCGTTGGTGGGAGCCGTCAACCACCCGTCGCTGGGCGCTGGGGACTACACCGCCCTGGTCGAGCGCTACCGCGGCCGGCTTCCCAAGGTCATCATCACCGACTACGACGACACCTTCATGGACAACTCGGACGGCAAGGGGCTGGTCATCTCGGAGGCCCGGCTCAAGCTCCTAGAGGACCTCAAGGCGGCCGGGGTGAGGGTGACCTTCGCCACCAACCGCCCGCTGGACGGGGGGGATTTCGCGATGTCGGCCCTCCTTCTCGAGCGGATGAGCCCGGAGCTGAAGGCTGACTTCATCATCTCGACGGGCGGCGGCGCCGAGGTCTACAAGCTCTCGCCCCAGGGCGAGCTGCCCGCGGCGCCCGCCTTCTCCGGCCCGACGGTCACCGATGCCGAGCGCGGCGCGATCACCCGGCTCATCTCGGCCGAGGCGGCCCGCCAGGGCATAGCCCCGGACCAGGCCCGCCACGGGGAGAAGCCCTACGAGCACTCCTGGATGCTGGGGATGGGCCTGGACGCGGCCAAGAAGGCCGCCCTGTCGACGGCGGAGTGGGACGCCCTGGCGGCGGCCCGCAACGCCAAGCTCACCGCCGTCTTCAAGGCGGCGTCGGCCGGGCTCAAGGCTCAGGGGCTCGAGTTCGGGGCCACGCTCAAGTTCCCGGCCCGCGACGACCTCGAGCCGTACATCCGGTTCTCCAAGTCGACCAAGGCGTTCGCGGTCAAGGCCATCCTCGAGCTCATCGAGGCCGAGGGCGCGCGCGTCGACGCCGAGGACGTGCTCATGCTGGGCGACGACTTCACGGTCCCCGGCTACGACTCGGCCATGCCCAAGGGCCTGCCCGGCGGCACGGCCGTGGCGTTCGGGCTTGCGGCCGATGCAAGAATCCCGAACGTCCACCAACTGGGCGGCGGGCCGGACGCGCTCGAGCGCTTCCTGCGCGACATGATCCGGCCCTGATCAGCGCCTCGCCTCGAGCTGCGCCCTTCTCCGCCGTATCTGCGCCAGGGTATCCTGCACGTAGGGTTCCAGCGGTCCGGCGGTGGCCAGGGCATCGCGCGCCAGGAGCTCGGCCTCGGCCAGCTTCACGTCGCGCTTGAGCCAGGTCATGGCCAGGTTGTTGGCGGGCCCCGCGTTGTCCGGAGAGAATCTCAGCGCGCGCTTGAAATAGCGCTCGGCGCGCCCGAGTTCCCCGGCGGTGAAGGCGGCGTTCCCCAACGCCATCAGGGCATGGACGTCGGAGGGGTTCCGCTTGAGCGCGGCCTGGTACTGTGCCTTGGCCTCGCGGTCCAGGCCCTGGGCCTCGTAGACCCCGGCCAGCGTAAGATGCTCGGCCGCGCTGAGCGGGTCGCGCGGCGGCCTTACGACCGGCAGGCTGCCGCAGCCCGCCCATATGGCCGCGGCCGCGGCGATCAGCGCGCGTCGGGCAGGACCAGCAGGGCCCATCGGTCTGTTTTTTCCCATTGTCTTGAAAACCTCGCGTACGAGATGAGGCCGTCCTGCTTGGTGCCGGAATGAGCGAGGACGCCCTGCCTGGCGTCGTCGTAGCCGGTGACGACGACGTAGTGGCCGATCGGGGTCAGGCGGGTGCCCAGGTTGAGGAAGGCGATGAGGGGATGGCCGGCGTCGAGCTCGGCCTTGAGGCGGTGCAGGCCGCCCTCCAGCATCTCGGCCGACATCCCGTAGGACTGCGCGGCCAGGAGCATGTCGACCGACAGCGAGCCGTTGAGGTCGTCACGGTAGATCGCCTCCCGGATCCTCTCAGGAGCGGTCTTCTTCCCGTAGAAGGCCAGGACGCTGGCCAGCGCGGCCGGGCCGCATTGGGCGGACTGGTTGGTGTAGAACGGCGTCTTCAGATGCACCTGCTTGGCTTCCTCCGACGGGGGGGAGTGGGCCGGGCGCCGGTGGCTGCAGGCCGAGAGCAGGCCCGTGAGCACGATGACCGGCAGGGAGCGTGTGATGGCAGCCTCAGACCCGCTTGACCAGGTAGAGGATGAAGAGCACGAGGACGATCACCAGCAGGATGCCCACGACCGAGAAGTCGCCCCCGGGGTTCACCGCGTTGAGGCGCGTGGCGAACTGGTGGAGTTGGCGGTCCGAGAGCCGGGCCAGGCGCGCGTCGATCTCGGCCTCGCTGAGCCCGTGCTCGCTGAGACGCTGGCGCAGGAGCTTCGACTCCAGGGCGCCTTGGACGGCCTTCATGTCGCTCGCGCGCGACGTGCTCTGAACCCCGGCCGCCGCGGAGGCGGGGATGAGGGTGGCCCGCGCCGCGGGCTTTATGCCGCAGAGCAGAGTCACGGTGAGAGCCAGTGTGCAGGCCAGGGCGGACTTGCTTCGTAGATGTCTCATGGGGGTCCCTCCTTTGCGGGGTTTCCGGACTATACCTCCCGAGGCCGGCGCCCGCCTATGCGTAGTCTTACGCGGGGGCGGCGTCCAAGACTCAGCGCGGCATGGGTCTAGGGCCCTCGATAAATCAGGGCGGAGGGGGTAGACTCTCGGGAAGGGGGATGCTCTTGGCGAAAGTTTCTACGGAGCTCAAACCGAAGCGCCTGCTCGTCATGCTCTCGGTGCCGGTGTGCGCTCTGCTGGTCCTCGGCTGGCTTCTGAGGCAGCCCATCCTCCCCCCGCCTCCGGCGGCGCCCGGGGGTCCCGCGGCCGAGCCCGCCAGGCTCGAAGCGCATGTCCGGATGCTCTCCGAGACCCTGGCCCCGCGAGACGCCGCCCACCCGGCCCGGCTCGACCGCGCCGCGGCCTACATCCGAGCGGAGTTCAAGGCCTCGGGCGCGGCCGTGACGGAGCTCGAGTACACCTTCCAGGAACGAAACCAGCGCAACAAGCTCGAGGACCAGGGCCCGTTCCGCAACGTCATGGCGCGCTTCGGACCCGAGTCCGGGGACCGCATCGTGGTCGGGGCCCATTACGACGCCGCCGGCGAGAAGCCGGGCGCCGATGACAACGCCAGCGGGGTGGCCGGGCTGCTGGAGCTGGCCCGGCTCCTGCGCCTCCAGGCCCCGCCCATCCGGGTCGACCTGGTGGCCTATTCCACCGAGGAGCCGCCCTACTACGGGACGGCCTTCATGGGCAGCGGCTTTCACGCGCGGGCCCTGCGCGAAGAGGGAGCGGCCGTGCGCGCCATGCTCTCGCTGGAGATGTTGGGCGCCTTTTCGGACGCGCCGGGAAGCCAGCGCTACCCGGCCCCGCTGGCGCGGCTCTTCTACCCGGGCCGGGGTAACTTCATCGCGGTGGCGGGGCGCTACAAAGACGCGCCCTTGGCCCGACGGGTCAAGCGGGCGATGTGGGCGGCCTCGCCCCTGCCGGTCTACTCCCTCAATTCCCCCCCGGGCGTCCCCGGAATCCCGCTCTCCGACCACGCCAGCTATTGGGACGCCGGCTTTCCGGCCCTCATGGTCACCGACACCGCCTTCTACCGGAACGAACGCTATCACACGGCGGAGGACACCGCGGACCGGCTAGACTACGGCCGCATGGCGATGGTCGTGAACGGGGTCCATGCCGCGGTCCTGGACCTGGCGCGTTAGCGCTTTCAGGCCGGCGCTCGAGGCCCAGCGCGGCCTGGGTCGATATCGGAGCGCTTCCTGGGCCCTATGGCCCGTGCCGGGGGGACTCCCTCGGGACTAACATACAGCCGCGACGGACGGGAGGAGGTGCCCTCGCGCCGCGAAGCGTATACCGGAGGCCGTAATGACGAACACCTCGCCCCTCAAGCATCTCACCGCCGCCGTCGTCTCCGCGGCCCTGATCGTCCTCTCGCCCGGGATCGCCTCCTACGAGGCCGCGGCCCAGTTCGTGGTCGGCGGCGCCGGCCGGGCCGTCAGCGTCGTCCCCGGCGGCCAGGCCGGCGCGGTGCGCACCGCCCCCGTCACCCTATCCCCGGCGCCTCTGCCGACCTCGCTGTCCTTGCCCGGCACGCTGCCCGTCTTACCGTCGGTCTTGCCTTCGCTGCGGCCGGCCGTCGCACCCGCGGCTTCCGCTCTCGCCGTCCCGGCCGCCGCCGTGCCGGCTGCCGCGCCGCGGGCGGCTTCCGCGGTCCCTGCCGCGGCAAAAGCCATGACGCCCGCGGCCGCCCCGTCCGAAGCCACTTCGGCCCCTTCCTTTAGGAACCTCCTGGCCGCCCCGCGCACCGTGGCCCTCCCCGTCGCCGAGATCGCCGCCATGCCCGGCGGCCAGGCCCGCGACGCCGGCGCGTCGATGATGGACGCCATCCTCGGCCTCAAGGCGAGCCCTGCTGCCTCGGCGGACCCCGTCCCCGCCGACTCCTCCCTCGGCACCGTCCGCCGCGCCGCGCTCAGCGTCCCGACTTCCCGTCCTTTCGCCGGCCGCTCGGTCCCGCTCAACGGCGTGGCCGACCCGGCTCCCCAGGGCGCGGTCTCCAAGGCCCTGGGCGCGGTCAAGGCCGTCGCCCTCATGGCGGTCTCCGGCGCCGCGGTCTACGGCGCTCACCTCGCGGCGGCGGCGCTGCTGCCCGCCGTCTTCGGCACGGTGCCCGTGGTGGCGGTCTGGGCCGTGAGCTCGGGCGTGCTGCTCCTGCCGATGGCGCTCTGGGCGCGCTACCGCCTGGCCCTGCGCGACTCGCCGCGCCTGAGCGGCGTGAAGACGTCCCTCGACCTTCTGACCGGCGCTTTCCTCGGCGCGGTGGCCGTCGCCGTGCCGCAGGTCATGGGCGGGGCGCTCCTCGCCACGCCGCTGGTCGGCCTGGCCGCCTTGGGCGGCTTCGCCGCCCTGGGTGCGGCGGCGGCGGGCAAAGACGGCGGCACGGGCGGCATCTTCGGCGCCATCGCCGCTTGGGGCGCTTTGAACCTCATCGCCCCGCTGTTGGGCACCGCGGCGGCCTCGACCCTGACCCTCGGCGGGGTTCTTGGGTTGATGGCCCTGCCCGCGATGACGACGATCTCATTCTTCCTCGGCCGCATCGTCGCCTCGGCCGAGTCCGGTCGGCCGTTTGCCGTGCCGGGCTCGATGCAGCAGATCCGCTTCCCGGCCTACACCTGGGTCATGACCGGCGTGGTCTTCGCCCTGCTCACCGGCTACGGCGCGGTCTGGACCAACGTCGCCTTCGGGATCTGGATGTTCCTCGGCAACACCCGGCTGTTCAACATCCTCTTTGCCGGCGCCGCGGTCTGGGCGGCGGCCACCGGCTTTGCCGCGCCGATCACGTTCCTGGTCTTGGCCTTCGCGCCTGAGCGCGCGGCGATGGCCACCGAGTGGCTCCTAGGCAAGCTCCTGCCCAAGGGCGACCCGGCCCCGTCGACCAAGGCCGAGCCGATCAAGCTGGCCGAGGAAGGCTCGGGCGACGGGCGCTGGCCCCAGTTCCACTACTGGGCCAAGACCGCGCTGGCGATCGGTTCCCTGCTGGCCCTCGGCGGGGTCATGAGCGCCACGGTCTTCGGGCTCAAGACCTTCCTCTCCAACCTCGGCGTGGCGGCGGCGATGTCGATCATCCCGCTGATCTTCTCCAAGAAGCTCATCAAGCTCGTCATGAAAGCCGAGCCGATGGACGAGGCCAAGGACCCCGAGGTCTTCGGCATCATGCGGGAGCTGCGCGAGCGGATCAACGCCGGGCGCGCGGCCAAGGGCGACAAGCCCATCCCGATGCCCGAGATGGTGAACGTGCCGATGCCGGTGCCCAACGCCTTCGCCACCGGGTTCTCACCCTTCAGCGCCATGGTGGGCGTCACCAACGAGATGAAGGACATGACCCTCAACCCGGAGCGCACGCGCGCCGGCCTGATCCGGCTCATGTACGTCTCGGAGGCCAACTCCAAGCAGTTCCGGGTGTTCCGCCGCGCCATCCGCGGCTCGATCGCCGGGATCCCCGAGGGCGCCGGCCCGCAGGAGATCGTCCTGGCCCTGCGCAACGCCGACCAGGCCTCGCTCAAAGCCCTCGGCGTGCGCACCCTGCGCGGCGTCATGGGCCATGAGTTCGAGCACGTGATGCACCGCGACATGATCCTGGGCTCCATCGCCGGGACGATCGCCTCGGGCATCTCCTACGCCTCCTACGGCGTGCTCTGGGGCGTCGGCCACGCCCAGGCCCTGTTCGCCCGTCTCTGGGCGAGGCTGACCGGCAAGGGCAAGGATGTGAAGGCCGCGCCCAAGTATTACGACGGGCCCCGGTCGAACGCCTCGGGCACCGATGTCCTCGACGCGGGGTCTCCGGTCCGGCCGGAGGCTTTCGAGCCGGCGTCGGCGGCGGTGGCGGCCCAGTCCCTGATCGGGCTGGTCAAGATCTTCGCCGCGCTCTGGGGGCCGGTCCTGGCGACCATACTGAGCATGGCCTCCTCGCGGACCCGCGAGGGCCACGCCGACGAGGGCGGGGCGATCCTCACCGAGGACCCCGAGGCGCTGGCGCTGGGCCTGGGGATGCTGGTCACCTGGCAGATGCCGGCCGGCTTCACGCTGCGCCGCGAGCTCCTGCCGATCATCGCCAGCCAGGCGCACGTCATGACGGTCAACCCGCTCGAGCAGCTGCGCAACGCCGGCCAACTGCCGAAGCTCGACGCCGTCACCAGCGCCCTGGTCGGGAAAGAGGACGACTTCTTCTTCAACCTCTTCATCACCCACCCCGACACCATGCAGCGCATCGAGCGGCTCTACGAGATGGCGGAGGCGCTGGCCGCGCGTCTTCGCGGCCAGCCGCCTCCCGGCCCCACCACGCGGCCGCCCGGGAGCCTCCGGGCGGCCGCGGGGCGCCGGGTGAGCGAGGGTGTCGATCCAGACACCCTCGCCGCACTTTCGGTCCCGGGCCTCGACGGGCGCCTGGAGCAGGTGGTCGAGGCCTTCGCGGCGCGCAGCGCCGCGCGCGGTCTCGGGCACCTGCCCTGGGCGCTCGGCGAGCTCCTGGCCCAGGGCGGCGTGGTCCGCTACGCCGACGCCGGGCTGGGCGAGGACGCGCCGCTGGCGTTCTTCGACCCCGCGCTGAAGGCCGTCTACCTCGACGCCGCCCTGCTGCGCGTAGACCCGGACCTGCAGGGCGCCGCGCTGGCGGGTTTGTTCCAGCAGGTGCACGACTGGCTGGACGCCCGGGTCTTAGACAGCGCGGAGTCCCGCGCCCGCTCGGTGCTGGCCCAGGACGCCTATCTCGAGGGCTTCGCGATGGACGCCTTGGCGCATCGGATCGACTTGTCGAATCCCGTCGAGAAGGTCCTCTACGAGGGCGTGGTCGCCAACCGCCTAGCGGCGGCGGCCGGCTTCCGGGCCGCCGCGGCCACGGCCGGCGAGTGGCCCACCCTCGGCCAGCTGGCCGCCAAGGCGCGCTCGGAGCTGGCCCTCCTCGAGCGGCGCCGCGCCGAGTTCACCGACGAGCTGGGTCTGGTCCGCGGCGGCTTGGCCGCCGCGCCCGGCGACTCGCGTCTGGCGCGCCAGGAGCGCCTGCTCTCGGAGAAGCTGCGCATCCTCGAGGGCAGCCTGCTCCTGACCCGCGCCCAGGCCGCCGCGGCCGAGCGCGAGGCCGGCGAGCCCGACGCCGAGGCGCGGGCCACCGCGCTGGCCTCCCGCCTCGACGGCTATCCGGCGCCGGCCTCGTTCGGTCCGCTGGTCCCGGTGACCCAGCGTCCGACGGTCGACCCGGACCTGGCCCCGGCCCTGACGCTTCTGCGCCAGGCCATCAAGGACGCGAAGGACCCGGCGGTCCGGCGGCTCAAGTACCTGCTCACCGCCCTCGACGCCGTCCTCGAGCGCGGCGGCCGCGTCCTCTACGCCGCGCCGGGGGAAGGCGCGGCGGCCTACTTCTCGCCGGTGACCCTGGACCTCGTGGTCGGGCGGGAGTTCAAGAACGCCCGGCCGGAGCTCGTGGCCGCCCTGCTCGTCCATGAGCTGACCCACGCCGCCGACTACCTCGGCGTACCGCGCCCCGGTGAGAGGGCCTGGCGGCCGCGGCCGATGACGCGCGAGACCGAGCGCAACGCCTTCACCAACGAGGCGATCTTCGCCGGGGCGTTCGATCCCGCCGAGCTGGCTGGGCTGCTCGACCGGCGCAACCCGTCGGAGCTGGCCGCCTACAGCCTGGTCTACCACGCGCGCGCGCGCTGGCTGGAGGGGAAGACCAGCCTCGAGGCCATGGTCTCCGACGCCTATACCCAGCTCTTCGGAGCCCATTTCGAGGGCCTGCAGACGGCCGCCCAGCTCTACGAGGAGGTCGAGCACCGCAAGCTGGCCCCCGTCCTCGAGTCCATCGAGGAGCTTGGCCGGCGCGTCGTCCTCCTGGAGGGTGCGCTCGCCCGCGGGGAGTCCCATCGTGCCGCCCAGCTCGAATCCGCGGGCCGGTCCCTGGCCCTCTACGAGTCCCTGCGGACCCTCCACCGGCGCGAACTCGAGCTTTTGGGGCAGGCGGAGCAAGCCGAGGAGGACGACGCCCCTGCCGGGCCGCCGTCCGAGCGCAGCTTCCTCTTCTGGGGCCCGAGGCCCGTTTAAGGCGGGGCAAAACCGTACTTTTATTGTCATAATCGGGACGTGAAGCGGATACTGGTCGTCGATGACGACCGTCTCATCCTCGACATGGTCTGCGAGTGCCTCAAGAAGGCGGGCTTCTCGGTCGAGTCGGCGGAGACCGGCGTCGACGGCCTGGCCAAGGCCGCGGGGTTCAAGCCCGACCTCGTCGTGCTCGACCTCATGATGCCCGACATGCACGGCTTCGATGTCTGCCAAGCCTTGCGCAAG
Source organism: Elusimicrobiota bacterium (assembly GCA_016196755.1). Lineage (GTDB taxonomy): Bacteria > Elusimicrobiota > Elusimicrobia > UBA1565 > UBA1565 > SCTT01. The sequence continues at coordinate 9,868 of JACPXC010000013.1, forward strand.
GACGCCGCCCCGGACGCCCCAAAGGTGCTGATCCTGACCGCCAAGAACTACGAGATCGACCGGCGGGCCGCCCAGCGCCTGGGCGCCGAGGCGTACGTCAGCAAGCCGTTCCGGGTCGACGAGCTCCTCGAGACGGTCAACCGCCTGCTGGCCCCGAGCGCGTCATGAAGAAGATCCTCGTCGTCGACGACGACCGCCTGATGGTGGACTTCATCTGCGACTGCCTCAAGAAAGCCTCGTTTGCGGTGGAGACCGCGCTCAACGGCGCCGACGGCCTCGCCAAGGCGCGCGTCTACAAGCCCGACCTCATGGTGCTCGACCTCATGATGCCCGACATGCACGGCTTCGACGTCTGCGAGGCCCTGCGGCGGGATATCCCCGCCGAGCAGCTCAAGATCATCATCCTGAGCGCCAAGACCTATGAGGTCGACAAGAAGGCCGCCAAGCGTTTCGGCGCCGACGCCTACATCACCAAACCCTTCACCTTCGACCAACTGCTCGCCGCGGTCAACGGCCTGCTCGGTTCATGACGGGCCAATGTGGCATAATCGGGTCCGAGCCGCCCGATGAAGAGAATCCTGGTCGTCGATGATGACCGCCTCATGGTCGAGTTCATCAGCCTCTGCCTCGAGCGCGCTTCTTATTCGGTCGAGACGGCCTTCAACGGCGTCGATGGGCTCGCGAAGGCCAAGTCCTTCAAGCCGGACCTCCTGGTGCTCGACCTCATGATGCCCGACATGCATGGCTTTGACGTCTGCGAGGAGCTGCGCCGGGAGGGCGGCCCCGCCGGCCTCAAGATCCTGATCTCCTCGGGAAAGTCCTACGAGGTCGACAAGAAGGCGGCCAAGCGTCTGGGCGCCGACGGCTTCATCACCAAGCCCTTCACCATCGAACAGCTCATGGCCGCCGTGGACGGCCTGCTCGCCTCATGAACCGCCCCCGCGTGGAGTTCTGGGGGACGCGCGGCTCGATCCCCTCGCCGGGCCCGAAGACCCTGATCTACGGAGGCAACACCTCCTGCGTCTGCATCCGCTGGGGCGACGAGGTCCTGATCTGCGACGCGGGGACCGGGATCCGGCCGCTGGGGTTCCACCTCCAGAACTCGGGCGGGCCGGCCTCGGGCCACGTCTTCATCGGACACACCCACTGGGACCACATCCAGGGCTTCCCGTTCTTCTTCCCGGCCTACATGCCCCAGAACACCTGGGCCATCCACAGCGCCAAAGGGGTCGGCGAGAGCTTCGAGACCATCTTCCGCCGCCAGATGGGGATCAATTACTTCCCCGTCGAGGTCGGCGACATGGCGGCGCGCCTCGAGTTCTCCCAGGTCAGCGGCCGGCCCTTCGAGGCCGGGCCGGTGAAGGTCTCGACGATCTACACCAACCATCCCGGCATCTGCGTCGGCTACCGCTTCCAGATGGGCGACGCGGCGGTGGTCTATCTGACCGACCATGAGACGCATTGGACCCACATGGGGCGCAGCGAGTACTCCGAGCGCCTAGACCGCGAAGTCGCCGACTTCTGCCGCGGCGCCGACCTCCTCATCTGCGACTCCCAGTACACCGATGCCGAGTACGAGAAGAAGCGCGGCTGGGGGCACAGCCGCTGGCGCGACACCGTGGCCCTGGGTGTGAGCGCCGAGGTCAAGCGCCTGGCCTTGTTCCACCACGACCCCGAGCGCAGCGACGCCGACGTCGACGCTATCGTGGCCCAGGCCTTGGAGCTCCTCGGCAAGTCCAAGTCCGGCGTCGAGTGCTTCGCGGCCCGCGAGGGCCAGACGATCCAGCTCTAGCACCCCATTATGAACACCTGCGACAGGCTCAAGAACTCCTCGATAGGCAAGAAACAGGTCGTGGCGCTGACCGGCCTGGCGCTGGTCGGCTTCCTCGTCTCCCACCTGGCCGGGAACTTCCTGATGTTCAAGAGCGCCGAGGCGTTCGACACCTACGCCGAGTTCCTCGAGCACCATCCGCTCATCATCCCCGCCGAGATCGGGCTGGCGGCCTTCTTCCTCGTGCACATCGTCGTCGGCCTCAAGGTCTTCGTCGAGAACCGCCGCGCGCGGCCGACCCGCTACGAGGTCGAGTCCTCGACTTCGGGCCAGCCCTACGCGGCGCGCTGGATGGGCTATACCGGCTCCCTGACCCTGATCTTTCTCATCGTGCACATCACGACCTTCAAGTTCTTGGGGCCCGAGGGCGAGGGGGCGAGCCTCTTTAGCTGGGTGATGTTCTGCTTCAGAAACCCCTTGTACTCGCTCGGCTACGTGGGGGCGATGGTCTTTTTGGCCATCCACCTGGCCCACGGCATCAAGAGCGCCTTCCAGACCCTGGGCGTGAGCCACCCGCAGTTGACCCCGCTCATCGAGAAGGGCGGCGTCGTGATCGCGCTGGCGCTGACGGCGGGGTTCGCCTCTCTGCCGATCTGGGCGCTGACGAGGGGGGGCTGAGATGACCTTGGACGCCAAGATCCCTTCCGGGCCGATCGAGAAGAAGTGGGACAAGCACCGTTTCGACTTAAAGCTCGTCAACCCCGCCAACAAGCGCAAGTACGACGTCCTGGTGGTCGGCACCGGCCTGGCCGGCGCGTCGGCGGCGGCCTCGCTGGCCGAGCTGGGCTACAACGTCACCGCGCTCTGCATCCAGGACAGCCCGCGCCGGGCCCACTCGATCGCCGCGCAAGGCGGCATCAACGCGGCCAAGAACTACCCCAACGACGGCGACTCGGTCTGGCGGCTGTTCTACGACACCGTCAAGGGCGGCGACTACCGCGCCCGCGAGGCCAACGTCTACCGACTGGCCCAGGTCTCGGTCAACATCATCGACCAGTGCGTGGCCCAGGGCGTGCCGTTCGCGCGCGATTACGGCGGCTACCTGGACAACCGCTCCTTCGGCGGCGCCCAGGTCTCGCGCACGTTCTACGCGCGCGGGCAGACCGGCCAGCAGCTCCTGCTCGGCGCCTACGGGGCGCTGTCGCGCCAGGTGGAGAAGGGCAAGGTGCGGCTCCTGGCCCGGCGCGAGATGCTCGACCTCGTCGTCGTCAACGGCAAGGCCCGCGGCGTCATCGCGCGCAACCTGGTCGACGGCAAGATCGAGCGCTACGCGGCCCACGCCGTCCTGCTCTGCACCGGCGGCTACGGCAATGTGTTCTTCCTCTCGACCAACGCGGCCAACTCGAACGTCACCGCGACCTGGCGCGCGCACCGGCGCGGCGCGTACTTCGCCAACCCCTGCTATACGCAGATCCACCCGACCTGCATCCCGGTGGCCGGGGAGAACCAGTCGAAGCTGACCCTGATGTCGGAGTCCCTGCGCAACGACGGGCGGGTCTGGGTCCCCAAGAAGAAGGGCGACACGCGCGCCCCCAACGACATCCCCGACGCCGAGCGCGACTACTACCTCGAGCGCCGCTACCCGTCGTTCGGCAACCTGGTCCCGCGCGACGTGGCGTCGCGCGCGGCCAAGAAGGCCTGCGACGAGGGCTTCGGCGTGGGCCCGACCAAGCTGGCCGTCTACCTCGACTTCCGCGACGCCCTCAAGCGCGTGGGCGCCGAGACCATCAAGGAGAAGTACGGGAACCTCCTCGACATGTACCACCACATCACCAACGAGGACCCGTACAAGGTGCCGATGCGCATCTATCCGGCGGTCCACTACACGATGGGCGGGCTGTGGGTCGACTACAACCTGATGTCGACCGTCCCCGGCCTGTTCGTCCTCGGCGAGGCCAACTTCTCCGACCACGGCGCCAACCGGCTGGGTGCCAGCGCCCTCATGCAGGGCCTGGCCGACGGCTACTTCGTCATCCCGTCCACCCTGGGCGGCTACCTGGCCGCCGGCGGCATCGAGGCGGTGGGCACCGACGCCGCCGAGTTTAGCGAGGCCGAGGCCGCCGTCAACGCGCGGGTCTCCAAGCTCTTGGCCGTCAAAGGCAAGCGCACGACCCTCGAGTTCCACCGCGACCTGGGCCGCCTGGTCTGGGACCACTGCGGCATGGGCCGCACCGAGGCCGGCCTCAAGAAGCTCTTGACCGCCATCCCCGAGCTGCGGGAGCGCTTCTATAAGGAGGTCTGCGTCCTGGGCGGCGGCATGGAGTTCAACCAAGCCCTCGAGCGCGCCGGCCGCGTGGCCGACTACCTCGAGTTCGCCGAGCTCCTGGCCTTGGACGCCCTGGAGCGCCGCGAGTCCTGCGGCGGGCACTTCCGCGAGGAGTACCAGACCCCGGAGAACGAGGCCCGGCGCGACGACGAGAACTTCGCCCACGTGGCGGCCTGGGAGTTCAAGGGCGACGGAAAGGCGCCGGCGCGCCACGTCGAGCCCCTGAGCTTCGAGAACGTGCACCTCACCCAGCGGAGCTACAAATGACCGGCACGATCGACATCACCCTCAAGGTCTGGCGCCAGAAGGACGCGGCCTCCGCGGGCGGCTTCGAGACCTACGAGGCCAAGGGCGTCTCCACCGAGATGTCCTTTCTCGAGATGCTCGACGTGGTCAACGAGGACCTCCAGAAAAAGGGCCGCGACCCGATCGCCTTCGACCACGACTGCCGCGAGGGCATCTGCGGGATGTGCTCCTTGGTCATCGACGGCCGCGCGCACGGCCCCGACGGCGGCCAGACCACCTGCCAGCTGCACATGCGGCGCTACAAGAACAACGACGTCATCACCGTCGAGCCCTTCCGCGCCAAGGCCTTCCCGCTGGTGCGCGACCTGGTCGTCGACCGCTGCTCCTTCGACTCTATCATGCAGGCCGGCGGCTACGTCTCGGTCAGCACCGGCCAGGCTCCTGATGCCTCCGTGCTGCTCATCCCCAAGCACAAGGCCGACAGCGCGATGGACGCCGCCGCCTGCATCGGCTGCGGCGCCTGCGTGGCCGCCTGCCCCAACGCCTCGGCGATGCTGTTTGTGGCCGCCAAGGTCTCCCAACTGGCCCAGCTCCCCCAAGGCGGCCCCGAGCGCGAGCGGCGGGTCCTCAACATGATGGCCGCCCACGACGAGGCGGGCTTCGGCGCCTGCTCCAACGAGTACGAGTGCGAGGCGGTCTGCCCGAAGGATATCTCGGTCTCGCACATCGCCCGGCTCAATCGGGAGTATCTGCGCGCCCTGGCGCTGGGCCCCGGCGAGCACCAGGCGGCTTCCGGCGCGGGCTGATTGACCTGTCCCAACTGCGGCGCGGAAGCCGCTCTGGGAGCCGTGGAATGCGCGAAGTGCTCGGTCATCTTCGCCAAATGGCAGGCCCGCCAGAACGTTCCCGCTCCCGCGCCTTCTCCTGTCCCCGCCGCGTCCGCTAGCGGCCTGGGCTTGGGGACCCTGCTTGGCTGCGCCGCCGCCGTAGCGGCGGCTGGGTTCATGCTGTGGCCCAGCCCGAAGCCTACGCCCGCCCCCGCTCCGCCCCCAGTGGAGGCCCCCGCTGAACCCGCCCCGGCGGAGGCCCCGGCCCCCGAGCCCGCCGCGGCGCCCGTGAGCCAGTTCGCCGCGCTCGCCGCCGCGCAGAAGCGCCAGGCCGACGCGATGCTGGCGGAGAATGCGAGGCGGGTATCGGAGAAGAAAATCCCGCCGGCGATCTTCCCGGCGGGCTTCGCGAAGATGGACGACGCGGCTCAAGACGCCGCCATGGCGCCGCAGCGCTGGCGGCGGGGCGGCAAGTGCAAGGGCGAGTCGATCTGGGTCCCCGACAACGAGGAGGGCGCCGCCCAAGTCGTCTTGTTTTACGCGCGCTGCAACCGGCCCGGGAACTAAGGCTGCCGCGGTGCCACCCTATTAACCGGGGTGCCTGCTATTTAACACCCCTCTGGACCCAACTATCCCCGGGGATGCTTTCGCTCGATGCCGCGAGAGTTGGAATTCCGAATAGCCGATCTTCGCCAGCCCTAGGGAATTGAAATCCTATTGAGATAGACAGACAGCATCCCCTCAAACGTCGTTGCAGCTTGGATTTGTTCTTGAAATTTTGCGACTACAAAGCGAATTTGCCCCGCGCGTGTGGGCCAGCTGCGTGCACGCTTCGCGCACGGCGCTTGGATGGCGAGCTCTCTCCTAATTTCCGCTTACGGGTAAAGCGGAATTTTCCGTCTTCCTCCAGCGCTGGAGGTTTTTGAAAATTTGCGATTAATAATCCAGTGCTAATCGACAAACCGGTCGCCCTCACCCCGGCTGATGAAAATTCTATTTTCATAGCAACATGGAGAACGGCTCCTGGGCTATTGAGGTTTGCCTTGTTCTGGGCCTGTAGAGAATTCGAGTCGCGAAATGTCAGCTAGAGATGAGGCTAGGAATGAGTAGACGTTTTCCATCTGACCCTCACGCGCCCGCTTCGGAAACTCGAAGTGAAGCGCGGACGTTGACAGTGACAGCTGCCCCCATGCTTTCGAGGATGTCGCCTTGTACTTGATCGGATCCGGCCCCTCGACCCAGACCCCCATCCAATCGAGTTTGTGCTCGGCGCGAGCGTCGAGAAGCACCTTTCGTATGCGGGCGGCCTGCTCCGAACCGATTCCGACTACCGCGACCTCGACGCGCTCCTTTGTCTCCTTGCCGACATTGCCGTGCACCTCGACGTATAGCCTCGGCGCAGGATTCAATCGGGCGGCAGCTTGTTTCCAAGCCGAGAACACCGCTTCGGCGCAGGCGGTGCGTCGCTCATCGGACGCTTTGACCCCTTCGGTCGGACGATTCACGTTGACCTGATGCGCTTTCGTGCGTTGGCCGCGCGCGACCAGGCAGTCCCAGCCCAGCTTGGTGCAAGCCGCGTCGACGATCTCAGCCGTCTGCTTGTCGAAATCCCCGTGAGGCGCCGCGAGCATGAAAGGTGAGTCGCGGTCGACCGGGACGATGCTCCCTGATTCGCAGGCTGTAGAATGGGCTGCCTGCGCGCCGACGGGCGGGGCGAGCAGGGACGCGAGAAAGAGCGTGGTGCTCATCATCGGATTCAGTGTAGGCGAAACCGAAGGGCCGTGCCAGCCGGGGGGCGGGACTGGGGGGTGTTAAATAGCAGGCACCCGGTTAATAGGGTGGCACCACGGAAGCATGATCTTGGAGTGACAGGATCGACACTGACGGAATCGGGAGTTATCTGTTAGATTTATGGAGTGAACGCCGCCTCATTTTTGCGCGACCTCACGGTCGTCCTGCTCGCCGCGGCGGCGGCGCTGCTTCTGTTCAAGCGCCTGCGCTGGCCGCCGGTGCTGGGCTACCTGGCGGTGGGCCTGCTGGTCGGCCCGAACACGCCGCCGTTCAGCTTCATCGCCGACATCCATAGTCTCGAGGCCCTATCCGAGGTCGGCGTCGTGTTCCTGCTTTTCGCGTTGGGCGTCGAGTTCAACTTGGGACGGCTTGCCCAGGCCGGCATCCGGGCCGTCCTCTGCGCCGTCATCGAGGCGGGACTCCTGCTCGGCGGCGCCTTGGCCATAGGGTTGGCCCTCGGTCGACCCGTGGTCGAGAGCCTCTTGCTCGGGGGAATCGCGGCGCTGGCCAGCACGGCGATCGTGGCGCGTACGCTCCTCGAGAGCGACAAGCTCCGCACCGGCGCCTGGTCCGAGCTCTCGGCGGGCATGCTTATCGCCGAAGACGTGGTCGCCGTCCTCTTGATCGGCCTCTTCGCGTCTTTGGGCGCGCTCTCGTCGTTTAGCGTGGGCATCGCCTTCGGCTTGGTCGTGCGCTTGGCGACTTTGGCCATCATCCTGCTCGTGGCGGGGCTCCTCATCCTCCCCCGGCTCATGGGCGTGGTCGAGCGCTCCGGGATGAAGGAGATCCGGACGCTGCTCGTCGTCGGCACCTGCTTCGGGGTCTCCTTCCTGACCCATACCCTGGGCTTCTCCGCCGCGCTCGGCGCCTTCCTCGCCGGCGCCCTGGTCTCCGAGAGCGCGGGCGGCAAGCGTCTCCACGATACCGTCGAGCCGTTCCGCGACGTGTTCGGCGCGGTGTTCTTCGTGGCCGTCGGGATGATGATCGAGCCGGCCTGGGTGCTCGCGAACTGGCGGCCCGCGCTGGCCATCGCCGCGGCGGTCGTCGTGGGACGCTTCGGCGCGAATTTCGCGGCGCTGACGGCCGTCGGGGCCGACCGGGTCTCGGCCGTCCAGGCCTCGGCGGCCATGCTGCCGATCGGGGAGTTCTCCTTCCTCCTGGCTCAGCTCGCCCAGCGCGAGAGACTCTCCGACGCGCCGCTCTATCCCGTGGCGGTCCTGCTCTGTCTGGCCACGACCACCGCCTCGGCCGTCCTCTTGCCGCGGACCCTCGCCCGTCCCGAGGCGGTCGACCGCGCGTTCGGGGCGTTCGCGGCGCGCTGGTTCGACCACTATCGCGACACCATCCGCCGTGCCGCGATGCCGCATCGGGTGGCTCTCGTCTGGAGCCTGACGCGTCCGTCGCTCATCCAGATCCTGCTCAACGCCCTGGTCATCTCGGGCCTGTTCATCGCGGCAGGGGGGCTCAAGGCGCGCGTCGACATCGAGACGGCCGTCCCGGGGGCGTTGTGGGCCGGCGTCGCTCTGGTGACCTTGCCGCTTTTGCTGGCCCTCTGGCGCAAGACCCAGGCGGTGGCGCTGATCCTGCTCGAGGCCTTCACGACGGGGCCCGAGGACGACCGGCCGCCTGCCGAGGCCCGGCCGCGGCTCACCAGGCTCATCCTGGGCGCGGCGACTTTGCTCGTAGGCTGGTGGTATCTGAGCCTGAGCTTCGCCCTTCTGCCCAGAGGCCGCGCGGCGGCCGTGCCGCTGCTCATCATCCTCGGCGCGGGGACCGCGCTCTGGCGCGGCGCCAACCGTCTCTACGCCAAGATGCAGGCCGGCCTGCGCGACACCTTGGCGCGCTCCTCGGCCCAGCCGGAGGCCGGAGCCACCATCGTCTCGCACCTCGTCGAGCAGGAGGAAGGCGTGACGGTCTCGACCGCCGACCTCTCGGCCGGCGCGAAGGCCGTGGGGCGGAGCCTGGCCGAGCTCGACGTCCGGGGACTCTCGGGCGCCAGCGTCCTCCAGGTCAGCCGCCGCGGGCAGGTCCTCGTGGCGCCGTCGGCCGCCATGCGCTTCGAGGCCGGCGACAACGTGCTGCTCGTCGGCTCCGCCGAGCAGGTGGCGGCGGCTAAGGCCTTGCTGACCTAGCCCGGCTGATGTCGGGCCTTGAGGGTCTTGGCCAGCACGAGGCTCAAGACCAGGACCCCGATCGAGATGGCCAAGGCCCGGGGGTCCGACCAGGCTCCCCCGAAGAAGGCGAAGGTCATGCCGCCCGGCAGGACGCCCAGCGCCGTCCCCGCCGCGTAGGGCAGGAAGGGGATCCCGGCCAGGCCGCAGGCGTAGTTGACCGGGTCGAACGGGATGAAGATCAGGCGCAGGATCATCGACGAGAAGAACGGGGCGGCCTTCAGGCGCTCCTCGGCTTTCTTCATCCAAGGCGTCTCGTGCTGGGCGACCCACTCGCGGCCCAGGACCCGGGCCACGCCGTACGCCGCCCAGGCGCTGAGGTTGATGCCGACCAGCGCCCAGAACATCCCCAGCCAGGGACCCCAGATGAGGCCCGCCGCGAGGACGAACGGCGACGCCGGCGCCAGCGTCAAGGCGCGCAGGATGAAGGCCCCGCAATAGAGCGCCGGCCCCCAGGCGCCGGCGCCGGCCACCAAGGTCCGCAAGGCGTCCGGCAGACCCGTGACCGGGATCCCGCTGCGCCACCAGGCGTAGAGGCCGCCGGCCGCGGCCAGCGCCCAGAGCGCGAGGAGGCCGACGCGGAGTATTTTTTGGCGGGAGGCGGCGCTCATGGCTTTTCCGCGAGGATCTCGAAATCATAGCCGAATTGGGAATCGGCCGACCGCCATAGTCGGCGCCAGCGCGCCTTGAGGCGATAGGCGCTCCAATCCGGCTCGGCGCCGATGAGGTTCTTGAGCTCCGCCACCGACATCCCGGCCGAAGGGTCCTGGGACAGGGGCCCGGGCTCGCGCAGGAAGGCTCGGTAGGCGCCCGGCGTCCAGCCGCGCGCCTTGGCCCCGAGCTTGAAGTGGAAATTCTTTACGGACAAGACCTTGAACCCCGCGCGAGCCAACAGGCGCTCCAGCGCGCGGCGGGACAGGAAGAAGAGATGCCCGCCATGGCGCGTGACGACGGGCCGTCCGAGCTTGCGCCAGAGGTCGGCGCTGGCGCGCAGGTCGACCGGGCCGTTGGGGACGACCAGGCGCAGGCGGCCGCCGGGCTTGAGCAGCCGCGCGGCCGCGGCCAGCGCCGAGGCCGGGTCGCGCTCGTGCTCGAGGACGTTGTTGATCTGGATGAAGTCGACCGAGGCCGGGGCCCACGGCGCCGCGTCGAGTCCGCCCACGGCGATGTCGACGCCGTTGAGCTCGCGGCCGGCGCGCGCCGCGGCCTCGGAGTACTCGAGGCCGAGCACCGTCCGCCGGCCTTGGCCGCGCACCCCGGCCAGGAAGGTCCCCAGCGCGCAGCCCACGTCGAGGACCACGCCTTCGGGGCGCCACGAGCCCAGGTCCTCGGCCAGCAGGCGGCCTTTGAAGAGGTCCTTCCAATACTGCTTGAAGAAGTCGGTGAAGTAGGCGTGCGGATAGCAGCGCGTGACCTCCTCGACGGGAGGGACCGGGTCGTAGTAGGACGCGCCGCAGGCTGGGCATTCGACGATTTGGCGGACGGCGCCGGGGTAGAGCAGGGTCTTGCAGGCGGGGCCGGGCTTCCCTTCTAGACAGATGATGCAGTCCACTACGACGATGATACTAAAGCGCCACTTGCGGCAGGGCGGGGGGCCTGTTACCCTAGGAACAGCCCCCATGCTGCCCCGTTTCCTTATATCCATCCTCCTGGCCGCGCCGTCGGCGGCCCAGGTGCGCGTCCAAACCGCCCCGGAGGTCGTCGCCGTCCCCGGCGGACAGGCAGGCGTCTCCGCCGCCGGCGGCGCGGCGTCTCCGGCGCTGAGCGCGCCGTCGTCGGTGCCGTCGTTGGTCCTGGCCCTGCCGCCTGGTTCCGTCTCGCCGACGGTCATTCCTGCCGCGGCCGCGGCTCCCGCGGCGGCCGGTGCAGCTCCCGCTCCCGCAGCCGCTGTGGCGGCGCCGGCCGCCGTGGTCAGCCTGCCGCCCTCGGCTATCGCCGCGCCGCAGGCCGCCCCGCAGGTTCTGGCGGCTTGGGGGGGCCCGGCGCCGGCTGCGGCCGGAGCTGCGCAGGCTGCGGCGGGCAAGCCGACTGCCGGCTCTCCGGGCGGCGCCGCCCAGAGCGCCTCGCTCGGCCGCCTCTTCGACGGCGCGGCCGCGCCCAACCGAAACGGCGCCTTCGACCTCTTCGCCCCCGCGCGCTCGCTCTGGGGCGCGGCGCTGGGCCTCTGGCGCGGTCCCGACACGGCCCCGGCATTCCCGACCCGCCCCGACCAGAGCGTGCGCGTGGCCGGCCAGACCTACAAGCTGGGGCGCGTCCTCGAGGCGACCCCGGAGTGGAGTCTGCATGAGGCGGCGGGCTACCGCTCCGAGGAGGCGGTGCTGGTCTTCGCCCCCGAGGCCAGGGCGGCCTTCGAGGCCGAGAAGGCAGCGCTCGAGGCCTTGGCGCGCACCGACGTGCCGCACTCGGAGCTCAAGGCCGCCGGAGACGGCGTCCTCGTCCTCGTCCGTCGAAACCTCAACGGCTGGAACACCAGGGAGATACTCTCCGGCGGCATCAAGCAGGGCCAGGTCAACGGGATGATGGACCTGGCGGCCCGGCTCATCCGCCGCGGCGCCACCGCCGTCCTCATGCCCGACGAGGTCATCTGGGAGCATTGGCGCGGCCACTGGGCCCTGCGCCGCGGGGCGGGCTACCGCGCGGGAACGGCCTGGGACACGCTGGCGCAGCTCTGGGCTTGGGAGGGCGGGGTCGCCGACCGCGCGGCGTTCCTCTCCGGCCTCCGCGGCCGGCTGGGGCCGGAATCGTCGGAATGGAAGCGCCTGGCCGCCGAGGCGCAGGGACAGGTCGGCCTGCAGGCCGCCTTCGCGGAACTGGCGCGGCGCGACGCGGCCAGGCCCGCCCCGAAGGCGCTGAGTTTCGAGCCGGGCCGCTCCGACGCCGTGTTTACCGACGAGTTGGTGAGCCCCCGCGCCCTCGTCAAGCGCTTGGGCTACGACCCCTTCTCCGTCAAGGAGCGCACCGCCCTCCACGCCGACGACCCCGGAAAGCTCAACACCAGCGTCGCCATGCTCGAGCCCAAGGGCGGGCGCAAGGCCGTCCTCAAGGGCGCCGACCAGTACATCATCCGCAACGAGCTCTTTGTCCGCAAGGTCGTGCGCGCGTTCTTTGGCGCCTACTTCGACACGCCGGGGGCCTTGGCCGTCCTGCGCGGCTACGAGTCTTACATGGTCATGGAGACGGCCGGCGGCGGCAAGAGTTGGGCGGGCCCGAGCCTGACGCGCGAGCAGCGCGCCGCTCTGGCCGTCCTGGTCCATACTTTCGGTTTGGGCGACATGAACCCCGGAAACGTCTTCTACGGCGAGAAGACCTGGCTCATCGACTTCGAGCAGGCCGTGTCGCGTCGGAGCCCCTCCTCGAACCGCATCCCCGACGAGCGCATCCTCCTGGAGCTGCCCTGGGTCAACGCCCGGGAGGTCCCGCCGATGGAGGACTTCCTGCCCGGCGTGAGGGCCTGGCGGGAGTTCTTCCTCAAGCCCGAGACCCTGCGCGCCGTGGAGCGCATGCTCGGCGAGAGCGGCTTCGGCCCCGAGGAGATCCCGCGGGCGATGGCGGCCTTCCGGGCCAACGTCTCCGAGCTCGAATGGACCATCCAGGCCGACGTCGATTTCGCCGACGGCCTGCGGCGCCGATGACGCTCCTCCTCGCCGGCCTGCTCCTGCTCGCCGCGGCGGCGCCCGGCCATGCCGCCCTCTACGCGGCCGCCGGCAAGGCCGACATCACCCCCGACCCCAAGAAGGAGACGGTCTGGCTGGCCGGCTACGGGGCCTCGGGCCGCAAGGCCACCGGCGTCCACGACCCGCTCTACGCCCGCGCCGTCGTCGTCTCCGACGGCAAGGTCACGGCGGCGATCGCCTCGGTGGACGCCATCGGCCTCTACCGCGAGGACGTTCTCGACTTGCGCCGCGCGCTGGGCTGGGAGGGCAAGTCCGACCGCCTGCTTTTTATGACCGCCACCCACGACCATAGCGCCCCCGACACGGTGGGCCTCTGGGGCCGCTTCCCGGGCGTCTCGGGCGTCGACAAGAAGCGCCACAAGCGCCTCAAGAAGTCCATCGTCGTCCTCATCAAGGAGCTCGAGGGCCGCCTGCAGGAGGCCGAGCTCAGCGCCGCCCGGACCGAGGTCGACCCCGAGGGCCTCTGCCGCGACAGCCGCGACCCCGTGGTCATGGACCCCGAGCTCAACGTCTTAGGCCTGCGCACCAAGGGCGGCGCGCCGCTGGCCGCCGTCGTGCGCTGGTCCTGCCATCCCGAGGTCCTCCAGCCCGACAACACCCTGATCACCGCCGATTTCCCGGGCGCGCTCTGCGCCAAGGTCGAGGCGGAGCGCGGCGGGACTTGCCTGTTCCTGCCCGGCCTCTTGGGCGGCCTGATGACGCCCGACGCCGACGCGTCGGGGCCGCTCGAGGCCGACTACAAGGAGATGGAGCGGGTCGGCGCGACTTTGGCCGGCCATGCCCTCAAGGCGCTGGCCGCTCCCGGCCTGCGGACCCGGAACGCCGCGGTCTCGTTCTCCAGCGCCACCGCCCTCGTCCCGATCGAGAACTCGCGCTACCTCTTCTTTCTTCCCAGCCTCGACTTCGGCCACCGCCTGCTCGACGCCGAGGGCCGGCCGTTGGCGCGCTGGAAGCGCTGGTATCTGCCGCTCCGGCACCTCCTGCTCTTCCCGCTTCCCGAGCGCCTGCGCCCCTGGGTCGAGACCGAGGTGACGCTCCTTCGCGTGGGGCCGGTCAAGCTGCTCGGCATCCCGGGCGAGGTCTTCCCGGAGCTCGTGATCGGCGGCTACAAGGGCGAGCGCCGCTACGGTCGGCCTCTGGTCCGGCCGACCAACCCGAATCCCCCGGACCTGGCGAAGGCTCCGGGACCGCCGTATCTGCGCGAGCGGCTCAAGGCCGAGCACGGCATCGTCGTCGGACTGGCCAACGACATGCTGGGCTACCTGGTGCCGGAGTACGACTTCAAGGCGGCACCCACCCGCACGATGACCCCCAAGCCGCCGGGCACGCACTACGAGGAGACCAACTCGGTGGGGCCGCGCGGGAGCAAGATCGTCCTCGACGCGGCGGCGGCGCTCCTAGAGTAGCTTCTTGGCTTCGCGGGCCGGCGGGGGGGCGGGCCTTTCGTCGTCGACGACCTGCGGGTCCTCGGGCGTGCCCACCGCCTCGATGATCTTGAGCAGGACCGGTACGTCCTTGGCCTTGCGCCAGTCGACCGTGCGGCTGGCGCCCTCGGGGGCCACCTTGGTGTCGGGCGTCAGGAGGCCGGGCATGGCCTTGAGGCGCTCGACGGTGTAGGGCCCGAGGATCTTCTTGGCGCGCTTGTCGTAGATCCAGAACCTCATGGCGTCATCATCTCGAGGACGGCGGCCGCCGCCTCTCGGGCGGCGGGGAGGGCCTCGCCATCCTCCGTGACGGCCCGCAGGTGGGCCCGAGCGCTTTCCGAACTCGTCAAGCGGCGCAGGTTGCTCGCCAGGATCGGGAAGTGGTAGAGCGGCATCTCCTTGTTCACCGACAGGGCGTCCTCGGCCAGCGCGCGCATGGTCCGGGCGCGGGCCTCGGCGGCCGAGCCGTCTTTGGAGAGCAGCGCGCGGTTGAACGCGCTGAGCGCGCGAAGCTGCTTCTCGCTGAGCTTGTCGTAGCCGCCCTTCTTCATGAACAGGCTGTTGGCCACGTAGAGGTCGGCCTCGAGCACCGCGTCGAAACGCGCCACGTTCCCGCGGATCAGCGCGGCGTCGCGCTTGACTTCGGACGCGGTGAGGCCGGCCTTGGCCAAGAGGGCGTCGAGCCCGCCGCCGGCATCGAGCTTCGCGAAGGCCTTCTCGAAGGCGGCCATGGCCGGCCGGAAATCGGCGGCGTCGTTGAGGTAGCGGTCCTCGAGCCAAGGCATGTCCGCCGTGGTGATCAGGGCTTTGTTGGGCTTGCTCTCGTGGCGGGCCAACTCGGTGTCGATGAGGCTGTAGCGCCCTTGGTCGTCGAGCAGGAGCGCGCCGGGATTCAGGTCGCCGAGACCCAAGGCCGTAGCCAGCACGAAGAGCGGACCGAAGAGCCTGCGGGGGAGATAGGACCGCTCGTCGTGCAAGTGAAAAGAGCCGTAGGGCTTGCCCGGGGCCTCCTCCATGGCCACCATCGCGCGCGGCGTGGCCAGCGGGTTCCAGGTGTGGACGGGATAGGCCACCGCGGCCGGCATACTGAACGCGTCCTTGAAGATGTCGGCGAAGACCGGATGGGACACGAAGAGGCGCGAGAGGAGCTCATTCTGGGCCGCTTTCCGGGGCGTGAGCTCCTGACCGATCGGGCTGAAGCGCTTGAGGACCACGGGATGGCGCGAGACGCGGCGCGTGGAGGACCAGTCCGTCTTGGAGGGGTCGCTCAGGAGGCGGCCTTCCGCCGCCACCGGGTCGAAGGGCAGGCGTCCGGCGGCCTCGCCGCGCGTCACCCAGGAGTTGTCGAAGGCCTTGGCGGCCCAGGCCGACGCGGCTTCCGCCCCGGCGTCGGCCGCGGGCTTCTCGGAAGCGGCGCGGCCGGCGGTCTCGACGAGCTTGAGGGGGGGCTTGGCGTCGGGGGCCGCGGCTTTCCCGGATTCGGCGGGAGAGGGGGTGGGGGCCGCGACGGCGTTGACCGCGCCAACCGGGGCGGCCAGAGCGGCGGCGGCCGCGGGAGCAGGGCTGGCAGCCTCGGCGCGCTGGAGGATGCTCGGGGGCGCGGAGGGCGAGGCCGTCGGCGTGACGGGAGCCAGGGTCGGGGCGGTAAGCCCCGGGGAGCTAAGCGTGGGCGCTAGGGTGGGGACGCTGACGACCGGGCGGATCGGGACGACGGCGCCCTCGGCGGCGACGGCGGCGGCGCGGATCTGGGCCGCGGCGGGGGCCGCCGCCAGGACAGCGGCCAAGAACCCCGAGAAGAGGGCTCGGACGGGCATCACCCGGAGTATAGACGGAAAATCCCGTTCCCGCACGGGGCGGTCACGTCCCGCGCGGCGTGAAGCGGGTCGGGTCGTAGTCCTTCAGGAAGGCGGCAGACCAGGCCCGCTCCTCATCGGAGAGGGTCAGCCAGTCCGTCCCCAGCGCTTCGCTGGCCGCCAACTCGAGGGGCTGGCACTCGAGCACGGCGTGCCGGATGAGCTCCTTGGCCGCGGGGCGGCCTCGCGTCTCATTGACCCACATGAAGAAAAGCTGCCCGCGGCCATAGACGTCCGTGCCGGGGTCCGCGAGGTCGGAGAGCTCTCTCGACTGGCTGCCGATCGTATGCAACGCCATCGCCCCGAAGTCGGCCATCCCCTCGAATACCCAGCGCGGCCCGAGCTTCGGGCAGGCGGCGATCTGGTAGGCGTGGGTCACCTCGTGCGCCAGAGTCTGGATCAGCTCCCCGCGCGCGGCGCGGCGTCCTCCAAGGACCATGGTCGACAGAGAGTCCATCGTCATGCTGATGGCGACGCCCTCGCCGTCGGCCTCGGCCTGCCCGAGCTCGGCCCAACCGCCCGGCGCGGCGTCGCCGAGGCGGAGGGTGATGCGTGGGGGCCGGGCGAGCCCCGTGCGGTCCTCGACCTGGGCGAAGACCTCGGCCCAGGTGCGCGGGTCGGTCAGTATCGCGATGAGGGCGCGCTCGCGCTCCCCGCGCGCGGCGAACGGCTCGAGCTCGGCGCCCGCCGGCAGGAGCACGCCCTTGGCGAGCTCGAGGTGGCGCGGGTCGAGCGGACGCGGGATGCGGACATGGCGCGGGAGGGAAGCCTCGGTCCACTCGTGGACGGCCTTTCCGGACTCTCGGAGCAGGCGGAGGCGATGGCCCCCGCCGCCTGGGAGCAGCTCGTAGCGGTGGCGGCCCGAGGCCGCTCGGCCCTCGGCCAGTGCGGCGTCGAGCAGGCCCGCGCGGCCCAGCGCGGCCAGGTCGGGGGCGTAGGCGCCCGAGCCCTCGAAGGCCGCGTAAGCCTCCTGGGCGCGCAGGATCTCAAGGGCCCCGGCCTCGAGCGGTTCCCAGACGTAGAGGCCCCAAGAGAGCGGGCCCAGCGCCGCGCTGAGTGCGAGCGCGGCCAGGCCGGGGAGGCCGGCGCAGGCGGTCGGCCAGCGAGCCAGGCCCGCTCGCCGGTGCCGGACCCAGGCGGCGGCGGCGCAGACAAAGCCGGCCAGCAGGACGACGTGGGCGCCGATGAGGGTCTTCTCGGCGAGGCCGGGCGAGTCGAGCCGGGGGCCCGCGGCGGCGAGGACCCCGAGGACCAGCGGGGGGATGAGCAGGGCGGCGCTCAGTAAACGGTCTGTGCCGGCCACGCCTCAACTCTCCTGAAGCATCCGGACTTCGGCGTCGGTCTGGCGCAGCCGGACGGCCAGGGTCTTGGCCAGCCGGGCGAACACGCGCACGCCGAGGTCGGCGTTCTCGCGCGCCAGGCGGTCGAAGTCGGCGCGCGAGAGGACGAAGAAGTCGCTGTCGACGACGGCGACGGCGTCGGCCGAGCGCTTGCCGCGGTCGAGGAAGACGACCTCGCCGAAGAAGTCGCCGCGTCCGAAGGTGACGACGTGGTAGGTCCTCCCGCCCGCCAGGGGAAGGTCGATACGCACCTGGCCGCGGCGCAGGAAGAAGAGCTGGTCGCCGACCTCGGAGCCCTTGAAGACGGCCTGTCCGGCCTTAAACGACGCCGTCGTGGCCGCCTTCTCGAGCGCCGCGGTCTGCTCGGGCGAGAAGCCCTTGAGGAGGTCCATCCCGCCCAGCGCCAGCGGGGCTTCGTCGCCGCGCGCGCCGAGGCCGGCCTCGGACAGCAGCCCGTCCTCGGCCCGGGCCAGGGCGTCGTCGAGGTCAGGCAACACCTCGACGTTCCGCGAGGCTTTCACGAGGCCGACCTCGTCGAAGTACTTCTCGGTGTCGAAGCCCGAGGGCAGGTTCTTGGGGGGCGAGCAGAGGATGAGGCTGCCGCCGTGCTCGTGGAGGTGGTCCTCGATCTGCTTGAGCATGTGGGTGGCGGTGAAGTCGACCGACGTGACGCGGCGCAGGTCGAGGATGACGAAGGCGGCCTTCGGCAGGTCTTTCTCCAACTCGCTGAAGAGCTGGTCGGTCGTGCCGAAGAACAGGTTGCCCTGGAGCTCGCAGACCACGGTCTTGGCGCCCAGCCGCTCGAGCGCCTCGCGCTCGTCGGGCAGGCGGCGGCGCTTGGAGAACATCGTCGTCCCGTCGCTCTTGCGCCGGATGACCGAGGTCGAGATCTGGTCGTGGATGAAGAGCAGGATCGAGAGCCCGAGGCCGACCCCGGCCGCGGCGATGAGGCCGGAGAGCACGGCGACCACGATGACGGCCGCGCCTACCGAGAAGTCGACGATCGTCGAGCGCTGGCGCAGGAGGCGCAGGCTCTTGCGGTCGTACATGCGCGCGGCGACGACGAGGAGGATGCCGGCCAGGGCGGGCACCGGCACCCAGGCCACCAGGCGCCCCAAGGCCATGAACGCCAAGAGCGAGAACGCGCCGCAGAGCACCCCCGAGCGCAGGGTGAGGCCGCCGCCGGAGACGTTGACGAGCGTGGCCCCCATGGTGCCGGCGCCCGGGACGCCGCCGGCCAGCGCCGTCATAAGGTTGGCGCCGCCCTGGCCGAGCAGGGTCTTGTCGGAGTCGTGGCGCGAGCGGGTCAGGGCGTCGACTACCACGCAGGTCTTCAGGGTGTCCATGGAGAGCAGGACCGAGAGGGTGAGGGCAGGGGTCAGGATGAGGCGGAGGTCGTCTATAGACGGCGGAAGGGCGGCGCGCCAGCGGGCCAGCAGGTCGCTCACGGAGAGCGCCCCGGCCCCGGCCAGCGGCCCGACGACCAGCTTGTTGTGTTCGAGCAGGCGCAGCTCCGGGTGGAAGGCCGCTAAGGTCCCATACGCGGCCAGGCCGCCGGCCAGGCCGAGGATGGGTGAGGGTAGCCGCGCCGTGAGACGGGGGCCCAGGACCATCGCCGCCATGGCCGCCAGGCCCACCACCAGGCCGGGGACGTTCCAGGAGGCCGGGGCCAAGAGGCCGCGCGCCAGGTCGGGCCCGCCGTGGATGCCGAGCAGCTTGGGCAGCTGGGACAGGAAGATGATGACGGCCACGCCGCTTAAGTAGCCGGTGACGACCGGATAGGGGATGAACTTGATGAGGCGCCCGCCGCGCAGGGCTCCGTAGACCAGCTGGAACGCGGCCGAGAACAGCGCGGTCAGGGCCATGAGCCCGACGACCCGGTCGGGAGTGAGGCCCTTGGCGGTCAGGTCGGCGGCCAGCGCCCCCATGACGGCGGCGGCAGGGGCGCAGGGGGCGGTGACCAAGCGCGGGGCGCCGCCGGAGAGCGGGGCGATGAGGCCCAGAAGTGCCGCGCCGATGAGGCCGGAGAGCGCCCCGGCGCCGGACCAAGCGGGGCCGAGTACGGCGTAGATGGAGACCCCGTAGGCCAGCGCGGAGGGCAGGGCGACGAGAGAGGCGGAAAGCCCTCCCCAGACGTCCGGCCCCAGCGGCTCCTTACGGGCTTCCAAGGTCAGGAGAGCGGCGGGACGCCGAGGATCGAGTAGCCGGCGTCGACGTAGAGCGTCTGGCCGGTCATCATCTTCGAATCGTCGGAGGCCAGGAATGCCGCGCAGTTGGCCACGTCGCCCTGCGAGACGTTCTCGCGCAGGGGGGCCACGGCCTTGTTGTAGTCGAGCATCAGGTCGAACTCCGGGATGCCGCCGGCGGCCAGGGTCTTGATGGGGCCGGCCGAGATGGCGTTGACCCGGATGCCGTCCGGGCCGAGGTCCGCGGCCAGCTCGCGCACGTAGGCCTCCAGCGCGGCCTTGGCCACGCCCATGAGCTTGTAGTTGGCGCAGACCCGCACGCCGCCCAGGTAGGTCAGGGTCATCGCCGAGCCGCCGTTTTTCATGTGCGGCTTGGCGTACTTCATGAGCTTGACCAAACTGTGGGCCGAGACCTGCAGGGCGGTGGTGAAGTCGTCCTGCGTGGTGTCGATGAGGCGGCCCTGGAACGCGGTGGCCGGGGCGAAGGCGATGGCGTGGACGACGATGTCGACCGGGGTCTTGAGGTTGCCGAAGAACTTCTCGCACTCGTCGTCTTTGAGCATGTCGCAGCGCTCGAAGGCGACCAGGTTCGGCAGGGTGGGGGCCAGGTCCTTGATGCGGCTGTGGTAGCGGAACTGGTAGCCGAGCACGATCTTAGCACCGCGCGCCGAGAGCTCCTTGGCGATGGCCCAGGCGATCGAGGTGTCGCTGGCCACGCCGAAGACCAGCGCGGTCTTGCCGTCGAGGGGCTTGCCCTTGTCCATGAGGTCTCCTAAGCGGGTTTGGCCGGCCGGAAGATGCCGAAGCAGGAGGTGTAGCCGTGCAGGAAGGTCGTCCCGTCGACCGGGCCGATCTCGCCGTTGCAGAAGATGCCGCCCATCGGCAGGGGGCCGAGCTTGGCCTTGAAGACGTCGGAGTCGTGGTTGGGCTTGCGGTAGAGGCCCTGGCCGCGGCCCAGGCAGGTGAAGAGCAGGGCGGCGGAGGCGGTTTTGGACGCGCCTGCGTAGCGGGACAGGCGATTGTCGATGTCGGCCGCCGAGGCCTTGCGGTCGCGCAGGTGGAACTGGACGGTCTGGCCGGGGCGCACGATGGCCCCGATGGCCAAGACACCCTTCTCGGGGTCGATGCCGATGAGGTTGCGGATGAGGTAGTCGCCGCCGCCCGAGGCGGGCTTCTTCATGGGGTCGCCCAGGAGGCCGATGAACAGCGAGTTGCGGGCCAGCTTCTTGTCGTCGTCCTCGAGCCCGCGCAGGAGCTCTTCCAAGACCTTGAGGGTGCGCTTGCCGTCGAGCTCGACGATGATGTTCTTGTCGCACTCGGTGACCTGCATCGGCAGGCCGATCGGGCGGCAGCCCTGGGTGACGATCGGGTCGATGGCGATGTCGCCCGAGAACGCCGCCCCGACGGCGCCGCGCTTGTAGGAGCGCCGGTCGATGAAGACGGCGTTGGCCTCGGGCTCGGATCCCCCGGAGGCCAGCCCGCCGATCTTGACCGACTGCGGGAAGGCGTAGTCGAGGCCCTGGACGAACTCCTCGGGGTCGAGGCTAAAGGGGTCCGATAGTATCAGGAAGTCGGGCTTGGACTCGGTGACCCCCACCCACTCGCGCCAGGCCCGCGGCGAGGCGTCCGGGTTGGGCATGGTCTCCTGGGTGACGTAGAACGGACGGATCGACACGCCGGGCAGCCAGCCGGCCACCAGGGAGAGCGCGGCCTTGCGCTCGATCTCGCGGCCGGCGCCGATGACGCCGCCGCCGGAGCAGCCGATGAGGTGCTTCTGCCCGAGGGCCTTATAAAGGAGCTCGGGGAGGTCCTCGTAGGACTCGCGGTGGTGCGGGGAAGGGAAGATGAAGGCGATGTCGGGGGGGCCCGATTTGTCCTCGGAGACCACGCGGGCGCACTCGAACACGGCTTTGGACGTGTCGTTGTTCTCGGAGATGGCCGCGGCCCATTCCATCCTCGGATTCTAGCAATTCGGCCGTCGGGGGGGGTCGGGTCGGGGGCAGGGCGGGTTACGGCAACAGCTGGGGCCTCGCCCAGGCGCGAAAGCGCTCCAAATGCTTCCACAGACCGTCAATGTCCTTCTGATGATAGACTTCGCCCTCGTACGAAACCCGGTTCTTCTCCTGGAGCATGGTCTCGAAATGCCGGGCGACTTTCTTTCCGGCTTCGGGGTCCGTGGAGATCACGATTTGCCGCAAGAGTTCGATCGCGGACATGTGGTCCTCTCCCTTGCTCCGCTCTCAGCGACGGTCCTCTCTCGTCTCGGGGTCATCTCAACAGGTCTCCCAGCCGACCATCCAGCAGGTCAAATCCTTCCGCGATGATGTTCGCAAGAAGAGGCTCCGAGCGCTTCGCTCGCTCCTTGAGCTCCGGCACCGTGAGAACTATCGGCGCCAGCCGTACGCCGTACTCGGACAGCGCCCTTTGTCCCAACTCTGATGCGAGGTCGGATAGCTTCCCCTTTCCTCCGCTCGGAGCGACCAGCAGTAGATCGAGATCGCTGGCCGGCTCCTCTTCACCGCGCGCGACGCTCCCGAAGATGGTCGCGGCCCGGGCCTTCCCGGCGAACTCTTGGCGGATCGAATCCCGGAGCTTGGCCATCGCCTGCTGCTCGGCCCTGAACATCGGGAGTATCACGTCCCGCACTACGGCATGATCCCGGTTGAGGCGGATGAGCTGGACCTTCCCAGAGCCCAAGCGCTGAACGATCCGCATCTCTTCCAGCTTCGCTATCGCTTCCCGGACCGCTTGATGCGTGAATCCGGCTTCCCGCGCAATCGCCCGGCCGCTCATCCCGTGGGGCGAGTCCTTTAGAACCCGGAGAACGGCGACATGACTCGAGACCGCGAGGACCCAGTTCAAGGGACGCTTGAGGTAGCTGGCACGGCGCCTCATTATGGCTAGTATACCATCCAGATGGGCGATTCGCCAGCCAAAAACCTGCGCTGGGCGGGCGGCGAGAGCGTCTGCCGCACCCTCGAGATGCGCTGGCTGGCCGTCGCCGCGGGCCTGGCGCTGTCCGTCTACGGATTCTTCTAGACGCGGCGGGCTAGGATATGGGCGAAGGACTTGAGGGCCAGGTCTTCCTTGGTGAGGCCCGAGGCCGCGGCTTCCTCGGGGGTCAGGGCGCCGCACTCCAGGCCGCGCAGGAAGAAATTGAGCAGGCCCTGGCCGGTGGCGGCGTCGTCGAAGACGGTGCCGGCCGAGACGGCTTTGGCGGCGCCGTCCAGGAAGCGCTTCAGGCGCGTCGCGGCGGCGTCGAGGTTCTCGAGGTAGTGGGCGTAGAGGGCCGCGTAGCGGGTCGGCAGTTGGGCGGGGTGGAGGTCCCAGCCGCGGTGCACGCCCTCCGACAGCGCGCGGCGCACCTGGCGGTAGTGCAGGCCCAGCGCGGCGTCGACGGCGGCCGGGTCCTCGCCCAGCGGAAGGATGGCGACGGGACCGTCGCAGAGCGCCACGCCGGTGCCGCCGAGGGCCGCGGCGGCCAGGCGCAGGGCCCAGGCGTTGGCCGGGTGGTCCAGGCGCTGGGCGCCGGCATCGACCTCGAGCGAGGCCGTCATGTCGAAGGGGCCCAGATGCATCGACACGCAGCGGCCGCGGGCCGCCGCGACGAGTATCCGCGGCGCCACGGCCCCGTCGGGCGAGACCAGCGCCTGCGGGGTCTCGAGCATGAGCTCGATCTTGATGGTGCCGGCCTGCAGGGCGTGGCCGCGCTCGATGCGCTCTAAGAGGTCGGCCAGGGCCAGGACCTGCTCGGGGAACGCCACCTTGGGCAGCGTGACGACGAAGTTCGCCGGCAGGTCTCCGCGCGTGGCGGCGAGCAGAGTGGAGAGGTAGACGTCGAGCGTGCGCGCGGCGCGGACGGCGTGCTCGCGGCTCAAGGCCTTCACGCGCAGGCCCAAGAACGGCGGCAGGCTGGCGCGCTTGAGGCCCTCGGCGGTCTCGAGCGCGGCGCCGTGGGCGTGGGCGTCTTCTTCGGCGTCGCGCCGCGGGCCGTAGCCGTCCTCGAAGTCGATCCGGAAGTCCTCGACGGCCGTGCCGGCCAGCTTCGCGGCCACCCGCGGCCGTACGCGCAGGGCGAGGGCGGAGTCCATCCCCGTCACGCGCGCCAGCGCCTCGGCGTCGGGCATGCGCGCCGAGAACGCCTTGGCGGCCAGGCCGCCCAGCTTGGCCGCGGTGTCGGCCTTGAAGCGGTCGGCCCCGCCGTAGACGACGTGGACGGGACGGCGGACGCCCGAGAAGCCCGGGTGGGCTTCATCGAAGGCCGCGGCGGCGTCGCCCAGCGCCGACAGGATCGGGGCCAGCATCTCGTGGGAGACGACCGACCTATACCCCTTCAAGGCGACCCTCCAGAAAGCCCCGGAAGATGTTCTCGGCGGCGCGCAGACGGTAGAGGCGGGTGGAGCGGATGTCGTCGATCGGCGAGACGTCCGACGCCAGGAGCTTGACCGCCAGGTCGATCGTCTCGCGGTCGAGCTTGCGGCCGCGCACGGCCTGCTCGGCTTTGCGCAGGCGCCGCACGGTCGGGGCCATCGAGCCCAGCGCGAAGCGCAGCTCGCCGACCGCGCCCTTCTTGTCGAGCCACAAGAGGCCCGCGGCCATGGTCTTCGAGATGGCCTGCGCGGCGCGCGTGCCGACCTTGCGGAAGAGCTGGCGCGCCGGCTTGGCCGGGCGCGGGAGGTAGATGGACTCGATGAGCTCGTCGGGCTTGAGGCTGGTCTTCTTGACCCCCGTGAAGACCTCGGAGAACGCCAGCTCGCGGGAGCCGGCGGAGGAGGCGACGCGCACGCGCGCCTCGTAGACCGCCAGCGGCGGGAAGGTGTCGCCGGCCGGCGAGGCGTTGGCGATGTTGCCGCCCAGGGTCCCGCGGGCCTGGATCTGCGGGCCGCCGACCAAGCCGCAGGCCGCGGTCAACAGCGGCCAGCCGGCGACGACGGCGGGCTGGCGCAGGAGCGCCGCGTGGGTGGCCAGCGCGCCGACCTCGGCGCCGTCCTTGCCGACCTTGATGCGGCGCCAGTCCTTCACGGCGGAGATGTCGAGGACGGTGCGGCCGTTAAGGAGGCCCGCGTTCCAATGCACCATGAGGTCGGTGCCGCCGGCCAGCGGCAGGGCCGCGGGGTTCCGCGCGCGAAGGCGCAGGGCGTCGGCGGCGCTCTTGGCGCGCAGCAGGGTCATCGAGGCCGCGTCGCCCCTCATCGTTTCCCCGAAAGCGCGGCCGCCACCGACTCGATGATGTGCTTGTAGCCCGTGCAGCGGCAGAGGTTCCCGGCCAGCGCGCGGCAGAGAGCCTGGCGCTTGGTGGAGCCGCCGCAGCGCCGGTGCGCCTCGGCGGCCACCAGCATGCCGGGCGTGCAGATGCCGCACTGGGCGCCGCCGTGCTCGAGGAAGGCCTTCTGGAGGCGGCCGAGCTTCTCGGGGGTGCCGAGGCTTTCCACCGTCTCGATCTTGGCGCCCTCGAGCTGGCCCACCGGGATCAGGCAGGAGTTGACCGGCTCGCCGTCGATGAGCACCGAGCAGGCCCCGCATTCGCCCTCGCCGCAGCCTTCCTTCGAGCCGGTCAGGCGGAAGTCCTCGCGCAGGACGTCGAGCAGGCGCTTGAAGGGATGTCCGGCGTAGGAGCGGCGCTTCCCGTTGACGCTCAGGCGGATCATGCGGCCTCCTGGGAGCAGAGGGCTTCTTGGATGCGCTCCGGCAGGATGGGCAGGAAGGTGAAGAGCACGCCGGTCGCGGCCAGCAGGGCCGCCGCCACCGCCGGTCCGGGGACGTCCATCGGCATCTCGCCGACGCCCTTGGCGCCGAAGGGTCCGTTCGAGTAAGGGTTCTCGACGACGATGACGTCGATATCGGGGACGTCGAGCGCGGTGGGGATGACGTAGTCGGTCAGGCGCGGGTTCTGGAGCGCGCCGTCCTTGTAGACGCAGTTCTCGAGCAGGGCCCAGCCCAGGGCCTGGACCGAGCCGCCGACGATCTGGCCCTCGACCACGCCGGGGTTGACGGCCTTGCCGACGTCCTGGGCGGTGACGACGCGCAGGAGCTTGACCTCGTAGGTGGCCTTGTCGACCTCGAGCTCCACCGCGCAGGCCGCGTAGCCGTAGCAGCCGTAGGCGTCGCCCACGTAGTTCTTGTCGTCGAAGCTCGATCCCGCGGCGCGGTGGTAGTCGGCCAGGAAGCGCCGCTCGGGCGCCGTGCCGCAGAGCCGCTTGGCCGCGGCCTTAAATGCCGCCGGCCCGCGGAGCTTGCCGCCGGCCTCGAGCGCGGTCTTGAGGTCGAGCGCGGCGCGGCGCAGGAGGCCGCCGACCACCATCGTCGTGCGGCTGGCCACCGTCGGGCCGCTGTCGGGGACCTTCGCGGTGTCGGGCCGCTCCACCGACACCGCGTCGTAGGGAAGCTCCAAGGCGTCGGCGACGATCTGGGCCAGCGTGCTCGTGGCGCCCTGGCCCATCTCGGTGGAGCCGGCCAGGACTCTCACGCGGCCGGCGCGGTCGACGGCCACGCCGGCGCGGCTCTTGAGGTAGTCCTCGCCGTTGCCGGTGAAACCCGCGCCGTGGTGGACCAGGGCCAGCCCCAGGCCGCGCAAAGTCGGCTTCTTGGCGTCGGCGTTCCAGCGCGCGTGCGCCTTCTTGGTCTTGTCCCAGCCCACGCGCTTGACCGTCTTCTCGAGGACCTCGGCGGCGCTGACGCTCTCTTTTAGGACCTGGCCGGTGGCCAGGACCGAACCGATCTTGACCGCGTTGGCGCGCCGCAGCTCCAAGGAGTCCTTCTTGAGGACGGCGGCGATCTTCTCCCAGTGCATCTCGATGGCGAAGAGGGTCTGCGGCGCACCGAAGCCGCGGAACGCGCCGTTGGGCGGGGTGTTGGTGGCCACCGCGCGCGCCGTCACCGAGACCGCCGGGCACTCGTAGGGGCCGGTGGCGTGGAGAATCCCGCGCGAGAGGACGACCGGCGAGAGCGTCATGTAGGCGCCGCCGTCCATGACGATGTCGATCTCCTGGGCGAGCAGGCGCCCGTCCTTGGTGAGGCCGGTGCGGTGGCGCACGACGGCGGGGTGGCGCTTGGTCGTGGCCAGCATGTCCTCGAGGCGGTCGTAGATCATCTTGACCGGGCGCTTGGCCTTGAGGGCCAGGAGCGCGGCGTGGCCGCCCAGCATGTTCGGGTACTCTTCCTTGCCGCCGAAGCCGCCGCCGGTGACGCAGTGGAGGACCCGCACTTTCTCGGGGGGAAGGGCGAAGATGGGCTGGAGGGCCTTGTGGACGTAGTAGGGGCACTGGAGGGAACCCATGACGACCAGCGTTTCGCCCTCGAACCAGGCCGCCATGCCCTGGTTCTCGATGTAGGCCTGTTCCTGGTGCGGGACGCTGTAAGTCCCCTCGACGACGACGGGCGCCGCGGCCAGGGCGGCGGCGCAGTCGCCCTTCTTGATCGTGATGGTCTTAAAGACGTTGTCTTCGCCCCAGATGACCCGCTTCTTGGCCAGCGAGTCCTCCATCGTGAAGACGGGCTCCTCGGGCTCGACTTCGAGGCGGACGTGCTTGAGGGCGCGCCAGGCCGTGGCGCGGTCGGGGTGGGCCACGAGCAGGACCGGCTCGAAGGGGTGGCGGATGACGCCGTCGGCCAAGAGCGGTTGGTCGTCGCCCAGCAGGCGCACGACGTTCTGGCCCGGGATGTCGCGCGCGTCGGCCACCACGCACTCCTGCCACGGGAACGCCGGGTCGAAATGGACGGCTTTGATGCGCCCGGCGGGGACCTGCGAGCGCACGCTCACCCCGAAGAGCGCCCCCGGGATGTCGTAATCGTCGATGTATTGGGCGGTCCCGCCGACCTTCTCGGGGCCTTCCTTGCGCCTGGCGTTGGCGCCCACGGAACGCATGGGCGGATTGTACTACTTGAGGGGGGACATCGAGAGCAGGACCCGGCAGGCCGAGTCGCCGTCGGCAGCGATGGGCTTGCCGTCGCCGCCCTCGCCGGAGGTGTAGAAGCCGGCCGAGACCGGCAGGTGGTCCGAGACCATGGTCCCGTGGCGCTCCTCGATCGCGCGCATGAAGTCGTGGGGCACCACGCCGGCCGACGACTTGGCGTACTCCTCGTCGTAGGCGTCGCCGGTCATGAGGACATGGTCGTAGTTGTTGACCGGCTGCCCCTCTCTGTTGCGCGAGGTGGGCGCGTCGACGAGGGCCACGAAGCGCCTGCTCCCGCCCTGGCGCCCGAAGGCGGGATGGGCCGCGACGACGTCTTCGACGGAGGGGCCGGGCTTGGAACGCCCCTTATTGGTGGGGATGTTGAGATCGCCGGTGATGATGACGTCGGGGTCCGCCCCCGGCTGGGCCAGGTAGCGCGCCACCCAGTCGAGGATGTTCGTCAGCTCGCGGGCGCTCTCCCGGGAATCGCCGCCGCCGAAGGTGAGGTGGATGGAGAGGAGCGTGAAATCGAAGTTCCCGACCCGCATGTGCGCCGCGCGGGGAGTATGCATGGCTTTCTCGCGGTCGCGCTGCCAGCGGCCGCGCTCGTCCTGCCGGGCGAAGAGCGGGCGCTCGCAGCCCATCCCGACGCCGCGCTCGGCGAAGAAGCCGTTGTCCATGGCCCCGTTGGTGTTGGTGAAGGAGTCGTTCCAACGCTCGCCCGCGCCGGGCAGCATGGCGCCGATCTTCGCGGCGCCGGTGGCGTTGGCGATCTCCTGAAACGAGAGGATGCGCGCGCTGCGCGAGTCGGAGAGCATATGGCCGAGGACCTCGCGGTAGGCGGCCTCGCGCTCCGGGCTGACGTTGGCCCCGAAGGCCTGGACGTTCCAGCTGATGACGCGGACGACCGGGCGGCGGGCCTTAGGGTCGGCGGCGCGCTCGGCTAACGGGGCCGAGGTCTCCTTGACCTCCTCGGTGAGCGCCCCGAAGCTGTCTTGGAGGCCGTCGGCAGCCCTTCCGGGCGAGGCGAGGGCCAGAACGGCGGCCAGCAGGGCGCCCCACCGGGACATGCGCAAAGCATAGGCCCTAAGTACCTGCCCCGAATGGGCCGAGTGGGGTGCCGGTCTTAAGGTCTTAAGACCTAGGTTGTTTGAGACTTGGAGAGGCGGACGACCACTTCTTTGGTGCCAGGCATGGCGGCCGGGAACTTGCGGGCGGCGATCGCGGCGCCGTGGATGCGCGGGTCGAAGGCCAGGGCGGCGTCGAGGGCGGCGTCGGCCAGGCGCTCCAAGAGGCGGAACTCCTTGGACTCGACGGCGGCGCGCACGGCCTGCTCGAGTCGGTCGTAGTCGGGAGAGTCGGCGATGTCGTCGGACAGGGCGGCCTTCTGGAGGTCGACGGATACCGTCAGGTCCAACAGGATCTTCTGGCGCTTGGCGCGTTCCTCCTTGGGGACGCCGACCTTGCAGCGGCACTTCACTCCGATCAACTGCAGCGCTCCGCTCACTTGCGCGCCGCCAGGGGGCTGGGCAGATAGGGCAGGCGGTCGGGCTCGCGCTCCAGCGGGACCAGGACGAGCTCGGAGACCAGGGCGTCGGGGTGCACGACCGAGGCCGGCACGTTGTCGTCGTCGGAGCCGTAGGGGCCGCCCTGCTCGAAGTTGTAGGCCCGGCGCTCGGAGCCGGCCGCGACCACGTCGCGCAGGGCCCGCGTGCCGACCTCATCGAAGACCGCGCCGCGCAGCGGCTCCTCGCGGCCGTCGGGGTAGAGCTTCACCGCGTAGAGCGGGGCGGCCAGCAGGCTGCCGGGCGACACCGAGATGTCGGCGGCCAGCCGCCGGACGACGACTCCGAACGGGAGGCCGAGCTCGGCCGCGCGGCGGTTGAGCTCGGCGCGCAGGGCGGGGCCCGAGAGGCCGCCGGCGGCCTCGATGAAGAGGCAGGCCGTCCGCGGGGTGGGCAGGTGCTCGAGCGAGGCGCGCGAGTGGCCGTTGGAGCCGGAGCGCTCGCGCGCCGGGGTGCGGCCCAAGGGCAGGTCCTTGAGGATGCCTTTCTCGACCAGGTCTACGCGCCGCGCGGGGACGCCTTCGTCGTCGAGCGGGGCGTAGCCGTTGAGCGCCGTGCCCGCGAAGGCGGCCTGCGTGGGGTCGTCGTAGGCCGACAACAGCGGGCTGGCCACGCGCAGCTCGAGGCGGCCGGTCAGAGGCCCTGGGGCGTATGTATGGCGCTGGCTCTCGTCCTCCAGCCAGAGCTCGCGCGGGGCCTCGAGCCCGTGGGCCAGGAGCTGGTTGAAGAACTCGCCGGCGGCCTGGCCCTCGAAGAGCACCGGGCCGATGTAGGGCCTCTCCATCGCCGGCGCGGCGCTCAAGGCCGCCAGCTCGCCGGCCAGCTCCCGCGCCTGGGCGCTCAGGAATTCGGAGCTGGGCAGGTCCGCGGCGCCGCGGGCGTAGAGCTTGCGCTCCTGGCTGAGCGCGGTGCCGTCCGGCGCCTGCGTCCAGGCTACGAGCACGACCTGGAAGCGCGCGGCGTCGCGGCGCTGGCGCCGGCCCTCGGAGTCGGCGAAGCGCACGGTGTCCTCCCAGGCGTAGACCGCGGCCCGGCCGCCGTGCAGGGCGGGATACTTCGCGAAGACGGCGGAGGCTCGCCGGACGTCGGCCTCGGCGCGGGAGCGCGCCAGCGCGGCGCTTGTGCCCAAGGCGTCGACGACGGCCACCGGGGCGGGCGTGAGGTCGGGCAGGAGTTCGGGGCGGTTCTTGGCCCGGCGGAAGGCGTCCTTCTGCGACCAGCGCTGGTGGGCGGACTTAAACGCCGCGTCGCTGAGCCACCACAGGGCGTGGCGCAGGCTGAGCGGGCCGTCCTCGTAGGGGACCTGGATCGTGAACGGGGCATGCCCGCCGCCGTCGGCGCCGATGAAATCCGTGTTGTCGAAAGCCGCCGAGCCGACGCGCAGGTCGGCGCCGGCCAAGCGGCGGCGGTCCTCGTAGGAGGTCTTGAGGGCGCCCAGCGAGGCCTCGACGATGACGCGCCGCTGGTCGACGATCTTATAGGCGAGGTAGTAGGGCCGTACGTCCTCGAGGGCGAGGCCCGACATCGAGCGCTCGAGCTCGGCGATGAGCGGCGGGAAGACCGGGTCCGCCGCTACCCAGGCCGTCGGCGGCGTGGCGGCCGCGGCGGCGGAGGCGAGGAAGAGGGCGAGGACAGCCGCTCTCACGGCCGGAGCCCCTTGACGCGCGGGTCGTGGTGCGGCGCGGGCAGGAGCGGCGGCCGCTCGGCGTCTTTGCGGCCCTTCTCGACCTCGATCTCGCTAAAGAGCAGGCTCGGGGCCGACGCCGAGACCGGCACCCAGCCCGACTCCGCGCCGCAGACCCCGTTGAAGACGCCGAGGTCGTCACCCGCCGCGACGATCTTCATGAAGGAGGCCAGCGGCGTGCCGACGATGTCGACGCCGTGCACCGGCTCGTCGGGCCGGCCGTCGGCCCAGACCCGGTAGACCAGCTTGGGCTGGACCTCGAAGGCTTGGTTGGCGTCGCGCGTCGTGGTCGTGTAGCCGCCTTCGATGTCCTCGAACCATAGGCCCCAGGGCTTGTCCTGGCGCTTGAGCTCCGCGCGCAGCAGGGCGCGCAGGTCTTTGGCCGGCACCGTGCGCGAGGCTTCGACGACCAGGTTCGCCATGCGCGCCACGGCGCGCCGCCCGCTGGAGCGCCGACCGTGGCCGTTGGAGCGCGGGGCGGCCGCGATCGGAGCGCGCGACATGAGAAAGCCCGTGAGGCGCCCGTCCTTGACGAGCTGGGCGCGCCGGCCCGGCTGGCCCTCGTCGTCGAAGCGGTAGGCGCCGCTGAGCGCGCGGCCGCCCAGCGCGCGCAGGGAGGGGTCGTCGTAGACCGAGAGGAACTCCGCGGTGACGGGCTGGCCGAGCTTCTTGGCGAAGGTCTGGCCCTCCGACTCGAGCTTCTGGCGGTGGCCCTCGAGGCGGTGGCCGAGGATCTCGTGGAACAGCACCGCCGCGGCCGTGGAGCCGAACACGGCGGGGCCCTGGTAGGGCACGGCGTCGGGAGCGCGCACGAGCTCTCCCAGTTCCTCGGCCAGGCGCGTCAGGACCGCGGCGAGCTCCTCCTCGGGGGGAAGGCGGTCGAGCGACGGCTCGCTCCAGGAGGCCGAGCGGTCCAGTTCCATGCCGCCGGTCGTGCGCGCGGTCAGGGCCACGTCGAGCCGGACTACGGCGTCGCCGTCGGCCAACGCCGCGCCGTCGGAGTCGGCGAACCATCTGCGGCGGGTCTCGAGGGAGAGCGCCGCGTTGGAGCCGACGAGGAACGGGTAGCGCGCGGCCCCGCTCGAGAGGCGGCGCAGGCGGTCCCGCCATGGGCCGGGATCGGGCGGGGCGGGGAGGGCGGGCTCGCTCCAGCGCTGGGGCGCTTCGGCGGAGAAGTCGGCGGAGTCGTCGGCCTCGTCGGCGGTGACGGCCTTGTCGGCCGCGGCCTTGGTGTAGCGGCTCTGGGCCTCCTTGAAGGCGCGGTCGGTCAGCTCCCAGGCGGCCTGGCGCAGGGCTCTCGGCTCGTCGTCGACCGGCAGTTCGCCGGCGGCCGAGGCGTCCTCGTGGCCGGCGCTCTCGGCGCCCTTGATCTGGTGGGTGTTGTCGAGCGCGCGGCTGCCGACCCTGGCGTCGACGTCCAGCGTGCGCGAGACGCCCTCGGACTCCTCGTGCAGGGAGCCTAGGATGGCGGAGAGCGAACGCGCGCGGGTCTCGACGGCCTGGTAGGAGAGGTAATACAGCGGCGTCCCGGGCTCGGCCATGCGCAGGCCCTTGACCGAGCGGCGCAGCTCCGCGCTCAAGGCGTCGAGGACCGGGTCCGGGGGTTGCGCGCGGCTCGAGGACGGCAGGAGCGCGGCGGCGAGCAGGACGGCTAGCACCCGGCTAGCTTACAAAACGGGCGCAACCCGTTTCGGGCCTGAGTCAGGCGCCTTCGGGCCAGAACTCTTCCAGGTCCTCGTCCTCGAAGCCGAAGTGGTGGGCCAGCTCGTGGCGCAGGGTGAGGACCACCTCGCGCTCGAGCTCGGCCCGGCTCTCGCAGGCCTCCTCGAGCGGGCGCTTATAGAGGAAGACGCGGGCCTGGAGCTGGTCGGGGGAGTCGCCGGCCAGCATGCCGGACTGGATCTCCTGGCGCGTCGGCCCCACGTAGAGGCCGAGCAGTTCCTCGTCCTCCTCGAGCCCATCGGCCTCGGGACCGGGACGGTCGGCCACGGTGATGTCGACGTTGAGGAGCTTCTCGCGGAACGCCGCGGGGATGCCGGTGAACGCGCGTTCCGCGATGGCGTCGAACTCCTTGCGCGGGAGGTTCATGGCCGATTCTACATTTAGTCCGTAGGCCTAGCCCACCCTGGGCCCGGGCCTAGGCCCCAGCCCATGACGGTTTCTCCTGCCCTGGAGAATCTCGGAAACCTCTCGTCGAGAGCCGCTCGACAATATGGGCCCTCAGACCCTTGAGCGGGGAACCCAACGGACCCTTTTGAACCTAGGACCTTCCGGCCATCCTAAGCCTAATGCTGAACCCCAACCCCCTGCGCTCGGCGCTTCTATTAGCGCCGGTCTTAGTATCCCTGGCCGCCGCGGCGTCCTGCGCCGATGGCGGCTTCACCCCGATGGGCATCTACGGGCCCGACGACCGCCAGGAGTCCTCGGCGGTCAAGAGCCCGGTGGTGCGCTCGTGGGTCGACTCCACGGTGGCCCTGTTCCAGGCCGGCTCGGTCAAGGACGACCCCGAGAAGAAGACCTCGGCGCTGACCTTGAAGCCGTTCGAAAAGGCCGTGGTGCGGATGCCGGACAACCCCTTCGGCGGTACCCCGGTCGACCTCTGCCCCGAGGAACCCTACAAGGGCCAGAGCAAGGGCGCCTTCTGCTCGGGCTCCCTGGTGGCCGCCGACCTGGTCATGACGGCCGGGCACTGCATCGAGACCGAGGAGGAGTGCCAGGGCGTCAAGTTCGTCTTCGGCTTCGCGGCCGGCAAGGACGGCCAGCCCGCCGGCAGCGTTCCCACCGACGAGGTCTATTCCTGCTCGAAGCTGGTGGTCCAAGAGCTCGATGGCAAGGGTCCCGATTTCGCCATCGTGCGGCTCGACCGCCAGGTCAAGAACCACACCCCTCTGCGCGTGCGCCGCAGCGGCGCGCCGCCGGCCGGGACGCCGTTGACCGTCATCGGCCATCCGGTGGGCCTGCCGACCAAGGTGGCGGGCGGGGCCTCGATCCGCAAGGACGACGAGGGCGGCTTCTTCGCCGGGAACCTCGACACCTACGGGGGGAACTCGGGCAGCGCCGTCATCAACTCGGCCACCGGCGAGGTGGAGGGCATCCTGGTCCGCGGCGGGGCGGATTTCGAGTACGACGAAACGCGCAAGTGCGCCCGCTCGGTGCGCAAGATGAACGACACCGGCCGCGGCGAGGACGTGACCCTGGTGGCGAACGTCCTCGAGCACATACCCGACAACCACAAGCCGAGGGGTCTCGACGCCCCCATGGCCGGCGGCGCGCTCGAGACCCTCTCGGTGGCCAGCGCCGGCAGCGGACCGTTCTAGGAGCCAAGCATGAAAAACATGATCCGAGCCGTGTTAGCCCTGTCGCTCTCGGCCCCGGCCTCCGCCGGGACCTGGGCCCAGGCCTTGGCGGGTGTGGCCGGGAGCCGCTTCCTGAGCGCCGACGTCCCGGCGCTGGGCAAGACCGGCGCGATCGCGGCGCCCAAGCGCGCCGCGTTCTCCCCGACGGCCGCCAAGGGCGGCCTGCTCGAGCAGGCCGAAGCCTTCGCCGACGAGGTGATCCGCGTCGACAAGGCGCTCGACGGCGCCTACGCCGCCTACCGCAAGAGCCTGAGCGACGCGGACCTCGACGCCTTGGCGCCCTTAAGGAGGGAGCGCGACTATTACGCGGGCGTCTGGCGCTCGATCGTCGAGCCGACGCGCGCGCTGCCGAAGGACGACGCGCGCGTCACGCCGGTGCTCCAGGCGCTGTACCGCTACCTGAGCCCGATCCCGGCCCGGGTCGAGAAGCTCGAGAAGGCCAAGGCCGTGTCGGCCAAGGCGGTCGAGAAGGCCAGCGCCGCCACCGGCGCCGCGGAGGCGCGTCTGCACGAGGACGACCGCAAGTCCCTCCAGCAGTTCGGGCTCATCGAGGTGGACTGGGCCAAGCTCGAGGCGACCATCGACCCCATGCGCAAGGAGTCGCCCGAGTACATGGGCTGGGTCAAGGAGGCCTTCGAGACGAGCGTGGCCTGGCGCAAGACGGTCAAGGTCGACGCCAGCCTGGCCGAGCAGTACACGTGGGTCAACGCCGACTATGTCAGGAACTCCAAGCTGGCCAAGGACCTCATGGACAAGAAGCTCGGGGTCGGTCTGAAGAGGAAGAAGTAGCCGCCTTCAATCCAACGGCAGTCTCACGCGCCGCCCCGCCTTGCGGGGCGGCGCCCTAGGCGGCGCGGGCTGGGGCTGCGCCGGGGCCGGCGGATAGACCACGGTCGTCCTATGGCCCTCGCCCCACCAGCCGTAGTACGGGTAGGTCCAGCCGTGCGGCCAAGGCTCGTAGACGTAGCGGCGCACGACCTCGCGCTCGGCCTTGAGCGCGTCGCGCAGCTCCGCGCGCGCCTCGTCGCCGAGCTTGGCGAGCTTATCCTTGCCTTGCGTGCGCCAGACGCCGACGGCCAGGGCGGCGCCGCCGAGGACGAACAGGGCCATGAGGATGCGTCTCGCGTTCATGGAGCCTCCCGCTGGGCATACTATGGCCCCGCCAGGTCAAGGAATCGTCAAATCGACGGAGCCATTTACGCGCTTCGGGCGCGTGGATCGAAGGATCGCGATACGGCCGCAATCCTTCGATCTGGAGCAATGAACGGCAAACGGCAGAAGGATTGGCACGCCTGCGTGCACGCTTCGCGCAGGGTCAAGGATTGGAACTATCCCCGGGGATGGTGAAATTGCGTTTCCATTACTCCAACTCTGTCCGGACGCAGTTTGACGCATAATAGTGGTTCGAACTCGGGCGTGGAATCGCAAGAACCCTGCATCGGCCTAGGCGGTTTCTCCCGCCGAAGGCGATGGCGTTTCCATCAATTCCACTTTTCCGGAACAGGTAAAGTGGACGGAAACGCAATTTTCAAGAACAACCCTTCAGAAACTTCGCGCCTGGACTGTTTCGTCTTAAGTGACCGGCATTGTGTCCGGGCATAGTTGAAGTGATGGTATATTCGCTGGGTCGTGCGCGAAGCGTGCACGCAGGCATGCCCCTCTTTCTGCCGTCCTCTGTTCGAGATCGAAGAATCGCAGTCGTTCGCGATTCTTCGATCCACGCGCCCGAAGCGCGTAAATTCTTCGCGACGGTGATTTCAGTCCGCGGCGGCGGGGGCGCGGGGGCAGAGCCCGCGGTTATGGGGCTTCTCGGCGGTGAGGACCCGGCGCACGAAATCCCGGAAGCGTCCCGCGGCCGGTCCCCAGTCCTTGCAGGCGTCCATCTCCTCGAGGGCCTTCCCGCGCGGCAGGCCGGAGCGGTAGGTCAGCGCGAAAGCCTGCTTGATCTGGCGCCGGTCCTCGTCGGTCATCGCGGGGTTGCGGCGCAGGCCGACGAGGTTGAGCCCGATGACCTGGTTGACCTCGGCGACCATGACGAAGGGGGGGACGTGCATGCCGATCCCGGCCTTGCCCTGGGTCATGACCATCTCGCCGACCCAGCAGAACTGGTGCACCAGGGTGCCGCCCGAGAGGATGGCGCGCTCGCCCACGACCGCGTGGCCGGCCAGGAGCACGGCGTTGACGATGATGACGCCGTCGCCCACCGCGGCGTCATGGCCGGCGTGGCTCGAGGCCATCCAGTAGGTCTTGTCGCCGATCACGGTGGCCCCGCCGGGCTTGGTGGCGCGCGACACCGTGACGCCTTCGCGGAACGTGTTGCCGTCGCCGATCTTGACGAAGGTCTCGGTGTTGCGGTCGAAGCTCAGGTCCTGGGGGTCGCCGCCCAGCACGGCGAAGGAGTCGACGAAGTTGCCTTTGCCGAGGCTCGTGCCGCGGCGCAGGACGGCGTGGGGGCGCAGGACGGTCCCCGCGCCCACGCTTACCCCGGCCTCCACGATGCAGCCCGCCCCGACCTCGACGTCAGCCGCGAGGACGGCGCTGGGGTCGACGACGGCGGCGGGATGTATCTTTGCCATGTTTCAAGGATACCGTTTTATGGCTCGCCGCGCAGGTCTTCCTCCCAGACGTTCCCGGCCGCCCTGATGCTGTCGAGGATGGCCTGCTTCTGGGCGTAGGGGACGCTGAGGCGGCTGGGAAGCGCCAGGTTGAACCCGGCGTTGACGATGGCCCGGTGCAGGTCGCGCCTGAGGCCGCGCTCGATCTCCTCGCGCGCCGGAGTCAGCCGCAGGCGGTGGCGCCGGTCGCTGGGAGGCGCGGGCAGGGCGTCGGCCGGCCGGTCGAGCCGCGCCCCTCCGCTCAGGCGCCGGGCTGGAGGGCCCATCCAGCTCGCCGCTTGCGAGAGCGGGCTCAGGAGGAAGCCGATAGGGAGGATGGCGTCGGCCTTGAAGTGCAGGGCGTAGAGCCCGATCTCGGCGCCGGTCAGGATCTCGCGCGCCGCCCGCTCGGTGGTCCCGAACGGGTCAAGCGCCAGACGCGCCGCGCGGCGCGGCAGGCCGGGCAAATCGCTTGCGTCCCAGCGCACCGAGAAGCCCAGGTCGCCGCGAGGCTGGCCGCGGTCGTCGAGCAGAAAGCGCAGGCGCAGGGGCGCGCCGAAGACCGGGCCCGGCCCCTCCGCGTGCGCTTTCCCCGATCCCGTCGACGAGGCCACCTGGTCGCTGGCCGAGAGGCCGGCTGCGAGCAGCAGCCGGAGAAGGATCAACGTCATAAGCCCAGTCTACAAATTCGCTATCCTCGGCCCGTGGGGGCGATCCTCGTCCTGCTTTTGAGCGCCGCCGCCTGGGCAGGCGAAGACCCCGTCGCCTACGCGGCCCGACGCGCCGACCTGGGCCGCAAGTTCTCGGCCCAATGGCGTCACCTCCTTAAAAGCCTGCCCGAGCTGGCCGAGCACCACCGCTTCGTCGAGTCGCGTCCACGGGTCGATTTGCGCTTCCCGGCCCCCGGCGACGGCTTCAGCGAGCATACCGTGGCCATATATGAGGAAGGCCTGGTGCGCGTCAACCGGCGCTGGCTGGCCGCCGGGGGGGCGGCGCTGGAAGCCAAGGGCGTGCCCTACGCGCGCGTCCCCGAGATCCTGGCCTGGAAGGCCCTGCCGGTCCTGGTGCACGAGCTGCGCCACGGGATCAACAGCGTGGAGATGCGCGCCGAGCTGGGCCGGGTCTGCGACAACTTCATCGTCGAGGAGGAGGCCGTGGCCTACCGCGACCAGACCGCCGCCCTCAAGGCGCTCCTGGCCCGCGGCAAGCCGGCGTTCCACGAGGCCCTCTACGTCGACGCCGACCGCGTGTCGTTCTCGGTCTTGCGGGCCTGGGACGCGGGCCCCGGGGAGTTTATGGAGGACGTGCGCGCGCGCAACGAGGGGAAGCTCAGCGCGTTGACCTCGACCCGGGCCGAGCTCCTCGAGGCGGCCGCCTCGCTCCTGGACGACTCGCGCGCCAACCTGGCGGCCTGGCGCTCGAAGGACCCCGAAGCGCGCGCGCGCCTGCTCAAGGAGCTGGGGCCCAACGCCGAGGCGCGCTCCGCCGAGCTCGTGCGCCATAACGAGGACTGCGCGGCGATCTTCTCGGACCCCGAGCTCTACGGGCGCTGGCGGAGGTTCTTCTCGGAGCGGGTCGAGGCTTTCGCCGAGGATTGGGACGCCGAGCGGGGCCGCTAAGCCTCCGTCACAGGAACGTGACCGCCGCCCTTCCCGCGCGGAGCTACAATAAAGGCGGAGGGCCCCATGACCGCTCCTGCCGCCGTGGAAGGAGACGCGCTTGCGGCCTACATCGCTCAGGCCGCCAAGACCCCCCTGCTCGACCATGAGCAGGAGATCGTGCTGGGCCGGGAGCTGCGCGAGCGGCGCCGCGAGTTCGAGCTGCTCATGCTGGGCTCGCCGATCGTCTGGCGCCAGCTGCTGTCCTGGGAGGAGCTCGTGCGCTCGGGCGAGATGAGCGCCGCCGAGCTCATGCCGCGCGGGTACAAGTCTCCCGCGGCCGTGGCGGGGATGCGCCGCCGGCTCGCCTCCGCCTGCCGCCCGCTGCGCCGGGCCTTGGCGAGGCCCGGGGGAGGGCGCGAGAAGATCGTGGCGCGCCTGGACGCCCTCAAGCTCAACCCGAAGAAGCTCCAGCGCCTTGCCGGGAAGGTCCAGCTCATGGCCGCCCGGCTGGCCGACTGCCGCAGCGAGCTGGCCGGCCTGTCGGCGCGCTACGGCAACGACTTCGCGCGGCCCGAGCGCTATCTGCGCCGCCGGGCCGCCGGGCGCATGAGCGCCGCGGAGCTGCGCGAGCTGGCCGGCGCGCCGGACGCCCAAGTGGCGGCCGACATGGACAGGGTGCGCGCCCTCAAGGAACGGCTGAGCGGCATCGCGGCGGCCGTGCCGGGGGACCCGGGCGAGCTCCTCGAGTTCGCCCAGCTGGTCTCGGCCGCCTTGGACCGGATGGCTCGGGCGCGCACCGACCTGGTCAAGGCCAACATCCTGCTCGCCGTGTCGGTGGCCAAGCGCTTCACCCACAGCCGGATGGAGATGTCCGACCTCGTCCAGGAGGGGACCCTCGGCCTCATGAAGGCCGCCGACCGCTACGACGAGCGCCTGGGCTTCAAGTTCTCCACCTACGCGACCTGGTGGGTCCGCCAGAGCATCCAGCGCGCGATCGCCGACAAGGCCGCGATCATCCGTCTGCCGGCCCACGTCCACGGGATGCGCGACAAGATGTGGCACGTGGAGCGCGAGTACCGCGAGCGCCACGGCCGCGAGCCGACCGCCGCCGAGCTGGCCCGTCGCCTGCGCATGAGCCCCGACCGGGTACGAGCCGCCGCCAAGGCCGGCCAGGACCCGCTGTCGCTCTCCGCCGAGCCCGGAGAGGGCGAGGACTTCTCCCTGGCCGACCGCCTGGCCGACGACGACCAAGCCTCTCCGGGGGCCGCGGCCCACAAGAACCTGCGCACCGGGGAGCTCGAGGCGGCGCTGGGCCGGCTCAGCGAGCGCGAGGCCGAGATCGTCCGCCTGCGCTTCGGCCTGGGCGTCGAGGACGTCATGACCCTGGGCGAGGTCGGCAAGCGCCTGGGCCTGACCCGCGAGCGCATCCGCCAGATCGAGAAGAAGGCCATCGAGAAGCTCAAGGCCCCGGCGCTGTCGGGCCGCCTGAAGGACTATTGGGAGACCGAGCACTAGTCCCGCGACCGAGCGCTATCGCGAGGAAGTGCCGCCTCCGGGGCCTTGGGGGCGGCGGGGGTCCTGCGTCCCAGCCCGTGTTGGGCCATATACCAGGCCCAAATTGGGCCCTCGGCCTCATACCGGCCCTTGGGGCCGCCGCTAGAATGAGGGCATGAACGACATCCTGCGGCGTGCGACGGCGGCCGGTCTTTCCTCTATATTGATCCTTCTGGCCCCCGGCGTCCCGGCGTGGGCGCAGACCGCGCGCATCTCCGTGGCCCCGGCCGCGGGCTCCGTGACGGGCGCCATGGGCGCGGCCGGCGCCGTCTCCCCGGTGCGCCTGCAGGCCCCGGCCCTGAGCGTCCCCTCGACCCTCTCCGTGCCCGTTCTGAGCCTGCCGTCCGCCGCCCCTCGGCTCTCCGTCCCGGCTTCCGCCGCCGCCGCCGCCGTGCGCGCCGAGGCCGGCGCCTCGGCCGTCGCCGCCGGCTCCGCCGCCCAGCTCCGATCTCCCGCCGTCGCGGCGTCCGCACTTGTCCCAGCTTCCCCGGCCGCCGCCCAGGCCGCGCTCTCGGCCTCCGCCGCCCAGCGCGCCCCTCCGGCTTCCTCGCGCGCCGCGCTGGCGTCGGTGGCGGCCGCCGTGACGCGGATACGCCCGGGCGCCCGTGCCGCCCTTCCCGCGGCCCTCAACGCTTTCTTCGACGGCGGGGTCCGCCGCGGCGCGGAGTCCCTTGCGGTCAACGGCGTCAAGGAGACTTCCAAGCGCTCCAGCGGCCTGAACAAGGCGACGCCCGATGAGACGCCGGCCCGGTCCGACGAGGGGCCCGACTCGACGCGCGGCCTAGACGAGCTCGGCAACCCCCAGCGCCGCGTCAGCCCCGGCGGGCCCGACGATAGGTCCGACCCCGACGGCTCGGACCGCGGCGGCAACAGCGAGCTCTTGAGCATGATGTCGCCGAGCTGGCTCGGCGAGGCGGGAAGCTTCCTCAACACCTGGACCGGGGCCAGCCTCGTGCTCGGCACGGCGCTCGGCCTGGGGGTCCTGACCTCCGCCATCAGCCCGGCCTTCCTTATTACCGCCCCTCTCTACGCGCTCTTCGTCATCCCCTCGCTGATCCTCCACGAGATGGGCCACGCCAAGGCCGCCGAGGCGCTCGGCGACCCCACCGCGCGCATCGCGAACCGGCTGGGCTGGTCGCCGCGCGACCTCCTGACCCACATCTCCCCGTTCATGACGGTCGTCGTGCCGCTGTTGACCCTGGCCTTCACGGGCATGCTCTTCGGCGGCGCTGTGCCGGTGCCCGTCGAGCAGCGCAACCTCGATAACCCCGACGCCGACATGGCCAAGATCGCCTTGGCCGGCCCGGCGGTCAACTTCGCCCTGGCGCTGGGCGGCGCGGCCGTGGCGGCCGGGCTGGCCGCCGTGGGCGCCGCTCCCACGCTGGTGTGGGCCGCGGCCTCCTTCGTGCTCTTTAACTCGATGCTCGGCCTCTTCAACCTGCTGCCGTTCGCGCCGCTCGACGGACACCACATCCTGCGCCACATCCTCTCGGACTGGCTGAGGATGCCGGCGGCCGCGCAGTGGCTCGACGCGCGCGCCGGGTCGCAGCTGTTCGCGCTGGTCCTGGCCCTCATGTACGGCGGCGCCTATATCGGGGCGATGGTCAACGGCTTCGCGGGGCTCCTGCTCTTGCCCGCCGGCATGCTGGCCGGCAGCCTGCTCGCGGACACGGTGGGCGGGCCGCGCGCCGAGCCGCCGGCCGCCGTCGCCACGATGCCCGACTCGCGCGTCCTGCTCGTGCGCCTCGAGGGCGGCGCCCGGCCGCTCTCGAGCGACATCCATCTCGGCCTCATCGACGTGACCAAGCGCGGCGGGATGAAGCTCTTCTCGGCCGCCCAGTCGGCGCTGTCGACGGAGCTCGAGGCGGCCGGCCTGGGCCGCGAGGCGCTGCTCGGCTACGGCGCCTCGCCGGTGGCCGCGTATCGGCGGATCAACACCGCCACGATCCGAGTGCCGGAGTCCGCCATCGAGCGCTTCAAGATCGACATGGCCGCGCGCGGGTTCGAGGTCTTCGAGAACGCCTCCCGCTCGATCGTCCGCCCGGTCGAGGACGACCCGGCTTTCGCGGGCAGGCAGGCCGAGCCGTCCGCGGGTGCTATCTCGATGAAGGACACCCTCAAGCTCTCCACCGCCGACAAGATCCACGAGCTCGCCCGCGCGCGCTGGGGCGACCCCGGCGTGGGCTGGCGCGCGTCGCTGGCCCGGACCCTGCGGGGGCTCTTCGGCGCGGCTCCGGCCCAGCCCAAGGTCGCCGTCATCGACACCGGCGTCGACATCGAGCACCCTCTGGTCAAGCCGGGCCTGGCCGGCCACAAGGACGTCCGGCCCGACGGCGACGGCATCGACGACAACGGCCACGGCACCTGGGTCACCTCGATGGTGCTCAACTACGCCCCCTGGCTCAAGAGCATCACCCACTACAAGGCCTTCACCAACGGCGGCGCCACGCTCGACGACGTCCTCAAGGCCTTGACCATGGCCGCCAACGACGGCAACCTGATCATGTCCAACTCCTGGGGCGACGACGGCGGCGACCCGGACAGCCCCGACGCGCGGCTGGTCAAGAAGCTCGGCGAGGAAGGCCACGTCATGGTCTTCGCGGCCGGCAACAACGGCTACGCCGGGGCCAACACGGTCGGGTCTCCGGCCATCGCCGCGGGCGAGCGCGTCATCGCCACGGCCGCCACCGACAAGAACAAGAGGGTCGTCGGCTTCTCCTCGAAGGGGCCGGGCTCCCCGGTCACCAAGAAGGGCGGCAAGTGGAAGGACTATCCGCGCAAGCCCGACGCCGCCGAGCAGGGC
Organism: Elusimicrobiota bacterium; assembly: GCA_016196755.1. GTDB lineage: Bacteria > Elusimicrobiota > Elusimicrobia > UBA1565 > UBA1565 > SCTT01. The sequence continues at coordinate 52,526 of JACPXC010000013.1, forward strand.
AACGACACCGAGGGCGCCTGGCCGGGCGGCAAGACCCGGGCCATCTCCGGCACGTCGATGTCGACCCCCAAGCTCGCCGGCACGATCGCCCTTTTGGCCATGATGTTCGGCGTCACCGAGAAGGGCGAGAAGCTCGACCGGGTCGTCAAGGCCGTCATGAGCACGCTGACCAACGAGCTCAAGCAGAGCGAGGCCGCGATCGGCTCGGGCTTTAGCGCCGCGAAGGCCGCCTACGACAAGCTGGCGGCCGAGGGCATGACCCCCTTCGCGCCCGCGCAGGCCGGGCGCGAGCTCGGCATGGCGGAATTCGGCGTCCTCAACGCCGTGGGGGTCGTCGCCTCCATCGCCGGCGGGATCTGGCTCAACGCCGTCGTGCTGGGCATCCTAGGGACCTTCGTCCTGCCCATCCCCTTGATCTTCGCCTACGTGGGCCTCAGGCGCCTCATGGGCGACGCGGTGCGCTGGCCCGGCTTGAAGTTCAGCCCCTCGCTCCCGTGGGGCGGGAGACGCTCCGGCCCGCGGTCATGACCACCGCCACGCAAACCACCGTCCTCTTGGTCGACGACGACGACCATTTCCGCGAGACCCTGGCCGACGCCATGTCGCTTAAGAGCGTGGCCGTCTCGGGGGCCGGAAGCGCCGCCGACGCGCTGGCGGCGCTCGCCGCCGGGGCCCTGCCCCAGCTCATCATCCTCGACGTCCAGCTGCCCGACGCCAACGGCATCGAGCTCTGCCGGCGTCTCAAGCGCGACCCGCGCACCAAGAAGATCCCGGTGGTCATGCTCTCGGCCAAGTACACCGAGCCGGCGGACCGCGCCGAGGGGCTCTTGACCGGCGCCGACGCGTACCTCTCCAAGCCCGTCAATCTTGACGCGCTGTGGGAAGAGGTCAGCGCGTTGGTCGACCGCTGAGCCCCGACTGTCCACGCGGACAGTGCGTACATCTCCAGGATGTACATCTCCACTCCATGTTCCCGGGGTTTGGGGGGCGAGTTGTTCACCGGCACAGTGGAGTTTACGCGCTTCGGGCGCGTGGATCCTCGAATTGCCGAACGGCCGGCAATTCGAGGATCTGGAACGGAGAACGGCGGAAGGGTCTGGGCGA